>CAVSAX010000026.1:0-408266 GCA_963725995.1 uncultured Acidobacteriaceae bacterium | reverse complement strand
TCTGAATCTGGGCGATTAGCATCATCATCGATTCGCCGACTGCGGGGGGAAGCCACGACGGTGCCTGCTAATCCGCGACGTGGCGCAGCAGGTTCTGGGTAGTTGCCGCACGATACCGAAGTGGAAGCAGGGTGCGGTGGTGGCGGCTGGCAAGGATCTGGATGAAGCACCGCCGGAACACACCGGCGATTTGACGGCATACTTCGCGGATGTGAACGATCTTCCTGCGGACGATCCGCTGCGCACGCCCCCGGCGCCAAGCAGCAAGAGGTGGCGGGAGCCTCGCAGGGAAGCGCGACGCCCCGGCTGATGGTGGCGGCGAAGGAATTGCCGGCGGCGGATAGAGCGCCGAGTGCGCCGCTGGTAGCTCCGGCAACGCCCTCACCGTCAGGAGCCAGGGGCTCGGTGGTGATCGCGAGTGGCCACGGTCGCGGTGCCGTCCTTCGTGGGACTTGCGATGCGAAGGTGGTGGAGCAAGCGGGACAGCTGGGTTTGGGCGTGCAGGTAATTGGCATCGGCATTGCGCGCGAGCAGGCTCCGCAGCCGGGTCGATGGTGCCCGTAGGCACGCCTATCGGGCGCTGCGTGCGCTAACTGCGGCCGCTCGTGTACCTGCGGAGTCATCGGCCGCTTTGGTGTCAAAGGACTTGCCTCAAGTCGGTTAGAATTTTCTTTCCTATGAAATTCGAAGAATTGCTGTCCGGTGTGGAATTCGTGCTGCGGCGCGGCGAGTCCGGGAGATCTCCGGAGTGGAGGACGATTGCGCCGTGTCCGGGCGGGCTCTGTTCGTCGCGATGAAGGGCGACGACCGATGGGAATCAGTATCTGAAGAAGGCGATTGCTGCGGGGGCAGCGGCGATCGTGACGATCGGCGGGCCTCCCCCGAGAGTGCCGCGGTGGATGTGGCGGGGCGGAGGTGCTGCATGGGCGTCCCGCGTGCGGCGTTGTCGGCGAACTTCTTCGGCATCCCGAAAAGAGCTGGCGCTAAGCGGTGTGAGCAGGAACGAACGGCAAGACGACGACGGCGTTTCTGCGACGCGACGCCGACACCGTGGAACGCAAGACGGTGTGGTGGGCACGATCGAATACCATGCGGCGGGGAGAGGTGAGGCCCTCGCCGCACACGACGCCGGAGTCGCGGGACTTGCTCGAGCTTTTCGCAGCGGGCGTGGCGGCGGGCGCGACTGAGGCGGTGATGGAGGTTTCGTCGCACGCGCTGAAGCAGGGGCGGGTGTGGGGGGATGGGGTTCCACGTGGCGAGGCTTTACGGACCCGGACGCGCGACCATCTCGACTACCACCGCACGATGGAGAATTATTTTGCGGCGAAGGCGCGGCTGTTTGATGGCTCACACTTGGCGGCGCCGCGAGTGGCGGTGATCAACGCGGAAGACAGCTATGGCTCACGGGCCGACGGAGACGGCGCGGAATGCGGGCTCTGAAGTTTTTGGCTACGGCCGGAGCAGGAATTTTTCGCGCCGAGGAGTTGGAGATGACTCCCAACGGCATGAGCTTCAGCATGCAGTCGCCGGATGGTGTGCGGCGCATTCGCACGCGGCTTAAGGGGCGGGTGAATGTGCAGAATCTGCTGGCGGCCGCGGCAGCGGCACTGGCTCGCGGGCTTACGACGGAGCAGGTGGCTGCAGGAGAAGCGGCGCTGGCCCGGCTGCGGACGCTTTCAGACTGTGGACAGCGGCCAGTCCTTCACGGTTGTGGTGGACTACGCACACACCGATGATGCGCTGCGCAACCTGATGGCACTGGCGCGAGAAATCGTCGGGGTGAGTGGTGGGCGGGTGTTTACGCTCCGGTTGCGGTGGCGATAGGGACCGCAGGATGCGTGCGCCGACGGGGCGGGCCGCGGGTGAAGGAAGCGATTGGTGGTGCGGACCTCGGACAATCCGCGGAGCGAAGAGCCAACTGCGACCGTGAAGTCTTTGCGGGGGCTGAAGCAGAGCGGCGCGAGTTCGAAGTTGAGCCGGTCCGGCGCGCCCCTATTGGCATTGAGGGGGTGCGCATCCGGCAGACATCGTTGCTCGTGGGTAAGGGGCACGAGTGGCACAGTTCTTGCGACTGGCGCAGTGCCGTTTAACGACGCAGAGGTGGGACGGGAGGCGCTGGCGGAGTTGGGCTTCAGGCACGGGCGGCGAAATAAATCTAAGCCTGGAACGGTGCCTTTGGACGCAGGCGTGCTTTGTTGCGCACGGACGCCGAGTGCGGGGCCCGTGACGGGCTACTCCATCGACTCGCGAACGCTTGCGCCGGAGTTCTTTTTCGCGATTCACGCCGAGCATTTTGATGGACACAACTTTGTGCAGGGAACGTTCAGCGCGAGCCGTGCAGCGGTGATCGCCTCCTCGCGTGTCGAGGAGTTCCGCGAGATCGGTCACAGTCATATCGCGCCGCACGTGGGCGATCCGCTGACCGCACTGCAGATGCTGGCCGCGCAGGTGCGCAGGCATTGGGGCGGACGCGTTGTCGGCGTGACAGGCAGCGCAGGCAAGACGACGACGAAGGATGCGATCGCGCAGGTGTCGAGCCGCCGCTTCAACGTTCTGAAGTCGCAGGGCAATCTGAACAACGGCTTCGGTCTGCCGCTGCAATCGCTTCGCCTGCAGCCTGAGCACTGGGATTGCGGTGATTTGAAATGGGGGCATGTCCAATCCGGGCGAAATTGCCGCGCTGGCGAAGATCGCAGCACCGGTTTGCGTGGTGACCAACGTGGGCAATGCGCACACGCGAAAAATTTTTGCGCATGGGATCGTGGGAATTGCGCGCGCTAAGTTTGAGCTGATCCAGTCTTTGCCGAGCCATGGGGTCGCGTTTCTGAATTGCGACGACGCGTATGTTTCGCAGTTTGGCCGCGACTTTGTGGGCAAGGCGATCTTTATTTTGGAACGGCCCTTGCGCCGACTTGCGCGCGCACTCGATCGACAACGGCGAGGCGCTGCAATTTGAGGCGAGCAGGAGCGCAAGAGCGCGATGGGTGCGAATGGGATTGATTGGCCGACACAACGTGACCAATGCGCTGGCGGCGATTGCGGAAGCTCTAGGCGGGCATTCCGCTGGGGTCGAGCGCGCTGGCGGAGATGCAGCCAGGGGACAAGCGCGGCGAGACGCTGGAGATTCGCGGTGCGCGCCTCATCGCCTACAACTCGAATCCCGAGGCGCTGAAGTCGATGATTTCGCGCGCTTGCAGGCTGCGCACCGCCGGCGCAGCGATACCGGCCGGCGGGAGCAGACGCCTAACCGGCCCGGGCACGCCGAGACGCATCGTTCCTGCGGCAAGCAGGCGCGAGGCTGGCAGGCATGACGCGGCGGTGGGAGTGCGGGGAACGCGCGGCATATCGTTGATGGCGCCGAAGGCTTAGTGGTTCCTTGCAGGAACTTCGTCGAACGCCGGACAGCTTCGGCGTGGCCGCGATCGGGCAGTCGAGGGGCGGGCTACGGCATCGTGCTGCGGCGAAGGCGTCGCCGTCGCGGGCCGCGGGGCTTGAGGCGGGCGCTGCGCCAGTTTTTCAGATTGGCCAGTACATTCGCGAGGACGGCCCCAAGGATCATCAGAAGAAGGTGGGGCACGCCGACGATGGCATGGCGTGCGACTGCATCGCGATCCTGCTGCCGACGTCGCCGCTGTGGTTGACCCGAGCAACCCGCTGGTATGGCTGGTGATGGTGGCTACGCTGGCCTTCGGGGCCATCGGCTTTGCTGACGATTACATGAATTCACGCGCAATCTTGGGCTGACGGCGCGCGAAGCTGGCCTACCAAACGCTGGTAAGCGTATCGATTGCGGTGGTGCTGGTGCCGATGCAGCAGCGGGCAGCGATCCACGACCGTACCTCGTGCCGTTTGTGAAGCGGATCCCGGCCGGACCTGATGTGGCATTGGCTGGGTTTGACACCCACCTGGGAGTGCTGGCGTTTCTGCCGTTTGTCTTCTTCTCGTGCACCTGGTGATTGTGGGTTCGAACAATGCGGTCAATCTCACAGACGGGCTGGGACGGCCTGGTGATTGTGTATCATTGCCGGTGGAGCGCTCACTGTACTGACGTATGTCAGCGGCCACGTTGTGTTTTCGGATTATCTTGAGCTGCAGCGCATGCCGCTGGTGGGCGAGATTACGGTTTTCTGCGGCGCAATGGTCGGCGCGAGCATAGGATTTCTCTGGTACAACGCGCACCCCGCGGAGATTTTTATGGGCGATGTGGGCTCGCTGGCGCTGGGTGGCGCGATTGGCATGCTGGCCGTCATTATCCCAGGAGCTGCTGCTGCCATTTTATTGGCGGCATCTTCGTGCTGGAAGGGCTTTCCGTCATCTTACAAGTGGGCAGTTACAAACTGCGGAAGAACGGACCCTCCAGGATGGCTCCGCTTTTGCATCATCACTTTGAGCTGATGGGCTGGTCGGAGTCGAAGGTGATTGCGCGCTTCCGTTTCGCGCTTATATTTGCACTCTTTGCACTCACCACGCTGAAACTCCGGGTAAGCCGCTGCACGTGGGAGAATGGCCGTGACTGGTTATGCGGTGAGGCAAATCCGGCAGGTCATTTTGAGTCGAAAAACAAGAAAGTTCGGCGGCGGGCTAGGCAAGTCTGGTCCGGCGGCGGCGCTCGTTTTTCTGCGCCACCGGGGAGCGCAGGTTACGTCTCCGACATTCGTACGGCGGGTCCCGCGTCTTGCCGGAGAGGGAATCGCGGTTGAGGCGGGTGGTCACGGCTGCTGACGTTTCGCCCATCGTGGTCCGGGCGTGCCGCTGGATACTCCTGAGCTGGCGCAATCCAAGAAATTCTCGCCTGCCGGTGATGGGCGAACGGACACTGGCCTCGCGCTTTACCTGAAGGGGCAAGAACTGCGGCGATCACGGGCTTGCAATGGCAAGACCACAGCCATGACGGAGAGATTCTGAAGGCTGCCGGAATCGCTGTCGAGGTAGGTGGTACATCGGCATATTCTGGTAACGCTGGTGGAGCAGAGTCGCGAGGATGGCTGGGCAGTGCTCGAAGTATCGAGCTTCCAGTTGGAATCGACGCACCAGTTTCACCCCGAGATCGCGGTAGTTGTGCCATCACGCCAGACCATCCGGATCGTCACGGCACCTTTGAGACATGTGTTGGCGAAGGAGCGAAATCCTCGAGCAGCGGCCGAGGTTTTGGTGTTGAATGCGCACGGCAGAGGCCGCCAAGCGCAGCACGGCTCAGAATCTTCTGGTTCAGCCGGGTGAAGGCGCAGGATAGGGACCCATTCTTCACGACGGCATCCGTGGTGGAAGGGGAAAAGCCGGAAATGATTCTGCCGCTGTCGGAGATCCATCTGAAGGGCGCGCACAACGTTTGAGAATGCAACTGCAGTTGTGCTGCGCCACGCGGATTGCGGGCGCTGGAGTCTGCAGCGGCTCATCAACTTTAAATGTTTTTGCAGGCTTTCATGCAGTGGAGCACCGGCTGGAGTTTGTATAACACCGAATGGGGTGGACTACTACAACGACTCCAAGGCGACCATCGCGACGATCAGGCTATCGAGTCGTTCCCCGGGAGCATTCATCAATACTCGGCGGAAAGGACAAGAACTCCGACTACAGCCTGCTGAATTCGCTGCTGCGTACGCGGGTGAATTACGATCGCGCTGCCGCGGAAAAGATTGAAACGCAGATTCGCGGGGCGGGAATTCACGTGGTGTCGTCGCATACTTTGCAGAGGGCATTATGAATGCTGCCAGTGCGGCGATGCCCCGGGAGACGTGGTGCTGCTGGCTCCCGCCTGCTCCAGCTTTGACCAATTTGATAGTTACGAACATGGCGGCCGTGTATTCAAAGACATCGTGCTGAAGGGCGCAACCTCGGGCTATGGCAAAACGAAAAAGGTGTCAAATGTTTGCTCTTCGGGGTAACGCTGCTGCTGGTCGTCATCGGGCTGGTGATGAGTTTTCAGCGCCTCGGCCGTGATGGCGAAGGAGCGCTTCTGGTTCGCCTTACACATTCGCTATGAAGCAGGCGCTGTGGGCCGCCTGGGGCTGGTGGTGGTGGCCCCACGCAACTGGACTATCGCAATCTGAATCGTCCGCAGGTGGTCTTTCCGGTGATTGCGCAATGTACGCTGCTGTTGCTGGGAGTATTTTTCGAGCTTGCACCGCTGACGCACCGCTGCATTCGCTTCGGCAATTTCTTCACCTTTCAGCCATCGCAGATCGCCAACTGCGTGCAGTGCTTTTTCTTGCGTGGTTTCTGCACACCATGTATCATGGATTGGCGCAAGAACTCCCCGGCGACGCCGAGCCTGAAGCAGGCTCGGCATCGCCGCCGGAATCAGAGTCTTGCGCCAATCCGTGATGTACTGCATGCGGTCCTGCAGAAACCACGCAAGAAAAAGCACTAGCGCAGGCTTGGCGATCTCCGATGGCTGAAAGGTGAAGAAATTGCCGAAGCGAATCCAGCGGTGCGTAGCGTGCGAGCCCGGTGCGAAAAATACTCCCAGCAACAGCAGCGTACACACCGCAATCACCGGAAAGACCACCTGCGGACGATTCAGCTTGCGATAGTCCAGTTGCATCAGGCCGGTCATCGCCACCAGCCCCAGCACGGCCCACAGCGCCTGCTTCATCACGAATGTGTAAGGCGAGCCGAAGCGCTCCTTCGCCATCACGGCCGAGGCGCTGAAAACCATCACCAGCCCGATGACGACCAGCAGCAGCGTTACCCCGAAGAGCCATTTATCAACCCCTACGCGTTTTGCCATAGCCCGAGGTTGCGCCCTTCCAGCACGATGTCTTTGAATACACGGCCGCGATGTTCGTAACTATCAAATTGGTCAAAGCTGGAGCAGGCGGGAGCCAGCAGCACCACGTCTCCCGGCATCGCCGCACTGGCAGCATTCGTCACTGCCTGCTGCAAAGTATGCGACGACACCACGTGAATTCCCGCCCCGCGAATCTGCGTTTCAATCTTTTCCGCGGCAGCGCCAATCGTGTAGACCGCCTTCACCCGCGTACGCAGCAGCGAATTCAGCAGGCTGTAGTCGGAGTTCTTGTCCTTTCCGCCGAGTATTAGATGAATGTTCCCGGGG
This sequence comes from uncultured Acidobacteriaceae bacterium, assembly GCA_963725995.1. Lineage (GTDB taxonomy): Bacteria > Acidobacteriota > Terriglobia > Terriglobales > Acidobacteriaceae > JANXZS01. The sequence goes on along the minus strand of CAVSAX010000026.1, from coordinate 401,209 downwards.
AACGACTCGATAGCCTTGATCGTCGCGTCGACGTTGGTCGCCTTGGAGTCGTTGTAGTAGTCCACCCCATTCATGTTGGCGACAAACTCCAGCCGGTGCTCCACTGCATGAAAGCCTGCAACCGCCAACCGGATCGCCGCTGGACTCGCGCCCGCAATCCGCGTGGCGCACACCGCTGCCAGTACATTCTCAACGTTATGCACGCCCTTCAGATGGATCTCCGACAGCGGCAGAATCGTTTCCGGCTTTTCGCCCTTGCCGCCACAGAAAACAATGTTGCCGTCGTGAAGATAGGCTCCCTTCTCCTGCGCCTTCACCCGGCTGAACCAGAAGATCTGAGCCGTGCTGCGCTTGGCGGCCTCTGCCGTGCGCGGATCGTCGGCGTTCAACACCAGCGCGTCCTTGGCCGTCTGCTCGAGGAAGATTCGCTCCTTCGCCAACGCATAATTCTCAAAGGTGCCGTGACGATCCAGATGGTCTGGCGTGATGTTCAGAACTACCGCGATCTCGGGGTGAAACTGGTGCGTCGATTCCAACTGGAAGCTCGATACTTCGAGCACTGCCCAGCCATCCTCGCGACTCTGCTCCACCAGCGCAATTACCGGCACTCCGATGTTGCCGCCTACCTCGACAGCGATTCCGGCAGCCTTCAGAATCTCTCCGCAAAGCGTGGTGGTTGTGGTCTTGCCATTCGAGCCCGTGATCGCCAGCGTCTTGCCCTTCAGGTAACGCGAGGCCAGTTCCAGTTCGCCAATCACCGGCAGGCCGAATTTCTTCGATTGCGCCAGCTCAGGAGTATCCAGCGGCACGCCCGGACTTACCACGATCAGGTCCTGCCGGCGAAACGTCAGCAGCCCATGACCACCCGCCTCGACCGCGATTCCCTCTTCCAGCAGCGCGGGGATCTCCTTCGCCAGCGCTGCCGCGCTACGCATGTCGGAGACCGTCACCTGCGCTCCCCGGTGGCGCAGAAACAACGCCGCCGCCAGACCAGACTTGCCTAGCCCCACCACCAGAACTTTCTTGTTTTTCAACTCCATATCCATAATGACCTGCGATTCCTGCCGCATAACCAGTCACGACCATTCTCCCACGTAGCACACACTCCTTACCGGAGTTTCAGCGTGGTGAGTGCAAAGAGTGCAAACATAAGCGCGCCAATCCAGAAGCGCGCAATCACCTTCGACTCCGACCAGCCCATCAGCTCAAAGTGATGATGCAGCGGAGCCATCCTGAAGATCCGCTTCTTCCGCAGTTTGTAACTGCCCACTTGCAAGATGACGGAAAGCCCTTCCAGCACGAAGATGCCGCCAATAAATGGCAGCAGCAGCTCCTGCTTGATAATGACGGCCACAGTGCCAATCGCGCCACCCAGCGCCAGCGAGCCCACATCGCCCATAAAAATCTCCGCGGGGTGCGCGTTGTACCAGAGAAATCCGATGCTCGCGCCGACCATTGCGCCGCAGAAAACCGTAACCTCGCCCACCAGCGGCATGCGCTGCAGCTCAAGATAATCCGAAAACACAACGTTGCCGCTGACATACGTCAGTACAGTGAGCGCTCCACCGGCAATGATCGTGCACCCGATCGCCAGGCCGTCCAGCCCGTCTGTGAGATTGACCGCATTGCTCGAACCCACAATCACCAGGATCACGAAGAAGACAAACGGCAGAAACGCCAGCACTCCCAGGTGCGGAATCGAACCCAGCCAATGCCACATCAGGTCCGGCCGGATGCGCTTGACAAACGGCACCATCAGGTGCGTGGAGTAGCTGCCCTGCTGCTGCATCGCACCAGCACCACCGCAATCGATACGCTTACCAGCGTCTGGTAGGCCAGCTTCGCGCGCGCCGTCAGCCCAAGACTGCGCCGGTGGATCACCTTGATGTAATCGTCAGCAAAGCCGATGGCCCCGAAGGCCAGCGTAGCCACCATCACCAGCCATACCAACGGATTGGTCAGGTCACTCCACAGCAGCGTCGGCAGCAGGATCGCGATGCAGATGAGCACGCCGCCCATGGTCGGCGTGCCCGCCTTCTTCTGGTGATCCTTGGGGCCGTCCTCGCGAATGTACTGGCCAATCTGAAACTCGCGCAGCTTCTCAATCACGTACGGGCCGATGAGCAGCGCGATCAGCAACGCCGTGAGGCTGGCGAAAGCAGTGCGAAACGTCAGATACCGGAAGATACGGAAGGGTCTGAAGTAGGGAAACAGCTTTTGGTAAAGCAGCCAGTAAAGCAAACTTCCTCCGGCAAAAAATGCGGTTCTGAACCTTATGTTACCAAGCGGGAGGGCTCCTCATGCTCCTTCCCGGCGTTCACTTCTACCTGTTCATTTCCTGTCTACTTCACTTCCTCACGCAACACATCCAGCGCCCGCTCCAACCGCACCCCGCGCGACGCCTTCAGCAGCACCGCGTCGCCCGCCTTCAACTCCGATCGCAGCCACGCGCCCGCCTCCTCCGGCGACTCGACAAAGATTCCCTCAACCCCCGCCGCCTTCGCGCCATCAACAATCTGCCGCGCATTTCCCCGCACTCCCACCACCACGTCAATGCCTGCCAGCCCCGCCTCCCTGCCGCAGGAACGATGCATCTCCGGCGCGCCCGGGCCCAGTTCCAGCATCTCTCCCGCCACCAGGATTCTGCGCTCCGCCGGCATCGCGGCCAGCGTGCGAATCATCGACTTCAGCGCCTCGGGATTCGAGTTGTAGCAATCATTGATGAGGCGCGCACCGCGAATCTCCAGCGTCTCGCCGCGCTTGTCCCCTGGCTGCATCTCCGCCAGCGCGCTCGCCGCGTCCCCCAGCGGAATGCCCGCCTCGAGCCCCACCGCAATCGCCGCCAGCGCATTGGTCACGTTGTGTCGGCCAATCAATCCCATTCGCACCGTCGCGCTCTTGCCGCTCCTGCTCACCTCAAATTGCAGCGCCGTTCCGCCGGGCTCCTCGATCGAGTGCGCGCGCAAGTCGGCGCAAGGGCCGTTGCCAAAATAGATCGCCTTGCCCGCAAAGTCGCGGCCAAACTGCGAAACATACGCGTCGTCGCAATTCAGAAACGCGACCCCATGGCTCGGCAAAGACTGGATCAGCTCAAACTTAGCGCGCGCAATTCCCACGATCCCATCCGCAAAATTTTTCGCGTGCGCATTGCCCACGTTGGTCACCACGCCCCACTCCGGTGCTGCGATCTTCGCCAGCGCGGCAATTTCGCCGGGATTGGACATGCCCATTTCGATCACCGCAATCCCATGCTCAGGCTGCAGGCGAAGCAATTGCAGCGGCAGACCGAAGCCGTTGTTCAGATTGCCCTGCGACTTCAGAACGTTGAAGCGGCGGCTCAACACCTGCGCGATCGCATCCTTCGTCGTCGTCTTGCCTGCGCTGCCTGTCACGCCGACAACGCGTCCGCCCCAATGCCTGCGCACCTGCGCGGCCAGCATCTGCAGTGCGGTCAGCGGATCGCCCACATGCAGCACGATATGACTGTGACCGATCTCGCGGAACTCCTCGACACGCGAGGAGGCGATCACCGCTGCACGCGCTCCGCGCTCGAAGGCTCCCTGCACAAAGTTGTGTCCATCAAAATGCTCGCCGTGAATCGCGAAAAAAATATCTCCCGGCGCAAGCGTTCGCGAGTCGATGGAGTAGCCCGTCACGGGCCCCGCACTCAGCATGCCGTGCGCAACAAAGCACGCCTGCGTCCAAAGCGCGACCTGGTCCAGGCTTAGATTCATTTCGCCGCCCCGTGCCTGAAGCCCAACTCCGCCAGCGCCTCCGCTGCCACCTCTGCGTCGTTAAACGGCACTACGCCCGTCGCCAGAATCTGCTGCCGCTCGTGCCCCTTGCCCGCGAGCAAAACAATGTCTCCCGGATGCGCACCCTGCAATGCCAATCGAATCGCGCGCGCCCGGTCCGGCTCAACTTCGAACTTCGCGCCGCTCTGCTTCAGCCCCGGCAAAATATCTTCAAGGATCGCAGTTGGCTCTTCGCTCCGCGGATTGTCCGAGGTCAGCACCACCAGATCGCTTCCTTCACCCGCGGCCCGCCCCATCAGCGGACGCTTGCTGCGGTCCCTATCGCCACCGCAACCGAAGAGCGTAATCACCCGCCCACCACTCACCGCGACAAACTCTCGCGCCAGTGCCGTCAGGTTGCGCAGCGCATCATCGGTATGTGCGTAGTCCACCACAACCGTGAAGGACTGGCCGCTGTCCACAGTCTGAAAGCGTCCCGGCACGCAGGCCAGCGCCGCTGCTCCTGCAGCCACCTGCTCCGTCGTAAGCCCGCGAGCCAGTGCCGCTGCCGCGGCCGCCAGCAGATTCTGCACATTCACCCGCCCCGTAAGCCGCGTGCGAATCGGCACCACACCATGCGGCGACTGCATGCTGAAGCTCATGCCGTTGGGAGTCATCTCCAACTCCTCGGCGCGAAAATCTCCCTGCTGCAGGCCGTAGCCAAAAACTTCAGAGCCCGCATTCCGCGCCGTCTCCATCAGCCGTGAGCCATAGCTGTCTTCCGCGTTGATCACCGCCACTCGCGGCGCCGCCAACTGTGAGCCATCAAACAGCCGCGCCTTCGCGGCAAAATAATTCTCCATCGTGCGGTGGTAGTCGAGATGGTCGCGCGTCAGATTCGTAAAGATCGCCACGTCGAAGCCCAGTCCCCACACCCGCCCCTGCTTCAGCGCGTGCGACGAAACCTCCATCACCGCCTCAGTCGCGCCCGCCGCCACGCCCGCTGCGAAAAGCTCGAGCAAGTCCCGCGACTCCGGCGTCGTGTGCGGCGAGGGCCTCACCTCTCCCGCCACATGGTATTCAATGGTGCCCACCAGCACCGTCTTGCGTTCCACGGTGTTCAGCATCGCGTCCAGCAGAAACGCCGTCGTCGTCTTGCCGTTCGTCCCTGTCACACCGCTTAGCGCCAGCTTCTTTTCGGGATGCCCAAAGAAGTTCGCCGACAACGCCGCCAGCGCGGGACGCCCATGCAGCACCTCCGCCCCCGCCACATCCACCGCGGCACTCTCCAGGTGGTCAAAGGCCTCACCGGAGTCAGTCACGATCGCCGCTGCCCCCGCAGCAATCGCCTTCTTCAGATACTGATTCCCATCGGTCGTGCCGCCCTTCATCGCGACAAAAACAGAGCCCGCCCGGACACGGCGCGAATCGTACTCCACTCCGGAGATCTCCGGATTCGCTCCGCGCCGCAGCACGAATTCCACACCAGACAGCAATTCTTCGAATTTCATAGGAAAGAAAATTCTAACCGACTTGAGGCAAGTCCTTTGACACCAAAGCGGCCGATGACTCCGCAGGTACGCGAGCGGCCGCAGTTAGCGCACGCAGCGCACAATCACCTGCGTGCCTACGGGCACCATCGACCCGGCTGCCGGAGCCTGCTCGCGCGCAATGCCGTTGCCAATTACCTGCACGCCCAAACCCAGCTGTCCCGCTTGCTCCACCACCTTGCGCATCGCAAGTCCCACGAAGGACGGCACCGCGACCTGTTGGCCACTCGCGATCACCACCGAGCCCCTGGCTCCTGACGGTGAGGGCGTTGCCGGAGCTACCAGCGGAGCGCTCGGCGCTCTATCCGCCGCCGGCAATTCCTTCGCCGCCACCATCAGTTTCTCCGGCTGCGCAGTCGCGCTTCCCTGCGAGGCTCCCGCCACCTCTTGCTGCTTCGGCGCCGGGGGCGTGCGCAGCGGATCGTCCGCAGGAAGATCGTTCACATCCGCGAAGTATGCCGTCAAATCGCCGGTGTGTTCCGGCGGTGCTTCATCCAGATCCTTGCCGGCCGCCACCACCGCACCCTGCTTCACTTCGGTATCGTGCGGCACACCCAGGTACTCCAGAACCTGCTGCGCCACGTCGCGGAAGACCGGTGCGGAGACAGCAGCACCGTAGTAGCTTCCCCCCGCAGTCGGCGAATCGATGATGATAGCCACGCTAATCGCCGGATTATTCACCGGGGCGAATCCCGCAAACGACGCAACATACTTCGTCTTCGAGTAGGTATGCGTCAACACGTCAATCTTCTGCGCGGTCCCGGTCTTGCCCGCGGACGAATATCCATTCAGGCTGGCTGCCTTGCCTGTTCCGTAGAGGACGATCCCCTCCATCATCTTGCGCATCTGGGCCGCGGTCATCGTCGAGATCACGCGATGCGAACCATCCGGCAGCGGATCCGGTATCGCGCCATTGGGATGAAATGTCAGCGGCTTCAGATCCGGACTCCCCTTCATCGTTGACGTGCTCGCCAGCACAATGTGCGGCGGCAGATACATCCCGCCATTGGCAAGCGTCGAAACCATAGTGACCAGTTGGATCGGAGTGACGCCCACCTCCTGGCCAATCGCCAGCGATCCAATACTCGTCGCTCCCCAACGCCGCGTAGGACGCACCAGCCCGCGCGTCTCCGCCGGAAGCTCCACCCCGCTGCGCGATCCAAATCCATAGCTGCGCATGTAGTTGTAGAACTTGTCTTTGCCCACGCCCATGGCCAGCTTTACCGCGGCCACGTCGCTAGACTCCCACAGCGCCTTTTCCACCGTGATGCGTCCCAACCCCAGATGCGAGTCGTGAATCGTTCGACCGTAGATGGTGATCTTGCCGCCCATGCAATCGATCATGTCATCGGGCTTGGCCACCTTCTCCTCCAGCGCCGCCGAGTAGGTCACCAGCTTGAAGGTCGAGCCGGGTTCGTACACATCGCTCACCGCGTGGTTGCGCAGCAGCTCAGTATTCGCGTGGCGAAAATCGTTGGGGTCAAAAGTAGGCCGAATCGCCAGCGCCAGAATCTGTCCGGTGTGAGGGTCCTGCACCACCACGGTGCCGTTCACCGCCTTCACGCGCGCCATCGCCGCGTCCAGCGCCCTCTCCGCCATGAACTGGATATTCTCGTCAATGCTCAGGACAAGATTTTCTCCCGGCAACGGATCGCTCGTCTCACTGTCCAGCACATGCCGCTTGGCATCGAGCGCCGTCAGCATCCTGCCCGAGGTGCCGTGCAGATCATCGTCAAACTGCCGCTCCAGCCCGCCCAGGCCGGTGTCGTCCACGCCCACATAACCCAGCACCTGCGCGGCGATCACGCTGTTTGGATAGAACCGCTTGAACTCCTTCTGGAAATAAATACCCTTCAGGTTCAGAGCCCGCACCTTCTCCGCAACCGGCGGATCCAGCTTGCGTGCCACCCAGGCAAAATTCTTTGAGGCGTTCAGCCGCGCGGCGATCTGCTGCGCAGAAGTGAAGTTGTCCGTCGGATCCGTGTGGACCAGGCGGGAGATAGCCGATGCTGTAGCATCCTTGTCCGTCATCTCGGAAGGCACGGCATACACTGAGTCCACCTGCACCGTGACGGCCAGCTCGTGCAGGTCGCGGTCGTAGAGCACCCCGCGGCGCGGAGCCACCTCAAAGGTGCGCGACTGCTGCCTGGCGGCCCGATCCACAAATTCGTGGTGCCGGATCACCTGCAGCCAGACCAGCTTGCCGCAGATCATCACCACCCAGAAAAGCAGAAATCCGATGACCCCAAGAAAGCGAACGCGGCGCACTGGCGCCGCTACGTCCGCCTTCACTTTGTTTTGAGAAGAGAAAGCACCCGGCTTCACTTCGGCGACCTCTCCCTAAGCGTTGTTAGCGCAGTGGCAGCGCGGGCCTTGCCTCGGCCATCACAGGAGTGTTCGCTTCGGGCGAAGAATCAGGACGAACCACCTGCCCCGGTCGCGGCGCATCCAGGCCAAGCTTGCGCGCCATGCGATCAATCCGTCCCGGATCGCAAAGCTGCGCCTCGGTCAGCCGAAGCTGCCGATTCTGCTCCTTCAACACTTCCATCTGCTGCTTCTCCGCTTCCACCCGATAGCCGTATTCAATCGCGCTGAAGTGCTGCCATCCGTAAACCATGATCAACAGGAAAATCATCGTCATCGCAGCGGCAAACAGCCGCATCTCGCGCGTGCGAACCGGATCGTCCGCCTTCACCAGGCGGGAATTGTCGAGGTGCTTTACAAAGAAGACTTCGGGAGTCGGCCCGCGGCGCGCGCGCTGCTGCGCGGCAAACAGCGTCTGGTTCCGCTCCTCTAACGCCTGCGCGTTGGGACGTCCCGTCTGCATCATTCCCGCTAGAACCTGTGTCGCCATCGTCTTCCCCCGCCCCTGTCAGATTCCTTCAATTTCGTTTCCTCTTCAGCAATCGGACCGGGATCGCTGATTGGAGGAAGGACTTGCAAATTTGTAATCGTCTTACTTTCGCTTGGTAGTTCGGTAGGACGACCCCGGGCCCGATCTCTTCCACAACTCTTCTTCCGTTGCGAACTTCTTTTCCTGCTCGATTCTTTCGGCCGCGCGCATCTTTGCGCTGCGTGACCTCGGATTGCGATCCCTTTCCTCGTCTGTGGCCGTCAACGGCTTGCGCGTGAGGATTTCATAAATTCCCTGGCTCGCTCCTTCGCGGAGCGCGTCCTTGGCAAGCCTGTCTTCGAGAGAGTGGAAACTGATCACCACCAGCCTTCCGCCCGGCTTCAGCAGCCTCGGCGCCTGCTCCAGCAACGCCTTTATCTCGTCCAGCTCACCGTTTACATGAATTCGAAGCGCCTGAAAGGTCCGCGTGGCGGGATGAATAAAATGCCGCTCGGATTTCCCCTTGTGCTTCATGGTCGGGGCGCAAGACGAAACAACTCTGGCCAATTCCGCCGTCGTTGTAATCGGCCGCGCCCTGACAATGGCTCTGGCGATTCTCCGCGACCTCCTTTCCTCTCCGAATTCGTAAATCAGGTTGGCGAGATCTTTTTCGTCAGCCTGGTTTACCACTTGTGCGGCGGTGACCCCGATGCGCGGATTCATGCGCATATCCAATGGTCCATCCGCCTGAAAGCTAAATCCTCTGTGCGCTTCCCCTAGCTGCATCGAACTGATTCCGAAGTCGGCGAGTATTCCATCCACCGATCCCGCCGCCAGCTTTTCGCCGGCTGTCGAGAACTCTTCGTCGATCAGCTCCACCGTGGGCATCTCTGGCCCTAACTCCTCGGCCAGCTTTGCCAGCCGCTCCCGCGCTATCTGCATCGCCTCCGGATCGCGGTCAAAGGCAATCAGCTTGCCCCCGCCCCCCAAAAGCCTCGCAATCGCGCTGGAATGACCAGCCATACCCAGCGTGGCGTCTACATACGTGCCGCCCGGGCGCACATTCAAGTACTGGATCGCATCTTGTAAAAGAACCGGCACATGCCGCCCACTTGCTTCCGGCACATGCTCCCCCTGGGGGGCAAAATCGTCTTCGTCGTTAGAGATCAAAGCTCGCCAACGACTGCTCGTCTTCCACCGTCAGCGGATTTTCATCCATGTGCTGACGGAATGCGTCGTGGTTGGTTACTTCCAGGTAGTGCTGCATCCCGAAAACCACCACGTCGCCCATCACCTTCGCCGTCTCCCGCAAAATCTGCGGAATCAACACCCGGCCCTGCGCATCGATCTCTGCCATCTGGCCGTAATAATTCACCCGGTCCAGCAGCTTCTTCTTCGCAGGATTGAAGTTGGGGATCTTCGCCAACTTCTCTTCAATCTTTTCCCACTCCTGCAAGGGATAAATCTCGGCCACCCGACCGTCCTTGCTGGTGATGTAGAACTGGGTCCCATACTGCTCGTCAATCAGGCGTTTGAATTCCGCCGGCAGCTTTAGGCGACCCTTCTCGTCCACTCGCGTTGGATGGTTTCCGCGAAACATTCCAAAAAACCTGCTTACTGCACTTCCGGTTGCGTTAGGTACTTCCTTACTTCGCTCGGTTTACGGCCGCAGATCTGGGGATCGCTAGCCATTTAGCGGAACAGGAACAGCATTCCGAAAAACATCCCAACGCCGTATATCGTGACGATCGCTCCACCGCGTAGAATTTGATCGCGCATGTTCTTTGCCCCTTTCTCCCGAGTTGAGGTAGATATTGGCCGAGAAGCTGTCGGACTTGACCACTTTCGACCACTTTCGTCCACATCGTAGCGCACACGAGTGGAGTGTCAAAGCCCAAATATCGCCATTTCCCAGCATTTGGTGGATGTTCTGTGGAAAACCCTATGGGGAGTACCGCTCAGAGGAAGGGACACTACGAATAGTGTTAACTGCTGTGGTTCTGACCCCACCTGCCTACTTGCGAAAATGGAGCTCTAGCGGTAGCTCTTTTGCGCTCAATACAACAGAAGTTGCAGATTTTGGAGGGGGTCAAGCGAAGCGGAAGAGTGCTGGAAGCCTTGCTAATCGCGAGTTTCGCGCTCCAGTTGATCCAGTTCTTCACGCATCCGCGCGTGCCGCCGCACATCGTAAACCAGGTAAGCGACGACGGCTGCGTTCGTCAAAAACAGCACAATCTTGATCACAGTCGCGTGGCGCGCAACCTCAAACATCTCCCAGGGCAGGAATGAGGCGGTGACAATAATTGTTAGATATTCAGCCCAGGCCTTCTCCAGCAGCAGGCCCACGCCCTCCACCACATCAAGGACGGCATACGAGAAGATCGCAGTGCTGATCAAGCGCAGGCGATGGTCATTAAGCAGGGCGACCTTGTCCAGAATTACGTTTACAAAGTGGCTTTCAGGGTCGAAATTCAGATCGGCGAGTCCCTTGGCGAACAGGTCCACCACGTCCTTGTGCAGGAGGTTGATCGCCCCAATCCCGATCAGAACAAAGAGGATGGCCTTCAGAAGCTTCAGAACGCCAATGGCAACAACCCAGCGATTGTGGCTGCGTACTACCGGCGTTACCCTTGCGCTCTCACCCACTACAGGACTGTGCATTTTCCCCAATACGTTATTCGCCGGCCTCTTCTTCGACGGTGGCTCCTGATATACGGTAGCGCAAGGGATACTGTTCCGCATAGGCAACAGCATCTCAGCCCCCGGAAAGGACACCAATGACACTTTTGTTGCTTATTGCGCTGGCACTCGCCGCCGGCTGCAGCCTCAGCATCCAGGCCGGAGTAAATGGACGCCTCGGCGCCGAGAGCGGCCTGCCTGTCTGGGCCACGATGGCCTCATTTCTTATCGGACTGATATTCCTTCTGCCCTTCACCCTCGTCCCCCGGGTCGCCTGGCCCAGCATTGAAACGATGACAGCAGTCCGCTGGTGGGCCTGGACAGGAGGCCTCATCGGCGCCGCCTATGTCGTCTCGACCATCGTGATAGCCCCGCGCCTCGGAGCCGCCGTCTTCTTCTCTATAGTGATCGCCGGCCAGATCGGCATGGCGCTCCTGCTGGACCACTACGGCTGGCTGGGATTCCAGCGACACCCCATCAACGCCATGCGCCTAACCGGCGCAGTGCTCATGATCGCGGGCGTCGTCCTGGTGCGCCGCTTCTAGCGAAACTGAAAACTTGATGTGCTTTTCAGATTACCGACGAGCTGCACGGGGCCCGGCTCGCGAGCCATTCGCGGTCTTACTTCCACCCCGCCACCAGAACCGCTCGGTTTTGCGGGCGTACCAATAACCCCGCCCGGTCTGCCGCTCCTTTCCTGTTTTCGCACGCTCTCATCCGTATGCACGCAAACGTACGTTTCCACCTGCGGCAATCCAGTCGTCGAAGCGGAGCGTATTGCGCATGCACCACTTGAAAGGAATGTGAATGAAGAAAACACTGCTAGCAGTTCTAATGGCCGCAACTATAGGCATGACCTCGATGGCTGCCTTCGCGCAAATGGGAGACACGAAAAACCCCATGGTTGGCGGAGCCGAGATGTCCCCCACGAAGAACATCATCGAGAACGCGGTCAACTCAAAGGACCACACCACCCTGGTGGCAGGGGTAAAGGCCGCGGGACTGGTAGACACCTTGTCAGGCCCCGGACCCTTCACTGTCTTCGCACCCACCAATGAGGCCTTTGCCAAGCTCCCGGCCGGCACGGTGGAAAATCTGCTCAAGCCAGAGAACAAGGATCAGTTGGTCAAGATCCTTACCTACCATGTCGTGGCCGGCAAAGTGACGGCCCAGGAGCTGCTGGCCAAGATCAAGGCTGGCGGCGGCAAGGCAACTCTCACCACCGTCAGTGGCGGCACGCTGACCGCAACTACCATGGGAGGCAAGGTGATGCTGACCGACGAGAAGGGTGGAATGGCAACCGTGACGATTGCGAATGTGATGCAGTCAAACGGGGTGATCCATGTAATTGATGCAGTTCTCCTGCCCAATTAGGACCACAGATCGGGGAAGGGCGCCTGCGGGCGCCCTTCATACTTTCGCCATCCTGGAGGTACGCTGAGTCGCATGCGCCATCGTTTTCATGGACAGCAGTGGTTAGCTTTCCCCATTGAAGGCGTCTTTGCCTTTTTCGCCAACCCGGCCAACCTGCCGCGGCTAATGCCTGACTGGCAAAAGGCTCGGGTGGAAGAGGCGATTCTCGTTGCGCCTCCGGCCCTCGCCGGGAAGCAGCGGCAGCCGGTTGCGGCGGGTACGGGATCGAACATCACCGTCAGCTTTCGCCCTGTGCCACTAATTCCCTTGCGCGTGCTGTGGGATGCGGTGATTGTCGACTTCGAATGGAATCGAACATTCTGCGATGAGCAGCGACCGCGTGGCCCATTTAAATACTGGCGTCACCGCCATACTGTCTCCGCTGAGACGCAGGGAGGCATCGCGGGCACGCGCGTGGAGGACGATGTGGAGTATGAATTGCCCTTGGGAGTGCTTGGGGACGCCGCAAACAGCATCTTTGTTGCTCGCCAGATCCGCGCCATCTTCGGCTTCCGCCAGAAGCGCCTCGTGGAGCTGTTAGATTCGGCTGAATCCGCTTAACGACTGGGGATCACAGCGTGCCGCGGCGGGAACTTCGCCAGCAGTGGAGTCAGACGTTCCAGGGCAGCTGCCACGCTCACCCCGTGCCGGGCGCGCAGTTGGTCCAGCTTACCGTGTTCAATGAACTGGTCCGGCCAGCCCACCCTGAGCACTGGTACCTCAAGCTGCATATCGTTCAAAGCCTCGATCACCGCACTGCCAAAGCCGCCCATCAGCACGTGATCTTCAAACGTAACGATGGCCGTTACCTTGCGCGCATACTTCGCCAGCGTTTCCCGGTCCAGCGGCTTTACGAAGCGGGGATTGATCACCGCGGCGGAAAATCCCTTCGCTTCCAGCGACTGGCCCAGCTCCACCGCCAGTGGCAGCATGCCTCCCAGCCCGAAGATCGCAATCTCGTCGCCGTCGAAGATCACCTCGGCCTTGCCGATCTCCAAAGCACCCGGCTGCTCCTTCACCGCGGTACCCGGCCCAATTCCCCTGGGGTAGCGGATCGCGCTCGGCCCCGGCTGCAGCATGGCGGTATACATCATGTCCGCCAGCTCGTCCTCATCCTTCGGGTCCATGTGAATGATGTTGGGAATGCCGCGCAGATACGAAATATCAAACAGCCCGTGGTGGGTAGGTCCGTCGTCGCCTGACAGACCTCCGCGATCCATGCAGAAGACCACCGGCAAGTTCTGCAGACAGACGTCGTGCACGATGGGATCGAATGCCCGCTGCAGAAACGTCGAGTAGATGGCGCAGAACGGCTTGTAGCCCTTGGTCGCCATGCCCGCCGCGAAGATCACCGCATGCTCTTCCGCGATGCCCACGTCGAAATAACGTTTGGGATGATGCGGCCGGAAGAGATCCAGCGCCGTTCCATTCGGCATTGCCGCCGTAATCGCCACGACCTTCTCGTTCCCGTTCGCCAGCTTGACCAGCGTCTCGGCAAACACCTCGGAGTAGGTTCGCTGCCCGGCGGGCTTCGTCTCCCCCGTCTCGGGATCGTACGGCCCCAGCCCGTGAAACTTCTTCTGCTTGTCCAGCGCCGGCTGGAAGCCGCGCCCCTTCTGCGTGATCGCATGCAGCAGCACGGGCCGATCCTGCGTCTTCAGGAACTTCAGGTTTCGATCATCAGGCCGATATTGTGCCCATCGAGCGGCCCATAGTACGTCAGCCCAAACTCCTCAAAGAGCATCGACGGCCACAGCATACCCTTGGCCGCTTCCTCCGCCTTGCGCACTACGTTCACGGCCGTCTTGCCGGCCACGCTGCTCCAGCAGCTTTCCCGCGCTCTCATGCAGATTTTTGTAGCGCTCGTTGGTCACGATCTTGTGCAGATAGCTCGCCATCGCGCCCACATTGCGATCGATCGACCATTCGTTGTCGTTCAGGATCACGATGAATCGCTTGGTGCACTCGCCAATATTATTCAGCGCTTCGTAGGCGATGCCGTTGGTAAAGGCGGCATCCCCGGCAAAGGCGATCACGTGCTCTTTGGTCCCCGCCATATCGCGCGCCACGGCCATGCCCAGGGCCGCCGACAGTGCCGTTCCCGCATGCCCCGCACCGATAGGCGTCGTGCTCGCTTTCGCTGCGCATCATGAAGCCGTTCAGCCCGCCCGGCGTCCGGATGGTATCGAACCTCTCCCTGCGCCCGGTCAGTAGTTTATGGATGTAGGTCTGGTGGCTGACGTCAAAAACAAACTTGTCTGTTGGGGTGTCGAAGACGTAATGCATTGCCAGCGTCAGTTCAACCACGCCAAGATTCGGCCCAAGATGCCCGCCCGTCTTCGACAGGACCAGGATCATCCGCTCCCGAATCTCCTGCGCCAGCGTCTCCAACTGCGTAATGGAGAGGCTCTTGATGTCCGCCGGCGAGTTGATCTGGTCCAATAAATTCGGCATGGTTAGAGACTGGTATTGCTACAACGGCCAGCAGGCATTTCCCAATCTCCGCCGCTCGCCATGTCACACATCCCTTTGACGTAAAGCCTCAGCCATCGAGTATATCAAGTTGCACAGCCCGAAAAGGCATACCGCGCCAGCCCATCATCTTCAGCCAATCACCACCGCAATCCCCATCAATCTTCCAGCGCCGCAACCACCGCCGGCGACGGCATCTCCGACTCAAAAACGCCTTCCCACTTTGCAATCACGACACTTGCGAGGCAATTGCCCACCACATTGATTGACGTCCGTGCCATATCCATCACCGCGTCGATGCCCAGGATCAGGAAAATCGGCTCCACCGGAAGGTGAAACGTAGCAGCCGTTGCCAGCAGCACCACCAGCGTCGCCCGGGGAACCCCCGCCACTCCCTTACTGGTAAGCATCAGGGTGGCCACCATCATCAGCTGCGCTCCCCAACCCATTTGGATGCCCGCCGCCTGCGCCACGAAAACCGACGCCAGCGCAAGATACAGCGTCGAGCCATCCAGGTTGAAGCTATAGCCCGCCGGAATCACGAAGCTGACGATGCGCCGCGGCACGCCCAGCGCCTCCATCTCCTCCATCGCTCTCGGCAGCGCCGCCTCTGAAGTGCTGGTGGCAAACGCAATCGTCGCCGGCTCCGCCACGGCACGCAGAAAACGGCGCACCGGAACCCCCGCCAGCAGCGCCACCGGCAGCAACACAAGCAGGGCGAATGCCACCAGCGCCACATAAAGAGTCAGCAGCAGCTTGCCCAGGTTCACCATCACGCCCAGCCCCGAGTGCCCCACCGTGTACGCCAGCGCCGCCCCCACCCCTACCGGCGCAAAGTACATCACTATATTGGTGAACCGAAACATCGTCTCGGTCAGCGATTCAGCCAGCCTCAACAGCGGAGCGCGCTTCTCCTCCGGCAACCGGCCCAGCGCCAGCCCAAAGATCACCGCGAAAACCGCCACCTGCAGAATCTGGTTATCCGCCACAGCCTTGGCAATATTTTCAGGAAACACATGCAGCAGAAACTGCTCCCAGCCCGGTTGCTCCACTGCCAGCAACGCAGGCGTCGCCTGTGCGCCCCCCGCCTGCTGCGGCACTGCCAGACCCACGCCCGCCCTGCTGATGTTGATCGCCGCCAGCCCAATAAATAGCGCCAGAGTCGTGAGCACCTCAAAGTAGATCAACGACTTGATCCCGATACGGCCGATCCCCTTCGAACTGCCGTGCGCCGCCACACCCGTGATCAGCGAGCCCAGGATGAGCGGTGCCACGATCGTCTTCACCAGCCGCAGAAAAATGTCACTCAGCACGCGCAGGTGAACCACAATCGCAGGCGCATCCAGACCAAACTCGATGCCCACCAGCATTGCCCAGAAGATCCACACCGTCAGCGACCGCCGCCGCCAGCAAAGCGCCGCCAACAATCCGAGCGCGAACATGCGGACCATCACCGCCCCCAACGCATGCGGCTCCCCATGCCTCAGCACAGGCCACAGCACGGCAGCCGCGAACAGCCCCACACTGGCCAGCACTAGCAGCACCGAAACACTCGTATTCTTTGACCTCGCGCTCAATTCCCCTGGCAGCATCGTCACTCCAGCCTAACGGAACAACCCTCCCTGCCGGCAGAAATCCACAGCCCGAATGCTCAGACAGGAAATGCTCTAGCATAGGGTTGATCTTTTTCTCGGGACATGTGACGTGACGAAATCCTCGCTGATCCAAATCGCATCTCTCGCCGCATTCGCCCTCGCGTCGGCGCACGGCCTCCCTGCCCAGATCCTCGATCCCCTCGCAAAGCCCGCTTCCTCGGCCCAGTTCACTGACCCGGCGGAGAATCCCGGCCGCGCCTTCCTCTTCGACCTTGAAGCAAAGTTCGCCAAGGCCACTGCTGAGGGCGGCGGAACCGCCTTCGCGTCGTTCTTTGCCGAGGACGCCGTCACGCTCTCAAACGGCAAAGCCCCGGTCACAGGCCACTCTGCCATAGCCAAAGGCGCTACCTGGTCCCCCAGGGACTATCAGCTAACATGGACGCCGGCGGGTGGACAGATGGCGCCCTCCAGCGATATGGGCTTCACCTGGGGTCACTATGAAGGTACCGCCAAAGACCGCAACGGAAACCCCGTCGTCACCAAGGGCCGCTATATGACCATCTGGCGCAAGCAGCCCGACGGCACATGGAAGGTCGTCCTCGACTCCAGCAACGACGAGCCTCCCGACGCCGGCGATTGCTGCAAACTTCCGTAGTGTTTTGAGACAGTTCAGCCGATAGTCACCCCTCCTTAATGACCTTCTCGCTCGCAGGTAACGCGGCTGCGATCACCTATGTGGGATGGGAATAAATCGCGAATGGTTCTAAGGTTGCACAATGCAGAGCACTGCCCTTTGCAACAATGAAGATAGAGGATCGAATCGGGCCCCGAATGTCCCTTGACCCCACGGTTGTGCAGCGCGAAGAAGCCGAACGGCTGAAGTCCCTGCAGCAATATGAAGCCCTAGACAGCCCCCCCGACCCAGCGCTCGACGACCTCGCGCGCCTGGCGGCGGACATCTGTCGCGGCCCATATGCCTACATCGGTTTTATTGACGCCAATCGCGTCTGGTTCAAGGCACGCTTCGGCTTCGACGAACGCGAGCAGCCTCGCGCCGCCTCAGCCTGCCAGTTTCTGCTACAGGACCCCAAGCCTCAGCTCATTGCAGACGCCCGTTCCGACGCGCGCTTTCCACCACGGGGCATTGCCCTCGGTCCCAACATCGTCTGTCGCTCCTATGTTGGCGCGCCCATCTTTTCCTCCTCGGGCTATGTCATCGGCACCATCGCGGTCCTCTCTCCCGATGCGAATGCATTCACCGGGCATCAGGCCGCCATGCTGCAGATCCTCGCCGCGCAGGTGGTCACGCGCGTTGAGCTCCAGGCCCGCGTACGCATACAGGAGCGCGGAGTACGCGCCCGCCAGCGTATTGAGCAGGCTCTCACCGTAGAACGCAATTTCGTCTCTGCCGTACTGGACACTATCAGCGCCCTGGTTCTCGTTCTTGATACGGGCGGACGCATCGTCCGCTTCAACCGCGCCTGCGAGAAAGTCTCCGGCTATACCTTCGGAGAACTCGTCGGCCGCTCCTTCCCCGAGGAGCTGTTCATGGCACAGGAGCGCGCCTATGCCATGCAGATGATCGAAGAAGCACGGGGAGGCAAGCTCGTCGGCCACTACGAAATCCACTGGCTGCCGCGAGCCGGCCGCAAGCGCCGCATCGCCTGGACCGCCACTCCCCTCACCAACGCGGAAGGCGAAGTCAACTTCATCATCACCACCGGAGTTGATATCACCGAGCAGCGCGAGGCCGAGATCGCCCTGCGCTCCAGCGAGACCCGCTACCGCCAGCTATTTCGAGGGCGGCCTCGCCATGGTCTGCACCCACGATATGAAGGGCCGCATCCTGACCCTCAATCCCTACGCAGCACACGGCATCGGCTACACCGTCGAAGAGCTCGTCGGCAAGCCCCTCGTTGACCTGATCCCGGAAAAGCATCGCGCCACCTTTCAGCAATACCTGGCCACCATCCAGGCTAATCAGGAAGACAAGGGCCTCCTCTATCTCCGCCGCAAGCACGGCGGCGAATGCGTCATGGCCTACAGCAACAAGCTCATCCATCTGCCGGATGCAGAGCCCTTCGTCCTCAGCCACGGCTTCGACATTACCGAGAAGACCTACGCCGAGGAAAAGCTGCACACCCTGATGCGCCAGCGCGAGTCCATTCTTGAATCCGTCGGCGACGGCATCTATGGCATGGATATGGACGGCAACCTCACCTTCCTCAATCCCAGTGCCGCCAACATGCTCGGCTACGACGCGGATGAGATTCTCGGCAGCAACATGCACAACCTGGCCCACCATAGCCATGCCGACGGCAGTCCTTACTCCGCGCACGATTGCCCCATCGACAACAGCCTGCAGCTCGACACGCCCATCCGAGTGCGTGACGAGGTCTACTGGCGCAAGGATGGCACCAGCTTCCCGGTTGAGTACGTAGCCTGCCCGCTCATCGATGGCGGCCGCACCACCGGCATCGTCGTCGCCTTCCAGGACGTGACCGAACGCAAGCGCCTTGAGCAGATGAAGGATGAGTTCATCTCCACCGTCAGCCACGAACTGCGCACGCCCCTCACTTCCCTGCGCGCCGCTCTCGGACTCATCGCCGGCGGCGTCCTTGAAGGACGTCCCGAAAAGGCCGCGCAGATGATGGACATGGCCGTAGGAAACTGCGATCGCCTCACCCGCCTTGTCAACGACATCCTCGACTTCGAACGCATCGGCAGCGGCAGGCTGAACCTCAATTGTGCGCTCCATCCCGTTCGGCGATCTGCTGCAGCGATCGGTAGAAGTCATGCAGGCCTCAGCCACCAAGGCCGGCGTGCGCTTCCGCATGGAGGCCGATCCCGTCGAGGTCTGGGCAGACGCTGACCGCATGTTGCAAACCCTTACCAACCTCATCGGAAACTCGATCAAGTTCTCTGCGCCCGGCAGCGAGATCCGCCTTCACGCCGGCCTCAATAGCGATGGCCAGGTGCAGATCGAAGTCCACGACCAGGGACGCGGCATCCCCGCCGAAAAGCTCGACATCATCTTCGAACGCTTCCAGCAGGTAGATGCATCCGACTCCCGCGCCATGGGTGGAACCGGACTGGGACTCGCCATCTG
The DNA here is from genome assembly GCA_963725995.1 of uncultured Acidobacteriaceae bacterium. GTDB lineage: Bacteria > Acidobacteriota > Terriglobia > Terriglobales > Acidobacteriaceae > JANXZS01. Next base: position 381,824 of record CAVSAX010000026.1, on the reverse strand, counting down.
CCGCAGCATCGTCGCCGAACACGGCGGGAGAATCTGGGCCGAAAGCACTCCGGGAAAAGGAAGCTCCTTCTACGTCACGCTTCCTGCTGCTCACCTCGCAGACACCAACGGCCCCAACCGCTCCTGACGCCGCTCTCTCCCTCAACTCCCCTGTACCATTTCACTTCGTTGTATTCACCAGAACCTGCAGCGGCGCAGGACTGGCCACTTCTCCCATAATGATGCTGGGAAGAGCGCCATGCTCGAGAGGCACGGCCACGAACTTGATGATTGTTTTGGTCCCCGTGCCAAGCCCGGAGAGATTCACGACGGACTGATGACCGAAGGCCCCTCCACCTAGCCCGCCATACACCCACACGAATGGCGGAGTCCCGGCCTTTGAATAATCGTTCCCGAATGCAATCAGATCCGGCTTCCCATCGCCGTTCAAGTCCGCCGTAGCCGCGCCAAACGGGGAAAGAGAAACTGAGACGGCGGAACTCCAATAAAACCCCGAGCTCTGCTTTGCCAGCAAACTCGCAATCCGAGGCTGCGCGCCTGCGGGAAAGCACTTCGCTTGAAAGTTCCCGATGAGATCCGTCTTCCTGTCTCCATTTAGATTGGCCGCGTAGATCCCGGACGAGCCAAGGACACTGGAGTCTGCGGTGTAACTGAGTTCGGGGATCAGAAAACGTCCCATTTCCCCGCCCGTACGAGGTATAAATTCGAGTCGCGTGGAAATCAACGTTCCAGAAAATAAGGTCAAGATTCCCGTCCCCATTGAAGTCGCCTTGCAGTGAGACCGCTTCATCTCCTATGCCTGCCGCCGCCGTCAGGCCCAAGGGCGATGTCGTGAACGTGCCGTTGCCGCGCCCTTTAAAAAATATCTGCTGCTCGTAGGAAGGTGCGGCATGCGGATCCTCGTTAATGATGTTCAAGACGAAATCCTTCTTCCCGTCATTGTCGAAGTCGCCCGCCAATGGTTGATAAATGCCGTACGGAACCGTGATCGCTTCGCCCTCGGTGAAGTGCCCCGTACCATCGCTCAGAAACACCGCAACCTCCTGGGGTATCCCCGGATTGCCGATGGCGATGTTCATGAGGACGTCATCCTTGCCGTCGCCGTTGAAGTCGGCTACCAGCAATGGCGCGGCCGACGCACTGCCGACATTGGCCTTTATTATCGAAAAATTACCTTTGCCATCGCCGAGCAGAACATTTGGAGCTAGAAGCAGGTCGGTCTTGCCATCGCCGTTAAAATCTCCGGCCATGAAAAGACCAGTCAGCGTACCGGTTTGCCCCGTCGCAATCTGTTTCGGGGCAGCAAACGTAATTGTCTGAGCATCGCTCCCATGGGCGGCCATAACAACCAGGCCCAGCACAAAACAAGCATCCGCGAACTTCTTCATTGCACATCTCCTCATTCAGCATTCGGGCCCGTGAACCTGACCAAAATTCCTGAATTTTTCGATGCGCCCTTTAGCTAGCCCGGGCAAATAAATTCCAGCCCGCACTCCCCCAAGCCCCCGCCAATCTACGCAGCCGCGACCCATCAACCCCGCGAAACCGCGTACGTCAACTCAACAAAACCATTCTTGTAGGCGACCACGTTCTTCAAATCCAACCGCTGCTCCTTTAGCAATCCACCGAAGAGCCGCAGCCCCTCACCCAGCACCACCGGAGCTACCGTCAACACGATCTCATCCACCAGGCCAAGCTCAAGAAATCGCTGACATAACATCGCCCCACCCACCAGCCAGATATTCCGAAACCGCGGCGCAAGTTTCCCGCGAACCAGCGCCTCCAAGTCGCCCGAATAAAACTCAACGCTAGCCCTCGACTCCGGCCACTCTTTCCCCGTCACAACCACCGTGGGTGTATCCCGATACGGCCACCCCAGTTCCAGAGCATGCTCATACGTGCGCGACCCCAGCACGTAGCAATCAATGCCCTTCACAAACGCCGCGGCCTCTTCCTCCGAAATCGAAACCCCAGCCTCGAAGACGCTATCCACCTCCAACCACCCGACGCTGTTGTCCTTCCTCGCGATAAACCCATCCAGGCTCGCAACGACGTGCATCGTCACCCTCGATCCCGTCCCATTTCCTTCGCCCGCCATAGTCCGCCCTCGCCACACATCTTATGACGCCCCGCGCCCGAAATTCACCGCCGCCCTTGACTTCCCTCTAAAACTGCAGACACACTCCCATGCAGCTATTTACAGTGGAACTATGACCAAAATCTCCAAGGTCGACCTGGTCGGTGTCGGGCTCAACGCCACTGACACCCTCATCAACGTGGCGCAATATCCCGCGCTCGGATCCAAGGTCGAGTTCAGCAACGCCAACGTCCTTCCCGGCGGTCAGGTCGCCACCACCGTCGTCGCCTGCCAGCAGTGGGGCATGGCCACCCGCTACATCGGCAAGCTGGGAGACGACAGCGCCTCCCGCCTCCATGCCCGCGCCTTCGCCGATGCAGGAGTCCTCACGGAAATCATCACTGTCCCTGACTGCTCCAGCCGCCAGTCCATCATCCTCGTCGATGGCGAGGGCGAGCGCACCGTGCTCTGGAAGAAAGATGAGCGCCTCGACCTTCCCGCCTCCGAGCTCAATCGCGAATGGATCGTGAACGCCCGCGCCCTCCACGTGGACGGCTACGATACCGCTGCAGCCACCGTCGCCGCCACCTGGGCCCGCGCTGCCGGAATCCCCGTTATCGCCGATCTCGACGAACTCTATCCCGGCGTCGAAGAGCTCATCGCAAACATCGACTACCTCATCGTGAGCCGCGATTTTCCCTGCCGCCTAATGGGCGAGCCCGACCTCGAGACGGCCCTCCGCATGATCGAGCGACGCTACCGCTGCCGCCTCGCCGCCGCTACCCTCGGGCCCGACGGCGTCCTCGCATGGGACGGCCGCCGCTTCCACTACACCTCCGCCTACCGCGTGCCCGTGGTCGATACCACAGGCGCAGGAGACATCTTCCACGCAGGCTTCATCTACGGATTGATGCAAGGCTGGCCCGTCGAACGCCAACTCGATTTCGCCTGCGCCGCCGCCGCCCTCAACTGCATGGCAGTAGGCGCAAGAGGCGGCATCCAACCCCTGGAAAAAATCGAAGCCCTGATGTCCACCGGCACCCGCTATCCCACCGCCTTCTACGAAAGAGCCCGCACCGTATGACCGGCATAGGCATGACGATGCTCAAGGTAAGGCGATGAGACCCGGCCACCCGCCAAGTGTTAGGCGTTACCCTTTGCGTCCGATTCACGTAGAACGCGATCGAAGAAGCTACCCTCGTTAAATTGCACGCCCTTACCATCGGCGGTCTCCTGTAGAGGCTCAACTCCTGCCGCGGCAAGTAAATCATGGTGAACGAAATCCCCACCGTCTATCATGTCAGCGACGGCCCATGCCTTATACACCGAGGACTCGCGCAGCCGGGCAAGGGCTTCCAGCCGGAACTCGATGCTGCGGGTGAGCTCCACCTTGTCCAGATGGGCGAACTCGGGCTCGTCAAAGAGACCAACGATTGCGAGAACACGTGCCTCGAAGGAGTTACTAATCACCTTCGAGGAAATACGCTCAACCGCGGCAAGCATAAGCTCAAGCGTAACGGGCGACTCGTTGATGGCATCGACGAAAGATTGCATGACACCTATTATCCTTCCAAGGTGAGACAACGAGATCCGCGTGTTCCAACAGAGTTATGATTGCTCTCGAGGAAGACCATGATTTGGACAGCATGGAACAATGGCAAGAACCACCCTACTGGTGCTGGCTACGGTCTAAAGGTCTCCATCAAAGACCGAGACCGCCATTTCAATCGCGCTTGGCAAACCGTACTCATCCAACTACCCACAGGCGATCTTTTCGAAACTGTCGAGGTGAATGTGGCAAAGGACTCCTTCTGGGGTCCAACGTGCCGCGAACTGATAAGTGGAGAAATCGGACGTTGGCTACTCTCGCGGCAATTCGCTCCATGGCCAAATGGGACCCCTCCCCGTTTTGAGGTCGAGCCTCTCGATGGACCCCGGTTCCAAGTAAAGGGGATTCTGACAGACTAGACGGGTGGCGCATTCGCCCTTCACCACCTTTAGTCTTCTTCCCGATGATCCCTGTGCTCTGTAATAGGACTGACCCCTGTTGGCCCCGTTCAAGCTTCCTTTGGCTGGAGTGGGAATTGCATAACCCCCATCCTGTCCCCCGCGCAATAAGATGGAACACGAACCCTTCAATCACACAAACCAACGAGAAACCAAATGTTGAAAGTCAAACTACTGGAAGAGCAAGCCAAGGCCCCCACCGTCGCCCATCCCGGCGAAGATCTTGCCTACGACCTCTACGCCCTCGCCGACCAGACCCTCACTCCCGGAACCGTCTATAAAATCCGCACCGGCATCGCCGTCGATGGCGGTGGACTTGGCTTCCTCATTCGTGACCGCTCTTCCATGGCCGCAGCCGGCATCCTCACCCACGGCGGCGTCATCGATCCCGGATACCGCGGCGAGATCCTCGTCCTCCTCTCCGCCATGCACCCCGGCTCCGTCATCAAGAAACACGACCGCATCGCCCAGATGATTCCCATCCACTCCCTCACCGGCGAAGTGGAAATCGTCGACACCCTCTCCGAAGCCGCCCGCGGCGAAAAAGGCTTCGGCTCCTCCGGCCGCTGACGCTTAGTCGCCCACAGTATCGGGAGCACGCTCACTGTTGCGACACGCCCTCATTTTCTGCCTAAACTTCGGCCCGGAAGTCGCCGATTATTGCAGTGTGAACACTTGCAGGTCTACTCGATGGTCGGTTTCTCGCCGGATCTCTTACGGTTTCGCCATAATCATTCTTCTCACCATCATCTCCGGCTGTCTGTCGATGTATTCGATGAGGCGCGCCTCAACGATCGCCACAACAAATGTGACCACTGAAACCCCTCCAGTAGAGGAAGCAATCGCATTCGAGCGCGAGATCCTGAATGCGCGGATCAATTTCATCTACTTTGTCACGGTGCAGAAGCCCGGAGCGCTCGACGCTGGCTGGGTCCGCTACAGGAACGCTCAGGGCCACTTCGACCGCCTGGTAGAGTTGGTCGATCAGCACCCGGAACTAAGTAGCTTGGCTCCATCCTGAGCCGATCTTCGAAAAGCATCCGCGGATTACGATCCCTTGCTTCACCGAATTGTTTTAGCCGTGCAAGCCGGGGATAACAAGAGTGACGCTTTTCATGCGTTGTTATCGGCGTGGGCTGCGCAGGGCGGCAAGATGGTTGCGGCCGCGCAGCGACTACAACTCGATGGATCCAAACTTCAGACCGGTGGTCTAAGTGCCCTAAGTTCGGAACTAAGAAACGCCATGTGGCTGAGCGGCATGATTTTGATCTTTGGCTCCATCGCCACCATAGCCGTGGCTTGGCTGGTCATCAACAAGATCAACAAGGAACTGCGTGTCGCACTTGTAGTGTTGGACGAAAGAGCAAACCAACTACACGGGCACGCCACGCAGGTATCCACGTCTTCGCAGACGCTGGCATCCATGATTACCCAGCAAGCTGCATCACTCGAAGAGACATGCTCGAACGCCCACGGAGTTCAGTCGATTACCCGTGCTACAGCCGAGAATGCAAAGAAGGCCACGCTGTCCGTCGCCGCCACTTCTGGCCAGATAGAGGTAGGCAATCTTCGCGCGGAGGAAATGACTCTCTCGATGCGCGGAATTCACGAGGCCAGCCAGAACATCTCCTGCATCATCAAGGTGATCGAGGGTATTGCGTTCCAAACTAACATTCTCGCGCTTAATGCGGCTGTCGAAGCGGCGCGCGCGGGCGAAGCCGGCTTGGGATTTGCAGTGGTCGCGGACGAGGTGCGCAACCTGGCGCAACGCTCCGCTCAGGCGGCGAAAGATACAACCGAATTGATTGAAGACGCCATGAGAAAGACCGAGCAAGGACAAGAAAAACTCAAGCAAGTTACAGACGCGATTCTCGTCATCACCTCAGAGGCAGGCAAGATGAAAGTACTGGTGGACGAGATGGGCAAGGATAGCGTCAATCAGGTTAGTCAACTGGATCAGATTAGTGAAGCCATCCTCGATACCCAGAAGGTAACTCAGACGCTGGCTGTCAATGCGAAAGAAGGAGCATCGTCCGGCGTTCAGTTGGACGCGCAGTCATCAGCGCTCAGTGAGATCGTGGATCGTCTTACGATCCTGGTGGAAGGCCGCCTGGAGGCGATCGCCCCAGCCTAAACTTTTCACTCCGCAACACTGATAATGATCGCGGTGCCCCAACCCCTGAATCCCCGACCCCGCCTTCCCTTGTGACAGCCAGCACACATGGATGTTCATTTGCTGATCAACAGGAACGGCGCAAACCGCCGCTCCGTAATGCCCCTCAGTGCAGGTTCAGCCCAGGCGCGGACTGCCGACAAATGACGAGGGGGCCAGAATGACAATTTCGAAACATGCCATCACAAAGATCTTCGCGAGCCTGGCAATTCTGCTGAGCTTTGCCACTACTTCGCCGTGCCAGGACATCGCCGCCAAGGCTGACCAGTACCTGACCACGTGGGCCAATCAGGGGCGCTTCTCCGGAGCCGTTCTCATTGCCAAGGATGGCAAGATCCTTCTGCGCAAAGGCTACGGCACGGCAAACTACGAGCTGAACGTCGCGAACAACGCCGACATGGTCTTTCGCATCGGCTCCATAACCAAGCTGTTTACCGCATTCAGCATTCTGCAACTGGAAGAGAAAGGCCTGCTCAGCGTCAACGATCCGATAGTCAAGTACATCCCTGAGCTGCCCGATGCGTGGAACACCGTCACCATCCACCAGTTGCTCTGCCATAAGTCCGGCATTCCCGATTTCATGAGCGCCAAGGCGTACAACGATTTCAACGACCCTCGCCATGTTGAGAACGCTGTCAAGGAGTATGCCGACAAGCCGCTGCTCAACAAACCCGGCGAAACTCTGCGCTACAGCAACTCCGGCTACATCCTGCTAGGCCGCATCGTTGAAAAGGTAAGCGGCAAAACCTACGAGCAATATCTCGACGAGAACATCCTCCGCCCCGCGGGAATGACCCATACCGCCTTTGACCACGCCGCGAACGTGGTGCCCGATCGCGCCAGTGGATATCGATGGGACGGCGAAACAGTCATCAATGCATCCTTTGGCGACACGGCGGCCACTGGTTCTGCAGGAGCGTTGCGCTCCACCGTGGACGATATGTATCGCTTCGATCGCGCTCTCAAATCGGGCAAGTTGTTCAGCGCCGCCATCACCACCAAGGCGTGGACTGCCTATGCGCATTGGACCGCGCCTCCGCCCTTCGACATCGATGCTGAATATGGCTATGGATGGATGATCGGCCAGGAATTCGGCCATCGCTATGTTGGTCACGGCGGATGGGTGAACGGCTTCGTCTCGCAATTCACGCGCTACCCGGATGACGACGCAGTCATGATCGTGCTGTGGAACTTCGAAACCGTAAACAACATGCAGGTCAGCAAAGATCTGGCTGCAATCATGTTCGGAGCAAAGTACGACGTTCCGCATCTGCGTCCAATCGTGCATCCCACGACGCAAACCTTGTCGAGCTACGTGGGCGAGTATCATGTTGGACCCGTCAAAGCACAGGTCTCACTGCGCAATGGAAGACTCTACTTCCTCGCCACGGGACAGCCAAATCCCTACGGACTCATCGCTGTTTCCGATACCGAGTTCTACTGCAACGACGCGCCTTCCGAGATCCGCTTTATCAAAGATGAGAAGGGCAACGTGAACCAGATGATGGTCAGGATCGGAGGCCGCGAAATTCCAGTAGACCGCGTGGTCGCTGAAGCAAAACCCGGCGACTGAGCCTTCCGGCAGCATCCCGGTCTCTCCGTCTCGATAGCTGATACAACTACCGCCTCCCCCACAAGTACGGAAGCTAAACAGGTAGCACACCGATGCATTCGCTAAAAGCGCACAACTGGTGCTAGACTTGCCGCCCTGCCGTTCAACCGGTAACGAAGTTGCGTGTAAGGAGGCAACATGGCTGATGGCGACGTAGCTAACAGCGAGGCTTTGGATACTTCCGAAGGCTCAGATTCGCCGGTTTACAAAGATGCCGATTGGAAGTTCGTCGGCGATAAGGGCTGGGCAAGCCCTCCCGCACCATTGGACCAGCCAGTTGACCAGTCCCCTCGTATTGGCAGAGCGCTGGTTGAGAGTGGTATGAGCATTGACCCTCTAGGGCACCAGGTCGATGCAAAAAATATAAACATATTCACGATCGCAAACCCGCTGATTGGTCTGCGGGCCGCCTTTACCCTGAAGGCGGCGCGAGAAGCAGCGGATGATACCGGCAAGGCGTTCCGGCTCGTGGAGAAAATTTTCAGCGTATCTCTGCAGAGCAGCAACATCGTACCAAGACCTGAGACAACCGAGCCTGCCAGTAAGGACGGGCCGGGCCACACCGGATGGTATGTCGACATGATCGATGTGGAGATGTACTTCGACCAGGATGTGGACGGATTGGAAATGGTGAATTCCGCGCCGCCCACAACTTCGCTGACCGGCACGATCGAGAGTTCGGTTTCGCGCACACTGTCGGGCGGTTTCTTTGGCGAGACTGTAACGGGCAGTTTGAGTCAGACGTGGACCAACTCGTTCTCCTACTCACTGCAGGATTTCGGGACCGTCAACAATTCCACAGAAACCAAGCTGGTGCAACGCGTCATGATGCAAATCAGCAAAGGTGGCGCGTACGAGAAACCAGAGGACCTGATAGGCCCTTGGGAGTTTGTAGGGTACGCCGACTCTCACCATAATTTGTTTGAACTACCGCCGAAGGCCATCAGCCATTTGGACCTGGGTTGCCAGGGCTTGTGGGTGGTGCCGGGTGAATCGCGCGTCTCTGTTCCTTTCGTGATCAAGATTACGCCGCGCTTTGTAAACATTCAGTTTCGGCAGCGGCTTGACTCCGATCCTGGGACAGACACTTGGTTATGGGCTGTTGAAACAGCAAATCCCACGTTTGCCTGGCGCTTGAACGTGGACTTCTCCAGTGTGGGGTACTTCAAATGAATTTTCCGGCGACCTGGCAAGAGTTCCAGGATTACGTGCAGCAGATGTCGGGGCCGCCTAATTCAGACGGCGCTAGGATCGACTTCACCCACGACGGGCAGGGTAACTCAGTCGAGCCGTGGTACACCGTAAGCATCTCCCGGGAGGAAATCAAACAGCAAGGGAGAGGCTTCGTGCGCACTCCGTTTGAAACCGAGATGCAGTTCACTTCCGCCCGGGTAGGGTCGTACAACGAAGTCGAAGTGGTGGCAGCAACCGATTGCCGATTGAAGGCAGATAGTGTGCGAGCGGCCTGCAAAGCATTGAATATTCCGGTCCCTGATGCCGACCTGCAGCCCAGGCAAATCGCATCGGCTGATCCGATCTCCGGCGACCGTCGGGTTGAAACCATCGATCCGGATACAGAAGAAACTACCCTGGTGGAGTTCTTCGACGGCACCACCGGGACCCTGGTGCAGCGCGAAACCATGGAGGGCGGCGAAGTCACATTGCTGGAGACGTTCGACAAGGATACGGGAGATGCTCTCAAGTCAGTAGTCGACCCCGAACCCGGCGAAGGCCGCTAACGGCACCTGACACAATTAGACAGAACCCGGGGCTGATATCCCCCTCACGTCCCCGCCGCGCCACTTACCCCCGCCAAAAACGATTGCGAGTTCAACAGGTCGACGCAACACTTGCTTGCAGTTTACTGGCAGGGGTCTGGAACTCTAAAGTTTTTCGCGGTCGTTGGTTGAGGCGGAGCGCTATCTTGTCCAGCTCCGACTGCGTATAGCGTGACAGGTCCATTTTCTTAGGCAGGTATTGCCGCAACAGCCGGTTGGTGTTTTCGTTTGTGCCGCGCTGCCAGGGACTGTGGGGATCACAGAAGTAGACTTTCACATCGGTGGCCACGCTGAAGGTTTTGTGTTGGGCCATTTCGTGTCCTCGGTCCCATGTCAACGAGCGGCGCAGGGAGACGGGGAGTTTACGAATGTGCCGGCTCAGCGCGGCGACGACAACGGTCGTCTCTTTACTGGGTATCTTGATGAGCGTCGTGTAGCGTGAGTGCCGTTCCACCAGGGTCACGATATGGCTGTTCTTGGTGCCGCTGATGAGATCGCCCTCCCAGTGTCCTGGGATCGCTCGGTCCTCGATCTCCGCTGGTCGTTCCCGGATCGAGATGGCCTCGATGATCTGACCCTGTGCATGTCCACTCTTGCTCGAGTGCTGCGAGCGGCGGATGAGGCGTTTGGACCGAAGGTGTCCAATGAGCTCTTTTTTCAATACTCCACGCGCTTAAATAAAGAGGCTACGGTAAATGGTCTCGTGGGACACGCGCAGGCTCTCGTCCTTGGGATACTGGATCTTTAGCCATCCGGAAACCTGTTCCGGCGACCAGTCCAGCATCAGTTTACTGACGACGATGTTTCGCAACCGCTCATGGGTGGCCAGTAGGCACTGCTTAGGTCGCAGAGCCAACCCCCAGGCTTCACCATCAGCTTCGCCCGCTCGGTACTCAGAACGGCCACCATGACGGGCGACCTCCCGGCTCACCGTTGAGGTTGCTCGGGAAAGGCGGGTGGCAATCGCACGAATCGATGAGCCGGAAGCGATTCCTCGCGAAATGTCCTCTCGCTCCGCTAACGTGAGCGCTTGGGGTGAGCGCCGACGGACGGCCGGAACGATTCCACCATGATGCGATAACAGCAGATGAATGGAGGTATGTTTGCGGCCGAATGCTCGCCCGATCTCATGCAACGACTCTCCCGCCTTCCAACGCCGCCAGATCTCTGTCCGCTGCGCCGCGGAAACCTCCACTCGCTTCCCTTGTGACATAAACACCACCTCCTGTGAGACCTCTCACTCAGATGGTGTTGCATCGACCTATTGAACTCGCAATTTATTTCATCCCTTTATGCAGGTTTGGCTTGCAAAGCCTTTGTGCAACGTTCATCCTTGCCTCGGCTTCTGCAGAAGCCATTCTCTGTACCCAATCACAGGAGAAAATGTAATGAAGGCCAAGCACGTGCTTTTCTCTATGATCCTCGCAAGCGCCTCAGTCATAGCCTCAGCTCAAAACCCGTTTGACGGGACTTGGGCTATGAACCAGAGCAAGAGTCAGTTGGCCGGCGATACCATGACGTTCGCGTTGGCCGCTGATGGGATGTTGAAGTACACAGATTCCGTTCAGAGTTACACATTCAACCCCGACGGCACCGAGTTCAAAACACCGCTCGGACGCGAACGCACCTTCAAGATGGTGAACTCGACCACATACGAGACCACCACGAAGATGAACGGAACTCTGATCGGCAGCAGTACCTGGAAGCTCAATATTCATGACAGAAGCCTGACCATTGACCACAAAGACATCAAGGCGAATGGCGAGACTTCCCACGACACAACCGTCTACGAACGCATCGCCGGAAATAGCGGTGCCGGCCTTGTAGGTAAGTGGAAGAGTAAACGTGTGCAGCTCGGCTCGCCAGACACCCTGACCATAGCCTCCTCCGGCGCGGAGAACATCACATTCTCCGTCGCTTCGCAAAAGATAACCTGCAACGGAAAGTGGGACGGCAATGAGTACCCGATTACCGGACCCAACGTCCCCTCTGGCATGACCCTCACCTTCCACAAAGAAGGGCCGAAAGCCTTCACAGCGGTGCAGAAACTGAACGGCAAAGAGATTCAAATTGAGGAGTACAAGATCTCGGCCGACGGCAAAGTACTCAACACCAAGGGTCACGATGCCCAGGGCAAGGAGCCCTATTCAATCGTCTGGCAAAAGAAAGGCTGAAGTTGCACCTCTCGCCTAAGAAGCCCTCGGACCACCGAGGGCTTTTCCGTATTCAGCCGGGCGGACCATTCAAGCCTTCCGTTGGCTTGAGCATAGCTAAGTGCGCCCCTCCGGCAATCCCCTTACTACGATTTCAACGTCCACACGGACGAAAGCATGCGCCCGTAAGCAGGAGATGCTGCTGATTTAGAATGTCCATCATGTACGCGCGCATCCTTGCCTTCTTCTTTTTGATATCGACGTCTGCCGCGCTGCCCCAGGCTCCCGCAAGCAGTTCCGGTGCCGCCGACACCAAGGAGTGCGGTATAAAAGCCATCCAGATCTGTGCGCTTCATGTCGCACAGGACGAAATGGGGATCGTGACGGCCCCGTTCCGTATCCGCACGCCCCAGTTGCCGTTGCTTGCTCTGTTCGGCGCAGGTACCGGACTTGCTCTCGCTACCGATGTCGATGCGATGCAGGCGCTGGGCGTCAATCCAAGCCGTGAAAACAATGCGAATACGTATTCAAACTACGCTGGCATCTACGCTCCTGCTGCGGCCGTCGCCGCTGGATTCATACTAGGAAGCGCCAGGCATGACAATCGTCTCCAGGAAACCTCGATCCTCACCGGAGAGGCGATGGTTGATTCCTTCATTCTGAACACTGGGCTTGGCTATGCGATCGATCGCCAGACTCCCACCCAGGGAAACGGCCACGGAGACTTCTGGCCCCATGGCACTAAGACATGGCCGGATGGACAATCCATGCCCTCCGATCACTCCATCCTCGTTTGGTCCTTCGCACACGTGGTGGCTTCGGAATACGACGGCTGGGCAACCAAGGTGCTGGTTTATTCGGTCGCAACCAGCGTCTCCGCCGCACGCGTCGTTGCGCGCAAGCACTTTCCCTCGGATGTCTTCGTTGGATCAGCGCTCGGCTACTACATCGGCGGATATGTCGTTCATCGCCGCTCTACTGATAGCGCCTTGAATAACTTCTCCCTGGCACCAGTTCGAACGCCAAATGGCAAGGGAATCGAGCTCTCCTATAACTTTGCACATTGATCAGCATTAAAGTTTTGAACGGGTGGCTCGCCCACGCTAAACTTCGCACTCCCTAGATACCCGGAATGATCGGCGGCCCCTTCAACCCACCGCCGATTTCTTTAGGTATGCTCCGCCTCAATTTGCTTCAGTGTCAGTGACAAATCCGATATACTCCGGCTGTCCCATTCGTCTGCCGGAGACACCTGAATGGCTATAGGTACCTCGCGGACGGTCGAGCTCGCTGACGTTCACCTGATAAATCACACCCGTCATCAGACGGCCCTGCGGCTGCTTCCTTTCCTGTTCATCCTCTACATAACAAGTTATCTTGACCGCACCAGCGTTGCCTACGCAGCCATGGGGATGTCTCGGGACCTGGGATTCAGCGATCGCGTTTTTGCTCTGGGCGTGGGTGTTTTTTTCCTGGGCTATTTGGCGCTTCAGATTCCCGGCGCTCTGCTGGTCGAGCGCTGGAGCGCCCGCCGTTTGATCTCCGGCACCATGATCCTTTGGGGCTCCATTACCGTGCTCACCGGGCTGGTGCATACTCCGGCGCAACTCTACTTCGCCCGCTTCTTTCTTGGCCTTGCCGAGGCGAGCTTCTTTCCCGGCGTCGTCATTTATCTGAGCCACTGGTTCATTCGCAAGGATCGCGCCAAGGCTGCGAGCAACTTCATGGCTGCCGTTCCTCTTTCGCTGCTGCTGGGGTCGCCCATCGCCGGATTCATCATCAGTCACGCGTGGTTTGGTCACAGCGGATGGCGCTGGCTTTTCGTGGCAGAGGGCATGCCTGCCATTCTGCTCGGGGTGGCCGCTTTTTTCTGCCTCACCGATTGGCCGCAAGAAGCGTCTTGGCTCTCACCCGTGCAGCGGGACTGGATAACTACCGAGTTGGACTCGGAAAAACCTGTAGGCCGCCGCGCTGTCACCGTACTTGAGACGCTGCGCTCAGGAAAGATTCTGATGCTCTCAGCCGCCGCTTTCTTTGCCTACCTGCCGTCCTACGCTACGATCTTCTGGCTGCCTACGCTTCTCAAGCGCCAGACAGGTTGGCCCGACGTACGCATTGGCATGGCTCTTGCGATCCCTTACGGAGCGGCGCTTATTGCCATGCTGTTGAACGGATGGCACTCGGATAAATATCTTGAGAGACGATGGCATACTGCCGTCCCAATTCTTATCTCTGCCGTAGGCGCGTGCGGCCTCATTGTGCTGCCGAAATCGAACTTGATGACAATCTTCTTGTTCAGCCTTGTCTGTCTTGGGATATCAACGCTCCCAACCTCGTGGGCGATTCCCACGGAGATTCTGAGTGACGCTGCTGCGGCCGCAGCAGTCGGAGTTATCAGCGCCATTGCGAATATCGGAGGATTTCTGGCCCCTGTCGCCTTCGGATATCTCAACACGAGAACCGGCTCACTCACGTATGGATACGCCATCATGGCGCTCTGCTCGCTTACTAGCGCAATCCTCTTTGTGGCAACGCCGGGAACACGTCGTGCGGAGATGAGAGTGGAAGCCGCGGTTAGCTGAAGAGCAAGGGCGCAGCGGTTGTTTACCCCGCCCTGGCCCACAGCCGGGTGCCCAATCTTTTTCAATCCCAGCAACGAGGGTGCCCCATCCTTCGCGCTCTTGCGAAGGGTGGGTGTAAACTTCGCTCAAAAGCCGGGTGCCCCATGTTTTTCAATCCCAGCAACGAGGGTGCCCCATCCTTCGCGCCCTTTGCGAAGGGTGGGTGGCCCGGGTAAACTTCGCACTCCCAAATACCCAAAAATGATCGGTGCCCCATTCAAGCCCTCCGTTGGTTGAGCGGGAAAGCTCAGGCTGCCGTCATCCGCGAATCTTCGCCTTGCCGATCCCAGCAATGAGGGCAGGTGTCCCACCCTAAACCTCGCACTCCAAATACCCAAAATGATCGGTGGCCCATTCAAGCCCTCCGTTGGCTTGAGTGGGATAAACTCATGCCAACCTCATGCCAACGGGACTCAAGAGATTCCAGCAATCCGGGCAGACTCACTTTGTAACCTTCTGCTGCTACCGCCGCCGCCAGTCGTTCAACGATGCTTCCGCAAAGCGAATCTTTGAAGTTGCCCTTGAGCGCGTCAGACTGAGCTTTCGACTGTGCGTCTACGGATACGTCGTCATGCCGGAGCACATCCATCTGCCCCTCAATGAACCGCAACGAGCCACTCTGGCCGATGCGATCAAATCCCTCAAGCAAGGTGTGTCGCGGCGATTGATCGGGGACTCCCTGCATTTCTGGCAAGCGCGATACTATGACTTCAACATCCGCACCTACGACCAGTATGTCGAAAAACTGCGATATATCCACCGCAACCCCGTCGAGCGCGGGCTGTGCAACCAACCGGAGGACTGGGAATGGTGCAGCTTCCGCCACTATGCCACCGGCTGCGGAGGACAAGTAGCAATCGAATCCGAGTGGACGGCAAGAAAACGCGAACGGGCAGCAAGGTTACTTGCGCAGAAGTGAAAGAATCCCACTCAAGCCAACCGAAGGCTTGAATGGGCCACCAGCCTTACTACTAAGATCGCTTGCCCTACTCGCATATTTCGATAAAGGCAACGAAATGGGGATTGTGACCGCAGGTGTAGAGCGTGCGCCTTTTCTCAGGCTGGTTCTCTTTGTGAATCTCTAAGAACCCATTGTGAATCTTTGTACCTCGTTTTGCGTAAGCCCCGATAAGCTCACGTGGGGATAGACCCTTTGCGACGAGCACCCGCAAGAGTTCTTCCATGTTGCCATTGGTTATCTGACCAATCGGGATGCTCTGATCGAATATCGGTGTCGCTCTATCGTACCCGCGAATACGCCAGTATCGCTTTGGTTCATTCTGTTTTTCCATGACGCCAGTCACTATAGTGTGTTGGAACTTCATCTGAAAGGCATTTGGAAAAAGACGCCGGATGTTCTTTGGAATGGCGGGTGGCCCACGTTGAGCCTTTCACCCTAGATAACCGAAATGATCGGTGGCCCATTCAAGCCCTCCGTTGGCTTGAGTGGGATAAGCTAGGCTGCCGTCATGTGCGGAGTATCCCGATCTCAACCCTCAACCAATGTGCCCCATCTTTCAAGCGTGAGACATGGGATACGATGATCGCAAATGCCACCCACCCTCGAGCAAACGACTGGGAAACACCGGACCATCGCAAATACGTCTATATGCGTGGTCGCGATGTTACTGGTGCTGATCACGAGACGTGTGGAATCTCTCGTGACAATCATTCTTCCTGGCGCTGTTGTCCATTGGATCATCTCCAGAGAACGCCGCCTCGCCGCAGAGGGTTCCGAATTGCCCAGCGTTCCATTGCCCAGCAGGGTTGCACTTTTCGTCTTGCTCCCGGCGCAGTCGTTGGCAGTAATCGCCTATAACCCCTATGGGAAGAACTGGAACCCGTGGGGACTCTACGCGGTTGCGTCTTTTTCATTAGCGCTCGTGCTCGCGAAGAGCTATGAGCGATTCCTCCTTATCCGTAAGCGCACGAAGGAAAGCGCGGCAGCAAATCACGGAGTCGGAGGCTGAGACGACAACTAGTTTGCCATTAGAACTATCGTCAGAACGTCAGAATTAACTAAGCTCTCATTTAGCAAAAACCGCGCGAAGAGAATATTCTTGCTCACGCTCCTGAGCCCACAGTTTTTCTGAGGACAGCCCAATGATCGGCGACATCGAGCACCTCCAGATCCAGGCCAACGGCATCACCCTCCACGTGGCGGTCAGCGGCCCGCCGGACGCACCGCCCCTCCTCTGCCTGCACGGCTTCCCCGAAGGCTGGCTGCTCTGGCGAGCCACCATGCGCGAGCTCAGCGAATACCGCGTCTACGCGCCCGATCTCCGCGGCTATCCCGGCTCATCCCAGCCCCCCGGGGGCTACGACGCCCTCACCCTCACCGACGACATCCACGAATTGATCACCGCCCTCGGCCTCGAAAAGCCGCACCTGCTCTCGCACGACTGGGGAGGAGCCCTGGGATGGGTCTTCGCCCACCGCTACTCCCCGCAGATTCGCAGCCTCATGGTGGTGAACTGCACCCACCCCAAAACGCTCACCCGCGCCGTGCTCGAGTTTCAGGACTTCCAGACCCTGCGCAGCAGCTACGTGCTGCCGCTGCAGATTCCGCGTCTGCCTGAGGCGATCTTCACTTCCGCCGTCGGCAGGCGCTTCATGGAGTTTGCCTGCCACCTACTCGGAGGCCGATCCGGAAGAATGGATATGCCCACACTCAGGGAGATGCTGGGAAGATTTCAGCGGCCCGAGGACATGCGCGGACCTATCAACTACTATCGTGAACTCGTCCGCACCCAGTTTTCCGCCGAGTGGCGCGCCCGCTTTAACGAGGTCTACAGCGTGCCCATAACCGTCCCCACCACGCTCATCTGGGGACGGGACGACTTTGTCCTTTCGCGCGAGGTGGCGCAGCAGAGCTACCGCGACGCCGGCCGCCCCGTGGACCTGCGTCTGCTACCCGGCGTTGGCCATTTTGTGCCCATCGAGGCGCCGGATAAGCTCGCGGCAGAGGTGCGTCGGGCCATCCAGAATGCCGAACTTAGCGAGCGCAATTTTGCAGGTAAAGTGATTTAGTAGTGCACGTTTTTTGACCAAAAAAAGCCCACATAGCTGCGGTCGGCAACCTTGTGGGCAGAGGCAAGTCTCTGATTTTATTGCTCTTCTACGAGAAATTCGCCGAGGCGGTCCAAATTCCGCTCCCAAACCGAACGCCGCTCCCGAATCCAGGTTTCAACTGACGTAAGACCATTGGAATCAATGCTGTAGGTCCTTACCCGACCCACCTTCTCACTACGCACCACACCGCAATTTTCCAGGATTTGCAGATGCTGAACCACCGCCGCCAGGCTCATTCCAAAGGGCTTAGCCAGACTCGACACCGAAATCGGCGCGCAGCTGATTTTCTCCACCATTTCTCTCCGAGTAGAGTCTCCCAGGGCGTGAAATATGCGGTCGATATCTGCCTTTTCGTCAGCCATATCTTATTTCCTTTCAACTAGATATGCTGACTAGCTGCTCAACTCCGTCGCGAGTTTTTCGAGCAGCTGACGCCATCCCGCCTGGCGCATTTCAGGACCGTCTGCGCCCTCAAAAAATGCTCCCTGGTGCGTGCAGATCAGGTCCGTACCCTGTTCATTCGGCAGGAGTTCGATGGTGACCAGCGAGACTGAGAACCGTCTGCCCTCCAGTGCCATGCTGGAGGCCTGCACAATGCGCTGATTGGGCACGATATCGTGGTATTTCCCCTCATTTGTGATCTCCATGCCGGGGAAAGGAGTGCCTTCCTTGAAGCGATAACGCACTTGCTCCGTGCCCCCGACGCGAAAATCCAGATCAAACTGCTCCACGTCATGCCCGCGACTCTCTCCATACCACCGGCGCTTCTTGGCCGGATCAGCGAAGGCGGCAAATACACGCTCCGGCGATACCGGATAGCTGCGCTCGATGACGAAAGTGTTATGAACTACATTCTGCTCGACCTTCTCAACTGCGGATTGTTCTGGCATAAACTTCCTCCTCTCAGGGATGCATTACTTAAGTACATGCTTAAGTATAAAGGGAGCTTAAATATTGTCAAGTATTTATTTAAGTATTTTGGGTAGGTCTCTAAGGAGCTGTAAATAGATGATTTCCATGAGAGCCATCAAAGTATCACGCACGCTGAAGAGCGGCGAGCGAGGTCACTCGCCTACCGGTTCAAGCTGCCTTTACCCCTCGTCGGCCTCGCGGAGCTTCGCGATCACCGTGAAGTCTTCGAGCGTGGTGGTATCGCCCTTGATCTCACCGTGGGTTGCCAGTTCACGCAGCAGGCGGCGCATGATCTTGCCACTCCGGGTCTTGGGAAGTTGTTCGGTAAAGCGCAGATCGTCGGGGCGCGCGAGCGAGCCGATCTCCTTTGAGACCCACTTGCGCAGCTCGTCTTTCAACTCGTCGGAAGGTTGATAGCCGGATTCGAGCGTGACGAAGGCGGAGATGGCCTGCCCCTTCAGGTCGTCGGGACGGCCAACTACGGCGGCCTCGGCCACCTTGGGATGCGCCACCAGTGCCGATTCCACTTCCATTGTGCCAAGGCGGTGGCCGGAGACGTTGATCACGTCGTCCACGCGTCCCATCAGCCAGTAGTAACCATCCTCGTCGCGGCGCGCGCCGTCGCCGGTAAAGTAGGAACCCTTTATGTCGCTCCAGTAGGCCTGCACGTAGCGCTCGGGATCGTTGTAGATGGTGCGGGCCATGGATGGCCAGGGCTTGCGGATGACGAGCAATCCGCCAGAGCCCGCCGGAACAGGATCGCCTTCTTTTGTAACAACCTCAGGCACAATTCCAGGAAAGGGCCGCGTGGCCGAGCCCGGCTTGGTGGGTACCGCTCCTGGAATGGGGCACAGCATCATCGCGCCGGTCTCGGTTTGCCACCAAGTATCGACGATGGGACAGCGGTTCTTGCCGATCTTCTCGCGATACCACATCCACGCTTCGGGATTGATGGGCTCGCCCACCGTTCCCAGCAGGCGCAGGCTGTCCAGCTTGTGCGCGTCGGGAAATTGATCGCCCCATTTGATAAAGGCGCGGATGGCCGTGGGCGCGGTGTAGAAGATAGTGACCTTGTGCTCGTCGATGATCTTCCAAAAACGATCCTGCGCGGGAAAGTTCGGCGCGCCTTCATACATCAGCGAGGTGACGCCGTTCTGCAGGATGCCGTACACAACATAGGAATGGCCGGTGACCCATCCAATATCCGCTGTGCACCAATAGATGTCGTCGTCCTTTAGATCGAAGACGAGCTTGCTGGTGAGATAGGTCTGCACCGAGTAGCCACCGGTGGTATGCACCAGACCCTTGGGCTTGCCGGTGGTGCCGGAGGTGTAGAGGATGTACAGCGGATCCTCAGCATCCATGGGCTCCGCAGCACACTCGGGGGACGCTGTCGCCATCAGCTCATGCCACCACTGATCGCGTCCTTGCTTCATGTTTACAGGGCTGCCGGAGCGTTTATAGACGACCACATGCTGCACGGAAGGCGTGTTGGCGACCGCCTCGTCCACAACCTGCTTGAGCTTTACTTCGGCGCCGCGGCGATACGACGTGTCCTGTGTAAGCACGGCTACGCACTGCGCATCGTTGATGCGGTCGACGAGCGCGTTCGCGGCGAAGCCTCCGAAGATGACCGAGTGCACCGCGCCAATGCGGGCGCAGGCGAGAAGAGCAATCGCCAGTTCTGGCGTCATGCCCATATACACAGCGACGCGGTCGCCCTTCTTAATGCCAAGGCTCTTCAGGACGTTGGCGAACTTCTGCACCTCTACGTGCAGTTCGCCAAAGGTCAGCTTGCGAATATCGCCCGGCTCACCTTCCCATATGATCGCGATCTTATCTTTGCGCGAACCCAGAGCGTGGCGATCGACGCAGTTGTAGGAGAGGTTCAGCTTGCCGCCGACAAACCACTTTGCCCACGGCAGATCCCATTCCAGGACCTTGGTCCACGGTTCAAACCAGTGCAGCTCTTTGGCGATGCTCGCCCAGAATGCTTCGGGGTCGGCGACGGAGCGCGCATACAGATCTTCGTACTCAGCGAGGCTCTTAACGTGGGCGTGCGCGGCGAAATCTTCGGGGACCGGAAATACTCGGTTTTCCCTAAGTGTGGAATCCAGATTTACATTTGTGATCGACGACGACATCCGCTGTCCTAACCTCTCTCGCCCTGGGGTGGGTACTGATCAGAATCCTGCCGCGAAAATTGGCGGAGACCCGTTCAGGCCACCGCCAACCGTGTAGTTCACAGTAATTCGTTGCCTTGTAGATGGGCAAGTGTCGCCCCAAAGACCTCAATCGTCGAACTCGTCCCAGATGCGCCGGTCCCTGGTTTCGGGCAGCCAGATAAGGCCGACGAAGAAGGTCATGGTGGCAACGGCGATGGGCCATACCAGTCCCATATACTTCGCATTTACATCACCTGGATGGTTCGAGATCCACCACGCTGCCAGCCACGTGGCGACCAACGGTGTTAGGCCGCCAAACTCGCCATTCCCAAGATGATAGGGAATGGACATGGATGTATAGCGGATCTTTGCTGGAAACAACTCCACCAGCAGCGCAGCGATTGGCCCGTAGACCATGGCCACATAGAAGACCTGGACAAATATCAGAGCAATCATCAGCGGCTGATTGACGACGACGTGGTCGTTTACCGTGACGGCGGCGGAGGCCATCAGGTGATAGATGGGCCAATAGGTGAGCGCGGCCAGCGCGCAACCCGTAAGGATGAGTGGCTTACGCCCAATCTTGTCAGAGAGCCATCCGAAGACAACAAAGAACGGAGTTGCCGCCACCAGCGCAATCGCGATCATCACGTAGGCGTCTTTGTAGTTCACGCCGAGCGTCTTGGTGAGGAAAATGAGCGCATAGAACTGTCCCGTATACCAGACCACGGCCTGCCCGGCCGTAGCACCGAAGAGCGCTAAGAGGATCAACCCCCAGTTCTTGCGACTGATGTCGGTAATGGGAGAGGCCGATGTCTTGCCTTCCTTTTTCAGGCGCGTAAACAAAGGCGATTCTTTCAGCCGCAAACGAATCCACAGCGAGAAGATAACCAGCACCAGCGACAGCAGAAAGGGGATTCGCCAGCCCCATGCCTGGAAGGCAGCGTCGCCCAACTGGATGCGCGTGATGAGAACGATGAGCAGCGCCGCGAACAATCCGAGCGTCGCCGTGGTCTGGATAAAGCTGGTGTAGAGTCCGCGCTGGTGGTCGGGCGCATGCTCAGCGACATAGGTGGCGGCGCCGCCATATTCGCCGCCAAGGGCCAGACCCTGCAGGCAGCGCAGTAGCACGAGCAGGATCGGCGCGGCCATGCCGATTTGTTTGTATGTAGGCAGCAGGCCGACGGAGAGGGTTGCCACTCCCATTACCGAGAGCGTGACCAGAAAGGTGTTTTTGCGGCCGACAAGGTCGCCGATATGGCCGAAGAAGGCGGCTCCGAATGGGCGCACGGCGAAGCCCGCCCACAGCGCTCCCAGGCTGAAGAGAAAGCCGGTTGCAAGGCTGCCGGGAAAGAACTGTCCAGAAAGAACGACGGTGAGGATTGCGTAGAGGTAGAAGTCGTACCACTCAATCAGTGTTCCCGCGGAGGATGCGAGGATGACATGACCGAGCCCGGATACAGATACATCTTCATCGTCAAGAGAGCCTGCTGCGCTTGCTGCAGAGTTCATTCGTGCCCCCGGCAACCCAAGGGGAGGGCCGCCCACAGTTAGGATTGACGGCCTGCCAGCAACCATAGCGGGCGTCCAGCAAACAGTGTCAAGCAGAAACAGGCTTTGAATTGTTAATTCTGCGTGTCAGAACACGACGCGCTCCGTGAGAGCGGAGCGCGTCACTGTGCGAAGGGTGATCCGGCTATGCGTTTACTTAGCCGCGTAGCGATGCTGGTGCCACGCCCATGCGCTGGCAAGGATGTCGTCTAGCTTGTCGTACCTGGGCTTCCAGCCAAGGTCGTTGTCGATTTTTTCAGAGCTGGCGATGAGCACCGCGGGATCGCCTTCGCGCCTTGGCTCTTCGACTACCGGAATCGCGTGGCCAGTAACGCGGCGGGCTGATTCGATCACTTCGCGCACGGTGAAGCCAACGCCATTGCCGAGGTTGTAGATGAGCTTGTCGCTCTTGGCGAGGGCCTCAAACGCAAGCAGGTGTGCCTCTGCAAGGTCGGCGACGTGGATGTAGTCGCGAATGCAGGTGCCGTCGTGCGTGGGATAGTCTGTGCCGAAGATCTTGATGCTCTGCCTGCGTCCCAGGGCCACGTCCAGGATGAGCGGGATGATGTGGGTCTCTGGCTCGTGCGCTTCGCCCCGGCCTTCGATGGCTCCGGCCACGTTGAAGTACCGCAGACTGGCGTAGTGCAGCCCGTGAACCATGTGCATCCATCGGAGAATGTGCTCCACGAGCAGTTTCGATTCACCATACGCATTGGTCGGTTTAAGCGTCGCATCTTCGCGGATGGGGGTGGTTACTGGTTCGCCATATACAGCCGCTGTGGAGGAGAAGACCAGCCGCTTGACGTTACTGGCGAGCATCGCTTCAAGCAGCGCAAGGGTGGAGGCGGTGTTATTACGAAAATAAAGCTCAGGCTTCTGCATACTCTCGCCCGCTTCAATCAGGGCTGCAAAGTGCATTACGCCGTCGAACTTCTGGGTGGAGAAAAGCTTTTCCAGGCGTGCGCGATCAGCGATATCACCCTCAACCAGCGTGACTCCTGTGGGTACCATTTCGCGGCGGCTGTGACAGAAGTTGTCGCAGACGGTGACCGTATGTTGATGCTTTAACAGCAAATCCGCGACTGTGCCGCCGATATAGCCTGCGCCGCCTGTGACCAAAATATTCACTTCCGCTCTCCTTTTATCTTCACCGCAACTGGAATATGCTTGATTGTACTGGGTGCCGAATTCCCCAGCTTCCGCAACCCTTGTTTAGCTTTCGGGTTCGAAAAAGACGGCGAAGAGTGAGGCACTAGGTATGTGCGCCGTATCACGCTACAATAAAGGTTGTAATCCGGGTTGCCTTCGCACAACTTTCGGGTGACTGCAATCGCCGAGAATGTGCGCTATCGTACCTTCAACCCTGAGAAGAAGTAACAAAACAGGGCCAACGGGTTCAGCAACACTGGAAGACTTCTGCTGAAGACTTCGCCTCAATTACGAGCTTGGACAAGACCCGCTTTAATTCCCCGACCGCTCGGCCGGCAGCATCTAAATTTATTAGATTGCTGAACGTGCCGAATTGGCAAAAAGTCATGACGTTTGAGCGAACAAGATAGGTTCTCTTTATGCCAGAAGAAGTTGTGATTCGCGTGGATCCAAATTTCGGATTGCTCCCAGAACCTGAAGGCCGTTGGGGGTCGTTTGGAGTCAGCACCATCACCAACCTGGTGATTGCTGCCCTCCTTTGTCTCATCACTCTTGCCGGCGTCAAGCACGCGGCCCTGCAAAAGAAGCTGATGACAACCGAACTCTATATCCCCAGCGCGCCGCCTAAAGTCTCGCCGCCGCCGGTGCCGAAGGTGAAGTTCATTCCTCCGCCGCTGCCGCCGACTCTGGAGAGGCCGAAGATTGTGCTGCCGAAGCAGCTCGAGACCAAGGTCGAGCCGCCGAAGCCTGAAGTAAAGATCAACGTGCCGATGCCGGCTGTACCCCCGGCACCGCCGAAGCAGGTTGCTCCTCCGCCGCAGCCGAAGGTCGGTCTGTTCGCCAGTGCGACTCCGACGCCGGTGGCAAATAACACTACTGCGCCCAGCACCAAGGTGGGTGGCTTTGGAAATCCGGTTGGCGTGAAGGCCAACCCGAATGCGACTGCTCCTTCCCAGTTAGTTGTGTCAGGCAGCTTTGCTAACGCGCCTGGTATCGGTGATCCGGGAGCTGGTGCGGCACGTAAGGGCGCCGTCTCCGGAACATCGTTCGGGTCGGGAGTAGCTCATGGAGTTCCGGGTGGCACGGATCACGGAACCGTCGCCTCGGCAGGCTTCAAGAATGGAATGATCGGTGGAACGCCTGGTGGTACTGGTACCGGCAGGGGTTCTGTATCGACTGGCAATTTCGCCAGCACAGGGATTGGCGGCTCGGGAGCAGCTCCGGTTGCAGCTCCGACCAAGCCGAGCTTTACTCCTCCCGAAGTGCTTTCAGAGCCTGCACCGCAGTACACCGCGGAAGCAAAGCAGGCCCGAATTCAAGGCGAGGTAACACTTCAGGTACGTTTTCTGGCCTCGGGTCAGGTAGAAGTTCTGCGTGTAGTAAACGGTTTGGGACATGGGTTGGATGAGCAGGCGAAGAGGGTTGCAGAACAGATCCGCTTCAAGCCCGCCATGAAAGATGGACAGGCAGTCGACCATACCACGCTGATTCACGTTACGTTCCAACTTGCATAGTTTTGGGGATTCCCAAAGAGAAATATTTGCGACATCGTTATTGTGAAAGAAGAGAAAGATATTCAGGAGCCGGGAAATGACCTTGCGTAAGTTATGGATGACCAGTCTGGTGCTCTGCCTGACCGTTGTGGCGGCCGAGGCTAAGAAACAAGCCAAATTTGAGCCGGCGACACCTCTCACTGCGGAACAGAGTGCCCTGGTCCAGAAGGCCATCGCTCGGGAGAAGGTGACGATCAAGGCGATCCAGAAACGGACGCCGCTGGTTGAAACCTATATCCAGAACATGCGTCCGGATCCGAAGCTCTATGCTGTGCCCGTCTCGGACCAGTACCTGCTGAGCCGCGTGGATTTCGGCCGTACGTTCACGGACAAGTCCTACGATGGCGACAAGCAGGACAAAGGCATGTTCAAGGGCTCTTTGAAGGCGATCACGGGCCTGTCGAAGGCGTTCAAGCTCGAATATGTCTCGACGGGCTTCATGCAGATGATGTTTGTCGATCCAGTCAGCTTCGACCAGCAGCATTATGACTTCATCTTCGTACGCCGCGACTTCCTGGGCAGCGTCCGGACGGTGGTGTTCGACGTTCACCCCAAGGCTGGCCTCGGCGCAGGCCGTTTCTCCGGCCGCATCTGGGTTGAGGACCAGGACGGCAACATCGTCCGCTTCAACGGCACCTACACCGGCAACAGCGAAGACGAGTCGCCCCGCTACTTCCACTTCGACAGCTGGCGCATGAACCTTCAGCCCGACGTGTGGCTGCCGGTAGCGGTCTACGCCGAAGAAACCAAGCGCGGCGATACCGAGAAGGCCATTGGCTTCCGCGCACAGACCCACTTCTGGGGCTACGCGCTCAAGGTTCCCACGCACGACTCCGACAACGCCTCGATCAAGATCGACGACGTGACGGACAAGAGCGACCAGTCTTCCGATGTCAGCCCGCTGCAGGCACAACGCGCCTGGATCTCGCAGGCAGAAGAGAACGTGCTCGACCGCCTGGTACAGGCCGGCCTGATCGCGCCTCCCTCTGACTTCGACAAGATTCTTGAGACGGTCACTAACAACATCGTCATCGGCAACAAGCTCGCCCTGACCGAAAACATCAAGTGCCGCGTGGTACTGACCGCTCCACTAGAGTCACTGGCAGTCGGCAACACCATTCTTCTGAGCAAGGGTCTCATCGACGTGCTGCCCTACGAAGAAGACCTGGCTGCGGTACTCAGCTTTGAACTCGCGCACATCGTACTCGGCCACCACATCGATACGCGCTATGCCTTCAACGACCGCCTCCTGTTCCCGGATGAATCAACGTTCCAGCGCATTAATATGGCGCACACGGACGCTGATAATTCAGATGCAGCCAAGAAGGCTATGGAGTTGCTCAATAACTCTGTTTATAAAGATAAGCTGCCCAATGCCGGCCTCTTCTTCTCGCAGCTACAGGCTCGCGGCAAGGAACTGACTGCTCTGAACACCCCCCGCCTGGGAGACGGCTTGCTCCGTCCCGACGGCGCACCCTGGCTCTCAGACCTGATGAAACAGTCTCCGAAGCTGGACGTGGACAAGCTTGATCAGATCGCTGCACTGCCCCTGGGAAGCCACCTGAAGACCGATCCCTGGGATGACAAGGTCATTCAGCTCTCCGTCAAGCCCGTGCCGCTACTCAACGCACGCGACAAGATGCCGCTGGAACTGACACCAATCATCCTGAAGCTATCGCGTTACGCGCCTCCGGAGTCTACGACCCCGGCGCAAGCCGCCCCCGCAACGGGCTCGGCCGCTGCGGAACAGGCCCCAACATCAGCACAGTAAGGCTCTCCCTTGCCTGCACAACCATGCTGGCAACTAGATAGACAACGGCAGGCTGGGCTAAATGTCCAGCCTGCCGTTTCTTTGCATCTATATTGAATGCATGGAGATACTCCCCGTGCCGAAGAAGCTATTATTCCTCTCCCTTTTTCTGGTAGCTCCACTCGTCGCACATGCCCAAGCCGCTCCAGCGGCGAGGGGCGGTACTGGTTCAATCTTTGCCGGCGGCACCTATAGCGTCATCCACCCCGACTATGGCACCAACTGGCTGATGGGAATCGGCGGATACTTCGACATAAATCTGGACAAGCACTTCGGGGCTGAAGGTGAGGTCCGGCTGATGCGCTTTAACCAGCGCCTAGACGTACACGAAGACACCTACATGGGCGGTCCGAAGTTCACCTATCCCCACAAGAAGTTTGAACCCTACGCAAAGGCGCTCTTCGGGAACGGGCAATTCAACTTCCCCTACAGCTTTGCCCACGGTGGCTATTTCGCCATGGGGCTGGGAGGAGGCCTGGACTACCGGCTCACTCCGCGCTTCAAGATCCGGGTTATCGACTACGAGTACCAGATCTGGCCGGGCTTCTTAAACGGTGGCGGACTGACGCCGCATGGCTATAGCTTCGGTGCATCCTATCGTGTTTTCAAGTAGATACGTCCCGTTAGGCAGGCAAAAGAAAGGCCCCGGAGCTCGGGGCCTTTCCTTTTTGCTGACTGAAGAATTGTGTCTTAGAAGTGGTAAGCGATGCCGATTACTGGGTTCGAGACCGTCCAGAAGTACTTGTTGGTCTTCAGGTAATCCAGGCCGAAATTCGGTGCCTTCACGATGATTCCCCGGTACTCCGCACGAATGTCGAAGCTGGGGCTAATCTCATAGGCGACACCGCCGCCGTACATGGCGCCGACTTCAGTTTGCGTCTTGATCGCATAAATATCGGTGCTGCTCGCATCCTTCAACGGAGTGAATAGGTAGCCGCCAACTCCGCCTTCAACGAATGGATTCAAGTGCTTGTAAGGAAAGGTGAAGACGTAAGCCGCTGAAGCCTCCTGCATCCGCGTATGTATGCGGTAGTTGGGGAGGAAGGAAAGTACGTATTTGTTCGAATACTGCGTGTACTGATAATTGCCTTCCACCGCACCGCGGGGAGTGAGTTGGTACCGGTAGCTCGCTAATCCCGTGGGGCTGTATGTACTGGTTTGCTGAACGGCGTTGCCGCTCACGAATGGAGGAAACCAACCACCTATGCTGATACTGGCATCCATTCTGCTTTCCTGGGCAAAACCAGCGACTGCCATAAACGGCAGTAGAACCAACAACAGAGCACTCTTCTTCATGCTTTCGTGAACCTCTCGCCTGCTCAACCAGCCGGCAGGCGCTATGCCTCTCGGGCTTGTCGAATTCTGAATCTGGGATCCGGAGACCCACTCGATCCATTGTACCTGCCGCCACGCTCATGCGCGAAACCGGGCGGCTTTCCCGGCGGTATTTCCAGCCGGAATTGTGCCAATTGCGCAGGGATCCGCGCCACGAAAAAGGCTAGGAAACCTTCTCGTTGTGGTAGTGAAAGGGACTGCCCTTTCGTGTTGCCACGCTTCGCACGACCTTGAGAAATGCAGCTCCGGCATGCGAGAGGGTCGAGTTCTTGCGGTAGATGAGGCGCAGCTGCCGCTCAAAATGCAGCTCGGTCACCGCCACGCGAACCAGTTCCCCTTGCTCGATCTCTCGCTGAACGGTCAGCCCGGGCACCAGCGCCACCCCGTTACCCATCGCCACGAATCGCTTGATCGTCTCCAGGCTGGGCAGCTCGACGCCCATGTTCAAAGGGGTCTTGTGATGCTCGAAGGCCTCGATTACCTGTCTCCGCAAAGGCGAGGGCACATTATGCGCGACAAAGTTCTCCGCGCCCAGATCGCGAATGGATACCCGCTTCTCCCGCGCAAGTGGGTGCCGCGGATTTACAACGAAGGTCAGCTCATCGGTATATACAGCTATGGAGCGAAACTCCTGATCGCGGGGTCGAAACGAGATGATGCCGATCTCCACCGTCCTCTGCAGCAGCTCGTCTGGAATGCGGCTGGCCAGCGACCGGTGCACAGTTACACCCACTTGGGGGCACAGCCGGCGAAACTCGTCCAGAACCGGCAGCAGGTACAGGCAGGTGTATTCGTTCGCCGCCAAGTGCAGACGGCCCCGCTCCAGCGACCGCAGCTCATCGAGCGCGCTGGAGGCCTCACGGCGCAGGCTAAGCAGCTTTTTTGCGTATTCCTGCAGCAGTTCCCCTGCAGCAGTAAGCGATCCGTCGCGAGAGGCCCGCTCGAATAGAACCTCGCCCAAATCCTCCTCGAGTTTGCGGATTACCTGGCTAACGGCGGGCTGGCTGCGGTTCAGGCGCACTGCGGCGCGGGAGAATCCGCGCTCCTCGGCTACCGCAAGAAAGGTTTCCAATTGTGAGAGATCCATAAATATTCCTACTCCGCACAGAATCAATCATCCCCACTATAAGTGAAACGAATTGAAACTAAAAGAATAATAAGCTTGCGTTATACCCGAAAATCGGGGAAACTGTGCGGAAGCTAGATGACTTCCACCGGCAGGATTCGATGACCCAGAATCGGCTTTACTTTTTCGACACGACTCTGCGCGACGGGGAGCAATCACCCGGATGCAGCATGAATATCGATGAGAAGCTCGCAATGGCCCATGCGCTGGAAGCGCTCGGCGTCGACATTATCGAGGCGGGATTCGCTACCGCATCCGAAGGCGACTTCGCCGCCATCGACACAATCGCAAAAGCTGTTCGAGAACCCCGCATCACATCTCTGGCCCGGGCGCGCAAGCACGACATTGAAGTTGCCGCGCGATCGCTCGAGCACGCGCACAGGTCGCGTATTCACGTCTTCCTGGCATCGTCAGATATCCATCTGCAATACAAGCTTAAAATCTCTCGCGAACAGGCGCTGGAGCAGACTGGCGAATGTGTCCGCCTGGCCCGCACCTATGTTGACGACGTGGAGTTCTCACCCGAGGATGCCACGCGCAGCGATCCTGAGTTTCTGCGCTCGATGGTGGCAACCGCGGTTGAAGCGGGGGCAACGGTGATCAATCTACCGGATACGGTGGGCTATACCACTCCAGCCGAGTATGGCGCGATGTTCCGCAGGCTGCGGCAACAGATTCCTGCGCTTGAAAACATCATCCTGTCTTCGCATTGTCACGACGACCTGGGCATGGCCGTCGCCAACAGCATGGCAGCGGTTGAAGGCGGCGCGCGCCAAATCGAATGTACGATCAACGGCATCGGCGAACGCGCCGGTAATGCCTCTCTGGAAGAGATCGCCGCGATCCTGCATGTGCGTAAAGATATGTACGCTCTGGAACACGGTCTGCACCTCGAGCGTCTCTACCCCACGAGCCAGACGCTGGCCCAGTGCATCAGCTTCTCGCCTGCTCCTAACAAGGCGATCGTGGGCAACAATGCCTTCGCACACGAGGCCGGCATTCATCAGCACGGCGTCCTCGCCAATCCGCTGACCTACGAAATCATGACGCCGGAATCTGTGGGCGTGCCCCACAACCGCATGGTCCTGGGAAAACACTCAGGCCGCCACGCGCTGGCGCACCGGCTTAGCGAGTTAGGCTACAAGCTAAGCATGCACGACTTGGAAGCTGCGTACCATCGCTTCACCGAATTGGCCGATCGCAAGAAATCGATCTACGACCAGGATCTGCTCGCGCTGTTGCCACCGCATGTTCGACGTGATCCCGAGCGGCAGGACGGCATTCGCACACTCAGCGAACCGGTCGAAGGCTCAGTCGCTTAAAAACTAAAACATCAGCCGACAGCTTTAGAAGCTGAGGGAGATTTCCACGATGAAGTTGAACGTTCTAGTTGTCTCCGGAGATGGCATCGGGCCTGAAGTTACAGCGCAGGCGACGCAGGTGCTGGGCGCGGTCGCCGATCTGGGTGGTTACGATTTCCGTTTCAAGGAAATGCTCATCGGTGGAATTGCCATCAAGCAGAAGGGCACGCCATTGCCGCCAGAGACGCTGGCTGCGGCTCTCGAGAGCGATGCGGTACTGCTGGGTGCGGTAGGTGGCAACGAATTCAATTCCCTTCCCCCCGATCGCCGGCCCGAGGCAGGGCTGCTGCAGTTGCGCCAGGCGCTTGGCGGCTTTGCAAATCTGCGTCCATCGTTCGCATATCCCGCGCTCGCCTCTAACTCACCGCTGCGACCTGAGGTAGTGGAAGGCGCCGACATTCTTTTCGTTCGCGAACTCCTGGGCGGCCTCTACTTCGGCGAGCCTCGCCAATGGAACCGCGAAGCGGGCGAGGCTTGGAACACCATGCGCTATACCCGCGATGAAGTGGCGCGCGTAGCCCGCGTAGCATTTGAGCTCGCATCGAAACGGCGCAAGAAAGTCACCTCGGTGGACAAGGCCAACGTGCTTGAAGTCTCGCAGCTATGGCGCGCCGCCGTCACCGAGATTGCGCAGGAATATCCCGACGTCACGCTGGAGCACATGTACGTGGACGCCTGCGCCATGCACCTGATGAATATCCCGCGCAACTTCGACGTGGTCCTGACAGAAAATCTTTTCGGAGACATTCTTAGCGACGAAGCCGCGGTGATTACCGGCTCGCTGGGCATGTTGCCCTCAGCCTCTGTTGGTGGATCAGTGAATCTGTATGAGCCGGTGCACGGCTCTGCGCCGGACATTGCAGGCAAGGGTATCGCGAATCCGCTCGGAGCAATTCTTACCGCAGCCATGCTACTGCGCCACTCCGCGAAATTGGAGCAGGATGCGCAGGCAGTGGAAGCCGCGGTTCGTAAGACGCTTGAGCAGGGATACCGCACGGCGGACCTGGCGCGTGGCGATGAGAAGAAAAATGTCTCGTCGACTACAGAAATGGGCGGACAGGTATACGGCCTTCTCAACGAGATCATCGACCGCCGCCAGTCAAGACACGCGGTCTAGCGCAAGCGCACGAAACAACATCAAAGACAGGATCAGAAAAGATGTCGGCAAAAACATTATTTGAAAAAGTCTGGGAGACTCATCTGGTGGCGGAGCCAGCCGGCGAGCCTTCCCTGCTCTACATTGATCTGCATCTGCTGCATGAGGTCACCTCGCCGCAGGCCTTCGAAGGGCTGCGGCTCACGGGCCGCACTGTGCGGCGCCCGGATCGCTGCGTTGCCACAGTGGACCATAATGTACCCACGTCGCTCGATCGGCTGATTATCGCGGACGCCATTGCGCGCAAGCAGATCGAAACGCTGCGCAGCAACTGCGCTGAATTCGGCATTGAGCTCTACGACATTCAGTCTCCCGACCAGGGCATCGTGCACGTCATCGGTCCTGAACTCGGGCTGACGAAACCCGGCATGACCATCGTCTGCGGCGACAGCCACACCAGCACGCATGGCGCCTTCGGAGCGCTCGCATTCGGCATCGGCACCTCAGAGGTTGAGCACGTGCTGGCGACACAGTGCCTGCAACAGACACGGCCCCTGACGTATCGCATCTCTGTTGAGGGCACGTTGCCCCCCGCCGTGGGCGCCAAAGATATCGCACTCGCGATCATCGGCCACATCGGCACCGACGGTGCTACAGGATGTGTTATCGAATACGCTGGCTCTGCGATTCGTGCGCTCTCAATGGAAGGCCGCATGACGCTTTGCAATATGAGTATCGAGGCGGGCGCACGCGCCGGAATGATTGCTCCGGACGAAACTACCTTCCGCTATCTGGAAGGCCGCCGTTATTCGCCTCAGGGTACCGAGTGGGAGCGGGCTGTGGCGGAGTGGCGCAAGCTGCCCAGCGATGCCGACGCGAAGTTTGATCGCGAACTCGTGCTGCATGCTGAAGACCTGGCCCCCTTTGTAAGCTGGGGTACAAGCCCGGGAATGGTCGCGCCAATCACTTCGCGTGTTCCCGATCCCGCAGCCGCAGAGAACGACGCTGACCGCCGCGCTTTCGAGCGCGCGCTGGAGTACATGGATCTGAAACCCGGCGTGGCCATCGAAGATGTGACTATCGACCGCGTTTTCATTGGCTCCTGCACCAACTCACGCATTGAGGATCTGCGCGCGGCCGCACACGTAGTTGCAGGCTACCATGTGCATCCGAATGTGAGCGCGATGGTCGTGCCCGGATCGCAGCAGGTAAAGGCGCAGGCCGAGCGCGAAGGATTGCACGTCATCTTTCGTGAAGCTGGATTTGATTGGCGTGAGCCCGGCTGCTCAATGTGCCTCGCCATGAATCCTGACATTCTGTTGCCTGGCGAGCGCTGCGCCTCCACCAGCAATCGCAACTTTGAAGGACGCCAGGGACAGGGTGGCAGAACTCATCTTGTCAGCCCCATGATGGCCGCAGCCGCAGCCGTCGAGGGCCACTTCACCGATGTGCGCAACTGGATCTTTAAGGACTCAACGGCTCTGGCCGGAAAGGCGGCGCGATAACATGAAGCCATTTCGCAAGATTACCTCCATCGCAACGCCGCTTGATCGCGTAAATGTGGATACCGATCAGATCATCCCGAAGCAGTTTCTGAAGCGCATTGAGCGCACGGGCTATGGCGATTTTCTTTTCTTTGATTGGCGCAAAGGTGCGGATGGCGGGCCTGATCCCAACTTTCCACTGAACCAACCGCGCTACAAAGGCTCCGAGATTTTGCTGACCGCGAAGAACTTCGGCTGCGGGTCGTCGCGCGAGCACGCGGCCTGGGCGCTCTCTGATTTCGGCTTCCGCTGCGTTATTGGATCCACCTTCGCCGACATTTTTTTCTCAAATGCCGCGAAGAACGGCATCCTGCTGGTCACGCTGCCGGAAGAGCAAGTCGCAACACTTATGGATCGCGCGAACACGATCCCGGACTATAAGCTGACCGTTTCGCTGGAAGACCAGACCGTTCGGGACGAGCATGGCTTTACCGCCAGCTTTGTGATTGATCCTTTCCGTCGCGAGTGCCTTCTGGAAGGCCTCGACGATATCGGGCTGACGCTGCGTCATGCGGCTGCCCTGGATTCCTTTGAACAGAAACACAACGGCGCATTCTGGCTCGCGCCCCGGCCACAGCAGAAAGCAGAGATCGCAGGATGAGCAATGGCAAGAAGCACGATGCAAAGCTGTACAGCATTCCTCTCACCGAGGGTCCCAACCGCGCGGCCGCACGATCTTATCTGCGCGGGGTTGGATTTTCAAAAGAGGATCTGCACAAGCCGATCATCGGTGTCGCAAATACCTGGACGGAAATCGGCCCCTGCAACTTTCACCTGCGCGATATTGCCGCGGCGGTGAAGGAAGGCATCCGCGCGGCGGGCGGTACTCCGATGGAGTTCAACACCGTCACCATCTCCGATGGCATCACGATGGGTACCGAAGGCATGAAGGCATCGTTGATCAGCCGCGAAGTCATCGCCGACTCCATAGAACTCGTCGCTCGCGGCAATCTCTTTGACGGCATCGTCTGCATTGCGGGATGCGACAAGAACATGCCCGGCACGGTGATGGCGATGTGCCGGCTCAATATTCCCGGCCTCATGCTGTACGGCGGATCCATCGCGCCTGGCAGGTTGAACGGTAAGGACATCACCATCCAGGATGTCTTCGAGGGAATCGGCTCGCATGCCAGCGGCAAGATCGACGACGCTGGACTGGAAGCGCTCGAAGCCGCAGCCTGCCCTGGTGCGGGAGCCTGCGGCGGACAATTCACCGCGAACACCATGGCCATGGCCTGCGAATTTCTCGGTATCTCACCCATCGGGCTGTCGGGTGTTACCGCACTCTCACCCGATAAGCACGCAGCATCGCGCCGCGCTGGTGAGTTGATCATGGAAGCAGCACGCAACAATCTGCGTCCCAGCGATCTCATCACGCCCAAGTCGATTGAAAACGCAATAGCCAGCGTCGCGGCCTCCGGCGGATCCACCAATGCCGTACTGCATTTCCTGGCCATCGCCAACGAGATGGGCATCGAGCTTTCCATCGATGACTTCGATCGCATCTCCAGCACGCACTCCGCTGCTATGCGATCTGAAGCCCGGCGGCAACTACGTCGCGTCTGACTACCAGGCAGCGGGCGGCAGCCGCTTGCTGGCACAGCGCTTGATGACAGCAGGTCTACTGCACGGGGATTGCCCCAACATCACCGGCAAGTCACTTGCCGAGGAGGCTGCACTCGCTGTAGAGACGCCCGGGCAGCCGGTCATCCATGCACTCGACGACGCCATCAAGCCTACTGGCGGCCTTGTAATTCTGAAGGGCAACCTCGCGCCGGATGGCTGCGTCATCAAGGTCGCAGGACACAAGCGCCTGACGCATCGCGGCCCGGCTCGCGTGTTTGACACGGAGGAGAAGGCTTTCGAGGCCGTGCAATCCGGCAGCCTGAAGGCCAATGATGTTGTGGTGATTCGCTATGAAGGCCCTCGCGGTGGTCCCGGCATGCGGGAAATGCTCGCCGTCACGGCTGCCATCGCAGGTACGGATCTGGGTGAGAGTGTCGCATTACTCACCGATGGGCGTTTCTCGGGAGCTACGCGCGGCCTGATGGCTGGGCACGTCGCACCCGAGGCTGCGGTTGGGGGACCTATTGCGGCAGTTCGAGATGGCGACATCATCGAGTTCGACATTCCGAAGCGCACCCTCACGGTGGAGATCACCACGGCAGAGATTGCTGAACGCTTAAAAGGCTGGCAAGCGCCCGAACCGCACTTCGCGCGCGGAGTATTCCGCAAGTATTGCGACCGAGTATCGTCTGCTGCAACAGGCGCTGTTACGAATTAGGGCAATTAGTATCTGCTGTTGTTACAAATATGAGGAGATCCGCATGAGCAAAACAAAATCGCACATAGAACCTGCCGCTTCGCCCCATCCCGCGCGCCTCACCGGAGCGGAGATCCTGTGGGCAACGCTGGAAGGCGAAGGTGTTCGCGAAGTTTTCGGATATCCCGGCGGCGCTATCCTGCCGGTATACGATGCCATGCGCAAGTTCCCCATACGGCACATTCTCGTCCGGCACGAGCAGGGCGCCGCGCATATGGCCGACGGCTATGCTCGCGCTTCTGGCCGCGTAGGCGTGGCGATTGCGACCTCTGGTCCTGGCGCAACCAACCTGGTCACCGGCATCGCCACCGCGATGCTCGATTCGATTCCGATCGTCTGCATTACGGGCCAGGTTTCGAGCAAGGTACTCGGCTCGGATGCCTTTCAGGAAGTCGACATTACCGGAATCACGCTGCCCGTCACCAAGCACAACTACCTGGTGACACGCGCCGAGGATATTGCGCCGATCGTACGCGAGGCCTTTCGTGTCGCGTCTTCCGGCAGGCCCGGACCGGTGCTGGTGGACATCACGAAAGATGCGCAGCAGGCAACCGCCGACTTTGATTTCGCTGCGGCCGCGCCGCGAGCCTATCGCCCGCATCCCATGCTCTCCGCAACAGAGTCGGATCTGGCTGAGGCCAGCCGCATGATTTTAGCCTCCAAGCGCCCCGTGATTCTCGCAGGACAAGGCATCCTGCGCTCGGGCGCAATGGAGCAGGTGCGAACGCTAGCAGAGCGTGCACAAATTCCCGTAGGCCTCACGCTGCTTGGCCTCGGATCCTTTCCCGCTTCTCATCCCCTCAGCCTCGGCATGATGGGAATGCACGGCGAAACGTGGGTGAACAACGCAATCCAGGAAGCCGATCTGCTGATCGCCTGCGGAATGCGCTTTGACGATCGCGTCACTGGGCTGCCCTCTACCTATGCGCCGAATGCAAAGAAGATTCACATCGAGATTGACCCGGCAGAGATCAACAAGAATGTAGTTGTGGATGTTGCCCTGACTGGCGACTTGAAGGCCGTGCTTGAAAGCCTGCTACCCATGTTGCCGAAGCGCGATGGCGCAGCGTGGCTACGCACCATTGCGAACATGAAAGGCAGTGCCTCAGTCCGCGATATACAAAATCTCGCCGACGACGGCCATCTTTACGCTGCGCATGTGATGAATGACTTGTGGCGCGCGACCAATGGCAAGGCCATCGTCGTTACTGACGTGGGCCAGCACCAGATGTGGGAAGCCCAGTACTACAAGCACGATGAGCCCCGCACGCTCGTGACCTCCGGCGGCCTGGGCACCATGGGATTCGCGCTGCCTGCAGCCATTGGCGCCAAGGTAGCCTGTCCCGAAAAAGAAGTATGGGTGGTGGCAGGGGATGGCGGCTTCCAGATGACAATGGCGGAACTCGCAACCATCGCGCAGGAGAAGCTCAACATCAACATCGCGATCATTAACAACGGATACCTGGGCATGGTGCGCCAGTGGCAGGAATTCTTCTACGAGAAGAACTACCAGTCAACGCCCATCCTCAGCCCCGATTTTGTCAAACTGGCCGCGGCTTTCGACATTCCCGGACAGGCAGTCAAGACCCGTGGCGATGTGCTCGCAGCCGTGACCGCCGCTCGCGAAACGCCCGGTCCATACCTCATCAATTTCCTGGTTGAGCAGGAAGACTCCGTGTACCCAATGATTCCTGTGGGCAAGGCGCTGCATGAGATGGTCATCCGCCCAACCCGCAATCCAATTGTCGAAGATTCATCAGACATTTAATTTCGGACAGCTAGGCCCCTGGCAGGAAGTGAGACTCTGAAATGCTGCACACTTTTGTAGCACTGGTAGAAGACAGACCCGGCGTGCTGACACGCGTGGCATCGCTCTTTCGCCGCTTGAACATCAACATCGTCTCCGTCACCGTAGGCGCCACGGAGCGTGTCGGGGTCTCGCGCATGACGCTGGTCGCCGAAGCCGAAGCAGGAGCGGCACACCGCATGAAGGCGAGCTTGTTCAAACTTGAAAATGTACTCGATGTAGATGAGATCGGCAAAACCTCCTGCGTTGTGCGCGAGCTTGCGCTCATCAAGGTTGCCGCCACGCCCGCCACGCGCTCGCATATCTTCGAGTTGGTTGAGGTCTTCCGAGCTCGGGTGGTGGATCTCGCGCCTGAGTCGCTGATGATCGAAATCACCGGCGTTCAAAGCAAGATCGAAGGGCTCATCCAGGTGCTCACTGAGAGCGCCGATAAGATCCTTGAAATATCCCGCACCGGCCGCATGGTGATGCGTCGCGGGCAGCACACCAGCCGCGTGTTGGAGGCGATGCAGACCGCCAACGGAAATGGCGACGCTAAAACCAAACCTCTGCCGGATTTTATGCCGGACCAAAGCGATCTGATGTCTTAAAAAAGACAATCGCTCGGCTTTGACTTCATACCACTGTTCCTCACTTCAAAAGGAAAACGAGAATGCCGAAGACTTACCACGATCAAGACGCCGACCTGACCCTCATCCAGCAAAAGAAGGTAGCCATCATTGGCTACGGATCGCAGGGCCACGCTCACTCCCTCAACCTTAAGGATTCCGGCGTCGATGTGCGGATCGGTCTGCCTGCAACCAGCAAGTCCATCGCCAAGGCGAAGAAGGCCGGACTCGAAGTGCTCTCCGTCGCCGACGCAGCAAAGTGGGCGGACGTCATCATGATCCTTGCGCCGGACACGTCGCAGGCGCAGATCTACGAAGATGAAGTGAAGCAGCACCTGACCAAGGGCAAGCTGCTGCTCTTCGCGCACGGCTTCAACATCCGTTACGACGCCATCAAGCCGCCCGCCGACATTGACGTTGCGATGGTCGCGCCCAAGGCTCCTGGCCATCGTGTACGCGAGGTCTTTACTGAGGGCGGCGGCACCCCCGGCCTGCTGGCCATCCACCAGGATGCCACCGGCACCGCTTATGCTCTGGCGCTCTCCTACGCCAAGGGCATCGGCTGCACCCGCGCCGGAGTCATCGAGACTACCTTCAAGGAAGAGACCGAGACTGATCTCTTTGGCGAGCAGGCCGTGCTTTGCGGCGGCGTCAGCGCGCTCATCAAGGCGGGCTTTGAGACGCTGGTCAACGCGGGCTACCAGCCTGAGGTTGCCTACTTCGAGTGCCTGCATGAGTTGAAGCTCATTGTCGATCTCATCTATCGCGGTGGCCTTGGCTACATGCGCTACTCCATTTCAGACACGGCCGAATACGGCGACTACACCGCCGGGCCGCGCCTCATCACCGACGAGACTCGTGCGGAGATGAAGAAGATTCTGGCCGAGATTCAGGACGGCACCTTCGCCAAAAACTGGATCGCGGAAAATAAGAGCGGACGACACAATTTCCACAAGATGCAGCAAGCAGATGCCGACCACCCCATCGAAGCGGTGGGAGCAAAACTGCGCGCTGCCATGCCGTTTCTCGACCCCGTTACGGTGGAAAGCGGCACGCCGGAACCCGTTAAGGTCTAGCGTTTTTCGCAACTTCCGCGTAATTAAAACCGGGCGGCTCAATGCTGCCCGGTTTTCGCTATTTGTGGCAGGCAAGCCAATCGCCTTTCAGAAGCCGCGGGCAATCTCCGGAAATCGGCGACCATCCCGCACCTCGCAGCCATTCACGAACATCTATTACCATCTATAAGACAGGTGAAGCGATGAATGCGTTTTCTCGTTCTGAACCGATCACAGCAACTGAACCGGCGGTATCGAGCCAGTTTGCTAACTCGCGTCCACCCACTCCACTGCCGGAGATCGTTGCCGCGCTTAAGCGTGTAGCCCCTCTTCACGGGCTTTTGGACAGTGAGTACGAATGGCTCGCCACGCATGGGGTTGAGATCTTTGCTCCAGCCGGAAGCACCCTTTTCCATGAGGGCGATCCCGCCACCAAGATGATGGTCATCCTGCGCGGCGAGGTGCAGGTCCGCCCAGAGCGCGGCAGCGACAGCACACTGTTCATCGGTCGAGCCGGACAAATCACCGCGTTAGTGCCCTTCTCCCGGATGAAGAGCTACGGCGGCCACGGCTTCACCACCGCGGATAGCTGGGCCCTCGAATACGACCGCTCGATATTCCCGGAGATGCTGCAGGCGATTCCCTCCTTCAGCCAGCGCATCGTCTCGGTCCTCCTGGATCGCGTACGCGAAGTCACTCGCATTCAGCAACAGGCCGAAAAACTTACGGCCCTGGGCAAGCTCGCCGCAAACCTCGCCCACGAGCTAAACAATCCTGCCTCCGCAGCGCAGCGTGCAGCCTCGGGCCTGATGGAAGAACTGCGAGTCTACGGCAAGGAAAAGTTCCGCATGGGCAACCTGTGCCTCGACGAGTCGCAGTCCGCCAAAATCGATGCGTGGGAGAGTGCCCTGCGCCGCGGCGATTCCTCGGGCGCCCTGCTGGATACGACGCAGCAGTCCCGCCGCGAAGATCTGATCACTCACTGGCTGGAAGCGAAAGGCATTCCGGAAACCTGGCTCATTGCGCCCGACCTGGCTGAACTTGGCGCGACACCCGAGCGCCTGGACGAACTCGCATCCTTCCTTGATCCCGACGCCGTCGGCGTGGTGCTAGCGCAGTTCGCTTCATCGCTGCGCACTGGCCGCATCGCCGAGGCCATGCTGCACTCAACCGATCGCATCTTCGACCTGATCAACGCCATCAAGGATTACTCCTACATGGACCAAGCCCCAATCCAGGAAATCGATATCCCCAAGGGCCTTGAAGCCACCATCTCCATGCTGCAGTCAAGGTTGCAGCACGTTGAGGTTGAGCGGGAGTATGAAGCGGGGCTGCCTGCTATCAGCGCCTACGGCAGCGAACTCAACCAGGCATGGACCGCGCTGATCGAGAACGCTCTCGACGCGATGCACGACGAAGGTCGCCTGAAGCTGACCTGTCGCCAGGCCGGAGACCTGATTGTGATCGAGGTTTGGGACAATGGACCCGGAATCCCGCCCGAGCTGCAGGACCGTATCTTCGAGCCGTTCTTTACCACCAAGGCGCCGGGCAAGGGCCTCGGATTGGGACTCGACGCGGTTACGCGCATCGTGCGCAAGCACAGAGGCTATGTCAATGTGCAGTCCAAATCGGGCTGTACCTGCTTTCAGGTCAGATTGCCCATCGATCAGCTACAGGCGTACTGAGGTTCGATTCCGAAGCCCGCGCGAGATTACTTCTCGACTTCAACGCCACGCCAGAAGGCAACGTGGTTCTTGATATTGCGGGCGGCTGGCTTTGGATCGGGATAATACCAGGCAGCGTCAGGGTTCTCCTGCCCGTCGATCAGCAGGCTGTAGTAACGCGCCTGTCCCTTCCAAGGGCAGGTGGAAATCGTAGAACTGGGGCGGATGTAGTCCCGGTTGATTGAGGACTCCGGGAAATAAAGATTGCCTTCGACGGTCTCACAGGCGTCGCTCTCGGCGACTACCTTTCCATTCCAGATTGCTTTTGCCATCACGCTTACTTTCCAGCCTCCCACCCTTGCGTGCGGTGGGTCGCGATACTCATTTTTCTTAACGCCAACCAACGGGCACAGCCTGGTGTCCATAGTGAGGACGCCGGGCGTTCCCCGAGAGTTTCACCCCGGC
Organism: uncultured Acidobacteriaceae bacterium; assembly: GCA_963725995.1. Classification (GTDB taxonomy): domain Bacteria; phylum Acidobacteriota; class Terriglobia; order Terriglobales; family Acidobacteriaceae; genus JANXZS01. The sequence continues at coordinate 340,807 of CAVSAX010000026.1, read as the reverse complement.
AAACTGCGAGCAAATCTCCCTAGTGCATGCTGGTATCTTGCTTCGCTGAGCCCTGGTCCGGCAACATCGTGAGCTTGGTAATGTGGACCGACTTGTTCGTGCTGTCCATCGTTGCCACCACTGCCACATGGTGCCCATAGTGACTGGTCACGCTCGCTGGATCGTCAATCGTCCAGACCTGTTTCTTGGCGTCGTCCACGAAGACCGGCTTGGCGCCGCCCTCCACACACTTCTTGGCGCACTCGGTGCCGCCGCCGCCAACATGCTTGGCGCCGCACATTGAATCGCTTACCCAACCGTTGACCGTCACTGGCTTGGAACTCTGATCAGCGGCCAGCGCAATAACGCTGGTCATGGCAAAGATCATGAAAAGTCGCTTCATCGCTTTTACTTCCTCCGCCAGCAACTAGGCTGGCCAGCCAACCATTGAGTGTCACTCACAGCACTCGAACTTGGCAAGCCGCTTCATTCACGTCGCGCAAACACTGCGGCTCGTTTAGTGACGACACTACACGACGCAACCCTGACTACGGCTTTGCCGGACGAAGCCGCGCAATCGTCTTCAACGCGCGTTCGTAGGTCCGAGTCGCTTCGGGATACCGGCGCACAATTTCCTGCGTCTTTGACATGAACCCGGGAGCCTGTTCGCGTATCTCGCCGATGAAAGCGTCAAACTTTGCCAGGATAAAGATGTTCTCGCCATTGCAATCGAGAAACAGCTCCGGCGAAAGACAGCCGTGCAGAACGAATGCCGAGGCCATCTCCCAGTAAGTCGTCACCTGGCGGAAAAAAGCATTCTCGCGAGATCCGAAGGCTCGCTGCACTGCGAAAAACTCTTCTGCGTTCTTTGGCCAGAATTCGCCCATGATCCAGGCACGTGCCTGGCGCATGGTCGCTTCCGTGCGTAGCTCATAGAGCTTGAGAATTAATTCAGCGTCGTTATTGGTCGAAAGCTTTTCCATTTGCATCTTTCCTGCACTTCGCGGTGCGGTTGTGCTTCGTGATCTTCTTCAACGGAGTACGGCCCAGACTGCAAAATGCAGCCCCGGCCTCTTCCGCTTTGGTACAGATTCAACAGGCCGAGGCCACAGGGATACCCCGGTTTCAGGCCACGTCAGCTCACGGGGACCGGATGCGCGTCTTCAACGATCGGGCCATGAGTCTTTGCCGTGGGTTTCGCTTTCGGCTCGGGCGCGGCCGCGGTGGGAGCATCCCCAATGCGCTTGCTGAAGCTGCAGGAGATTGCTCCTTCAGCTTCCACCTCAGGTTCCTTGCCCTTCTTTTTCCGCTTGCTGGGCGCGTCGTCTACCGCCGCCGGTTTTTTGTTGTTTGGGCAGGTCAGATAGACACCGGACTTCAGCGTCTTCTCAATCAGGTACGGGCTTCCGCACTCCTTGCAGGGGGTCGGAACCGGCTTGCTGTTCACGCTGAAATCGCATTTCGGATAGTTCGTGCAGCCGTAGAACATCGTGCCGAAGCGCGTCTTGCGCTCGGCAATGTCGCCCTTGCCGCACTTGGGACAGGTCATGCCCTCAACCAGGTTCTGCTTGATGTATTTGCACTTGGGATAGCCTGAGCACGAGACGAACTCGCCGTACTGTCCATTGCGCAGCACCAGCTGTTCGCCGCACTTGGGGCAGTATTCGTCCAGCGGAACCGGCGGCTTCTGCTGCACCTTCTGGTCCAGCTTGCGAGTGGTCTTGCAGGGCGGATCTTCGTTGTATCCGGGACACGCCATGAACGCGCCAAAGCGCCCACTGCGCAGTACCATCACGCGCCCGCACGCCTCGCAATACTCCTCGGCCTGCTCGCCCTCCGCGCCCTCGGCCGAACTTAGTTCGGGCTTGCCTTCAAAATTTTCCTTGGTAAAGGTGCAGCTATCCTTCTTCTTCTTGTCGTAAGCGCTGCACGCGAAGAAGGAGCCGAACTTGCCCCACTTCATCACCAGCGGAGAACCGCAGACTTCGCACTTCTGATCGGTCGGCTTCTCCCAGCGCTTCACATTTTCCATGTGCGTGCCGGCTTCGGTCAGCTCTTCCTCAAAGTGCCCGTAGAAGCCGCCCAGCAGGTCGGTCCACTTCTCGTTGCCTTCTTCAATCTCGTCCAGCTCTTCTTCCAGGCGAGCCGTGTACGCGGTGTCGAAGATGTAAGGGAAGTTCGCGACCAGCAAGTCGTTCACCACCACGCCAATCTCCGTGGGGTAGAAGCGCCCCGCACGCCCGGTCGGTGGAACCTTGGTCACGTACTTGCGATCCTGAATCGTCGTGATGATCGAAGAGTAAGTGGACGGACGTCCAATGCCACGCTCCTCAAGCACCTTCACCAGCGACGCTTCGTTGTATCGTGGCAGCGGCTCGGTAAAGTGCTGCTCCGGCAATGTCGAATTCAGCTTAAGTTTCTGGCCATCGGTCAGTGCCGGAAGCTTGTTTTTGAGCGCCTCGTCGTCCTCGTCCTTCGCGTCCTTCGCCTCTTCATACACACGCAGGAATCCGTCGAATTTCAGTACCGATCCCGTCACGCGGAAATCGTAGGAACGATCGGCCTTCGCCTCAATATCCACGGTTGTCTGATCGAATATGGCCGGAACAATCTGCGACGCTACGAAGCGCTGCCAGATCAGGCGGTAGAGCTTGTACTGCTCCTCGCTCAGGTGCCGACGGATCTCATCCGGATGCAGCTCCACGTTGGTCGGGCGAATGGCTTCGTGCGCATCCTGCGCGTCCTTCTTTGACTTGTATGCGTTCGGCTGCGCTGGCAGATACTGCTTGCCCAGCTTGTTACCGATATATTCCCGAACCGCGGCAATCGCATCCGGCGAGACGCGCATGGAATCGGTACGCATGTAAGTGATTAGACCCACCGTGCCCTCGGGGCCGATGTCCACGCCTTCATACAAACGCTGCGCAACACCCATGGTGCGCTTCACGCTGAATCCAAGCTGACGGCTCGCATCCTGCTGCAGCTTGCTGGTGGTAAAGGGAGCGGTCGCGCTCTTGCGACGTTCCTTGTTCTCCACCGTCCGCACGCGCCAGTCGGCCTTCTTCAGCTGCTCCAGTACTGCATCGGTTGCCGCCTGATCCGGCAGGCTTGCCGTGCTCACCGTCGGAACTTCAGCCTTCTTGCCGTCGATGCCTACAAACCGCGCGACAAAATCCGGCCCTGAGGGCAGCGGACTCAGCATCGCATCAATCGTCCAGTATTCAACCGGATTGAATGCTTTGATCTCGCGCTCACGCTCCACAATCAGCCGAACCGCAACGGTCTGGACGCGTCCCGCTGAAAGTCCGCGGCGAACCTTGTCCCACAGCAGCGGCGAAATCTGGTAGCCCACAATGCGATCCAGAACGCGACGCGTCTGCTGCGCGTCCACAAGATTCTCATCCACGTCGCGAGCATGCTTGAAAGCCTCAACGACGGCCTTCTTCGTAATCTCGTTGAAAGTCACGCGACGAATCTTGGTCTTGCCCTTCACCGAAGGCGTGAGCTGGATCGCCAGATGCGCGGCAATCGCTTCCCCTTCGCGATCGGGATCGGGCGCCAGGTACACAGCATCGGCCTTCTCAGCCAGCTTCTTCAGCCGGGCAACAAGCTTCTCCTTGTCGGGAGTCACGATCAGCGTGGGCTCGAACGTCCTGTTTGCCAGTTCGACGCCAATTTCTTTTTTGGGCAGGTCCATGATGTGACCAAATGAGGCCTCCACCACATAGTCGCTGCCGAGATATTTATTGATCGTCTTTGCCTTCGCAGGCGATTCGACGATCACCAGTGATTTACCCATCATTTTCCTTCACAGCCGGCACGGCGCTTACTTAGACAACGCCACCCACCTGATTTTCTGGAAGCTACCACGCCTTAGCACTCTGAATCTACCTGAAGCACCGCAATCCATCTGCGGCACACCGAGTAAGACTCTCAAGCGCGAGGAACGTCAGAAGCTTCGTACGTAGTTTTTTCCCGGTAACTGTTTTATGCGGCCGGCCACTTCCAGCTCCAATAATGCAGTGAATACTTCCGAAGAAGTGAGCTGGTCCTCAAGCTTTTCCATGATCTCGTCCAGTTGCAGCGCCTCGTCGCGGTGCAGCGCCTGCAGCACGATGGTGTCATTCGGTGCCAGGGGGGCGTCGGTGTTTAAAGATGCACCAGCCTCCGTTTTCGATTCAGCACCTTCTGCAACTCCAACATTCGATGCGGCTTCCAACTGCTCTTCCAGTTCAATCCGAACCTGCGACGGCAGATCCTCCCAAACGTCCTCCCATGTGGCCACCAGCCTTGCACCCTGTTTAATCAGGGTATTAAGCCCCCAGGCGTTCTTGCTGGTTACGTTGCCCGGTACAGCATACACGTCGCGATTCTGTTCCAGTGCGCAACGGGCCGTTACACGGGTCCCACTGGCCTCACCCGCCTCCACCACCAGCACCCCAATGCTCATGCCGCTGATGATCCGGTTTCGCCGGGGAAAATTCTGCGGCGCGGGGAAAGTTCCCATCCGGTATTCGCTAACGATAGCCCCGCCGTTTACCAGGATTCGCTCTGCGAGCGACTTATTTTCTTTGGGATAGATAACGTCGATTCCAGTGCCCCACACCGCTATCGTAGGAGACTTGGCAGCCAGCGCGCCGTTATGCGCCGCCGTATCGACACCACGGGCCATACCGCTTAGAATCAGCAGCTTACGATTGGATAGGTCGCGTGAAAGCACCTCGGCCATTCCCGATCCATAGGGGTCGGGTGCCGCGTACCTACCACCGCCAGAGACGGCCGCGACAGCAGTGATCGGTCGCCCCGGACCCACAGCACAACAGGCGGGTCATAGATTTCTTTCAGCCGCTCTGGATAATCCGCGTCGGAGTAGGTCAACAGCGAACCTCCGGCATCGCAGGTGCGTTTCCACTCCTCTTCCGCCTCAGCTCGTGCCTTGCCCTCAAAATAAATTGCGCTGCCTGCGCCGGAATCGTCAGGGACTCGAGCTCAGTCAGCGCCAAACGAAACAGGTGTGCCGCGCTATCGAGCCTCTCAATCGCCTGCAGAATTCGCCGTGGTCCAAGGCCCGGCGTCAGCACCAGCGCAAGCCACGCCAGCCGCTCCTCTGTCCACAAACTAGAGGCGGGAGGCGCCACCGGCGGCGCAGAACTACGCGAATTCGCCACCGAAGTGGTCATCTAAGCACCAAAAACAGTCCGCATTGAAGCCTGAAAAGCCCCAATCCTGCAGACTTCCTATTTCTTTGATAGTTGGGCCCACATTAGATGGGCTGCCGTTTCGTGTCAAGCGCAGCCGTCACACTTGCCTCATTCATTCCGGCCAAAAATACAGAGGTTGCTAGACTAGGGCAGTGAGCTTTTCCAATTCTTCGCGCCTGCGCATTGCAGCGATTGACTTTCTGAACCCGGCCCCTCTGATGTGGGATTTTGAGCACGATCCGGAGCAATCCCGGCTTGCGGAACGCTACAGCATCCACCGCACCATGCCGTCTGAATGTGCTGCCGAACTGGCCAATGGCACGGCTGATATCGGCCTGATTCCGATCGCCTCCTACGCCACCATACCCGGCCTGGCCGTCATTCCCGGCTGCACCATCGCTTCCATTGACCGCGTCCGCTCCATCCTGCTGGTGGTTCGGCAGTCTCCCGGCGTTCACGCCGTGAAGACGGTGGCGGCGGATACCTCCTCGCTCACCTCGGTGGCCTATACCCAGATCCTCTTCCGCCGCGTCTGGCAGGCCGCTCCGGAGTTCATCCCCCATCCCCCGAACCTCGATCAGATGCTGAGCCGCTGCGATGCAGCGCTACTCATCGGCGATCCGGCTCTCGCTGCGCTTGAGGACGCGATGATCCGCGAAACACGCACAGGTGAGCGGCTGGAGTACATCGACCTCGCCCACGAGTGGCGGCAGCACACCAGCACCCCATGGGTCTCAGCCTTCTGGGCCGTGCGACAACAGGCCCTGCCCTCTGAGAGCAGAGCGATAACCTCGGTTGTGGATGACTTTCTACATTCCCGCGATCATGGGCTCAGGCATATCGGCGATATTGCGGCCGAGTGGACTACGAAGATCGCGCTCTCACAGGACGCGATCCGTCGCTACCTAACCGAAAATATTCACTACGTGCTGGATCAGGATTGCCGCGACGGCATGTCGCTCTTCTTCGAATATGCTGCACAGTGTGGCGCGCTACCTGCGGCCCCTGCGATTAAGTGGCTCTAAGAGGCAAAAGAAAAACGACCAGTGACTCGCCGACCGCTCTTTAGCTAACCGCTCTTTAGCTGACCGCTCTTTAGCTAACCGCTTCTTAGCTGCCTTCCTACATCTCCCAGCGAAGCAGGGCGGCTCCCACGGTATATCCACCACCAAAGGCCGCCAGCAGAACATTCTCTCCGCGCTTCAGCTGTCCATTTTCAACAGCCGAGTGCATAGCCAGCGGAATCGTCGCCGCCGTAGTGTTCCCGTAGCGATCAATATTGATAACGACGCGCTCCAAGTCCATCCCCAGCTTCTCCGCAGTGGACAGGATGATGCGCTTGTTCGCCTGGTGAGGAATGAAGCAGCCTATATCCGCCACGGTAATTTCGTTGCGCTTCAGCAGACCATCGCTCAACTCGTACATCTTGCGCACCGCAGTCTTGAAGACCGGTCCGCCGTCCTGGTGGACGTAGTGCAATTTCTGAGCGACCGTTTCGGCGGTGGACGGATGCAGGCTTCCTCCGCCGGGCATGAAGAGCGCAGTCCCTCCTGAGCCATCAATCTCGTGCAGAAAATCGACCATGCCGACTTCACCATCATCGGCAGGCTCCAGCAGTACCGCGCCCGCGCCATCGCCAAACAGAATGCAAGTGGAGCGGTCGGTGTAGTCCAGGATCGACGACATGGTGTCTGCGCCGATAACCATCACCTTTGAGTGAGCGCCGGATTCGACCAGTTTGGCGCCTAGCTGCAGTGCATACAAAAATCCAGAACAGGCCGCGGAGAGATCAAATCCCCATGCGCCCTTCGCACCGATCTTGTCCTGCACCAGGCAGGCCGTGGCGGGGAAGAGCATATCCGGCGTTACTGTCGCCACGATGATCGCTTCTACTTCGCTGGCTGCGATCCCGCGCTCAGCCAGGCAGCTGCGTGCTGCCTCTGTCGCCATGTCGCTGGTAGCCACTCCTGCATCCACAACGTGACGCTCGCGAATTCCGGTGCGCTCGATGATCCACTGGTCGTTGGTATCCACCAGTTTTTCAAGATCTGCGTTGGTGATTATGCGGGGAGGAACGTAGATTCCCAAGGCACTGATCTTGGCGCGTCTTGATACACGCGGACGCACTTCTAAGCTCAATTGGCTTCTCCTGAATGGCTCGCTTGCAGCCCATATTCTCTATGAAGGGGAAGGAGTTGTCCACGGTCAGGACAGGGGCTGGGTTTATGTACCGGGCGACCTACTGCGCACGCAATGGCCCGTTACCGTTGCTTCCTTCCGGACCTGGCGGGGTTGGCGGGATTGGGTCGCGTAGGACCCGGCACTCTCAAATCATATCACCGCGCAAGGGGTACCCAAAGCAGCCCACTTTGCGTGTGCAAAACACTCTGATCCTCCGCGAGGTCTGTAGCCCCTCGACGCGAATCTTCGTGAAAACAAAGTCACTATCCTGTCAAAACGCAACTCACAGCACGGAAAACCCTTCGGTTTCAAGCCTCCCTCCAATTCTCTATGTGCAATTGCGAGGAACCCAAAATGAAGTGGGAAATCGCGGTACTTGCGGCAGTAGCAGTTCTCGCAGTGCCCAGCTTCGCGCAAAAACAGGTAGAGAGCCACCCCGCGCCGCCTCCGAGCACAGGTCACTATGGAGGAGCTCCGCCGCCCGCCAAAGGGCCGGAGCCCGCCAAGGCTCCTCCGAAATCCGCCCCACAGCCACCGCCAGCGGCCCACCCGCCAGCCCAGGCGGAACCACAGCCGCAGCCGCCGAAGAATAATGACCCGGATCAGGAAGTACACAAGACAGTGCCTCAACGGCAGGCCACCCCGGAGCCGAGGCAAAACTACAACGATGCGCCCGGCCACCCTGACTCTCCCCATGTCCACGACGACGGCCAGTGGGTGGGACACGACTCCGGCCACGACGATCCTCACTACCACCTCGAACATCCCTACGAACACGGGCACTTCGAGGGCGGCTTTGGCCCCTCGCATCACTGGCATCTCGTCGGCGGCGGCCCCAATCGCTTTTGGTTCAGCGGCTTCTACTTCAGCGTAGCTCCATGGGATGTCGGCTATGCCGATGGCTGGCTATGGGATGCCGACGACATCGTCATCTACGAAGATCCCGACCATCCCGGCTGGTACCTCGCCTACAACATCCGCCTGGGCACCTATGTACACGTTATGTATCTAGGCCAGTAGCTTCAGCGGCGTCCCTGGGCTCCCGGGACGCCGCAAACCGCCTATCTGGGCGGCTTTTCCGCCATACTCCGATAGAATAGGAAGGTGACGCATATTCTCCTTCCCCAACAACCGGAAGCGGCCTCATCTGAGACCCCAACCAGCCAGTCCGCAGTCCCCGTCGATCTCGCCACTCCCCACGCCCCCGCGCGGGTCAAAGTTGGATTTGTAAGCCTCGGCTGCCCCAAGAACCTCGTCGATAGCGAGGTCATGATGGGCCTTCTCCACAACGCGGGAGCGGAGATGACCGCCTCTCCCGAGAATGCCGACGTGCTCGTGGTCAACACCTGCTCGTTCATTGATTCGGCCAAGCAGGAATCCGTCGATGCGATCCTCGAAATGGCGCAGCACAAGGCTAACGGCACGGGCCGAAGGCTCATCGTTGCCGGATGCCTGGTGGAGCGCTATCGCGACGAGATCCGCAAAAATATTCCCGAAGTAGACGCCGTGGTCGGTACCGGCGAACTGGAGCAGATCCTCGCGGCTGCAGGACTTGACGGCAAACGTGTCGCTGCCAATCCGGAGATCTCCGATTCTCCGTTCAAAATTCTGGGCGGTGGTCCGGCCGCTTCCGTTGAAGCCAGAAGCTCAAAGCCTGAGCCGTCACAAACCTCGCGCGCCGAGGGCGACCTGCGCGAATCACAGGGCCGTTTTGCCCGCACCGAATGGGACGGAGCCGCACCTGCCCTGCCGCAATACCTCTACGACGACACAACGCCGCGACTGCTGGCCACACCGCGCTCTTCCGCCTACATCAAGATCGCCGAGGGATGCGACCATCCCTGCAGTTTCTGCGTGATCCCAAACCTGCGCGGCAAGTTCCGCTCCCGCCGCTTTGAGTCGGTGGTCCTTGAGGCCGAGCGCCTCGTGGCCCAGGGAGTTCGCGAGCTCACCCTCATTGGCCAGGACACGACCTGCTACGGCGAAGATCTCGACATGAAGGATGGCCTTGCGCTGCTGCTCGATCGCCTCGCACGCATTGACGGACTCAAGTGGCTGCGCTTCCTCTATGCCTACCCCAACAAGATCACTCCGGCGCTGCTTGAGACCATGGCGAAGCACGACAACATCTGCAAGTACCTCGACGTACCGCTGCAGCATGCCTCGCCCTCGGTGCTCAAAACCATGAAGCGCGGTGCAGGCGCCGATATCTTTCTCAAGACGCTGGAAAAAGTCCGCGCAGCCGTTCCGGATATCGCGCTGCGAACCTCCTTCATCGTGGGATTCCCCGGCGAAACCGAGGCTGACTTTGCCGTGCTCACCGACTTTGTGAAGGAAGCACGCTTCGACTGGCTCGGCGTCTTCACCTACTCCGACGAGGAGGGCTCCAAGGCATTTCATCTTGACCAGAAGCTGCCTCAGCGCACGATCGAGGCTCGTCGCCGCTCCCTGATGAAGCTGCAGAAGGGCATCAGCAAGCGCGCCCGCAAGCAATGGATCGGCCGCACGCTCGACGTGCTGGTCGAGGGCGAATCTGCCGAGACACCGATGCTGTGGGAGGGACGCACCCAGTTCCACGCGCCCGAGATCGACGGCAAGCTCTACATCAACGACTTCGGCCTCAAGGAAGAAATCGTCGCCGGAAACTTTTACCGCTGCGAAATCACCGAAGCACACGAGTACGATGTGGTGGCAAGAATTGTTTAGCGTTTTCCCCAGTAGAACCTGAATTCAGAACCCGGTTACCGTGCCATGAGCAAAGACAGCAAAAAAAAGATACTGCGTTGCCCAACCTGCAAGAACATCGTCACCATGAAGGACGAAGACTTCCCCTTCTGCAGCGACCGCTGCCGGCAGATCGACCTCGGCAAGTGGGCCAGCGGAGTCTATAAGATTTCATCGCCCATCCTTGATCTTGAGGTCCTGGAAGACCTGCCCCCCACGGCCGAACGAACTGGCCGCGACGATGAATAGATTCCCGGGCATGAAAACCCGCTGGGCCTGGGTTGCAGGTACGTTCTTCGGAGCAGGACTGGGCAAGCCCGGCCCCGGCACCTGGGGATCGGTGGCCGCCCTGCTGCTCTGGCTGGCTCTCGCCCACCTCGCTCCGCTCACAGGCCCCCAGCTTGCGCTCGCTACCGCTGTAGCCGCGTTTCTCGTTACCGCCATCGGAATTCCTGCGGGAACCATCGTCGCCCGCGAGACCGGCAAGGAGGATCCGCAGCACGTCGTCATCGACGAGGTCGCCGGCCAGTGGATCGCCCTGATCGCCTGCCCCGTTGACTGGTGGCACCCCCTGCTGGCGCTCCTGCTCTTCCGCGCTTTTGACATTGTGAAACCCTGGCCCGCCCGCCAACTCGAAAACCTGCCCGGCGGATGGGGCATCATGCTCGATGATGTAGCCGCGGGGCTGTATGCTTTGCTAGGGATGCAGATTATCCGGCACTGGTTCTAAACCCGGCCATTTGCGTCAAATAAGTGCACCGCGTACCACGGGATAGATATGCCAAAGATCATGAGTCGCGAACGCAATAGGCCCCTGCCGCCGGTTCTTGACGCAGTCGTGCCCGGAGCAGCCTTGCCGGGCGGGGATATCGACATTCTTGGTGCGAATCTCGGGCCCATTGACTCGCAGCTTCCATCCGCCTTCATTGATGGCAGGCCCGCACAGGTTTTGCTCAGCCGCTCCCAGCGCATGATTCTCAAAGTTCCGGAGACGACTGGTTCCGGCGTAGTCCAGATCCACCAGGGTGCTCTGCCCAGCAACACCCTCGACGTCAAAGTGGCGCAACTGCTTACGGCGGAAATACACGCTGTCAGCAACCCCGCCATCGACGATATGGGCAACGTCTACGTCACCTTCTCCGGAGCGCGCGGCCAGCAAGCGCCCGTCTCCGTCTTCCGCGTCAGGCCTTCGGGCGAGCAGGAAGACTTCCTCTCCGGAATCATGAACGCCACCGGACTTGCGCTCGACCCTTCCGGCTATGTCTACGTCTCCTCGCGCCACGAGGGTACTGTCTATCGCGTCTCCCCCGAAGGCGCCTCCTCGGTTTACGCGGAGGGAATGGGTGTGGCAACCGGAGTAGCTTTCGACGCGAAGGGCGACCTTTATGTGGGCGACCGCTCCGGCACCATCTTCAAAATCTCCCGCGACCGACAGACCTTCGTCTTCGCCACACTTGAGCCCAGCGTCTCCGCGTATCACCTCGCCTTTGGCCTGGACGGCACGCTCTTTGTCACCGGGCCCACCACCTCCAGCCACGACAATGTTTACGCCATTGACCGCGACGGCCAGACCCGAGTCCACTACGGCGGACTCGGCAGGCCCCAGGGCCTCGCCGTCGATGCTGACGGAAATCTCTACGTCGCAGCCTCGCTCAAAGGCAAGCGCGGCATCATCCGCATCACCCGCGACTCCCAGGCGGAACTCGTTCTCGCCGGTTCCAATATGGTCGGCTTGGCCCTCGGCCGCGACGGCACCGCAGTTCTCGCTACCAGTAGCGCCGTCTACTATGTTCCACTAGGAATTGAGGGGCTGCGCTTCTTCTAGCGGCTTGCAGGTTTTGAGTGGTCGGCAATAAACGCTGCAGCACCGCATGCAGCCCGGCATACCACTCTGGTTGAATTCTGCCTTAGGAACGGATCGGCTGAGATGAACTGCGAGATCATTGCAATCGGCTCCGAGATGCTGACGCCGTACCGCCAGGACACCAATTCCCTCTACATCACCAGCCGCCTTTATGAACTCGGCGTCCATGTCACCTTCAAGACGATTGTTGGTGATCACAAGGACCATCTCGTCGACGCAATTCAAACCGCGCTGCGCCGAATCGACATCCTCATCCTGATGGGCGGCCTGGGGCCGACGGAAGATGACCTGACCCGCGAAGCCGTCGCCGCGTCGCTCAAGATCAACCTCAAGCGCGACCCGGAGATCGTCGCGCAGATCTACGCACGCTTCGCAACACGCCGCATCCAGATGACCGCCAACAACAGCCGTCAGGGCGATCGCCTGCAAGATGCCACCATCCTTGAAAACCCCAACGGCACCGCACCCGGGCAATGGCTCGACCGCGTCTATGGTGGACATCGCAAGCTAATCCTGTTGCTGCCCGGACCGCCGGGCGAACTCAAGCCCATGTTCGACCAGGAGTGCATGCCGCGCCTGCGCGGAATCCTGCCCGTGCGCCACATTGCGCAGCGCACCCTCAAGGCCGCGATGATCGGCGAGTCTGCCGCCGATGCCCGCGTCGCACCCATCTACAAGAAATACACCGACGTCGATACCACCATCCTCGCCCACGCGGGCGATATCCAGTTCAACCTCATCTGCACCAAGCCTTCGATGGAACTGGCGCAGCATCGTGTCGATGAACTCGCGGGACGCATCGAAGAAGAGCTCGACGACTTCGTCTACTCCTCGCAGGCCGAGACTCTCGAACAGATCGTCCTCTATTACCTCGAGATGCGCGGAGCAACGCTGGCCGTCGCCGAAAGTTGCACCGGGGGATTGATGTCCGAGCGCCTCACCCGCATCAGCGGTAGCTCGCGCTCCTTCCTCGGCGGAGCCATCGCTTACAGCAACGACTTAAAGACTGAGTTCGCCGATGTTCCCCGCACGCTCATCGATGACTACGGCGCAGTCAGCCCGCAAGTCGCCGAGGCCATGGCCGACGGTATCCGCGAACGCGCCGGAGCGACCTTTGGCTGCGGCATCACGGGCATCGCAGGACCCGGCGGCGGCTCGGATGAGAAGCCCGTGGGCCTCGTCTATATCGCCGTCTCCGATGGCAAACACACCGACGTCATCGAGAAGCGTTTCGGCGGAGATCGCGAACGCGTCCGCCAATGGGCCGCCCAGCAGGCCCTCGACATGGTCCGCCGCCGCTTGATGTAAAGCTCTCGTCAGGCCAGAGTTGCAAGTGGAGGAACATTTCGGCTGGCTGCACGTACCATACCTGCATGCGATCCGCGCTGACCTGCCGCTCGGCCTTTTCCATCCTCGCAGTAGTGGCGGGCATGTGCGCTTCCGCGCAGGGCGCTCTGGATTCAAACTCAAAAATTATCCACCTCGATGGAACCACTATCACGCAAAAACAGGTGGATGAGACGATCACGCATCTGATCGAAGAAGCACACGTAACAGGCGCAGGAATCGCAATCTTCCATGAAGGCCGGATCGCTTTCATCAAAGCCTATGGCCTGCGCGATACAGAGAAGAAATTGGCGCTGACGCCCGACTCCGTAATGACTTCCGCGTCGCTCAGCAAGGCAGCCTTCGCGAGCGTGGTGATGCGATTGGCTCAGGAAGGCACGCTGGACCTCGATAGACCTGTCTATCAATACTTGCCGAAACCATTGCCGGATTACCCTCGATACGCCGATCTCAAAGGAGATGACCGCTACAAGAAAATCACCTTGCGCATGCTGCTCAGTCATACCAGCGGATTTGCGAATTGGCGAGCGTTTGATGATGATCGCAAGCTCAAAATCCACTTTGACCCGGGCACGCGATACGCCTATTCGGGCGAAGGCATAGACATGGCGCAACTGGTGGTGGAGACCGTAACGAAACAATCTCTAACGACGCTCATGGAGAAGAAACTATTTGCTCCATTGCAAATGAATCGCACAAGCATGATCTGGCAGGCCGCTTTCGAGAATGATTTCGCGAACGGCTACGACGAGTACGGCCGCTCTCTCGGACCCGAAAAACGAACTAAGCCTGACGCTGCCGGCTCCATGCAGACTACCCTGCATGATTACGCACTATTCCTGAGCGCGATCCTGAAAGAGAAACTCCTCAATGCCAAGACGACCGCCGCAATGCTGCATCCACAGGTCAAGATCCGATCCGCGCATCAGTTCCCTACGCTGGCAACTGACACCACCGACGCAAATGATTCCATTCACCTGGGCTATGGGCTGGGCTGGGGACTCTATTCCACTCCCCACAGCCGAGCCTTCTTCAAGGAGGGGCACGACGAAGGATGGAGGCATCTCGCGCTCTGCTTCGACAAGAACGGCACCGGCATTCTCATCATGACGAACAGCTCCAATGGCGAAGGAATTTTTAAGCCTGTCATCGACGCATTGTTAGGCCCGACTTATTTCCCTTTCAACTGGGAAGGCTACACGCCATACACTGAGCTTCCGCCTCTGCCGAAACTGAAGGAACACAAGAGGGTGCTTCTGACATCCGCACAGCTAAAGCAGTTCGAGGGAAAATATGCTCTCCCGCCCCAGGTGGTCCTGACCGTAACCGAGGAGAATGGCCACCTCTTCGTTCAGCAAAATGACGAGCCCCGGCAAGAACTAATACCTGATGGCCAACATGACTTCTATTCGGCTTCTCCGAGCGACGAATGCTCGTTCATCCCCGCAGACGGTCCTCCATACAAGGCGATGGTGCTCCACGTCGACGGCAAAGATATCCAGCTCGAGCGCCTCCATTAAGACGAGCGGCCTGTCCTTAAGCTGAGCAGAGGTCTCCGCATTCTTTGTGAAATCTCCGCCGCTTGATGTAAGCAGCACGAACGAAAGTCGCTTCTAAAAAACACCCCCACCCACCACAAAACCTCTGCATCGATTTCGCAAGATTTATTACCACGCTGCTGAAGCGGCCAACCGGCCACGCTCACTATGCGAGCAAGAAGTAGATGGAGGTTTGTTATGTCAAAATCCGTAGAAACCGGGGCTCCAATGCTCCCAACACCCGCAGAAACCGCGGCTCTAAAGCAAGTTAAATTGAACTCATTCAGCGTGGTGCCGGCCACAGTAAGTCCTTATGGCACGGTCACCGCTACCTGGGACGTCACCGTGCCAAGCACCGAATTCGATATCACCATCTCGCTTAAGGGAGAAGCTGTTGCTCCCTCCGGCACCAAGACCTTCACCTTGGCAAATCAGCGAGCAGAGTTCCCCTTGTCCGCTGTAATCAATGATCCGCCTCTGCCCTTCGCGGCCAGAATATTGCGAACAGCGCAGGTCATCGTGAAAACCACCGATTGTCAGGATGAAAGGCTTCCGGCCTCTGCCGTTACTGTCCCTCTCAAAGATGCGATGGATAGCGCTTTTAGTGGAGGCGGAAATTTCACTCTGAAGGACGGCGGGTCGACAGTGACAGCCGGCGCCGATGGCCTGGTTGATATTCACGTCCCCATCACCATCGATGTTCCCGACTGGTTCGACGCGGACATGGATATCCATATTCAATTGACCATTACAGGAGCGGCTGGCCACGTCTTTGTAGCTGCTCCGGTTGTCGATCCGCAGGTTAGCTGGTCGCTCGCGTCAAACCTGGCAAGCCTCGGCTGCACCGATGCCATCGGCAAAGGAATGACCAAGATTTCGTATGCGTTTCTCGAACGAATCGTGGATAACGAAGTACGACCGGCGGTGGAATCGCAAATCGAGGGCGCGGTGAGCCAGTTCCTCAATGTCCTGCATAACAACGACGCGCAAAAGCGCACCTTTGTGATGACTACGCTGATCTTCTCGGCCAATGAGGGCCTGCTGATCACGGGATGCCCGCAAGCCTGAATCCAATTTCCGCCCCTCAGCAACAAACGGTGACGAAGCGCCGCCTACACTGCTTCGTCACCGGCATTCGAACGGCAATATTTTTTCACTTCCCCACCTGTTCCCTGCAATGAATTTCAAGCAGCACAGAATCGCCGGCTACCTTCCTGAATCTTGTGCCCGCATGTAACTCAACTCTGCTAAGCTGATTCGCGTTCGTGGAGGACGCCTCAACGGCTCCCGCTACGCAAGCATCAGCAGGAAGAAAAACCAGCATGGGCCTCGCACGCTTTATGGACTCGCCCCTCGGCAGAGGTGGACGCATCGTTCTCGGCCTTGCCCTCATCGCCTTGGGCATCGGCAAGATCGGCGGCCCCTAGGATGGCTCATAGCAATCTTCGGCTTGCTGCCCCTGACTGTCGGCATCATCAACGGATGTATCCTCGGCCCTCTTCTGCACGTCCCCTTCAAGGGCTCTGACCTTCCACGTTCATGATTGGGCGTGACTTGCGCCTCTCAACCTCGGGTAAATTAACATCCTCTTCATCCGGCCCCGGCTCGCTCTAACACTTAAGTCCAAGCGTGTAAGCGCATTCGTCGTTTATGATGTCTACTCACTCTCTCCATGGAGGAAGGCGCTTCGATCGCATGGGAATTTTTCTCGGCGTTGCTCGCGGGCTCGCATTCGTTTACCTCGTAAGCACTGCCGGAATCGCCCTCGCATGCGATCAGCTACCGGCAGGCGAACCCTTATGGATTCGTCTCTCCGCTCCCGTCTCCACTTATTCCGCGCATGTCGGCGATCCAGTTCACGCCGTCCTCACACAGGACGTGGTTTGCGGTGGTGAAGTTGTTCTCCCCATGGGCACTCCCATCGACGGCGTGGTCCGCTCGAAACGCAAAGTGGGATTGGGCATCCGTCACGAAACCGCTACTCTCGAACTCAACTTCAATTCCGCCAGCCTTTCGTCCGGCGTGACCGTTGAACTTGAGACCCGCGTTGCTGAAGTCGAGAATGCGCGCGAACAAGTGAAGAGCGGCGTCATCCACGGCGTGCTCAGCTCTGACACTTTCCAGGGACACGTCAACAGCCGCTTGATTCATCTGCCCACCTGGAATCCCTATTCCGACCTGGGCCTCATCATCTACAAGGCCACCTTCCCCATATTTCCTGAGCCGGAGATCTACTTCCCCGCAGGCACCGATATTCGTCTCGAGACAAAAACACCGGTCTCCTCTCTGCCTGCAACAACAGACAGCGCCCCCTATGAACCCTCGCTCGCCGCGACTGAGGGCTCCTACGAACTCGACCATTTGGTCCAGCACCTTCCGCGCCGTACCACCACTAAGAAGTCTGTAGACGCTGATCTGATCAATCTCGTATTTCTCGGATCGCAGCAGCAGGTCCAGGCAGCCTTCCTCGAAGCGGGATGGCACAACAGCGATCCCGTCTCCAAACGCTCATTCGCAAAGAATCTCTACGCCCTGCTTAACAACAGCGGCTATGCGCAGGAGCCCATGATGACCTTCATGCTCGAAGGCAAACCGGAAGACATGAACTGGCAGAAGAGCCTGAATAGCTATGGCCGCCGCGACCATCTCCGCATCTGGCAATGGCCATCCGAGCAGAGCAGTGAATCGGTGTGGGTAAGCTCTTCCACGCACGATACCGGAGCGGTTCTCTCCATCAAGTACAAGGGCTTCGTACACCACATCGCACCCGACATCGACGACGAGCGTTCGAAGGTAATCCGCGACCTCAATTTCGCAGGCTGCGTGAAATCCGTCAGCTACGTCTCGCGTTCCGGCATGTCCAGCATCACGCAGAATGCCACCGGAGACTCCATGCGCACCGACGGCTCAATCGCTGTCATCGCGGTGCAGGACTGCCGCCCCGCCAACCACGAACTCAATTCAAATTCGAGCGGCGGCAAGTTCAGGCCCGGCAACTATGCCTTCCGCTATGTACGTCGCCAGATCCTTACCTTCCGCAACGACATCTGGCGCGCCAACATCATCTGGGGCGCTTACGATGTGGGTCGCATGACGGTGATGGCGCTGCGTCACCCCGCGCCCCTGCAGCCCCTCAACGATCACCAACTGACGATCTTGCCCGTCGTGGCTCAGTCAAAAGACGCCGCGCCCGCGCTCGGCTATTCCGGCTTCAATTCCATAGCCACCAAATCTGACCCGCGAATCTGGGATCAGTAAAAACTAAACACCAGCAACTATCGTTCCGCATCAGCATCTCAGTCCCTCAGCAGCACTCCTGCATGTCTCTAGCTGCGCACAAAATGATGACAATATCTCTACGTCCCGGTGACATTGTCTCGTCTTCACCGGTCCATGCTCGGTCTTAAGGAGGAACTGGTATGGAAGAGACGTGGAGCAGTATGAAAGCCGCAATCAATAGGCGTTCGTTCGTAAAGAATGGATTGACCGCAGCTGGTATCGCCACCGCTGGTGTCGGACTCCTGGGAAATAGCTCCTTCGCCCTGGCTGATGAAGGAGGTGACGAGCACGGCGATCACCGTCTTAATCGTGGAGATGCCGCCTTGCTTCGCTTCGCAGCAGCAGCTGAGATTCTTGAGACCGACTTCTGGGTGCAGTACAACGAACTCGCCGGCGTTCAAGATAAGGAAGTCCCCGGCGGAAGTGGAAATCCCCTGTATACCGCTGCCGTCGCCACGCTCGACGCCGACATGGCCCAGTACATCCATGACAACACTGACGATGAGTTCACTCATCAGAACTTCCTCAACGCGTATCTGGAATCCAAAGGTGCCGAGCCCGTAAGTCTTGAGGCTTTTCGCACGCTGCCTGGCAGCACCGCCACCGGCTCCAGCGGAAAGATGCGCCTCACAAACCTCATGCAGCTTACGCTCGATACCAGTTGGTGGACTCGCTATCGCAGCGGCAACCACAACCCCGACCTCGATCCGCACTTCACGTTCCCGCAGGCAATACCGACTTTAGCGAAGGGGCAGCACACCGCCATCCCCAGGACCGATGCCGACACGATGGATCCGAACTTCCTCCTGGCCATCGCGAACACTGCCGGCTTTCACTTCCCTACAATCGAGCAGGGTGGCAACAGCCTCTATCCCTCAATGGCGCAGAGAGCTACCAGCGTTGAGGTCCTGCGAATCTTGATCAGCATCGGCCCCACTGAAACCATGCACTTTCAAACCTGGGCCGACAAGGCGGGCAACGCGTTGCCGGTCACTGCTGTGGATCCAGTGACGGGGGTGTCAGTCACTTTTCCCGATCTCAACTCTCCGCCATTCGGTGGCGAACTGTTCCAGACCAACCTCATCATGCCGGAGCCATGCCCGTTCCTGAGCCGCAAGCTTCCGCGATGCTCCATCATTCGTCCGACGGAGACAAGAGGAGTGGCCATGGGCGCGCTCAAGTTCCTCACCGACATGGGTCTATTCATCGGGCAGTCGCCGGCATTCTTCAGCCGCATGCGCGATCTTGCCGAAGATGCAGATGACGCGAGGCGCGGACGATAAGCCGGCTTCGTTGCTGAATTGCTAGAGAGCACGACGCCTGTAATCGCCAGCTCCTCCGCCTATGGCTTCACCGCAGACGGCGTGCGAGATGCTCTCAGAAGATCGACTCCAATACCTTTCGTCCGGAGGACATACCCGGCCAATCCTCCGGACTTTTTTTTGCTCGCGATACATCATCTCGCCGCAATCGGCCTGCGCAATCTCTATCCATTTCGCTCGGCCTGGTCAGTCAATAGGAAGCAGCAAGCTCCGCCCGATCACTCCGCTCAGCTTGTCCTGAGCTTCGAGCGCGGTACCGCGACTCACTCCGCCCAGGCTCCGCAGATGATCGGCGAAGTCCCATGCCAGGTCACGCGCCACGCTCACCTTCCAGATCGCCAGCAGGCGCCCGATCTTTCCCGTATCCTGCGCTAACTCGCCAGCAACATCCGCGGCCAGAAAATTCAGCGCCATCGGCAGCACTTTTGCGAGCAGGCTGTTCACCTGCTCATAGTCGTTGTGCTGCGGGCTCTCCAGCGTGGGAGTCAGACCCATCTCCTCATCGGTCGCCACCAGCGCCAACGCCAAATCATGATTGATGTGAGCGTTCATCCCTGCCAGCGCGAACTGTATGCGATCGATCCCCTGCTGGTTGCGCGACTCAAACAAAGCCTGCCACGAACTCGCCGTATCCGGGCTCTTTCCCAACTCACTTGCAATCGCAGCAAAATAAAACCCGGCAAACACCACGTCCAGACGCGTCAGCCAAGCAGCATCTTTCCACCCGCTCGCCGGAGCCTGCGCATCGATCTCCTGGGTCACCATCATGTACATCTTGTTGAACCACTTCAGACCATCGTGGCCCGGCAGCACTTCATCGATACGCTGCATCGCCGCCACCACATCCCCGATCGTGGACGGCTTCGCTGCACTCACGATTTCTAAAAGTCTCGCGTCAACTCCATTGAGGCTCGGCATTCCCATCTCCTCACAAAAGCAGATCTCCACCCCATGGCCCAAACAAAAACTTGCACCGCACAATCGCGTGGCAGGGTGCTCAGAATACGCCGTCTCAGCAAACTACATGCCGCGCGTTTGTGATTGAATCTCCACTCAGCATATCAACCATCACGGCCAAGCCATTGAAGTCATTAGCATTCCCCCTGGCCTTCCGCAACCTCTCCGCAAATTGCGCAACTTCCTGCACATACCGCCTTGTCTCCGCAAGCATCAAACCCCTCAGTGCAACGAACCAGCCGCTCGTCACACAATTATGAAGGAATGAGCGTGTGCCCTTGACACTGTGCAAACCGGGTCACACAATTCTGTTACAAGCTAGAGCTAGAGGACGATTGAACCGTTGAATACTGCTGCCCATCGTCGCACTCTCCCTCTGTTAGGAATGACCCTTGTCTGCGCGGTGGTCGCTCTCACAGTCTATTGGTTGCGTTCTCTGGGCACCGTGGCGGCAACCCCGCTGCACACCAGCAATCACATCATCCGGTCGGCTTATCGACCGCTCCCCGCTTACGGCCCCGGCGGATCCATCCTCATCATCTCCAGTCCCGCCAATCCATTCAGCCGCTACTACTCTGAAATCCTCTTCGCAGAAGGGCTCAACGAATTCTCCATCCAGGACGTCGCGCAAATTACCCCCGCGCTCCTGAAAAAATACGATGTCGCCATCCTCGGTGAAACACCCGTCGCTCCCGCGCAGCGAAAGATGCTCGTCGAATGGGTGCGCCGCGGGGGCAACCTGATTGCCATGCGCCCCGACAAAGACTTCGCGGTCGCCCTCGGGCTCACCCCGCCTCAGGGAGTCCTTCAGGACGCGTACCTCGCCATCAACACGCAGAGCACCGCCGGCACAGGACTCGTCAAGGACACCATCCAGTTTCATGGGCCCGCGGATCTCTACCCGTCCGCAGCCGGCGCTAGCCTCGCCACGCTCTACCGCGATGCCAACACCACCACTGGAGCCCCCGCCGTCGTCACGCTCAAAGTCGGCGCGGGAGAGGTAGCCGTCTTTTCCTACGATCTCGCGCGCTCCATCGTCTACACCCGCCAGGGAAATCCCGCGTGGTCCGGCATGGAGCGCGACGGCATTCCGCCCATGCGCAGCGACGACCTCTTCTACGGTGCTGCCAGCTACGACCAGCACCCCGATTGGGTCGATCTGAAAAAAGTAGCTATCCCACAGGCCGACGAGCAGCAGCGCCTGCTCGCTAATCTTATTCTGCAAATGAATCCCAGCAAGCCTCTGCCTCGCTTCTGGTATTTCCCCCGAGACCTCAAAGCAGTCGTCATCATGACCGGCGACGACCATGGCCACGGAGGCACATCAGGACGCTTCAGAATCTTCGACGAGCAGAGCCCCAAGGACTGCTCCATTGATGCCTGGGACTGCGTGCGCGCCACCTCGAATATCTTCCCCGGATCCACTACCAATGGTCAGGCCGAGCTACTCGTCGGCGACGGTTTCGAAATCGGTCTGCACGTCTACACAGGCTGCCGCGACTGGCCTCGCGAAGAGTTTCGCGGGCCCAACGGTGAAACCTACTCGCGAGATTCCATGCAGCAGGCCAACAGCCTCTATAGCCGCCAACTCAAGGTTTTTGCCACCGATTACCCCAGCGTGCCGCCGCCCTCCACCAGCCGAACCGATTGCGTCACATGGGGAGACTTCGACACTCAACCCCAGGTCGAACTCCAGCACGGCATCCGCCTCGATACCAACTACTACTACTGGCCCTCCAAGTGGGTCAGAAACCAGCCCGGAATGTTCACCGGCTCCGGCATGCCAATGCGCTTCGCAAAGATGGATGGCAGCGTCGTCGATGTCTATCAGGCCACCACGCAGATGACCGACGAATCCGGCCAGACCTATCCCTATACCATCGATGCCCTGCTCGACAACGCGGTTGGCAATGCCCAATTCTTCGGAGCATTCACCGCCAACATGCACACTGACATGAAGCGATCACCCGGCGCAGATGCCATCCTCATTTCCGCCCAGGCACACCATGTGCCCATCATCTCTGCCGTGCAGATGCTGCGCTGGCTCGATGGTCGCAACGGCTCCTCCTTCCAGCAGGTCGCGTGGAAAGATGGCAGCCTCCGCTTCGCGATATCTGTTGCGGAAGGCGCCGACGGAATCCAGGCGCTGTTGCCACTAACATCCGCAACCAGATCGCTCGCGCGTATCACCGTGAACGGCACAGAGGTGCCCTTTCACCGACTCAGCTTCGCAGGTCAGCAATACGCCCAGTTCGCCGCTCTCCCGGGTCAGTACGAGGCTCAATACCCGTCAGCGGAAGCGCCCCGGCAGCAGGCCGCCAGGTAGCATCTTTCCCGTCACTCAAGCCTCGCCGGGCGAGCCCTTCACTCCCAGCCGTAAAGCTACAAACTCACATTTCGTTACTGCTACACTCAGTGACGGAATGCCCGCATCCATCTATCTCGTCGTTGCCCTCGCCGGATACCTGCTCGGCTCCATCCCCTTCGGTTACATCCTCGTGCGCTTCGTGCGCCAGGAAGATATCCGCGCCGTAGGCAGCGGAAATATCGGAGCTACCAACGTCCTCCGATCGGGATCCAAAGGACTCGGCGCTTTGACCCTCCTGCTCGACATCGCCAAGGGAGTGGCCGCCGTCTTCGCCGGATCGTGGATCGTCAATCACTATGCTCCCGGCTCGTCCCTGCCGCCCCACGATGCCGCCGCCCTCGCCGGACTCTTTGCGCTCCTCGGACATGTCTTTCCCATCTGGCTAGGCTTCAAGGGAGGCAAAGGCGTAGCCACTGGATTCGGCGTATTCGTTGCCCTCGTGCCCTGGGCCGCCCTCATGTGCGTGGCCGTCTTCGCCGTCGTCTTCCAACTCTCGCGCTTCGTGTCGCTCGCTTCCATACTCGGGTCCGTCGCTCTCCCCATCTTCGCCCTGCTGCTCTATCGCGGCGGTCACAGCACGCTCTTCCTCGCCGTTCTCTTCCTCATCCCGCTCATCATCATCGTCAAGCACCACCAGAACATCGGCCGGCTGATCAGCGGCACAGAGTATCGCTTCGGCAAATCGAAAGAGGACGCGGCATGAGCAGGATTGCAATTCTCGGCAGCGGCGCCTGGGGCACTTCCCTCGCGCTTAGCCTCGCCCGTCGTGGCGGCCACGAAATCACACTCTGGACCCACGATCAGAAACTCGCCGACAGCATCGTCGCCCGCGGAGAAAACGCCGAGTTCCTGCCCGGCTTCCCACTGCCGCCCGATGTCAGCGTCACCGCCGACACCCACGCCGCCATTGCCGCGGCCGACATCATCATCGGCGTCGTTCCATCGGAGTTCCTGCGCCAGACCTACACCCGCATCGCGCCCTCGCTCCACGACGGCCAGCTGCTCGTCAGCGCCACCAAGGGCGTCGAAGACTCTACCTTCCTGCGCATGACCGAGGTCATCGACAGCACCCTCGCCGCCCAGGGTCTGAGCTTGCCCAGTGGCGTCCTCAGCGGCCCCTCCTTCGCCTCTGAGGTCGCCGCCGGATTCCCCACCGCCATCGTGGTCGCCTTCGACGACATCAGCCACGCCGTCCGCGTGCAGCGCGAATTCAGCAGCACCACCCTGCGCCTCTACTCCTCCGACGACGTCATCGGCGTCGAACTCGGCGGAGCCATCAAAAATGTCATCGCCATCGCCTCCGGCACCGTCGCAGGACTCGGCCTCGGCTACAACAGCGCGGCTGCCCTCATGACCCGCGGCATGGCAGAGATCACCCGCCTCGCCGTCGCCTGCGGAGGACGCCGCGAAACCCTCGCCGGACTATCCGGCATCGGCGACCTCGTCCTCACCTGCACAGGATCGCTCTCCCGCAACCGCACCGTCGGCTTCGAACTCGGCAAAGGCCGACTACTGCCTGATATCCTCGCTGGACTCGGCGGCAAAGTCGCTGAAGGCGTTCGCACCACCGCAGCCGCCCTCGGCCTGGCCCGCAAACATGGCGTGGAAATGCCCATCACCGAGCAGATGGACCTGATCCTCCACCAGGGCAAATCCCCCCTCGAAGCCATGCGCGAACTAATGTCCCGCCCCGGCCGCGACGAGTAACTGCCAGGCAGTTACTGAATGAATACCCCGCTGCCCAGCAGCGCCAGACCGGCGGGCTCGCCGCTAAAATCCATCGTCCCAATCCTTTACTGACCCGGTTGGGTCAACTCAGTGGGCTTCAGGGTACCCGCTTTGATCCCCCGTTTACATCTTTCGTGCGAGTTGATGAAAACGGTTCCACCCGTAGACTGATACCAGTTCAAATCAGGAAGCGGCCCAACAAACATGAAAAGTGCCCAGGCCTTTCGATTCAGGATCTTTGCCCCCCTATTCCTTCTGCTCGTCGCCGTAAGTGCCGTAAGTTCCGCAACTGCAACCGCCGCCATCAGTTCAGGCCGATCGCCCGTACCTACGACGATGGTTGCTATCCTCATCAGCCTCGCAATCTGCGGTCTCGCCGCCCAGGTCGTCTCTCGTGCCCTCGCTATTGAGAGCGGAAGACTGGCCTCCGCAATCGGAGACCTCTCGGACCCGCCACGCGGCAAGCGAAACACCGCCCAATCCCCTCTGTTTGCCGAAGTAGCGAACGCCTGGCATAAGGCCGCCCTCAAGTGGGAGCGCGCCGTACACCATGAGAATCAAAAGGTTACCAGCGCCGGCGCCGAAATGCTGGAGCTTGTCAGCACCCTCTCCAAGGCCCTCGAAGAACGCTCGCCCTTCCTCCGCGGCCACTCTGAACGCGTCGCGGAATACTCAGTCGCCATCGCCCAGGAACTCGGCATGGACAAGGAAGAGATTGAGCGTGTGCGAATCGCCGCCCTGGTCCACGACATTGGCATGATCAGCGTCGGCGACGCCTCCCTCAAGAAGAACCGCCTGCTCGCCGTGCGTGAATTCGAGATCCTGCGCGCCCACCCTGCCCGCGGCGCCGCCATCCTGCGCTCCATTGAGTCGCTCCACGACCTCATCCCCGCCGTGGAACTGCACCACGAGGCGCTCGACGGCACCGGCTACCCCTACGGCCTCACCGACAAGGAAATCCCGCTCATGGCCCGCATCCTCGCCGTGGCCGATACCTTCGACTCCATGATCTGCGCTGACCCCTCCCAGCCAGCCCTCTCGCCGGCCGATGCAGTGGACGCGCTGGAAGGCCTGGCCGGCAGCCGTCTGGACGGACGTATCGTAAAGGCATTCATGCGCTTTCTCGAACGCGATCACTCCATGCCGAACGAGTCCTTCCTTACTCAGCCGGTCCCCTTCCTCGAAGAACGGGTCGTCGTAGAAGCACGCTACACCTCGCAAATTCGCTAAACAGTGCTCTTCCGGCCTCTTTTGAAGCCGTTAGCCCCTCTTGATACACTCAAGTTGAACGCACAAGAGGGGCCTTGCCGGAATGATTCAGACACTGTTTGGCAGCTTGAACGAGCCGGAAAAGAAATCCCTCTTCGACCGAATGAAGCAGGCCGTCTCCCGCACTCGGGAGACCCTCGAAGAGCGCATCGAAGGCGTCATCGCACTCACTCGCGAGGTCGATGAGAATACCCTCGACGAGCTGGAACTCACTCTCATCGCCTCCGACTTGGGCGTCACCACCACCGGCGAAATCCTCGAAACCCTCCGCGATCACGCCAAGCGTCAGGCTATCCGCGACGGCGCGGATCTCCGCCAGCTCCTCAAGACCGAAATCAAGGCAATCCTCGATGCGCAGGATCAGCCCCGCCGCCCCGTCATCGGCCCCGAAATCATCCTCCTCGTCGGCGTCAACGGCACCGGCAAAACCACCACCTCCGGCAAGCTCGCCGCGCTGTACCGCGGGCAGGGCAAGAGCGTCCTCCTCTGCGCAGCTGACACCTTCCGCGCCGCCGCCATCGAGCAGCTTGAAGTCTGGAGCCAGCGCAGTGGCGTGGAACTCATCAAGAGCAAGCAGGGCGGTGATCCAACCGCCGTACTCTTCGACGCCCTCGAAGCCGCCAAAAATCGCAACTTCGACATCGTTATCGTAGACACCGCCGGCAGACTCCACACCAAGGGCGGCCTCATGGCTGAACTCGACAAAATGCGCCGCACCACCAAGCGCTTCTTCCAGGACGCACCCCACGAAGTCCTCCTCGTCATGGATGCCACCACCGGCCAGAATGGCCTGCAGCAGGCCCGCCTCTTCACCGAATCTGCCGGAGTCACCGGCATCGTCCTCACCAAGCTCGACGGCACCGCAAAGGGTGGCATCGCCGTCGCCATCGCCCGCGAATTAAACCTCCCCGTGCGCTACGTCGGCGTCGGAGAAAAAATCGAAGACCTGCTCCCCTTCGACAGCGAAGCTTTCGCAGAATCCCTGCTCGGCTGACCGCAACACACACTCACAAACAGCAATTGTGTGACTTCGATTGCGCATGACTTCTGTAACTCAACTTGCATCTATTTACATGTAACTTATTTCGCATGCGAATGATCCCAATTCAGTGGTAATGTGTGCAGTCGCTGAATAACTTCTGGCCGCATGGGCAGAGGCGCTGCGAGGTCGCATCACGATCACCATACGAAAGACGAGTGAGTCGCCCTTGAACCTTTGGTCAAAAACGCCAGTCGGAGACGCCGATCGCAAAGATGAGGCCTGGATGGACCTGGCGCTCGATCAGGCCCGTCAGGGCATTGGCGTCGCCTCGCCCAATCCCACCGTGGGCTGCGTCATCGTCAAGGATGGCCAACTCCTCGGCAAGGGCTACCACATCTACGAGAACCGCGACCATGCTGAGATCGTCGCCCTGCGCACTGCCGGACCACGATCCCTCGGCGCCACCGCCTACGTCACACTCGAGCCCTGCAGCCACTATGGCCGCACCGGCCCCTGCGCCAATGCACTCGTAGCCGCAGGCATTGCCCGCGTGGTAGTCGCCACCACCGACCCCAACCTCGATATCAATGGCCGCGGTCTTGCCATCCTGCAAAGTGCCGGCATCGAGATCAAGCTCGGCGTCCGCCGCATCGAAGCCCAGCGCCTTAACGACGCCTTCGCCCGCTTCATCCGCACCGGCCATCCCCTGGTCACGCTCAAAGCCGGCCTCAGCCTCGACGGCCGCATCGCCCCAGCCTTCGGCGTTGCTCCCCTCGGCGATCCCTATTGGATCAGCGGCGAAGAGTCCCGCGCCGAAGTCCATCGCATGCGCCACGCCGCCGATGCAATCCTGCTCGGCATCAACAGCGTGCTCATCGATGACCCGCTGCTAACCGATCGCAGCAAGCTGCCCCGGCGCCGTCCGATCATGCGCGCCATTCTCGACTCGCAGTTGAGAATCCCACTCGACTCCCGCCTCGTCTGCTCCGCTGCCGAAGATCTCGTGGTCTTCTGCACGGCCAGGGGATCAGCGGATAAACAGGCGAGCGTACACAAGCGCGTCCAGGCCCTCGAAGATCGCGGCGTTCAGGTCGTTGAACTGGGATCAGATCCCCACGTTCCCCTCACCGGCGCGCTCAACTGGTTCGCCTCGCAGAAGCGCACAAGCGTCCTCCTCGAGGGCGGCTCAACCATCATTACCCAGGCCCTCCGCGAAGACCTCGTCGACAAGATCAGCCTCTTCTACGCGCCAAAAATCCTCGGCGGCGAGGCAGTCCCACTGCTGGGCGACCTCACCGGCCATAAGGTCGAGTTGCAAGACGTTCAGGTCTCACGCTTCGGAGAAGACATCCGCGTGGAAGCCGTCCTCCGCGACCCCTGGAAACTCTAAGCTCTACCGCCAGCCCACTCGATAAGTCGAACGAACTCGCTCTCCCCTCTTGACAACGCCATCATGAGAAAGCTACCGTTTCCCCTAAGATGGTTATGGAAAGAACTTCGGGCACAGGCGAACTTATACAGGGCACGCTCGAGATGCTTGTCCTTAAATCTCTCCTACGCGGCCCCCAGCACGGCTACGGCGTGGCCGAGTGGATTCAGCAGACTTCTCAGCAAGTCCTCAAGGTGGAAGAGGGCGCGCTCTATCCTGCGCTCCACCGGCTGGAACTGCGTGGCCTCCTAAAGGCCGAGTGGGGCGCCTCCGACAACAACCGCCGAGCGAAATTCTATGCGCTCACGGCGGAAGGAAGAAAACGCCTCAATGCGGAGTCGCAGCGCTGGGCAAGGCTTTCCGCCGCAGTCGCGTTCGTCATGCAGGCACCGTAACACATCGCGATCAAGGAAAAAGAATGGCTCCCAACCTCCACGCATCTCTCCTTCGCCTCAAGGCACTCTTCAGCAGGAAGCGCCTCGATACCGATATGCTCGAGGAACTCGAGTTCCACCAGGAGATGCTGCGCGAACGACTCTTGCGCGAGGGCGTTCCCCAGGCGGAAGTAGACGCGGCCACCCGGCGCGCATTCGGCAGTTCTGGTCGCTGGCATGAACGCCTCAGGGAACTGTGGCAATTTCGCACCCTTGAAAATTTCCTGCGCGACTTGAAATTATCGGCGAGGCTCCTGCGCAAGTCACCCGGCTTTACCGCCGTAGCCTTGCTCACCCTCGCACTTGGCGTGGGCGCCAACACCACCATCTTCTCCTTGATCAACGCCCTTCTCCTGCGCCCGCTCCCCGTGCCGCACGCTGAGCAACTCGCCGTATTGCGCATGGATACAGGTGGTCCTCAACCCCAGTACTATGCCTTCTGCACCCCTTTCTTCCGTGAACTGGAGCGGCGGCGCGAGGTCTTCACTGATGTCTTCGCCTACAACGCCGACCAGCTTCAGGTGCGTGGCGCATCCGGCAACGAGACAATTCCTGGCATGCTGGTGAGCGGACAGTTCTTCAACGGACTACAAACGCCGCCGCTCTTGGGCCGCTACCTCACGCCGGAAGATGATCGCCCCGGAGGCAGCCCTGCAGGCATCGCCGTTGTCATCTCGGAAACCTTCTGGGATCGCTGGTTCAATCGCGCTTTCGACGTGGTCGGCCGCAAGCTGATCATCGCCAATGTGCCATTTACCGTGGTAGGCGTTATGCCTAAACGGTTTATAGGACCGGATCCGACGCAGAGGCCGCAGATCTTTGCTCCACTCTCAGCCGACCCGATTATCGACGCTCCCAGAAACCACATCGATGCCGGGACGCACGCATGGTGGCTGACTGTTGTCGCCCGGCTCCAACCTGGCATCACTCTGGATCAGGCAAACGCTGCCCTGCTCGCGGAGTCCGGCTCGATCCTGCACGAGGGAGCCGCAAGCGATCCCAGCTACATTGCCGAAAGTGAGAAGCAGCATTTTCGTATTGCCGCCGAGTCGGGCTCACAGGGATTTACCTATGCCAGGATTCTTTTCCGCAAGCCGCTTGTAGCAATGTTCACCATGTGCGCAGGCATCCTGCTGCTGGCCTGTCTCAATCTGGCTAGCCTGTTGATGGCGCGTGGCGCCGCGCGAGAGCGTGAGTTGGCCACGCGGCTCGCATTGGGAGCTACTCGAAAGCGGCTTATGCAGCAGTTGCTGAGCGAGAGTCTCTTGATCTCCGTGTTGGGTACAGCGGCAGGGTTAGCCGTCGCGCCCGTTATCAGTCGCTCGCTCTCTGCTCTCTTGACGAATGTCGACGCGAATGTGCAGCTCGACACCGCGCTAGACATCCGCGTCTTTGCATTTGCCGGGTTCGTTGCCATCGTCTCGACTGTGCTCATCGGCCTCGTACCTGCCCTGCAGGCCACCGCGGGAAACGTAAGCGACCACATCAAAGAAGGCCAGTATGCAATGCACGCGCGGCCGCGCCGAAAGCTGCTGCCGTTGGGCCTCTTGTCACTTGAGGTGGCCCTGGCTCTCGTACTCGTAGTGGGGGCCGGACTTCTTGCCACCAGCCTGTTGCGCCTGTACAAGTCCGGCATCGGATTCGATCCCCACGGCCTCGTCAACATCGCCTTCCATATGGACAAGCAGCCATTGGAAGGAGACGCCCTCATGCGCGTCTATCGGGAGTTGGGCGAGGGACTAAGCCGCCAGCCAGGCGTAAAAAATGTCAGCTTCCAGTTCGTCATTCCGCTCTCCCATCGAGGCTGGAACGACAACTACTCCGCACGGGGCGGAACCTCCAGCCTTATCTTCATGAACGCCGTTGCTCCTAAATATTTCGAAACAATGAAGACGCCGATCCACGAGGGACGCGAATTTGCGTGGAGCGATACCAATGCCTCGGGCGGGAAGATGATCCTCAACCAGGCCGCTGCCAAACTCCTCTTTCCCGGCCGCGATGCCCTGGGACAACAAGTAGTCAACGAGCGCGACAAATCGCTCTTCGAAGTCGTGGCTGTAGTGGGCGACGCCAAGTATCGTGATATGCGAGCTCCCGCACCGCCCACCGGATTCGTCCCCATCATGCAGGACCAGCAGGAGAAGCCTTCGTTGAGCGCGATCGTACGCGTAGACGGACCGCAGGCTCCGCTGGCCTTGTCTGCTAGATCCCTAGCTGCCCGCCTGGCCCCCACCATTCCCCCACCCGTGCTCACAACAATGGACGAAGTCGTAGACGGATCGATGATGGCCGAGCGCTTGATGGCAATGCTCTCCGTATTTTTCGCGGTCTGCGCCCTGTTGGTAACAGCCATTGGACTCTATGGCACGCTGGCCTACGCAACCAGCCGCCGCACCAGCGAAATAGGCATTCGCATGGCGCTGGGAGCCCGGCGCGAACAGGTGGTCACCATGATCTTCCGCGAGAATGCCGAGATCGCTCTCGCAGGTTCGCTGCTGGGACTCGTCGCGGCACTCCTCGCCGCTCGCGCCCTCGCCAGCTTCCTCTACGGGACCTCAGCGCACGACCCATGGGTCTTTGCCGGATCGCTCCTGGCCCTGGCAACCATCGCCAGCGCAGCCTCCCTGCTGCCCGCCCTGCGCGCCGCCCGAATCGAACCAATAACCGCTATTCGCTGCGAATAGAAAAGCCCGGAAGCGACCCCAGATTAACGCGCGAAAAGGGTGCGATTTTGCGTCAATAAGTCGCTCCAGCGTGTACAAAAACGACCATTTTTGAAACCAGTTTGCCGCCATTTCGATGGGATAAACTAGCTCCATGTTCACAGGTTTGGTAGAGCAGACAGGCACCATTATCAGTGTTGAAGAGCGCTCTGGAGCAAGGCGAATCACCATCGCCGCACCTGGTATAGCCGACCGCATTCGTACCGGAGACAGCGTCGCCGTCAGCGGAGTCTGCCTCACCGCCCTCGACATCCAGCCCGACGCCGATCCCCCTTGTTTTCATGCAGATCTGGCCCAGGAGACGGTCAGCCGAACATCCCTATCCATGCTCGAACCGGGCTCAAAAGTGAACCTCGAACTACCCACCGCCGCCGGCAGTCCGCTGGGCGGCCACGTAGTCCAGGGCCACGTAGATGGAACCGGAAAACTGCTCTCCCTCACACAGGTCGTACCCGACGCAGATCCTGAACTGGCCGACTGGTGGATGCGCGTAACAATACCCGACAACGTCACTCGCTTCATGATCGAAAAGGGCTCAATTGCCGTGGAAGGCATCAGCCTTACAATTGCTCGATTTGAGCGCGATCAGCCAGAGGGCGACATCGTCAGCATCGCCATCATTCCGCACACCTACCTGGCCACCAACCTTCACACCTTGAAGCCTGGAACCCCTGTAAACATTGAGGCTGACGTGCTTGTGAAGTTTGCTGAACAGCAGCGCGAGGCGGCAAAGTTCGACCTCACTGAGGC
Organism: uncultured Acidobacteriaceae bacterium; assembly: GCA_963725995.1. Taxonomy (GTDB): domain Bacteria; phylum Acidobacteriota; class Terriglobia; order Terriglobales; family Acidobacteriaceae; genus JANXZS01. Next base: position 308,732 of record CAVSAX010000026.1, on the reverse strand, counting down.
GTTTTTGCTCGCCAACGGCTACTGAATTTCACGCGCGCAAAGCGATACTAACAGTGGGAATTTGGCTCGTTTTGTCGCGATTTACGCTCTTTTCGTGAAAATAGTAAACGCCCAGATAGAGCAGCAAAAAGAACACCAGCACTCCTCCGAGCCATGCTAAAAACTGGCCAACGCTGCGCGGCGACGGTTCCGATCCTTGTCCTTGAACCATAAAGTCGATCTCCAGCGTTATTGGAGTGTAATCAAGGGTGGCGGGTTGGTTATAACCCTTAAAGGCAGCAATCTCGTCCCAAACCCCACTCCTGCCTGTGTTTTCTGCTCACCAAGCTCTCGCGTCGTCAGTCCAAGATCGTGACCGGAACGTGCTCTCAGATTCGCCACTTGAGTGATCTGTATCACAGACGGATATCTCAAACTTCAGCGATCTTATATCCATACCCCAAGGACTTTGAACGCTGACAGGAGTGGCTATATATGTTGCTGGCTGAGCCAAATTCGGCGGCTATGTTGTTGACAGTGAAGAACTTCGTCGTCCATTTTTTGGAATACTGGGTTGCGCTTCCTGCCATCGCATTATTTCTGGTCGCGCGGCTATGCCGTGCTGGAAAGCTCGAGTTGAGCGAAGTACCTCAAACTAAAACGGTTAACTCCAACCTCCTGCTGTGGCCTACGGAGAAGATGGTGACGTATCCGGCGGGTTATTATCAGGGTTTTCTGGAGGAAGGCGAGGTTCTGGAGTTGACCACCCGCTAGAACCTGCCTGGAATGAGTTAGTTGCGGCTACTGCGGAGTGATGATTCCGCCTACGCGGCTCTTTTTGGGCAGCACTTTGCCTCGGTGGTCTTTCTCCTCTATATTGCTGATTCCAGAACTAGTTGTGGACCGTTCGAGGTGCATGGCCTGGGCCAGCACGTCGGCATATTTCAATCCCGCCCCGGTATTGAAAATTACCACCCTATCTGATTGATTCAAAATACTTTGCTCCATCATCTGGTCGTACGCGGCGGTAGCTGCTGCGCCCTCCGGAGAGAGCAAAATAGCGTCGTTTTGAGCGTATTTAAGCACGGAATTGAGTATGTTTTCATCGCTCGATTCGACCGCCATTCCACCCGACTGTTGCAGGATCTCCAGAATGATCGCGTCGCCGTAGGGCTTGGGAACGCGCAGTCCGGCGGCAAATGTGTCCGCATTGGCGAAAAACTCCGAGACTGCTTTGCCTTCGCGAAAAGCCTTGGCTATCGGAGCGCAACCGGAGGCCTGCAGGGCGAACATGCGGGGTCGTTTTCCGGGCTTCACCCATCCCAGGGCTTCCAGTTCTTCGAATGCTTTCCACATACCGATGAGGCCCACTCCGCCGCCTGTTGGATAGAAGACGGCGTCGGGATACTCCCATCCAAGTTGCTCGACCAGTTCGTAGCCCATGGTCTTTTTGCCCTCGATGCGGAAGGGCTCTTTGAGGGTGGAGACATCGAACCAGCCCTCGCTTTTGCTGCGCTCCGCGACGATGCGGGCGCAGTCGGAGATGAGTCCGTCGACCAGCGTGGTGTGGGCGCCGTAGGCCACGCACTCCAGGTAGTTGGCGATGGGCACGTCGCGCGGCATGAAGATGTGCGCCTCGATTCCGGCAGCGGCGGCGTAGGCGGCGAGCGCTCCGGCAGCGTTACCGGCAGAGGGCACGGCGAGCTTTTTGAGCCCGTAGTGGCGGGCCATGGAGACGGCCATGGACATGCCGCGCGCCTTGAAGCTTCCAGTGGGATTGCCGGCTTCTTCCTTGAGATAGAGATTGGGGTACTGGCGGCTGCGCAGCATGGGCGTCCAGCCTTCACCGAGAGAGACGGGTTCCACGTCCGGCAGCACGCTGGCGTAGCGCCACATTCCGGCGCTGGGGGCGCGATCGGCCTTCGCCGGGTCAGGGCGAGCGGCGGCGCGGCGCAGCGCGTCCATGTCATAGCGAACATAGAGGGCTCCGGCGCATGCGGGGCAGACGGTCTGGGGCGTTTCAGCGGAGACGTGGGCGTGGCAGCGGGAGCATTCAAGATAGGCGATGGCGGGCATACGCACTAAGAGTACCGGATGGGGAGCACCGGATGGGCAGGTAAACTGGGAGTATGCCGTCTTCCCTGACCAACGGTGCCATAAGGATGATTGCCATCGATGTTGACGGCACTCTGCTGCCGACGGGCGGGCGCGTCGTTAGCGCGCGTAACCGCGAAGCACTGCGGGCTGCGGTGGCGGCGGGAGTGGAGATTGTGATTGCGACGGGACGCCGCCAGGGCTTTGCCATGCCGCTGCTGGAGCCGGTGGGGCTGGCGAGCGAGACGATCCTGATTTCGTCGAACGGGTCGATTACGCGCAACTTTGCGGGCGACCTGCTTGAGCGGTCGCTGCTTCCGGCGGAGACGGCGCGAGATATTTGCGGAGTGCTGCGTCCCTATGGTGCAACGGTGATGACGTTTGACCGCGAGGGTCCGGGCAGCCTGGTGATCGAGTCTTTTGAAAATCTGCACGGACGGATTGCGCTGTGGGTGGATTCGAACCGCTCGTTTCTGACGGAGGTGATCCCGCTGGAGAACGCGCTGGACGGTGGTGAGGAGCCAGTGCAGGCCATGGCCTGCGGAACGATCGAGGAGATGCGGCAGGCCTGCGAGGCACTGGCCGCGAGCACGCGGGCGGAGAGCATTGCAGTGCACCGGACACAGTATCCCAAGCGCGATTTGTGCATAGTGGACGTGCTGCCGCTGGGCTGCTCAAAGGGGGCGGCGCTGGCACGGCTGGCGAAGAGGCGCGGGCTGGAGCCGGGGCAAGTGATGGCGATTGGTGACAACTTTAATGATGTGGAGATGCTGACGTACGCCGGGCGGGCGGCGGTGATGGCCAACTCGGCTCCAGAAGTGCTGAGGATGGCGCGGGATCGCGGCTGGGAGATTACTGTTTCGAACGATGAGGATGGCGTGGCGGAAGTGATAGCTGCGCAGCTAGAGAGCGGTCAGCTAAAGGGCGGTTAGCTAAGGGGGCAGCTAAGGAGCGGTTAACGAATTTTTGGTTGGGTTGATTGGATCTGCGCGGGATTGTGCAGGATGTGGAAACGCAGGTCCCTCCACTTCGCTTCGCTTCGGTCGGGATGACACGTTCACTGGCGGAACGAGGACTGTCGACAGTAAGACACGGAACATTCCGTGACGGTATGACCAGAAGTAGCACTTTGGAGAGAGCGCGGTTTGCGGACTGAAGTGATAGAGTTGCGAGGATGGGGATGAGCTGGAAGGGTGCGATGGTTGCGGTGGCGATGCTGGGTGCGGCGGCGGGTGCTGCACGCGCTGCGGACGCCGTGGGCCACGCTGCTGACGGGACCGCTCTCCACATAACCCTGACCAACGGATTTGATTTGATCTGCGACCATCGCGAAGAGATGGGGGAGCGGGTGCGGCTGTATCTGCAGCCGGGAAGCCAGAGCTTTGTGGATGTGGCGAGCGTGGAGATTGCGAGTGTTGAGGCGGCTCCCGCGCAGAAGCAGGCGGGGAACTCCGCTGAGACGGCGCAGGCGAGGTCTGCTGCGCGTGTTGCCGATCCCACGCCGCAGGAGCTGCACGCAATGATGTCTCGGGCGGGCGGCGAGCACAATCTCGACGTCGATCTGCTGGCGAGTGTTGTGCGCGCGGAAAGCGGCGGCAACATTCGCGCGGTGAGCCGGACGGGGGCGCGAGGGCTGATGCAGTTGATGCCCGGCACGGCGGCGGAACTGGGCGTGCAAGACAGCTTCCATCCGGAAGAAAATATCAACGGCGGCACCGCCTACCTGGACGCGCTGCTGAGCCGTTACCACGACAATATAGCGCTGGCGCTGGCAGCCTACAACGCCGGGCCCGCAGCAGTGGACAAGTATCACGGCATACCGCCCTACCGCGAGACGCGCGCATACGTGGCGCGGGTGATCCACGAATTTAACCGGCGCAAATCGCTGGCAGCGCGGCAGCCTGCGACGGCACTACAGGCGAGCCGGGCGACGAGCACGGCAGCGATTCGCTAAGGTACCGGAGAAAACTTTCCTTGAAAAAGAAGCATTGGATCGGGTGGCTGATTGCCACGATTGTACTGGTGGCAATCGTTATCTATGCACGCAGCCATGTGCATTTTGACTGGCGGGTCTTTGCTGAGCAGCTTCGTGCGGCGGATTGGCGGCGCATTGCGATCGCCATCGGGCTGATTTACATTGCGTTCGGCTTCAGGGCGGTACGCTGGGCATTATTTGTGCGCCCGACGAAGAAGGTGTCGGCGTTCTCGGTGCTGGGTTCGCAGTTGATCGGCTTTACGGCGGTCGCGATTTTCGGCAGGCTGGCAGACCTGGTGCGCCCCTACCTGGTGGCTCGCCGGATCAATCTGCCACTGGGCTCGCAGATCGCGGTGTATACGGTGGAGCGCATGTTCGATATGGGAACGATGGCGTTCATCTTCTCAACTGTGCTGCTCTTCTCCCACGATAGCGCGACGTTGCCGCACCATGAGCTGATGGTTCATGTGGCGCAGTTCGGTTTGCTGGGGACGTTTGCGCTGGCGGCCTTCGCCATCACTGTGCGTGTCTCGGGGCACGTGGTTGCAGGGGTGACGCGTAAGATGCTGAATTCTGTTTCTGCGACGCTGGCGCAATCGATCTATGACAAGATCACAGCCTTTCGCGATGGCCTGAATACGATGGAGACCTTCAAGGATTTCCTGGTGGCGGCGGGACTTTCGCTGAGCATGTGGACGCTGATTACGTGCGCCTACCTGGAGACGACGCACGCATTTGTGAACTCGCCGGAGCTGGCCGGCATGTCGCTGTCGCGCTGCATGCTGCTAATGGCGGCGAGCATGACGGCTTCGACGTTTCAGCCTCCTGTAATTGGCTGGTTCACGACGATCGGGCTGACGAGCGGCGCGATGCAGTGGCTGGGCGTGGCGAGAGAGCCTGCGCTGGGATGCGGGGCGGTGCTGCTGCTGGTGACTTTCCTGTGCATAATTCCAGTGGGGTTGATCTGGGCGCAGTTTGAGCATGTTTCGCTGAAGAAGGTGACAGAGGAGAGTGAGCACGCGGGCGAGGAAGAGACGCTGCACGCGGAAGCCGCGGAATAAGCGGGAAACGAATCGTCGCAATCTGACACTATGTGGCTGGAGCAGTCTGCTTGACAGAACCGTTGCACGAATTAGACTGGTGCGCCGGGTCTCGTTGTCATCCTGAGTATCTGCAAGGAGCATCGAAAATATGAATCTGCGAAGCTGTGCGGTTTTGACCGTATGCCTGGGGGTAGCCCCTGCCCTGCTGGCGGATTTCACTTACCACGAGACAACGAAGATAACCGGCGGCGCCATTGTTGGCATGATGAAGATGGCGTCGATGTTCAGCAGCCAGGCGCGCAAGGTGGGCGAGCCAGTTACTTCCACCGTGTATTTGAAGGGCAATAAGATGGCTCGGGTGAACGACAACGACACCGAGATCATCGACCTGGACGCGGAGACGATTACGACGATCAACCACCATGACCACACCTACATGGTGATGACGTTTGAACAGATGCGCCAGCAGGTGGAGGCCGCGCGGAAGCAGATGGAGAAGAAGCAGGCCGAGGCTACGAAGTCATCGACAGAGAGCAGTGAGCCGCCGCCGGATGTGAAGTTCAAGGTGAAGGTGCGCGAGACTGGGGCGACGAAGGAAGTGTCCGGGGTGCAGACCAACGAGGCCATCCTAGCGATGGAGATGGAAGCGACCGATAAGCAGAGCGGGCAGACGGGCGCACTGGCGATCACGAACGATATGTGGATGGCGCCGGAGATTCCGGGATATGAGGAGTTGAGGGATTTTCAGAAGCGCTTCGCGGTGAAGATGGGGACGGTGATGAGCGGGGCGTTCAATCCATCGATGCTGGCCATGCAGCCGGGGATGGGGCAAGGGCTGGCGGACATGGTGAAGGAGATGTCGAAGCTGAAAGGAACGCCGGTGTTGCAGGTAACGCGGATCGGATCAACGACGAATGGCGAGCCGTTGCCGGCAGCCTCGGAGGCTCCGCTGCCGGCTCAGCCACAGGGGCCGAGCGCGGGCGACGTGGCCAAGGAGAGCGCTACGGACAGCGCCACTGCGGCGTTGACGAGTCACCTGGGGCTTGGCGGGTTTGGCGGCTTCGGCAAGAAGAAGAAGGCGGATCCTCCGCCGGCTGATACGTCGGCAGCGCCACCACCGACGAGCGCCGTGCTGATTGAGTCGAGTACGGAGATGGGCGGATTTTCTTCGGACAGTTTAGATGGAGTTCACTTCGCGGTGCCTTCGGGCTACAAGCAGGTGCAGCCGAAGGCGATCGCAGCGCAGTAGAGGGTCGATGGAAAAAAGCGGCGAGGCCAATGAGCCTCGCCGCTTTTATTTGGAGCGGAGTTGAAATCAAGGCCCGGGAGTGGCTGGCGGGATTGCGCTCAGGTATTCGTAGATAGCGGTGAGGTCATAGGTCGAGAGGTCCTGGTAGGTGGGCCAGGGCATGACCTGCAGCAGGCCTCCAGTACGGAAGTCCTTGCCGGTGCGCATGATGGTGAGGAATTCGCTGAGTGTGTGCCCGGCAGGCAGGCCATTAACGGGGGTGAGATTGCGGGAGATGAAGGGACCGAAGGACTGTCCCCCGGCGAGGTAGTGGGCAGCGTTGACTTTCTTTTTCTGCCCCATGAAGGGGTTTCCGCCATCGGCGTAGGACGGGTTGGTGTGGCAATCGTTGCAACCGCCGACGGAGTTGACGAGATAGCTGCCGAGGCCCACCATGGGGGCGTTTCGGCCGCGGAGATCGAGGGGTACGGGAGCAATCCTGAAGCCCCACTCGATTCGCCATTGATCGTGAGTGGGTGCAGTGCCGCCCTGAGCGTGGGCAGCGACGGTTGCGGTGTTTACAGCCAGCAGCAGCCCCAAGGCGGCGGCTGCATTCACAACGATACGTTTGATCTGCATTGGTTTTTCGTCCACGTGGTTAGGCTCTTCCCGCTCGCGCGGGAAGGTGAAACTCAGCTTCGGAGAGTGAAGGCCCGCCCTGATACAGGGCTTGATCATGTGAGTCGTGTTCAAGGGGCCCGGGTCGCTCGACGGCGAAGCCGCAATCCGGCAGCGGCGTGAGGCACGCCTGGGAGAATTCCTGGCACACCCCCGGATCCCAGATGCGAGGGAGCCGCTCCCGTTGCGTGACGGGGTGATGATGCAATTCGCCTCGGCGTGTTGTCAAGATGAGGATGGCGAGCGATTCCGGCGCCCGCAGGTCTGAGCGCGCGGTGTTTGCGTGGTACGCTGGCGGGGTTGGTCGCATCTAAGCGGGGATGGGAATCGGGAGAATGAAAAAGCGTGGCGTGGCAAGGCGCAGTCGATCCGTTCTGAAGGGTGCGATGGCGGGGCTGGTGGGTGGACTTGCCGGCGCGGCCGCGAAAGCATACGCAGAGAAACTGTACGCGCGAAAGTTGGCGGAGGCGCCGGGCGCGTTGGCGGCGGTCTCCTCCGATGACGCCAATGCCACGGCCGCAGCCGTGAGCGTTCCTCCTTCGCTGGTGCCTTGGGTTTTCGGCGGCCTGGCGGGAGCGGCCTATGGCGTGGCCGTAGAGATGGAAGCCAGCACGGGTGGATGGCAGGGCGCGGCGTTCGGGCTGGCGATCAATCGCGTAGCTGCCGCGGTGCCGCTAGCGGGACTGAACATGGAGGTGTCACCTCCGGGCCAATCGGCGATCCGCAGTCGTGTGATGCACGGGATCTACGGGGTGGTCACGGAAGTTACACGGCGGTTTGTGCGGCGCGGACTGGGGTGAGCTAGCTAAGGAGCGGTTAGCTAAAGAGCGGTTAGCTAAGGCAGCTAAGGAGCGGTTAGCTAAAGGGCGGTTAGCTCAGAACCGGTCAGCTAAAAACCGGTTAGCGAGGCGCTGGGTTACATTGCGCTGTTTGGCTCTGCGCTGCCTGGCGCAGATTGTTAAGAGTCGCGGCATGGGTGGACCATCTTCGGGGTGGCAAGCTAAGTTCACGCTGCCCTGCTAAAATCTGCAAACGAGATGAAGTGCCCTTACTGCGGATTTGCGCAAGACCGTGTGGTGGACTCGCGAGAGAGCAAGGAAGCGGATTCGATCCGCCGCCGTCGCGAGTGTGAGCGCTGCGAAAAGCGCTTTACCACCTATGAGCGGATCGATGAGATTCCCTACATGGTGGTGAAGAAGGATGGACGGCGCGAAAAATTCGAGCGCCAGAAGATCCTTAGCGGACTGCTTCGCGCGTGCGAAAAGCGTCCGGTTTCAGCAAGCAAACTGGAAGCAATTGTGGATGAGACCGAGGCGTACCTGGTGGACTCCGCCGAGCGCGAACGCTCCACGACCGCGATTGGTGAGCTGATCATGGACAGGCTGAAGGTAATCGACACGGTGGCTTATATCCGCTTCGCGAGCGTCTATCGGGACTTCAAGGATGTCCGTGAGTTCAAGGAAGAGCTGGAGCAGCTGCTGAACAGCAAGGATCAACCCGGCAGAAAAAAGAAGTAGAACGTTTCCTAGACCAGGAGCCATATGAGCGAAGCACAGCAGGCGCATAAAGTCACGCTGATCCCCGGCGACGGCATTGGACCCGAAGTGACAGCGGCGGTCGTCCGCATTCTGGAAGCTACAGGCGTGAAGTTCGAGTGGGAGCGTTACGCGGCGGGGGCTGAGGCCTTCGCACAGCAGGGTGAGTACGTACCGAAGGAACTGTATGCTTCGATCGAGCGCACCAAGCTGGCGCTGAAGGGTCCGGTGACGACTCCGATTGGCGGCGGCTTCGCTTCGATCAACGTGACCCTGCGCAAGAAGTTCGAGTTGTATGTGAACTTCAGGCCGATCAAGAATCTTCCCGGGCTGGATACGCGTTATCCCGGCGTAGACCTGGTGATCGTCCGCGAAAACACCGAAGGCGAGTATGTGGGCCTGGAGCACGAAGTGGTGCCGGGCGTGATGACTTCGCTGAAGGTGATTACCGAGAAAGGCTCGACGCGGATTGCAAAGTGGGCATTCGAATATGCGCGCAAGCATTCGCGCAGAAAACTTCACGCCATCCACAAAGCCAACATCATGAAAATGTCGGACGGCATGTTCCTGAAGTGTGCTCGGGAGATTGCGAAGGGTTTTCCCGAGATCACCTATGGCGAACACATCATTGATAACACCTGCATGCAGCTGGTCACGAATCCCTATCAATACGACACGCTGCTGTTGCCGAATCTCTACGGCGATATTGTGAGCGACCTGTGCGCGGCATTTGTGGGCGGGCTGGGGCTGGTTCCGGGAGCCAACATTGGTACGGATGCGGCGATCTTTGAGGCGGTACACGGATCCGCGCCCGACATTGCAGGCAAGGACCTGGCGAACCCCACGGCGATGTTGCAGTCGGCGATCCTGATGCTGCACCACATCAACGAAACGGCCGCGGCGAACAAAGCGCAGACGGCGCTGGAGTTGGTCTATGCACAGCGGCGTTCTCTGACGCATGACGTAGGCGGCACCAGCGGTACGAGTGAGTTTGCCGATGCCATGGTGAAGGCGCTGGAAGAGGTCTAGCTCCGCGCTAAACAGCTAATTGAAACAGGGACGGTTACGAATGAGTGGAAGATTGAAAGCGAAGGCGCAAGTGTGCGCGATGGCAGTTGTGATTGCGACCGCAGCCTTCACCACTGGTTGCCGCAAGAGCAACAGCACGCCCGAGGCAAAGCCGGGTGCCTCAACCACCTACACTGCGATTGATTTGGCTACCGCGGGTACGGTGACGGGAACGGTGCACTTCGCTAAGACGCCACCGCCGCGCGTCCAGATCGACATGGCGCAGGATCCCGTGTGCGGCATTGCTCCCGACAATTTCAGCGAGCAGTACCTGGTTAAGAACGGCGGACTGCAAAACGTGTATGTGTACATCAAGGAAGGGCTGGGCGCGAAGATCTACGCGCCGCTGACCGCGCCGGTACAACTGGACCAGAAGGGCTGCCGCTATGTGCCGCACGTGATCGCCGTGATGGTGGGCCAGCTGGTGGACTTCACCAACAGCGACGCCACGATGCACAACGTGCACGTGATGCCGGAGGTGAGCAGCAATCAGAGCATGGACGTTTCGCAGCCGCCGCGCGGTGGCGAGACGCAGCGTGTTTTTCTGAAGCCGGAGACGATGGTTCCGGTGCGCTGTAACAACCATCCCTGGATGCAGGCATTTATCAACGTGGCTCCGAATCCGTTTTTCGCGGTGACGGATGAAAGCGGGCACTTCACGATCAAGGGCCTGCCCCCGGGAACATATACGCTGGTGGCCGTCCACGAGGAACTGGGCCAGCAATCCATCCAACTGACCGTGACGCCGCAGACCACCACGACGACTGATATCAGCTTTGCAGGCGGCGCGGGGACGAGCGCGAAGTAGAGGGCCATGCCTACTGCGAGCGCACGCTACTGGCGGCGTCGACTTGCGCGGCATGCCCTGTTGGCGGCAACCGCCTTCGCGCTAGTAGCGTGCGCATACGCGCTCACTCCACCCCCGGATGTGCGGCATCGCGCAAGCATGGCGTCGGCGTATGCAGGACTTTTCTTCCTGGCAGGCTCGCTGTGGCTTGGCCCTTGGAATGTGCTGCGGCGCAAGCCCAACCCTGTCAGTTCAGATCTGCGGCGGGATGTGGGAATCTGGGCGGGCGCGCTGGCGCTGCTGCATACCGCCGTGGGACTGACGGTGCATCTGCGGGGACGAATGTGGATGTATTTCTTCAAGGGGCTTCATCCCCTTCGGCTGCAAAACACAAGTTTTGGAATGGCTAACTACACCGGGCTTTTCGCGGCGCTGGTCTTCGTGATGCTGGTAGCCATTTCGAATGATCTTTCGCTGCGGCAGCTGGGCGTTTCCCGCTGGAAGTATTGGCAAAGATGGGCGTATGTGGCCTTTGGGCTGACGGTTGTGCATGGGATTCTTTACCAGGTAATCGAAAAGCGGCGTCTGCCCTGGTTGCTGGTCTCGGGTGCTGTTGTTGTTTCCGCGCTGGCGATTCAGGGGATGGGAGTACTGCGGCGCCGGAGGTCTGATGTGCCCTGAACCGGCGTATTTTGAGAGGAGCTTCGAGCTATCTGGAGCGGATGCATCCGGTTTGCTTACTGCGATCTACGAAAAACTCGCCTGTGGTTTCACCTAACTGCTGTAAAATTCCAACAATCCTATGCAAAAACGTCAGCAGATCGGCATTCTTGGTGCGACTGGCATGGTTGGCCAGCGATTCATTCAGCTTCTTGAGAACCATCCGTGGTTTGAGGTGGCTTGGCTTGCAGCCAGCGACCGTTCGAGTGGAAAGCGTTATGGCGACGCCGCGCGCTGGAAACTGGACACGCAGTTGCCGCAGCGGATTGCTGACATGCCGGTCTCTCCGGCTGAGCCGACGGGCGCTCCCAAGGTGATTTTTGCGGCGCTGGACGCGGACATTGCACGCGAGATGGAGCCGAAGTTTGCGGCGGCAGGCTGCGCGGTGATCTCGAACTCGAGCGCCTTCCGCATGCATCCGAATGTGCCGCTGGTGATTCCGGAGGTGAACGCGGAACATCTGCATTTGATTGACGAGCAGAGCTGGCGCAAGGAGTCTGGCGGGTATATCGTGACCAATCCCAACTGCTCGGCAATCGGGCTGGTGATGGCGCTGCGGCCGCTGGAAGAGCGCTTCGGAATTGAGGCGATTTTCGTGACGACGATGCAGGCGATCAGCGGCGCGGGTTATCCGGGCGTGGCATCGCTGGATATCCTGGGCAACGTTGTGCCGTACATCAAGAACGAAGAAGAGAAGATGGAAGAGGAGACGCTGAAGCTGCTGGGCCGCTTTGAGGGTCACGCGGTCAAGCCTCTCGACGCCAAGATGAGCGCGCACTGCAACCGCGTGGCGGTTGAGGACGGGCATACCGAGAGCGTCTCGATCAAGCTGCGCACCAAGGCTTCGAAGGAAGAGATCCTGGCGGCGTGGAGGGAGTTCGCTCCGCTGAAGGGGCAGGCACTCCCGACTGCTCCCGTGCAGCCGGTGGAGTGGACGGAGGCCCCGGATCGCCCGCAGCCGCGGCTGGATCGCATGCGCGGCAACGGCATGGCGGCGACGGTAGGGCGACTGCGTCCCTGCGGATTGCTGGATTGGAAGTTCACCGTGCTCTCGCACAACACCATTCGCGGTGCCGCCGGCGCTGCGCTGCTGAATGCCGAGTTGCTGGTGGCACTCGGTAAGCTCGATCCCTCACTGGCACACGCGACTGCAGGAACCTCGGCATGAGACTTGTCGTCATGAAATTCGGCGGAACCTCGGTCGAGGACGGAACCGCCATCGACCGGACGGCGAAGATTGTTGCCGGACGGATTGCGCTTGGACAGCAGCCCATCGTTGTGGTGAGCGCGATGGCCAAGGTAACGGACCAACTGCTCTCGGTGGCCAACGCCGCTGCTCGCGGCGATCGTGCCGGGGCTCTGGCCATCAGCGCGAGGCTGCGCTGTCGGCATCGCGACACGGCATGCGCGCTTTGCTTCCACAGGAGAAGGCGCCGAGTATGCACAACTGATCGATGTGCGTTTGACGCGCTGGACGAAGTGCTGCGCGGACTGGCAGCGATTTGCGAACTTACGGTTCGCATCTCTGATCTGGTGGTGAGCTACGGAGAGCGCCTTTCCAGCAAGCTGGTGACGACGGCGTTTCGCGAGCGCGGGGAATTCCGGCGGCGCACGTGGATGCGCGCGACATCATCATCACCGACTCGCAGTATTGGCAAGGCTGTTCCGCAAGATGAAGTGATCGAGCAGCGTTGCGGTCATGTCACCTGGGACCGTTGACGGACGAAGGCCGTGTGCCGGTGATGGGCGGCTTTATCGGATCGAATGAGAACGGGCGATGACGACGACGCTGGGTCGGGGCGGCTCCGACTTTACCGGTGCGCTCATTGGCGGCGCGATGAATGCCGAGGCAATCGAGATCTGGACGGACGTGGACGGCGATCATGACGACGGATCCGCGGATCTGTCCCGATGCGCTGCGGGTGAAGACGATCAGCTTTGAAGAGGCAGCGGAGCTTGCCTACTTCGGTGCGAAGGTGCTGCATCCGGCGACGATTTTGCCGGCGGTGCAGAAGAATATTCCGGTGCTGGTGCTGAACTCGCGCAATCCGTCGAACGAGGGGACGCGCATCATCTCGCTCGCACCTCACTGCAATAGCCCGTTCAAGTGCATCGCGGTGAAGAAGTCGGCTGACCATCATCGACGTGGTGGCGAACCGCATGCTGATGTCGCATGGCTACCTGAAGGAGATCTTCGACGTATTTGACCGCCATCAAGTGCGCTGTCGACATGGTCTCGACTTCAGGAGGTGAGCGTGTCTCTTACTGTGGACTCGAACGAGAAGCTGCCTGCTATTGCCGCAGACCTGAGCAAGATTGCCGATGTGAAGTACGAGGGGCAGCAAGGCGCTGGTGTGCATGGTGGGCGAGAATATTCGCGGACAGAATGGCATTGCAGCGCAGGTATTCAAGCGATCCGACATGTGAACGTGCGCATGATTTCGCAGGGCGCGCGCGAGATCAACATGAGCTTCATGATCGATGAGGACGATGTCGACGAAGCGGTACGCTCGCTGCACGCGTATTTCTTCCAGAATCCTGACCCGGCAATCTTTGATGTGGAAGCACGCGAAGCCGCGCGCGCCGCCGCTGAAAGCGTGAAGCGATAATGCGCTTCGTCATCCTGGGACAAGGCAAGACAGGCAAGCTCGTTGGCGAAGTGGCCGAGGAACGCGGCCACGCACTGCGCATCGTTCTGGAAGAAGAGAACGTGAACGGCGCAGGGCTGACGGCGGAGGTGCTGAAAGGCGTCGACGCCGTGATTGACTTCACTACTCCCGAAGCGGTGCTGCACAACATGCGCGCATGCCTGGGCCACAGTGCACGCATGGTTGTCGGGACCACAGGATGGTATGCGCACCTGGGCGAAATGCGGACGCTGGCGGAGAAAAACCATGCCGCGCTGCTCTACGGAACGAATTATTCCGTGGGCGTGCAGGTGATGTACCGGGTGGCGCGCGAACTGGCGAAGGCGGCGCAGGGCTACAGCTTCCACGTTACCGAGACGCATCACGTGAGCAAGAAGGATGCGCCGTCGGGAACTGCTATTTCCATCAAGCAGGTGCTGGAGCAGGCCAATCCTGCGTTGCAGGTGGAGATCAGTTCGGTGCGCGAAGGCGACGCTTCAGGCATTCACGTCGTTGAAGCTCGTTCGCAGAACGATGTGATCGAGCTGAAGCACGAGGCCTTTTCGCGTCGCGGATTTGCCGAGGGTGCAGTGCGCGCGGCGGAGTGGGTGGCAGGCAGGACAGGCTGCTGGGACTTCCGCGAGATCTTCGAGCAGTTGGACTAGCAAAGTCTCGCGTTGCAGCCAGCCTGAAAAAACTAACAATGCTTTCGAGGACGCCTCGCCGTGATCGATGTATCTCAGCAGCTATCAACTGTCGTCGACATCGCCGAGCCGAAGCTACGGCAAAAGAGCGCCGTTGACTATAGCCAGCCCGCGCTGCCGGGCGGCTGGTCGTGCAAAGAACTGCTTGTACATCTGATTGATTCCGCGTCAAACAATCATCAGCGATTCGTTCGTGCGGCGTTGCAACCATCGTTGACTTTTCCGGGATACGATCAGGCCGGGAATGTGCGGGTGCAGTCGGCGCAGAAGGCTGACTGGTTGTTGCTGGTGTCGCTGTGGGCGGCGTACAACCGCTATCTTGCTCACGTGATCGCGCATCTACCGGCAGAGAAATGGCAGACCGTATGCAGAATTGGCGACTCTGCGCCTGTGACGCTGGAGTTTGTGGCGCGCGACTATCTGCGACACCTGCACCATCATCTGCAGCAGATTGGCGTTGCGGACTGAAGGTTGTTGCCACCGCATGGTAACGCGCGCTGGAAGCGACATGCCTTTCATGCCAGACGCATGTACTCTTGAAGTATGAGCGTGAGCGAAGAACGCGAGGCGGAACTGCGCCGTGCACGAGCCGAGTTTGGCGCACTGCTGATGAAGCTGCTGCCGGAGTGTGCGCGCGGGCGGTCTGGTCTATTCGGGCATCATGCGCGAGCCGTCGGCAGTGAAGTGGCGGCGCGCTACTATGCATGGCCGGAGGCGGACAAGCTGCTGTCACTGAGCGACGAAGTTACGCGGCTGGAGGAGCAGGTTTCAGACGCCCCGAAGTTTCCGCTGCATGACTCCTACCTTGCCTATCGCGAAAGTGAGCCAGGCGAGCTGCGTTCTGAACCGAAGCTGGCACTGCGCTTTCTGCAGGAATTGAAGCGCGCCGAGTTTGAACGACGCGGACTGCCTACGAACATTGAGCGATACAGCGAGCCGATCATCGAGGAAGACCATCGCGGAGAAGTTGCCGGCGACAGGATGGATGACGACGAAACGGAAGGCTACGAATGAGCCGAAGCAAGCGGCTGGAAAAGCGGGAGTTGCGGCTGGCCCAGGCGAAGGAAGAATTTGAGACGCTGCTGCTGGAGTTGCTTCCCGAGGCGGCGCGCGGGCGGCTGGGACTCTTTGACCAGTACGACACCGTGCACACCGCCGGACACAAGCTTCCGCACGACCGCCACATGAAACGCATGAACCGCATCAATGCCTCG
This sequence comes from uncultured Acidobacteriaceae bacterium, assembly GCA_963725995.1. Taxonomy (GTDB): domain Bacteria; phylum Acidobacteriota; class Terriglobia; order Terriglobales; family Acidobacteriaceae; genus JANXZS01. The sequence goes on along the minus strand of CAVSAX010000026.1, from coordinate 293,080 downwards.
CTGAACATGATTGATGAAGAGGAAGAGGATGCGCCTCCAGCGGTAATGGCGGCGAAGGCTGAGAATCGCGGCTGGCCGGCGGCGGATCATCTGCGCGAGCTTGCCGCCGAGGTGGTGGCATTGAAGGAGCTGGGCGGCAACGTCGATCCCTGGCTGCCGCTGGACGCGTATCTGCGGGCCTGCAGCGTGAAGGGCAAGAATGCTCCCGGCGAACCGAGGCTGGCGGTGCTGCTGCAGCAAGAGCTCAAAAGCAGCGGGTCAGCGAGTTAGCGAGTTAGCGGCACCCCGTTCCGGTAAAAGCGTAGGCTATTTGCGATTGACAGGCTCGCCGTTGGCGGCTCGCAGAGCGATTTTCGCCCTGCATGGCGCACTCGCCAAACTCGCTGGCATGCTGATATTCCCACAGTGTAGACTCGACGAGTTATGGAACTCACGGGTTGTGGCACGGCACTGGTAACTCCGTTTCATCCTGACGGCAGTTTGGACGAGCAAGCGCTCTTTTCTCTTGCGCAATGGCAGATTGACAGCGGGATCAATTTCCTTGTGGCCTGCGGCACGACGGCGGAGACGCCAACGCTGACCGATGAGGAATGCCTGCGGGTGATCCGCATTGTGGCCGAGGCTGCTGCCGGCCGCGTTCCAGTGTGGGCAGGCTGCACACACAACGCTACCCGCGAAGCAGTGCGGCGCGCCAAGGTGGCTGCGCAGATTCCTGGCGTGACCGCGATTCTTTCCGCCAATCCCTACTACAACAAGCCGACGCAGGAGGGGCAGTACCAGCACTTCAAGGCGGTGGGCGAGGCGGTGGAGATTCCGGTGGTGCTGTACAACATCCCCAGCCGCAGCGGGTGTAACCTGGAGCCGAAGACGATTGCGCGGCTGGCGAACGACGTTCCGACAATTCAGGCGGCAAAGGAATCGAGCGGCGTGCTGAGCCAGATTACAGAGCTGATCAACCTGGTGCCGAGCAGCTTCAAGGTGTTTTGTGGAGATGATCCCATCGCTCTGCCGGTGATCTCTGTGGGCGGCGCGGGGCTGGTGTCGGTGGCTTCAAACGAGATCCCCGCTGAGATGGCGGAGATGGTGGGCGAGGCTCTGCAGAATAACTGGAACAACGCGCGCCGCATTAACCGCAAGTACTACACGCTGATGCAGGCCAACTTCTGGGAGACCAGCCCGTCGCCGGTGAAATTCATCATGGAGCTGATGGGCAAGATCGACGAGACTGTGCGGCTGCCGCTGGTTCCACCAACACTGGAAACAAAGAAGAATTTGGAGCGGCTGGCTGGTGAGTTGGGCCTGCTGAAGTTTGCCCCAGTCCAAGGCGATCAGCGCACCTTCTAAGTGCTGGCCGCACGGGCGGACGCGGCTTCGCCGCCAAAGAGCTAAGCAAGAGGAGCACGCTTGCGTAAGTGGATCGCCATCATCGGTGTGGCCATACTGGTAATCGCGTTTATCCCCATCAAGAGTCTTGAGGCCCCTACCTGGGACGTGTGGGTTACGGATGAGTCGGGCGTTGCACTTCAGGGAGTATTGGTCCGCGAAAGCCACACAAACTACTCCGCTGAGTTTCAGGGCGGGGAGGAGTCATTGACCACCGACCAAGCCGGGCATGTTCGCTTCGAGCCCCAGATACTGAGGGCATCACCTCTGAAGCGCTTGATTGTCACGGCATCCTCCGCGATGGCCGGAGTGCACGCTAGCTTCGGTCCTAACGCCTATGTATTTGCGTTTGCGGATGGGCTGGAAGGAGATTCGGTCGTCAACGGCGTTGTGGAAACCTGGCGCGGCTCACCAGACACAATGAAATCCCGGATCGTCATGCATCCGCGCCACACACCATAACAAGTTCGCAAGGATATTCCTCCGTTCCCCGCAGAAGCGCGAATCCAATTAGACTATCCACCTATGGCTGATCAGGATACTTCTCTCAAGACGCGGATTGAGCGGTTTTTTGCTGCGGGTGCGGCGGCGGTTGGAGACTCGGGCGCGATGCACGCGTTCGATGAACTGCGCGAGGCGCTGGAAGCGGGCAAAGTGCGCGCGGCGGAGCCGGACGCTGCGTCGCCACTCGGATGGCGCGTGAACGCGTGGGTGAAGCAGGGCATCCTGCTGGGCTTTCGCCTGGGCGTGACTAAGGAAGTGGGCGGAGATGAGTTCAGCTTCGTGGATAAGCACACGTTTCCCATGCGGCGATTTACCGCCGACGATGGAGTGCGCATTGTGCCGGGAGGCTCGTCGGTGCGCGGCGGTGCGTATCTGGCGAAGGGAGTGATCTGCGCTCCTCCCATGTTTGTGAATGTTGGCGCATACGTTGACGAGGCTTCGATGATTGACTCGCATGCGCTGGTGGGCAGTTGCGCGCAGATTGGCAAGCGGGTTCATCTGAGCGCGGCGGCGCAGGTAGGCGGCGTGCTTGAACCGGTGAACGCGAGCCCTGTCATCCTGGAAGACGATGTTCTGGTGGGCGGCAATTGTGGCGTCTATGAAGGCACCATCGTACGCAGGAAGGCGGTGCTGGCGGCGGGAACGATCCTTACGCGCGGCACTCCGGTATACGACGTGGTGAACGGCGAAGTGCTGCGGGCGGCGGGCGACAAGCCGCTGATCATTCCTGAGGGAGCCGTGGTGGTTCCGGGGGCGCGGTCGATCGCCAAGGGCAAGGGAGCGCAGTGGGACATCAGCGTCTATACGCCGGTGATTGTGAAGTATCGCGACGAAAAGACCGAGCTTAGCCTGGTGCTGGAAGATCTACTGCGGTAGGGATGGACGCGGAGTTGGCAGGAAGATCCGTTAAACCCGGAGCCATCTTGAGTCGCATCGTCAGATCTCAGTAGCTGCGGATGACTCCGGGTGAAGTGCTATCGAGTATTGATTTCACAAGCATTTGTTATTTGTCATCGCCATCCATGCGGGTGAGTGTTGCGCCGAGAAGATTTGTCGGCGTAGTCGTGCCCGGCAGGGTGTCCACGTTCGTCATAGAGACGAGGTTGCCGTCTTTGCCGACGATTAGTTGAAGGTGAAAATCGGGATTCTGCAGACTGTCGCGGAGCACCATCGTGCCCGAGCAGTCGTGATTGATTTTGTACCAGCCTGTCATGGTGCGGTAGAAGGGCTGCCCATTGATGCTACCTGTATCCCAACCTTCTACGTAAGCTTCCGGCCACGCTGTCAGGGAAAGCTGACTTAGAGGGTGCAACGCCAGGATAAAACCTGAATGGGCCGCTGAACACAAATGGGACGTAGCCGGCCAGAGTCTGATCCGCCGGGAACGCACCTTGCGGCATGAGAGCCCAGCCAGCCGCATTGTCTGTGTATTTTCCGGCAATCGTGGAGTTATGGCATCCCCAGGTATTCATGGGCAACATCGTTGCGCTCGCCATGAGCCCGGTGTCTTTGTGGATCATCTCTACACGCTGACCATCCTGAGACACAATGAGTTGAAAGTGGTCGGTTAGCGGCGCACCGAAAAGTGTTGTTGTCTCTTCGGCTGTGCCAGTGCAAACCGCAGGTTTCTTACCTGTGTCCCAGACGAGGGAGTAGGTTCCCTCAAACAACAGGTCTTTGTTAAGCCCCACAAGACCCATTGAAATCGTTTCTAAGTTCGTCATCTTGCCATTCGGCAGAAAAGTCATCGACCCTGCGCCCGCGTTGGGGACAAGCCCGATGCCCGGAGGCACGGGAAAACCGAGTGAGGTGAAATACACGGGCAGAGTAGGCGCCGTGTGCGACTGCGCCTGCAGTGACTTACGACACCATTGCCTGTGACAACAACGATATTCACCAGCGACTCGGTTTCGCGAAAAGCAGTATTCCGAGCTGCTATCGGGGGGGCGCGCGCGCGATTGAGAGGTTGTGGTGTCTGAAGATCTGCTGCGGTAGTTTGATCCGGGCCATTCCGGATCCGATCCGGAATGGCCTGTTGCTAATCTATCGAGCCCTCGCTCTAGTCGTGATGTGCTGCCGCCTGCTGGGCTTTCAGCATCTTCAGAACCGTCTCCGGATCAACCGTGAAGCTGGCCGGCGCCTGGCTCGGTGGATACTGCTTGAACGTCTCCATAAATTCCTCGGCGTGGATCGTGCCCTGCACGTTCAGGTAGACGTTCTTCGTCATCCAGTCCATGTATTGGTCAGAGGTAATATCGGCCCGCTCGTAGGGGTCCATGCGCAGGTTGTAGATCTTGGGAAGCCGCAGACAGACGAAGGGCTCCATCCAGATATTGAGGTTGCCCGGGGCGCGCTGCTCGCAGAAGACGAACTTCCAGTTGTCGTGCCGCATGGCGACGAGCTGGCCGTCGTCATCGAAATAGAAGAAGTTGTGGCGAGGCGTGGTCGCTTCCTGCCCTTCAAGGTAGGGAAGAATGTTGTAGCCATCCAGGTGGACCTTGAAGACCTGGCCACCGGGACCGGCCGCCCATCCCTTGAGTAGCGTCTCCTTGATGTTGGTGTCTCCCGCCGCGGCCAGCAACGTCGGGAACCAGTCGAGTCCGGAAACCATCTGGTTGGACCAGCACGCCCGCCTTGATGTGACCCGGCCAGCGAATCATTGCGGGGACGCGGAAGGCGCCTTCCCAGTTGGAATCCTTTTCGCTGCGGAACGGCGTCATCGCCGCATCGGGCCAGCTGAACATGTTGGGGCCATTGTCGGTGGTGTAAATGACGATGGTGTCGTTGGCTACGCCATTGTCATCGAGCGCCTTCAGCAGCTTGCCCACGTCCTGATCGTGCTCCCACATGCCGTCGGCATATTCGTTGCCGGGCATCCCGCTCTTGCCGAGGTATTCGGGCCGAATGTGCGTGAAGACGTGCATCCGGGTGGTGTTCATCCAGACGAAGAACGGCTTGCCGGCCTTGACCTGCTCGCCCATGAAACCGACGGCGCGGTTGGTGGTCTCGTCGTCGATGGTCTCCATGCGCTTCATGTCGAGCGGGCCGGTGTCTTCAATCTTGCCGCCAGCGTAGGAGTGGATGACGCCGCGAACGGTATAGACCTTGGCGAAGGCCGGATCGTCCTTTCGGCCAGTACGGCATCTCCGGCTCCTGCTCCGCGTTCAGGTGGTAGAGGTTGCCGTAGAACTCATCGAAGCCGTGGTTGGTGGGCAGATACTCGTCGCGGTCGCCGAGGTGGTTCTTGCCGAACTGGCCGGTAGCGTATCCGAGCGGCTTGAGCGCCTGCGCGATGGTGATGTCGCGCTTCTGAAGTCCGACGGGAGCGCCGGGAGCACCGACCTTGGTAAGTCCGGTGCGCATCGGCGATCTGTCCGGTGATGAACGACGAACGGCCGGCCGTGCAGCTATTCTCCGCGTAGTAGTCGGTGAAGGTCATGCCCTCTTCGCCGATGCGATCGATATTCGGAGTCATGTAGCCGACCACGCCATGCGTGTAGCGACTGATGTTGGCCTGTCCGATGTCGTCGCCGAAGATGACGAGGATGTTTGGCTTCTTATTCTGGGCGCCGGCGGAGACTGCGATGGGGAGCAGTGCGACAGCGAGGACGCTCCTTGCAAACTGGCTTGCGCGCGCGGGTGACTTCATGCGGAGTCTCCGTGTTCGAGGGTTCAATTGAATTAAGGCCGATTCGGAGGAGATGCGACGAATCCGTCAAAAGTTGTCTGAAGTGAGGAGGTTAAACTCCCCCAGATTGCCGCGAAGAGCCGCTCGTAAAGGCCTGCAGGAACGACCTTCCGAGAATGTCGGGCCGGGTGGCAAACGCCATAGTGCCGGCCTGAGGAGGGGGCCCAACGTGCTAACATCAAGACTTCAATGGATGACAGTAAATTAAAGATTATTCCGCTGGGTGGACTGGGCGAGTTTGGCATGAACTGCCTCGCTCTTCGCTGGCAAGACGACATCATCGTCATCGACGCCGGCCTGATGTTTCCTGAAACAGAGTTGCTGGGTGTGGACATCGTGGTCCCGGACATCACTTACCTGATGGAGAACCGGGAGTGCGTGCGCGGCATTGTGCTGACGCACGGGCACGAGGACCACATCGGCGGGCTGCCCTGGATCCTGAGCGAGCTGAATGTTCCGGTCTACGCGACGGAGTTCACTCTGGCCTATGTTGAGGGCAAGCTGGATGAGCACAAACTGCTGGACCAGACCGAGCTGATCGAGATTGAACCGAAGCACAAGTTCACGATTGGCCCGTTCACGATTGAGCCGATCCGGGTGACGCACAGTTTGGTGGACTGCGTGGCGCTGGCGATTGAGACGCCGATCGGCGTCATCATTCATACGGGCGACTTCAAGATTGATCTCTCGCCGCCGGACGGCAAGCCCTTTGATCTGCACACCTTTGCCGAGTATGGCAAGCGCGGAGTGGTGGCGCTGCTGCAGGACTCGACCAACGTGGACCGGCCCGGCTACACGCCGAGCGAGTGGGCGGTGAGGCCGCGGCTTGACGAGATTTTTTCGCGCGCCAAGCGCAAGCTTTTCTTCAGCTGCTTCTCGTCGTCGATCTATCGCATTCGGATCGCGCTGGAGCTGGCGCATTTGCACAAGCGCAAGGTGGCGATCGTGGGCCGCTCGATTGTGGAGTCGTCGGAGATTGCGCAGGACCTGGGCTACATCGATATACCGCAGGGGCTGCTGATTAATCCCGGCCAAATCAAGGACTACGCCTCGCACGACATCATGGTGCTGATAAGCGGCACGCAGGGCGAGCCGATGAGCGCCTTGTCGCGGGCAGCGGTGGACAATCACAAGTACGCGCACATTGAGAAGGGCGACACGGTCGTTCTCGAGCTCGCGCGTGATTCCCGGTAATGAGAAGAGCATTTTTCGCGTGATCGATCACCTGTGCCGCCGCGATGCGGACGTGATCTACGACGACGGCGCATCGGGCCTGATCCACGTAAGCGGGCACGGCAGCCAGGAAGAGCAGCGCCTGCTGATCAACCTACTGCAGCCGAAGTTCTTCATTCCCGTGCATGGCGATTATCGTCACCTGAAAAAACACGCCGACGTGGCGATGGCTACCGGAGTTGTTTCCGGCGCTGCTCTCCTGCTGGAAGACGGCGACATTCTGGAAGTGGATGCACACTCGGCGAAGAAGAACGGCAAGGTGACTTCGGGAAGAATCTGCATCGACTCCGGTTCAACGGGCGATGTAGTGGAAGACCTGGTAATCCGCGACCGGCGCCTGCTGAGCGAAGATGGATTTGTGCTCGCCATTGTTACAATTAACAAGCGCACCGGCAACGTAGAGCGGCAGCCTGAGGTTGTGACGCGCGGTTTTGCTGCCGCCGATATGACGGACGAGGCGCGGGATATTGTTTCGCGCACGCTGGAAAACTCCAGCGCCGAAGAGAAGGCCGATTACGGCGTTATGAAGGAAAAGATCCGTATCGACCTGAAGCGCTACATCCAGAAACAGACGGGCCGGCGTCCGCTGATCATGCCGGTAATCCTGGAGATCTGACGAGGAAGATCGATGAGTCGGTTACGCTGCCTGGTAATGGGATTCGTAACGATGATGCTGGTTGGCTTCGCCACGGGCCTGCAGGCGCAGGAGGCTTGTCCCTCGTCGAAGACACTGCCGGAGATGATGAAGGCTCTGGATGCGGCAATCAGCGGGCCGTCAGACAAGGATCGCACCTGCCTGCGCGCACTCTTTCTTCCTGACGCAACCCTGACCGATGATGACCGACAAGGCGGGCGTGGTAAAACCGGTGCACCTTACCGTCGATGAATGGATTGAGCGTGTGAAGAAGCGCGGATCCACTCCCATGTACGAGCGCCAGATCAAGTTCGTGACGGAGAGCTACGGCAACATCGCTCACCTGTGGAGTCTCTACGAGATTCACGAGACGCCCGACGGCCCGATGAAGGCTCGCGGCGTCAACAGCATTCAGGCTTTGAATGATGGGGCGGAGTGGAAAGTGGTTGAGGTTCTGTGGCAGGCGGAGACGCCCGCAACACCCATTCCCGCGGAGTTGATACCCTAGGTTATGCCCGGGGGCTTCGCAACGATGAATCCTGACACGACACTCATAACGCTGGAAGAGATTTCCGCCGCGCGCGAGAGACTTCGCGGCGTGGCATTGCATACGCCCCTGGTGCGCATGGAAGACTCCGGCGGTCCGGGCCGGCTGTGGATCAAGGCGGAGAGCCGGCAACCGATTGGCAGCTTCAAGCTCCGCGGAGCATACAACAAGATCGCGTCGTTGAGCGATGAAGAGCGGCAGCGCGGAGTGATCACCTACTCCAGCGGCAACCATGCCCAGGGCGTGGCCTTTGCGGCGCGCGCGCTCGGGCTGAAGGCCGTGATCGTGATGCCGTCGAACACTCCCGAAATAAAGCTGCGGGGCACGCGGTCTCTGGGCGCGGAGGTTGTGCTGGTCGGGCCGGGGAGCGAGGAGCGCCTGGAGCGAGCCGAACAACTGGCCGCGGAGTTTGGCTACATCATCATTCCTCCTTACAACGATGCAGCGATCATCGCCGGGCAAGGCACGTGCGCGTTGGAGATACTGGAAGATCTGCCGGATGTGGACCTTGTGCTTGCTCCCGTCGGCGGTGGCGGGCTCTTGAGCGGCGTATCTACTGCAGTAAAGTTGTCGCGACCGGGCGCGAAGGTTTTCGGCGTGGAGCCAGAGTTGGCGGGTGATGCGGCTGAGAGTTTCCGCTCCGGGAAGATCGTCTTCGCAAGCGCGGCCGATACCAATCGCACCTTGGCCGACGGGCTGCGCGCCCAGAGCATCGGCCCGCTGAACTTCGCGCACATTCAGAAATATGTGGATGGGATCGTCACGGTGTCAGAGGAAGAGATACGCGGGGCGATGCGGCGGATGATCGCCTCCACCGGCCTCGTCCCGGAGCCGAGCGGTGCGGTGGCCGTGGCTGCAGCGCTGTACCACCGGGCGGAGCTACCGCCGTTCGTGGATGCGGTCGCGGTGATGACCGGCGGCAACGTGGAGCCGGATGTTCTGCGGCAGGTGATGGACGAGGTGAATGGTTGAGAATCCATTACCGCTGGGTCGCGATATGCTAACGAGCGTGATGCGAAAAACGTTGCTGATGATCCTGCCTGCAATTCTGTTTGCGAGCGTGGCTGTGGGAGAACAGAAACCCCCTCCACCGGCGCCCAAGGGAACGCGTTCAACGGTGGTCCGCGAGGCGCCGGTCTACGTGGCTCCCGATACCGGCTCGGACAAGATTGGCCGCATGATGCCGGGGCGCGAGATGGTGATTGTGGAGAAGAGCGGGACGTGGCTGCGCGTCTTTGCCAACACCGATTCGGAAGAGGCGCAGGAAGAGGACGCGCCCGTCTTCGGGCAGGATACGACGCCAACGCCGGTCTCAGGCTGGGTGACGGACCGGGGAGTGGTGACCGCAGAGACTCCAAGTGGCGACATCGTCCTGATGGGCGAAGCGGCCAGCAAAGAGGTTCAGGCTTCCCAGCCGCACATGCCACTCCGTGTTGCTCTTGAAGCTCGCCTGCTTTATCGCAGGCTGAATGATCTCTTTCCCCAATCGCCCTTTGCGCCGGAGGCGGCGTGGCGCGCGGCGGATATCCGCTGGCAGTTGCAGAAGTCCGATGCCATGTCGCGGCCTTCTGCGCTAGAGAAGGAAAATTACCTGCGCGAGCAGATGAACGACGATGAAGTGAAGAAGATCGAGAAGAAGTATCCCCATACCAAGTGGGCGGATATGGCGGCTTTTCTGCAGATTGACAACAAGGTGTGCGGAGATTGGCAGGGTTCAACCAAGTGCCCCGAAAAGGAATCCGACCTCTACGAGAAATATGTGTCGGAGCACCCTGACTCTCCGAAGAATCCAGAGGCTTTATATTCGGCGGTCTATCGGCAGTGTGCGCTGGTGGATATGTATACCGCGGACGAAGAGAAGAAGAAGGCGGATGGCGCACGTGTGAAGGCGAAGGAACTGGAAGGTAAGCTGGTAAGTCACTGGCCTCAGACGGATTATGCGGCACGCGCCGCCGCTTTGATATACAAGATGGAACAGAACATACCTATTTACGGTGTCGATCGCGAGTAGGCGCAGAGGCCGGAGGATTCTTGAACGATTACGTTTTGTCGGTGCTGTTAGGCATTGTGGAGGGATTGACTGAGTTTCTGCCGGTCAGTTCCACGGCTCACCTCAGGATTACGGAGGCCTTGCTACGCATCGATCTCACCAATCCCTATTGGAAGATGTACACAATCGTTATCCAGCTGGGCGCCATCTTTGCATTGCTGCTGCTCTTCCTGGGCCGGATCATCGAGTTCCTGCGTACATTTCCCGAGGGCGAAGAGGGCGACCGCACCATTTATAACCATCCCCTGACGCTCACCATGGTCGCCTTTTTCTGCACCGCCGTGCCTTCGCTGGTCCTGATCAAACTGATCGGCAAGCATCTGGAGAGCATCCGCATCATGGCGTTGGCGCTGGTGATTGGCGGCATCGTGATGTGGGTGGTCGATGCATGGAGCGTGCGTCGCGATCCAGGCACCAAGGACGTGGAAGAGATGACCCTTGGGCAGGCAATCTGGATCGGCCTGTGCCAGACACTCTCCGCGGTATTCCCCGGCACCTCGCGCTCCATGTCCACGATTGCGGCAGGACAGGTTGCGGGCATGACACGCTCGGCAGCGCTGGAGTTCAGCTTTCTGGTCTCGATCCCGACAATGATCGCGGCCACGGGTTACGATCTGCTGAAGACGCTGCACCCTCGGCATGTTGAGGGCGCAGAGGCTATCGCGCCGCTGGTGATGACCGGGCATAACTGGATCGTGCTGGCGATAGGATTCGTGGTTTCGTTTATCGTGGCGCTGGGCTGCGTTGAGTGGTTTCTGCAGTGGGTTCGCCACCATGGATTTGTAATGTTCGCTGTTTACCGCATCGTGCTTGGGACCCTGTTGCTGATCTTTGGTTCCCATTTGATGGCGATGTAGACGGCAGTCATCCTCCGGGGGCAGTTGGAGATGCGGATACCACCCCCCGGATTTTCCTTCCCGGCCCATCGGGTTCTGGGATAATCGGAATTGCTCTGGTGTTCGAGTGTGCCGTCGCAGGGGAGATGTGTGCCCCGGATGAGACACAGCCGCGCGCCTCAATGAAGCCAATCAACCTGGTACTAACCCCAACACGCAACCGTCGCCTGAACGAACTGGTCGGGCTGATGCTTATCGTTGCGGCTGGCCTCCTGTTTCTCTCCCTGATTTCTTATCGGGCCACGGATCCCTCGCTGAATACGGCGGGGGGACTCTATGCTGGACACCCCGCGCACAACTGGACGGGGGTGGTAGGGGCCACGGTAAGCGACCTGCTGCTGCAGGTCCTCGGCCTGGGATCCTTCTGCTTCCCGCTGTTTCTGGGCGGCTTGGGCTACGTCTGGCTGCGCTCCCGCCCGGCTGGTTCGCCGTTGGCCAAGGCTGCTGGAATTGCTCTGAGCCTGGTGTTTGTGCCGGCGCTGCTGGGCCTGCTGCCCGGCCACCTGCGGTGGATGCACTCCTTGCCCATCGAGGGGCTGGTAGGCAGACTGATGGTGGATACGCTGGTGACCTACCTGAACTTCCCCGGAACCTGCGTGGTTGTCATCACTATGGTTGCGATGGCCGTGTACCTGAGCACCACCTTTTCCTTCACAACGGGGCGGGAGTGGCTCCTGGTGCGCTTCGCCTTCCTGGCCAACTGGCGCGATCGCTGGGCCAACTGGAGAACTGCGCGGGCCAAGGCAGCTGAACTGAAGCGTGTTCGCAGGGAAGAAGCCGAGCGCGAGAAGGCGTTGACCAAGGCCCGGAAGGCTACTGCCAAGGCGCCAAAGGTGGCTCCTGCGCCCGCGGAGAAGGAAGAGGAACCGGGCAACCGCCGCGCCGGCTTTGCCGAGCTCTATGACGAGGCCGCCCCCGCACCTACTCTATGGGAGCAGATGCCCCGGGCGCAGGTACCGGATCTGGAGCCGGAACCCGAGCCGGTAGAGGATCTGAAGCCCCGGCTGGTGCCTCCCCGCGCAAAGGCCCTGCCGGACGAGCTGCCAGTGAAGGAAGGCTGGCTCGACGATGATGTGGAGGCAGACGAAGCAGTGGTGCCTCCTTCCCCAGGCAACATTGTTGTGGGCGAGCGTGCCGACGCCGATCTGCGGCCGGTTACCGTGACTCCCAAGTCAGTGAGCGGATTCAAATTGCCACCCAGTTCCCTGCTCTTTCGCAGCGAAGAGGAGCAGGTGGTCCGCGAAGATGCTCTGCGCGAAGAGGCGCAGGTTCTGGTGGAGAAGTGCGCCGAATTCGGCGTAATGGGCCAGGTGGTCCAGATTAATCCCGGCCCGGTGGTGACGACCTTCGAGTTCCGGCCAGAGGCGGGCGTTAAGTACAGCCGTGTCACCGGCCTGTCAGACGATCTCTGCCTGGCAATGCGCGCCGAGAGCATCCTGATCGAGCGCATGGCTGGCAAGAGCACGGTCGGCATCCAGGTGCCGAATCACGAGCGTGAGACGATCTGGCTGCGCGATGTTATTGAATCTGAGACATTTGGGCATGCCAAGTCGCGGCTGACGCTGGCCATGGGCAAGGATATCAACGGTCGTATCGTTACAGCGGACCTGGCGACCATGCCGCACGTCCTGATTGCCGGATCGACCGGCAGCGGTAAGTCTGTTGCCATCAACGCCATGATCATGTCGGTGCTTTTCCGTTCGACGCCGGAGCAGGTGCGCCTCATCCTGGTGGACCCAAAACGCGTGGAATTGGGCATGTATGAGGGGATTCCGCACCTATTTACGCCGATCATTACCGAGCCCAAATTGGCTGCGAACGCGCTGCGCAACGCGGTGAGGGAGATGGAGCGGCGGCTTAAGTTGTTGGCATCGCGGAGCGTACGCAACATTGACCAGTACAACAAGCTCTTTGAGCACGGCACGCCGAGCATGTTCGAAGACTCGGACGAGCAGGAGCCGCTGCCCTACATCATCATTATTATCGACGAGCTTGCTGACCTAATGATGCTGGACAAGTCTAATGTCGAAGAAGCCATTACAAGATTGGCGCAGATGGCCCGCGCGGTCGGCATTCACCTTGTTCTGGCTACGCAACGGCCGTCGGTGGATGTCATCACCGGGCTCATCAAAGCGAATGTGCCCACGCGGATTTCCTTTCGCCTGGCTACCAAGGTAGACTCCCGCACGATCCTGGACTCCAACGGTGCTGAATGCCTGCTGGGACGCGGCGATATGCTGTTCCTTCCTCCTGGAACCTCGCGCCTGCAGCGATTGCATGCGCCGTTCGTTACGGAGAAGGAAACGGCGGCGGTGGTCTCATTTTGGAAGAACCAGGGTGAAGCGGAGTACGTGAACGGCTTCCTTGAGTCCCCCAAGGACGACAAGGGCCGCGACCTGGACACGATGAGCGACGACGAGGGCAACGATGAGCTGTTTGAGGATGCGGTGCGGTTGATCCTCGAGTTCGGCAAAGCGTCCACTTCGTTGCTGCAGCGGCGTTTGCGCATCGGGTACGGCAGGGCCGCGCACCTGATCGACATGATGGAACGAGATGGAATTGTGGGCCCGGCAGATGGATCGAAGCCGCGCGAGATACTGAAACCGCCGGACTGGCTGAATCAGATCGACCCGGCGATGCGCTAGGAGCAGCCGAAAAGCAGGCTATCTCCCTGGAGCGCGAAGGCGTAAGATTTTCGGTACCAATTCTTTGGAGGATACTGCCGTGTTTGACACGATCAGATTTGCTCGTCTTGCAGCGATAGTCACCCTTACCGCTTCCGTATCGATCATGCCTTCGATCGCTCCTGCGGCAGACAGCCCCTACAAAATTCAACAGACATGGACAATCGGTGGAGATGGCGGCTGGGATTACCTGACCGTGGACTCGAAGGCGCGACTTTTGTACATTGCGCGGGGCAACCGCGTTCAGATTGTCGACTTGCAGACGGGCAAGCTTGCGGCGGAGATTCCCGGCTTCAAGGGCACACACGGCGTCGCGTTGGATGAAGCCGGCAAGTTCGGCTACATCAGCGACGGCGGCTCGAATACGGTAGCAGTTTTTGACCGTGCGACTCGCCAGGTGACCGCAACCATTGATGCGGGGACGAATCCAGACGGCATTGTCTTTGAGCCCAGGACCGAGCGCGTCTTTGCCTTCAACGGGCGCAGCAAGGATGCCACGGTGATTGATACCCATACCAACAAGGTAGTGGCGACGATCCCGCTGAGCGGCAAGCCGGAGTTTCCCCGGGTGGATGGCAAGGGGAATGTCTTCGTCAACATTGAGGACACGAGCGAGATTTCCCGCATAGACGCCGCCAGCGCGAAGGTACTGGCGACCTGGAAGCTTGCGGGCTGCGAAGAACCGTCAGGCATGGCGATCGACATCGCGCATAACCGGCTGATGAGCGTGTGCGGCAACAACGTTATGGCGGTTGTGGATAGCATGTCTGGCAAGGTAGTGGCCACTCCCGCAATCGGCAAGGGTCCTGATGCCGCCGGCTTTGATTCCCCCAAGGCGATCGCCTTCAGTTCCAATGGAGAAGGCACGCTGACAATCCTGTCTCAGAAGTCGGCAGACGTGTATGAACCTTTGCAGGTACTTGCCACCAAAGCTGGAGCGCGCACTATGGCAGTAGATACCGCGACAAGCAAAGTTTATACGGTGACGGCGGACTTTGGTCCTCGTCCGGCGGCGACGCCGGAGAATCCCAGGCCAAGGCCTGCGATTTTGCCGAACAGCTTTGTCGTGCTGGTAATAGGACGCTAACGAGGAATATGACACCACTGAACCAGAGCAACGGAACGCGCAGCATTCTCGTTGTGGATGACGATCCGATCAGCCGTGAGTTGGTAGCGCTGCTGCTTGGGTTGGAGGGCCATCGCGTCACCAAGGCATCCAATGGCAGGGATGCGCTCGACACGATCGCGCGGTTTGCCGATGATGACAAGCCCAGCGCGATCCTGATCGATATGAAGATGCCGGGCCTGAGCGGCGCAAAGCTGGCCGAGCGGCTGCGCAACAGGGTGGGGGCCGGCGTGCGCATCCTGGCGATGAGTGCCACCGAACCTGCGTCTACCGCCCATTTCGATGGCTTCCTGCGCAAACCCATTGATACCGTTGCGCTGGCAAATCTGCTGGGGCTCGCGGTGCAAAGCGATGCTCTTAGCATCACGGCGACGGACGATCCCTCCGCCGTCATGGACGATACGATCTTCTCCAAGCTGAAATCCATGATGCCGCCAGCCGCGGTAAATGAGATACTCGAAGCCTGCATACAGGACATCCGTCACAAGGTTCCGATGATGGCTGTGCATCTGCAGGAGGGCGACTGGCAGGAACTCCGTCAAGCTGCGCACACCATCAAAGGCGGCAGCCTGATGATTGGTGCGAGGCAAGTGTCTGCCCTCGCTGCGGAGTTGGAGTCAGGGAGTTATCAACCAGGTGAGGGTTTGAAATTCCTCGAAGAATTGTCTTCAGCGTGCGAACAGCTGGAGCGTATTCTGCGGGATAGAGAGGCCGGAAGGCTTTGGTGATCGACATATGAAACCTGCTCCCATACGTGGTAAAGGGCCTTCGGGCCGTGCAATCAGAATCCTGTTGGCTGACGATCATCCTGTAGTTCGCATCGGCGTGCGCAACATGCTGGCGAGCGAACCCGACCTGGAAGTCGTTGGCGAAGCGACGGACGGCGACGACGCCATCACCCAGACATTGGAACTGCTTCCCGACGTTCTGCTGCTCGACGTGCAGATGCCACGGCTCCCGGGCCTTGAGGCTATGCGCGCTATCATGAGCGGCTCACCGACGGTGAAGATTATGCTGCTGACGAGCTTGATCACGACTCAGCAAGTAATTGAGGCGCTGCAGATTGGCGCACGCGGCATCGTGCTGAAGGACGCCGTAACGGATCACCTGACCACGGCGATCCGCGCCGTCTCTTCGGGCGATTACTGGATCGGCGGAAAACGCGTCGTGAACCTGGTGGGAGCGCTGCATGAACTGATGCAGAAGGCTGCTGTGCCCGAGCGCAAGACCTATGGCCTGACTCCGCGCGAACTGGAAGTGGTGGGGTGCATCGTAGAGGGTTGCAGCAACCGCGACATCGCCAAGCAGTTCACGCTGAGCGAGGAGACGGTGAAGCGCCATCTCTCCAATATTTTCGACAAGACGGGCGTCTCAACGCGACTGGAATTGGCACTCTTTGCCATCGCCCATCACTTGGTCACGCCTACGTTTAGTTCGTAAAGCTATTAGCTGAATCACAGCCCTCACACTGCATCCAGCGGTGTGAGGGCTTTCTATTTGCGTAGATTCGAAGACGTTGATGCATCCAACACCACATGGAGGACTTACTGTGAAGATCGCTTTCCTTGGATTGGGAAAGATGGGCGTGCCCGTGGCCCGGCGCCTGCGCGACTCTGGCGATGACATGATGGTGTGGAACCGGAGCGCCAAGTCTGCTGAGCTGGTGGCGGGGATGAAGGTCGCTGCCACACCTGCGGAGGTGGTGATCGGCAGAGACGTTGTCTTCACTATGCTGAACGATGACGAAGCCGTGAGGGATGTTGTGCTGGGCGGCGGCGGCGTTGCTGCGGCGATGGCTCCAGGTGCGATTCACGTTTCGCTGAGCACCATCAGCGTGCAGTTATCAGCGCACCTCACGGAGGAGCATCGCCGGCGCGGGCAGATCTTCGTTGCCGCGCCAGTCTTTGGGCGTCCCAACGTTGCAGAAGCAGGCAAGCTGTGGATCGCGGTCGCGGGAGATGCGGCGGCAATCGAGCGCATCCGGCCGCTGCTGGAGACGATGAGCCGGGGCATCACCATCGTCGGCAGCGAGCCGAAACAAGCACACGCGCTGAAGCTCGGCGGCAACTTCCTGATTACGTCGATGATCCAGGGGCTGAGCGAGGGATTTGTCTTCGCCAGCGCGAATGGGATTGATCCGGCGGTCTTTCTGGAGACGGTGAATTCGGCGCTCTTCCAATCTCCCTTTTACGCCGGGTATGGCAAGGTGATGCTTGATCCGCCGGCGCAACCGGGCGCAACGATCGCGCTGGGCATCAAGGATATGGGCCTGCTGCTGGAGGCGGCCCACGCAAATGAGATCCGGCTGCCACTTGCCGAACATCTTGCGAAGAAGTTGCAACTGGCCTCAGAGACTGGCTTGACACGCGAGGATTGGGCTGTAGGGCAGTATCGTCTGGCACAAAGCCTGAGTACTTCCAAGGCTCCGGGGCAAAGCTGATTTAGCATGGAGAGCATGATCGACCTGAAGGGAAAGTTTGTCTTTATTACGGGCGCAAGCGCAGGCATAGGAGAGGCCTGCGCCCACGCATTTGCCGGAGTTGGGGCGCGGCTGCTGCTGGCGGCACGGCGCATGGACAAGCTGGAGCAGAGTGCCTCATCGCTGCATGAGCTGGGCGCGGCGGAAGTACACCTGCTGCAACTCGATGTGCGGGACCAGCCAGCCGTCGAAAGCACAATCGCTGCACTGCCTGAGGCGTGGAAGGACATCGACATCCTGGTGAATAACGCCGGGTTGAGCCGCGGCTTGGACAAGCTTTATCTCGGCAGTCTGAATGACTGGGAGGAGATGATCGACACCAACGTCAAGGGCCTGCTATATGTGACGCGCGCGGTGGTTCCCGCCATGGTGAATCGCGGTCGGGGTCACGTGGTGAATCTTGGATCGACGGCTGGCGACCTCACTTATCCCAACGGCGCCGTTTATTGCGCCAGCAAAGCAGCGGAGAAAGCTATCAATGACGGCCTGCGGCAGGATCTGCTGGGAACGCCGGTGCGGGTGACTTCGGTTGATCCCGGGATGGTGGAGACGGAATTCAGCCAGGTGCGCTTCAGGGGAGATACAGAGCGGGCGGCGAAGGTCTATCAGGGCCTTACCCCGCTTACGCCAGCAGACGTGGCAGACGCTATTCTGTGGGCGACCACGCGGCCAGCCCATGTGAACATTGCGCGCATCTCGCTGACCCCGGTGGATCAGGCAAATTCGTTGCTATTTAATCGCAAGGCGTGAGGAAACGGCAATACCGAACGGGGAGCCCGCATGACGGTAAGCCGGTTTGCCCCGAAGGGTGATTCGGGGACGGTTGACGAAATTCTCTAACCTGGTTCTCTTCGGTAACTAGGACAGAACTCCGAGCCTGGATTCAACATCCGCCAGCGCTGCGTGCAAGGCTGCACGGCGGTGCGGGCTGGAGGTTCTCTCCGAAAGGATCCGCTCGCGCTGCAATTCCAGAGCCTGCTTTTTCCGTGCCTTCGATGCCTTGGCGACTTCCGCCTGACGCTTGTGTTCGGGATTGGTTTCTCCCGAAGTCGAGTGCTTGTCTGTCACTTGCTCCTCCACCACTGCATTGTCCAAGAGCTGGGCCATACCTTCATGTTACGTGTTTTCTGCGCATCTGGAGTAGGCTTTGTCGCATCCTCTGTCTTATCAGGGAGATTCTTAGGGAGAAACGATGAAAGTCTGGCGAATTGCACAGTTTGGAGTGCAGGAACTCGAGCAGCACGAAGCTGCACTGCCGGCACCAGGTCCGAACGAAGTTCTAATTCAGGTACACGCAGTCTCGCTCAATTTTCGCGACCTTCTGATGGTGACGGGTAACTACAACCCGAAGATGACGCTGCCCCGCATTCCCTGCTCCGACGGTGCCGGAGAGATTGTCGAAGTGGGCAGCGGCGTCACCCGATGGAAGACAGGCGACCGCGTTGCCGGCATCTTCATGCAGAACTGGCACGATGGCAGAGCTACTCCCGCCAAGACACGCGGAGCGCTGGGTGGGGATATCGACGGCATGCTGGCCGAGTACGTCGTCCTGCCTGTTGAGGGCGTGGTGGCCATTCCCGGCCATCTCCCGTATGAGGAGGGCTCAACCCTGCCCTGCGCAGCCGTAACCGCGTGGACGGCCCTCCGCGGCAACATTCAGGCCGGGAGCACCGTGCTGATCCTCGGCACTGGTGGCGTCTCCATCTTCGCCCTGCAGTTTGCACGGCTGATGGGCGCACGCGTCATTGGCACCTCCAGCAGCGACGAAAAACTCGCGCGTGCCAAAAAGCTCGGGCTCGACGCCGGAGTGAATTACCAGCAAGTGCCGGACTGGGCTTCGTGGGTGCTGGAGGCTACCGGCGGCGAAGGAGCTGACCTGGTTATCGAAGTGGGTGGCGCAGGGACGCTGCAGCAATCGCTCCAGGCGGTGCGTATGGGCGGAACAGTGGCGCAAATCGGCGTTTTATCCGGGATCAAGGAAAGTCTCCAGATCACGCCGATTCTGCACAAACAGATCAAGCTGCAAGGCATATATGTGGGATCGAGACAGGACTTCTTGGAGATGAACCTTGCGATCTCGCTGGCTGGCTTCCAGCCTGTCATCGATAAGTTATTTGCTTTTAATGATGTACGGCAGGCTCTGACCGCAATGGAGGGGCACTCGCACTTTGGGAAGATTGTCGTCCAGGTCCCCGGCTAAGGTTTGCGAGGCCAATTGGAGACGAATTTCCCATAACAGTTCTGCCACTTTTGGGGTATCTTAGCATCTCTTAAGAACGCCGATCCGGTGTAAACGCCGGGCCTCCTAATGTGTTGAACTTCGGTGCTTCCCCTCAAGCACGGCCGAACACAAGGAGAGAAAAGGAGCACCATGAACGCCCTCCGGTCTGTCCTAGAGTTCCTATACGACAAGTTGTTTGGATGCCGTCACGAACGGCTGACGCGACCCTTCACGCTGGAAAAACAGACTTACAAGGTATGTCTGGATTGCGGCGGGCATGTGTTCTACTCCGCCGAGCGGATGGAGCCCTTGAGCGCACGGGAGATCCGTCGCCAGCGGAAGTTGAACGCAGGCGAGGTCAAGATATTCCCGCAGCCGGTTCGCGGGCCGCAGTTGGTGCCCGTCGCCGACCACGAATCGGACGCCGTCGCTTAATAGAATCATCGGGGTCGTGCGGATGAGAATCGCTTTCCCATCCGCGCGGTTTCCCACGTCCGTCGATACCTCTCCCCCAGCAAAACTCAAAGCAACTATTGCGCTCCTGCGCGGTCCAACAATGGTTGGATGGCGCGGTCGCCCGTCTGCAGGCTAGACTTGCAAAGGGCGATATTGACCGCGGAGTAGCGCGGCTCGCCGCAGATTGCGCATTTTTGAAATTTGCCTTGTGAGTTGCCGGTATACCCGTGATGAACCGAACCGCTCTGCACCGATTCGCTGCATGTTTGCTGCCCGTTCTGCTGCTGGCAGCGGGTTGCGGCGGCAGCATGCCCGGTCCCAGCAGCGGAACATTCAGCATCGCGCCGGGTACCACCAGCCTGGACACAAATACTCAGCAGACCTTTACCGCCATGTTGAACAGCGGCCAGCCTGCTGCGGTCACCTGGACGGTCTCCAGCGGCGATGCAGTCGCCGGGGCTGGGACCATCGACGCGAATGGTCTGTATACGCCGCCTTCTTACCTGACGGCGGATTCCGTGCAGGTGACGGTGACGGCTACGCTCAAGAGCAACATCTCCAGCATCGCGGCGGCCAAGGTTACTGTGAATCCGGGATTTCTGCAGCCCCTCAGCCCGGAGAATTCAGCCCTGACTGCCGGCTCAAGTCTCAATGTGCAGGGCACGCTCACCGAAGTGAACGGCGGCAAGATCAACTGGGTGGTCAGCACCACTGCGAATGGGATGGACGGAGGCAGTTCTCTGGGCTCGCTGAGCCAGCCCACATGCAAGATAACCACGAGCCAGTACACCACCTGTAGCGTGACGTACAAAGCTCCTGCCACTCTGCCCTCCGCCTCTTCGGTTTACGTTGTGGCCACCGCAAACAGCAGCCAGTCCACCACGCCGCTTCACATTCTGCTGAATAGCCAGGGCATCAACAGTTCACCCGGCACCAACCAGGGCGTGCAGGCAGGCCTGGTGCAGATGGGCGCCTCCGGTGGCAACAACAACGACTACGACACGCAGAAGGATGGGAGCGGCAACCTCTTCATCAGCGATTGCTGCGGCGGCACGCTTGGAGCCCTTGTCGAGGACGGATCGGGCACGCGCTATATCCTGAGCAACAACCATGTGCTGGCTGAGTCTGACCAGGCGCGGCTGGGCGACTCCATTGTGCAGCCTGGCCTGATAGATGGTGGCTGCACGCCGTATGGCCAGATCGGCGCCAGCATTCGCCCGGTAGCATCGTTGAGCGCCTATGTCCCACTTTCCAGTACGCAGACGAACGTGGATGCGGCTATCGCCCGCATCGACACGACTGCAGTTGACCCCAGCGGGGCAATTCTCCAGATTGGCCCGGTGCAATCCGGTGCGCTTACCGCCGCACCTCCAGCGGGCGGCGCCGGCGAGGCGATTTCTCCCTCGAGCTTCAGTTCGGGCGCAATGCGCGTGGTCAAGAGCGGGCGCACCACTGGGCTCACCTGCTCCACGATTGAATCGATCAGCCAGAACGTCAACGTGGATTACTTCAAGGACTGTGCCCAGACAAACAGCTATCTGACCAAGACATTCACCAACCAGATTTCGGTTGGCGGCAACAGCTTCACTGATGCAGGGGACTCAGGTTCGCTGATTCTGGATGCAGCTAACGCGCAGCCCGTCGGCCTCTTCTATGCGGCTGGGAAGTCAGTCAGCATCGCTAGCCCCATCGGCGACGTGTTGAACGAGGTGGCCACGCAGGCGGGCCAGAGCAGCGGGAGCTTCAAGGTGGTTGGGGGTGCCCCGCATGGTGTCTCCTGCCTGGACTACGATGCGAACACGGTGACTCCCGCCGCCGCAGTTACCGTGTCCTCGGCCAGCATCGCGGCGGCACAGCAGGCGGCTAATCTTGGCGGGGCTTCCCTGGTAAGCGCGCACAAAGGCATTCTCGGCACCGCTGTCGGCAAGAGCGCGGACAGCCCCGGTGAGGCTGCGGTAATTGTCTACGTGGACGACGAGAAGCAAAACGTAACCGTGCCTGCGACAATTTACGGAGTGCGTACCGTGGTGATACCCGCAACGGCGAGCAGCGTTGCCAGTCACTCCGCTCCGCTCAACCGCACGGCGGTGGCCGGCATTCATCTTCCGACGAGCGTGCTTACGGCGGCAATCGCAGTGAAGGAACAGAACTGGAAAGTGCTGATGAGCGATCCGGCATTCTTTGGCGTGGGTGTCGCGCAGAGCCGCGACAATCCCGCAGAGGCTGCCCTGCTGCTGTACGTGGATCGCAAGAAGACACCTCGCTTCACTCCGCCAACGATCGACGGATTGCGCATACGCTACATGACGATGGACAGATTCCGTGTGACGCGATCGACCTTCGTGACGCTGCCGCATCCATCGGCCTGCGCCATTCGATCGTCGGTTGCGCTTAAGCCGGCAGAAGGCAATTTCACGCCGGGCATAATGCCGCTTCCCTTGCCCTGACCCTGTTACTAGACCTGAGCGCGCTCAGCGGTCTCCAGCATGCCTGCCGGGACCGGCCGGCTGGGAAAGAAAAGCATGAAGACGGTGCCGGAAGATTTGCCATTGCCTGCGGCACGGCTGCGCACGCGAACGATTCCGTCGTGCTTGGCGATGATCTCCGCGCTGACCCAGAGTCCGAGGCCGGTTCCCGTTACTTCCTTCGTGGTGAAGAATGGTTCGAAGATGCGCCGACGCACAGACTCGCTCATACCCGAGCCAGTATCTGAGAAGAAGATCCGGATTCCCTCCATGGCGGGCTCCTGCCAACTGGAAGAGGGGCGCACCTGGACGCACAGGCGTCCACCCACCGGCATGGCATCCAGTGCATTGCCGACTAGGTTGGCAAAAAGCTGCCGCATTTCTCCTGTGAAGCAGAAGAGTTCGCCCCGACCGCGGTAGTCGCGCTTGAGGGAGACGTTCAATCCGTTCATGCGGCCATGGTGCAGCGCGATGATGGAGTCGATGAGGTCGGGAATGCTGGAAAAGAGCGGTTGAGTGGACTGACGGTAGAAGCGCAGTGTCTGCTGCGTGATCTCAGAGACGCGTGCCAGTTCGTGCTGGGCCATGTACATGTATCTCTTCGCGTCTGGATTCAACGACTCATTCAGGTCGAGCAGGTAGAGAAGATTGGTGACCGCTTCGAGGGGGTTGTTGATCTCATGCGCGATTGAGGCAGCCAGCCTGCCCGCAGCCGCGAGTTTCTCTGTCTTGCGGAGTGCCTCTTCCGAGCGGATACGCTGCGTGGTCTCAACAATAATCGCGCCCACCCAGCGAACCGGATGAGTTCCCGTACGGACGGGATAGAGGTTGACTAGCCAGTGATGCTCTACGTCAGGCTGGGTCGGCAGCACACCGCTGGACTCGACGTCCTGCACCGCGTTCCCGGTTTCGAAGACGTAGCGAATCCTCTCCTCAAGCATTGCGGCCGCGGGAATGGGGAACAATTCTGTCGGCGTTTTGCCCAGGTGCCGGCTGATGGGTAGCCCGTTGAGGTCGGCAAGGAACTGGTTGATGCGGACATAGCGGCACTTGCGGTCGAAGAAGCCGAAGCCGGTGGGCGCATTGGCCAGCATCGAATCGAGCAAGGCGAGCGTATCGGTCAGTCCCGCACGCTGCTCGTCCATGGAGGACACCATCAAATTAAATGCCGAAGTGAGGTCGGATGCCTCATTGGAAGAGAGCACCGGCAGCGGAAAGCGATGGTTTGCGCTGGGATCGCGGATCAATTGACGAGTGCCCTCGCGAAGCACGGCCAGTGGCCGGGTAATGGATTGGGCCAGGGCGACAGCCACGAGGACAGAGGCAAGGAGGGCGCAGATGCCGTAGATCGTAGTGATCCGTAGCAGTGAGGTGGTCTGCCGGCGGTCCTCAGTCGGATCAGCGGCGACCCAGGCGAAGCCCATCAGAACGTGATCGATGTAAACTCCCGCGACAGCCTCGCTGCTCTCACCGATGCCGTATCCCGTGGTCACTTTGAATGGATCAACCCCTTTTGTTTCATGGAGATGCTTGCGCTCGGTGGGGGAGAGGGTGTACAAATCGTGGGATGTGGGATCGCTGCTCACCATGGTGCGCCCGTTGGTATCCGTGATCTGAGCCGTGCGGATGGTGGGCGAGGACTTCATCGCCAGGACCGTCTGCTGCAGCGCGTCCAGGCGGCCCATGCTCAGCAGCGGACCCGCCTCGAGCGCCAATAGCGTGACCTGATAATTCAGGCGCTGCTCCGCGCGGCGCCGGATCTGGGAGGTCTGTTCCCTCACCAGCACGATTCCGAAGAAGATCAGCAAAATACTCTCAGTCACGATGAGAGCTGCGATCATCTGATTACGAATTGTGCGCGGCTTCACTAAACTCATTGAGCTCGTCTTGGTAACTCTTTCCTGCCGTGACACTTAGCGCAGTTACAGAGAAATCAGAATCAGCTGCCTAAGGGATTGAAATCATCTTCTCTTTCAAGTCGGATGCAATCTGGCGCCCATGAAACCGCCCGTTTTCGATAAAGATCTCGTTCGTTCTGCGCCCGGCAACAATGACTCCTGCCAGATAGACGCCGGCGACGTTGCTTTCGAGCGTCTCTGGATCGCAAACGGGGAGGCGATCCGGCCCTTCCAGCCGCACGCCCAACTCGGTAAGGAAATCAAAGTCGGGATGATATCCCGTCATGGCAAAAACATAGTCGTTTGGGATCGTTAGCTCACCCTCGGGGCCTGCGATCGTGACGCTGTCTTCGTGGATGGACGTTACGCGCGATTGGAAGTGTGCGGCGATCTCGCCATTTTTTATGCGGTTCTCGATGTCGGGGAGTATCCAGTACTTTACATGCCGGTGCATGGCGGTGCTGCGATGCACCAGGGTGACGCGCGCGTCATGACGCCACAACTCCAGCGCCGCGATGGCAGCGGAGTTCTTGCCTCCGATCACGACCACGTCCATGTTGTAGTAGGGATGCGGGTCCTGATAGTAGTGCATCACTTTGGACAGCTCTTCGCCCGGGATCTTCATGTAGTTGGGCAGGTCGTAGTATCCGGTGGCGAGAATGATCTTGCGGGAGACGAAGACGCGGCCGCGCCCGAAGCGATCCTCAGTCTGGACGCGGAAGCCGCCATCCTGGCCATTGACCTGACGCACCAAGTGGTACTGGCGCACGTCCAGGCGATAGTGCTCCGTCACCTTGCGGTAGTATTCCAGTGCCTCGTTGCGGTTGGGCTTCTGGTTGGGGCTGGCAAAGGGGATATCGCCAATCTCCAGCAGCTCGGGAGTGGTAAAGAACGTCATGTGCGCGGGGTAGTGGAAGAGCGAGTTGCAGAGGCAGCCCTTATCCACCAGCACGACGCGCAGGCCGAGGCGCTGGGCGTCAATGGCACAGGCCAGGCCGGTGGGTCCGGCACCCACCACAAGTACGTCAAACTGTTCCTCCCCAGCGCTCGACGGTTCGGCGGCGAGTGGAGAGAGCGTGTGCTGCGCATCTGTCATTCTTTTAGGTTAGATGATGGAGCCGAATTGCGGCAGGGGATTTCAATTTGGCTTCGGCCCCATGCAAAGCCAATGCCGCTGACGACCGAGGCTATCGGCGTCTATACTCAAATCCTCGCAGGCATTTGTGCTGACGCCGCGAAGAATTCATTTCGTACTAAAGGGGACCGGTTCGCATGTCCGAAGTTCGCAAGGAAAAAGATTCGCTTGGTTTTGTTGAGGTGCCCGCCCGCGCATATTTTGGCGCCCAGACCGCACGCGCGGTAGAGAATTATCCCATCTCCGGCATGCGGGCACATCCGGCGCTGGTTCGTGCACTCGGCATGGTAAAGCAGGCTGCGGCTGAGGCGAACAAGGATCTCGGTCTGGTAGATGATCGCCGCGCTGACGCAATCATCCAGGCCTCGCAGGAAGTGATCGACGGAAAGTGGACCCAGGAGTTCGTCGTGGACGTCTTCCAGGCCGGTGCCGGGGTCAGCCTGCACATGAATACGAACGAGGTGATCGCCAACCGCGCCAACGAGATTCTTGGCGGAGCGCTGGGCGAGTACGCCGACGTGCATCCCAACGACCACGTCAACTACGGACAATCCACCAACGACGTCTTCCCTACCGCAATGCGCTTGGCCACGTTGCTGGCGCTGGAGACGCTCTATCCCGTGCTGGAGGCTCTGGCAGGGACCTTCGCTGCGAAGGCGAAAGAATTCCACGGAATCATGAAGTCAGGCCGCACGCATATGCAGGATGCGGTGCCGATGCGGCTGGGGCAGGAATTCGCCGCTTATGGACGCGCGATTGAGAAGGGCAAGACATTCCTCTGGTGGACCTCCGACTCGCTGCGTCCGCTGGGACTGGGCGGCAGCGCGGTGGGCACCGGCATCAATACGCATCCGGATTATCGCGTCAAGGCGGTTGAGAATCTTGCGCGGCTCTCGGGTCAGCGGCTCACCCCGGCTGAGGATATGCGCTGGGCGATGCAATCCAATGCCTGCATGGGGGAAATCAGCGGAGCCCTGCGCGGTATCGCGCTCGAAGTCATCCGCATCTCTAACGACATCCGGATGCTCTCTTCCGGGCCGAACACTGGATTCGCCGAGATCTACCTGCCAAGCCTGCAGCCAGGCTCATCCATCATGCCGGGCAAGATCAATCCGGTGATGCCGGAGTTGGCGGCAATGGTCGGCTTCCAGGTGATAGGCAACGACACCGCGGTTGCATACGCCGTCCAAGCGGGGCAACTGGAACTGAACGTGATGATGCCAACCATGGCGCACAACGTTCTGCAGAGCATCACCATCCTCGCCAACATGCTGAGCAAGTTCGACAAGTACTGCGTCACGGGAATCACGGCAAATCCGGAGCGCTGCAATTTCTATGCGCAGAGCACGGTTTCGCTGGCTACGGCGCTCAATCCCTACATCGGCTACGCCAAGGCGGCGGAGATCGTGAAGGAGTCGGTGGCGACGGGAGAATCGATCATCAAGATTGCACGCGCGAAAAAGCTCCTGACTGAAGAGCAGATCGCCGAGATCCTCGACCCCGTGCGCATGACCGAGCCGCAATACCCGTTGGATGTCGCCAAAGAACGCGACCAGAAAACGAAGGCCTAGGGCAAAGTTGGGCAAAAAACAGCGAGTCAGCAGGCGTTTAGCTCTGCTGATTCGCTGACTTGTTATTCCGTCAACTTCTGGCTCTGCCGCTACCAGGTTACTTTCTTGAAGCGATAGACGATGGTGCCGGTAAAGCCCTTATTGAACTGGTAGGAACTGCCGAAGTGCGTCCCGACAAACTCCGGCGTTATGCGTGCGGAGATTGCAGGGCTGATATTGATGTCAACCGGAATGCCTGCTTCGCCCGCGAACGCATTCCCGTTCGGATACAGTCCGATCAGCGTGCCGGGCAAGCCACCAGTATTGGTGTCGAAGTTGCCATGCGCCCAGCCCGCCATTGCCCTCAGCCCCACTGCGTAGTGCTGTTTTCCCGTCAGCCGGTACTGCGCGCCGAAGAGGTACATGTACTGGCTGATGCTGGGCTGAAAGATCTGGAACTCGTTGTTGTAGGTATAGGTGGTCCCGTAGTACCCGCGAAAATCGCCCACGATACCGAGCTTGGGCTTCAGATAGTCGGTAAAGCCTACATCCCACGCTGACTCGGAAGTGTGCTGCAATGTGTCACCTGGCCTGAAGCGCAGGTATCCATAGCCGGCAAAAAACTCATACTTGTGACCGTAGATGTCCTTGATGATGGCATCGACCCGCTGCTGACGGCGTGCGCGGACCCGGGCGGCCGCCGACTGGTTTGTCTGTGAAGTGGTCGCGGCGGCCGGTGGTGCAGCCTGGGGTGCAGGCGTTAATGTCTGGGGCTCCGGAACTGTGTTGGTGGTGCTGGTCTGTGCGTGCGCCGAAATCGTCAAAATCAGGAACGGCGCGGCCAGAAGGAAAAACGACAGCAGGGGATACAAAGTATATTGTTTGCGCTTGCTACGGTGCATGAACCTGAAAGCCTCCACGACTAGCTGCCTCAAGAAAGTATGGGCAGAAAAACTTCGCTCTTTGTATTAAAGCATCTGGATCGTACCCGTGGCCCCGCTTTCGGCTAGAATCATCGACATAGCGGACGGCGGTCGCAAAAATCCACTGTTCTAGAGGCTGAAACCGAATGAAGACCTTTCTTCTGGGCCTGCTGTTGGGGCTCCTGATCCTTCCCATCTGGGGTTTCGTCTATTTCCACCATGGACATCCACCGGTGGCCGTCGCCGATGCGCCTTTCCCCATGGAAGCTGTTATCGTGCACATCCCCATGCACGCGCGTATCGACCTTGAAGCTCCAAAAGCTGCCCCAATTGAGCCCAGCGCGACAAATCTTGAGGCGGGTGCACACATCTATCGCCAGCAATGCGCGGCATGCCATGGCCTCTACGGCAGGCCGTCTTCCTTCGCGGCGACCATGTATCCCCACGCCCCGCAACTTTGGAAGCCACACGGCAACGGAGTGGTAGGCGTGAGCGACGATCCTCCGGGAGAGACTTACTGGAAGGTGGCGAACGGCATTCGACTGACCGGCATGCCTTCCTACAACAAGGTGCTGAACCAGACGGAGATGTGGCAGGTAAGCTTACTGTTGGCAAACGCAGACAAGCCGCTGCCCACGCCGGTTATGGATTTGCTGAAAGCACCGTTCAACTACGATCCGCAGCCCGCAATGGCTCCTGCAGCGGCTGTGCCTCCGAGCAACTAGCGTTTCCTCGGCTGTTAGAAGCTCTGGGTCGCTCCCTCGATTGCACCGGGCGTGCAAGGCAGGAGGATCTTGAATACTGCACCAACTGGACGCTGGTCTTCGCCGGAGAAGATCTCGATGGTGCCTCCGTGCCTGTTGATAATTTCCTTGGTCACCCAAAGTCCCAGTCCAGTGCCTACATCTTTTTTGGTCGTGAAAAAGGGCTCGAAGATCCGCTCTCTATGCTCTGCTCGAATGCCGGGGCCATCGTCTTCGATCACCATCTGAACGATCTGACGGGCCGAGCCTTCGACGCACTTCAATCTCACGCAGATCGTTCCACGATCGCCGACCGCATCGGCAGCGTTGGAAATGAGGTTGGATACCACTTGCCTCAACTCTCCCGAGAGCCCATGAACAGGCGGGCACTGATCGAAATCCCGCTGGATATTGATATTCTTCGCCTTGAGCTTGTTTGCGTAGAGCTTGATCACGGAGTCGATAAGCGCCGGTAATTCCACGCGATCGGGCGTGTTGGATTCGCGATAGAAGCCAAGTGTCTGGCGGGTTATGTGCGAAATGCGTTCCAATTCATGCTCAACCAGGGCTAGTTGGTCAACCGCTTCGGTTGGAAGACCAGGTGTTCCCTGAACGATGTAAATGAGGTTACCAACGGCTTCCAGCGGATTGTTGATTTCATGGGCGACGGTAGACGCAAGCCTCGAGGCGGTAGCCAGCTTTTCGGTCTTGCGGAGAATCTCCTGTGCCCGGCGTTCCTGGGTTGCATCGCGGAAGACCAGGACAACGCCGATCAGGTTGTGTTGATTGTCACGGATGGGCGCGGCGCTGTCTTCAATCGGGATAAGGGTTCCGTCAGCATGCTGCAGCACCGTATGGTTGGCAAGACCCACAACTCGCCCCAACTCCATGACCTTCTCCACCGGATTTTCCACGATGTGATGCGAGGTCTCGTTGAAGATAGGAAAAATCTGCTGAATCGGCCGGCCTTTTGAAGAACTCAGATTTCTTCCGGTCAGTTGCTCTGCCAGCGGGTTCAGAAATGTCACCAGCCCATGTTCGTCTGTTGCGATTACCGCGTCCCCAAGGCTGTTCAGAGTTACCCTGAACCATTCTTCCCGTTCCAGTATCTGCCGGGCATGCTTCTCTCGCAGATCCATCTCCCGAAGCATGTGCAAGGTCAGGAAAATAACGCCCAGGGCGGCGACGAGGCTGGCCAGATAGATACACGCTGCAGTTACCCGGACGCTCTTTCGATAGGCAGCAGACCGTGTAACTCCCAGCGAAGTCTCTTCCCGTTCCATGTCATCAATAAGTTTTCGGATGTCGTTCATGATGACCAGGCCCGCATCCGACCGCACCAGTGCCTTAGCTTCGCCGAAT
Organism: uncultured Acidobacteriaceae bacterium; assembly: GCA_963725995.1. Taxonomy (GTDB): domain Bacteria; phylum Acidobacteriota; class Terriglobia; order Terriglobales; family Acidobacteriaceae; genus JANXZS01. Next base: position 263,103 of record CAVSAX010000026.1, on the reverse strand, counting down.
TTGCCCGACCGGTAGAGGGCGATCGTCTGGGCAAGTTCCTTCGATTTGGCCTGCGCCAGCTGACGAAGAGTGGCAACGTTTGCCTGCGGACGAGGATTGTCAACGGTGAGTTGCGCTAACTTGTCGATATTCGGTTCAACCTGGCCGATAGCGAGGTTGTATGGCTCGAGATACTTCTCGTCCCCGGTGAAAAGAAAGCCTCGCTGGCCGGTTTCAGCGTCCTTCAGGAGCGATTCTGTCTGCACCAGCGCGAGCAGAACCTGCCTGGTATGTATGACCCACGCCTGACTCTCTACCTGTACACCCAGCTGGCGCCGGGTGATGAGTGCGTTCGCAACGAGCACAGCTAACAGCAGGACTAGTCCGACCAGGATACTAAAGCGCTTGTAGATGGTCTGCATGAATGGGGTCTTTGCACCGAAAACGGGCCGCTTCAGATTGTAACTGAGTTCCCAGTCTCTTCAATGCCGTTTACCGCACACAGCCGGCGATCAAGTTTCGTCCCATACGTCTATGCTCTCGGAACCAGCCATCGCAGCCCGCGTCTCAGAAATGAGACGCGGGCTGCGGGTGATCGAGGAACCGTGGGTCTGACCGAGCCTTGTGGCCCGTGGTTAGTGATTGAATGTGTAGCCGATCCCCGCCGTGAATTGGAATGAATTGGCCTTGAATCCCGCCGGAGGATTGTTCAGATAACTATCCACCGCTCCCAGATTGAAGCTGAGTCGCTTGTACACAGGGAAGACAAGACCGGCGGCCAGATTGGCGGAATAGGCGCTGGTGTCGTTGAAGGCAAGGTTCACGACGCCCGCTTCATTGAAGATCAGCCCATGCGGCAGCTTCTGCATGTACGTCTCGCCAAGGCTTGAGCCAACCAGGTTGTTGCTGGGCTGCACCGGCGGTACCGGCACAGCGTACGGGTCTACCGAGAAGGACTGGTGTTCGTAGTGGATATCCGCCTTCGCATCGAAGTGCTGCGTGGGCCGGTCGATAATCGTGTAACCGAATCCAGCGCCGTAGATCTGCTGCAGGCTCAGGCCCTGCGAGTAGTTGTGGTCAAAGGACATGTCCGCGAGCGCATAAAAACGTGGCGTCAGGTACCAGTCATGCTCAGCGTCTGCGTGGTAGATCGAGGTCTTGGTATCCGGGATTCCGGGCTGGTGAGTCTTGCCGTATATTTGGGTAAAGTCAGCCGTAGTGCGGTAGCGTGGAGCCATCCACTCCACGTTGGGAACCACCCTCGCCAGCGCGAGGCCGACGTTGAAATTCTCGCTGTTCTGGGTCGCCACAACGAAGGCAGCTCCAGCAGCTACGCTGCCAGCCCAACCCTGCGAGAAGCCTGGTTCGTGATGCAGTTCCTTCTGGAATGTAGCATCATCCACTACAAACTCTGCGTTCTTGGTGGGAATCGCGGGAAGTGCGGTACCCGCCGAGGTTTGCAGCTCGATATCGCTGCCGGTCGCGCTGAGCGTTCCCTGCGGGATCTGCGAGTCGGGCGTCTTCTTATTTACCTTCTGCCCCTTCGTAAGAACCGCAAACTGCTGGGAGGTCTTAAGCTCCTTCACTTTCTCCCAGTCCACTGTGATATCTCCCGCTATGTCGCTGTGGAAGGCTACTTTGCCGCCCGTGGCATGCAGCAATTTGCCGGTCAGCTGGTCTCCGTTAGTGAACGTGATGACATCCGTACCAGGCTTGGGTGCGTCGGCGGCCAGTGCAAGACGGCCGAAACCCGAGGTGGCGATCAACGCCAGCAGGACCCACCGGGTAGAAACAGCTCCGAATCCGGGAAGACGATTCAACATCTGCATAAGCAATTTCCTTCTCCTCTAAAAAGTATTGGCATCCACGCGCAGAGGTATATACGACTTGCTGTGACACGCTCGTCGAACTGCATCGGCAACTTGGAAGCACGCCACGTGGTGGCACACGATTGTCAGCGGATTCCCGAAGCGGTCCTTGTGTTGTGATGCCTTCGCATGCACACAGGACTGCCCGGGACGGTTTGAGCAATGCTCAAGAGGAGTAGCCCGGAAAAGCTGGGCTGACTGAACTGCGCCCTTAGGTCAGGGTCTGATTTCGTGGACGGAGAGGCTGCCCAACATTCTCAGTATTCTAAACCAGTTGCGAGCATAAAAACGTCATCTCCATCCAAACCACCACGGATTGCAGCCCCATGAAACAAATCCGGCAAGAGCTGGATGGCCGACTGCAAAGGTTAGCCTTCTACGCCTACTGCCGTTAGAATTGGAATATGTCGCTGACTCGCCAGCAGGCTCTGGAGTATTTCCGCTCCGACGATTTGATCGGCCTGGGTATGGAGGCCGATGCGCTCCGGCGCAGGCTTCACCCGGAGGGTGTGGTCACCTACATCATCGATCGCAACATCAACTACACAAACTTCTGCACCGAGTACTGCACCTTCTGCGCCTTCTACCGGCCGCTCAAGGGCCCCCTCGCGTCCGAGGGATACATCCTGGACTTCGAAACCATCTACGACAAGATCGCCGAGACGCTGGAAATGGGCGGCACCGGCGTGCTGATGCAGGGCGGCCTGCATCCTGATCTCAAGATCGAATACTTCGAGAGCATGCTGCGCGGCATCAAGGAGCGCTTCCCGCAAATCTGGCTGCATTGTTTTTCTGCGTCCGAGATTTTGGCGATCGCGCATTACAGCGGGATCACTGTCCGCGACACGATTGCCCGCCTGCGTGATGCCGGACTGGCCTCCATTCCCGGCGGCGGAGCTGAGATTCTGGACGACGAAGTGCGTCAGCGCATCGCCCGGCTGAAGTGCTCCACCGACGACTGGGTTCTGGTACACCGCACCGCCCATGAGCTTGGCATGCGCACCACCGCCACCATGATGTTCGGAGTGGGCGAGAGCTTCGAGCACCGCATCAACCACTTTGAACAGGTGCGGCGCCTGCAGGAGGAAACCGGCGGCTTCACGGCCTTCATCCCCTGGAGCTTTCAGCCGCAGAACACCGCGCTCGGCGGTCGCGGCTGGGACGAGGCCACCTCCGTCGAGTACCTCAAGGTCCTGGCCATCTCGCGGCTGTATCTGGACAACGTGGAAAATGTGCAGTCCAGCTGGGTAACGCAGGGCCTGAAGGTGCTGCAGATGGGCCTGCACTTTGGCGGTAACGATGTCGGATCGGTAATGCTGGAAGAGAACGTGGTCAAGGCAGCGGGCACCTCGAACTGCACCACCGAGGAAGAGCTTCGCCGCCTGATCCGCGATGCCGGCTTCAAGCCGGTGCAGCGCGACACACTCTACCGCACCATGTTCCTGAACTAAAGCCGGCTCGCTCGCGGGGCCTGTCACGACGTTGTGGCCGGACGCTCGCGTACAATTGGCAACAAGAATTTCCCCGAAGATGCAACTGCGGAGGCAGGAAGCTGCTCGACCCTATGCTCCAGATGCTTGCGGTTTCAAAGGCTCTCGCCGGCACCTTCCTGCTGAAGGCGAACGCGTTGGTTTCGATGCTGTTCGTGGCCGATCAGCATAGCCTGAAGCACTACCTGCGCACGCACTACGCCGACCGTACCTTCGAGCATCTCTATCGCTGGAACCCCTTCGACATTCTTCTGCTGATTCCCTATTTCACCGTGATGATCGTCCTCGCGGCGTACGGAATCCACCGCTACCAGCTCGTCTACAAGTACTACCGCAACAAGAAGAATTACGACACGTCACCACCGCCGCCCTTCGCAGAGCTGCCGTTGGTTCACGATCCAACTGCCCATCTTCAATGAGCAGTTCGTGATCGATCGCCTGTTGGAAGCCTGCTGCAACATGGAATATCCGCAGGACAAGCTGGAGATCCAGGTTCTTGATGACTCCACCGACGAGACGAAGGATGTGGCCCGCGAAATGGTAGAGCGCTACCGGGCCGAAGGGCACCCGATCGTCTATGTTCACCGCGAAAACCGCTACGGCTATAAGGCGGGCGCGCTGGATGCCGGATTGAAGACCGCGAAGGGCGAGTTTATCGCGATCTTCGACGCTGACTTTGTGCCGCCGAAGGATTGGCTGATGCGCGTCATCAACCACTTCTCCGATCCCGCAATAGGCATGGTGCAAACGCGCTGGACCCACCTCAATCGCGACTTCAGTTTTCTTACGCAGGTTGAGGCGATCCTGCTGGACGGGCACTTCGTCCTGGAGCACGGAGCACGCGCGCGCAGCGGGGTATTTTTCAACTTCAACGGCACCGCGGGAATGTGGCGGCGTCAGGCAATCTCCGATGCGGGTGGCTGGCAGCACGACACGCTCACCGAAGACACCGACCTAAGCTATCGCTCGCAACTCGCCGGATGGAAATTCAAATACCTGCCTGATGTGGAGTGCCCGGCAGAACTTCCCATTGAGATGACCGCCTTCAAGACTCAGCAGGCGCGCTGGGCCAAGGGGCTGATCCAGACATCGAAGAAAATTCTTCCGCAGGTGATGGCGAGCAAAGCGCCGCGCCGCGTGAAGATCGAGGCAATCTACCATCTCACTGCGAACCTGAGCTACCCGCTGATGGTGGTTCTCTCAGTGCTCCTGATGCCGGCCATGATCATCCGCTTTTACCAGGGCTGGTTCATGATGCTGCTGGTGGACGTGCCTCTCTTCATGGCTTCGACTTTCTCCATCTCGTCGTTCTACCTGGTCTCGCAAAAAGAGCTCTTCCCCGGGAAATGGTACAAGACATTTTTCTACCTTCCCTTTCTGATGGCGCTAGGTGTGGGCCTCACGGTCACCAATACAATCGCGGTGATGGAGGCCATCTTTGGCATCAAGAGCGCATTCAAGCGCACCCCGAAATATCGAGTGCAGCAGAAGGGCGAAAAATCGCAGGCTGCAAAATACCGCAAGCGTCTTGGCATCATCCCCTGGATTGAGCTGGCCATTGGCTGCTACTTCGCTCTCACAATCTGGTATGCCGCGACCAATGAGAATTACTTCACGCTGCCGTTTTTGCTGCTCTTTGTAGTGGGCTACTGGTACACGGGTTTGCTGTCGCTCTTCCAGGGACGGTTCGAGCGCTTCCGGCGCGGTGCGAACCTGGACGAATCCTCGCCCAAACCATTTCCAGTTGGTGTGTAGGCCTCAAGATAGTTGAGCCCCAGTCGCAAAGTTGAGACTGAAAGGATCATGATTCCCTTGCGAAAAGTATCTCTGCTTCTAATTCTGCTATTTGCCGCAGCCACGGTTACAAATGCTCTCGACAAGCAGCCCACGTCTGACTATCACACGCGGCGTGAGGCACTAGCCAAGTCGTTGAAGGGCGGCGTGGCGATCTTGTTCGCTGCACAGGAGCCCGTGCTCGACTTTATGCCGTACCGTCAGGATGAGAATTTCTACTACCTCACCGGATGGAATGAGCCTGGAGCAGCGCTGCTCATCCAGGGCGAAGCAGCCGCGACTCCCGCTCACCCCGCGCGTGCCTATCGCGAGATCCTGTTTCTGCCGACGCGTAACCTGCGCACCGAACTTTATACGGGCGTGAAACTCGATGCCAAATCTCCCAACGCCGTATCAGTCTCCGGCGTGGCTGAGGTGCAGGACATGACCGACCTGCCCACAATCCTGAACAAGCTTGCCTCAGAGGATGGCCGCGTCCGGCAGAATCTTTTTACTCAGCATGACTCGCCCGAGGCCAAGGCCCTGTTGACATGGCTTGCCGCGACGCTCGGAGCCGCAGACGTTCCTGACTCACACGATGTCGCCGATCCGCTCATTCCCCTTCGCACGGTGAAAGACGCGAGAGAGATCGCGTTGTTGACCAAGGCGACGGACGCTTCCATGGTGGCGCAACGCGCGATGATGCGAGCGGTGCATCCCGGCGCGTCTGAGAATGCCGTCGCCGGCCTCATCATCGAAAACCTGATGGAGCAGGGATGCGAGCGCGTCTCCTATGCGCCCATCGTCGGCTCCGGGCTGATGTCCACCGTGCTGCACTACTCCGCCAACAACCAGACCATGCAGGCCGGCGATGTCGTGGTGGTCGATGCGGCGGGCGAGTACTCCATGTACGCTTCCGACATCACGCGCACGGTTCCCGTGAACGGGCACTTCACGGCGCGTCAGCGGGAGATCTACGAGATAGTCCTCGGTGCTCAGCGTGCTGCGATGGCCGCCTTCGTCGCGGGAAAATCGAAGACCAACAACCGCCAGCACACTGACCCGGACTACCTCGATACCGTGGCCTTCAATTACATCAACACTCATGGCAAGGACCTCCACGGTGAGCCGCTGGGCAAGTACTTCATCCACGGCCTGGGCCACTCCGTCGGCATCGACGTCCACGACCCCATGGACTACAGCAAGCCGATCCCGGCTGGCGCAGTCTTCACCATCGAGCCCGGCATTTACATCCCGGAAGAAAAGCTCGGCATTCGCATCGAGGACATCTATCGTGTAGACGAAAGCGGCAAGCTCATCGACCTGACCGCTGCGCTCGCACATACTCCTGATGAAGTGGAAGCCGCGATGAAATCAGCGAAGTGAAGATCCTGTATTCGTTTCTCGCGATCGGCGGGGGCTTTCTCACGATCGCGTTGCTGATAGCGATCGCCTCGCTGGCGGAGAAGCGCCTGGCACCCGCACCGGCGAGCGAATCTTCTCAGCCGCGCCGCCTTCACCTGTGGATGAATATTATTCTCAGCGCTGTCTCCGCGGCGGCCGGTGGATACGTCACGACCTGGATCGCCCGCGAGAACCCGCTGGTCCACACGCTCGCTCTCGCGCTTGTGGTGCTGTTGCTAAGCGCGCTCTCAGCGCTGCAGTTGAAAGGCAAGCAGCCCGTTGCGTATCAGCTTACGCTCACGGCTCTCACGCCACTGGCCGTGTTGGGCGGAGGGCTGTTGCGCCTGAAACAAATCGGACTCCTCTAGCGCCGCCGTCCTATAAAAAAGGCGAGGCCGAAGCCCCGCCCTTCCCCCAGACATTCCTTCTTACCAGCGAACACCAAACGTGACCGGGATAATCTTCGTGCTTTGTCCCGGCGTGGCAATCCACGTATAGCGCGCCTCGGAGTAGAACTTGGCGCCCTCAAAGCTACCAAACGTGAAGCCCCCACCAATGTTCATGCCGCCCGCATTGTCAGAGAATTGCGCGACAACCACGCTGCCGTAATACTGGTACGGATAGCAGTAGAAGTAATCGCAGTAGTAGGACGTGATAATCGCCGGCTGCGTGAACGATGTCGTCTTCTTGTAGTAGCCGCCACCACCCACCGCATACGCGCCCCACATGCCACCGGTCTTGATGTGCCACACCGGATCCGCCGTTAGCGACCAGATGCTGATGTGACCGCCGGGCTCACCCACCTGTTGCAGCACCTTGGCGGGGATGTTGTTGTAGTTGTACTGGTACTCACCCATCATCGTGAAGCGACGGTTCACCTTGTATCCGCCGCCAAGCACAACGTCCCATCCGTAGGTGAGATCATGCTGATCTTCGCTCGCCGGAGTGGTCCAGCCTCCACCAAACTCCATTGCCAGGTGGCTCTTGAGCCCGGAATCCTGAGGGTATCCATACGCAGGAACGGTGTGGCCGCTTTCCTGGGCCGAAGGGCCCATAGCTGGCGCCGCGTTGGGTTCAGGATTTGCGACCAGTTGGCGCTCTTCCGAAGCGGAGTCCTGTGCGTGAAGCAAGGCCGATGCAAAAGTGAAAAGAAATGCGACCGCGATTGCCGTGGCCCTGAATGCCTTGCCGCCGAGTTGGAAAAAAGTCATGGGAATCCTTGTGAGTCCAGCCAATGCGGGAGCTCAGCTTCGATCTAGCCGCATAAGTGGCTCTTAGCTTAGACGCGATTCTGCGCAGTTTGTTGCGCGGTAGAGTTGTTCTATTGTGCTCAAAACAACAGGCCGGGAGTATCCCCGGCCTGCTGCGTGATACGAACAATTGTGTCTAGTGGATGTCGAACTGCTCGGGATGAAGGCTGGGATCGCTCTTCACGATGATGTTCTTGCCAATCATCTCTTCAAGCTCTGTCAGCCAGCGCGCATTGTGCTCCTTCAGGGTTTTCACCACATCCGGGTGCACGCGGAGCAGAACATCTCCGTGATCGAAGCTCTTCTGCATCTTGCGCATCTCCACGTAGATCTCGTTGCAAACAGTCGCGGGACTCTTCACCATGCCGGTACCCTGGCAGATGTTGCACTGCACGCTCAGAGTGCGCTCGAGCGATTGTTTTACGCGCTTGCGAGTAATGGCCACCAATCCAAAATCGTTGAACTGCAGAACCTTGGATGGCGCGCGATCCGCCTTCAGTGCCTCTTCGAGCGCCTGCATCACGCGATGGCGATTCTTGCGCTCGTCCATGTCAATGAAGTCGATCACAATAATGCCGCCCAGGTCCCGCAGACGAATCTGGCGCACAATCTCCGGAATCGCATCGAGGTTCGTTTTGAGAATTGTGTCCTCGAGACGCGCCGTCTTGCCTACATACTTGCCTGTGTTGATGTCGATGGCGACAAGCGCTTCCGTCTGGTTGATCACGATCGATCCGCCGGACTTGAGCCAGACTTTCGACTTCAGTGCCTTGCTGATCTCGTCCTGAATTCCAAACTGCTCGAAGAGTGGCGTCTCCTTGGTATAGAGCTTCACGCGGCGAACCAGCGAAGGCTGGAAGCGCTCCAGGAAACGAAGAATCCGCTCATACTCAACTTCGTTATCCACCCAGATGGACGAGAAATTGTCTGAGACCTGGTCGCGCAGGATCCGCTCAACAAGATTCAGATCGTGATAGATCAGCGCCGGAGCTTTGCCGGCATCGGAACGCTGCTTGATCTCGGTCCACAGGCTGATCAGGAAGCGAATGTCGGCGCGCAGATCCTCTTCGCTCGCACCGTCGGCTGCTGTGCGCACAATGAAGCCGCCAGTCGTGTCGCCCTTCTCGCTGATCAGAATCCGCTTCAGGCGCTGACGCTCGTCGTCAGAAGAAATCTTGCGCGAAACACCGACGTGATTCACCGTTGGCATGAAGACCAGGAAGCGGCCCGGCAGCGCGATATGACTCGTGATGCGCGCACCCTTCTTGGCGATGGGCTCCTTGGCAATCTGCACCAGGATCTCCTGCCCCTGTTTCAGCAGGTCGCTGATCACAGGCAGATCGCTCATTTGCGATGTCGCTCTGCGACCGCGATCGCCTCCACCACCACCGCCATTGCTGCGACGGCGTCCGTGGCGTCCACCGCGTCCACCGCGGCGTCCATCATCGGTGCGTCGGCTGGGAGCAGGACTGCCTTCAGCGGCCGGAGTTTCTTCCTCCTCGTCGAAACCATCCTCGCCCATGGAGTCAGGCCCATCTTCGCCCTCCTCCTCTTCTTCCATCTCTGTTTCTTCAGTAGCCACGTCAGAGCTAAACGCGACATTTGTTCGCTGATCGATGTGGGTATCGCGAACCATCTCGCCGAGATCCGTGCCCGTCAAGTTGTGATCGATGGTCTCTTCTTCCAGTTCATCCAGATCGTGCTCGTCGTGGTGTGCGTAGGTGGCGGGGTAGTCAAACTCCTCCTCTTCGATCACCTCTTCTTCGATCACGCCGCTGCCCGGCGCAAATCCGTGGATGCCGCCAACATTCTCGCCGCTCTCTTCGTCGGTCTCTTCGAAGTCTTCGGCTACATCCTGCAATTCTTCGAGCACCTGCTCCTTGGTCAGGAGTTCCTCTCGCTCCGCGGATGCTTCCTCTTCCTCGACCGGGGCAATCGTCGAGGCCTGAGGCGCTGGCTCTTCATGAACCGCCATCGGCTCAAAGTGTCCGAGCACGCGGTCAACGTGCGGGCGGTCTACATGCTCCTGTACCGCAACGATCGCTCCCGCCGGCGCAGGCTGTTCGGTGGACTGCTCGGCCACTGCCTCAGCCGCAGGAGCTTCCTGCTCCTCTTCGACCGGGGTCGTCAGGCGAAAACTACTTGGCGCGGATGGGTCAACCTTGTGAGAAGCAGACGCCTCCTCAGGTTCGACTTCCTCCGCAACGGGTTCCACTTTCCACTCTGAATCGTGGTGATGTCCTTCGTGATGAATCTCCGCTACCGGTTCAGCCTCAATGGTGGGCTCGGCGGCGTGGCCAGTGATGGACGTCGTCTCTTCGACGGAAGCTTCCGCCTCGGCCTCGATCGCATCCTCAACCACAGCCTCTTCGGCCTTGGCTTCGTCGGTCTGGACCTCTGCGGCGGGCTCAGCATGCTCGACCGGAGCCACCTCGCTCACCTGCTCGTGAACCACGGGCTGCGCGGCACGAACCGGCGGCTCGTTGCGATAACGCGAGATTGTCTCGCCGGGCAGCAGGCTGCTGCCGTCCCAGACAATTGGCGTCTCCACCAGCGTCGAAGGCTTGAAGGTCGTGTAAGCAGGAGTCGGCCGCGAAGGCTCGATGGGATTGGAGGGCATCGCCTCAATCTCAATCATCGGCTCGGCAGCGGGCGCGTGACCGTACTTTGAGAGTGACTCGCCTGGAAGAAAGATCGGTTGGTTCGGCGCAGGCAACTGCTGCGTGTAAGCCGGACGCCTCGGCTCCGGCCGCGCCTCGATGGGAGCGGCGAATGACTCCGCCTCCGAACCGGCTTCAATCACAAACGTCTCGGAAGGCTCGCGCGACTCGGTCTGTACGCTGGGTGATCCGCCTTGACGGTCTGGCCTTGTGCCGCGACGGCGGCCACGGCGACCACGCCAACGGCGCGCTCCCCCCTGATCCGATTCCTCATCCCGGCCTTCGCTGGGCGGAGGCGTGACAACGACCGCCTCCATGGCTAGCTGTTCGGGCGGTGCTGCGATGCGCTTCTCGCGAGGCTCTCTCGGTTCGCGATTTTCGCGCGGCTCACGATTCTCTCGCGGCTCCCGTGCTTCGCGGGGCTCGCGCCCACGGCCATCCCGGGATCCTTCGTTCTCGCCCCGGTTCTCACGTCCACCCTCACGACCGCCTTCGCGGCGAGCCTGTGTACCCCCACCGACCTTTTCAAAGTCAGCGCCATCTTCCTGCTCTTCAAGAAAATCGGTGACGTACAGGAAGGCGTCTCGCTCGAGGCCTACATCGACAAATGCCGACTGCATGCCGGGCAATACGCGGGTAACACGGCCTTTATAGATGGACCCGGCCAGGGTGTATTCATTCTCACGCTCGTAGTAAATCTCTGCGAGCTCATCGTTTTCAATAATCGCCAGACGCGTCTCGTGCGGCGTGCTGGAAATACAAATTTCTTTCGCCATTCTGCCTCTTCTGCCCGCGCAGCTATGCCTGCGGGCTTACGGCAGGGCGATCAGAACAGGAATGCTCCTGCTCCCGGGGTTCCGGAGAGAATTGGGGCAGACGAAGAGATGGCCGTAGCGAAGAAGATTCTTTGTGTGAGGGGTACTGCAGACCCCCGCCCGGAACCGGGAGGAGGCTCACTGAAAGGATCGAAGTGCTCGTAAAGGCTATCTGGGCGCAAGGAGTTTGTGACCACTTCAGCCTTGAAATCAGGCGGGGCCGTTACCCGTCGTTGCGCGCTCATACCCAATCCTGCCCGGCCCGGTGATCCACCCGGCCGGTAATAATTGTTGGACTTAACTTCTTAACCCCGGCATCGCACGTGCGCACTGCCGGGCTACAAAAAATCTGGTGCAAACCTTGTGAAACAAATCCTTGTGTTCCTCAGCCGCAGCCTTCTGGGTCTGTAAACAGACCTAGTTCACGAAGCGGTTCATGCGGACGTTCATTACCATCCCCAGAGCCAGAAACGTGAACAGAACCGAAGATCCTCCGTAACTCATTAACGGTAAAGGAATCCCGGTTACAGGCATCAACCCGACCACCATCCCGACATTCACCGCTATCTGAAAAACCATAACGGCAACGACGCCCATAACAAGAAACGTTCCGGGAAGGTCGGCAGCTGTTTGAGCGTTTTGTATCAAACGCATCAATATGCAGAAGTATAGCAGCAGCACCGCCACTGCGCCGACGAACCCGTGCTCCTCGCAGAACGCCGCAAAGATGAAATCCGTATAGGGAATCGGCAGAAAGTCGCCCTGGGTCTGCGTTCCCTTGGTCGCACCCTTCCCCCAGATGCCCCCCGAACCCACCGCAATCAGGGATTGGCGAATCTGGTACCCGCTGCCTTTAGGATCGTTGTCCGGGTTCACAAAGCTGGTCAACCGCGCCTTCTGGTAAGGCTTTAGAACCTTGCCGCTATACCACGCCGTGCCCACCGCCATAATTCCGGCCAGACCCAGAATCATCGCCTGCTTCCAGCGAATGCCGCCCAGAAACAGCCCGCAAAGCAGTATCGGCGAGTAGGTCAGCGCTGTACCCAGATCGGGCTGCTTCAGCACCATCAACATGGGCAGGCCCACCAGCGCGAAGGCCTTAAAGATGTCACTCCACGTAAGATCCCGCCCGGCCAGCGTCGTGAAATACCTCGCCACCGCCACAATCAGGATGAGCTTTACCCACTCCGACGGCTGGAAATGTACGCCACCCGGCAGCTTGATCCAGCGGCGCGCACCCAGCACCTTGGTTCCCACCACGATCACAGCGATCAGCGAGACAATCGAGACCGCATATGCGTAGTGCACGTAGTCAATCAGCCGGTGATAATTCACCAGGCTCAGCGCAAACATGCAGATCAGTCCTGCCGCCAGCCAAACGAGCTGCGTCTTATGGAAGCCGACGAACTTGGTGTGAAGCGTGGCGGAATAGATCTCGAAAACGCTGATAACCGACAGCAGCAGCACCAGGCTGAGCAGCACCCAGTCAAAGTCACGGAATGTAAGATAACGCCGCATCCTTATCCTTTCCTAGCACTTGCTGACTTGCTAACCGCTCCTGCCGTTCAACCGCTCAAGGCAGCCGCATGGCTACCGTAGCCTGCTTCTTGGTCGCCCCCGGCTGCTTTTCGGCGGGAGTCACAAAGAAGTGCCCCCCACGCAGCGGAGTGGTGTCACCCACAGGCGCTTCCGACCATATCGCGCCCACTTCTACCGGAGCTGGCGGCTGCTTCGCCTCCAGCAGATTGTTGTCGTGCTTGCGCTGCTTGTTTACATACGCCTCGATCACCTGGGCGGCCACGCGTGCCGCGAGCTTACCGTGCTCGCCGCCTTCCATTAGCGTGCACACTACGATTTCCGGATTCCGCCGTGGCGACACGCCCACAAACCAGGCATTGTCGCGGAGGGCCTTGCCCCCGCCCAGCCGGCTCTTGGCCTCGTTACTCACCACCTGCGCACTGCCCGTCTTTCCGGCAAAATCGATGCCCTCCAGATGGGCGCTCGGGGCCGTTCCTTCTGGAGCCGGAACCCGTGCCATCGCGTCGGTCACAATCTCCCAGTTAGCCGGGTCGATAGGCACATTCGCCGCTCCCGTGCCGGGAAAGCTATCCAGCATGGCCTGCCGGTATTCCGCCGGCACATCCTCGGGCATCACCACATGGGGCCGCACCAGCACTCCACCCGTGGCAATTCCGGCAATCGCGCGCATCATCTGCACCGGGGTGGCGGCAATCGCGCCCTGCCCGATACCCACCGAGATGGTCTCGCCCGCATACCATTTCTCGTGGTAGTTCTTCATCTTCCATTCTTCTGACGGCATCACCCCGGCCACTTCGCCCGGCAGGTCAATGCCCGTCTTCTGCCCAAGGCCCAGCGCATGCGCCCACTTCGAAATCTTGCCAATCCCCAGCCGCTCGGCCAGGTTGTAGAAGAAGACGTCGCAGGACTGGTAGATCCCCTTGGTAATATCTGTTCCGCCGTGGCCGCCGTGGGGAATCCAGCACTTAAAGTAGCGCCCATAGAACGACGCGCCGCCGGTGCAATTCACGTGCAGGGTCTGAGCAATGCCCTCCTGCAGCCCGGCCGTCGCCATGATGATCTTGAAGGTGGACCCCGGCGCAAGCTGCGCCTGGATGGCCTTATTCATCAGCGGGTGGTCAGGATCAGTAATCAGCCTGTTCCACTCGCCTTTATGAATGCGGATGGCAAAGGCGTTGGGATCGAAGCTGGGGTGGCTTACCAGCGCCAGCACCTCGCCCGTGCGCGGATCCATCGCGATCAGCGCGCCGCTACGGTCGCCCAGCGCCAGTTCTGACGCCCGTTGAATGTCGTTGTCGATGGTCAGCTTCAAACTCTTGCCGCCGGTCGCCGGCTCCTTGCCAAGACGCCCAACCTCGCGCCCATGGCTGTCCACGATCACGTCACGCGAGCCGTCCTGGCCGCGCAGAATCTGGTCGTAGGTCTGCTCCACTCCCGACCTGCCCACCACGTCGCCCGGCATGTAATAGGCGTACTTCGGGTCGTTGAGCATGTCTTCGCTCACTTCGCCCACGTAGCCGATCAAGTGCGCGGCAAAACCGTCCCGGGGATAGAGCCGCCGCTGCTCGTCTACCGTTTCCAGCTCCGGCAACTCGTTGCGGTGTGCCTCGATAAACGCTTCTTCGTCCGGGGAAATATCCTGTTTCAGGGGCAATGGCTGATAAATCGGGGCGGTTCGGAATCGCTTGAGGATGGATTGAAGCTGATCCACTTCCATGTGCAGGCCGCGCGCAATCAGCGGCAGATCCGGCTCAATATCCCTGCCTGCTTCGCGCACCAGGAAGCAGGAGACCGAGGGATAGTTGTCCACGATCACCCGGCCTTCGCGATCAAAAAGCTTGCCTCGGGGAGCCAGGATCGGCACCTTGCGAACCCGGTTCGCCTCGGCCTGCGCACGGTAGTTCTGCGCGCCCAGCACCTGCAAACGCCACAGCCCCGAGACCAGCACCAGCAGGATCGCGACGATCACATACTGCGCGGCCACCAGCTTGGCTGCCGACAGCTTTTCATCCCGACTTAGCTTGTCTGAATACATGAATAGCTATTTGCTCGAAGAAATGGCCCGTTAATTTCAAGGATACTGCTTATTCTGACGAAACTGCCTCCGCAACCGGGAGCAGTTCGCTGCCTCAATTCTCTCTCTTCGCCCGGTCCAGCAGGGCAAACAGCAACAATGCCAGCAAGGAATTCACCACCGCGCGCACCAGCTCATGAATCAGGCTGAACCCTGACTGCATCGCCAGCATGCGATGCACGATCAGCAGGGTGATCGCACTGTTCAGCATGCAGCCGCCAAAGATGAGGATAAAGCGCGTCCCGGGGTTCTCAACGTCAACGCGTACCCCGATCGAGGCCGCCAGGAAGCCAATGATCGACTTCGAAATACCATTGATGCCAATAGGGTTCTGCGTCAATGCGTCCTGCGCAATGCCAATCAGCGCGCCGGTCAGCGTCCCTGTAATCGGATTGCGCCGGGCTACCGCGAAATACACCGTGACAATCAACGGCAAATCGAGAATCCCGAAGCGCCAGAAGTGCAGAGGCAAATACGCCTGCAGCCCCAGGGCAATGAGCGGCGTAAGTATGGCGACGATCCATGGGAAGGAATGGACCTCAACGTCGCGGCGCGAATTGGCTGTCAGCAGGGCCACAGTTAGAGTCTCCCTCCCGGCGGCTGTTCCGGCCGCGTATTCGGCGGCGGCTCGGTTGTCTTAGGCGCTTCCGGCTTGGGCTCGGTGGCATGCGGAGTAGCCGGCTGCGAAACGGTGCCATCCGGCGAGGCTACCTTCGGTTTCCTGGGAACGGTAGAACCCGGTGTAGCCGCACCCTGAGGAACGGCACCTGGAGCGGCTGTACCGGCGGAACCCGGCGTTTGTGCCGGTTTCACGGTGTGAGGCCGCGCCGCAGTCCCGCTGGCGGGAGCCGGGGTCGTCGGTTGAGCTCCAGCGCCAGTCCCTTGCGACGGAGCTGGCCGCTGTGTCTGACCCGGGGTCAGCGTGTTCGCTGGCGGAGCGCTATCCGGCGAAAAACGGTCAGGATGCAGCGCCACGCCGGGCTTGGGTGGGCGTCCCGGGTCGCCATCGGTCGGCTGAACCGCGGCATCCGGCAGCGGCGCGGGCGCATTCGGATCCTTCAGCCCCGGCAGCCTCTCTGAAAGAATGTCCGCAGCGCGCTTCTGCTTATCGGCCTCCGCCAGGCTTTGCGCAATGTCCTGCTGCTCTGCTACTGGCATCTGGTCCGTAACCTCGGTAATTACGAGGACTTCTTCCAGCCGGGCCAGATTGGCCGCGGGCTTCACCACTACAGCCAAGTAGCCGTCGTGATCAGGATCGGGTACGGTCTTCTCCACCACGCCCACCGGCAGGCCCCGGGGATAAACCGCATCTCCGCCGCTCGTAAGCACACGTTCACCCGGCTTGATGCGGTCGTCCGGCGTGATATTGACTATTTGCGGCTGGCCCTGCGAGTTCCCCCTCAGAATGCCGCGAATTCGCAGTGTTTCCAAGAGGACGCCCGCGCCACTGGTCTGGTCCGAGATCATGATCAACTGCGCGGTGTGCGCGAAGACGTCCTTGATCTTCCCCACGATGCCGTCCGGCGTAATCACCGGCATATCCGGCTTGATGCCATCGCGAGAGCCTTTATCGATATACAAGACGTGCGCCAGGTCAGATCCCGACGTCCCGATAATCTGTGCGGGGACGGTCTTGTATATGTAATTCCCTTTAAATTCAAGCAGTTGCTGCAGACGTTTTCCTTGGCGGGCGTCTTCCACCAACCCTGCCTGCTCCATGCGAAGACGCTCAACTTCGGCCTTTAGATCGCGATTTTGCTGCCTTACACCGCGCAAACCGACGTAATTTGACCACATCCCGCGAAAGCCGCCGCCTATCGCATGCACCAGGCGCTCCGGAGGCGCCACCAGGCTTACCATCCAATAGCGAATCAGCCGGATCTGCGCTGCCTCGGGCGCACCCGTCGCCGGGCGCCGCACCTGTACCGCCAGCCCGACGACCTGGACGAGCAGGACAACGATCAGCACCAGGACGTTCTTGTAGCGGCTGAAAAAGGATTCCATAGTCCCGATAGACGCTTCTGAGTGTGCCCGGTGCGCGATTCGAGCGCCAGTATGTGGAAAGGTACTCGCAGCCAGGATCGCGGCGGGAGAAGAAATTCGGCCGCACTCACAAGGAGGCGGCCGCGACGCTGTTTAGTCGATCTTGATCTTCCGCAACAGGCGGAAGTCGCTCAACATCTTGCCTGTGCCCAGAACCACGCTGGCCAGGGGATCATCGGCGATGGAAACCGGCAGACCGGTCTCTTCACGGATGCGCTTGTCGAGATTCTTGATCAGCGCGCCGCCACCTGTCAGCACGATGCCGCGATCGCTGATATCCGCGCTCAGTTCAGGCGGTGTCCGCTCCAGCGCGACACGAATCGCATTCAGGATCGTCGAGATGCACTCGGTCAGCGCCTCGCGAATTTCGCTGTCGTCGATGCTGATCGTCTTGGGCACGCCCTCGATCAGGTTACGGCCCTTGATCTCCATCGTCAGCGGCTTGTCCAGCGGGTATGCCGAGCCGATTTCAATCTTGATCTGTTCCGCAGTACGCTCGCCGATCAGCAGGTTGTACTTGCGCTTGAGGTAATTCATGATGGCCTCGTCCATCTGGTTCCCGGCCATGCGGACCGAGCGCGAGTAGACGATGCCGGAGAGCGAAATGACCGCGATATCCGTGGTGCCGCCGCCGATATCGACGACCATGTTGCCGCGAGGGCTCGGTGATGGGCAAACCCGCGCCGATAGCGGCGACCATCGCCTGCTCCACCAGGAAGACTTCGCTGGCCTTGGCGCGATAGGCCGAATCCTCGACCGCCCGCTTTTCCACCTGCGTAATCTCAGAAGGCACGCCGATCACGATGCGCGGATGAACCAGCATCTTGCGGTTGTGCGCCTTCTGGATGAAGTAGTTCAACATCTTCTCGGTGATCTTGAAGTCGGCGATAACGCCGTCCTTCATCGGCTTGATGGCGACGATGTTGCCCGGCGTACGGCCCAGCATCTCCTTCGCCTCTTTGCCAACGGCCTCTACTTCACCGGTGTTCTTGTTGATGGCCACGATGGAGGGCTCGTTGACCACGATGCCCTTGCCCCGCGCGTAGACGAGGGTGTTCGCCGTCCCCAGATCGATCGCGAGATCGCTCGAGAACATGCTAAACAGCGAGCGCAGCCCGTGCGACCGCGAAGAACGCGACTGAAAACCATTCGATGACATGAATACGGGACTTTTCCTAGGACTCAAAGTAATTGTAAGGCCAGATAATCATTGTCGCATGTACCGCACCACTAATGTTGTAGTTGACACGCTGGTTCCACCACGCAACCGGCAAATCGCACATAGCGAAGTTCTTTCGGCAACTTTGCCACCCATTCGCCATCCAAGGGGATGGACCGATTCACAGCATTTGGCAGGTTTCCACCCGCGCTATATCCTCGCTTCTGACCGGAAACGGCTTGTTCAGGGGCGAAGTTTTCAAGGGGACATCCATGTCTGTTTACAAGAATCTGATCGGCGGCAAGTGGGTCGAGGCACGCTCGGGCCAGCGCTTTGTGAACCTGAACCCGGCGAACAACAAGGACGTTATCGGCGAGTTTCCCCGCTCGGGCGCTGCTGACGTAGCCGATGCCGTAGCGGCAGCCAACGCAGCATACGCCAGTTGGCGACTGACACCGGCCCCGAAACGTGCCGAGATCATCTATCGTGCCGGGGAGATCCTCTCGCAGCGCAAAGAGCAATATGCCCGTGACATGACCCGCGAGATGGGCAAAGTCCTCAGCGAGACACGCGGCGACGTGCAGGAGGCCATCGATACTGCCTACTACATGGCCGGCGAAGGACGTCGCCTCTTCGGGCAAACCACGCCTTCCGAGTTACGCAACAAGTTCGCTATGTCCATCCGTATGCCGGTCGGCGTCTGCGGCATGATCGCGCCCTGGAACTTCCCCATGGCCATTCCATCGTGGAAGCTCTTCCCCGCCCTGGTCTGCGGAAACACATGCGTTATCAAGCCCGCTGAAGATACTCCGCTCTCCACCTACAACCTGGTGCAGACGCTGATGGACGCAGGCTTGCCGCCAGGCGTAATCAACATCGTCGCCGGATTTGGAGAAGAGGCCGGTGCACCCATCGTGCAACATCCCGACGTCCGCGCCATCTCCTTTACCGGATCGAGTGAAGTGGGCCGCATCGTCGGACAAACAGCCGCCGCGAATTTCAAGCCCTGCTCGCTTGAGATGGGCGGCAAGAACGCGATGATCGTCCTCGAAGACGCCAACCTCGATCTCGCACTCGACGGCGCAGTATGGGGAGCCTTCGGCACCACCGGCCAACGCTGCACCGCAACGAGCCGCATCATTCTCCACAAAAAGATTGCCGCCGAGTTCACCGAACGCCTCGTCGCCCGCGCAAAGGCGCTCAAGGTCGGCGATGGCCTCGACGAATCCATGGAGATGGGCCCGCAGGTAAACCAGTCGCAAATTGATACCTCGACACGCTACGTGGACATTGCCACCAAAGAAGGCGCTAAGCTGCTATGCGGCGGCGAACGCCTCACCAGTACCGCGCATGCGGATGGCACCTTCTTCGCGCCGACGGTTTTCACCGGCGTCACGCCAACCATGCGAATTGCGCAGGAGGAGGTCTTTGGTCCCGTCGTAAGCCTGCTGGAATGCGACAGCCCGGAAGACGCCATCGCCAAGGCCAACGGTATTCAGTACGGCCTCTCCACCGCGCTCTACTCGCGCGATGTAAACCGCGCCTTCGCCGCCATTCGCGATCTCGAGGCCGGCATTACTTACATCAACGCTCCCACCATCGGCGCCGAGGTTCACCTGCCCTTCGGCGGCGTGAAGCAGACCGGCAACGGCCACCGCGAAGGCGGCACAGGAGCCATCGATTTCTATACCACGTGGAAGTCTGTCTACGTGGACTACAGCGACAAATTGCAGAGAGCACAGATTGATTAACTGCCTCTGAACCAGGAACGCGAAAACAGCAAAGGAAGACAGAATGATTATCGGAGTTCCGAAGGAAGTTAAGGATCACGAGAGCCGCGTCGGCATTACCCCCGCGGGCGCAAAGGCGTTGTCCCATGCCGGGCATAAAGTCCTCGTCGAAACCCACGCCGGCGAAGAATCCGCGTTCACCGACGACGAATACCAGGCCGCTGGAGCGGAGATCGTCGGCTCCGCGCACAACGTCTGGGGCCTCTCCGACATGGTCGTCAAGGTGAAGGAGCCCATCGAACGCGAGTACGGATTCTTCCGCGAAGGCCTCGTGCTCTTTACCTATCTGCATCTCGCTCCGCTCCCAGGTCTCACCGAAAAGCTGCTCGCAAAGAAAGTAATCGGCATTGCATATGAGACGGTGCGCGATAAGCAGGGAACCCTCCCGCTGCTCACTCCAATGTCTGAAGTGGCAGGCCGTATGGCGGTGCAGGTGGGCGCGACTTATCTGCAGCGTGGCAATGGTGGTCGCGGAATCCTGCTGGGCGGAGTTCCCGGTGTGCCTCCCGCGAATATCTGCATCATCGGCGGCGGCATCGTCGGCATCAACGCGGCCAAGATCGCGCTGGGCATGGGCGCCAAGGTCACGCTCATCGACGTGAACCTGAACCGCCTGCGCGAACTGGATGACATCTTCAATGGCCGCTTGTATACCCTTGCATCGAACCAGCACAATGTGGCCTGCGCGACTGCGGAAGCTGACCTCCTTATCGGCGCGGTCCTGGTCCCCGGAACCGCCGCTCCAAAGATCGTAACCAAGGAAATGGTCTCCAAAATGAAGAAGGGCGCAGTGATCGTGGATGTAGCCATCGACCAGGGTGGATGCGTTGAGACCGCCCACGGCACTTCGTTCAGCGATCCCTGCTACGAGGTCTACGGCGTCGTCCACTACGCGGTTACCAACATGCCGGGAGCAGTTCCGAACACCTCCACGCTGGCACTGACCAACGCGACCCTGCCGTACGTGCTCAAGTTGGCGGAGCACGGCGCCAAAGCCACCATCCTGCAAGACGATGGCGTCGCTGAGGGCGTCAACACTTACCTGGGCACGCTTACCTACAAGGGCGTGGCCGAGTCGCAGCAGAAAGAATGGAAGCCGGTGCGCGACCTGCTCGCCTAGGGTGCTTCGCAGAAAACGAATGTGCGCGGCCTCTTCCGCTCAGGGCCGCGCCGTTCCTGTCGTCTGCCGCCTATAATGCCAAGTACCGGGCAGAGACCGGCGCCAGCCCATACGGAGAAGAATTTGGCCGACGATACGAAGCGGAAGATCACCGTATGGATACTGGGCAGCGGCATGCTGCTCCTCTTCCTTCTGCTCGGCGCGCTCAACGCATTCAACCCGATTCCATTTGTGCATCCGCGCAGCATCGGTCAGATCTTCCTCTTCACCGCGCTCTCGGTGCTGGTCTTCCTTCTATTTGTCATGTTGCTCGTGCTGTTGTCGCGCAACATTCTCAAGCTCTATGCCGATCAGCGCAGCCGCGTGCTGGGTTCGCGCCTGCGCTCCCGCATGTTGATTGGTGCGGTTCTGCTCTCCTTCGCGCCGGCGTTGTTCATGTTCTTTTTCAGTTACCTGTTGATGAATCGCTCCATCGACCGCTGGTTTTCGCAGCCGAGTTCACAACTGCGCGAACAATCCGCGCGCGTCGCACTGGAGCTGGCGCAATACGCCACCGCAAATTCGCGGGCAGAGGCGGAGTCACTGGCCAGCTCCGACGACCTGAACCATGCACTGGCAAGCGGAGATCAGCAGCAATTGAACACGGTCCTTCGCACGCATCGCATCAGCCTTGAGGGCGGTTTTGCAATGGTCTACCGCGACGGCAACGTAATCGCCGCATACGCCGTGCCCAACGACCAGAAGCTCACCTCTGTGCGCTCGTGGCTCGACGACGGCGACGCTGCTCCTGCAGCCAACAGCTCTTTGAACACCACGGTACTGAGCGCGGCCCAGCGCGGCGACCAGCCGATTGTCACCATGGGAACCGCAGAGTATTCGCTGGGTCTGGCTACCAGCCGGGAACGCGGCATCGTTGTCGTAGGACTGCCGCTGCCTGCCGGCCTCAGCTCCACAGTGGACCAGATACGTACCGGCGCGCGCGACTACTGGATACTCTTTCGCGCGCGTAATCGCATACGCAGCACCTACCTCATGCTGCTGCTGCTGCTCACAGCACTGATATTTTTTTCCAGCACCTGGCTCGCCCTATTCCTGTCGAAACAGATCACACGTCCCGTGGAAGCGCTGGCCGACGCGATGGGCGAAATTGCGGCAGGCCACTACAAGCACCGTATTCCCGAGGGCACGACGCAGGAACTCGGCGAGCTCATCCACTCCTTCAATCACATGGCCGCGGACCTTGAAGAGAGCCGCACGCTGGCCGAGAGCTCGTCGACAAAACTCTCTGCTGCCAACCTTGCTCTCGAAGGGCGCCGCCGCGAATTGGAGACGATTCTTGAGACGATCCCCAATGGCGTCGTCACTCTCGATCCGGAGCTTCGCGTCATACAGGCAAACCGTGCCTTTACCGATCTCTCCCGCAACCACCATTCGTCCGACATTAAAGGCATGCCCCTTCACGATATTCTGCCGGATGACATTGCGGAAGAGTTGATGCGGCTGGTCCGCCGCAGCCATCGCATGGGCGCGGCCTCAACCGAATTTGAGATGCGCGGGCCGCAAGGCATGGTGAACCTCGCCGCAACCATCGCGTCCCTGGAGCTTGAGGGCGGCAAGCGCGGTAGCATCCTGGTGCTCGAAGACGTGACAGAAGTGCTGCGCGCCCAGCGGCAGGTTGCGTGGAAGGAAGTTGCGCAGCGCGTCGCCCATGAAATCAAGAATCCGCTCACGCCCATCGGCCTTTCAGCGGAACGCATTCGCCGTCACATGGACCGTAATCTGCCAGAGTCACCCGGCATCATTCGCAAGTGCAGCGAGGTGATCCTGGGCTCGGTCGAAACCATGCGTATGCTGGTGGACCAGTTTGGTGCACTCGCCCAGTTCCCCACCGCGCAGCCTCGGCCCGCGGATCTGAAGCAGGTAATCGAAAGCTCGCTGATGCTCTTTGCCGGAAGGCTTGAAGGCATCAGGATACAGAGGCGCATGGAGACGCGGCTTCCGCTCGTGATGGTGGACCCCGAAGGCATGAAGCGCGCGCTCGCCAACCTGATCGACAACGCCGCGGAAGCCATGCAGGGAAGCCTGGTAAAGGTGCTCACCATTGAGACCGTGCTCAACGAAAGTCACGGCGCCGTCGATGTAATTCTTTCTGACACCGGGCATGGCCTTACCAATGAAATGCGGGAGAGGCTCTTTCTGCCATACTTCTCCACCAAGCAGCGCGGCACGGGCCTCGGCCTGGCAATTGCTGCGAAAATTATTCAGGAGCACGGCGGAACTATTCGCGCCGAGTCCAACACTCCAGCCGGCGCGCGATTTATCGTAGAGTTGCCTCTGGCAGAGGAGATTGGATTGGCTGACTCTGCAGAAGAAAAGGATGGCAGGACGACCGCATGAACCATCTGCTCATCGTTGATGACGAAGCCGAGATCCGCGAATCGCTCGAAGAAATTCTCCAGGAGGAAGGGTACGCCGTCACCAGTACGCCGACCGCCTCCGAGGCAATGATCCTGATGCACGACGCGCCTTACGACGTTGTGCTGCTGGACATATGGCTGCCCGATCGCGACGGTCTCGACGTGCTCAGCGACATCCACGCACTCGCCATGGAGAGCAAGCCGGAAGTCGTCATCATCTCCGGGCATGGCACCATCGAGACGGCGGTGAAGGCCACCAAGCTGGGCGCGTTCGACTTTCTTGAGAAGCCTCTCTCGCTCGACCGCACCCTGATCGTCGTGAAAAACGCGATCGAAGCCAAACGCCTCCGCGGCGAAAACCAGGAGTTGAAACGGCGCTTCTCCCACCACGCGCCGATCACCGGCGAGAGCGTTCCAGTCAAGGCTCTTCGCCAGCAGATCAAGTTGATGGCTCCAACCAACGGCCGCGTGCTCATCTACGGCGAATCCGGCTCCGGCAAGGAACTTATCGCGCGCGCCATCCACGAGCAGAGCCTGCGCAAAGAGCGCGTCTTCGTTGAGCTGAACTGCGCCGCGATTCCCGAGGACTACATCGAGAGCGAACTCTTCGGCTATCGCCACGGAGCTGTCGCCGGAGGCCCGCCGGAAAAACGCGGCACCTTTGAGCGCGCCGACGGCGGCACCTTGTTTCTGGACGAAGTGGGCGACATGAGCCTGAAGACGCAGGCCAAAGTGCTGCGCGCGCTCGACGAGCAGCTATTCACGCCGGTGGGCGGAGCACAGGCTCTGCGAGTCGACGTCCGCGTAATCGCCGCCACCAACAAGGATCTGGAGGAGGAGATCGCCAAGGGTAACTTCCGCGAAGACCTCTTCTACCGCCTCAACGTGATTCCCTTCTATGTACCGCCGCTGCGCAACCGCAAGGAGGATATTCCGTTGCTCGCACGCGAATTTCTTCGCGAGTTGGGCCGCGAATATGGCCGTCCGCGCGTGGAACTCAGTGAGGATGCGATCACCGCCCTGCAGCAATATCAGTGGCCCGGAAATGTGCGCGAATTGAAAAACATGGTGGAGCGCGTGCTCATCCTCAACCCGCAGGCCCTGCGCATCGAGCGCAAACATCTGCCCATGCTCGTCTACCGTTCCGGCGGAAAACGGACTGAAGAATTCAGCACGCTGCAACAGGCACGCGAGGCTTACGAACGCGAATACATCCTGAAGAAAATCGATGAGTGCCGCGGAAATGTAAGTCGAGCCGCAGAGGCGCTGGGCCTGGAGCGCAGCCACCTCTATCGCAAGATGAAGACACTAGGCATCGCCGTCCGCGAGTAGGATAGTGGCCTACGACTGGTTGCGCTTCTTATCCTTCTCGTCGGCCTCGGCAATCACTGCGTTTTTATTGGCGATTTCTTCCAGCTGCTTGCGCCAGTCGAGCGTTTCGAGAAATCCCCGCGACTCACGCCAGTTCTCTTCTACCACCACGAACAACTCAAGGTAGACGCGAGTGCCCAGCAGCGATTCAATCTCTTTGCGCGCCGATTGGCCAATCGCCTTCAGCTTGCTGCCGCCCTTGCCGATCAGAATCGCCTTTTGCCCCGCGCGCTCGCAATAGATCGCGGCAGAGATGCGCGTCAGCGGAAGCTTCTCCGGCTCCGTTGATTTCTTCTTTTTCTTCGCAGGAGGTGGCGGCTCTTCAAAGCGCTCCACCACCACGGCAGAGGCGTATGGAATCTCCTCGCCTGTAGTCATCAATATCCGCTCGCGAATCAACTCCGCAACCAGGAATCTCTCCGGCTGATCGGTGAACTGATCCTGCGGAAAATATCTCTGGCCTTCCGGAAGATTTTCGATCAGCCGCGCAACCAGCCTATCCAGACCGTCGCCCTTGCTGGCCGAGATCGGTATCACTTCCTTGAAGTTGTGCAGCGCCGTCATCTGTGCAATCAGCGGCAGCAGCTTGTCCTTCGCCACCAGGTCAATCTTGTTCAGCAGCAGAAACACGGGGCAATCGAGCTTGCGCACCAGTTCCAGCACAAACTCATCTTCCGTCAGATCCTGAAATCCGCGATGCGATGCGCTCTTCGTCTCCGCACCCGGCTCTCCTTCGGCCTTGGGACGAATCTGCAACCGCCGTGTCGCATCCACCATCAGCAGCACCACGTCACGCGATTCCAGCGCGTCGTAGACCTCCTGCATCATCCGCTTGTCCATCAGCGTGCCGGGCTTGTGCACGCCCGGCGTGTCTACGAAAACAATCTGCGCCGCCTGGTGAACACCCTTCTTCGGCGGCAGGTCGAGAATCCCGTGAATGCGCGTCCGCGTAGTCTGCGGCTTATTGGTGACGATGGCGATCTTCTCGCCGATCAACGCATTCAGCAGCGTAGACTTGCCCGCGTTCGGACGCCCGAGTATCGAAACAAAACCAGATCGCAACCTTTGACTCTCCCTCTAACTTTCCACAGCGTTTTAAACCAGGTGCGCGGGACGCCGACCCACGCGCAGACGCTCAATGCGACGATCGGTCGACGACACAACTTCGAAGCGCAACCCATCGGCCTCGACCACCTCGCCCGCCAGCGGAATGCGTCCCACCGTCTCGCTCACCAGCCCAGCCACAGTCGTTGCTTCGTGGCCGTCGTTCTTTTCCCACGCATCGCCGAAAAGCTGCTCCAGGTGCTCCACCTCGAAGGTGCCCGGAACCACCCACGTCCCATCGGCCTCCTTCAGCGGCTTGTCCAGAGCATCCTCGCGCTCATGCTCATCGGCTATCGTGCCTACGATTTCTTCCAGCAGATCTTCAATCGTCACCAGACCGGCTACGCCGCCGTATTCGTCAATCACCAGGCGCATGTGCTGCTTCTCGCGCTGCATCTCGCGCAGCAGTTCGTTCACCTTCTTCGTCTCCGGCACAAATGCCGCCGACCTCTGAATGCTGGCTACCGTGCGCGTGCCTGCCTCCGCATCTGAAATCTGTAACAGATCGTGAGCAAATGCAATGCCCGTAATTTTGTCCACCGATTCCTGATACACGGGCACGCGGGAAAAAGGATGGTCGTGCAGCTCGACCAGAAATTCTTCCAGCGTCATGCTCCCCGGCACAGTGAACAATTCCGGCCGCGGAGTCATCACGTCGCGCACAACCTTGTCGCCAAACTCGACTGCCGAGCGAACCAGGTCACGATCGCCCTCCTCGATGATGCCCTCTTCTTCACCGGCCTCAATCAGCGCATCAACGGCCTCGGACGGACTATCCTCCTCATCTCGCGCGGGCGGCTCCGCCAGAGACGCAATGGAAAGCAGAAATCCCAGCAGCAACGTAACCGGCAGCACCAGGTAAAACAATATCCGCAGGATCACCCGGTAACGCGTAATCCATGTACCTCGCGTGCGCGTGAAGAATACAAAAGGCAGCAGTCGATTGAAGATCACCACCACCAGCGCGACGCCCAACACCGCCTGCGCAATCTCTGCGGCACTCGGCCTGTCTGTAATCGAAATCCGGTCGAAGAGCACAGCCCCGAAGAGCAGCGTTACGCAGGCCAGCGACAGCTGCGTCAGCACCGCCGCCGACAACGCTATGCGCTCGGGATCCATTCCCAGCCGCGGCTGCACCAGCTGCTCCCACGCGTCGATATTTTCCTGAAATTCCCGAGAGAGAAACTTCCCCATCTCCGAGTACATGCGATCCACATAGGACGCAAGTGTCAGCACAAACAGCAGACAGACGATCAGCAGTCCGATGGCGGGCGTCATCGTTTGACTCTCCGCATCGCTTTTGCCGCAGGCTTCACAGCACTTTTCTTCGTGGCAGCACGTGGCTTTGCGATAGCCCTCGCGCTGCGCTGAATCAGCCCCGGCGGCAGGTCAAATTGCTTTCGCAACGCGCGCTCGCGGCGGGCCATCTGCCCTTCGTCCGTCTCATGGTCCAGCCCCGAAAGGTGCAGCGTTCCGTGCAGCAGCAATACTTTTACTTCAGTCTTAAGATCGTGGCCAAACGCCTCGGCCTGGCGCGCCGCCGTAGCAAGCGAGATCGCAATGTCGCCACCCTGCAGCTCCGTCTTCCTGCCCGTGCCCTTCACCGGCTCCCCCGCGGGAAACGACAGAACATCGGTCGCCTTATCCTTCTTGCGATAGGTACGGTTCAGCTCGCGAAGTGCCGCGTCGTCCGTCAGCAATACAGAGATGTGCCCCCTGATTCCCGCAGCCTCTGCCGCCAGCGCCAGAAAGCTGGATAGCTCGCGCTTGAGGAGAGATACAGCCTTTCCGGACGGAGTGCCCAGAGTGGCCAGCAAATTGGCAGGCTCAATGATGATCATTACTCGGCAGGGCCACCGCTCCACATCCGCATCGAAATGCGGCGCTTACATAAAGCAACAGGAGAGCCGAAGCCCTCCTGTTGATGGTATCGCACTCGGCCCGGCTGCGTGCTACTGCGGCTTCGCTGCGGCACGGCCATCGCCGCTCTTTACGCGCTGTTTCTCCAAGGTCGGATTCTCCGTCAGTGGCAGCGGCAGTTGCGGCTGGTTGCGGCCAAAGCTGTCATAAGCACGCACAATGCGCTGCACCAGAGAATGGCGTACCACATCTCCGTCTTCAAAGTGGCAGAAGCGAATGCCCTCTACCCCTTCCAGCACATTGATCGCCTCCACCAGCCCGGACTTCTTCGGGTTGGGCAAGTCGATCTGCGTAATGTCTCCCGTGATCACCGCCTTGGAATTGGCCCCGAGCCGCGTCAGCAGCATCTTCATCTGCTCCGTGGTCGTGTTCTGCGCCTCGTCCATGATGATGAAAGAGTCGTTCAGCGTGCGCCCGCGCATGAAGGCCAGCGGCGCAACTTCAATGATGTTCTTCTCCAGCATCTTGTCTACGCGCTCCGGCTCCAGCAGATCGTAGAGCGCGTCGTAGAGTGGGCGAAGATAAGGATCCACCTTTTCCTGCAAACTTCCCGGTAGAAAGCCGAGACGCTCGCCTGCCTCCACTGCGGGACGAACCAGGATGATGCGGCTAACCTTCTTGGCCATCAGGGCTGAAGCCGCCATGGCCACAGCTAGATAAGTTTTGCCTGTGCCTGCCGGCCCCACGCCGAACACCATGTCGTGGGCGTCGATAGCCTCGAGGTACTTGCGCTGGTTTACTGAACGCGGCTGGACCATACGCTTGATCCCGGTCGAGCGCTGCTTGCCGCTCTCCACCAGGCTGCGCAGCGTCATCTGCCGGTCGCTCACCACAAGCTTCAACATGCCATGGAGTTCGCCGTTCTGCAGGCTGTGCCCCGCTCGGCGAAGATGCTCGAAATCCGCGAATATACGTTCGACGTGGGAGATGCTCTCCGGGGAGCCCTCAACATGCACTGCATCAGATCGAAGATCGATCCGCACGCTGAGGCTGTCTTCGAGGAGCCTGAGGTTTTCGTCGCGAGTCCCAAACAGGGGCTCAAGATTCGGCGTGATTTCCAGCGCTTTTTTCATCAAGCGGAGAAATTCCCTCCCATGGATCGGCCTCTCGCGAGGCACGGTTGAATTGTGATTGTCGGAGTACTGCGAGGCGAGAGTCGCGCGTGTTTCCCGCAGAGAATCTGCACACCCTGTTGGATGCACCTTGCGGTCGGGTTGGCGGTATGCACCAAATCTTTCCCGTAGTGCGCCCAGAGTAGCGCTCTCCCCACGGCACGTCAACGAAGAAACGAGAAAATGTTCGCCGCAAAGTTACTCCAAGCCCAAAACGATCTCCTGCGCTATCGATGCATGGCGTCCGCAAACGATTCCCGCTCGCCCCTGACCCTGCGGTGGTGGAACCACTGCAATCTGTCGGATTTCTGGTGACCGATTGGCCCGCGAGCCTCTAGAGTTATCGCACGCCTGTCCAGTGCTGCAAACAGCGCCGTTCCATATCCCCAGTGTTCAAGGTCATATACGGCATCTTCCTGCGGCGTCGGTGGGCAAGCAAGAGAGGATTATGAACAGCATTCTAATCTGCTTGATCACGTTCACCGTCGTCTTTGGTTCTGCCTTACTGGGCATCTTTCTGCGCAGCGTCATTCCGGATGATCATCTCTCCAGCGACTCCAAAGACACGATCAAACTGGCCACTGGATTGGTGATAACGATGACAGCGCTGGTCCTGGGAATGCTCGTCTCCTCGGCCAAATCCTCGTACGACTCCCGCAAGGCCGAGGTTGCGGCCCTGGCCACTAAAGTGGTCCTGCTCGATCGGCAACTGGTCCACTTCGGACCGGAGGCAGACCTCGTACGTCATCAACTCCGCGAATCCGCCAGGATCGCACTGGATCGCATCTGGCCCACCCATCGGCTCCGACCGGTCGATCTGGCGCCCATGGAGGCGGTGGGTCTCCTCTACGATGAAGTCGATGACCTTCCAGCTACGACAGAACGGCAACAGGCAACAAAGGCTAAAATCGTAACGCTCGCGTCCGAACTGAAGGAGACGCGCATGCTGATCTTTATCCAGTCCGGCAACGATGCCGTCTCTCTCCCACTGCTCGCCGTGGTCATCTCCTGGCTGGCCGCCATCTTCCTCAGTTTTGGCGTCTTTTCCCCTGCAAACAGAACCGTTCTGATCACGCTGTGCTGTTCCGCGGTTGCGGTTACGGGCGCGATCTTTATCATCCTGGAAATGTATTCCCCATTCTCAGGCGTTTTGCGAATCTCCCCGCAGCCGCTCTACGACGCGCTCGGCCAACTTAGCAAATAGGGAACATGACTCCTCACTGTTATCGCGAGGAGCCGAATCCACAAGAGGGCGTGGCTTACGCCCTTGGCCTTGATTTATGTGGGCGTGACTCCCTCAGTTGCCAACTTCATGACACCCCCAGGGGTGCCTCCACAACCGAAGCCTTGCCAAACGAGGGTCCGGCCAGCTTTGTCGCATGCTCGCGAAGATCCAGGGGCCACTCCGCCACCACTTCGGCAAAACGCTCCTGCTTGCCCGCGAACAGGGCACGCGCAGCCTCTTCGAAGCCGGGTTGATTACCCGCCATCGCTGACAGAAAGCGATATGCCGCCTCCTGCGCCACGCGCTGCTTGTCCCGGTTCACGTTCACCCGCCGCGCATCCTCCACCAGCTTGCGCAGAGCCACAGATGCGCCTCCCGGCTGGCTGTTCAGCCAATCCCAGTGCCGCGGCAGCAGTGTCACCTCGCGCGCCACTACACCCAGCCGGGGCCTTCCGGGTTTGCGCGCCTCTGTCTCTACGGGCGCCTCAGCAGCCGGAGCAGCCTTGCCATCGATCCTTGCTTGAACTTCCTCCACGGAGCCGCGAAAATCCACCTCAACCACTTCGCCGCTGCCATCCTCAAAAATCAGCACCGGACCACCGTCGCCCCGGTCCACGACCTCTTTCGCCTTCGCCGCCACAAAGCGCAACTCGCCAGAAGCAATCCGCCGCATACCTTCAAAAGCCGTACAAGCCACCGCGCCGCTAACCATCAACCCCTCCTCCGATACATTCATCCGGGTGAAATAATATTACCCGGATAATTATTGACAAGCAAGAAGATTGAAATAACTCGCTCCAGCAGTGTCAATTTGAACCAAAATGCGTCGGAAAAAGCGCATTAGAGCGCCGCCTTTTACGCGCGCCCATTGACCCGGAGGCCCATTTTTCATACACTTGATGATTGCAGGGGTTGCGGCAAGTGAGTCTCTTCTGCCTGCATCCCATTCCCACAAGAAAGTCAGGATTTTATAGATGGCGAACCATGTTTCCTCGCTGAAGCGCGCCCGGCAGACCGTCAAGAAGACGGAGATCAACCGTGCCAACAAGAGTCAGGTGCGTGGCAGCCTGCGCAGCCTGCGTGAGGCACTCACCAAGGGCGATGCAAAAGCGGCGCAGGAGCAATACAAGAAGACCGTCTCCGCTCTCGACAAGAGCGTACAGAAGGGCATCCTGCACGACAATACCGCCTCGCGTTACAAGAGCCGCCTGAACGCCCGCGTCAAGGCACTCGCGACCAAGAAGACCGCCTAAGAACGCCGCAAGCGTTCCTCAAGCTCAAGGCACTGATCGAGGCCGGAGATTCTTCCGGCCTCTTCCTTGTGTCCAATTACCTCATTCATTTTGCGGGTCTGATCACGCTGCGGTTCAATTACCCTCTGTAGGCAGGTCGTATATTTTGATCGCTCCGTCGTGAATGACGGCGAAGCGTTTCCCGTCCGGGGAGAACGCAAAGTTTCCGCCGGCGTCGTAGACAGGGAATGCAGGAGCGGTGAGTAACGGCCTTCCAGTAGCCGTGCTGTAGACCTCAATTCTTTGGCCGCTGATATCGCTCATAGCTGTGAGACTCGCGCCACCCGTGAGCAGAATGCTGTGCGCGAAGCGGGTTCCATCCGTCGAACTCACAATGGTCGTGGCAAGTTCCCGGGAAGGCCATTTACGCTCCCAGAGCAGCTTGCCATCGAGAGAGAGAACCGTCGCCAGCTTCTCATTGGATGGTCGGCAGCGCACCGACATCAGCGTGTCCGTACTCAGGAACCACACCGTCGGAGCGCAGGCTGAGCTTATCTCGGCGAAGGGTTTGGCGCCCGCCGGCTTACCGTCCTCGCCTTTGCTCAACACGGTAAAGCTCAACTCCCACTGGCCATCTTTATCACCCTCAAATGTTTGAAGAAAACCAGTGGTATTGATTGGGAGAATGACCGGCCGCGCGGAACGCGACCGCGCCAGAACGACGCGATCATCAATGCGAAGGATCCTGAGTACGACCGGCCTTGAACGGGTCCCGAGGAATTCGGTGGAGAGTGGCTCCTCCGCAGGAGCAGCCGCGAGTTTATCCGGTTCCACCGTCTCAGCCACCAGCAGTGAGCCGCCTGCCGCTACCTGCAGCCCCACCAGGTGCCCGGGGAAACGCCCATAGGGAAGAAGTTGCAGCGTTGAACCGGTAATGGAGAGCGTGTCGCGCTGGCGGACCAGGAATCTGCCGTTGCCCAGCGGCCACAGGTAGCGATCCTTATCGTGCATGCGCCAGTCGGCGGAAGCCGTTTCCTTGCCGGTCGCAATGTCGACCACCACCGCATGAATAAGCTGATCGTCGTCATCGGGCTGCTCATCCGCGGTATGGCGCAGCAACCCTTTTTTCTGGAAGGTAAAGAGGAGATGGCCTTCATCGATGAAGTCGAGCGAAACCATCGAGTAGTGCAGCGTGAGGTACAACTCTCCCGGTCGCCCGTAGCCGAAGGGCACCGTGTCGATGACCGTCGTCGGTGTTTCGCTCGCCTGCGGGGCCTTGGCCGCGTGACCGTCTGGTCCGGAGAGCGCAGCGCCGAACGCCAGCGCCCAGCCAAGAGCGAGATGGATTGAAATATTTCTCACACCAGCAGTCCGTGCCCGCAAAGAATCTTTGGCCATGCCAGCAGACCCACCTCTACTACTCTCGACACGTAAAAATCATACGTCAATTGGACGTGGCGAACACCGGCATGGTGGCTCCGTGATGCTAACGGCTAAGCTTCAAAACCCACGCCGGCTGCTTCATCAGGCTCTCAGGAATCGTAGGAAGATCCACCACCACGGACGTGCCCTGCGTCTTGAACTTCAGTGTTCCCGGTGCGCCCAGCAGGCTCACCGACTTCAGCTTTGAGGCGTCAAAGTCCTTCAGCGTGAATTGGTTGCCGGGGCAGCGCGGCAGAATCGCGTATACGTCCTCGCCTTTGGACGTATAGAACGCCTCAATAGACGCCTTTCCGGGCTCCGGCTTCTCGGTCAGCTTGGCCACGTCGTACGGGACCATGAACTCCTTGTTGTAGTCCACCTTGGGAATTTCGCCCGCACTGTACTGCCGCGTGGTCTTCATGGCGCGCGTGCCGTAGATGGCCTCGCCATTGATCTTCAGCCAATCTCCCATCTCCACCAGTCTCTCTTCCATCACTACCGGAATCGTGCCATCGGCATCCGGCCCGATATCCAGCAGCAGGTTGCCCCCGCGGCTCACCGTGTCCACCAGCATCAGCACAAGTTCGCGGCTCGTGTGGTAATCCTTCATGTGTTCGGCGCGGTTGTAGCCGTACGAGAAGCCCATGCCGCGGCTCTCTTCCCAGGGATGATTCACCTCGGTCATTCCCGGTGTGTACTCCGTCGTCCAGTAGCCGCCATGCTTGTGGCGAGTGTCGCTGCCCCAGCGATCGTTGACCACAACTTCATCTTTCACAGGCGAATCGTTGAAGAGCCACGCGAGTATCTCGGGACTCTTCCAATCAGCGGAGGGCAATTCCCATTCGCCATCGGTGAAGATGATCGATGGCTTGTAGTGTGTCACCAGATCTTTGAATTGCGGCGTCATGTGCTCGGCGACATAGCGCGGCTTATCGCTCAGCCAGAGCGGGTTGTACCACTCATAGAGCGAGTAATAGAAGCCCATCTTCAGGCCCTTCGCTCGCACGGCATCTGCCAGGTCGCCGGCGAGATCGCGGTGAGGTCCAGCCTCCACCGCGTTCCAAGGCCGGCCC
The DNA here is from genome assembly GCA_963725995.1 of uncultured Acidobacteriaceae bacterium. Lineage (GTDB taxonomy): Bacteria > Acidobacteriota > Terriglobia > Terriglobales > Acidobacteriaceae > JANXZS01. The sequence continues at coordinate 229,263 of CAVSAX010000026.1, read as the reverse complement.
CACGTGGCGGATGCCTCGCGGCTTGGCCATAGCGCAAAGCCCTCGTGATGCTTTGAGGTCAATACGACGTACTTTGCGCCCGAACGCTGGAAGGTATCTGCCCAGCGCGCGGGATCGAAGAGTTCAGCTTTGAACATCGGCGCGAAATTCTGGTAGGGAAAGTCCGCTCCGTAGACGCGCTTGTGGTAAGCCCAGGTAGCCGCATTCGTCAGATCCTTGCCGTCCTTGGCGCCGGTCAGGGTATTCCAGTACCACTCGGCATAGTGCTGCGCCTTGGGAGAATCGACATCGGCATAAGCGGGCACGGAATAAAGGCCCCAATGAATGAAAATTCCGAACTTTGCGTCGCTGAACCAGACCGGCGTCGGGCGACTATCAACCGACTCCCAGGTGGGCTGGTAAGTTTGGCCCAATACAAGATGGGACGAGAAGAGCATTGTGCAGAATGAGGTCAGGATCAAGAATCGCTTCAGCATTTCGAGAGTGCTCCACGTGCGCAGGATTACGAAACTGCACAATAATCCCCGCAGGATCAGCGTGTCCACTTTCGACGCGACAAGTCATTCGTCACAATAGCAATGCAGAATATGGCAGTTACGTTGACAATCGCTGCCCCTGCCGCTCTCATGGGCTGGGGGCATTTCCCGGCGAGACTGCAGAATTCCCAACGGGAACCTCGCTGGGCAAACCTGCGTAGCCCCAATGACACGACATGGCACGCTTTTTTCTGGAGGACCGTTGATGCGAAATATTCGAGCAACCAAGCGGACGCTCGCCATCCTGGCGGCGGCAATCATCCCGGCCTGCATGTTGCCGGCGCAGACCGAAACGCCCGCGCCCGTTTACAAGCCGCTTCCCGGCTTTAACAAGGCAGTCCTGGACCTGACGACCGATCCCTGCGTCGACTTCTACCAGTACGCCTGCGGCAACTTCGCCAAACTCTATCCCATCCCGAATGATCATTCTTCCTTCGGGCAGGCGGAGAACCTCGACGAATTCAACCGCCAGGCTCTGCATGCCATTTTGGAGAAGGCAGCAGCAGGCGGCGCGGAGCGCTCGGCCAACGACCAGAAGATTGGCGACTACTACGCCAGCTGCGTAGACACCGCCGCCATTGAGAAGAAGGGCATGGCGCCGATCCAGCCGGAACTGGATCGCATCCAGGCGCTGAAGACCAAAGAGGAGCTGGCCGCACAGATCGCGCGTATGCAAAGGATGCAGGTGGGAGCTTTCCTCGACTTCGGATCGCAACAGGACTTCAAGGACGCCAGCAAGGAAATTGCGTATGCCGATCAGGGTGGGCTGGGCCTGCCCGAGAAGGATTACTACCTGCGCACCGACGCCAGCAGCGAAGAGACCCGCAAGCAATACGTTCAGCATCTCGCAAATATGCTCAAGCTACTGGGAGAGCCGGAAGCGAAGGCACAGAGCGATGCAAAGGCTGTTATGGCACTGGAGACGGCCTTGGCCAAGTCTTCCATGGGAGTGGTGGATCGCCGTGATCCTGCGAATATCTACCACCTGATGTCGATAGCGGCGCTCAAACAGAACTCTCCCCGCGTGGGCTGGGACAGCTTCTTTACTACCGTGGGCGCGCCACCCCTTACCGAAATCAATGTGGTCTCACCGGATTTCTTCAAAGGTTTGAATCAGACGCTCGCAGACACCGACATGGAGACCATTAAGACGTATATGAAGCTGAAACTGGCGGATTCATTCTCCTCGCGTATGCCCAAGGTTTTCGACGATGAACATTTTGATTTCTATGGGCGCAAGCTGATGGGTACTCCACAACAGGCGGCTCGCTGGAAGCGCTGCGTAGGCGCCACCGACGCTGCCATGGGCGAGGTGCTGGGCCAGGTCTACGTGCAGCAATACTTCCTGCCGGAGCAGAAGGCAAAGACGCTGCAGATGGTTCAGGAGATCGAGAAGCAGATGGATATCGACCTCGACTCGCTGGACTGGATGTCGGCGCCGACGAAGGTTAAGGCCAAGGAGAAGCTCCACCTGGTCGCCAACAAGATCGGCTATCCTGACAAGTGGCGAGACTACTCCGCCCTCGAGATCAAGCCGGGCGACGCACTGGGTAATTCAATGCGGGCACGCAGCTTCGAAGCGGATTTCCAACTGGCGAAGATCGGTAAGCCCGTTGACCGCGGCCAGTGGGATATGAGCCCGCCTACGGTGAATGCCTACTACAGCCCCAGCTTGAACGACATCAACTTCCCGGCTGGCATCCTGCAGCCTGCTTACTATGACAAGAACGCCACAAGCGCGACCAACTATGGCGACATAGGCGGAGTGGAAGGCCACGAACTGACCCACGGCTTTGACGACGAGGGACGCAAGTTCGACGGCAGGGGCAATCTCTCCGACTGGTGGACTCCCGAGGACGCGAAGAACTTCGAGGAGCGCACCAACTGCCTGGTTGAGGAGTACAACGGCTTTACGGCAGTCGATGATGTGAAGGTCAACGGCAAGCTCACCCTGGGGGAAAACACTGCGGACAATGGTGGCCTGAGACTGGCGCTGATGGCCCTGATGGCAACCTCTACTGACGCTGAAAAGTCTGAGAAGGTTGAGGGCTACACGCAGATTCAGCAGTTCTTCCTGGGCTACGGACAAGGCTGGTGCACTACGGAGCGCCCCGAACGCGTGCGGATGCTGGCGCAGGTCGATCCGCACTCACCGGATCGCGTTCGAGCCAACGGCGTGGTGATGAACATGCCGGAGTTCGCCAAGGCCTTCGGGTGCAAGAAAGGCGCACCGATGGTCCCGGCGAAGCAGTGCCGAGTCTGGTAGAAGATTCACCGCAGCAAAAAGGAATGCCCCGCTCAACTTTGCGGGGCATTCCTTTTGGATAGGCACTCCTTTACGGATTGCTGGGTGTCTGGGGAATTCCAGCAGAAGGTACGTTCGGGGCAAGGATGAAGTCCTTACCGTAGAGCGTGCCGTTGCCGAGGACCATGTTGTAACCGTGCGTGGTGTGGTACTTCCCGTTCCCACCATCGATATCGTTCCGGAAGATACGCAGGCCGTTTCCGTGCTCCTGCGCAGCCGCCAGGGAATAGATGTCGAAGTTTTCGTTACCTAACCGCGTACCCAGCCGCTCGACCTTCAATGCCGTCAGGCCTGTAAAGTCTGGCGCGGAAGCACTGGTACCGATGACGGCGAAGAAGCCACCACCGATCGCAACCACAACTGAGCTGCGATCTGGCTTGCAGGGGGAGACTGATCCGAAGGGGCAGCCGCCCATGTGCAGTGCGACGTCGGGAACGGCGCGCATCGGAGTGCCTGTGTCTACCAGCCTCTGGTAGGAAGGCTTGGTGAAGTAGATGCTTGGTCCGCCGCCCGATCCCCAGTAGTTGCCCGTCGAAGTCGTGCCGTAGAAGATATCTCCCTCCAGCACATCGCCCCAGGCAGCTTCCTTGATGTAAGCGGAGTCAAGATTTGGATTCTTGGCCGAGTAGGTGGTGATGAGGTTTGTACCGCCTACGCCGGTGACGTTGGGACTGGATGCTGGGTTCTCGGCGGAGGCGCGCATGGCGCCGCATGGGTTGGCATTGGTGGTAAAGCACTTCAGCGGCGGTGCCGGGAGCGCGCCCTGATCGCCCGAACTGGCGACGAAGGTGATGCCCTGTGCGTTCCCCTGCTTGAAGAGTGCGTCGAATACTCCCAGAATTCCGCGGTAATCGGTGCCACCGTTGAATTCCGGCGCGTAAAACAGCTCCGGGCCACCAAACGACATGTTCACCACGTCCACCGAATTGCTCTCTACGATCGTGGTAAGGCCATCGAGGATGGAGGAGTCTGAGAGATCAGGAAGGTTGAAGAGAAAGATGTTGGCCTTCGGCGCCATGCCACCGGCCTGCTGAATGTCCAGGTGAGTCTCAGTGGAGCCGTTTGGATCGTATGGAGCTCCACCCTGGATTTTGATCTCGAAGATATGGGGACTCGTGATCTTCTCATGCGTAAAGTAAGCGTCCATGTCCTTCTGATTGAAGCCGCCTTCCATCAGAATGCCGATGTTCACACCTTTGCCGTTATAGATCTGGTAGCTGGGGTACTCATAAGCCTGCTTCAGATCGTCGAACCAGTAGGATCCCGTTGGGGAATAGCGGTTATCGATCGTCCCTGCGAGGCGAACGGCCTGAGAACGCATGCGAATGGTGCTGGAGAAATTGGCGACGACAGCTCCCACGGACGCGAGTGTCGGCGTTAGCGTAATGGGTTTCGTGGTTGCCAGGGCGGTTCTGCCATTCGAAAACGTGGCGTGTGCCATCTGCGTGGAGAATGCTCGTTCCACCGCTCCCACATTTCCTGTCACGTGCATGTGGTGAGCGCTGACACTGGTCACCTGTAGCCCCTTTGCATTCAGTTCTTTTGTAATTTTCTGAATGAGTGCCTTATCCGGAGCGAAGCGTGCGTTGTACTGTGCCGGTGTGAGCCATTGACGATAGTGGGGCGAGGCCGGATTCTGCAGGTCCTGAAGGAGTTGATCCAGCTCCGCGCCATGCTGAGCCGGCATATACACCTCGAACGCTACCGGTTGACTGGCAGATGCCCTGCCTTGCAGGCTTGCTTTCTCCAATGTATGAGCCGAATAGATCGGTTGAGTCGTTGCGACGCACAGTGCCAAAACCGCTGCAGCCAGGGAATACATAACTTTCATACGACCTCCAAAAAACTGTTCTGGGGAAAACGCGAACAGAGTGTGCATAAGTATCTACAACCTTGGTCGCCTCTCATATGATCATTAAGTAACCTCCATTGGCACTTTCGTAACTACCGGCGAGGATTTTGTGGCCTCATGAAACAAGCCGAGCAGATGACCCACACCCGGCTAAGATCGATCCTTCTTCGGAACTACAGCCTTCAATATGCGAAAGTGGAAGGATGTTGGGATCAGGGACAGTGGGGACGGCTGCTGGCGCAAGGTTGGATTTTCTCGGGTACGGCGCGTGTGCCTTGGCCGGATGTCTCTGGGGTACGGGATTCTATTTTGGCAAGCTGGCTCTCATGGAGATGGGGGTTGGCCACATGGTGCTCTACCGCTTTCTCTTTGCTGCCATCGGCTTTCTGCCCGTGGTCCTGCTCCACCCCGCGCGTCTTAATGCCAGTGAGTGGCGAATACTGCTGCTGGCCTCGTTCCTGGGCATTCCATTGCAATTCCTGGTGCAGTTTTATGGGCTTTCGCTCACCACGGTGAGCCATGCCTGCCTGATGGTTGGAACGATGCCGGTGATCCTGGCGGCGGGTGCGGTGCTCTTTGCCGGTGAGCGGCTGGACAAATTGGGCTGGCTGGCTCTGGCGGGATCGACCGTCGGCGTGGCTCTCATCGTGCTGGGGGGTAAGCGCGGCCAGGAGAGCGGCGGTCCAAGCCTGGCGGGCGACCTTCTGGTGGTCGTCTCATTGGCCATCGCGCTGGGATGGATCCTCCTGAACAAACAGCTCATGCGCACGCATTCGCCGGTGGTGGTGACCGCCTACGGCATCCTGAGCGGCACTGCAATGCTGGCGGTGTTTGTGGTTCTCCGCAGCGGGCTTCCGCCCGTTCATAACGTCAGCGCGCGAGCGTGGATGGCGCTGGCTGCAAGCGGAGTGCTATGCACCGCCACCACGACGCTCCTGTGGAATTGGGGCATACACCACGTCCCTGCCTCCCGCGCCGGAGTCTTCCTGAACATTGAGCCGGCTCTGGGCTCCTGGCTGGGCGTCAAGCTGCTGGGAGACCACTTGGGGCCGCATGCGTGGTTTGGCGGCGCGCTCATCCTGGCCGCCGCCATTACCCTCACCACGCGCGGACACCATGAGCCGCCACCGATCCTGCTGGAGTAGCTGCGACAGCGCCCAGCAACCCTACATAGGCTTCTGCTCTGTCTTATCACCTGCGGCGCTGCTGTTAGGGCTGCCGGCGTTATTGAGCGAGCGGATGTACGCGATGATCTGCCAGCGTCGCTGATCCGGCAACCGCGACCAGGAAGGCATGCCTTTCCGCAGGTTCCCATTCTCCAGAAGCCATGCCAGGTCGCCGTCGGTCACATCATGAATCCGCGCGCTGGTGAGAGCGGGGTGTTTTCCAACTCCTTGTGCCGCCGTGCCATGGCACGAGGCGCAGTTCTCTGAGAACAGCCGCCGTCCTGCTTCAACGGCATTGGGGTCAGGTGCCAGAGGATTCTTGCGCTCCCGGGCAGCGGGCGGTACGCTGTTGATCCAGTTGCCGTCAGCGGCAGCAGCAGCCAGCGATAACAGCGACCCGACAGCCAAAGCAATGCCCAATCCTCGACGTGGGAAGTTTCGCATTATGCACCCCCGCCATGAGCGTTGCCTGAGCGAAAGTGACTGAGGAACTGCGGTATTTCATGCGAAATTCCAAAGCGGGAGAGGGCGCCGGAACTGTAGTTGTTCAAGCCAAAGGCAGGACCAAACGATATCGTCGTTCCGTTCGGTGCGGTCCAGTTGATGACCGGCGACAAGTACTGCGAAGTATCGTGAAGCCCTGAGGTATAGCGATCTCCCAGACCGCCATACATTTCGACACCCGCAGTAAATCGCTCAGCGCAAAGCGCGCAATCTCTGCTGCCGGCCGCCAGCGTCAGTGGCCGAGACATGCCCATTGCGTAACCAAATTCCCACGGCTCATTAGACAAATTCTTCTCGAAGATTGTGTTCTGGGCAAAGTTCCATCCTCGCCAGTTTTTCGAGAGAATCAGCTTCAATTCCAATTCGTGTTCCGTCTCCAGGCGGCTTTCGTAGTTGGGCGCCTGAAAGTCCTCGACGCCATCGTGGCCTACAACCTCGAGCAGGCTTTTATCTGCTCCGTTGATGTCCTCGTACTCCACATAGAGAACGGGATTTATCCAATGTTCGCGCATCAATGGACGGAAGCGATTCTCAAACCGCCATCCTGTGTAGACGGTGCTGTCGTGTCGGGTGGTCTGACCTCCGACATAGACCTCGCTAGTCCACCACGCAGTCACTCCGTACTCAAACTCGGACGTGACACTGAGGAAGGTGCCGGCTTCGGAGGGCGAGCCGGCGATATTCTTGGCTGCGATCTCCAGGCTGCCCGGCTCCTCAAGATCGTGCGTGTAGGTTACAAAATAAGGGCGCTCCTGCGCCTGCAGAAATACAGGCAAAGACAGGAACAGAAGTGAGGTAACAGACAGCAATCCGCGCTTGGATGGAAATGTGGCGGCTTTTATTTTCGACAACACTTTGACTTCCTTTTGAACAACTATTGAGACTCACCGACGATGGCTGGCAGAGAGTGATCATTTTAAATTTCAGTTGCGACGCGGTCGCAACTGATGTGCTACTCTTGAGGGTATGCTGCACTGTTCCCAGGGTCAAGAAAACGAAGAAGAAAGCGTTGCAGGCTGATTGCGACAGTTTCGCAACTAGATTTGATCGAAGGCTGACAATGCCACTGCCAAAGACTGAAATACCCGGACGACTGCAAGCCTTGATGTCAGAGCGCGGCGTCCGCATGACCGAACAGAGACGCGCCATCCTCAGCGTGATTGAAACCGCGAAGAAACACCTCGACGCCAGCCAGATCCTTCGTCGCGCGCAGAAGCTGGATGAATCTGTCGATCGCAGCACCGTTTATCGCACGCTCAATCTGCTGAAGAGGCACGGTCTGATAGACGAGCTCGACCTGATGCATCTTGACGGCGAGGGCCACTACTATGAGCGCAAGATGAGCCGCGAGCACATCCACATGGCATGTCTGCGTTGCGGCAAGATCACTGAGTTTGAGAGCGAGTTGTTCGACTCCCTCAAGGAACAGATGCAGAGCGAGTGCCGCTTCAAAATCGTCGTGGCCCGCCTGGAGATTGGCGGCTACTGCACGACATGCAGAAAGTAGCGAGGTAAGTTCGCTAGAGTTCCATTGCGTATTGACTGGCGACTGCGCCCGGAGAGACAGGCTTCGGCTCGCTGGCCAGTTCCATCACCAGCCGCTCCAGCACCAGCCGCTTGTCCGGTGGCGACGAGCGCAGTTCCAGATCCGCCCTTGCGATCAGCCGCAGCGCTCGCGTCAAATCGCGGCGAGACTTATACCGCCGCGCCTGGCGAATCAAATCCTCCGCGGCAAAAGGAGGCATGCGAAAGCCCTGCCACAGCGCCTGCCAGATGGCCCGCGAATCGCGCACATTCTTTTCCAGGATGATCAGCATCTGGCGGTATGTTCGCGCCAGCATGTAGAGATGCCCGATCGCCGAGTCCTCGCCGCCATCCGACGCATTCAGCAGCCCCTGCAGCAGCAGCAGCGCGCGCGCCTTGTCTCGAGACGATATCGCGTCAGTCAGTTCGTAGAGTGACCTTTGCTTGGCGGCAAGCACCATCGTCTCCACATCGCCGAGCGTCACGCGCTTTTTGTCGCCCACATACAGCACCAGCTTTTCAAACTCGCTGGCGATCAACATCATGTCCGCGCCCAGCGCATCGGCCAGTTCGCGAGCGGCATCCGGCTCAAAGCGGACCTGCCGCTTTTCACCTTCTTCTGTCAGCCAGCGAATGGCGTCTGCCTCATCCGCGCGCGCCAGTTCCACCGTGCCGCAATAGTCGCCCAGCGTCTCGCGTATGCGCTCGTAGCGATTCTTGTCTTCGTAATCCATGCGGCGCAGATCAGCCGGAATGCGAATATGGTCCGCAACGAAGAGCAGCAGTGCCTGCGGATTGGGCGAGCGGAAATAGTTTTGTATGGCCGCGAACTCGTCTTTCTTGGCGCCGCGCGTGTAAAGAACTTTCAGGTTGCGCAGGAAGAGCACCTGGAACGGAGCCATGAGCGACGAAGTCTGAGCGCGGTCGAGCGCGTCGAAGATTCCGTTCTCCGCCAAGTCGATATCCGACAGGCAGAAGTCGCGCATATCCGGCGGCACGAACGCCTGAAGCACGGCGCGACGGCAGCGTTCGTAGAGGAAAATTTCGTCGCCCACGAGCACGTATCCCGGCTTAAGCAGCGCGGGGTCGTTGGCGGAGCTGCGAATCTCGGCGACAAATCGTTCGGTTGATGCGAATCCCGCACCCCAGCGCCCTGCGCTCAATGGCCGCTCCTGTCTGCTGTCATGGATCGCATTAGAACGACTCCAGAATATCGCTGACAAGTGCCTGCGCAAAGTCCCTCGACAGCCGATGAACTGCCGCGGGATTTTCCTGAATAAAACTGGTCAGATCGGCGGTGGTCTCAAACTGCTGGCGAAAGGTGTAATCCGAATTCTGATACAGCACCTTGCTATTGCGATCCACGACCGTCACCTTGGCCTTGATCGTGACAAGAAAGCTGGAGGACTGGCCGGTGGTGGAGTTATAGGTCAGCGGCGTCACCACCTCACTGACAACAGCGCCGTGGAGAATCGCATCGGCATCGCCCGATGTATCGGAGCTGACAATTTTCAGCGAGGTACGACTGGTGAACTCGCGAATGACAGCCTCTGTCATCGCGACTTCCGTGTGGTACGACTGCGACAGGTTCTGAAAGATCGGAATCTCCAGCGTATGTACGGTCGAGGGCAGGTGCACAGCGGAGCCGGCCTTGTGGTAGCCACAACCCGCGAGGCAGGAAAGACATGTGAACAACACCAGAGATCGAACCGAGGGCATGCTGTTCACTATTCTCGCAGAACTCACGGTCTACACGCGCTGCAGATGCGTATCTTTGAAGGCCGTGGGATATTTCAGGCCATAGCCCAACATCCGGTCCATGCCAATGTGCGCGATCCAGATGGCCAGGAATGGTAGCCACGCGCGATGATCGCTGACCAGCGCAGCTGCAGCGGCTACCAGGGGCAGCGTGAGCGTATGCACGACGTTGTAACAAACTGCTCCAACGCGCACGCCCAGCAGGTATCCAAGCATTGATAGATCGGGCACCAGCAGGAGCGCAACGAACAGCAGCCATCCTGGATGAAGGCGATGAAATACGTAGATGCTGAGCGCGAAAATCACCGCGCCCTCCAGGTGAAGCAGCACGCGAGGCTTGTCAAACACGAGAGCTCCAATTTGCATTGAGGTAGGACTGGAAGGTTAACCGTAAACAGTTGGGGCGACCCTTGCGAGTCGCCCCATGTACTTGCTGTACCTCTCGAACTACGCCGGAGAAGGACTTCCTTCCGGGAAACTGGTCGATCGGCCGGTATCAGGCTTCAAAACCTGCTGAACATCTCCACCAGTCGGGCTACCCGGCCCGTCAATCTTCAGCGGTGGCAGTTCTTGTCCCTCGAGAATCATGCGGATTTCGTTGGCATCCAGCGTCTCGCGTTCCAGCAAAGCGGCTGCCATGCGATGCATGATGTCCTGCTTCGAATCGAGAATGCCGTATGCCGACCGATAAGCTTCATCAACCATCGACTTCACTTCGGCATCGATCTGGCGTGCAGTCTCTTCTGAGAAGTCGCGATGCTGCGAGATCTCGCGACCCAGAAAGATCTGCTCCTCCTTCTTGCCGAAGGTGAGCGGTCCCAGCCTGCTCATACCGTACTCGCAAACCATCTTGCGAGAGAGTTCGGTAGCGCGCTCAATGTCGTTCCCGGCGCCGGTCGTCATCTGCTTTAGGAAAATCTCCTCGGCAATACGACCGCCCATCAGGATGGCAAGCTGCGTCTCCAGGTAATCCTTGGTGACGGTGTGCTTGTCGTCTTCAGGAAGCTGCATCGTCAGGCCAAGAGCCATTCCTCGGGGAATGATGGTGACCTTGTGCAGCGGGTCAGCGTGTTCACGCACCATCGCCACCAAGGCGTGGCCAGCCTCATGATAGGCAGTGACCCTCTTCTCCTGATCGGTCAGCAGCATCGACTTGCGCTCGGCACCCATCAGAACCTTGTCCTTGGCTGCTTCAAAATCAATCATGAAGACCGACTTGCGATTCATACGGGCTGCATTCAACGCGGCTTCATTCACCATGTTGGCCAGGTCGGCACCGGTAAAGCCCGGTGTTCCGCGAGCCAGCACGCGAAGATTGACGTCCTCCGAGAGAGGAACCTTCTTGGCATGGACGCGGAGAATCTCCTCACGGCCACGCACGTCGGGACGTCCCACCACAACTCGGCGATCGAAGCGGCCGGGGCGCAGCAGGGCTGGATCCAGCACATCGGGCCGGTTGGTGGCGGCAACCAGGATCACGCCATCGTTCGATTCAAAACCGTCCATTTCGACGAGCAACTGGTTCAACGTCTGCTCACGCTCGTCGTGTCCGCCACCGAGGCCGGCACCGCGATGCCGTCCAACAGCGTCGATTTCGTCGATAAAGATGATGCACGGAGCGTTCTTCTTGCCCTGTTCGAAGAGATCGCGAACGCGGCTTGCGCCTACGCCGACAAACATTTCAACGAAGTCCGAGCCTGAAATGGAGAAGAACGGTACGTTGGCCTCGCCTGCAACCGCGCGGGCTAGCAGGGTCTTGCCGGTTCCCGGAGGTCCCACGAGCAGCACGCCCTTGGGAATGCGCCCACCCAGCTTCTGGAACTTCTGTGCTTCGCGCAGGAATTCGATGATCTCCTGCAGCTCTTCCTTGGCCTCTTCCACTCCAGCCACGTCTTTGAAGGTGACCTTCTTCTGCTGCATCGAAAGCAGGCGTGCCCGGCTCTTGCCGAAGGACATTGCCTTGTTTCCGCCGCTCTGCATCTGGCGCAGCATGAAGAACCACAGCAGGCCAATGACGAGGAATGGTGAGAACTGGATCAGGATATTCACCCAGCCGTTGCCGGAGGTGTCCTTGATGTTCGTCTTGACGCCGTTATCCTGCAGAACCTTGTACATGTCAGGATAGTTGGCCGGGATGGTGGTGTGGAACTGTTCCTTGGCATCGTTCTTCAGGCTGCCGTGAACCTCGTTGTTCACCACGGTAACTTCGCTCACCATGCCCTTCGAGGCGTCCGTGAGGAATTCTGAGAACGGTACTTCCCTATCCTTGCCCGTGCCTGTGTTCTTCTGGACAACATTCCAGAGCAACACCAGGCAGGCCAGAATAATGACCCAGAAAATGATCGTCTTGACAGTCGAATTCACTTGAGAACCCCGTTTCTCTTTGCGCCCATTGCATTGGAGATGGAGTTCGCTGCGCCCAAAAAACTATCCCTGGGGGGCTAACTTCTCACCTGCATTGCCGTGTTAGACGACAAGAGTCGCCACTAAGTATCAGAAAGACTCTCGTCTATTTTGCCTGGCGCACATCGTCGCCCAGGCAAGGCCCGCAATCTGGTAATCACAATTCTAACCTGCACAGGGTGCAATCACCCATCAACCATTCTGTGTAGCCCCAAAACGGGATACACCTGCCAAAGTTTAAGACGCAATAGGTGTCCGGAATGGCTCATTTCGCAGGTAGATTTGCGAGGGGCAAAGCCGTGATTTCCAGCCCCGCAGAGGCGGCTAGCTCGGATTCCAACTCGACGCCCCGCATCCAAACGACTTCCCCCTGCCACTCAACCAGCGGCCAGGCTTCCCGGTCGGGGCCGACGACGCGCATCCGCTCGAATACCTCCTTCAGCCTCTTGGATCCACCGGCGTGTCTCAGCCTGACTCGATCTCCGTTTTGAGGAGTTCGTATGGTCGCCGGAGGATGGTTGCCGGAAGCACCGCAGGAAGCGTGAAAAATGAGGCCAAAACCGCTCGCAACTGCCTCTCCCGGCACCAAAAGTGAGTATTCTGGTGGCTCTTCGAAGGCCTCCGGAAGCCGCTGCAGACGTAGCTCACGCGGGGTTCTTTCAGCGCGAACTCCCCCTGGAAGATCCAGCCGTTTAGGGGGGTTAACCGCCTCCGAGAAGCCGCAGAGTGCCAGCAAATCTTCGACGGCATCAAAGCCAACTGACTGATTCAATTGCATTAAAGCTCCTCGCAATATCCTCCGGCGCAGAGCGGGATGCAGAGGCCGAAGGCGTTCCACCTCAATCGAAAGCGAAGCCTCTCCGGGTAAAGTGCTGCTGGCCCGACCCCCTCCCCGCACCGGACGCCCCGGCAACAACAATGATGGCAGCAACTTACCCAACTCGCTCTGCCAATAATCCTCCTCGTCGCGGGCCAGGGTGGAGAGGGTGGCCAGGTGCTTGAAAATGCGGGGGTTGTAGGAGGCTAGAGATGGAAGTAGCTGATGGCGCAGGCGGTTACGGGTGAAAGTGGTGTCGGAATTTGTGTGATCTAAGTACCATTTTTGATCGTTTTTGACGAGGTAGGACTCGATTTCGCTGCGCTGGACGGCGAGCAGGGGGCGGAGAATTCTGCCACCGGGGATCTCGTAAATGGGATGAATTCCGCCCAGCCCCTCGGTCCAGGCTCCGCGCAGAAGCTTCAACAGCACGGTTTCGGCCTGGTCGTTCAGGGTGTGGGCGGTTGAAACGGCGTCCACTTTTCCGGTCGCCACGAGCGAACGGAAGAAGGCATAGCGCAGATTCCGCGCGGCCTCTTCGATTCCTTCCTTATTGTGGGCGGCGGCGGCCCGGGTGTCGCAGCGGTGGAGAAAGAACTCCAGGTTGCGGGCGGCGGCCAGGTCTCGGACAAAAGCTTCATCGGCATCCGCGTCGGCCCCACGCAGCCCGTGATTGACGTGGGCCACGGAGAGGACCACTCCCAGGGCGGATGCCCGCTCGGACATTGCCAGGAGCAGCGCCACGGAGTCTGCGCCGCCGGAGACGGCCAGAGCCACCCGCGTTCCGGGGCGGAAGAGAGCTTCGTTCAGCGGCAACGCAGAGGAGCGCGGCATGATTCCTATCTTAGCGGTGCCGGCACGGTGTGGGCGGCGGCGAGTGGGCGGTTTGTCTTATACTTGCGGGCACGGCGGAGGGCCGAATGGATACCAGGGCGGCAAAAGCTTCGGACGCAGACATCATTACGCACCACCGCAAGCAGATGTATGTGGAGGCAGGCCGACAGGATGATGGCTGCCTGGAATTGATGGCGGAACACTTTACGCCGTGGGTCGCAGAGATGATGGAGAAGGGCAAGTACCTGGGCTGGCTGACGACCGACAAGGACCGGGTGATCGCCGGAGTGGGATTACTGATCCTGGACTGGCCGCCGCATCCGATCGATCCCCGGCAGCGCTATCGCGGGTACCTGTTGAATCTTTATGTTGAGCCGGAGTACCGTCACCGCAGGCTGGCCAGCAACCTGATTGAAATGGTGCTGGGGGAGGCGCGCAGCCGTCAAATTCGCGTGGTTGCGCTGCACTCCACCGACGACGCCCGCCCGCTCTACGAGGGCAACGGTTTTCGCGCGACGAACGAGTTGTTCCGCATTGAGGCAGACGAGGAGTAGCCGGGCAGAGAAGAATTCGACTCGCGGGCGGCATGCGCTGCCGCCAGACCCAGCGGTGATTTATCGGCTGGATCGCAGTCGAGAAATTCCGCACTTGCCGGAAGCCGGACGGAAAGAGCAAGGGTAAGCGCGCAAGTCCTGTATACTCCTCTTTTTATGCGTGTATTCGTCATATTACCGGCAGCGGGAATCGGGACGAGGATGGCGGCGGCGCACACTGCTCCCCCCGCGCCCAAGCAATTTCTCGAATTGAACGGCATCCCGATCCTCGTCCACACTTTGCTTGCCTTTGCTTCAGTCAGCCAAGTGAGCGGCATCTTTGTGGCCGTGCGGAAGACGGAGATGGAGCGGCTGCAGGGCCAGATTGACGATCATGGATTCGAAGGCAAGGTCCACGTGGTGGAAGGCGGGGACAGCCGTCAGGAATCGGTGAGTCACGCGCTGCATGCGCTGGATTGCGATGAGGACGACATCGTACTGGTGCATGATTCCGTTCGGCCGCTGATTGAACCCTCGATTATTGAGCGCACAATTGAAGCAGTAGAGAAGCATGGCGCGGCGATTGTAGGAGTGCCGGCCGTGGACACGATAAAGCAGGTAGAGAGAACTGCGGATGGAGCGATTATTTCCAGTACGATTCCGCGGGAGAGAATTGTGCAGGCACAGACGCCGCAGGGATTTCGTTGTGGCCTGCTGAAGACGGCCTTTGCTGAAGCCGAGGCAGATGGATTTCTGGGCACGGACGAATCTTCCCTGGTGGAGCGCTCGGGCGCGAGCGTGTTCGTCGTAATGGGCTCAGCCAGCAACATAAAGATCACCCAGCCCTCGGACCTGGAGCTTGCTGAGTTCTACCTGAAGCAGCGCGCATCGCGACAGGCCACCACGACGGTGCGGGAGAAAGTCTAAGACCGGACCGCCATACGGCACCACGGCGCGGAGAGGTTCACCATGAGCATCAGAGTTGGATTCGGTTGGGATTCGCATGCATTCAAAGCAGGGGTGCCGCTGCGCATTGGCGGGATGACGCTGGAGCACCCGGAGGGGCTGGCCGGCCACTCCGATGGCGACGTGCTGCTGCACGCCATCACAGATGCACTGCTGGGCGCGGTTTCCGCCGGTGATATTGGGAGTTTCTTTCCGCCGGGCGATCCGCGCTGGAAGAATGCCGACTCCGCGATCTTTCTGAACCTGGCGCTCGAAGAGATTCAGAACGCCGGTTACAGCATCGTGAATGTGGATACGACGCTGGTGCTGGCCGCGCCAAAGATTTCTCCGATTGCGGGCGAGATGCGCGAGCGTGTGGCAGAACTAATGGATCTGGAGCCGGGTGCAGTGAGCATAAAAGCCAAGACGCCCGAGGGCCTGAACCAAGATCACGTGGCGCAGGCGCATGCAGTGGTGCTGCTGGAAAAGGTGCAGGACCCGCAAAAGCTGAAGAGCATGAGCGCCGTGATTGAGAGCCAGATGCAATTGGAAGACGTGGTGGAGAACCTGCTGAGCCAGGTGCACGGAGTGCAGCCGAGAAGCAGAGTTGTGCTCCCGGCCTTTGACACCGACGACATTACTTAAGACAGAGAGCCGGACGAAGAGACGTGACAGGTAAAACAACCAGCCTGAGGACTGCCTGCCTGCTGGCAGCCCCATTCGTAGTGCTGTGCGCGCTGGCCTTGCCGCTGGCAGCACAGGAAAAAGAAAGCTGGCAAACGCCCGCTGAGCAGAGCGACTATCGTACGACTCCCACCTACGACGAGACGATAGCATATCTGAAGCGAGTGGTGGAGGCTGCGCCCGGGCAGGTGCGCATCGAGAGCTTTGGTAAGACCGGGGAAGGCCGCGATCTGAATATCGTGATTGCTTCCCGCGATGGTGTTTTTGATCCCGATAAGCTGCATGTTGCGAATCGCCCCATTGTGCTGGTGCAAAACTCGATCCACGCGGGCGAAATGGATGGCAAGGATAGTTGCCTCGCGCTGCTGCGGGAGATGGTGATTACGCGATCGCAGGCTGCACTGCTGGAGCGCGCCGTTTTTGTTTTTATCCCGATCTACAACGCCGATGGTCACGAGCGCAGGTCGAAATATAACCGCATCAACCAGAATGGCCCGGAGGAGATGGGCTGGCGCGCCAACGGCGCGAACATCAATCTGAACCGCGACTACATGAAGGCAGACGCACCTGAGACGCGCGCGTTTCTGAAGATGTTCCATCACTGGCTGCCAGATTTTTTTGTGGATGACCACGTCACGGACGGCGCGGATTATCAGTACGACGTGACCTTCATTCTTGATCATGGACCCGATGTTGCGCCCGCGACTGCGCACTGGATCACCGAGGCGGTGACGCCCGCACTGGAGAAGGCTGTGAACGATGCGGGGCACCTTGCTGCTCCCATCTACATCAACCTGAACGATGATAGCGATGCGGCGCGAGGGCTATCTTTCAGCGACAATCCCCCGCGCTTTTCGACGGGATATGTGATTCTTGAGAATCGTCCGGGCATGCTGGTAGAGATGCACATGCTGAAGGACTACAAGACGCGGGTGACGGGCAACTACGAAGTGCTGCGCGGCTTGATGGCGCTGGTGAATCGCGACGCGGACGAGTTGATCAAAATGAATCGCGAGGCCGATGAAGATGCCGCAAGGCTGGGCGCGCACCCGCTCGGCAACCAGGCATTTCCGCTGACGATTGGCTGGAGTGGCGAGACTACACCATTTCTGTATCGGGGCTACAAGGCGAAGCGGGAGTTGAGCCCGGTGTCGGGTGCGATGTGGGTGGAGTATTCGCGCGAGCCTTGGAATGTGTCGCTGCCGCTGCAGACGGGCGCCAAGGTGCTGGTCTCGACGGTGCCGCCGGCGGCTTACATCATTCCGCCGCAGTGGACGAGCGTGATTGACGTGTTGAATGCGCACCAGGTTGAGATGGAGCGAACGACAGCGGCGTGGACGGGGATGGTGGAGACATATCGCTGCAGCGGCATGGAGTGGCAGGCGAATCCTTTTGAGGGCCGGCACCCTGTATTTGCGGGCGAGGGAGCGCATGGCAGGCCGGGACAATTCGGGCAATGCACATTAGTAACAGACACGGTTACATATCCCGCAGGATCAGCGGTGGTAAAGCTGGATCAGCGCTTGTCGAAGGTGGCGCTACAGTGGCTGGAGCCGGGCGGGCCGGATTCGGCGGTGGCATGGGGATTCTTCGATCCGATTTTTGAGCAGAAGGAATACGGCGAGGCTTACGTGCTGGAAAAACTGGCACGCGAGATGATGGCGAAGGATCCAAAGTTGAAGGCGGAGTTCGAGCGCAAGGTGGCGACCGATCCGCGATTCGCAGCCAACCCGTCGGCTCGGCTGGAGTTCTTTTACGACCGCTCACAGTGGCGCGATGCAAAGATCGGGCTGTATCCCGTCGGCAGGCTGAGCAAGCTGAACGGCATCCCGCTGCAGTAACGCGCTGCTTCCTTTGAACACTGGAGGCGGTGTGGCGAAGGTGCTAGCATCGAGTTAATCCGATATCAAAATGGCAGACACTTTACAGACACCCCGCGTTCGTTTTGCGCCTTCTCCCACAGGCTACCTGCATGTTGGCGGCGCTCGTACAGCTCTCTTCAACTGGCTCTTTGCGCGGCATACGGGCGGCACGCTTATTTTGCGCATTGAGGACACGGATTTCGAGCGCTCCTCAGAAGAGATGGTTGAAGGCATCCTTGTGGGCATGCGCTGGCTGGGACTGGACTGGGACGAGGGCCCGTTCTATCAATCGAAGCGGCTGAGCCTCTACACCGAGACGGCGGCGAAACTGCTGGCAAGCGGCCATGCTTACTACTGCTTCTGCACGAAAGAGGAGTTGGAGCAGCGGCGTGCGGATGCGACCAAGGCTGGACGGCCTCCGATGTACGACGGACGCTGCAGGAAGATTGCGAGAGAACAGGCGCTGAGCCGCAGGCAGGATGGCGAGCCGTGCGCGGTGCGCTTCGCGGTGCCGCAAGGTGGGGTGACGAGCTTTGATGATGCGGTCTTCGGCAAGGTCGAGTTTCAGAACTCGGAGCTGGAGGATTTCGTTCTGCTGCGCTCGGATGGGATTCCGACGTATCATTTGAGCGTGGTGGCGGATGATCTGGATATGCGGCTGACGCATATTATTCGCGGCGCCGATCATATCTCGAACACTCCGAAGCAGGTGCTGCAGTATCGTGCGCTGGGCGCGGAGTTGCCTATCTTTGCACATGTGCCGCTGATCCTGGGGCCGGACAAAACGCGGCTGTCGAAACGTCACGGCGCCACCAGCGTGATCTCGTACAAGGAACTGGGGATTGTGCCCGAGGCGTTCCGGAATTTTCTTTCGCTGCTGGGATGGTCGCCGGGTGCAGCGGGCAAGGATGCTGCCGGCAAGGACCGCGAGATCTTTGGGTCGGACGAGCTGATACGGCTGTTTTCGCTGGAGGGGATTTCGAAGTCGAACGCGGTGTTCGACAACGACAAGCTGGCGTGGTTCAACACGGAGTACATCCGCGCTTACATGGTGGAGAAGCTGCTGCCGCTGATCGAGGAGGAGTGGGAGAAGGCGGGATTGAAGCCAGTGCGCAGCCCGCTGGAGATTGGTGATGCTATTGAGCTGCTGAAGCCGCGGGCGCGAAATTTGAAGGATTTCGCAGAGGCATTCAAGGCTTACTTCAGCGACGAGTTTGAATTTGATACTGCTGCTGTTACGAAATTCTTCAAGGAAGATTCGCTGCGGGATTTGCTGGTGGAGTTGGGGGCGAGATACGAGGCTGCGGCAGAGTTCACTGAGGCGTCTACCGAGGCGGTGCTGCGGGCATTTGCTGAAGAGAAGGGCATGAAGGCCGGAGCGCTGATCAACGGCTCGCGCGTGGCGCTCACGGGTCAGGGCGTGGCTCCCAGTTTATTTGCAGTGATGGTGGTGCTGGGGAAGGAACGCGTGGTGCGCAGGCTGGCGAATGCCAGGCAGATTGCGACTACGTAGAGGCTACTTCGCGGTGATGTTCATTGCTACGGGGATGGTCTTGGGGGGGTAGCAGGAGTTGGAGTCGCAGGCCTGGTAGCGGAGGATGGCCTGCATGAGGTGCTGGCCGGGTTGGGCCTCGATGGTGGCCTTGAGCACAAATTCTCCTGCATAGACGCTGAGCTTTTCATTCGGCGAGAAGGCGAAGCTGTAGTCGGCACCGGCGGGGAAATCCACGGTACTGACGGTCATGCCGGCGGCCTCCGGCACGATGAGATTCGTTGCGATCAGCAGCTTGGAGTGCGGCGTGTGGGAGTTGATGTGCAGGCCGCTGGCCACGCGAAAGTGCAGCTCTATGGTGTTCGGCTTTTTCGCAGGAATCGAGATCTGATCGGGGAACAGGAACTGTACCGAGTCTGCGCGGTGCGAGCTGGATTGCGCGGGATTCTCTGCGGGGGGAACTGCGCGTGCGCGGTCAGCATGAGGCAGAGGGCAGACGCGGCGGCAAGCAGCAGGCGTGCTTTCATCTACTGGCCTCCTGCCAGAGCCTTGCGGATATCGGCCTCGATCTCATCACGCGGGGCCAGGCCCACGGTTTGCGCCACAACGGTGCCGTTGCGGTCGATGAAGAACGAGGTAGGCAGCGAATCCACTCCGCCATAGGGATTGCTGATGGCGTCTGCGTCGAGCAGCACCGGATAGGTCATCTTCTGCTGTTCCACGAACTTGGCTATCTCAGCCTTTTCGGTGAATAGCTTGGCCTTATCGTCCTTGTCGAGATCGTCGCTGGAGACGCCGAGAATCTCAAAGCCCTGGGATGCGTACTGTTCGCGCAGCTTGATGAACCAGGGGATCTCCACCTTGCAGGGAGCGCACCAGGTAGCCCAGAAGTTGAGCAGGACGGCTTTGCCGCGATAATCCGCGAGCGAGACCTTTTTGCCGCTCAGGTCGTTCAGGGTGAAAGCCGGTGCAGGCTTGCCCTGGAGCGGTGAGACGAAGGTTTCGGCTGCTTGCGCCTGCAGCGTCACGTGCTGGGCACGCAATCTTTCGGCCTGCTGGCGGCGACTTTCGAAGTTGGCCCATCCTGCCCAGAACATGAGAGCGAGCGAAGACAGAATGAGAAGCAGAACAAGAGAATTGCGTTTCACCTGAGCGTGACCTTCCTTAAGCCGTTGGTGCAGAGTCGCAATCGTGGGGACGGAGTGCGACGCTGGATCTATTCTAATGGAGCTTAGACGATCCCTGAGCACTGACGGTGAAGCGGGAGTGCTCTGATACCATCAATTGCTTTGGAGAACGGGGAGCAAGAATGAACGAATATACGCCGGCCTCGATGGTGCGGACCGAGGCGGAAGCGCTGATGGCGCTGGCCGCGAGGCTGGATGGCCCGATGGCGGCCGACTTTGACCGCGCCGTGGAACTGGTATTGCGCTGCGGCGAGGAGCGGGGCCGCGTAGTAGTGACGGGCATGGGCAAGAGCGGCATTGTGGCCCAGAAGATTGCCGCCACGCTGAGTTCGACCGGCTCGCCAGCGCTCTTTCTCCATCCGGCTGAGGCGGTACACGGCGACCTGGGGATGTTGACGCAGGGCGACGTGGTAATTGCGCTTTCGGCCAGCGGCGAGACGGAAGAGATTCTGCGACTGTTGGCGACCCTGAAGCGGCTGGGCGATGGCCTGGTGACCTTCTGCTGCAACATGGCGTCGACGCTGGCGCAGGCAAGCGATGTGGCGCTGGACTGCTCCGTGGAGAAGGAAGCGTGCGGATTAGGACTTGCGCCGACCGCCTCAACCACCGCGATGCTGGCCCTGGGGGACGCGCTGGCAATAGCCGTTTCACTGCGTAAGGGATTCAAAGCAGAGGACTTCGCCGATCTGCACCCGGGCGGCAAGCTGGGCAAGAAATTAGCGCGTGTGAGGCAGCTGATGCACTCCGGCGAGGCGGTTCCGAGGGTGGAACGCGCGACGCCGATGAGCGAAGTGATCTACGAAATGTCGCGCAAGGGGCTGGGATTGGCCACAGTACAGGAAGGATCGAAGCTGGTGGGCATCATCAGCGACGGGGATCTGCGGCGCCTGCTGGAGCGCGAGGGGCCGAGGGCCCTCGACCGGACCGCTGGAGAGGCGATGAACGCCACTCCCAAGACAATCGTGGCGGAGGAACTGGCCGTCCGCGCACTGAGCGTGATGGAGGGAAAAAAGATCACCGCACTGGTCGTTGTGGACGCGGCGGGCGCGGTGGAAGGGGTTCTTCACCTGCACGATTTGTGGGGCACCGAGCTGATGTAGACCCGGCAATTAGCCGCCTATTGGAGGCGGGCTTCCGCGTCTTCCACGGTGTCGGCTGCGGGGATGAGTTTATCCACCTTGGTAAGTTTGAAGAGCTCATTCACGCGCAGGCTTACGCCAGCCACGATGAACTTGCGGTTCTCTTTCTGGCAATGGACGAAATAATTGATCACTGCTCCCATTCCAGCCGAATCCATGTAAGGAACGCCGCTTAGGTCGAGGATGGTCTGCGGTGCCTCGCCGAAGCGCAGAGCGCCCTGGAAGCCGAAGACGTTGTTGAGGGTAAGGGGTCCGGTGAGCCGGATGATTCGAGTACCCGGAGCTTTGCCGTCGTCCCGCACAATAGCCAGAGGGCCGTCAGTGATCATAGCGCTCTAGTCTAGGGAATGAAACGGGTGGATTTGGTTAATGCTGCGTGAATATGCGGTGGTTACGCGTTGGTTGCGAAGGGGATCCCATTCTCTGGTCGAAGGCGGCATTGGACGGCAGAGCGCAAATGCCGGGAACGCTGAGCGGCGCATCTTCGTAAACGTTTAGAATGGATGTTTTGCTGCAACATTGCACTTATCACAGGCGCGCGGCTCGGAAGGCGAGAGAACGCGGGCGAGAAAGCACATAGAAAGCATGCAACGCTGGTCCAAGCTGTTCATTCCCACACTTCGCGAGGCTCCGGCGGATGCCGAAGTCGCAAGCCATAAGTTCCTGCTGCGCTCGGGCTACATTCGGCAGCTAGGCGCGGGCATTTACTCCTACCTTTTCCTGGGGCAGCGATCGATCAACAAGATCGTCGGCATTGTGCGCGAGGAGATGGACAAGATCGGGCAGGAGTTCCTGCTTCCGGCGCTGAATCCACGGGAGATATGGGAAGCCAGCGGGCGCTGGACGGGCATGGGAGAAAACATGTTCCGGCTGAAGGACCGCAAGGGCGCGGACTTGTGCCTGGGGATGACCCACGAAGAGGTGATGACGGACATTGCCCGGAAGGAGCTGCGCAGCTACAAGCAGCTGCCGCAGATCTGGTACCAGATCCAGACGAAGTTTCGCGATGAGCCGCGCCCCAAGTCGGGCCTGCTCCGGGTCCGGCAGTTCATTATGAAGGACGCTTATTCGTTCGACATCGACGAGGCGGGGCTAGACAAGAGCTTTGACCTGCACGATGCCACCTACCGGCGGATCTTCAACCGCTGCGGGATACCGTTTGTGGCTGTCGAGGCGGATTCGGGAGCGATGGGCGGCTCGCAGTCTCAGGAGTTCATGGTGTACACCGAGGCGGGCGAGGACCTGATCGCCAGCTGTCCCCTGTGCGGCTACGCGGCGAACATGGAGAAGGCGACGTCGAAGCTGCCCCCGGTTGCGGATCTGGAGGCGAGCGGGGACGGCAAGCCGGAACTGGTGCATACGCCCGGGCAGAAGACAATTGAGGATGTGGCTGCCTTTCTGAAGGTGCAGCAAGATCAGCAGATGAAGACGATGGCCTACATGGCTGATTTCCCCGCCGACAAGAACGGGGCGTCGAAGCTGGTCCCGGTGGTGGTCTTCCTGCGCGGCGATCACCTGGTAAACGAGGCGAAGCTGAACGCCACTGTCGGTGCGCCCGAATTGCGGCCGATGCATGATGAGGAGATTCTGCAGGTCTTTGGATCGGCGGCAGGTTACCTGGGACCGCTCGGGCTGAAGGTGGCCGCAAAGATTGGTGCAGAAGGCGTTGCGGTGATTCTGGATTCTGCGCTTGCAGGTCGGACGAACCTGATTGCGGGGGCGAACAAAGAGGAGTACCACCTGCGGAATGTGACTCCGGGACGCGACTTTACGGCGACCGTGACTGCGGATGTGCGCAACGCGGCCGAGGGCGAGGGATGCCCGCACTGCGATGGCGGCAAGCTGGTGGTGGGCAAAGCGGTTGAGATCGGCCACATCTTCAAGCTGGGCTACAAATACTCCGAGAGCATGGGCGCGAGTGTGCTGGACTCGAACGGCAAGGAAGTCAGGCCGATCATGGGCAGCTACGGCATCGGTATCGAGCGTATTTTGACGTCCGCCGTGGAGCAGTTCCATGACGACAAGGGCTTCTGGCTTCCGCAGTCGATTGCTCCCTTTGACGTTGTGGTGACGGTGACGAATACCACCGACGCCAACTTGGTGGCGGTGGGCGAGAAGATTGCAGCCGATCTGGAAGCGGCCGGTCTGGATGTGCTGCTGGACGACCGTGACGAGCGTGCCGGAGTGAAGTTCAAGGACGCCGACCTGGTTGGCATTCCCCATCGTGTAAACGTGGGCAAGAAGGCGGTGGACGGCAAGGTGGAGTTGGTGACGCGAGCGACTTCGAGCAGCCAGGACGTGGATTTTGCGGGTGTCATGGAAGCGATCAAGGGAGTAGCTGGATAGGCAATATTTTGCGCACGGACGCGCTCTTTCAGGAGGGCGATCCGCGCATCTAAAGCACGTAAGCTCAATAGTTCTAAACCTGCTCACGGGCCGCTCAGAGAGAGGGTCCAACGGAGTAGGAAGGTGGAAGACAAGACTTGGCAGTGAGAATCAAACTCGGACGTCCCACGCATTCTGCGCGAAGTTTTTTTGCCAGCAAAACCGGTAAGACGGTTCTAAAGGCCGTAGCGGCCAGCGTGGTAGTCGTAGTGCTGGTGGTGATGGGCATTGCTGCGTTTTACTACCACCGCTACGAACAGATCGTGGACAAGCGGCTGACGCAGCCGCTCTTTGCCAGCACTGCAAAGATCTATGCGGCACCGCGCGAGGTTCGTCCCGGACAAAAGCTGACAGTGGATGCGCTGGCCCAGGAATTGCGCCAGGCAGGGTATAGCGGCGCGGGGATTGCGAGCGCCTCGCAGATGGGGACCTACGAGGAGCGTACGAACAGTATTTATATTCATCCGGGTCCGCAGTCGTATCACTCGCAGGATGGCGCAACGATCAATGTTGCGAACGGAGTAGTGGCGCAGATCAGCGGGGACCAGGGGCAGGCACTCGCGGCTTATGAACTGGAGCCGCTGCTGATCACTGGCCTCTCAGAAGGCGAGAACCGGACGAAGCGGCGAGTGATTACGTACGACGAGATTCCCAAGAATCTTGTGCAGGCCGTGCTGGCTATTGAGGACCGGCGGTTTTTTGAACATGGCGGCGTGAACTACTACCGCCTGATGATGGCCATGTTCAAGGATGTTCGCTCCGGGCAGAAGGCGCAGGGCGGGTCTACGCTGACGATGCAACTCGCGCGTGGCTTCTTTCTAACGCCGGAGAAGAGCCTGAAGCGGAAGATCATCGAGATTGTCGATTACGTTTCAGCTTGAGCATCGCTTCAACAAGAAGCAGATCTTCGAGCATGTACGCCAACCAGATCAACCTCGGGCAGCGCGGCAGCTTTGCGATCAACGGATTCGGCGAGGCGGCGCAGGCCTATTTCGGCAAGGACGTGCGCCAGCTGAATCTGCCGGAATGCGCGCTGCTGGCGGGCATGATCCAGGGCCCGAGTCGGCTGAATCCGTACCGGCATCCCGAGCGCGCCATGGAACGGCGCAACCTGGTGCTGGACTCGATGGTGGAGACGGGAGCGATTACCAAGTCAACAGGCCGAGCGCGCCAAGGCTACTCCGCTGCATCTTGCACCGATGAGCGTAGACGCCAGCGAGGCGCCTTACTTCGTCGACCTGGTTCACGATCAGCTGCTGCAGAAGATCGGCGAGCGCGACTTCAACCGCGAAGGACTGCGCATCTACACCATCGCTCGATCCCGACCTGCAACGCGTCGCTTCTGCAGCGGTGGACACCGGTATGAACATTGTCGACGAGCAGGTGGAGAAGCTGCACACGAAGAAAGCCAAAGACGGGACGGTGAGCACGACCGGGACGATTACATATCCGCAGGTCGCGCTGATAGCGCTGAATCCTCACACCGGGCAGGTGCTGGCCCTGGTGGGCGGACGCAACTACGGTGTGAGCCAGTTGAATCACGCTGTATGCGAAGCGGCCTACGGGATCGATCTTCAAGCCCTTTGTGTACGCGGCGGCGTTCAACTCGAGCTTGTCGGGAGCGCAACTGCAAGGTCAGGAGGCTGTGTTTTCGCCGGTCACCATGTTGAACGACCAGCAGGCGACCTACAATGTCGGGCACTGATCAGGAGTACACGCCGCGCAATTTCCACGACTATCACGATCAGGTGACGGCGCGCTATGCGCTGCATGTACTCGCTGAACAACGCGACCATTGCTTTGGCAGAGCATGGTGGGTTTCGACGCGTCGCGTCGCTGGCCCGCGATGCCGGCGTCAAGAGCGCGCGTGGGACGCCTTCTGTCGCTCTGGGTGCGTACGACGCGACGCCACTCGACATGGCCGGCGCCTATACCGTCTTTGCGAATGGTGGAGTGCAGATCGACCCATGGATGCTGGCCAGCGTGCGCATCGCCATCGGGCGACGTCATGACGCGACTACACGCCCGGACTCCAAGCCAGATACTTGATCCGCGAGTTGCCTACCTGACCACGAGCCTGATGGAGAACGTGCGTCAACTGCGGGGACAGGTTTCGAAGTGCGGCGGCGCGGATTCAACGCTCCCGCGGCGGGCAAGACGGGCACCAGCCACGACGCGTGGTTCGCAGGCTTCACCAGCAACCTGATCTGCATTGTGTGGGTGGGCAACGACGACTACACCGACATCAAGCTTGACCGGCACGGTTGCTGCGGCGCCCATCTGGGCGGAGTTCATGAAGCGTGCGGTGAAGCTGCCGCAGTACTCTGACACGCACGACTTTACTGCGCCGGCCGGCATCATGCAGGTGAGGATCGACAAGGCCACCAACCTGTTGTCGAACGACTCCTGCCCACGACAGCTACAACGTTGCGTTCCTCGATGGCACTGCGCCAACCGATACCTGCGATCACTCCAACGGCGATCAACGCAGCCTGTTCCAGAAGTTGTTCGGGCTGGGCGAGAAGCCGGCTCCTCCGAACACGGTGAATGGACAGCCCGCCGCGTTGCCGCCCGCACAAGCGACTTCAACTCCGGGCAGTCCGGCACCTGCGCCAGGCTCCCCCGAGAACGCGGCCGACCAAACGAAAAAGAAGAAGGGCTTCTTTGGAAAGGTCTTTGGCGCGTTGAAGTCGGACGACGACAAAAAGCCTCCTGTTCCTCCGCCTGTTCAGAAGTAGCGTCCGCCGTGGGCGGCGAAATCCAACACTTTTTAGAGTGGAGTTATTGCTGGCACGTAGGACACCAGTAGGTCGATCGCGCGCCACTTCCCTGCTTGCGCATCAGGATGGCTGATCCGCATCGGCGGCAAGGCTTTGCCTGCCTCCTGTAAACCCACAGCCTCGCGCCGGGATTATCTGCGCCCGTAGTTCGGCGCGCACCAGAGTAAGTCGTAATACTTCCCGAGGCATTCTCCGCAACGTTGGCCTGCATCAACCTGCGCGCGGAGTCCACCAGGCTTTGCGCCTCGGCGTCGCTCAACGTTGACACAATTCTGAAAGGATCGATGCCGCAGACGAAGCAGATTTCGGACTTGAAGACGTTGCCGATTCCCGCGAGAACCTGCTGGTTGAGAAGCGCATTGGCAACTTCTTCGCCGGCATATGATTGCAATCGACGGGCAGCATCACTCGCGGGAAATTCGGCGCCGAGCAAATCAGGACCTAGCTTCGGTATTGCACTTTGGCGCGCGAACGAATCGGCAGTGTGGAAGCGAGCCACCGGGACGTCAAACGCTACCGCTTCGAAGTCGTCCACGGCGATAACGATGCGCATGCTGCTGCTTGGGCGTCGCCACTTTTCGCCTCGGCGATAGAGATGCCAGCTTCCGCTCATGAGCATGTGCGTAACGAGAATAAGATCCCCGGAGAAATGCATGAGCAGCCACTTTCCGCGCGACTCGACTCTTTCAACTATGCGTCCGGCAAGGGGCGAGTCATCATTCACGCGGGCCAAGGGCGCATACGCGCTCTCGAATGCGGCGACCTTCTTACCGGCGAGTGCGCGCTGCAACGTCCGCGCCGAACGAAAGATTGTATCTCCCTCGGGCATTTGTTACTCCACCTCAGGAGCGACCCGTTCTTCGGCAGACGGCGTCATCGGCGGGCGGCGGAGAGTGAAGCCCAGCGGCGCGACATGAAACCCGGCGGCCAGCAGTATTCGCGACATCCAATGGAGATGAGCAGGCTGGCCATTAATTGTTGATAGCAGCAATCCGCCGCGACGATCAGCATCGTGGCGCTGCATGTCTGCCAGTGTGGTTCGCGCCAGAAAATGAGCGAGGTCACGCGCCGCGTTGCTTCGATCCGGCTCCTCCCCCGGCAGAAATACCTGCAGGTTGGGATTGTTGCGCCGCAGATAGGCGATCATCTCGCCGTTGCGCAGGATCACGCTTGCGCCAACACTGCGCGTCAACGATCGGGGCGACTGATCATCGCCCTCGTCGGCGGCGACTGCGGCAGGCCAGCGCAGAACGGAGCCGTATGGATTTGCGGGATCGGTGGCTGCCATCTGTACCATCTCGGGCTTCTCCTGCTGCGGCGAAGTTCTGAGGGAGCGCAGCAGATCAACCGCGGCGGGCAGAGCGAACTGCGTGGCCCCCAGGCCTGCGACAAAGTAGCCTCGACGAATCCTTCCACTTTCTTCGAGAGCCTTGAGCACGTCGTATACGGCAGAGAAGCCGCCCGGCAGATTCTCCGCGGCAACGGATTCGCGGGTCAATATTCCGTAGCGATTGAGAAGTTGCAGCGCCAGTGCGTGGCTCCACTCAGTTTGCGACGAGTCGTTGGGCTCGCGCAGCGGCAGAAGAGTCCATCGACCCTGTGCGCTCGGCGGCGTGGTGCGGCGGGAGCGGAATGAGGGAAGATTGTGCTGGCGCTTTGCGGGCCGCGATGCTGCGGGCCTTGAGACATAGGCTCGCAGCGCATGGAATGTGTCGTTGCTGACGAGGCCGCGCCATACCAGGCTCCACAACGCGTCCAATGTCTCTCCGGGATAACCACCGCCAACTTCATCGTGGATCTGCGTGAAGAAAAGTGCCCCGCCGCGCTGCAATGCTTCGAGGATGGCAACCTCACGGGCCGTAGGCGGTTCTGCGTTCGCGTCAGCGGAAATCTTTTGCGGCAGCAGTTCGCCTAGGTTATCAGCGAGGTAGAGTGAGATTCGCCCATCGCGCTCGCCAAGAGCATCGAAGCCGCACCACACCACTTCACCCGCTGCGATGAGCGTGTCAAGATCGGCGGCAGAGTAGTTCGCGAGGCGCGACGGAAGAATCGCCGACTCGAGAAGGGATGCGGGAATAGGCGCGCCCTGCAAATTCTCGATGGTATCGAGCAGCGCATCCAAACCGCGGCGCGGCTGCAATACTCCCTGCCAATGCGTGAAGAGACGCGCAAGCATGTGCTGCTCCACCGGCTCTACTTCTTTGCGCAGGCGGGCGAGAGACTTGCGCCGGATGGAACGCAGCACCTCGGCATCACACCATTCGCGATTCACGCCTGTGGGGCGGAAGCCGCCTTCAACGATGCGTCCATCCAACATGAGCTCGCGCAGTGCGCGCTCCAC
Organism: uncultured Acidobacteriaceae bacterium; assembly: GCA_963725995.1. Lineage (GTDB taxonomy): Bacteria > Acidobacteriota > Terriglobia > Terriglobales > Acidobacteriaceae > JANXZS01. Next base: position 200,216 of record CAVSAX010000026.1, on the reverse strand, counting down.
TGGTGCCGAGTCGAGACCGAAGCGCGCGGATATTTCCGCGAGAGTGAAGGGCCCGTGAGTGCGAGCATAGCGCCGCACCAGCTCCAGCACCGGAGCCACGACGGGAGCCAGCAGCGCGGCCGGGATGCCCGGAGGCAGCGGAACGCCGAGTGCGTCTCGGTACCGTGCGCCGTCCTCAACAGCGATCAGTCTCTTCTCGCCAGCAATCTTCACTTCGAGCAGGCGCTTTACGCGGAGCAATCGGTCGAGGTTCTTCAGCAGATCAGCGTCCACGGAGCGGCGCGCCATCTCTTCTCGTGTTAGATCACCGAGACGCAGCACCAGATCGTGCAAGCCATCAGCGGAGCGAGCACGCATGGACTCGGTCAGCGACTGCAATTGTTCCTCCACCTCCGCAATGGCATCAGTATCAAGCAACTCGCGCAGATCGGCATCACCGAGCAGCTCGCGTAGCTGATCCTGGTCTATCGAAAGTGCCTGCGCGCGGCGCTCAGCCAGTGGAGCATCGCCGTCGTAGATGTAGTTCGCGACATAGCTGAAGAGCAGCGACGACGCGAAGGGAGACGGTGTGCGAGTGTCGGCCACATGCACGCGAATGTTTCGCGCGGCGATGGCTCGCAGAGTTTCGGCGAACGCAGGCATGTCGAAAACATCGCGCATGCACTCGCGATACGCCTCGAGCAGCATGGGGAAGGAGGGATAGCGCGATGCAACCGCGAGCAAATCGTAGGCTCGCTTGCGCTGCTGCCACAGCGGCGCGCGGCCCTGGGCTCGACGCCGTGGCAGGAGCAGGGCGCGGGCTGAAGCCTCGCGAAACTTCGCAGCAAACAGAGCGGTCGAGCCGAGTTGCCGCAGCACCAGCTCCGTTGCCTCCGCTGGATCCAGCAGAAACTGATCGGGATCGGGAGCGGTCGTCGCTGTCAGGAAATCGGAGAACGAAACCGTCGTCTCCCCACAACGCTTCTACATCCGGGCCGCCCGCTGCGCGGATCTTTCCCGATACTGCCATCGCCCAGGGGGCATGAATGCGGCTCCCGAAGGGCGTGAGGATACAGACGCGCCAATCGCCAAGTTCATCGCGACAGCGCTCGATGACGATGGTGCGATCGTCGGGGACGAATGTGGTTGCGATCCCCTGGTCTGCAAGAAAGCGCAACAGATTTTCAGCCGCTGCAGGATCAAGATCATGCTCACGCGTAAGCCTACTGAGAGCGGCGTTGCGCGGAGTTGTCTGCAGTTCGCGAACCAATTGCCCAATGCGACGCCCGAACTCCAGTGGACGGCCCGCTGTGTCGCCATGCCAGAACGGCATCTTGCCGGGCTCTCCCGGTGCGGGCGAGACAAGCACGCGGTCGTGAGTGATTTCGTCGATTCGCCAGGTGGAGGCGCCGAGAATAAACGTGTCTCCGGTGCGACTCTCGAAGACCATCTCCTCATCCAGCTCGCCCACGCGGATGGGCTTCGTGTCGGCGCCAGAGAGGAAGACTCCATACAATCCTCGATCCGGAATTGTTCCGCCATTCAGTATCGCGAGACTCTTCGCACCCTGGCGCGGCGTGATTGCATTGCGGTTGCGATCCCAGGTGATGCGGGGGCGCAGTTCGGCAAATTCATCGGATGGATAGCGGCCCGCGAGCAGATCGAGTACGCCATAGAACGCTGTGCGGCTGAGCGAAGCGAAGGGAGCGGAGCTGCGGATGAGACGGAACAATTCGTCGACTCCTACCTCAGTTGCGTCGTCACCGTGGGCCTCGTTCTTGCTTCCTAATGCCAACGTTCGTGCGGGGGGCTGCGCGGTGATGGCGACGATCTGCTGCGCGAGCACGTCCAGCGGATTGCGCAGGAAGCGAGTGGACTCCACCAGCCCTTCGTGCATTGCGCGAGTGACGGCCGCACAGGCGACCAGATCGGCGCGATATTTAGGGAAGATGATGCCTTCGCTGGCAGCGCCCACGTGATGACCCGCGCGGCCAATTCGCTGCATGCCGCTGGCGACTGAGGGCGGCGCTTCAATTTGCACCACCAAGTCCACAGCGCCCATGTCGATGCCGAGCTCGAGCGATGACGTGGCCACGAGAGCACGGATGTTCCCGGCCTTCAGGAGTTCTTCGATCTCCGAGCGCTGCGAGGCCGCGAGCGAACCGTGATGAGCGCGTGCCAGTGTTTCTCCGGCCAGCTCATTGATGGCGCCGGCAAGCCTCTCGGCGATCCGCCTGCTGTTTACGAAGAGAATGGTAGAGGTGCGTGAGCGAATTATCTCCAGCAACCGCGGATGGATCGCGCTCCAAATGGAGGTACGCTTTGGCCCCTGCGATGCGGGCCCGCTTGGCAACTCCTCCACCTGGCCGAGGCGAGCCATATCCTCGACCGGCACTTCAATTCGCAACACCAGTTTCTTGGGCTCGCTTGCATTCACGATTGTGACGGGGCGATAGGCCGGAGCGGAATCCGATTCAGTGTCGGCGGTAAGACCAGCTTCAGGTTCCGCGGATTGCGCGAGCGAATTGTTCTCTGGCACCTCTGCCGTTGCAGCGTCGGCACCAGCGAGGTAGTGAGCAACCTCCTCGAGCGGACGCTGTGTTGCAGAGAGGCCGATGCGCTGCAGCCTGCCGCCACAGATAGCCTGCAGGCGTTCGAGCGAAAGAGCCAGGTGGGCTCCGCGCTTGGTGGGGACGAGCGCGTGGATCTCGTCGACGATTACCGTATCCACGGTGCGCAGGCTCGCCGCCGCGTCGGACGTCAGCAGAAGGTAAAGTGATTCCGGCGTAGTGATGAGAATCTCCGCCGGGTGGCGTCGAAAACGGCTGCGTTCTTTCTGCGGCGTATCGCCGGTACGCACGCTGATCTCCGGCGCGTGAAAGACGACTCCGGAGCGGCTGGCCATGTTTGCGATTCCGGCGAGTGGCGAGCGAAGGTTTCGCTCCACGTCCACGGCCAGCGCCTTCAGCGGGCTGATGTAGATGACTCGACAGCCTTCGCCGGAAGATTCAGCGGGATGAAGCATCAGGCGATCCAGGCACCAGAGAAAGGCAGTGAGCGTTTTGCCCGTGCCCGTGGGCGCAAGGATGAGCGTGCTTTCTCCGCGGGCGATAGCGGGCCACCCGAGCCGCTGGGGAGCGGTGGGTCGGTCGAAGACAGCACGGAACCACTCCGCCGTCACCGGATGGAAGAGAGTCAGTGGATCTGCTTCCTCTGTTTTCTTCACTTCACCGCGCTTCGCCATCGATCTCTCAAATGAGCATATCCCGCGCACAGCTTTGCCGGGCACATGTAGTTTGATGCGCCAAAACTCTACGGGCTGGTCGAACGGCTTGCACGGCGAGAGCGCAGACGGTAGCCTCAATTCACGATGACAATTGAAGATATTTCCGCTGGTCAGGAGCAGGCCACGCTTCTGATCGAAGCTGCCAGAACTGCCGCTCAGCATGCATATGCGCCCTACTCCGGCTTTCGCGTGGGGGCAGCGCTGCTGCTGAAGGATGGCTCCATTGTGACCGGCACAAATATTGAGAACGCCTCCTATGGACTGACCTTATGTGCTGAGCGCAGCGCCGTGGCGCGGGCGGTAAGCGAACTCGGCCCAGCGATCCGTATCCGCGCCATCGCGGTCGCGAATCTGAATTCCGCGCCTTCCGCTCCATGTGGCGCGTGCCGGCAAGTGCTCGCCGAGTTTGCTGCTCCCGATGCATGGATCGCCTTTCCCTTCGGCGACAAGCTGGAGATCAGACGCTTCGCAGATCTGCTTCCCTTCCCCTTCGGATTAAAGCGATGAAGCCACACGCAAAGAAACTGGCAGGTAGGGCCCAATGCACGTCGTCGAACTGATTCGCAGGAAGCGGGACGGACTGGAGCACACGCGCGCAGAGATGGAATTTCTTGTTCGCGGCGCATCGGATGGGAGCCTGCCCCCGGAGCAGGTCGCGGCATGGCTAATGGCCGTGTGGCTGCGCGGTCTGTCATTCGACGAGCTCCGGTTCCTGACGGAGGCTATGCGTTTTTCCGGCGAAGTATTTGATACCTCTACGCTGGGCAAGTATGTCGTTGACAAGCACTCAACGGGTGGCGTCGGCGACAAGACAACATTTCTCGTGGTCCCCATCGCCGCGGCCGCTGGGCTCGCAGTGCCCATGATCAGCGGGCGTGCGCTGGGGCATACCGGCGGGACGCTGGACAAAGTGGAGAGTATTCCGGGCTATCGCACGGAGCTCTCGCTGCAAGAATTTCGCAGTGTGATTGAGCGCGTGGGGGCCAGCATTATCGGGCAGACACAGAATCTTGTGCCCGCGGACCGCGCACTGTACGCGCTGCGCGATCGAACCGCCACGGTAGAAAGCGCGCATCTCATTTGCGCCTCCATCATGAGCAAGAAGCTCGCTTCCGGCCTTAACGCCCTGGTGCTTGACGTCAAGACCGGCTCGGGCGCCTTCATAAAGGAAGAGGAAGATTCATTGAACCTGGCCGCGCTCATGGTGCAGATCGGTGAGGCCGCGGGGACACGCACCGTGGCGATTCTCTCCGCAATGGAGGAGCCGCTTGGCCGCACCGCCGGCAATTGGATCGAGATAGAAGAGAGTATTTCGATGCTTCGCGGAGAGCGCCATCTGCTGACTGAGGATCTCCGCGAATTGTCGCTGGTGCTTGCCGGTTGGGTGCTGCACCTCGGCGGCAAGGCGGACTCTCCAGAAGCTGGCCGTGCCCTTGCCGAGGATTTATTGAACAGCGGGGCGGCACTGCAGTCGTTTCGCAAAATGGTGGAAGCGCAGGGCGGCGATCTCAGAGCTATTGACCATGCCGCGGAGTTTCATACCGCGGGTGCACGCAAGGACTTCCTGGCCGACCGCAGCGGCGTGCTCGCAGAGATGGATTGTGCACAAGTGGGCTGGGCGGTGCAACGGCTGGGCGCCGGACGCGAGCTTCCCGACGACGTGGTTGACCCGCACGCCGGAGTCCGCTTCCACGCAAAGTGCGGAAGCGCGGTCCGTGCCGGAGAGGCCATTTGCACAATGTTTGCAGCGAGTGAGCAGAAATTCGAAGAGCCGGAGCGATTATTGCGCTCGGCAATCAAGATTGAGGATGCAGATCACACAGCCAAGCCGCTAATTCGTAGGATAATTACCATCGGGAACGCCGCACAATTTTTGAAGCGCCGCTAGACCGGATTCGCGTCAATCAAGGGAGAAGACGTTGGGGAGATTTACGGGGATTCTTGGTCTGCTTTCCATGCTGCTGCTGGCGTGGATTTTTTCCGCTAACCGGCGCGCCATCCGCTGGCGGACTGTGGCATGGGGCCTGAGCCTGCAGATCTTTTTCGCAATTTTGGTGCTGCGCTTTGAGACCGGGCGCCTGTTGCTGGCGAAGGCAGGCGGCGCAGTCAATCATCTGCTTTCCTACGCGTTCGCCGGATCGGAGATGGTCTTCGGCGAACTTGGCAAACAACACTCCAGCTTCGGACTCATCTTTGCCTTCCAGGTTTTGCCCACTATTATTTTCATCTCCGCTTTCTTCGCGCTGCTCTATCACATCGGAGTGATGCAGCTTGTGATTCGCTTTTTTGCCTGGCTGATGCAGGCCACCATGAAGATAAGCGGAGCCGAGAGCTTGAACGTAGCAGCCAGCATTTTCATGGGCCAGACTGAAGCTCCTCTCACGATTCGTCCATTTCTTCCGGGAGCTACAACTTCGGAATTGATGACCATCATGACCAGCGGCATGGCGCATGTTTCCGGCGGAATTATGGCGGCTTACATTCTCTATGGCATCGAAGCGCAGCACCTGCTGGCAGCCGTGATCATGACTGCTCCCGGAACCATCGTCGTGGCCAAGATGCTGGTGCCGGAGACGGAGACGCCGGCAACGGCCGGAACCGTAGTGATACCGAAGAGTGAAGAGCACAAGGAAGAAAACCTGCTGGGCGCGATCGCGCGAGGCACGATTGATGGGGGTCAGCTGGCCTTCAATGTTGCAATCATGCTGATCTCATTCCTTGCACTGGTGGCACTCGCGAATGGAATACTGGGCGGCGCACACAATTGGCTGGGTTGGCACCACATTCCGTTTCCTTCCTCGCTCAACCAGATTCTCGGCTTTCTGTTTGCGCCGATTGCATGGCTTATCGGCATACCGTGGCACGACGCACGGCTGGTGGGGAACCTGCTCGGGACCCGCATGGTGATCAACGAACTCGTCGCCTACTCCATGCTCGGCGCGCAAAAAGCCAGCATGGACTTTCGATCTTTCACGATCGCGACGTTCGCGCTATGCGGCTTTGCAAATCTCAGTTCCATCGGCATGCAGATAGGCGGCATAGGCGCGCTGGCGCCGACGCGGCGGAACGAACTGGCGAAGCTGGGCCTGCGAGCAATGCTGGCCGGTACGATGGCAAATCTTATGTCTGCGTCGATCGTTGGCGTGCTGATGCGGTAAGCGGGAAAGGGATTAGCGTGAATACCGGAATCTATGAGCGGGCCACAGAAGCTGCGGAGTTCTTGAGCAAGCGGGGCGGGATAACGCCGCGGATCGCGATCGTGCTCGGCTCTGGGCTTGGCGCAGTTGCTGATCGCATCGAAAATCCAATCACCACACCTTACGCTGAGATTCCACACTTCCCGCGTTCTACGGTTGAGGGTCATAGCGGGAGGCTTATTACCGGCACCCTGGCTGGTGTTCCGGTCGCGGTGATGCAGGGCAGGGTGCATGGATACGAGGGTTACACGCCGGACGAAGTGACATTTCCGATGCGCGTGCTTGGCCGTCTCGGAATTGAACCCGTCATTGTTACAAATGCTGCCGGTGGTATCCGCGCAACCTTCGAACAGGGCCAGCTCGTGCTTATTTCCGACCACATCAACTTCACAGGAAGTAACCCGCTGATTGGCAAGAATGATGCGCGGCTTGGCGCTCGCTTCTTTGACATGACCGAGGCATATTCATCCAGGTTGCGCGACCTTGCGAAGACGACGGCTGAGCGCGCTGGATTCACCATGCCGGAGGGTGTCTACATCTGCGTGACCGGACCAAGCTACGAAACGCCGGCGGAGATTCGCGCGTTTCGCACCATGGGCGCGGATCTTGTAGGTATGTCCACGGTGCATGAAGTGATCGTCGCACGACATATGGGGATGGAAGTGCTGGGCATCTCCTGCGTCACCAATATGGCTGCGGGAATTCTGCAGCAGCAGATCGATCACGCTGAAGTGATGCAAACGGGAGTGCGCGTACAAGAGCGTCTCGGCAACCTGCTTGCGAATCTCGTTCCACAGATACAGATATCCGCACGATGAGCGATTCAGAGTCCAACGCGCTGATTCCCCGCCCTGTCGTTGTAGGGATTGTGGGATGTTCCGGATCGGGCAAGACCTCGCTCGCTCGCGCCCTCGCAGCAAGCCTCGATGGCACGCATTTTCCGCTCGACCACTACTACCGCGATCTTGGCCACCTGCCGCTTGAAGAGCGCTGCCAACAGGATTTCGATCATCCCCGCATGCTGGAGGCTGAACTGCTGACGAGCCACATCGCCACGCTTGCGTCGGGACGCGGCATCGAGCGCCCTCTGTATGACTTCGAAAGCCATACGCGGGTGTGCAACCAGACGGAATACATCGCTCCGGGCCGCTTCATTTTTGTCGACGGCATTTTTGCGCTGCACTATGACGCGCTGCGTTCTCTCTATGGGCTGAGCATCTATGTCGATACTCCCGACGATGTCTGCTATCAGCGCAGGCTGGCTCGCGATGTGCGGGAGCGCGGACGCTCACCGGAATCGGTGGCCGCTCAATATGCGTCGACGGTACGCCCCATGGCGGAGATGTTCGTGCGCCCATCGGCTGCTTATGCAGACCTGATTGTTGATGGCACCAGTTCTCTGGACTGGTCGCTCGAGCAGGTGCTCTCACAAGTCCACAAGCGGCAGCTAATTGCCAGCGAGGCTCGCAAGGGTGTCCCCGTGAAAAGGCCGTAAATCCGACTGATCCCTCCCCTAAGCTATCCTCTTGGATGTGGCAGGTATCTTTTACAAACGGTTTGCGACTCCACTGATCCAGCTCGCCCGGCAGGGTGTGTCACCGAATTTGCTGGCTCTCTCTCTTTAGCGCTTGGTCTCTGCATCAGCTGCTTCCCGGTGTTGGGCACCACTACTTTGCTGTGCACGCTCATTGCGGTTACGTGGCGGCTAAATCTGCCGGCCATCCTGCTGGCAAACTGGAGCGCGCTGCCGCTGCAACTCCTGTTCCTCATCCCCTCTGATCCGGTTTGGCGGAAAGCTCTTCCACTCGAAGAGCCTCACCATCCCGCCTGCGCAACTTCTCTTAATGTTTGCGGAGAAGCCCTGGCGCGCGACGCAACAGCTCTGGACGTGGCAGTGGCACGCAATCGTCGCGTGGGCTCTTATTGCGCCAATCGCATGCCTTATTTACTCTCATCCTGCGAATTCCGCTGCGCAAAATGACGTTCTTGCAGGAAGCGAAAAAGGAAGCGGAACTGGTTCCGGTTCCCTCCACCGAATTGAGCGAACTCGACGACTGATTGCGTGAGCTTACTTAGTAGTGTTGGCACTGCCCGCTGTGGGCGCGATCGTCGGATCGTGCCAGGCGGGGACAGGATCAGCACTGCGCACCCAGGCCGTGTAGATCATGTCGCGCAGCATACTGGCGCCCGCCGCCAGCCGAGCCTCAGTAAAGTCGCGGGACTCCTGAGTTCCCGCTCCATCAAATCCATGCACTTTCTCCAAGTGGTACAAGCGCTCAATCTGCGTGCCTGACTGACGCAGGTAGGCGATGTAATCCGTGAAGGGATCGGTGAGCAGACGTGGAGCTGTGACCATCGGCGCGACTCCGGATTCCTTGATGTTCGCGGCGACGAATGCTGATTCGAACTTCGAATGGATGCCGTGCTGCGTAGTGTAGCCATTGGGATTAGCGGCCAGGATCCAGCCATCGTAGTTAATGGTGACGTGCAGCGGCATGGCTCCGTCGGCTACGTAATGCCCCAGCCACCCGGCGTAGAACAGGATCGCCTGCTCCACCGGCATCACTTCCTTGTGGTTATCGGAGAGAGTGCGATACTCGCGCATTGCGGCCTTCAACCGCTCATAGACTTCGATCGTGACGTAAGGCTGCAGCCCTACCTTCTCCGGCTTTAGATTCGCTTCCGGATGAGCCGCCTGGGCCACGGCCAGCGCAGCGATGTATTCAAATCTCTTTCGCGGCAACTGACCTACCAGGTCTGCGAGTTCAAGGTCGATAAAGTGCTCGGGTGCCTGCGCCGAGTTCAGCTCCGGTTCCGCAGTCGAGCGCCAGCGGTCCGGCTCAGGCCCGAGATATTCAATCTCATCAATAGCCTGCGGAGAGTGCAGAAATGCGGGCATCTCTGCCGGAAGCTTTTCCATAGCCAGGCGATTCACCAACCGATGGCCATCGTTGCCCCAGGCAGAAGAAGGCGGAACTGTAAGCAAAGGCAGCAGGATGACGGCAGCCATGAGGCGCGGAAGGGTCAGGAATTTGGGAGTCATCGCAAGCAGTATAAATACTCTGCCGCGAGATTGCGGTGATGGTATCCGCTGCGACGTCGCAAGCCGCGGAAACACAAAATTCATACAGTTTGCGCGGCTTCGCACATTCCGGGTTTGGTATTCTCATGGATGCCATGCCTACGAAAAAAGAACTCCTGACAACTCCCATCCAGCACTACGACATCAAGCAGCACAACGTCGTAGCCCTGGTCGACGCCATGCAGCATATGGCCTATAGTTCCCGTGATTTGAACCGGGCAGCCTCCATCTACGAGCGCATGCTGCGCGATCACGATTGCGGCGTGATTCTGTGCCTCGCCGGATCGCTGATCAGCGCCGGCCTGAAGCAGATCTTCGTCGACCTGATCCGAAACAACATGGTGGACGCCATCGTCTCCACCGGCGCCAACATCGTCGATCAGGATTTCTTTGAGGCTCTCGGCTACAAGCACTATATTGCCGATGAACTCTACAAACAGGGGACCGAAGACGGAACGCTGCGCGAGCTGATGATCGATCGCATTTATGACACGCTGATCGATGAAGAAGAACTGCGCCTCTGCGACGAAACCACTGAAAAGATTGCCAATTCGCTCGACCCGCGCCCCTATAGCTCTCGCGAATTTATCCGCGCCATGGGTGCTTACCTGGTGGCCGAAGGGCTGACGCCGGCAAAGGGTGGCGTCGATTCCATCGTTCTCGCTGCTTATGAGAAGGATGTGCCGATCTTCTGCCCGGCATTCAGCGACTGCTCCGCCGGCTTCGGCCTGGTGGCGCATCAGCATGCCCGCCAGAACAAGCCCAAGGTTTCGCTCGACTCAGCCAAGGATTTCTACGAGATCACCCAGCTGAAAATCGCCAACCCAACGACCGGCCTACTGATGATCGGCGGCGGAGTTCCCAAGAACTTTGCACAGGACATCGTAGTCGCGGCCGACATTTTGGGCAGCGATGCCCCGATGCACAAGTACGCCATCCAGATCACCGTGGCCGACGTTCGCGACGGAGCGCTCAGCTCCAGCACGCTGAAGGAAGCGAGTTCGTGGGGCAAAGTGGACACCACGTTTGAGCAAATGGTCTACAGCGAGGCGACTCTCGCGCTGCCTCTTATCACCGGGTACGCCTTTAACAAAAATGCTCACCAGGGCCGACAGGAGCGCCGGTGGGCCAACCTGCTGGAGCCGGTAAACGCGTAACGTTTTTGGTGTCTTCGCATTACGGCCGAAAGAGGCGCACCCTCTTTCGGCCGTTGTGTTTGGCACCAACAATGGTGTGCGCGATGTGTCAATCGCCGCTAGGCAAAATGTCGCCTACAGGCGGTAAAATGAACCATAATAAATAACGTGGCAATCCCCAAATGGAAAGAACCGCCTCAAAAACAGTGCATACTGTAGGTACATTATGCGCTACAAAGCGGTAAATCATGCTCCCGCGAGAAGGCCTTAAACGGCAGATTCGGCAGGACCATAACCGTTCATAGTTTTCGAGGCGTGTAAGAACGTAAAGCATGAACTGGCTTCCCCGCAGGCCGATAGTCCGGGTTGTGCTCGCTTCTGCCCTCGTCGTCGCCGCGGCGGGCACTTATATATCGGTGTCTGCGCACCACCCTGCTCCCGCCAACCGTGCTCAGTGGTTTCGGCAGGAGGCCTTCCTCTTCGCTTCCCTCGCCCTGCTCAACCTGATGCTCGTGGTCGGGATGCGCCGGATCTTTCGCAGCAGCAGCGAAGATCTGGCCCAGGTCGCATTGCTGCAGCGAACCCTCCTCGAATCCGCCGGGCCTATGATCCTGGCGACGGATCTCGATGGAAGATTTACAGCCTTCAACCCTTCAGCGGAACGGATGCTTGGCTACTCCAAGGACGAGATGCTCGGGCGAGCGCGCTTCGAAGACATCTTTGTAGATGGTTCGCTCAGGAGCGTGGGGCGGCAGTTGGTCGCGAGCCTCAACCCAGCCATCGAACTTGACCCCGAGATGGAGAGCCCGGACAATCCCCTCCACTACTACGTGGAGTACGTCAACAGCTTTCCGCCGAACCGGGTGCGCGGCTTCGAGATCGACTACAAGCGCAAGGATGGCAGCAGTTTCCCCGGCATGGTCTACCTTTCGGCCATTCGCGAGACGCAGGGCGCCTTCACCGGTTTGCTGGCCATTTGCACTGACCTGAGCGCCACCAAGCGCGCCGAACACGCTCTTCGCGAAAGCCAGGAACGCTACCGCGATCTCTTCGAAAATTCGAATGAGATGATCGCCACCTTGAGCCCGCGCGGTCGCTATCTCTATGTAAACCCGGCGTGGCAGTCGCACTTCGGATTGACCGCCGATGACTTCGAAGGGCTAATCAGCTTCGAATCGGCTTTCCCGCCGGAGACCCAGGCTTCTGCCGCGGCTCTTTTCCGCCGTGCGCTGACGGGCGAGCGGGTGGAGCGGGCCACGCTGCGTTTCTACGGAGCCCAGGGCAGGCTCGTCGAGGTAGAGGGCAACCTGAGTTGCCGACAGGAAGAGGGACAGCCGGTTTCAGTGCGCTGCCTTTTCCGCGACGTTACGCAGGAGCGCCAGCGCGAGCGGCAGATGTCCATGCAGTTGCTGGTGGCGCAACTAGTAGGCGAAAGCACTCGTCCTGAGCAGGCCCTACCCCGCGTACTGGAATCGCTTGGAAGCAGCTTGGGTTGGGATGTCGCCATCATCTGGCGGGTGAATGCCGACCAGCAATACCTGAGCTACCACGCTGGATGGTATGCCACCGGACACGGCTTTCAGGAATTCGGTCGCGGAAATGTGGGCCGCGTTCTCAAGCGGGGAGAAGACATTCCCGGACGCGTGTGGGGCGCGCGGAACGCGCTCTGGGTAGTGGATCTGCGTAAGGAAGCCGCGTTTGGAAGACACGTAGCCGCGCAGGCCAGCGGGCTTGTAAGCGGTTGGTCTATTCCGGTTCGAGTCGGCAACAAAGTCATTGCGGTTCTCGAGTTGTTCAGCCATGAGCAGCAGAAGGAAGACCCTGAGATGATCGCGGCCGTCGAGACGGTTTGCGCATCGCTCGGTCAGTTCATCGCCCGCTCCGCACAGGAAGGCCAGCTTCGCGAACTCAACCGGCATAAGGAGTTCATTCTCAACTCCGTCGCTGATGGAATCTTCGGCACTGACCGCGACGGCGTCGTGATTTTCGTCAATCCTGCGGCAGAGGTGCTGCTGGGTGCGGCGGAAGGCTCGCTGATGGGCCAGCAGGTGCGGGATGTCATCCACATGGGCCGGAAAGGCCTCGCGTCCAACAATGGAGACGGGGAAGCCCCCACGATGCGCGCCTTCTCCACTCCGCAGGGGGCAAATGGTCAGGATGTGTTCTTCCGCAGCGACGGCACCTCCTTCCCGGTGGAGTTCTCACTGACGCCGATGCAAGAGGGCGGCAGCGTAGTGGGTAGCGTGCTTAGCTTCAGAGATATCAGCCAGCGATACGCGCTCGATCGCATGAAGGATGAGTTCATCTCCACGGTAAGCCACGAGCTACGCACGCCGCTGACTTCGATCCGCGGCGCTCTCGGGCTGCTCTCTGCTGGATTGGTCGGCGAAGTAAGCGAAAAGGCAGCCAACCTGCTTCGCATAGCCGTCAGCAACTCCGACAGGCTGGTGCGGCTGATCAACGACATTCTTGACCTGGAGCGGATGCAGTCCGGGCGCGCGCCCCTCTCATTGCGCAGGACTGGGCTGAGCGAAATAGCCCAGCAGGCGCTGGAGGCACTGGCTCCCGTCGCAGACTCAGCGCATATTCGCCTTGTCCTCGAAGCCGGCACCGCGTCAGTGGAGGCGGATCCCGATCGGCTGCAGCAAGTGCTTACCAACCTGCTGAGCAATGCCATCAAGTTCTCACCACCCGACGCAGAAGTTCGCGTCATGGTGAAGGCGGGTTCGAAAGGGGCGACCATCACGGTGGTCGATCAGGGACGTGGCATTCCCGCAGACAAGCTGGAGTCGATCTTTGACCGCTTCCAGCAGGTGGATGCCTCCGATTCCCGGCAGAAGGGCGGCACCGGCCTGGGCCTGGCGATCTGCCGGACCATCATCCATCAGCACGGTGGACGCATCTGGGCGGAACGCAATCCCGACCGGGGCACGACCTTCTCATTCTTTGTGCCCTTCCGCCAGAGCCACGAGGCTGATTCCACTCCGTTTCCAGACAGGGAAGTACGCGATGGCACCATCCTGATATCGGATAGCGATGCCCAGGCGCGGCGCACAGTAGGTGATCATCTGACGCAGCATGGTTACAAGGTTGTCGAAGCAGAGGATGCTGAGCAAACACTTGTGCAGGCGCGCCGGCTCCCGCTGGAAGCAATTCTGCTCGATATTTCTCTCAGCAGCGGAAACGGATGGCAGACGCTGCAAATGTTGAAAAATGACCCGCTTACCTCGGCGATTCCGATCGTTGTTTTAAGCGTCTGGCCGTCGACAGACCACACGGATATTCCTGCGCATATCGATGGATGGGTTCAGAAGCCGCTGGATGAAGTGGCTCTGCTGGGCGAACTGGCCCGCGTGTTGCACGGCGGAAACGAGCCCGCCCGGGTACTGATCGTAGAAGACGATGAGGATCTGGCAAAGATCATTCTCGCAACCTTCCAAAGCGCCGGAGTCGAAGTACTTCACGCGGCCACACGGCGGCGTGCGATAGAGATCTGCGAAACTTTCCCACCGGATCTGCTGATCCTGGATCTCTCTCTGCCTGATGGGGATGGCTTTAACGTTGTAGATTGGCTACGTCAACAGAAGGATCTGTGCAAGACACCCCTGGTCGTATACTCAGCACGAGACGTTCTTGACTTCGAACGCCGGCAGTTGCAGCTTGGTCCCACCGAATTTCTGACCAAGGCGAGTGTCCAGCCGCAAGAGGTAGAGGCCCTGGTGCTCACGATGCTTCGACGTCTTCGGAAAGCGGAGAACGAGAACCAGTCCACCGGTGATGGGGCCATCTCCCGGCCCGCATAGACAATCAAAGCCTCGCTCGAGCCGGCGAAAGCCAGCGAAGGGTGAGCCTCTTGTAAGCACGCACGAAGATTGGTGACGTATAACGAGGCGGCGGAAAGATATGCCTCCCGTTCATTCGGCAGTGAGCTGGTGACGCTAGTCACCAGAGAAGAGGACGCAATGACCCAGCGCCGCGTTTTAATCATTGACGACGAAGACGATATTCGCCAGGTAGCTGCACTCAGCCTGGAGACAGTCGCAGGTTGGGACGTTCTGATGGCCGGCTCGGGCATGGAGGGCGTGGGCCGCGCAGCCAAAGAAAAGCCCGATGCGATCCTGCTCGACGTGATGATGCCGGTCATGGACGGACCGACCACTTTCCTCGAATTGCAGAAGCGGAAAGAGACCGCGGGCATTCCCGTCGTGTTGCTCACAGCCAAGGTGCAAGGGCCCGATCAGCGACGATTCGCCGGTCTGGGCGTAGCCGCAGTGCTCTTTAAGCCTTTCGATCCATTAACACTTTCGACGCAGATTTCAGATGCGCTGGGATGGAAAGATTAGTCCATAATCAGAGCCATGGAATCGTCCATCCGCGAATCGTCTCAACACAAACCAGCAACTATCTCGGACACTGCTGCGACTGCGAATACATTGCAGCTGCTGCTGCAGCAGCTCTGGATCACCAGCCAGGCCACCGTCGCACAGAGACTGGAGACGCTGCAAACCGCCCAGATCCGCATGGAACAGAACTCGCTCGATGCCCGCGTCCGGAAGCAGGCTGCAGACGCGGCGCATAAGCTCGCAGGAATCCTTGGTACCTTTGGTCTTCCCGAAGGAAGCACATTGGCTCTGCAGGTTGAGACCGCGATGGAGAATGAAACGACAGCCACGTTGGACGCCAAAGAATTTGCTGCGATCCTGGATGAGCTGACCCGCATGGTAGCGCAAAAGTCCGCGGGGATCACTAGTCTCTAGCCTTTAATACCGGCCCTTCCAGTTGCTCGGCTCCTCGCCGAACCGCAACACTGGCTTGAATCGTCAAAGACCTCCACTCTCTCCGCCCGCCTGATCTTCCCTAGAAATCATGATCCCCGTGCAACGTGTCTTTTGCTCTGGTGTTCTTCTCTGAACTCTGCCGAGAGGACTCCTCTGCCTGCGCACGCAGCCGCGCAACCGCAAGCCAGTTATCCCGGCGCGGGTTGTCTGAGATCCATGGTGGAAGGGGCATGCAAAGGTAGCGGCTCATCGCTTCTGCGTAACCCTCATAAAGCATGCGCATCTCAGCCAGCCGCTTCATGGATTCGTCGTCCGTGCAGACCTTGATACCCGACTCGCAGAGGAGCGCGTGAAGCTGGTTGTAGCGGGCCTCGGGAAGGCGATCAGGATAATCTCTGAGCGGTTCCTGATGAAAGATCTGGGAGAGATCGACGAGCGCATGCCGTGCCATGGCAAAGGTGAGCTGGGCCTGCCGCGCCGGGTGCCCCTGCACTCCCGCAATCAGCAGCGCACAGGTGTCCAGGATCGCTGTAAGCGCGCTGATCCAGCTTTGGTTGTTGTGCTGGGAGCGAAAATAGCAGAGCAACGGATAGGAGATATGGCTTTCCAGCAACTCTGCTGACCATCTCTCCCATTCCTCCAGCAGCAGCATCAGGGCCTCGCTTGCGCCCTCATAGGAGTGCCGCCGCATAAGTTCAGCGGCGGTGGGCGGCGATCCCGCACGCGCATCCAGCAGGGAGATGCTGACCTCGCGACGAGAGAACGCTGCATACAGCACGGGGAAATAGCCCATGACAACAGCCAAAAAGCCGAGCCCTATTCCAGCTTCAAGTATGATCATTTCCCGCGCCCACGGGCTGCTCGGCGTTACGTCGCCAAGGCCAAGCGTGAAAATCGTGGTGCCGCTCACATAAAGGTCTGAGCGAAAGCCCTTGGCCTCAACTACATCGTGAAATGGACTGCCTAGGCCATGAAATATGAGCCCAAAGCCAATGACCATCGCTGAGGCCCAGGTCACCAGCAGGAGAACTAACGACAGCGGGCCATAGAAACTAAAGGCCGTCTCCCGCCGCTTCGGGTTCCGGATGAGATTGGAACAAACCTTCCACGGCATCCACGTAACCAGATAGAAGAGGCGAGTCAGGCGAAAGCGGCCCACGGCGCGACGCGTCATTATGATGGTCTGAAACGCGTCCAGCAGGGTAACGGCCAGCAGCGCAGCACCCAGTACCAAGCTCAGGACCTGCATCGCTGGAACCTCCTCGCCCGTCAAACCGGGTGTATTTCGTAAGCTAGCACAGGGCTAACCGCAACACCTGGGTTCGCTACACTATGCCTCCGCGAGGTTCTATGAGCACAAATCTGGCCGATGTGGGACGGGTTCTGTTAGGCGTAGGAGTGGGGATCGCCTTACTGGGAGCGGCGTTGATCTTCGCCGGCCGCCTGGGCCTGCCGCTGGGCCGCCTTCCCGGAGATATTGCGTACCGAGGCAAAAGTGTCTCCGTCTTCGTGCCCCTCGGCACTTCCCTGCTGCTGAGCGCGGTTCTGTCGCTGCTGCTCTACTTTGTCTCCCATCTTCGGAAGTAATCCGCAACTCACAACCGGGGTAGATCTCACTCAAAAGGGTACTTGAGCTGGGGGCTTACCTTTATTTTGTTGGACTTCTGCGGCTTCGAGAGGCTATGAAAATCTTGATAATGCCCTGAAAACTCCTGCCGGGTGGTACCATCAGACAGATTCCTGCTCTCTGGAATTTAGGTTAAGTCACGGCCGGACGGATGTTTGGTGGAGGGGTTTTGCGGCATTTAGATGTGCGCGCTTCTCGCCAAATCACAGGCCTAAGCCGCTCTTTTGATGCTCTCAGGCTCGGTGAATAAGAGGTTCTGCATTGCCCCAGGCGCTTCAGGCACTTGGGTCAATAGATGCGAACGTAAGATTTATTTTGGAGGACGGATGAAAACTGTAGCAAAAATCTGGCTGGCTCTTGTTGTATTTGCCCTCGCTGCGCCGATGTACGCGGAGAATTCTTCATCTTCTGCTGATCTCCAGACCGACGCGAAAACGGCCCCTGCGAATACCACTGCCGCTGATGAGGACTTCGACAATTACAAATGGCGCATCGACGCCCTCTGGTATTACGCCATGCCCTCTGGCACATTCAGCGGGAAGGCTGAAAAGGTGCCGATCGACCTGAGCAAGGACCTGAGTTTCAATAGCTATTCGACTTTCACTGGCAAAGTGGACTGGCGGTTTACCCGCAAGAACCACCTCTTGGTTGGCGTGACGCCACTCTATTCCAGTTCGAAGAACGTCACCCTGAACCGGGAGATCATTTTCGACGGAGTCACCTACGAGGCCGGTGCGGTTATTAGCAGCAAATTTGACTCTACCTTGTGGACCCCCGGATATCGGTATGACATCATACGGCGCAACCACGGAAGCCTCGGAATTGATGCCTATATGTACCTGATTAACAGTTCGGCCAGCATCAACGGAGTCGGAACGATCAACAACTCAGACGGCTCTTCGCAAACTGGCACGGTCAAGGCATCCGGCTCGCTGCTGGCTCCTATCCCAGTCTTCGGACCCAGCTTCTACTGGTACCCGATGAAGCATTCGCCGAAGCTGACGGTGGAAGGAAACCTCCTCGGGATGTATCTCTTCGGGTATGGAAACTTCCTATCGACACACGGAACGCTGGGCTATGCATTCAACCCCCACTGGAACGTTCGTTTCGGCTACATCTTGAGCAACCGTCTGAGCGTTCACGGAACGAACGACCGAATTGCGCTGGACATGACTCAGCAGGGCCCGACGGTCGGAATCGAATTTACCGGCGGTCATCGGAATAAATAGCACTCCTAAATACTGAGTACCCATCCCCGGTTGGAGCCCTCCAACCGGGGAAACACTTTTTACGCTTCCCCAGCATCCGCGCGCGCGCCATCCGCAGCCGCCCTCCACATGGTTTTCCGCTATCCGCCCGTGTAGACTTTTCCCTTGTGAGCCCATCCGATTCTGACAAGGAACAAGACCAGCTTGGCTTTCTCTTCGAGGAGCCGAAGGCTGCAACACGGCGAATCTGGTCAGTAGGCGAACTTGTCGGCGAAGTTCGTTCCCACATCGAGAGCGAATATGCCGACGTCTGGGTCGAAGGAGAAATCTCCAACCTGCGCTCGGCGCCGTCGGGGCATCTCTACTTCACCCTCAAAGATGGCGAATCGCAGCTCCCGGTAGTGCTCTTTCGGCGGCAGTCGCAACTGCTGCGCTTCCGGCCCGCCGACGGCCAGCAGGTCCTGGTGCGGGGCAAGGTATCGGTCTATGAGCAGCGCGGGCAGATGCAGCTGGTTGCGGAACTTCTTGAGCCGCTAGGCGCAGGCTCACTGCAACTTGCCTTCGAACAATTGAAGGAACGCCTCCGCGCCGAAGGACTCTTCGAGTCAGCGCGCAAGCGGCCATCTGCCGGCGTTTCCCCGCTGCGTAGGCATCATCACATCACCGACGGGCGCCGTTATTCGAGACTTCCTCAACATTGTGGGTCGTCGCCACGCTGCATTGCATGTGCTGATTTTTCCTGCGGCTGTGCAGGGCGACTCAGCCGCACCAGAGGTTGCCGCAGGCATTCTGCATTTCAACCAGTCGCGCTCCGCCGATGTCATTGTCATCGCGCGTGGTGGCGGATCGCTCGAAGACCTGGCGCCATTCAACAGCGAGACGCTGGCGCGCGCCATCGCAGCTTCCGAACTGCCGGTAGTCTCCGCCGTGGGCCACGAGACCGACTTCACCATTGCTGACTTTGTTGCTGACCTGCGTGCGCCCACTCCCTCCGCCGCAGCGGAACTGATCACCGAAGCGCAGCATAAGGTTGAGGAACGGATCGATCTGCTATGGCGTCGGCTGGAGAGAGCGGGCCGCTACAAGCTGCTGCAGGCCAGCGAACGTCTCGGCCGACTTTCGATTGAAGCTGGCCTGCAACGGCTACGCAATGCCTTCGAGCGCCGCCAGCAGAGACTGGACGAGTTGAGCTTTCGCATGGAAGCATCGTGGCGCACATTGACCCAGGCTAGCAACGACCGCTTGAATCACGCGACCAATCGCCTGATGCATCAGGATGCCAGCCGGCGACTCATGGTTCTGCGCGAACGCCTGCACGGCTTGGAAGGGCGCATGAAGCGTGCCGAACAGACCATGACCGCGGCCTTCGCGTCGCGGCAGCGCGCACTGGAGGGCCGCCTGCTCTCCTTGTCGCCACTGGCCGTGCTGAATCGCGGCTATGCGCTGGTATTCAACGAGAGCGGCGTGTTGATTAAGAGTGCGACGCAGGCAGCCGAAGGTGATTTGTTGACCGCACGACTCGCTATGGGAACGCTGCGAAGCCGCGTGATTGCGACCGAACACCCGAGTGAGACAAAGAAAACCAGGCGAAATACCGGACCTGAGTAAGACGAGAATCGAGACTATGAGAAAGCTTTTTGGTACGGATGGAATTCGCGCGGTAGCCGGAGTCGCTCCCTTGGACCCGACGACGGTTTACGCAATCGGCATTGCTCTTGGGCACTCGCTGAAGGCCATGTTTGCCAAACCCCGCGTGCTGCTTGGAATGGATACTCGCGAGTCTGGCAACTGGATAGCGGCCGCCGTCGCCGCAGGGCTGGAGCACTCCAATGCCGAGGTGATTAGCGCTGACGTGGTCACTACGCCGGCGATTGCCCATCTCACACGCAAGCACGGCTATGCTGCGGGAGTGGTGATCTCGGCCTCGCACAATCCCTGGCAGGATAACGGCATCAAGATTTTCGGCAGTGACGGTTACAAATTAGCCGACGCCACCGAATTGCGTATGGAAGACGAGATCTTCCGCCATCTCGAAGGTGTCGTCACTCCTGATTTCGCAGCGCTCCAGCCACCTCGAATTGATCCACAACTGCGCCGCGAGTATGAAGAATTCTTACTGGCCGCAGTCCCGGGCTTGAACCTGGCCGGCCTCAAACTGGTGGTCGATTGCGCCAACGGAGCAGCTTCTGCGATTGCCTCCGAGCTCTTCTCTTCGCTGGGCGGCGATGTCCAACTGACGCACGTCACGCCCAATGGACGCAACATCAACGATCAGTGCGGAGCGCTGCACCCTCAAGTTGTAGCGGCGGAGACAAAGGCCTCGGGCGCCGCCATGGGCATCACGTTCGATGGGGATGCAGACCGCGCTCTCTTCGCCGATGCCAACGGAAACGTTGTGAATGGCGACGCCGTTTTGCTTCTGTCTGCACGCGACCTGCAGCAGAAAGATCAACTCACCGGCAATCTTGTCGTAGCCACAACCATGTCAAACATGGGTCTCGAAGCGGCGCTCAAGCGCAGCGGAATTCGCATGCTGCGCGCGCCGGTCGGCGATAAATATGTTCTCGAACTCATGCAGCAGCAGAACGCCGCGCTGGGCGGGGAGCAGTCCGGCCACATCCTCTTCCCGCATCTCGCTACGACTGGTGATGGACTTCTGACCGCCCTGGTAGTGCTGGACCTGGTGCAGCGTTCCGGCAAGCCACTCCACGAACTCTGCGGAGATTTGAAAGTCTTTCCGCAGGTAATCGTGAACGTGCGAGTGAAGGAGAAGCGCCCGCTCGAGTCAATTGCAACCGTGGCTGCTACAATTCATGCCGCCGAAGAGGAATTGAAGGACACCGGCCGCGTCGTGATCCGCTACTCCGGTACCGAGGCGCTTGCGCGGGTAATGATTGAGGCCGAGTCAGAAGAGGCAATGCGGCGGCATGCAGACGCCATCGCAGGCGCTATCCGCAATGAACTGGGAGTCTGAAGTGCTCTCTACAAACTCATGGCAAACATTAATGTTCACCACGAAGTCGGTAAGACCATCATCACTGTCAAGCCTGATATAAAGTCCTTCCTGATAAGGATGCCTTACATAGCTTATTTTGTAGCGATCTGCGCGGTGGTGATTGTGGCTTTCCTCAAGGTTATTACGGAAATCACCCATCCCAAGAGCAGCCCGATACTGGTCGCTGCGCTCGCCTGCGTCGTCTTATTTGGATTCAAATGCTACTGGCTCGGAAGATGGCTTTCCGTCGCCTGCGGGGTCACGGGCACTTTGATCGTCCAAGGAGACACACTCAGTATCCAAAAGGGGCGGTTTTGGACAACCTCGGACTCGGAAACTTATGCAGCATCGGAATTCACAAACTTGCGTTGGGAGGGGAGCCGAGGCTTTCTCCAGACGGGCATCGTGACTGCCGACATTGGAAGTACGCCATTGATCCTAATGGCTGGTCTCGATGACTCTGACGGAAACAAGATCATCGATCTACTTACGGAGGCATACGCATTCAAAACGCCTGATGCCGATGCCTCACCTGCTGTTGTGAAATGGTAGAGGTCGCGGTCGCAAACGCGAAAGGTTCTGCCTACTTCAAATCCCGCCAGTTTTCGCCGAGGCCACAGTCGGCGACCAGCGGAACCTTCAACTTCACCACACCTTCCATCTCTTCCTTCACCAGCTCCTGCATGATCTCGGCTTCGTCTTCCACCACGTCGAAGACCAGTTCGTCATGCACCTGTAGAGTCATCACAGACTTCAGATTCTCTTGCGTCAGGCGCTTGTCGATGCGGATCATCGCAATCTTGATCAGGTCGGCGGCTGTGCCTTGCAACGGTGTGTTGACCGCTGTGCGCTCGGCAAAGCCGCGCAGGTTTGCATTGCGGCTTTGGATGTCGGGAATGGGCCGCACGCGACCGAACATCGTCCGCACACGTTGCTCGTTGCGCGTCTCCTCGAGTATCCGATCGATGTACGCGCGCACGCCCTGGTAGCGCGCAAAATAGGTGTCGATATACAGGCGCGCCTCACTCTGCGTGATGCCTAGCTGCGCCGCCAGTCCGAAGGGCGATATGCCGTAGACGATGCCGAAGTTCACGGCCTTGGCGCGACTGCGCGTCTCTTTATCCATCTGCGCCGCAGGAACTCCGAAGACCTCCGAGGCGGTCAGCGTATGAATATCTTCGTCATTCTGGAACGCGCGTACCAGCAGCGGATCCTCAGAGAAGTGGGCCATCAACCGTAGCTCGATCTGCGAATAATCCGCTGACAGCAGCACGCGCCCGGGCGCAGCGATAAAGGCTGCGCGAATCTCCCGGCCAAGCTCAGTACGGATGGGAATGTTCTGCAGATTGGGATTGGTCGAGGAGAGCCGGCCCGTCGCCGTGCCCACCTGGTTGAACGTAGTGTGGACCCGTCCATCGCGATCCGCCAGCAGCGGCAGTGAATCCACATAGTTCGATTTCAACTTCGCAAGCTGGCGATATTCCAGCACCATCTTTGGCACGGCATTGTGCGTCGATAATTCTTCCAGCACATCCTGCGCTGTCGACACCACTTTGCCCTTGCCGTACTTCATCGGTTTGGGCAGGCCCATCTTGTTGAAGAGCACATCGCCAAGCTGCCGCGGAGAGTTGATGTTGAAACGATGTCCGGCAAGCGCGAATATCTCTTCGCCAACACGCTGCATCTCCGACGACAGACGGTCGGCCATGCGGTTCAGAACCCCGCTGTCGATGCGCACTCCAGCGTCTTCCATCCTGCGCAGCACGGTGACCAGCGGCAGATCGATCTCTTCGTAAACGCGGCGAGCCTGCAGTTCCTCGACATCGCGGCGCAGTATCGGCGTCAACTGATCGATGGCGTGCGCCGCCTCCGGCAGCAATGCTTCTCCGGTCTCCTGCAAGGGCCGGGCCGTGAAGCGAGCAACCACATCGTTCAGGCGATGCGTGGCGTGCGTAGGATTTACGAGGTAGGAGTACAACATCACGTCGTCGCGCACGCCGCGAACCTGAACCCCCTGCTGGGCAAGCGAGCGGTACGTCCCTTTAAGATCGTGAACCGTCTTGGGCACCGACTCGTCTTCAAGCAGCGCTCGCAGGGGCTCGGCGCCCGGCGAATCCAGCACCAGCCGCAGGGCGTGGCCCTCAGATGTGCACAGACCGAGATGGTAATCACGCGGCTCCTGCTTTATTTCTGCGGGCTCCATCTCATACAACAGCGACATCGTCGTGGGAACCGGCGGCTCCTCTTCCAGCGATTCGGCTTCCTGTTCGCCCACTTGTTCCGCAACGGCCAGCGACGACCAAGGCGCAGCAGCAATGGCGAAGCCCTTCTCACGGGCCCCAGCAATAAACGCAGCGATCTCTTCCGTGGTAGGCGTGAGGTTGAACGCGACCGTGCTCGTTGCCTGCTCAGGCGCAAGCTCTTTCAGCATGGAGGTAAATTCAAGTTCAGTGAAGAGCGCGCGACATTGCATCGTATCGGGAATCAGCGTGCGCATCGCTTCCAACTCCAGCTCAACAGGCACATCGGTCGAGATCGTTACCAGCTCCTTGCTCAGCAGCACGGTGTCGCGATTCTGCTGCAACGACTCGCGATAGGTCTTCCGCTTCACTTCCTCCGTATGATCGAGCGCCGCCTCCACGCTGCCGAATTGTTGAATCAGCTCGACGGAACCTTTGTCTCCGATGCCCGGCGCACCGGGGATGTTGTCGATCGTGTCGCCACGCAGGGCCATCACGTCGATCACTTGTTCGGGCGGCACACCAAGCGTCTCCACCACTTTGTCGCGGTCGAGGATTAGGTTGTCCTTGGTAGGGTTCAGCACCTTCACGCCGTCGTTCACCAACTGCATCATGTCCTTGTCGCTGGAAACGATCAGTACAGGGTGGCCCGCGTCCGCGGCCTTTCGGGCCAGCGTGCCGATCACATCGTCGGCCTCGAAACCTTGTGCCTGCAGTATCGGAATGCGAAAGGCCTCGAGCGCCCGCCGGATGTACGGCAGCTGCTGCGCAAGGTCCGGCGGCATCTCCGCACGATTGGCCTTATAGCCGTGGTAGTCCACCTCTTCATACACCTGCCTCGTCGAATTGAACTTCCTCAGCGTCAGCGTGCTGGCCTGTGCGTCGCGGAAGACCGGACCGCTCACGTCAAACACCGCGGCGAGAAACTCGGGATGAAAGTCGCGGCGCAACTTGTTGATCATGTTTACGAAGACAAATGTCGCCGCCGTCGGCACACCTGTGCGCGTTGACATTGGCCGTTGTCGCTGCATGGCGTGGTATGCGCGGAAGATGAACGACATCGAGTCGAGCAGGAAGACGGTGGGCTTGGCGGAGTCAGCGGGCATCGACAAAAGTCTACCAGCGTTAGCTGATAAACATGCAGTCGCCGTAGGAGAAGAATCGATATCGCTGTGCAACTGCATGATCGTAGGCGGCTAACACACGCTCGCGTCCGGCAAAGGCGCACACCAGCATCAGCAGGCTGGATTGCGGCAAATGGAAGTTCGTCAGCATCGCCTGCACCAGTTGGAACTCGCAGCCCGGCGAAAGAAAAATGCTGGTTGTCCCGCTGTGCGGCTCAAGCAGTGCGCCATTGGCTGCCCGCGCGCAATGCTCCAGGGTGCGCACAGTTGTCGTGCCGGCAGCAATAATTCTGCGACCTTCGCTCCGTGCTCGATTCAGCTCTGCCGCGGTCTCGGCAGGCAGCGTGTATCGCTCCGCGTGCAAATGGATATCCTCAACCCGCTCCACACGCAACGGCGCAAATGTGCCCAGCCCAACGTGCAGCGTCACGAACGCAATCCGCACGCCTCGCGCCCGCAGCGCAGTCAGCACCTCCGGCGTGAAGTGCAAGCCCGCGGTGGGCGCTGCCACCGATCCACGCTGCTCAGCGTAGACGGTCTGGTAGCGCTCGCGATCGTCCACCGCATCGTCACGATGGATGTACGGCGGCAGTGGCACATGGCCTAGCCGCTCCAACGCGCCCCAGAAATCCGCACAAGGTGCAACGCGCAGCAAGCGCTCGCCAAACTCACCCCGCTCCAAAACCTCGCCCTCCAACGTCGTGTTCGATGTCGCATCGTTGGGATCGGCGAAGAGAAGCGTCTCGCCCACGCCGACCTTGCGACCCGGTCGCACCAGCACCCGCCACTCCCACTCGGAAACCTGCTCTGTCAGCAGCACTTCGATCGCCCCAGTTGGGGGCTGTTGCCCTTTTCGCAGTGAGCGCTGCGCAAATAATCTCGCAGGAATCACGCGGCTATTGTTTAGCACCAGCAGATCGCCGTCCTTGAACTGCGAAGGCAGATCCAGAAAGGCGCCGTCGCGATATTCCCCGGTCTGACGATTCAAAAGCAGCATGCGCGCGCCTGACCGCGTCACGGGCGGCTCTTGCGCGATCAACTCTTCGGGAAGGTGGAAGTCGAAATCCTGCAACAGCACGATGCTGATTCTAGTGCATCGGCCGCCGCATTTTTTTTGGCGGGGCGCTAGCTGCGCTTCCGGCCGGCCTGAAGCTTGGCCAAGTGAGCCTCGGCGTTCAGCCGCGCCCGCTCCAGCGCATCCTGTAGCTCGAGTCGCCGGTCTTCCAGCTCAGGGCCATACGCCTCCGGATCTGCAGCCACCCCTTGCGCAAAGCTCATCACCACGCGTGAGAATGGCTTGGGAATCATCAGGCGATCCCAGGACTTCACTTCCCATCTCCGCTCCGGCAACAGGTAGAACGAGTAAACCGGGTAGCCTGTCATTTGCGCGAGTTTCACGGGGCCAATCTTGGTCCGGTAGATGGGCCCGCGAGGCCCATCCGCTGTGAAGATCGCGGCGTGTCCTTCCTCGAGCGCGTCTTTCATCCCCATCAAACCTGCGAGAGCGCCGCGGGTGCTCGAGCCGCGGGCGGCACCGTAGCCCATATTTTTCGCCGTCCGCGTCACCAGTTCGCCATCGAAGCTTTGGCTGATCAGAACGACGGCATGGTATTCCTGGAAATAGCAGGCGGCCAGCAGGATCGCGCGGTGCCAAACGGCGTAGATGCCTGTCGCGGGAGGCTCCAGCATCGCCAGCCCCGGCTCAAAAATCATTTCATAGCGCAGGGTGGCGGCAATCGCGCGCAATATCCAGGCAGCCACGCGCGGAAGCACAGCCAACGCAACACGCTGGCTGAAGGTCCACGAAGGTAGTTTTGAGGTTTTTTTCACGCAAGAACGATTCTAGAGCCTCTCTCGCTCAACAGCCTGTGTCGCACCGCGATGTTCTAACTGTAGCGCAGCCAGCGCAGCATCTCCGGCAGTGTCGCGCGCTTGCCGTACATCAGGATTCCAACGCTGTAGATGCGTGAAGCGATCCACAACAATACCCAGATCGAGCCCGCCATCAAGACCAGAGAGAGCCCAAGCTGCCACGCCGGTACCGCCATGGCCGACATCCTCAGGCACATCACAATCGGCGTACACGGCGGAAAGAGCGACAGCAGCACCACCGGCCATGACGTGGGATTCGCAAGGATGTACACCGTCAGCATCAAGCCGACCAGTTGCGGCATCACCAGCAGCATGGCAAATTGCTGCACTTCGGACTCCTGGCTGACGGACGCCCCGAAACCCGCGCTGAGAGCACTATAAAAGAAATATCCCAGCAGGAAATAAATGACGAAGAAGACCAGCTTGATCGGCGAAATGCCGTAAGCCGCAAGGCCTCCCTGGCCTAGTTGGCTGGCAGCCGCAGAGACACTGAGCAGAAGCAGCGCTCCAATCCAGATGCCCATTTGCGTCAGGCCCACGGCTCCCACGCCCAACAGTTTGCCCGCCATCAGCGACTCGGGCTTCGCCGTCGCCAGCAGCACCTCGAATACGCGCGAAGTCTTCTCCGCCACCACGGAACGCGCCACGTTCATGCCGTAGAAGACAACGGCGAAGTACAGCAGAAACGCCATGAAATATGCGCCCGCTACGCTCTTGCCCGCGTCGGTTGCCGTCACGCGGCCATTCTTGATCTGCGTGGACTTCAGCTCCACGCCCTTCTGCAGCTCTTCAATTGCCGCAGGCGTCACGCCCTGCTTGATCAGTCCGCGACGAACCAGCGCATGACCGATAGCCTGCTGCAAGCGGTCGTTGCCTACAAAGTCAGTTGATCCGCGGGATCTGTATGTAGCCGTCGGCTGCGATTCCCCGGCCGGCATATCCAGCCACAGAAAACCATCGATCGCCTTGCTCTCCACCTGGCGATTGAGATCGCCCAAATCACTTTCGGAGATCGGAGCCAACACCTCCACCTGCATCTGAGCGGACGGTCGCCTGTTTCTGCCATCGCTGGACTGCGGCTCGCGCGTGCCGGTAAGCTCCGCCTTTACGCCCTCCGCCAGCATCGCGTCATTCGACGCCACAACGATGTGCGATCCGCCGCCGCCGAGCATGGCAGACATTACGCTCAGCCCGAAGATCACCGCAAACAGCACCGGGATCAGGAATGTGCTGAAGAGGAAGGCCCGGCTGCGAACATGCTCCAGGTACTCGCGCTTCGCAATCAGAAATGCTTCACGCATCGACCTTGCCTCCCACTGTCTGAATAAAGATCTCTTCGAGCGACGGCTCCATCCATTCGAACTTGTAGATGCGCGCTCGTTCCGCAGCCGCGATCAACAGAGGCTGGGCATCCGCGCCAGGCTTCAGCCGGATCTCGGCATGACCTCCATAGTTCTTCGCCTCGGCAATCGCCGGGTGTTCAAGGAAGGACGCGTCACCCTCAAAATCAATCACCACATGACTGCGCTCATATCGGGATTTGATCTCGCGCATCTTTCCGGAAAGCACCGCCTCACCGTGATCGATCAGGCAGATGCTGTCGCACAGCTTCTCCACCTGGTCCATGCGATGCGTGGAAAAAAGAATGGTCTTGCCCGCCACCTTCAATTCCAGTAGCACATCCTGCAGCAGCAGCGCGTTCACTGGATCAAGGCCAGCGAAGGGCTCGTCCATGATGATCAGGTCGGGCTGATGCAGAAGAGTGGAGATGAACTGGATCTTCTGCTGCATGCCCTTCGACAATTCCTCGGTCTTCTTTGGCAGGGCATCGGAAATCTGCAGCCGCTCACACCATTCCACCGATCTCTTGTTCGCCGTCGCCGCATCCAGTCCACGCAGCCTCCCCAGAAAGACAAGCTGATCGATCACCTTCATCTTCTTGTAAAGGCCGCGCTCCTCCGGCAGGTAGCCAACGCGCTTCAACCCTTCGCGACGAAAGGGCTGGCCGAAGAGAGACACCGTCCCCGAATCAGGGCGGGTGATGCCGATCATCATGCGGATGCTCGATGTCTTGCCGGCGCCGTTCGGTCCCAGCAGGCCGAACATCGTGCCCGGCCCAATCGCCAGGCTAAGATCCTTCACCGCGACCTTGCGGTCATACGACTTGGAAATGCTATCCAGTTCGACAAGAATTCCCTCAGCCATCTCGACGCTCACTCCAGAAAGTCGCCCAAGTTTAGCAAAGAGTCTCCAGTCGGCGATTGCTGGTAGCATCGCACTGTGCTTGCCCTAGAAACTCCAGTCCAGTTTGTCCGTGGCATCGGCCCTCGCATAGCGGAGATGATCAAGGCCAAGGGCATCCTTACGACTGAAGACCTGCTCTACCACCTGCCCTTCCGCTACGAAGACCGCATGAACCCGCGTAGCCTGAACGAGCTTGTGCCGGGAGAAATGGCCAGCGTTATCGGCGAGGTTCGCGGGTCAACGTCCTGCTGCGAACCCGCAGCATGCCCATCTTCAATCTCACCGTAGGCCAAGGCCTCGAAACCCTCAAGTGCATCTGGTTTCACGGCACCTATCTCAAGGACAAATTTCAGCCCGGACAGATGGTCGCCCTCTTCGGCAAAGTTGAGCCTCCAAAACCAAACGCGGCTTCAAAATGATTCAGCCGCAGGTTGAGATCCTGCCGACCGACATGGACGACGACCTCAGCCGCCTGCTCGAAGTCGGCCGCATTACGCCCGTCTACGAATCGCTGAGCGGCAACGCCAAGCTAAGCTCCCGCTGGATCCGCCGGGTTGATTCACGGCCTGCTCGAAGAACTGCGCGGGCAGGTTACCGAGACGCTGCCGACGGCGCTCGCTGGAGCGGCTGCAATTGCCCAGTCGCGAAGAGGCGCTCCGCGGAGTCCACTTCCCTGAGGCGGGCACCCCACTTGCCGCAACTGCAGGCGTCGGCCACGGCGGCGCATCGGCGCCTTATCTTCGAAGAGCTTTTCTACCTCGAACTGGGCCTGGAGCTGAAGCGCCGCAAATTCCGCGAACGGCAGGGCATCGCCTTTGAGACCGGAGCGACAACGTGCGTGAGGCGATTGCGCGAGGTACTGCCCTTTCATCCCACCGTGGCGCAGAAGCGTGCTCTGGGCGAAATCGTCGGCGACATGCGCCGGCCCGGTCCCAATGCGCCGCCTGCTGCAGGGGGACGTCGGTTCAGGCAAGACCATCGTCGCGTTGCAGGCGATGCTGGTGGCCATGGAGAACGGCTTCCAGGCCGCTCTGATGGCGCCCACCGAGATTCTGGCCACCCAGCACTACCTGGCCGCCCGCAAGCTGCTGGAGCGCTCCTCAAGGCCCTACAAGATGGTCCTGCTGACCGGCTCGCTCGACGACGAACGCAAGCGCAACGCGCGCCGCGCCATCTACCAGGGCGAAGCGAATCTGGTGATCGGAACCCACGCCCTGATCGAGGAAAAGGTCGATTTCGCCAACCTTGGCCTCATCGTCGTCGACGAACAGCACCGCTTCGGCGTCCTGCAGCGCTTCCGCCTGATGAAGAAGCCGAATGCCGCCGAGCCCGACGTGCTGGTGATGACGGCCACGCCGATTCCCCGCACGCTGGCTCTCTCCCTCTACGGCGATCTCGACCTCAGTGTGCTGGATGAGCTGCCGCCGGGCACGCACGCCCATCGTTACTCGCCAGGTGAGCGACGAGCGCGCCGACGAGGTGTGGGAATTCGTTCGCAAACAGGTCGCTGCAGGGCACCAGGCCTATGTCGTTTACCCTGTAATCGAAGGCGCGAAAGACGATCAGCCGGAGCTCGACTTTGCGCTCCTCCAGACCCCGAAGAAGCGGCTAAACCCAGCAAAGCAAAGAAATCCCAGCAAGAAGGCAGTCTCGCTCTTCTGCCGAGGACAAGCCCTCACTGAAATCCGCCATCAGCATGTACGAAAACCTGCGCGCCAACAATCTTGCCGGCCTGCGCCTGGGATTGTTGCACGGACGCCTGGACTCGGACGAAAAAGAAGTCATCATGCGCCGCTTCCAGCGCGGCGAGATCGACGTTCTAATCGCTACCACCGTGATCGAAGTTGGCGTGGATGTGCCCAACGCCACCGTGATGGTCGTTGAGCATGCTGAGCGCTTCGGTCTCGCGCAGCTTCATCAGCTTCGTGGGCGAGTAGGCCGCGGCGCTGCCAAATCGTGGTGCATCCTGATGACCAGCGGCCGCGTCTCCCCTAATGCCGAGGAACGGCTGGCAGCTATGGTGCGCACGCAGGACGGCTTCGAGCTGGCGGAATTGGACCTGCAACTGCGAGGCCCGGGAGAATTTTTCGGCACCCGCCAGGCAGGTCTGCCGGACTTTCGCGTGGCCAACCTCGTCCGCGACCGCGCCCTGCTGGAGCTGGCCAAGACAGAAGCTGCCCGCTTTGTGCAAAATCCCCTGGACGAAGCCAGCGAAGAAGAGAAAGCCCGCGTCTGGAAGCAGCTCAAAGACGCATGGCAGCGCCGCTACGGTCTTGTGGAAGCCGGCTGAGACGGTCCGCCACTAGCCCAGCTTCAACTCCTCAAAGAGCCTGTCGGCAAACTTCTCCTGCGACCCTGTCAGCACCTCCAGCTCAACCTCGACTGTTTCCTCCTCGACCGCGTGCGGTCGGTAGCGGGTACATTGGCAGAGTTCGGTGAGCCGATGATGAGCGTCCTGGCTCAGTTCCAGGCCCGCAGCGATTAGCGAGGCGTACATCTCCACGCATCCCCGCCGCTCAAACTCAAAGCCAATTCGCACGTCCGAGTCGGAGTAGCCCCGACTCAGAACCCAGCCGCCACAGGCCAGGATTGTTCCCGACAAAACACGCATCAGACGAGGTGGGTCCTCAACGCATAAGGCAGACAACCGCAGTTTCCAGGGCATTTCTATGGCCTCGCGGGGGACGGAACGGTCTTTGCCCCTCCCACTCTGATCCCCATATCGGATGGGATGGGCAAGTACATCATGTCTTTCTAGCGGTACTTCGGTGACTCACCACAGTGCAAAAACTCCCCGCCCCCCACAACGCCCCGGTCCACCTGTGTCAACTTGCTGCAACGACATCGGGGCTTCGGACATCCAAGGCAGTGTCTATCTCTTTGTCGGACGCGAAGTTGCGGAGGGCGATGAGGCATTTGGTATCCTGAACAAGCAGCGGGATAATCAGGCTGGTTGCGTCTTCCGAGGGGGTTTGTGCCTAGTCAGCGAGAGGTTCAGTGGTCACAACTCAAGGTGGGCGTACTGGTGATCGCTGCCTTGGCGGCTCTGACCGTGCTGATCTTCCTCATGTCAGGCAGCGCCGGCGGCTTCTTCGCGGGAAAACTCACAGTCCGGTCTTATTTTGAGAATGCGGCCGGAATCAAGGTCGGCGCTCCGGTCAACCTGGAAGGCGTCACCATCGGCAACGTCAAATCGATCCGCGTGGTTCCCGACCGCAAGCTCACACCGGTCGAGGTCACCATGACCCTGAGCAAAAAATATCAAGCCGCGCTGCACACCGACTCGCAATCGAGCCTGGAGACGGTCGGCGTGCTGGGCGACACGGTTGTGGATATCGATAGCAAGTCCGCCACTGGTCCGATGATCCAGAATGGCGCCGAGCTGAGAACGACCGAAACCCCCAACCTGAGCGATGTGATCAAGTCCAGCCAGGGAACGATCGAACAACTCAACACGATTCTCGCCAAGGCGAATACGATCCTCGACAGCTTGAGCACCGGCAAGGGATCCATCGGCCAGCTTATTGCCAATCCTGACGTCTACAACAAGGCGAACAAGGTGCTGGACGAGTTGGAGAGTGTGACCAGTCAGATCAGCAGCGGCAAGGGATCCATCGGCAAGCTGGTGAAGGACGACACCCTGTACGACCGCGCCAACGATGCCGTAGCCCGCCTGCAGAGCATCGCCGATTCCCTTAACAGTGGCAAGGGTACCGCCGGCAAGCTGATCAAGGATGACACCCTCTACAACAACCTCAACTCCAGCGTCGCCAACGCCAATCAGCTTCTGGCAGACATCAACGCGGGCAAAGGCGGGTTGGGGCTGCTGGCCAAGGATCAGGCCTTCGCCAAGAAGCTGGACGATACGGTCACAAAACTGGATTCCATCCTGAACCGCGCTGACAGCGGTGAAGGTACTCTCGGTCAGCTGGTGCGCAATCCCTCGCTCTACAACAACGCCGACCAGATGCTGACTGAAACCCGCGGCCTGGTGACCGCGATTCGCGAAAATCCGAAGAAGTACCTCACCTTTCACGTCAAAGTCTTCTAGAACGCCTGAGCACTCGGCAAACGTGACCCTGGATTGCCCAGACAAACTCTCTTCGCCCAACGGCAGCGAATGCGCGGGCATTCTGTCCCGATTGCCTCCAACTGCTAGCCGAAAGTGGACTTAGCTTTTACAATTCAAAAGTGGGAGTAAATCCCGATCCAGCTCTGCTGCAAGTGCAGCCCTCCAACCAGAACCAATCTGGCGAGGATGAAGGAAGCTCATGAAGTTCAGGAACCTCGGCCAGATACTCTTGGCCACCGTCGTCTCAGTTGGACTATGCCTGGGAATGACATCGTGCAGTACGAGTTATACGGTTGGTTTTCTCTATGCAATCGGCGTGACCAGCAACAACGGCACCACCGGCGAGATCTCGGGCTACAAGATCAATAACAATACCGGGCAATTGGTGACTACCGCAAAGTCGCCATACGCCACCGGCGGCACCAATCCCCTGCGCGCGATTATCGCGCCCAATGGACGCTTCCTCTACGTGCTGAACTCCAGGCCCACGGGCACCACCGGCGGCAATATCGCCCTGTTCACCATCGGTGGATCCGGCGTGCTGACCTTCCAGACCAGCTATAGCAGCCAGGGCATCAACCCCGTGTCGATCCTCATGTCCTCCAGCGGCAGCTACTTTTATGCCCTCGACCAGCAGGTCGTGGATGCCAATGGAAATGTGGTGAACAACGGCAACGGCGCGATCACGGCCTTCTCGGTCGATCAAAATACCGGCCGCCTGTCCCTGATCACCAATCAGCAGGTCATCAACGAGAGCGGCGGCCAGTTGCCCTACTTCCCGGTCGGCTTGAAGCCAACGGCTTTTGGCCCGATCCAGAACAGCGTGCTGGTGGGTAGCTACCTCTACACCGTGGATTCCGCAGACCAGTCGATCTTTCCGTATCAGCTGAACCCCAACAACGGCCAGCTCGTGGTCACGCCCAACGGACCGCAGCTCACCGGAGCGACCAACATCACCGTCATCAGCGGCGATGTTGCCTACCTCTTCCTGCTGGACTCTGGAACGAACCTGATCATGCCCTATACGCGTGGCACCAACGGCTCGTTGCAGACCGTGGTCGGTGGCAGCTATCCCAACGACCCCACTGTCTCCAACCCCAGCGACATGGTCGTCGATAGCAAGGGCAAGTTCATGTACATCTCCAACGCGGGCCCAAATAACAATCCCACGAATGCCGCGAGTGCGATCAGTGCTTACTCCATCGTGCCCAACGGAACCAGCGGACTGCTTCAGCCGATAGGTCAGGAGCCTTTTGTCTCCGGATCCCAGCCTGAATGCATCCTTGAGGATCCGTCCAACCAGTACATCTACACCGGCAACTTCGCAGATCACACCGTGACCGGCGGAAAGATCGACAGCAACACGGGCACTCTCACCTCTTTGCCCCGTGGCTCCGTCTATCAGGCCGCTGTAAGCGTCACGTCCTGCGTGGCCACCAGGAACAACCAGTAACCGTAATTCAGAGCTCCGGAAGGCCCGCAGGACGCGGGCCTTCTGCGTCCCACAAGGTCCATGGCAGAAAGACAGGACCGGAGGGGTCCAAAGCCGCCGAAAATCACAAATGCGAGTGGCTTAGCTAGCCGAAAGCCGCTCAAGCTTTTACAATTCAATCGAGAGACAATCCCCATCCAGTTTTGCTGCAATGGCAGCCCCAGGTCGCCATCTCTTCGGCCAGACGAAGGAAGCGCATGAAGTTGAGGAAATTCGGCCAAGTCTCCCTGGCCTTGGTATTGTCTCTAAGTTCGAGTCTACTTGTTACCGCGTGTGGTGACACAGGGACCATTGATTTCGTCTTCGTCACGAACTCGAAAAGCACTCCTGGCAAGATAGCTCGTTTACAAATTCGACACTCGATACCGGTGCACTGATCGCAATTTCGCAGTCGACCTATCATTCCGGCGGCAGTCAATCCAGTGGCTGAGGTTGTTTCGCCCAACCACGAGAATCTTTACGTCGTCAATCGCGACAACAATACCGTCGTCCATTTCGCCATCGCAAACGAAGGAGAACTCACCGCCAGAACACCGTCAACACCCCGGGAGGCTTTCCTGTGGGTGTGGCCATCAGTCCCTCCGGCACTTTTCTGTACGTGTACGGATACGTGCTTGCCGGCTCGACGGACGTCACCGTCTGGGCCCGGAGCAGTCGTCGTGTACCCGCTGAGCGCCAGCAACCGGCGCTATCGCGCCCGGCAATTCCAAATATCCCGATCGGCATTGCACCTATTGGTGTGAACGCGCTTCCGAACGGGAGCACGCTCTACGTGATCAGCAAGGGCGGAGACACCCAGCTTGGTCGCGTCTATTCCTTCAACGCAAATTCGGACGGCGCCTGGCACCGATCGGTACAGGTTACGTGGCTGCCGGTGTCGCTCCCAATGCAGTGACGGTCGATCCAACCGGCCGCTTCCTCTATACCACGGACGGCTCTGCGAACCAGCTCATCGGATACACCATCAGTTCGTCCGGCGCGCTCACGCCGATGGTCAATGGCCCATTCAAGACTGACTTGTTCCCCAACGCCGTCACCATGGATCCGCGCGGCTATTACATCTACGTAGCCAACTTCAATTCCGCCACGGTGAGCGCCTACGCCATCGATAAGAGTTCTGGTTC
This sequence comes from uncultured Acidobacteriaceae bacterium, assembly GCA_963725995.1. Lineage (GTDB taxonomy): Bacteria > Acidobacteriota > Terriglobia > Terriglobales > Acidobacteriaceae > JANXZS01. Next base: position 164,760 of record CAVSAX010000026.1, on the reverse strand, counting down.
ACCCAGCCAGGTTGCCGGAAACGGCGTCATCAAGACCGGTCCAGCACCTACCTGCGTCATCGTCGAGCCAGCACTGGGACGCTACGTTTACGTCTCCAGCTTTACCGACAACACGGTCTCAGCGTTCCAGCTGAATCCGCACGACGGAACCCTTGTATCGGTTCAGAACCAACCCTTCCCGGGTGGCGGTCAACCCACCTGCGTCGCCTCGGTGCCACACGGAAACCACGCCATCCAGGCCGTCGGACCGTAGTCCTCACGAACAGTCGAGAAGAAAAGGCCTGCCCTCTCGGCCGGCCTTTTCTTCCGACTTCAGAACACCATTTTACTCCGCCCACCGGCCAACACAGTCAATCCTCAACCACTCAGGGGGCCCTCCTTCGCGTACATCTGCGAAGGGTGGGATTCACGACTGCCCAAACTTCCGAGGTTCTTTTACTCCGCCCGTGCGGCAAGCACCTTAGGCGTTCAGCAGCTTCTTCATCCAGCGCGCACCCGGCCGCTCCACCAAATGCAGCGCCGCCAGCGCCGCCAGGATCACCAAAAGATACGACACCCATGGATCGAAACGGATCAGACCCGTCCACTCCAGCAGATGCGATTCGTGCAGCAGCGTCCACAGATTGAAGTGCAGCAGGTAGAGGCAATAGCTGGCTTCTCCCAGCAATACGAATCCTTTGAAGCTGAAGAAGTGGGACAACGGATTGGTTCCGGCCAGCCCCAGGATGAGCGCGCCAAACAGCGGCATCAACAGCCCGTCGTGCATCATCGCGAAGGGGATCCGGTTGCCATAGAAGAGCACCACGTAGAGGCCCGCGAAGCCCGCCAGCCCCAGCCAGAACGCACCCTTGCTCGCCTCCGGAATGTGCTTATTCACCGCCGCCAGCGTCATGCCAAACAGGAAGGACGGCAAATGTGGCAGCGGCGTGTACTTGAGCGTCCTCATCCAGAACCCGCCCGTGTAGCGGTCCGGATGCAGGTCTCCGTCAGGATGCAGCCAGGTGTAGAGTGCGGGCGGAATCATGCCGATGACCCAGAATGTCAACAGCAGCCCCACCAGCCACTTCCACTTCTGCGGCATCCTTTTGCTGATGAGCCACGGAAACAGGATGTAAAAGAAGCCTTCCGTCGACATCGTCCACGCTGGAGTGTTCCAAAACGTTGCCAGCCTGGGGCTCCAGCCCTGCAGCAGCAGCGGAGTCAGCATAAAACCGCCAAAGAACCAGCCTCTCGGCTGTTCCTGCCATTCCAGCTTCAGCATCTGCAGCGAGATCAGCAGGCTAAGAAGGTAAATGGGGTAAAGCCGCGTGATTCGCGCCTGCCAGAAGCGTGTAGCCGACACCTCGCCTCTCACCCCGGCGTCCGCATAGTTGTAGGCGAGAATGAACCCTGAAAGCAGCAGAAAGAAGCTGACGGAGATGTAGCCCGCATCCACGATCGGCGCGAACCACCCAAACCATTGCGGATTTGAGAAGTGGAAGAAAACAAGATTGACGGCGGCGAAGGATCGCAAACCCGTCAACGCTGGTAGCCTGGACGGCTTCGCTCGCGGCGCGGGGACTTCCCCGCTCAGGCCGTCACCAGGGAACCGACCTTCTCCCCGCAAACCACGCGGCGGATATTTCCCGGTTGATTCATGTTGAAAATGATCATCGGCAGATTGTTGTCCTTGCAGAGACTCACAGCCGTGGCATCCATTACCTTCAGCCCCAGCCGCAATATCTCCATGTAGGTAATCTGCTCAAACTTCACAGCATCCTTGCTCAGCACCGGATCGGCATCGTAACACACCCTCAACCTTGGTGGCCTTCAGCAAGACGTCGGCCTTGATCTCCATGGCACGAAGCGAGGCAGCCGTGTCCGTCGAAAAATAAGGATTGCCAGTGCCCGCGGCAAAAATAACGACGCGGCCCTTTCTCCAGATGGCGAACCGCGCGTCTGCCGGATGTAGGGCTCGGCACACGCGGTTCATTTCAATCGCGGACATCACGCGGCAAGCACGTACCTTTTTTCTCGATGGCATCCTGCAGCGCCAGTGCATTGATCACCGTTGCCAGCATGCCCATGTTGTCGGCGGAGACGCGATCCATCTCCTGCGCCTGCTCGGCTACGCCGCGGAAGAAGTTGCCGCCGCCAACCACAATGGCGACTTCCACGCCCATGGCATGGACGTCTGTGATCTCCTGGGCTATTTCGTGGACGCGGTTACATCAACGCCGAAGCCTCGGCCAGCGGCCAGAGCTTCCCCGGAGAGTTTCAGAACAATTCTTTTATACATTCCTTCAGAAGTATCGCATACTGACCGCCCGTACCAAAGCCTGCACTCCACTTCGGCGCAAATGCAGCGAGGCCCGAATCCTGGGATCCGGGCCTCGCCTGTTCTTCGCCTTCAACTCCGATTATTCGTGATCTGCAACCGTGGGCTTGATCTGCGCCACCGTCCAGTTGGCATCGCCAACCTTGAAGCGCGCAAAGCGGCGGACCGTCATGTTCTCGCCGAGCTTGCCGACCTTCTGGCCGATCAGTTCCTTGATGGTGATCGACTGCTCCTTGATGAAAGGCTGCTCCAACAGGCAGACTTCCTCGTAGAACTTGCTCATCTTGCCTTCGACGATCTTCTCGATCACCGCTGGCGGCTTGCCCGTGGCAGCAGCCTGCGCGCGATAGATATCCTTCTCGCGCTCCAGGTCTTCCTTGGTCACGTCTTCGGGGCGAATGTAGCGCGGGTCCGTCGCCGCGATGTGCATGGCGATGTCCTTCAGCATCTCCTGGAAGTCTTCCGTCCGGGCCACAAAGTCGCTCTCGCAGTTTACTTCGAGCAGCACGCCGATCTTGCCACCGGCGTGAATGTACGTGCCCACCGCGCCTTCGCTGGTGTTGCGCGATGCCTTCTTTGCCGCCGACGCCATGCCCTTCTTGCGCAAGAACAACGATCGCTTCTTCCAGATCGCCCTTCGCTTCAACCAGCGCGGTGCGGCAATCCATCATCGGAGCCCCGGTCTTCTCACGGAGATCCTTTACCTGTGCAGCAGAAACATTCTCAGTCACGGTCGACATCCTCTATACCCAATTCTTCCTTCGTTGAATTTCACCAGCATCAGGGGCCAGCGAGTGGCTCCAATTCAAATCCATCCAGACATAAGGAGAGCGTGGCACGAAAACTTCGCAGCCACGCTCCCTGAACAGCTCAACCTAAGTCTCAAGCCCAGCTTCGGGATCGCCTTACAGTCCGCTCTCCGCGGCTTCCGCATCTTCCAGGGCGGTGATTGCTGCCGGAGCCTTGCGAATGCCTCCGCCCAGTACGGCTTCCAGATCCACAACTTCTGGCTCAGCGTGCTGCTGCTTCCGGAGCCGCGGCTGCAGCTTCCACATTCTCGACTACCGCGCCCGTCGGCTCTTCCGCCTGCGTCTGGCTGGTTACACCCGCGACTTCGGCAAACTGCTTGTCGTTGGCCATCTGCACACCCTCGACCACCGAATCGGAGATCTTCGAGGTAAACAGGCGGATCGCACGCAGCGCGTCATCGTTGCCCGGGATCACATAGTCGACCACGGTGGGATCGCAGTTGGTATCCACCACTGCCACCACCGGGATGCCCAGCTTGCGGGCTTCGCTGACTGCGATCGCTTCGTTGTTGGAATCGACGATGAACAGCGCGTCGGGAAGACGCTTCATGTTCTTGATGCCGGCAAGGTTCGCCTGCAGATGCTTGCGTTCGCGCTCGAGCTTGATGACTTCTTTCTTGGTCAGCAGCTCGTAGCGGCCGTCGGTGGCCATCTCATCCAGTTCCTGAAGGCGCTTCACAGACTTCTGCACCGTAACCCAGTTCGTCAGCAAGCCACCCAGCCAGCGCTGGTTGACGTAGAACATGCCGCAGCGGTTTGCTTCTTCCGCAATGGCGTCCTGCGCCTGGCGCTTGGTGCCGACAAACAGAATCACCTTGCCGCTACGCCGTCAGGTCGGTGACGAACTTGCTGGCTTCCTTGAACATCTTCAAGGTCTTCTGCAGGTCAATGATGTAGATTCCGTTGCGCTCGCCGAAGATATATTCCTTCATCCGCGGATTCCAGCGCTTCGTCTGATGCCCGAAGTGGACTCCAGCTTCGAGCAGCTCCTTCATGGTGATTGTGGCCAAACGACCTCCTCTTGAATTGCATTCCGGCATCTCGCCGGAATTTATCCCCTTGGGGAGATTTGACTCCAAACTTGACGGCAGGTCCCTGATCAAACAGAGGCCCGCAGAACAAAATCCTTAAGCCCGAAGAGACTAGCGCTTCGAGAACTGGAAGCGAGCGCGTGCGCCCTTCTGACCGTACTTCTTGCGCTCCTTGATGCGAGCGTCGCGCGTCACCAGGCCATCGGCCTTGAGCGTCTTGCGAAGTTCGAGGTTGAATACCATCAGGGCGCGGGTGATGCCCAGCTTTACCGCATCAGCCTGGGCGCTGACGCCGCCGCCGCGGACCGTGGTCACCACGTCAAAGTTCGCCGTAGCGTCTCGGTAAGCGCCAGGGGACGCTTGGCGGAAACCCGCTGTTGTTCCGTCACGAAATAAACGTCGAACGGCTTGCTGTTGACGACGAAGTTGCCGTTGCCGGGACGCAAGAACACGCGAGCGACGGCTGATTTGCGCCGTCCTGTGCCGTAGTACTGAACCAAATCTGCCATGTCCGTCCTAATGTATCAATGTCTGTTACGTTAGCTTTACAGCCAACAAATCTCTCTTAACTCAACGCGCAAAAACTACTTCTTTGCGAGTGAAGCAAATTCCAGCACCTGCGGCTGCTGGGCTTCATGGGGATGATTGTCGCCCTTGTAGACCTTCAGCTTGGTCGCCATCTGGCGGCCCATTTTCGTCTTGGGAAGCATGCCCTTGATGGCGTCTTCCACAATCTTTTCCGGACGGCGTTCCAGCAGGCGAGTGAACGACTCCTCGCGCAATCCGCCAGGAAAGCCGGTGTAGCGGCGATAAACCTTCTGCTGGCTCTTCAAGCCCGTCAGGCGGATCTTCTCGGCGTTGATCACAATGACGTGGTCGCCCATGTCGATATACGGCGTGTACTTGGGGCTCTTCTTGCCGCTCAGTACGCTGGCGGTCTCAGTCGCTAGACGGCCCAGGGTCTTGCCGGCGGCATCCACGACGAACCACTTGCGGGTAATCTCGAGCGAGCTTGGTATAAAGTAGACATCTCTATCCTGTTCTCCGAACTGAAACTGGTAAAACCTTCTCCGAACTAAACTTAGGTACAAAGCGCGACCGTTGTTCACGCAAAATGCCCCGTGGTCGCATGATTCCCACGGTGACAAATTACTGTTCGCGTGAGGGGCGCAGAATCAAACCGATTGGGCTGTCCGGGTTCGCTTCCCTACTAGAGCTGCGGGTACAACGCAGAAGGGCAGACGCGGAACTGCGCAAGGACTCTAGAATAATCGAAGACGAACCGCAGAGTCAACGAACAAAGGCCTATAGAGCCCGCTTCCGTACCGTTTTCCGCTTACCCTTGCCTAACGCCGCGTGCCACCCCCGTAGGTCACCGCTATTGCACCAAAGCGCCATTTCGTCCCCGACAGTAACTCGATAGACTTCACTCGAATGGTTATTTCGGAGAGTGCCCTATGTACGCTCGCGCAAGTAAGACCCGCGCAGTTCGCAGCAGCCTCGCCGTACTGCTCCGCATCGCGGTTCTGTTCGCCTTGACCATCCTTTTTCTGTTGCCCTCCTCGAAGAGCGCCATCATTTCCAGCGTCGCACACAGAGCGATCGGCAACAAGCTACAGGCAAACCTAAACCAAACGATTCACAGTACTTCCGAAGAACAAGCGCATCGATCGACCGCTCCGCTTTTCTGAATACAGGAGCCCTCCCATGCCCCCTCGCTTCCCCCTACTTACGCTCCTCGCCGTCTTGCTGGTCGCAGCATCCGCAGTTGGCCACGCCGAGGACGCAGTGGCTCCGGCTCAGCCCAAGGCGCCGTCCGTAACCCCTGTGGAACCAAAGGGATCGGGCATTACCGAAGACCAGATCCGCAGCCAACTCGAGGGCAAACTCCTCTTTCTGCGCGGCTTCTACCTCGATGACAATCTCAAGTTCAGCGAGGATGGCCAGCTCATCGGAAACTCACCGCAGAAGGGCTCCTTCACGCTCTGCGCCCTTGAGATCAAAAAGGTCAAGCTGACCAAGCACACGCTGGAACTCGAAGGGGACCGCTACGGACTGCACTTCTACGGTGCGTTGCCCTACGAGGACGATTCCAAGCCATTTGACCGTGTCCGCCTGACCGGCAAGAAGACAAAGTCCGTCAAGATCACCATTGAGCGCGAACTGGTCGTCATTCCCAAGGTCAAGAAGCCCAAGAAGGGTGACAAGGGCAAGGCCCCTGCCCAACTTCAGGCAGGTGCGACTTCGCCGGCCGCCGACGTCGCGCCGGAGCTCGTAGCCGAGGGTACCGCGCCAGTAGTCGCTTCCGCCGCCGCCCCGGCACCTCCAAGGATCCGAACGCCGTCACGACGACGTCCTCTCCCGCGCACAGCGCGCAATCTGATGCAGAGCGCGATCTGCCAGCATATTTCGCGGATCGCATCGACGCCAAAATGATGGCCACTCTGCCCGACTACTGGCAGTTTTATTACCAGGACAAGGTGAATCACAAGGAATTTACTCCGGCCAGCCCAGAAGTGCAGAAGGTTGGCGGAGACGTGACTGCACCCAAGCTTCTCAACGGCCTGGAACCCGGCTCGAACGAGTACGCGCAGAAGAACGGCATTGCCGGACTGACCCTCTTCCGCACCGTAGTCGATGCGCATGGCAAACCCACTGAGATCGCCATTGCGCGTCCCATCGGCTTCGGTCTGGACGAGAAGGCGATTGAGGCGATTCGCAAATCCAACTTCAACCCGGCAACCAAGGACGGCCAGCCTGTTCCCGTTGTCGTTGACCTGGTCGTTACCTTCCGCATCTTCTCCAAGCGCACGATGCGGGGACAAGCGCCCGATCCGGACGCCAAGCCGGATGTTACGCAGTCTGCCGCCCTGCCTGAGGGCGGAGCCACACCGGGTACGGGCAGGTAAGCCGTCTCCACGAGGCGACACAATCTTCGCAAATAAGTAGATGGCCTCCAACGAACCGGAGGCCATCTGAGTGGCTGCGTATTGATTTGTGCAGCAAATCGCCAGGCTTGACTAAACCCGGTCGTTAAATTCTGGGGAACCTAATCCCCTTAATTTCCTGCAACATCCCCTCCAGAGAAACCAATCCCGGGATCGGCTGAATACCCACGGGTATCCGCAGGGAGCCGCCCAAAACCTCAGAAGTAGGGGAGTGTCGCTAGCAAAAGTAACTGGAGTGGGATTAGGAGTCAACGATAAAACGTATTACGAACCAACACCTGTGACTGCTGTCACGCGGTCCACCCGTGATTCTACTCAAACGTATGGTTTCAGAGATCTAAAAGGCCGGGAAAATGGGTCAGCAACCCTCTCCAGAAATGACCTGGAGAGAGCGCTGTGGATTATTATGGCCTGGGAATCAGGCAGCAGAACCGCGGCTCTAGGCCGCGTGTGTCGCGAACGAGTCGACCAGCAACGGCTCGATAGACTCCTGGCGGGTGATCTCGGGCATGCTGACTTCTGCAAAGCGGCCCTGGGCCACCTCAGCAAACACTTGGTTGGCCGTATCGGCGGTGCGAGTCGTGGTGATGTGAAGTTTCTGCACTGCCTTCATCGTGACGGAGGCAAGCAGAAACCGGTTCGGGATAACGATCCCGGCGGAATACACCAGTTGTGAGCGCATGAAAGCCTCGTGGGCTGCAGTTTATTGGTTCCTTGGGTGGCTCGGTTCAGGTGGAAGAAGGAACCCACAATCCGACATCGAACAAAACAGCGACCTTTGCCGCTTTAACCAGCATACGCTCCTCAGCCGCATTCTGAAACATAAAAATCCCGCTGACCTTTCGACCCAAACTGCACAAATCATGCCGTTTTCAGTCTAATCTCGGGTTTTCGACGCTTCCGCAGCAGGCGCCTCCCATAACTCCACCCGGTTGCCCTCCGGATCGGCGAACCAGCCAAAGCGCCCGTAGTCGGAGTCCTCCTGCCGCGTCTCCACCCCAGACGACTTCAGCTTTTCCATCACCCCATCCAGATCGTCTACCCGGAAATTGATCATCGCCGCTTGTTTCCCGGGACCAAAATAATCCGTATCTGCGGGAAACAGCGCAAACACTGTTATCCCCTGCGCCTCTTCACCCATAAACATGAAGCCGCCCTCTGACTTGGGTATCCCCAGATGCTCCTCGTACCAGCTATAGAGCGCTTTCGGATCCCGCGCCCGCAGAAAGATGCCACCCACACCCGTCGCTTTCGCCATCTCATCCCTCCTCGTTACTCAAGAGATCGCCCAACGTCTCCTTATGCCGCGCCTTGCGTTTCTCTTCCCGGGCGCGGTCATCAATCACCTTTTCCGGCTTCGGCTGGCCCACCACATCGCGTGCGTTCGACTTTACCGCCTTGGTCACCGAAAACTTCTTCAGCTTTTTCTTTGTTGCCATGCTCCTTCCTCTCCCGGCCCGGCGGTTTGCCGCCCCTTCGAGAGTATGGAATACTTTTTCCCGGACGTGTTTGAAAGTGGGGCCAAAGCTATGGAAGAACGCGATTTTTTTGAAGAAAAGCCCGAGACGCGCACGCACACCCTTACCTGTCCTCATTGCGGCAAGGCCGATGAATACCAGCTTGGCTGGCTGGTTCGCCGCAAGAAGAACAGCCTGCCGAGAAACGCCGATGAACGCGATCGCGCACGCTTCGCCAAGGCCAGTCCTACATGGTTCGCACCGATGACGTGCTTGGCTGCAAGAACATCCGCTGCCGCAAGCGCTTCGAGGTCGCCGGCGTACAGTCTGTCGCTTTCATCTAGAGCATCCTCGTGCGCGCAATCAAGCGTCTTTGTTACAGTATCCGTCGCCCTGAATCCGCATTCACCGGCGATCTGCCAAACAGCCGAAAGAGACGAAAATGAAGATTCTGGTTTGCATCAAGCAGGTTCCGCAGAAAGATGCTCCGCTGAAGCTGAACGAGTCCGGGACGTGGATTCGCGAAGATGTCTCCTATGAAGTGAATGAGCCCGATGCCTATGCGCTGGAAGAGGCGCTGCGGCAGAAGGAAAAGCATGGCGGCGAGGTAGTGGTCATCACTGCCGGTCCGGCGCGGGCGCAGCAGGTGTTGCGTGAGGCGCTGGCCAAGGGCGCGGACCGGGCCATCCATCTTGAAGACGACCAGTTCGTTCCGCTGGACTCGACCAATACGGCGCGGGCCATTGCCGCGGCTGTTGCTGAGGAGAATTTCGACCTGATTGTCACCGGCCTGCAGTCGGACGACTTTGGCGCGGCGCAGACGGGCGTGCTGCTGGCCGAGATTCTGGGCTGCCGCACGCCACGATCATTATCGGCATTGAGAAGACTGACTCGGGGCTGCATCTGAAGCGCGAACTCGAGGCGGGACACTACCAGTTCATCGACCTGCCGACTGCCTGCCGTGCTCACGATCCAGAGCGGCATCAATAAGCTGCGCTATGCCACCCTGATCGGGCATCAAGCAGGCCAAGAACAAGCCGCTGCGCAAGGTGGCCTGGGCGGAAGTTGAGCCAAAGCTGAGCAAGAATCTGCAGCAGATTGAGCGGCTTTACGTGCCGGTGAAGCAGAAGAAGACCGAGATGCTCGAGGGTCCGCCCGCCGGAAGTGGCACGGAAGGTAGTCGGAGTATCTCAAAAACACCGCGCGCGTGATTTAATCAGGTATGTAGCGCACGAGGGCATTGCCGCACGCACAGCATTCCCCGATATCGAATGCCAACAGACGCGGCAGGCATCGCGCAGGAGAATGGCAACATGGCGAACATGAATCTTCCCCGGAAGAACGCAACCTGACACCCGATCAGGTAGAGGCTCTCGATCACCGCCGCCAATGGGGACTGGCGTTGCAGGTGATCTCCGGGCAATTTGCCTTCTTTGCCGATCCTGCTGACGGTGTGGTCGGGACAGGACCTGACCTATTCGCCCGGATGGAAGCGTCCGATGGCGTATCTACATGATTCTTGCCGGGCATCGCTGGCCGTGGTCTCGGGCATTTACGGAACCTACCTGCGCCGCGGCCGTCCGGAGTTTCTAGTTCAACGCCCGGCCTCACGCCGAGGCATTGCAGCAAGAGAAGGAGGGCCCATGGCAGACACCATTTTCGTCGTTGCGGAACAGCGGGAAGGCAAGCTGAACCGCGTCTCCTTTGAAACCATCGCCGGCGCACAGGCCATCAGCAAAGAGACGGGCTGGCCGGTCGAAGTTGTGGTCGCCGGGAACGACTCGCTCGACGCAGTGGCAGCCGAACTGGCGGCGAAGAATGTCGCCCGCGTGTATGCGCTGGAGGCTCCGGCGCTCGCGGCGTACACCTCGGACGCCTACGTCTTTGCGCTGAAATGCTTTCTTCGCCGACCAAGCAGCCGAAGCTGGTGCTCTTTCCGCACACCTACCAGGTGCGCGACTTTGCCCCACGCCTGGCGCTCGCGCTGGACCGTACCCTTATCTCCGACGCGGTCGGCTACAAGTACGAAAATGGCAAGCTGCTGTTTACGCGGCAGATGTTTCAAGGAAAATTTGCGGCGGATGTTTCCTTCGCCGGGGATGGACCGTGGCTGGCTACGTTTCAGATTGGAGCCTTTCGCGGCGATCAGGCGGAGTCCGGGTCTGCGCCCGTCGAAAATGTAACTGCTGCGGTTGCAGAAGGTCTCGCCCGCGTTACTCCGCACGAAGTCTTTCAGGAAGCGAAGCAGGCCGTCGATCTTTCGCAGTCTGAAGTCATTGTTGCGGTCGGGCGCGGGATCAAGGAACAGAAGAACGTTGCCCTTGCGGAGGAACTGGCCGAAGCTGCTCGGCGGCGAAGTTGCGGCTTCGCGTCCCATCTGCGATAACGGCTGGCTGCCCCTGGAGCGGCAGATTGGCAGCTCCGGGCAGACGGTTGCTCCCAAGCTCTACGTAGCGCTCGGCATCAGCGGAGCCATTCAGCATATCGTGGGGATGAAGGGCTCACGGACGATCGTCGCCATCAACAAAGACGCTGAGGCTCCCATCTTTGAGATTGCGGATGTGGGCGTGGTTGGCAATCTGTTCGACGTAGTGCCGGCGCTGACCGAAGAGATCAAGAAGGCAAAAGCCTGAACCCGCGAGAGCCGCAACGGCGATAGTTGCGGCACGCGTGGGGCCGGAGCAGACTCCATCTCAATTTGAATTCGATTAGGCTGGCTTCATGAAGATCAGTCGTCTACAAAAGCATCCATTGTCGCCGGCGCGGCACCATGTTCCCTGATGGCAACTCCCGCGAGCACCCGAACGGCGCGTGCATGATTCACTTCCGCAAACCGATCGAAGGCATTGAGCGACCGCAGATGGAGGCCGACGTTGTCATCGTTGGCGGCGGCCCGGCCGGCATGGCTTGTGCGCTGCGGCTGTCGCAGTTGATTGACGCGCATAACGCCAGCCATCCCGAATCGCCGCTCACCAAGGACAACATCTACGTGCTGGAAAAGGCGCGCGAAGTGGGCCAGCACTGCCTCTCCGGCGCGCTGCTCGATCCGCGCTCGATGCGCGAGCTGCTGCCGGGATTTGAGAACGGAAGCGCCGATCGATGCGGAGGTCACGCAGGAATCAGTCTGGTTCCTGACGGAGAAGGGCAGCACAAACTTCCCATCGTGCCGCCGCCGCTGCGCGATCACGGCAACTACGTCATCTCCATCAATCGATTCGTGAAGTGGATGGGGCAGAAGGTGGAAGAGGCGGGCATCACGATCTTCACCGGCTTCGCCGCGTCGGAGCTTTTGTTTGACGAGCAGTTCGGTTCACGGCGCGCGTGATTGGTGTTCGCACCGACGACAAGGGTGTCGATAAGGAGGGACAGCCAGAAGGCGAACTTTGAGCCGGGCTACGATCTGCACGCGAAGATTACGATTCTTGCCGAGGGTTCGCGCGGCTCCTGCGCCAAGCAGCTGATCGAGCGCCAGCAGCTGGAAGATCCTGACCACGCGCAGACCTACGGCATCGGCATCAAGGAGCTTTGGGAGATTCCCGCAGGCCGCGTCGCTAAGGGCGAAGTGATCTACACGCATGGGCTATCCGCTCACCGCGAAGGAGTATGGCGGCGCATGGATCTACGGCATCACCGACACGCTGGTTTCGGTCGGCTATGTGACTGGCCTCGACTACGAAGATCCGCGCACCGATCCGCACCACGTCTTCCAGTCCTTCAAGCAGCATCCTTTCGCGCGGCGGCATTCTGGAGGGCGGCAAGATGGTTCGCTATGGCGCAAAGTCGCTTCCCTATGGCGGATGGCTCACGATGCCGCGAGCTTGCGGGCGATGGCTGGATGATGCTGGGCGACTCAGCCAGCTTCCTGAACTCGCAGCGGCTCAAGGGCATTCACCTCGCGATCAAGTCCGGCATGCTGGCGGCGGAGACGGCCTTCGACGCGCTGCTCTCCGGCAACACGTCCGTGTCGCAACTCGAGCGAATACAAGCTGCGCGTCGACGCAGAGCTGGATCCGCGAAGAGCTCTATCCGGTGCGCAATTTCCATCAGGCGTTTTGAACACGGACTGATCGACGGGCTCGGCAAAGGCTGGCAGTTCAGCAGGCTGCTGCGCGGCAGCAATCTCGGCCCGGACTTCAAGAACGAGGCCGGCTATCTGAACATGAAGCTGGCGGACGAGCTGAGCCCGTGGGGCGATCGGCGCGCGCACTTCCTCGGCAACGCGAAGGGCGACGGCAAGCTGACGTTTGACCGCCTGACGGATGTCTACCACTCCGGCACGCGGCACGAAGATGATCAGCCGACGCACCTGGTGATCGCAGATCTGGATATTTGTAACAGTCGCTGTGGCAAAGAGTTCGGCAACCCCTGCCAGTACTTCTGCCCGGCGGCTGTGTATGAGATGGTGGAGACTTCTCCTCCAGAAACGCGCCGGAATCTCAGCCGGACGAAGCAGCTTGCACATTAACTTCGCCAACTGCGTGCACTGCAAAACCTGCGACATCATGGACCCCTACCAGATCATCAACTGGGTCCCGCCCGAAGGCGGCGGCGGCCCGAATTACGACGGCATGTGAACGCGGCAATCAGGCGCTCGCTCGAAGAGGGCGAGAGACCGGTGACGAGCAAACCAAAGTCCGCTCTCTGCCCGCCATGCATTTCCATGAAAGTGAAGCTGTTCCTGTAACTGGCGCGGGGCTTCCGCATCGAATAAAGTGAATCAGCAGGATGTCCACGACTTTCCCCAGTCCGGCCACGACTCCCCTGACCGTGCACCAGCAGCGGCTGACGGATAGCCACGGCCGCGCCATCACCGACCTTCGCGTCTCTATTACCGACCGCTGCAACTACAAGTGCGTCTACTGCCGCACCGGCAACGAGGGCGCGCAGTACGCCGAGCTGCCCATCGCGGATTACCTGCGGCTCATCCGCGTATTTGTGTCGCTGGGGATCGAGAAGGTCCGCCTGACTGGCGGCGAGCCGTTGTTGCGCAAGGGTTTACTGGAGATGGTCCGCGAACTGGCCAAGCTCCGCACGAGCTTTGCGTCCGACGGCAGCCATCTTGATGAAGGCCGCCCGCTGGATATCGCGCTGACTACCAACGGCCATCTTCTGGCTGACCTGGCGCAGCCACTCAAGGACGCTGGACTGACCCGCGTTACTGTCAGCATGGACGCCGTCGATTCCGAGACCTTCGCCCGTATCACCCGTGTTCCCAACAGCTTTGAGCAGGTGCTCGCGGGTGTGCGTGCTGCGCGGCGTGCGGGCCTCGATCCAGTAAAGGTGAACTGCGTGTTGCTGCGCGGCTTCAATGAAGACCAGATCCCCGGTTTTGCCCGTTTTGCGCGCGAAGAAGGCGTCGTTGTCCGCTTTATTGAGTTCATGCCGCTTGAGGAAGGACGACTCTGGTCTCCTTCGACCGTGGTGCCGATTCATGAGGTGATTGCACGGCTCAGCGAGTTCCGGCCCGTGGTGGCCATCGGCGCAACTCATAGCAGCGAAACGGCTTGCCGGTACACCTTTGACGATGGGGTGGGCGAAATCGGCATCATTGCGCCGGTTTCGCAGTCGTTTTGTGGCCAATGCAGCAGGGTTAGGCTCACTTCCGACGGGAAAATTCGCACCTGCCTGTTTTCGCAGTCGGACCATGACCTTTACGGGGTGATGCGCCGCGGTGGAAACGATGCGGATCTCGTTGATTTTATTGCATCTACCATCGTTACCAAGGAAGCGCGCCACCACATTGGCGAACCCGGATTCCTGAAGCCCTCGCGCAGTATGGTCCACATTGGGGGGTAATTTGAGAAGGACTTCCCCCTTACCCCCTCTACTCTGCTATGGCAGAATCATTGGGAATATGCGGTAATCTCCATACCTCCTGTGGCTGCCAATCCCAAACCGATGCTCGACGAAGGACCCCTGAGGGACCTGCTCGTCTTCCACAACATCGCGCGCGCCCTTACCTCTTCGTTCGACCGCGACGCCATTCTGAAGGCCATCATGCAGCAGATGGATCGCTTTTTTGAGCCTGAAACCTGGTCTTTGCTGCTGCTGGATGAGGAAAAAAAGGACCTCTTCTACGCGGTTGTGGTGGGCGATGCAGAGGAGCAGCTGAGCGATATCCGCGTTAAGTTGGGCGAAGGCATAGCCGGATGGGTTGCCGAGCACGGCGAAACTCTGATCGTCCCGGAACTGGCAATGGATCCGCGCTTCCAGTCGGCCCCCGAGGCACAGCAGGGCCGCGCGCGCTCGGTAATTGCGATTCCTCTGCGCTCCGGCGCCAAAACGCTGGGCGTCGTTCAGCTCTTCAATTGCCGTCTCGACACGCTCACGGACTATTCCCTCTCCTTCCTGCACGTGCTTTGCGACTACGCCGCCGTTGCCATCGATAAGTCCCGAGCGGTGGAACGTATCCAGGAATTGACGATTACGGATGACTGCACCGGCCTCTACAACGTGCGCCATCTCTACTACACGATGACCAAGGAACTGGAGCGCGCGCGGCGATTCAAGGACCAGTTCAGCCTGATCTTCATCGACCTCGACCGCTTCAAAGAGGTCAACGACCACTATGGCCATCTTGTGGGAAGCCGGTTGCTGGCGGAAGTAGGCAATCGCGTCCTCTCCGGCGTGCGTTCCGTTGACACCGCATTTCGCTATGGTGGCGATGAATTTGTGGTGCTGCTGCCCGGCACGCGCAAAGGGCACGCGGCGCAGACTGCGCATCGTCTGCGAACGGCTGTTCGTTCGGCGAAATATCTCACCAGCGAGAAGCTGGACATCTCCATTTCAGCAAGCTTCGGTGTAGCGACGTTTCCTGAAGACGGCTACTCCGTCCACGAGATGATCGGCGCGGCCGACGAAGCCATGTATCGCGTCAAGAACACTGAGCGAGACGGTGTAGGCGTCGCGGGCAGCCGGCTGCCCTTCGACCCTAAAGTGATCTAGCGCCGCCTAGAGTGGTTTAGAGCCTCTTCTAGAGTGATCAGAGCCTTCTAGAGTGATTTAGAGCCTCTAGAGTGGTCTAGAGCCGTCTGGAGCCTTCAGGGCTGGCGTTGCAGGGGTAGACGGGCGTCGAGATTCTCCTGCGACGTGGGATCTATGCGGAAGTCCCAGACCGCCATATTCACTTCCTTCGGCGAAATGATCTCGATCAGCGCATATTCGCCAATCTCCAGCGGCTGTTTCGGCGTCAGCTTCAGCCAGTGTTTTCCGGGCAGCATTACCGCCGTTGTGTCGACGATGTCTTCTGACTGGGAAGTCTTGCCCAGCATGCCGATGTCGTTTGAGGCGATCATACGGCTGTTCTTTGATATCTGCGCGCGGACGATGGCGTAGTGGCTGGCCGCGGGGCTGTCGGACTTCTTGTACTTGCTCTTGGCAGAGCCCGCTCCGTGCGTCTCGACCGTGATCGCATCGCCGGGGGCGGGTTCCTTATCGGGATTATCCAGATTGAGATAGAACACAGGCTCATTCACATGCAGCCGAATCTTGCTGCGTATGCCGAGCAGTTGGATCGTGTTCTTGCTCCCCCCCGAAGGGTTTGCCGTGCTTCGCAGAATGTTGTGCGAACTCTTATTGTCCAGGTTGCCACCGTTTTGCTCAATTCGTATCAACTCGGGCGTGCCACGGAAGGTGTCCAGTGCCCAGATACCATCTTCGTCCGGCAGACGCAGGCTGGGGGCGACCTCGGGCACTCGAAGCTGAGACTCCGCGCGATCCGCAGCCTCTTCCTTATCAATTTCGGCGGCGGCTTGCGATGCCGGGTTCGCGGTGGCATCCGCGGAAGGCTTGTCGGCTGTCCCCGGTGCGTGGTCCCGCGCCCATTTCTCGGTGGCCACCCAATCCACGAGGCTGGTGGGAATCTCTTCCACCTCGCCGCCTCGCTCGGCACTGACGAAACGCACGCGATCGCCCACGATCTCGTATTTCTTGGTGATCTGGTAGGAGCCGTCCTTTAGAATCAGCCGCTTATTTGGCGCCTGCGCGATGGCTGGAAGAATCGCAATCATCAGCAACAAAACGAGATAACGAAAACGAATCATAGGCCGTCTCATTTAGACGAGGGTTTGCGCGGAATGTCTCCGGCTACCTCTGTTATATGCTCTGCTCTGGGGAAGCGTTCTGCAAAGTCTGTGGCAACAATCCGGAAGGACCCGCTGGGGTTGGGCACGGCTGGCGATCATCGCCTGCGTTGTGCTGCTGGTGGGGATCTCCACGGTCCAGGCAGCCCATGCTCACCCCCTGACCAAAGCTCCTGAGCATTGCCAGTTCTGCCTCCAGCTACACTCCGCGTTGCCAGTCACTTCTACATCCGCTCCTGTTTACGCGGGAGTGTGGATTCAGGATTGCCAGCAGTATACCGAAGACGTTCCCGCCCGCTTCCAGACCTATTCGCTGTCGAACCGCCCCCCTCCGTCGCTCTTGGCCTAGAGGACCAACGGGCTCACCCTGCCCGTTTGGATGATTTCAGCCAAAACCGACAGGAGCACCCATGCCGTTCGCACGGTATCGTTTTCTATTCCTATTCATTTTCGGCGGCTTGTTCGCTGCCAACATATTGGCGCAGTCTACCGGTACTTCGGGCAGTATCCACGGCGTAGTCACCGATGCATCGGGAGCCGTGATTCCGGGCGCCAGTGTTGAGATTCAGAATGCAGTAACCGGCTATGCCCGGACGGTGACCACGGACGCAGCCGGACTGTACAGTATTCCCAACCTGGCTTATGGCAACTATCGCCTGGACGTGGCGCAGTCGGGATTTGCGTCGGCGACCGGCACGGTGGAGTTGCGTAATCCCGTGGCAGTGAGCCGCGATTTTTCCCTGAGCGTTACTTCCGCTTCTACAACCGTGACGGTTCAGGCCGATGGCTCCGGCAGCGTTGAGAAAGACCCCAGCGCCCACACTGACATCGACCGCTCCATGATGGACAAGCTCCCCATGCTGAGCACCAGCGCCGCGTTGAGCAACGCAATTACGCTGGCGAGTCCGGGCGTCACCGCCGATTCGAATGGCATGTTTCATCCCCTCGGCGAGCACTCCGATACCAGCTACAGCGTGGATGGCCAGCCCATCAGCGACCAGCAGAGCAAGACCTTTTCCAACCAGGTCTCGATGAATGCCATCCAGTCGCTTGAGGTCATCTCGGGCGTGATACCCGCCGAGTATGGCGACAAGGCGAGCCTGGTGGCGCGCACGACCACGCGCTCCGGATTGGGCGATCTGAAGCCGACTGGCAATCTCGCGGCTACTTACGGATCGTTCGGCTCGACCACGCTGAGCGCGGGGCTGGGCATTGGAACGGCGAAGTATGGCAACTTCCTCGCGCTGGACGGAATTGACAGTGGGCGCTTTCTCGATCCGCCCGAACTCCAGGTGCTCCACGGCAAGGGGAACAACGGCAACATCTTCGATCGTGTGGATTACGCTCCGTCGAATACAGATTCATTCCACCTGAACCTGGGCGCGGCGCGCTCGTGGTTCCAGATCCCAAACCAGTATGACCAGCAGGCTCTCGGGCAGGACCAGCGCTCGCAGATCTACAACTTCAACATCGCGCCCTTCTGGACGCACATCCTGGGACAGACCGCACTGCTGAGCGTGAACCCGTACATCCGCCAGGACAACGTGCACTACTACCCCAGCAGCGATCCCTTCCACGACACTCCGGCGACGCTGGCGCAGGACCGCGCGCTGCGCAACATGGGCATCAAGATCGACTACTCCTACTCGAAGGGCATCCACAACATCAAGACAGGCTTCGACTGGAACCACACCTTCCTGCATGAGAACTTCACAACCGGCATCACCAGTCCCAGGTACAACGCTGTTTGCGAGGACTCCGATGGCAGCCCTGTGGTTGCGCCGGGAATCACTGATCCGGCGCAATGCGTCAGCGAAGGCTACGTGGCCAATCCTGACTTCCAGGCGGGCCTGCTTCCCTATGACCTGACCCGCGGCGGCAGCGACTTCGTCTTTCATGGCTACACCGACATCAAGCAGGAGGCACTCTACTTTCAGGACAACGTGACGCTTCGCAACTGGCAGTTCCTAATCGGGCTGCGCGGCGACAACTACAACGGGCTGACGCATCGCATGATGTTGCAGCCACGCCTGGGAGCGACCTACCAGCTTCACGCCACCAACACGGTTCTCCGCGCCGGATATGGCCGCCTGATGCCGACGCCTTACAACGAAAACCTGATCCTCTCCAGTTCCACCGGTGGCGGAGGGCTGGGCGAGAACGCGGGAGCCTATGGCACCAGGGCCCTGACGCCGGCCAGCCGCAACCAGTTCAACACCGGGCTGGAACAAGGGATCGGCAAGCATGTGATCGTCGATGGCGAGTACTTCTGGAAGTACACGCTTGGCGATTATGACTTCGACGTTTTGCTGAATACGCCGCTGACCTTCCCCATCCAGTGGCGCAAGTCGAAGATCGATGGCTGGGATGTGCGGGTGAGCCTGACGCCGATCTACGGCTTCACCGCCTACTCCGTGATGGGGCACTCGCGCGCGCGGTTCTTTGGGCCGGAGACGGGCGGCATTCTCTTTAACAATCCCACGGCCCTGGACTCGTATGCGCCCTTCCGCATCGACCATGATCAGAAGTTCGAGCAGACGACGCACTCCCAGTACCAGCCCAAACCCGGGGCCGGCGGCTGGTATGCCTTCACCTGGCGCTACGAGAGCGGTCTGGTGGCGGGAAACGGCCCCTACGCCGCAAACACGACCGATCCTGTCGATCTGACCTACCTGACGGCAGATCAGCAGAACCAGATCCAGCTAAGCTGCGGCGGACAGAAGGCTACGCTGGCTGCTCCGCTGACAAGCTGCGGACCCTACGATCTGCATTCGCCGCTGCTCAGCATTCCCGCACCGGGAACGCAAAATCCTGATTCGAACCCGGAGCGCATCGCCTCGCGCAACCTGGTGGACATGGCTTCCGGTTGGGACAACCTCTTCAAGCGCGATAAGTACAAGACAAACCTGAGCTTTACGGTCACGAACCTGACCAACAGGACAGCGCTGTATAACTTTCTGTCTACCTTCAGCGGCACCCACTTTGTGCCGCCTCGAGCTTACAGTGGAGCGCTGACGCTGAATTTCTAGAGCCAGCCAGTTCGCCAAACCCGCGTGAAATGGGCATTTCGCGCGGGCCTCCATTCTTTACTTCCCTTCGTTTTCACTTCCTGCGATACTTGACCGTGCCCATCAGGTACGCCAATCAAACCACACAAAATAGGGTGAAGCGGGAATGTCTGCAAAGTACATCTTTGTGACGGGCGGAGTTGTGTCCAGTCTTGGGAAAGGCCTGGCTGCGGCCTCAATCGGCTGCCTGCTTGAAAGCAGGGGGCTTAAGGTCAACATGATGAAGTTTGACCCTTACCTCAACGTCGATCCCGGAACCATGTCGCCCTTTCAGCATGGCGAAGTTTTCGTTACCGACGACGGCGCCGAGACCGATCTTGACCTGGGCCACTACGAGCGCTTCACCCACGCTCACCTGACCCGCGACAACAATCTGACCACCGGGCGTATCTACGAGCAGATCATCACCAAGGAGCGCCGCGGCGACTATCTCGGCAAGACCGTGCAGGTAATTCCCCACGTCACCAACGAGATCAAGAACGCGATGAAAAAAGTGGCGGCCATGGGCCAGGACGTCACCATCATCGAAATCGGCGGCACCGTGGGCGATATCGAATCGCTCCCCTTCCTTGAAGCGATTCGCCAGATGCGCCAGGAACTCGGCCGCGAAAATACCGTCTTTGTTCACGTGACCCTGGTGCCCTGGATCGCCGCTGCACAGGAGTTGAAGACCAAGCCAACGCAGCACTCCGTCAAGGAGATGCTCTCCATCGGCATCCAGCCTGACGTGCTGCTGTGCCGCGCTGAACGCCTGCTGTCGCAGGACATTAAGAGCAAGATCGCCCTCTTCTGCAATCTTGAAGAGAAGGCCGTCATCTCCGCACTCGACGTTCCGTCTATCTACGAAGTACCGGTCGCCTTTGCGCAGGAGGGCGTAGACGCGCTGATCCTGAAGTATCTGCACATGGAGACGAAGGAAGCCGACCTGACGGAATGGAAGGCCCTGCTGGAGCGCTGCTACCACCCGAAAGACGTGGTCTCCATCGCCATCGTAGGCAAATATGTTGAGTACGAGGACAGCTACAAATCCCTGAAAGAAGCGCTTGTCCACGGCGCCATGGCGCAGAACCTTAAGCTGCAGGTCACGTGGATTGAGGCCGAGGGACTTGAGAGCAAGTACGAAGGCGACCGGACATACGAGGCGCAGTTGGCGAACTTCGACGGCATCCTGGTGCCGGGAGGCTTTGGCAAGCGCGGCATCGAAGGCATGCTCAACGCCATTCGCTATGCGCGCGAGAAGCATGTGCCCTACTTCGGCATCTGCCTCGGCATGCAGACCGCGTGCATTGAGTTCGCGCGGAATGTGTGCGGACTCGAAGGCGCGAACTCCAGCGAATTCGATCCCGCAACTCCGCATCGCGTCATCTACAAGCTGCGTGAGCTGATTGGCGTGGAAGAGATGGGGGGAACCATGCGGCTGGGTGCGTGGACCTGCATTCTGCAGCCGGACTCGATCTCATCCGCCGCGTACGGATCGACCGAGATCAGTGAACGTCACCGTCACCGTTACGAATTCAATCGCGACTACGAAGAGGCGCTTACCGGCGCGGGTTTGCGCATCACCGGCACCACTCCCGACGCCACGTATGTCGAGATCGTCGAGATTCCCGACCATCCTTATTTCCTCGGCTGCCAGTTCCATCCCGAGTTCAAATCAAAGCCACTGGAGCCGCATCCGCTCTTCCACGCCTTCGTGAAGGCGTCGTACAAGAACCGCGAGAAGCGGGTTCTCGCGAATCTGCCGACGCGGCAAGCCGCTGCGCAATCGCAGGTGGAAGCGGAAATGAATCGGTAGCGGCTTGTGCGATGCGGCCTTTTAAACCGCGGGGATCGCGGCCTTGATCGCCAGCCCGATCGTGGGCGGTTGCATCAGCGTGTTGTGGATGAGGCAGCGATGCACCGCCCGCTCCAGCCCTTCGCGATGCTCATCGCATAGCTCAACCGGCACCTCGACTTCAATCTGAAAATTGTCGAGACGCGCAGGAGACAGCACCTTGTCGGCGGTCACGCGCACATGCGTTCCACCGGTGGCGATCTTCATCCTCTTTAAATATTCCGCGGCATAGAAGGCCGCGCAGGATGCGAGCGAAGCCAGCATCAGTTCCGGAGGAGTCATGCCCTCGTCGTGGCCATGATTCTCAATTGGCTGGTCGCAGATAATTGCGTGGCCCCGCGCCTTGATTTCGAACTGTACATCCCCAAGATGGTCGACTGTTACTTCCATGCCCATTGCATTTTCCCCACAGGAAACATCGTATACCGCGCAACAAAACACCTGCCTGTGACCCCAGTCACTTCTCGTGCAGGATTGCCGAATGAGCTGCAGTTTGTGTTTCAATCATTTAGATGAGTGAATTCACAGCAGGAAACATTTGTATCGGCGGAAAGAAGCTGTTCCTGATCGCCGGGCCGTGCGTGATTGAGAGCGAAGCCCATGTGCGTCGCATGGCCGACGCCATTCAGCGGATCACGTCGGATCTGGGCATGCCGTATATCTTCAAGGCCTCCTACGACAAGGCCAACCGCACTTCACTGCGCAGCTTTCGCGGGCCGGGGCTGGTGGAGGGCTGCCGCATTCTGCGTATCGTGGCGGAATCCACAGGGCTTAGCGTGCTGACGGACGTGCACCAGGCAGCGGATTGCGCTCCAGTGGCTGAGGCCGTGGATGTTCTGCAGATTCCAGCGTTCCTGTGCCGACAGACGGACCTGCTGGTGGCTGCTGCCGTCACCGGCAAAGCCGTCAACGTGAAGAAGGGCCAGTTCGTCGCGCCGGGAGACATGGCGCATACCATTGAAAAGATTACCGCTTCCGGCAACCCCCGTGTTTTTCTAACGGAACGCGGCAGCAGCTTTGGCTACAACAACCTGGTCGTGGATATGCGTTCGCTGGCGATCATACGCCGGATGGCTCCCGTGGTCTTTGATGGAACTCACTCAGTCCAAACACCTTCTGCCGCAAACGGAGTTTCAGGCGGGCAGCCGGAGTTCATCCCCGTGCTTACCCGGGCAGCGGTGGCGGCGGGAGTGGACGGTCTCTTCCTGGAAGTGCACGACGATCCAGCGAATGCCAAGTCCGATGGGGCCAACGCGCTGAATCTGAAGGATCTGCGGCCACTTTTGGAGACACTGCTGGCCATCCACGCAGCCTCGCGCGCTTAGCCTAGATAGGTGCAAATACCAAAAAAAGGGCCCCTCAGGTGAGGGGCCAATCTGCCTTGGTTCTCTCGTTGTGTGAGAGCTTGGTTGCGACTGGCTTTTATTTCTACTTTTTTGCCAGTCGAGCTAAAACGCCACAGTCCAAAATCCTCGGGGGAGGGCTGTTTTTACTGCGGCGTTGCGCTCGCCGAAGTCGTGCCCGAAGCAGGCGCACTCATCGACGCTAAACTGTTCTGCATCAGGCTCACATGGACGACTGTCCCGGACGTGCTGCCTAAGCTGGATTCATACTTTGCATTTCCCATCGCAACCTGATGAATGCGATATACGGGAACTTGATGTTGAGTCACAAGATAGCGGACCACTGCGTTCGCCATCGCTTGTGAATTCTGAATGCCTGTCTGGCCAGCAGACTTGGAATATCCCTGAACATCCAAGATGTACTCCTGCTTGCCATTCAGCTGGGTAGCCAAATCGTCCAGAGCGGCCTTCGCCTGGTCATTCAGTTTTGTCTGACCTGTGCGGAAGTGAATCTCCGTCTCGGTAACAGACTGGTACTGATCGAGATTGGATACCGTGCTGTTGATCTGATCGGTGCGGGTGCTGGCCATCTGCGCAGTTTGCTGAGCCTGAGCTGCCTTCGTACCCGCCTCAGTTGCCTGCTGGTTGGCCTGATCAGCCGTAGTCTGAGCCTTGTGGATGCCTGCCTGAGCACGGCTGTCCACGTCCTTGATATCGTTAGCGTTCTTCGCGTTTAGCTGGTCCAGCTCATTCAGGCGATCCTTTACGGGATTGACCTGGCGCTGTACCCACTTTTTGCGCGCGAACGGATTCATGTGGCCCCAGAAACCCTCATTCGACTCTGTCGAAAGGGGCTGTCCCGTGGCGTAAGTGCTCTTATCATCTGCGCTCGTTTTCGCTGCAGGAGCCGATGAGGTTGAGCCGGTCTGCACCTGTGCAGACGACGAGGTAGCATCTTGTGCGAGTGCAGGAATGCCAACGGCGCCAGCTACGATGAGTGCTGCTACCGCTTTGCGAGTTAACCTAGATCCAACGCTCGTATTCATTCGGCCTATGACCCTCTTGTGTCCCAGTGATATTTGCATCAACGACAATAGGTCTTTCGTCTCTATCTAGTGCATGTGCGGGGCCAAAGTCACCGACCCGCAATTAGGAATTGTTTATAGTTTATTTTTCATAGAGTTACGCGGGGATGGCGAATTTTCCACAGACGGTTGGCCAGTCTGGCAAGCGGTGACAGAGACTACTTTTGGCCCTGACTGGGAAATATTTGCTCACTTTCCGGCATTGCCAGTCGTATTAAATCGTTTGAAATCTCCGGTAAAGCACTTCGCGAGCGACGTTATTTCGCCTGCACTTCAACCACGCGAATCTCTGGATACTGCTGATTCCAGTCCATGGTCACATGATCCAGAATCAGGCGAAACTCGCGCTCCTGCCCCGGTTGGATGGGTGCGGCGCTTACGGGCTGCGTATCAACGTAGGGCTCGCGGGTTCGCATGAGGTTGATGGCCATCGTTTCCTTTTGAGACAGCTCCCCTAATTCATTGTGGAAGCCCAATTGGACGGTAACGCCGGTCAACGTCTTTGTGCCGGAATTCGTAATCTCGCCATCGATATATGTAACTTTTCCGCCCGCAAAGTTGGCAGCTTCGCTCATCTTGACGTTGTTGATGATGACGTTGGCGGCATAGGGATCCGGTTGTGCGAGTTGAGCGCCGCCGGGCTGGGGGGCCGCTTCGTGCCGGCCGCTGAAGATGATCAACGCGACAAGTCCCAGCAGAATGACGCCGCCGGCGATTGTCCAGGGGAGCCAGGCCCGCTGTGCGGCTGCGTCGCCGGAATCGGAAGGAGTGGAGATGGGGGCGGGATCGGGTTTCAGCTTCGGATCCTGATTCGGTTCCATAATGGAGGCGATTTTACATCGACGGCCGTTAGCCCGGGACAAGTCTCCCATTGATCAATCGGAGACATTCATACAATCTTCTGATCACGTTCATGAAATGTTCGGACGATTTCCTGCACCATCCTGATGAAAGCTGAGTCTAAGCCGATAAGAAACTTGGATCCGAATTGGGCTTGGTTACGTACCTCTTGATATCAGGGCATAAGCGTTAGGCAGACTGCGAGGCCGAAGATGATGGAATTTAAGAGTGGAACGCCCAACACGATGCACCCCGGCCCGCAGCAGACGCTGCCTCCGAGCCTACTGCCAGTGAGCGGCCCCGGTTGGCGGATGCCCGCTCCCCGAGCGGAGACGGTGTATCAGGCGGCCACGGTTGCCGCGGTACTGCTGGTTCTGATGTCGGTGTAAGAAGGTTCGCCGATGTGGGCGGGCGCTGCTTCAGATGCCTGTCTTAGACGTTTCGCCCAATGTGGGCGGGCGCTGCTTCAACCAAAGCGCGCTTTGCCCACTGAGCGGCGAAAATCGTCGCCGCGCATTTCGACTGTTACGCACATTTCTGCCAGTCTTGAGCGCATTCTCTCGCCGATTCGATCCCCTAACGACTCATCGCGCATGGCACGAGCGGCGGCCGAAGTTGTTTGCTGCGTGCTGTTTACGGGCTGATCCGCGTAATTTGTGGTGATGATGGTGGTGCGTTTATCGTTGTAGCGGGTATTCAGAATCAGGGCTACCGTGTCCCACACCCAGTCGGTCGGCTTCTGCGCGCCAAGCTCGTCTAAAATAAGGACTTCTGCTTTAAAAACCGGCTCCAAAAGCTGCAATTCCGTCATGGAAACCTGGGGATTGTAGGAGTTCTGGATCTGTTTCAGCAATTCGCGGTAGTCGCAGAAGAGGCCGCGCACTCCCTTTAACATGATTAGATTGTGCAGGATGCCCGCTGCCAGGTGGGTTTTGCCTACTCCCACGGTGCCGGTGAGGAGGAGTCCCTTGCCTTCGGTGCCGGTGGGATAGTCCTCGACGAACTTGCGCGCCATGATGAGAGCGGCCTGGAGGGAGCGGCCTGCGCCGGGGAAACTGGGGTCGAAGCTTTCCAGCGAGCAGTGCTCGTAGCGCTTTGGAATGTTGGCTTTAGCGAGCATGCGGGCGGCGCGATTTGCTACGCGACACTCGCAAACTGAGGCGGTGCGATCGCCGTTTTCGCTGATGGAAATGCACATTCCGGCGCCATTGCAGAGGGGGCAAATCCTGTTCATTTGAGACAAGTATCGCAGGTTTTGGCGAGGTTTTCGCGGTGGATAAGCGGTGGCGGATTGTGCGATTTGGGACGGAGTTAGAGCGAGTTATAGCGACTTTTGAAAAAGAATCTATTTCGATATCGAATCATCTTATTTCGTATGAACGTTACAACGACTAATTCCAAAAAGGCCGGGAAAGCGAAGCGGGTTTTGCCTGAGAATACTTTTCCTAAGGCGAAGCCGAGGCCGGCGCGTGGGCCGGAGTTGCCAGAGAAGCCGATGTCGGCGGCCCGGGTGTGGCTGGTTCTGGCGAAGGCGCACGGAGCGATGGCTGAGTTTGTGGAGAAGAGTGTCCAGGACCAGCATCTCTGCCTGAGCGACTTCATGGTGCTAGAGGCGCTGCTGCACAAAGGCCGGCTTCCCATCTCCGCTCTGGGCAACATCGTCCTGCTGAAAAACGCGTCGATGACGTCGGCGGTGGACAGGCTGGAGAAGCGCGGGTTTGTGGCGCGGCAGAACATTGAGTTGGATCGTCGCGTGAGGGTGGTGAAGCTGACGTCCCTGGGCGAGGAGTTTGCGAGAGAGCTCTACATGCGTCACGAGGCTCAACTGGAAGAGTTGATGGCAGGAATATCTGAGGCCGATCGAAAGCGGCTGCACGATGGACTGAAAGTACTGGGACTGACGGCAGAGAAAGTGACGAAGCCGCCCACGGAGAAGCGGTATCCGTGGAGATAGGAAAGCAGCGAGTTAGCGAGTCAGCAAGTTAGCGAGTTAGCGAAAAAGCAGTTCGCTAAAGACGCTGACCGGATATTAGCTCAACCCACTTTCGCTGACCGGCGTTCGCTCACCGGATTATCGCTAAATACCAAAAAGGAGTACGACGATGTTGACCATTCGCAAGAGTGAAGAGAGGGGTCACGCCAATTATGGGTGGCTGGATACCAACTACAGTTTTTCGTTTGCGAACTACTATGACCCGAAGCACATGGGATTCCGTGCACTGCGCGTGATCAATGACGACCGGGTTGCGGCGGGGAAGGGATTTGGTACGCATCCCCACGACAACATGGAGATCATCACCTACGTGCTGGAAGGCAAGATCGCGCACAAGGACAGCATGGGTCACCAGGAAGAGATCGGTCCGAACGAGGTGCAGTACATGTCGGCGGGCACGGGTCTGACGCATAGCGAGTTCAACCCATCGGCGACGGAGGCGGTACACCTGCTGCAGATTTGGATTGAGCCGCAAAAGGTCGGCGTGAAGCCGCAGTATGGCCAGTTCAGCTTCGATCCGAAAGAGAAGCAGAACAAGCTGAAGCTGATTGCTTCAGGAGAAGAGGCCGTGGGCGCGGCGCGGATTAACCAGGATGCCAAGGTGTTCGTGTCCGAGTTGAGCGAAGGCGCGGAGGTTGGATATGACTTGGGCAAGACGCGGCATGCTTGGATACAGGTGGCGCAAGGCAAGGTGGAGTTGAACGGGCAGGTGCTGACGACGGGCGACGGGGCTGCTGTAAGTGGCGAAGCGGCTCTGGCCTTGCGGGGGTTGGGTAAGGAGAAGAATGAAGTTTTAGTTTTTGACTTAGCGTAAAGGCAGCTAAGGAGCGGTTAGCTAAAGTTAGCTAAAGGGCGGTTTGCGAAAGACTGCGAGTTAGCTAATCAGCGAGTTAGCGAGTTAGCGAAAAGGCAAAAAGGCCCGCGGCTTGGGGTTGCGACTTTGCTGACTTGGTAGTCCGAAGGCCAGATTTGGAGCGGGCGGCGCATGCCGCCCATTTTTTCTTTTGGCTAGAATTGCAAATGCGAGCACGCAAAGAGACTGCTACGAAACGCTATGCTCTGAGTAGCCGACAATCCACCCGCAACTCGAACCAATGGCTCGCTCAATGAGCACATTGGTCTGTTATCACTCATTGAGTCATTGAGCGCACGGAATGGACCTCTCCAAACGTGCAACCGTGAGGTACTCGGGAAGGTGCGCCGGCCAGCTGTCTGGCCGCGAAGGGCCAGTTGCACGCTTCCGGGTACCAATGCCAGGCCGGACCGCTGGCAAGTTTACGAGACGCCCGTTTTATCAGACAAGTCACTGCCAATATTTTCCAGAAGACTCACTAGCGAGTATCGATCCCGTATGAGAGGATTATGCGAATCCCGCTACCAATAGGCAAGTGGATCCGGGAGCACAGCGCCGCAGCTGCACTTCTGTTGCGGAGCTTCGACGGGAGTCATCTTGTCACAGCCAGGACAGCGGACGCGGCGTGGATTTAGGCGTCCTGGAACCCACACCCCGGTCATTCCTCCGTGGCCGAATTCCGAGGTAAAGTAGCGGCTGACCATCGAGCGATGCTCTCCCTGCTTCATCAAGGGTGCCATAGAGTCCCGAGTTTCCCAAGCGGTGATGGTCATCAGGCAATCTCCCACGACAGCTGAGACCATGCTGATGAACCCCGGCATGGATAGCATGTCCATTGCTATCTTGCGGCCGCCGTCCTGGATGATGGCTACCTCCTCTGCATTGCGCGCAAAGAAGTTGGTGATACTAAATGCACCGGGAAGTGCGGTGCTGCCATTGCTTGCCCGAACGCTTGTGCCGAATCCGAAAGGTCCGATCGAGGAGGGCTGCACGATGATGTCAAGTCCCAAGGCACGCGGTACAGCGTCAGCATCGAAATATCCCTGCAAGGAGAGGATCTTGTCGCCTTCGATGCGAGCGAAGTCGGCTCCGGCGAGCGCGATCGAACGGCCCGTAGGTGGCAGGCCCATCATGGGGCCCGTGTTGGTGCCCTTCATGAGCCACTCGGCTGAGACCAATCCCTGATCATTTTGGGTCAGACTTACCGCTTCGAAACTCAAGTCGGGGAAGGCGTCCCAGAGGGATTGTGCGTACGCTGCTATCGCTGCTCCGGCAAGCGGGCCGGCGGTCGTTGGGTCGGTGTAGGTGCCGCCCTCTGCGAATGTGGCGACAATGCCAGCCGCATCATGCCGATTCCAGGCGTCGGTATAGTGCTGAAAGACTTCTGTTGGGGTCACACACAGATGCTAGCACCTGAAATATGGCAGAAGGCGAAGATAAGTCAGGTTGTCAACGACTTTCTCGAATTCCAGGGGAGATGATCGATTGGGACGATAAGTAGGCTCATCATGCAATTGGCAGAGTAGTCGCAGCCTAGCGTGTCCCTCGATTTGTGCGAAATCGCCAATGCACTCATCCAGTGTCGAGCGAGCGCACCACTTCCGCGTTGCTCCTGAGCCACTGGCGGGCTGGCTTGTGGGTTTGCGGGTTTGCTAGTCCGAAGCTGAGATTTGAGGGGCGGCGAATGCCGCCCCTCTTTATTTGGCTCGAGTTGCATGTGCGATCACGCAAAGAGGCTGCTAAAAAACGCTATGCTCCGAGTAGCCGACAATCCCCCCCGCAACTCGAACCAATGGCTCGCTCCTCGATGAGCGCAGTGGCCTGACAGCGTCGTTCCAGGACCAAATCCAAACAGATCTGCGAACTGGCCGACATATCAGTACAGTACTGAAATTCACGACGAGATCGATCCGTTTCGAGTTGTAGCTCAAGTAGTAGTCATTATGGTGTGACCGGCTCGATACGCTAGCCGTGGGTTAGGCTGAGTTTGTTAAGAACTAGTCCAGAGCCACAAGCGGAAGGAGCCGGTCATGAGAGAGAAGTTACGATTTCTAGGTTTGGATGTCCATGCAGAAACGATAGCCGTAGCCGTAGCCGAACCGGATGGTGAGGTTCGCAGCCTGGGAACGATCCCTAACCGTGAAGATTCGATCCGCAAGTTCATCCGCAAGCTAGGTTCATCGGAGCATTTGCGAGCCTGCTACTGGAATGCCCGGCCACTTTTGTACCAGTTGAGATGAGACAAACTGGACAAGAGGAGCTGCGAATGAGAAGAGGGACGAAGCATACGGCGGAGCAGATCGTGAATCTGCTGCGACAGGTTGAAGTGAGTGTTGCGAACGGGAAGACATTACCGCAAGCCTGCAAAGAAGCTGAGATCGTCGAGCAGACCTATTACCGTTGGCGCAAGGAGTTTGGTGGGTTGAAGGTGGACCAGGCTCGCCGGCTAAAGGAACTTGAGCAGGAGAACGCGAAGCTGAAGCGTCTGGTCTCGGAGCTGAGTCTGGAGAAGCTGGTGTTGAAGGACATCGCCTCGGGAAACTTCTAAGCCCTGAACGACGGCGTTGTGCGGTGAGCCATGCGCGGCAAGCGCACGGCATGAGCGAGCGGCATGCGTGCCGTGTGGTGAAACAGCCACGCAGCACGCAGCGCTATCAGCCGACACAGCGAGACGACGAAGATACGCTTACCCAGGCCATCGTTACGTTGGCTAGCCAGTATGGCCGCTATGGCTATCGCCGGATTACGGCGCTGCTCCGACGGGCAGGCTGGCATGTCGGCAAAGACCGCGTGGAACGGATCTGGCGTCGCGAGGGGCTGAAGGTTCCAAAGAGACAGAAGCCAAGAGGTCGGTTGTGGCTCAACGACGGGTCGTGCGTGCGGCTGCGCCCGCAGCATGCCAATCATGTCTGGAGCTACGACTTCGTCAGTGCGAAGACACATGATGGAAGGACGGTGCGCATGTTGAATCTGATCGATGAACACACCAGGGAGAGCCTGTTGGTTCGCCCGGAGCGACGCTGGAACAGCGCCAAGGTCATCGAGTACTTGGCCGATGTCATGGTTGTGAAGGGTGTTCCGGAACATATCCGTTCGGACAACGGCCCGGAGTTCGTCGCGAAAGATCTGCGGAAGTGGCTCGCGGACACTGGGGCAAAGACACTCTACATCGAGCCGGGGTCTCCATGGGAGAACGGCTACTGCGAATCGTTCAATTCCAAGCTGCGAGACGAGTTCCTCAACGGAGAGATCTTCTACTCGTTGAAGGAGGTACAGGTGCTGGCAGAACGTTGGCGGGTTCACTACAACACCATCCGTCCACACTCTTCGCTGGGCTATAGATCGCCAGCACCGGAGACGTGGGAAACCGAAATCAAAACAGGGTATGGAGAAGTGGAAAGCAAAGTTCGCTTTTCACTTCCCCACACCCTCGACGGCGACGAGATACTTACAAAAATCAATGCGCTACACTAACAATCCAACCGGTACAGAAGATCGGGCACTCCAAGCCAAATCCCAGCACGGTAAAGATCAGAAAAATTCCCAGCCATAGCAAGGTGATCTTCCTGTCTTCGCGCGCACTCCAGTTTGCGCGTGTGCAATTGCATCCTCACGACCTCCAAAGTTCAATAAGTCCATCACTATGCCCGGCAGGACTTGCTCGCCCGCATTACGACATGACTTTTGGGGAGGTGAAGGTGGGGGAATAGTAAACGCAGGCACAGCAGATAAGCAATCACCATTGATCCAGCCGCGTTTGATGAGCTCGTCGCCGACTCTTCCATGTTGCCGCCTCTTCGCTCGTGCTGCGTTTGAGTGCCTATAGTTCACGCGGAACTCGAACCAATGACTCCGCGGTGAGTGCATTGGCCTGGTAGCGTCACTTCAGGTTCGTGGTAGAGCATCCATCGGTAGACAAAATTTGATTTCACAAAGAGGGAGCAGGTAAGACTCTCACGTCATCGCCTGTCTTTCCGATCTCGACTCTCACTGCTACCGTACGTTCAATGAAAATTAATCGGCGACTGCTGCGCTGGTTCTGGCCTGCCATTGTCTGTGTTCTTTTAAGTGCAACCGTCGTCGATGCCGCCTCTGCACAGGGCACCAAGCGAGCCTCGACTACGCCTAGCAAGACCTTCATCGACTATTTCGAGCCCACACCAATCCTCTCCTCACTCTCGACCACGGCCTGGGGTGTGGCCACCGTTGGCCCACGCGATGTGAAGAACGGCCTCGAAGACCCGACCATGAAGCTTTGGGACTATTGGGACGGGCAGATCATCCACGGCCCAGACGGCAAGTACCACATCTTTGCCAGCCGCTGGGATCAGTCTTTCGGGCACAACGCATGGTTCCGCTCGAAGGCTGTCCACGCCGTGAGCGACAATCTGATCGGGCCGTACATTGATAAAGGTCTTTGCTGGCCCGACGATCAGGAGGGCAAGGGCCACAACGTCACTGCGTTAGTGCTCCCTGATGGGCGTTATGCCATAGTCGTCAGTGAGTCCCGGCCCGGCGATGTCTTCGTCTCCAGTTCCCTCGACGGCCCATGGAAAAACCTCGGCAAGATCACACTCGTACCGAACGAGTTCAGTGCGCAGAAACGAATGTCGAACGTCAGCATCATGGTCCGCCCCGACGGTGCTTTCGAGATCGTCCCACGCTCAGGCCGCATCTGGATCAGCAAGACCGGGATCCTCGGACCTTATACGGTACAAGGGCCGCCGATCTACAACACCATTCCGGAGCTGGCCGTGCGCAAACCGGAGTACCTGGAAGATCCTGCTATATGGTTCAGCGGCGGTCTCTTCCACATCATCGTCAACGACTGGAACGATCGAAGAGCCTTCCATCTTACGTCGGTTGATGGCATTCGCGGTTGGACCTTCCGCGGCCTCGCATACGACCCCCGCAGAGACTTCGTTCGCTACACCGACGGTACCGTCAACCACTGGAACAAATTGGAACGCCCTGGCGTGGTTGTTGAGAAGGGATCGGTTGTCGCGGTAACGCTTGCCGTCATCGATGTGCCGAAGGACGATGAGAAAGGCAACGATGGACACGGCAGCAAAGTCATCGTGATCCCCTTCGATGGCGCGGCGCTCGATCGTGATCTGCGACAGCAGCAACAGTGAAATTAAAGCTATAACGCTAGCGCGTCGAAGTGAGCGCCAAATCGCCAGTGCGCTGATTAAGTTTCGAACAAGCTCGATAATTCAGCGTTGCTTCCGAGTGCGAGGCAATGCAGAAGTTGTCGTGGTCGGGGCGGTGGGTCGCCATGTTCGTAAAGACGCGTTGAACCGGATGCAGGAGAGGGTGACTTAGAGGTGATGAGTGGTTGGTGGCACAAAAGCTAAGGGCGACTTCCCTTGCGAGAAGTCGCCCCTTGCTTTCCGCTTTTTTCGAAGGCCTGGTTCGGTTTCCAGGACACAGCCAATCATGTTCTCTTAGTTGTCGGGCATGCGAGCTTGCGCCCGCGGTCCCATACTCCCTCGAAATCAGATCCTGCTGTGAGAACTTTGTCGTTGCATCCGTCAGTATCCAGTTTCCCGAACACATTCGCGAGTCCCGTTTCCGGTTCTCCTAATGCCCCGCTTCTGCTCTCTTCCTCTGGAGGATTGCTCCTCTGTTGTTTTGAATATTAGCGCAGTCCCAAAAGATTACAAGGGATCTAAACAAATTTAGAACTGTGGATATGTGGGCTGTTTTTGTGGAAATGAATTTCATTATCGAGCGGCTCGCAGAGCGAGGCGGTGAGGTTATGGCACCACGATTTTCCAGCCGGGATCGGGATCGAAGTCATTCATCGCGGCGGCGACTGTGGTGGTGTCTTTGCCGAGATCCTTCTGGAGGAGCACGCCATCCTGATTGATGAGGAAGGTCATGACACCCGAGTTGCCGTAGACCGCGGGGTAAGCGACGAAGGCGAAGCCTGTGGTTCTGCCATCGACCAGGTACTGCTTTGCGCCGCCGGGGGCTTTGTCGGTTTGTCCCTTGAGCATGTGGAAGTAGTAGCCGTGGAAAGGTGCGTGGGCATTGGGTTTCGCGGTATAGCCTTCCGCGGTAGCAAAAGCGGCGAGTGGACCGAGCGGGCTCTGTGGCTGGCCGGTCGGCGTATCCCAGTACAAGCCGTTTTGCTTGCCGGGGTCGCTGAGGAATTTTGCCGCGTACTGTTTTGCGGGTTGTCCATCATGGGGGTGGGCGAAGTATTCGGCCTGCGCGCTGGCGACCGCTCCGCACACGTCGATGATGGCGAGTTCGTTGCGGCCGACGCGGCGGGAGAGCGTCTCCTCTTTTCCGGCAGCGGTATCGAAGAACCACTGGCCGCCGGAATTTTTTCTAAGTGGAATGGGGAAGGGGAAGTTATCCGCGCCGACGAGAAGGATCTGGGAAGCGTCGGGCAATTTGCGCCAGCGATGCATGCGGCTATAACCGGCGACGAACGCGTTGGCAGCATTCTTGTCTTCGACGGGATCGCCGGAATAGATGACGTCTTTTGAGTCGGGGCCGAAGATGGCGTTGATGGCATTTTGATCGCCGGACTTTGCGGCAGCGAGGAGAGCGTTACCGGCGTCGTCAGGGGAGGCAAAGGTCTGTGCTGCGGATTTGTCCGCGGGTGTTTCGGGCGTCTTGTTGCAGGCGAGGGGGAGGATGAGCGCGAGAAGCAACAGCCGAGTTGTGAATCGATCTTTGAGGATCTTGAGCGACATTCCAGCCTCCGAAAATTTTGCCAGCGGGTGGTTACTGCAGAGATGGTGGACTTGATTTCGACTTGCGGTCTTTATCTGCGGCCGCCCCAGCCACCGCCACCGCCGCGGCTGTAGGAGCCGCGAGCGCTGGCCTGCCGGGATTGCCAACCACCTGAGCCTCCGCCGAATGCACCGCTGCTGTGCTCCTGCGATCCATAGCCGCGCGAGGCAGCGGAGCTGGTGCCCTGAGTTTGTTGCCACCCACTGCCGGTGTTCTTGTAGACATTGCCGTTGGATGCGGCGTACTTATTTCCATTGGCTGTTTGAGCAGCTGCTCCGCTATTGCCGTATGCGCCGGTGGCGGCTACTCCCTTGCCACCCGCCGAAGTTTGGACTGTGCCGACGGAGCCTTGCGCGGTGGTTTGATGCTGGGTGTAGGCGGTGTTTCCGTTTTTTGAGACGACGGAACTTCCATAGCTGCCATATGCGTTGGCGGATTGATGAGTGGCGGCGTAGGCTCCGGTGTTGGGGTTGTAGGCCTGGGCTACGCCCTGGGTCCCGTAGGCGGTTGAAGTGGCTGCGCCGCGCGCGTAGGTGCCGGTGTTGGAGTTGTAGGCAGTGCCTGCCTTGGCTGCGCCGTAGGGGCCATAGGCGGTGACGCTGGAACCATATACTCCGCCGTGCCATGCGTTGTTTCCGTAGTAGACATTGCTGCGGTAGACGACTGCTCCGCCATGCCAATTGCAATTCCAGTAGCTATAGCCCCATCCGCAGCAACTGTTATTGATGGCTGCGCCGACGGCGATGCCTACGCCGAAGGCAAGGATGCTGGTAGCGACTACGTCAGCCGTGCTGTAGCCGGGAGTTTGATAGGGTGCGCCATAGACAACCGTCGGATTGTATTGCGGGACGTAGACAACTTGCGGGTTGGTGGGCTGGATGACGATGACCTGTGGAGACTGCTGCACGACAGTGATCTGCGAGCCGGATTTTAGATTGCCGGCGGCCTGGGCCTGAGCGCGCAGAGTTTGAACCGCAGTCATAACGTCGGCTGACTGATTGTGGTAGGCCTCGCCGAGAGAGGAGGTCCAGGCGAGGTTCTTCGCGAGATTGTCCATGACGGAGGGGAACTGCGTGAGGGCTTTCACGCTGGGATCCCACTGCTGTTGATCGACGGCCTGGGCGAGAGCGTTGCCGGTGAGATTTTTATTCTGCTGCAGCCAGGCATCAGCGACGGCGACCTGATCGGGAAATGTGGATGCTCCGAGGACCTGGGCTACGAGAGCGTCGGGGTAGAGTGCGATGGGCGCTACCAGCTGTTGCAGCTCATTTGCGGAGAGGGGCGCACCTTGTCCGGGATATGCGGCGGATCCGTTCTGCGGAACGGTGTCCTGTTGCTGACCGGCGGCAGGGATGGAGGCGGCGAGGAGGAACGAGAGCGTTGTAGAGAGAGATTTTTTCAGTAAGGGCCGGATCATTCTTTCTCTCCTTCAGAGGCGAGGATGAGCTAAGCGTGCCAGGGCCCGACTTGAATCTGGTGAATTCTAGCAGCTTTAAGAGTGAGCTGTTCGGGGCGGGTTTGCACGCGGTGCGATCAGTTTTTTGATGGAGGAAGGCTCTGTGCTTCGAAGCTGTGCTACTTTGATGGGCATTCTGATTGTCGAGGAGTTGCCATGCGAAAGACTACTACTGTGCTTGCGTTGTGTTTTGTAATGGCGGCGGCGACGCTTGCGCTGCATGCTGGCACGCTAGCCGGGGTGACGCTGCCGGATACGACGCAGGCGGGGGGCACGACGCTGGTGCTGAATGGTATGGGCGTACGCAGCAAGTCCATGGTGAAGGTTTATGTCGGGGGGCTTTACCTGCCGCGGAAGTCGTCGGATGGGGAGAGCATTTTGAAGTCGGACGAGCCGAAGCAACTGGCGATGAAGTTTCTGCATGCGGTGGCCAAGAGCCAGTTGGTGGATACCTTCAATGGGAGCTTCGCCGATAACGCGCCGGGTGCGGTGAGCTCGATGAAGAGCGAGATTGCGCAGTTGATGGGCGCGCTGGATTCGATGAATGTGGGCGATCAGCTTGTGTTCACGTATGTTCCGGGGACGGGCACTAGCGTGGCGATCAATGGTCAGAACAAAGTGACGATCGCGGGAACGGCGTTTGCTCCACTGCTGTTCTCGGCGTGGCTTGGTCCGAAGCCGCCGAATGCGGATATGAAGAAGGGTTTGCTGGGGCAGTAGATTCTTGCGCGGCGGATGAGCAAAGGGTGAAGCCCAGATCTCAAGAGGTGTGAGCTGGGCTTGCTTGGGCGGCGTGGTGATGGTGAGGCTACTGTTTCTCTAATGCGTCGACGCCATTGCTGGGCTTGCCTGTGGCATCGAGTCCCTTCATGGTGATGGCGCAGGTCTTGCCGTCGGCGGAGACGGTAGAGGTGCGGGTGCGAACGACTTTGCCACCCTTGCTGAATTTGTTTTCGCGCACGTTCTTGCTGATTACTTTCGAGGTGACGCCGTCGTACCAGGCTTGCTGAACGACGCCTGTTCCACCCTTGACGGGGAAGGAGTATTTGACGAGCAGGGGTGAGCCATCGGTGTTGGTGCCGGTAGCGGTGACCTGAAGATTGGAGCCCTCTTCCACGACTACGACCTTCAGATCTTTGGTGGGCTGGCCTTCGGTGTACTTCGATTTGTCGGGGTTGATTTTCCAGGTCCCAACCAGGACATCACTTGCAAAAAGCGGAGTAGCTACTGCTAACAGCACCAAAGCGTACAGGAGCCTTCGCATAAAGATTGTCACCTCGTGGATTTACTGCGCCGCAGATTTGGAGTGAGGCACAGCGAGCCGCAATTGTGCATGGGTGCGCGAGGGTAGAGCAAGGTAATTCTTTCTTGCAGATAGTGAGAGTGTTGGTGAGCACGCGGATTCGCGTGTGTTGATCGGCGTGCGTGGCGGTGTGGGTCAGGCCTGCGCGGTTTGGTTTGCGCCGGGGGTGACGGGGGTCGTTGGTCCGGCGGGACCGGGGACCTGGGCTACGGCGAATCCTCCGCTGAAAACCCAGTCAGGATATTCAGAACGGAGCGTGTCGCCGTGAACGACGAGGCTGCCAGTGCCCATGGTGGCGGGTTGGTGGAGGGTGAGGTTGCCGGTGGCGTCGATGTCGAATCCATACTTCACGCTATCGAAGCGGGTGACGACGCGGCCGGAGACGCCGACGAGGGAGAGGGTTGCGTCCCATTGAATTCCATTGGCGCTGCGGCTGGGATTGTCGCTGAAGGTGGCGGTTTCTCCAGCGTCGCTGAAGTAGAAGGGCTTGTTGTCGCGGGGCGGAATGAAGTCGACGTAGGGAGAGCTTTGGCCGAAGAGGGGCGCGGTGGTTTCGATGGTCTGCATCCAGCGGATGCCGTCGGGATATTCGGGAGTGCCGCCGGGGTTGCCGCCGTCCACGCGAATATGAATGCCGCGGCCGCTGGGCTTGCGCTCGAAGGTTGATGGCGAGAGGGAGTCCTGATCGTCGCTGAGATCTTCAAGGCTGCCATCGGCCTGACGTTGCGGGGAGAAGGGCGTTGGCGGCGCAAACTGGATTGCGCTCCAGTTGATCTTCGGATTGCTGCGGGAGGCGAAAGGTCTTTGTGCGGAGGCGGGTACCTGGGAGAGGCTCCACGGGGCAAGGGATTTGGATGTGGAGTGGTGGTGCGCGGCTGATGCAGGCTGCGTGGCGTGGACGGCGGGTGAGGGCTTGGATGACGATCGTGCTTTGGGGGCCTGGAATGAAATCACGGCTGGCTCCTGCGTTTCGCGAACGACGATCCCTTGGTGTGGTGAGTGGCCGGGTGCAGGAAGTTGACTCCCTGCTTGTGTGACGAGGGCAATGTAGCGCGAATTGGTAGTGAGAATCAACTGAAGAAGATTGCAGTGTCTTGCACGGGATTGGGTGCTGCTCAAGCGCTTCTCAACGAAGATCTTGGCCCGGGCGTGTGGACGGAGCATGCGCACCGGGTCTTCTTCCACAACACCGACCTGGGTGAGTCCAACAGCGCAGACATGAGATTCAGGACCGTGCTCCGTATCTGATGCTTCGCTTCCACCACACGTCCGACAACATGTCTTCAGGGATCGCAGGATCGTCCAGTTCCAGGTTCTTGGATGCCAAGATGTCGAACCACCTACCCCGTAAACCCTCAGGTAGCTTTTGCCCGCACCACGGACAGAACATGATTTTGATCGTCCAAGATCCGCCGTCAAGAACAGGAATTCCGTACTCCCTGAACTTCGCATCGTAGCGAATCGCCGTCTCGCCTTCTCTAAGATTTCGCTCCATCATGTCGCAGCAATGATCGCTCACTCATCCTCACATTTCCAGAAACAGGATAGTACGTCGCGTTGGATTCACAGCAACTATGAATTACGAAACAAACGCGAACCACCAAGAAGCCATGGAAATGACGGGGTATGGAAAGCATGGCAAGCCAACAGACGGCTTTCCACGCTTCCCACACCCCTTGGAAATCCCTTCGAGATTTCGCACATTCCCACGGCTTCGGCTGCTGCTGTTCGATCTTTGAGATCAGCTGGGTCTGATACAAGCGCGTTTACATTGCCTCTCTTACCGCAAGGGGCTTGTAAACAATGTTTCGTGTCTAAAACGTAAAGGATGTCCCGGTACTCTCCTCTCATGTGCTAGTCCGAGATGTAAACAGCGTCCGCGTGCCCGGCGGGATTTATTCGTAGCGCAGGGCGGTGATGGGTTCGATGCGGGTGGCGCGGCGGGCGGGGATGTAGCAGGCCACGAGGGCGACGAGGCAGAGCACGACGGCTACGGATGCGAAGGTGAGGAGGTCAGTGACTCCGACGCCGTAGAGCATGCTGCGCAGGTAGCGGGTGAGAGCGAAGGCCGCGACGAGGCCGAGGGCCAGTCCTGCGAGCGTAAGGCGCAGGCCCTGTTGCAGGACCTGGCGGAAGATGGT
Source organism: uncultured Acidobacteriaceae bacterium (assembly GCA_963725995.1). Classification (GTDB taxonomy): domain Bacteria; phylum Acidobacteriota; class Terriglobia; order Terriglobales; family Acidobacteriaceae; genus JANXZS01. The sequence continues at coordinate 125,451 of CAVSAX010000026.1, read as the reverse complement.
CATCTTCTCTGCGCCGAGGGCGATCCTGATGCCGATTTCGTGGGTGCGCTGGCGGGTGGTGTAAGAGATGACGCCGTAAATTCCTACGCTGGCGAGGACGAGCGCGAGCAGGCCGAAGGCTGCAGCGAAGACAGCAGCGATGCGCTCGAAGACGTCGCCCATCTGCATGCTGGCCTTGAGGGTGCTCTGGTTGAAGAGAGGCAGATCGGGATTGAGATCGGCGACTGCTTTTTCGACGGCGTCCTGAATGGCCATCGGATCTCCCGCAACGCGAACGTGCAGGATGGCCTCAGTGTAGTAGTTCTGCCAGAGAGGCACGAGGACGAGAGGCGTGGGGTCATAGATGAGACGGCGGTACTTGCCGTTGGCGGTGATGCCGACGACGGTCTTCCATTGTCCGGCGACCTGAATGCGCTTGCCGATTGCGTTTTGTCCGGGCCAGTAGCGATCTACGAGGGCCTGGTTGACGATGACGACGGGCTGGGTGTCGGCGGTGTCCTGATCGGTGAAGTCGCGTCCGGCGATGAGCGGGGTCTTGAGGGTCTCAAGATAATTTTGGGTGACGACTCCGCGATCCGCGACGATGTCTTCGTGGGGGCGGGGGACGTAGCCATCGGGCGTTACGCCGTCGAAGTGGATGGTGTAGCTGAGGGGCGAAAAGTCTGCGAGGGTGGCGGACTGGACGCCGGGGAGTGCCCTGATGCGGGCTAGGAGCTGGCGGTCGAACTCCACTCCTCGAGCACGGGAGAGGCCCATGGGTTCGAGATCGAAGGAGGCGAGGTAGACGTTGTTGGCGTCGAAGCCGGGATCGGATTTCTGGGCCTTGGCGAGGCTGCGGACGAAGAGTCCCGCGCAGATGAGGAGGACGAGCGAGAGCGCGACCTGGGCGATGACGAGGCCGGAGGCGAGACGCGATTTGCCGAGGCCGCCAGAGGTGCTGAGCGCCTCATCCTTCAAGACCGCGATGGGAGAGAGAGCGGAGGCGCGCATGGCGGGAACGATGCCAGAGACGATGGCGGTGAATACGGAGACGAGGATGGTGGCGAAGATTACCTTGCCATCGACGTTGCCGTTGATGGTGAGGGGGAGCGTGGTGGGCGGCAGGAAGGCGGCGAGTGAGCGTGCGGTCCAGAGGGTGCAGACGAGGGCTACGCCTCCGCCAGCGAGGGTAACGATGAGGTTTTCGACGAGGAGCTGGCGGACGATTCTCCAGCGGCTTGCTCCCATGGATAAGCGGATGGCGAATTCGCGACGACGCGCGACGGAACGCACGAGCAGGAGGTTAGCGACGTTGGCGCAGGCGAGGAGCAACAACACAGCGGCCAGGGCGAGCAGGATGGGCAGGGTTCCGTAGAGATAGACGTTGGCGCCGAAGGGTGAGCGCCAGAGCGGATCGGTGGAGATGAAGTTGTTGCCCTGATGCACGGTGGGATAGCGCTCAACGAGGCGCTGCATGAGCAGGTTCATTTCATTCTCGGCCTGCAGGTGATCGACGCCGGGGCGAAGGACGCCGAGCACGTTGAGCCAGGAGACGCCGCGATCGCCGGGGCGGGCGGAGCCCCAGATCTGCTGATCCATGCCGAGAGGAATCCAGACCTCGGTGCGGAGTCCGGTCTTGCATCCCTGAAAGCCACGCGGCGCAACGCCAACGACGGTGTAGGGGTGGAGATTGATTTGAATTGTTTTACCGATGATGGAGGGGTCGCCGGCGAAGTGATTCTGCCACAGGTCGTATCCCAGGACTGCTTCGGCCACTCCGGCGCGCTCGTTGTTTGCAGAGGGGAGCAGGCCGCGACCGAGGATGGGGTGGACGCCTAAGACTTCAAAATAATTGGACGATGTGAGTGCTCCATAGATGCGCTGCGGCTTGCCGGTGCCAGTGATGGCCATGAAGTCGTCGTGATAGCCGAGGAGGCCGGTGAAGCTCTGCGTGGCGTCGCGCAGATCGGCGTAGTCAGGGTAGGAGAAGGGCGGGCCGGGGTGCTCGCTTTTTTCGCCGCGCATGATGGTGACCATCTGCGAAGTGTGGGGAACGGCGGGGATGGGATTGAAGAGCGTGGAGTTGATCCAGCTGATGATGGTGGTGTTGGCTCCGATGCCCAAGGCCAGGGTGCCGACGGCGAGAAGTGTGAAGCCGAGATTCTTCCACAACTGTCGCGCGGCGTAACGAACTTCCTGAAGCAATGTTTGCATGAGCATGACCGGGCCTCGATTCCTTAGTGAGCTAGACCAGCAAAAACACTTCGCTACAAAGAGTGATCACCGGAAGCGACTGGGGAATGTGGATCGCGGTGATAGTGCCAAGAGTCGAGCGAGCAAGAGGCCTCGTTGAAGCCTGGTTGCCGCATTTTCATTGGCCAGTAGGAAGGGGCGAACTGGTCAGGCTAAACGCTACTCGCTGCCTGTTGTGATTGAAGTGCCGCGTATCACGCAGGTGCAGCGTGTGTTCACAGCTATATAGAGCACTTGTCTTGCCAGAGCCGCGCGCTGGCCATCGGCTTGAAACTGCGTGAGATAGCAATTTGGGCTGCGCGAGTGAGATGAGATGGAGTGACCGCTTCTGCTGTTGCGCTGTTCGAAATCGGACAGGGTTGGAGAGCTTCCGTTCTAGCAACAACGCGCTGTGACCTTGAGAAATTGATTGGTGATAAGGGTTCGGCTGGTGGGATCGGGAGCCGTGTTTGCGCTGGACCACAGGGCTACGAGATCGGCGTGGAGCGCAGCCTGGCCGGTTTCGTCTAGGCGGCTGAAGGCAACGAGCGTGGGGCCGAAGTTTTTGCGGAAGAAGGCGACGGCTCCAGCGGGATCGACAGGCAGGTCGAAGACGATGGGAATGAGCTGAGTGTTCACGTCGGTGAAGAAGGGCGCGAGGCGTTCGCGGACGGTTGCCTCGTCTCCCCACAGGATGGGAGGGGGGACGCCGGGCGGAGGAGGTACATGCTTCGCGGTGACCCTGAACATTTGCGCGGTGAAGCTGGCCGGATCCCAGTTGGCCATGGCGAGCAGACCGCCGGGGACGAGAACGCGGGCGAACTCAGAGGCGACGAGTTCGGGTCGGGGAGCGAATTGCGCACCGAAGATGGTGACTACGGCCTGGAAGGATGCGGCGTCGTAAGGGAGTTGTTCCGCGTCGCCCTCGTCAAAGGTGATGGAGAGGTTTTCAGCGGCGGCGCGTTCACGGGCCTGCACGAGGAGGTTGGGCGCGATGTCGACACCGGTGACGATGGCTCCCTTGCGCGCGAGGGGGATGGCAAGGTTGCCGGTACCGGTGGCTACGTCGAGAACTTTTTCGCCCGCGGAGATTGGCAGGCTGTTGGCGAAGGTTGCCGCACTGTCGGCGATGGTGCGGGCTACGACACCGAAGTCTCCGGCCATCCAGATGGAGCGCATGGCGGCTTTGAGCGGTTGAATTGTCGGTTGAATGGGTGTGGGAGTTGCGTCCATGCGTGTGTCCTCAGCGGCGCGAGTTCTATTGAGAGTGCTGGATAGGCGCGAGGGGCGTCAAGTGTTTGGAGGCGACGGTGGTGACGGCTGGTGCTATGCTCTCACCACTGCGGGCAGCTTCAACACTTTGAAAGAACGGTGCTCATGCCAGATTTTGAGCCGTCTGTTTCTGCTTCGACCTTAGATGTTCCCGAACCAATTTCGAATGATGAAGCAGTGGGGCGTTCGGCGCTGCGGAAGGCGAGCCTTCGTCTGATTCCGCTGATTGCGATTGGCTACGGAGCTGCGTATATCGATCGCGCGAACATCAGCTTTGCCGCGGTGCAGATGAATCGCGATCTGCACTTCAGCGCATCGATTTATGGCTTCGGCGCGGGCCTATTTTTTCTCAGCTACGCGGTGTGCGAAGTGCCTTCAAACCTGATGCTGTTTCGCTTTGGGGCGCGGCGGTGGCTGGCGCGGATCATGATTACGTGGGGGCTACTGGCTATCGGCATGATGTTTGTGAAGACGCCGGTGCAGTTCTACGTGATGCGATTTCTGCTGGTGATGGCGGAGGCTGGATTCTTTCCCGGTGTTGTCTTCTACCTGATGCAGTGGTTTCCGGCAGAGAGGCGCGCGTGCATGGTGAGCCGCTTCTATGTTTCGCTGCCGATCAGTTCGGCGGTGATGGGCGCGCTGGCGGGGGCGCTGCTGAACCTGCAAGGCAGGCTTGGGCTGGCGGGTTGGCAGTGGCTGTTTCTGGTTGAGGGCGTACCGCCGATCCTGCTTGGCGTGGTGATTTTTTTCATGCTGCCGGATAGTCCCGCGAAGGCGAGTTGGCTGACGGTGGAGGAGCGCGGGTGGCTGGAAAACCAGTTGCGGGGAGATACGGATTCCCATGCGCATGATGCCAACGTGCCGCGGGCGTTGCGTGATTCGCGGGTGTGGCTGATGGGGCTGATGCATCTTTCCCTGCTGGTTATGTCGTATGCCTTCATCTTTTCGGCGCCTGTGATCCTGATGGGTCTGACGGGACTGAACATCACGAATGTTGGCTTTTTGACTTCGGCGATGGGGATTGCGGGCGCGGTGGTGATGCTGGTGGGCGCCTCGCATGCGGACCGCAAGGGTGAGCACTATTGGCACATTGCTATTCCCTGCCTGCTGATGACCGTGGCCTACGTGGTAGCGGGAACAGTATCAGCGAATGGCGTGGTGCTGGTGGCGCTGATCTTCGCCATGATGTGCTTCTACTTTATGCAGGGTTCTGCGTGGACAATTCCTTTCAGTTTTCTGAAAGGAAAGGGGGCTGCGGCGGGGATTGCGGCGGTGGGCTCCATCGGCATCGTTGGGGGATTTATCGGTCCGTATTGGATGGGGCTGATGAGGGATTTTACGGGAGACTACCGCCGCGGATTATTGTCGCTGGCGCTTCCATGCGCGGTGGCAGCGGGGTTGATCCTGATTGTGCGGCGCAAGGCTGTGCGGCGGGCGGCGGGGCTTGATGCGGCGGGTGAGATGGATCCAGATGGACGCGATGCGTCGATGCGGAGAGTTGATCTCTAATGTAAGAGATTGCGGATGGGAACCCGATTAGAGAGAGTCCAAGGCAGCCGGAAGACCGGAAATATTTTCGCAAGACAATCCATCTTCGTATCGATGGTGTGAGTGTTGGCAGGCTTCAACTGGAAGTCGCCCTCACACAGAGGAGGCTACCAGTTTGGGTTAGACGGTTGTGTCACGGAGATGTCAGCATTTTGTAAATTCTCGGAGAGTTGAAGCAAGAGCCTGGCTCGTTCCGCTGAAGCACTGACAGCAACCCGTAGGGCGTGCGCGTCAGATCCAGCAGCGCCCGCGGGACCTACTGCTCCGGTGTGTCAACTCTGTCTCCGGTCTTGCGTGTGAGTTATGTTTCCGGGGTGCTGAGTGGTGAGCAGGCAAAAGGCTCCCCGAGCCACGGGTAGGCGCTCGGGGAGAGGAGGTATACGGGGGCCAGTGCAGGCTTAGATGGGGGAGCGTTGGCGAGCCAGTTTGCGGCGACGCGTCTCCCACTCCTGACTGGAGAAGATTCGTGGGCCCACCTCAATGAGGCGGGGCATCATGTTGAAGACTGCGACCTGGCTCCAGGGTCGGCCGTCGCGAGTGCGCAGGCCTTTTTCGTTAAGATCGCTGACGATGCTGGAGTAGGGGAAGTCCTGTACGAGGAGTTCCATCATGGTGAGGAGTGCCTGGTTTTCGACGGGATCGACTTCGAGGCGTTTGCAGTCGTCGGATATGCGGAGACCATAGGGGATGTCTTCGCTGAATACGCCTTCCATTGGAGCTTCGGACTCGGGCAGCTCGCGCCGCCATTCGATGGAAACCATCTGCCATCCTGTGGACTCACGCTGGCGGATGACATCAGGGGAAAAAGGGCCGGAGAGAACATCGCGAATCCGTTCAAAGTGCGCCATTTCTAGCCTCCGTGCAACGAACTGTAAAGGCAATACGGGCAATTGAACGGCCAAAGGCGGGGGTGGGCGGCACGAGGCGCAAGTGGCTCAAGGGAAAGGCGCGAGGGGTGGAGGCGGTGAGATGTGGGGGGCGGAGGGTCGTCCAGTTTCGAAAAAGTTTGTTCGATATCGGACGGCTGGGCGAGGATGGGTTGGAGGCCTACAGGCGAGCGAGATTCGGAGGTTGGCATGAAGTGGGTGCACTACTTTCTCTGTTTTCTGGGCGGAGTATTTTTGATCCACATTGTTCCGCACATGATGCATGGCTGGAGCGCGAAGAACGCGATGGGAGTGGGGGTGAGCCTGGTGGGAGGCTGCATGCTGCTGTGGGCGGGGCGCTTCCGCTGGCAGGATCGCGGCAAGGTTGCGATGGTGGTGCTGGGCATGGCTACTGTGCTGGTGTATGGCTTGCTGATTGCGAATCATCTGCGGCCACAGTGACGGTTTGAGGGCGCTGCTTCGGCGGTTGCGAGCGAGTATGCCGGCGGGTGCGAGAGAGTACAGAGTTATTGCGCGGGGCGCGGCCAGCGAAGTAGGATCGTGCATCTCTGTGACCCGGCGTGGTTTTGGGCGCGCTAAAGGATGCGGCTGGGCGGGGTCACGACTAAAAAGGCGAGGTGCAATTTGTTCACACCGTTCGTATTCTGGCCGTGCCTGATAGGCGCGATTTTCCTGGCTTATGGAGTGTTTTCAGTTCGCGGAGATTTAACGCGGGCGCCGGGCCTCGAGAAGGTGATCGCACTGGGGCCGGTGTTTGTTGCGGCTGCCCTGGCGGCGTTTGGAGCGGAGCATATTGCGGGCGCGAGCTTCATTCAGAAAGTGGTACCGGCGTGGATGCCGGGACAGCTGTTCTGGGCATACTTTGTGGGGATCGCGCTGATAGCCGCGGCGGTGAGCCTGCTGGCGAAACGCTATGTGCCGCTGACGGCGGTGATGCTGACGATCATGTTTGTGCTGTTTGTGCTGCTGCTGCACTCACCGAGAGTGGCGGCGAATCCGCGAGACAGAATTTCCTGGGCGGTGACGCTGCGGGATATGACATTCGCGGCGGGAACACTGTGCCTGGCGGGCATGCATTGGAAGGATTGGCGTGAGGGCGGCACGAACGTGCTGATCACGATCGGGCGCGTGATCACGGGCGGGGTGCTGGTGTTCTACGGGGTGGAGCACTTTCTGCATGCTGCGTATGTGCCGGTGGTTCCACTGGAAAAGTTGACGCCGGCGTGGATGCCATTGCGCATGCTGTGGGTGTACGTGGTGGGAGCGGTGGTGCTGGCATGCGGGGTGGCGCTGCTGGCGAAGTTTCGCGCACGGGCAGCGGCGGCATGGCTGGGGCTGGTGATTGCATTGGTGACCCTGTTCTTTTACCTGCCGATATTGTTGCGGGACGTGCTGCCGTTTGAGCGGCTGGAGGGATTGAACTACGTATTTGACACGCTGTTGTTTGGCGGCACGGTGTTGCTGGTGGCGGCGGCGATGCCCAAGGATGGATCGCGGAGTGGGGATTTGAGTTGAGGTTGCGGAGAGAGTTGGGGAACACGGTCCAGGGCTACTGACTTCAGTGGATGCGAGGTGGCGAGCGATGCCTGATCTGAAGAAGGTGTTTGGCATGGCGGACTTGCCCGGGAAAAATGATCCCAAGGTTGTGAAGCGCAGGACGGACGCGAAGAAGGCGCTCAAGAAGCTAGTGGCGGCCGGTGCGGCGGGCGCATTCTTCTCTGCGATCATCAGGAGCTTTCCGGTGGACGCGCAGCAGATAGCGTGGCACGGCGAGCGCATTGACTGGACGGCGACGTGGGACCACATCGATCGGTATGGATACCTGTTTTGGCTGCTGTTCTACTTTTTCTTTTCGACCTTCAACAGTGAGCAGGCGGAAGATCAAACGGGGCGGCCAGACGTGATCTTCCATGTGGTGCAGTCGGTAGTTTCCCTTGGCGCGGCATATTACCTGGGGTTCATTGTTGCTGGTACAGCCTATGGGCTTCGCGCGTATTTTGCCGTGAATCTCGCGATCCTGGTGATCTGCGGCTTGTCGCTGTATTTGTTTCACAAGGAGAAGCCATATTCCTTCAACACTTATCGCAAGACTGGAGTAGTGCTGAGCGGGCTAGCATGCGCGCTTGCGGTGGATTTGCATCTTCGGAGAGTCGGGCTAACGGTGGGGTCGTTGCTGCTGTTTTTGCTGCTTCAGATTTTGTTATGGGGCGTGGTGTGGGGATTTGGCCGCATCATGCTTCACACGCCGCAGGTAAGAGCTGAAGCGACGAAGGTGAATGGAGTGGAGCCTGAGGCTCCGGTGGCGCCAGTGAGTGTTGCGGCATCTGCGACCCCGGATGTGCCGGTGAGCGCGGCGGGCGCGGAGAAGCCAGTGCCGATAGCGCCGGAAATAAAGGCGCCTGAGGGTGGCGGGGGAGCCTGAATCGAGGCCTCAGTTGGTTTCGGGTCGGTGCGGTGAGTTGTATCATTAAGGCTGTATGGGATTCCCGATTCGAGTGTGTGTTGTGTGCTCAGAAGAGTTTGAGCTGAAGCCGGACAAGCCCGGTTTCGCGAACCGCTGCCCGGAGTGCAGTGAGCCCGAGGCGAGCGACTCGCCTACCAAGCGTTCCATGGACGCGGACGAACGCAAGGCCGAGAGCGAAGCCAACGAGGCACGCCGCCAGGCCATGCGCAATCTGCTTTACCGCAAAGACAGCTAGCGGACATAGCTGCACAGCGGTTCCGCGACGATCCTGAATATTTCCGTTGACAGAAAATTTCGTTCGCCAGTACTATCGTCGCGTTTTTCATCGGGCCATGTGATCTTTGGACTTTAACGTCCGACGAGTCCGCCCTCTCCACCACTCTGATCGACCCGCCGGCCCAACGTGCACGACGTGCAAGGGGGCTTTATGCATTTTAAAAATCATCTTTCAAGGGGATCCACGCGCCTGCGCTGGCTGGCGCTGGTTGCTGTAGTTCTTACAACGCAGTTTCTAACGCTTTCCAGTTTCGCTTCCAACGCGGTGCTTGACTGGATCCAGATTACGAACGACACGGTGCTGGCTACCGCGACGAATCCGCTGGTGACGACTCGATTGGTCGCGATGGTGTCGGCTTCAGTCTTTGACGCGGTGAACGGAATTGATCCGTGCTACGAGCCGTTCCTGGTGAGGGCAGACGCGCCTCGGCATGCATCGGCGAATGCAGCAGCGATACAGGCCGCGTATGCGATTCTCATCAAGCAATATCCGACGCTGACCACATCGCTAACCGCCGAGCGCGACGCGTCGATCGCGGCGCTGAGCGGAGAGAGCGCGAAGTCAATCAGCGCGGGAATGGCGTGGGGCCAGAAGGTGGCGGATGCCGTGTGGAACTGGAGGTTGACGGATGGATTTTTGCCACCACCGCCGCCTTTTGCAGGCGCGCTGGGGCTGGTGGGGACGCCGGCAGAGATTGGAGTGTGGCGACCGACTCCACTGCTGAATGCTCTTGGCGCGGGCCCGCAGTTTGCCTCCATGACGCCGTGGGTGCTGAAGAGGCCGTCTCAATTCCGGCTTCCTCCGCCCAACGCACTGACGAGCGCAGAGTATGCCGCCGATTACAACGAGATAAAGACGTGGGGAGTGTTCAGCGGCTCGCCGCGCAGCACGGATCAATCAGAGTTGGTGCTGTTCTGGGCAGGCAATACTCCTTTGTACTGGAACCGGATTGCGATGCAGATTGCGACGGCGCATTCTCTGTCGCTCACGCAGGCCGCACACCTGTTTGCGCTGATGAACATCAGCATGGCCGACGCGGGGATTGCGTGTTGGGACACCAAGTACCGATTCGTTTTTTGGCGTCCGATCACGGCGATTCGCGAGGGTGACCTGGATATGAACGCCTCGACCGCTGTGGATACAGGTTGGGTGCCGTGGCTGGATGCCTTGCCGCCAGGAACTCCGGGGCATCCCGAATATCCATCTGGACACTCGACAGTGAGTGGTTCAGCCGCACGGGTACTGAGCAGGATCTTCGGCAATGACACGGCGTTCACCGTAACGTCTGAAATCCGGACGGCAACGACACGGTCCTTCGCGAGCTTCTCCGATGCGGTAGCTGAGATCGCGGACGCGCGGGTATTCGGCGGGATTCACTTCAGAACATCGTGCGTGCTCGGCAACATGCTGGGGCAGACCGTAGCCGACTACGTAATGATGCACGCTTTGCGCGGGGAGCACGACGAAGGCCACTGAGTGAGTGGCAATGACTGACGATCATCGCAGTTGAAGTGCTGCGGGTGCCCAGGTCTGAGAGATGAGGCCTGGGCACCCGGCTGGGTTTGTGGTTAGTGGTCGTGGTTATCGCCGCGGTCGTGATCGCCGCCGCCGTCATGATCGTCGTTGTCGTGGCCGTCGCCGTTTTGATGTCCGTGGTCGCCGTCGTTGTCGCGATCATGGTCGTCGTTGTCGCCGTCGCCGTTGTGTCCGCATCGATTGCCGTGGTTGGTGAAGAGGAATCCGTGTGGCACATGGTTCGCATCGACGTAGACTCCGGTGACATCGCCCGACGCATTGATGCCGTATGCGAAGGTGCTGAGGACGGTACCCCCGCTGGCGGGAGGAACATCGATCTTTGTGAAGTGGCCGTCAGCGGAACGCATGAAGCCATGATTGGCGCCGAGTGCGTCCCAGAAGAATCCCGCGATTGCGCCGGAGGAGCTATTGGATATTGGCAAGGTACCGCCGCCCTCCGCACCGGGAGCGTCGAAGGTGGAGTACTCACCCTTTTGCGTGCGCATGAAGCCGTGATAGAGATTGGCGGTGTCCCAGGTCCATCCGACGATTTCTCCCTGCGAATTGATGCTGCCGGCGGCGGTGCCTATGCCGGGGCCATCGATCTTGGTAATGTCGCCGTCCTTAGCGCGCAACCAGCCATGCGAGACGCCGTCGCCGTCGCTGTAGTAGCCCACAAACGAGCCGCTTGCGGTAAGGCCATAGAAGGTGCCGAGGTACAGACCGGTGGGAGTTGCTCCGGGAATGTCGAAGCTGATGAAGGAGCCGTCGCGATTGCGCACGTATCCATGCCAGGTATTGCCGGCGTCGCTGAAGAGCCCGGAGATGGTTCCGCTGTCGTTGATATTTGCGCCTTCAGTTCCCTGCCCCGAGCCTGAGCCTGCGTTGGGCGCGTCGAAGGTGGCGATGGTGGCGTGTCCGCCGCATCCGGCAGTACGCAGGAAGCCATGGTTCGCGTTTCTTGAGTCAACGTAATATCCGGTGATGTCGCCGCGCGAATTCATGCCCCAGGCGACGGTGCCCTGGCCAGCCGCGGTGCCAGCGCCGGGGACGTCAAAGACGGTAATGGTGCCATCGTGAGCGCGAACGAAGCCATGGTTCACGTAGCTGGCGTCGATGAACCAGCCCATGACGGAACCCTGGGAGTTGATGCCGTTAACGTAGGTGCCCTGTCCGGCGGCAGTGCCTGCTCCGGGGGGATCGAAGGTGACGATTTGTGGTTGAGATGAATCGTGCGAATGCGGCCAGGCGGCCGGCGCCATGCAGGTGAAGAGAATCAACATCAGGAAGCCGATGCGTTTCATTTTTAACCCCCGTACAGATGGTTTGCGCTTGAGTAATCTCAAGTAGCGGGGCTTCTGTTACGCGCGCGCCCCGCAGGTAACTCAAAAGAGTGCACAGCGTACCCCCGTAACGAATGAGGTTCCATGCCACATTTTGTGTGCCACTAAGGTGGTATGTGGCGGGGAAGGCTGTGGCCGCGGGCTGGCAGGCGCGATTTCTTTATGATTTAGAAAGGGTTATGGGGTTACTTGAGATATTGGCGGGTTGCGGGGCGGACGAGTGCGGAGGTTCCCGACGCCGGTGAAATGTCGATGAGTGATGGGACGACTTGGCAGGAACTAAGAGTGGATTCCAATCTCCCTGCCCACATTCGAGGTCCACACTTTGATATGGGCTTCCGTGGCCCATTCCTTGCGCAGGAGAGACTTGCGGTTTGCACTGGGACCGGTCTGCACCGCAAGTGCGGTATCCTTAGGGCCAACTTCCCAGAGGCTGCTATGCGCAAAGCCGTCTATTGGCGAGAAGCCGTCACAAGCGACACGGGTGTGCTGGTTCTGCTTGGACTGGGAGTGGTACTTCTGCACGTCCTTGTTAACGGGCGATACGGCTTCCACCGCGACGAACTGCTCACTTTCGATAACGCGCAGCACCTGGCCTGGGGGTACGTAGTGTACGGGCCGGTGACGGCGGTTCTGGGCAGGGTGGAGCTTGAGCTGTTTGGAACATCTCTTAGAGGCTTTCGCTTCTTTCCGGCTCTGACGCAAGGCGTCGTGATCGTCCTGACCGGCCTGATCGCCCGGGCCCTCGGGGGCAGGCGCGAGGCGCAGTTGGTAGCGTCAGTGGCGGTAGCGATTGGAGGAGCCTCACTCTTTTCCGGATCGTCCCTTTCCTACACAACCTTCGATTATCTCTGGTGGGAAGTGGTGGCCCTTTTTGTCGCCTGCCTGCTCCGGTCGGACGAGCCGCGCTGGTGGGTGGCGATCGGCGGGGCGGTTGGGTTAGGCATGCTAACCAAATACACCATGGCTTTTCTGGTGATCGGCATTGTGGGAGGCATGCTTCTTACACGCGCCCGGCAGTACCTGAGGAGCGGTTGGTTCTGGTGCGGAGTGAGTCTTGCACTTCTGATGATGCTACCCAACATGATCTGGCAGTTTCAGCATGATTTTGCGACGTTCGCATATTTGAAGAGCATTCACACACGTGACATCGGTTGGGGATGGACAAACAACTTTTTGCTAAATCAATTATGGATGTCCACGAACGTGGTGACGATGCCGTTATGGTGCGCGGGCCTGTGGTACCTGTTTGCGACGAGAGAAGGCGAGCGGCAACGAATGCTGGGCTGGATGTATGTAATTCCGCTGGCGGCGCTCTACGTGGCGCGCGGCCGCGATTATTACCTGGCTCCGGCGTACCCTATGTTGCTTGCTGCTGGAGCGGTAGGGGGTGAGGAGTGGGCCAGCACTCTGAGTACGCGTGCAGCACGGATTGTGCGGCGTGTGACGTGGCGGTCATATGCGGTGGGAGGGCTCATAACGGCGGCACTCACAATGCCGGTTGCGCCGCTGGGCTCGGCGTGGTGGCATGTAGCGGACGGGGCAAATGGCAATTTCAACATGGAGATTGGCTGGCCGGAATTGGCGGCCACAGTGGCCAAAGTCCGTGCAGCGCTGCCTGCTCAAGACCAGAAAGCTGTCGGCATTCTTGCAGGCGACGAAGGAGAGACGGGGGCCATCAACCTTTATGGCCCGGCTTATGGGCTGCCAGCGGCCATCAGCGGGATGAATTCGAACTGGATGCGCGGTTACGGCACTCCACCGCCGCAAACCGTGATTGCGTTGGGGCTGAAGCGCGATTTTCTCGATCGGAATTTCACGACATGCGAGATGGCGGGGCGCGTCACAAATCGCTGGGGAATCGAGAATATGACGATTAAAGGATATGAGGAAATCTACGTCTGTCGGCAGTTGCGCGGGACCTGGCCGGAGTTCTGGAAGCACTTCAGGTATTACGGGTGATCGGGAGCGAACCGCAACTACGGGGTGGGTGGACTGGCGGGAGGGTGCGGGACGTTGGAAGGCTGGTGAAATAGGCTTTCCTGCGGCGGTTGGCACTATACTTTGCACTCGTTAAGGTGGCGCGAAGGATGAGCACCGGCGACATTCTTCAGGAACTCGAAACCTTTTATGGGACGCAGAAGCCGTGCTGGCCGACCGATCCATATTTGTTCCTGATCTGGTGGCACAGCGGGTATCCGGCATCGGACGAGAGCTGTGCTCGCGGATGGGCGGCACTCAACGCGACGGTTGGCGTGGAGTTGCAGCAGATTCTGGATGCTTCTCACAGGGATCTTTCGGCGGCATTGAAGGCGGGCGGAATGGTGCCTGAGGTGAGGGCGATGCGCATGAAGGAGATAGCCGGGCGGGTTCGGGATGAGTACGGAGGCGATCTTGGCGGGGCGCTGGCCGGGAGAGCGACGGGAGCGCGCAAGATGTTGAAGAAGTTTCCGGGGATCGCCGATCCGGGCGCGGAGCGCATCCTGCTGTTTGGGGGGATTGCGCCGGTTGCGGCAATACCTTCGAACTGCCCACAGGTGCTGGTGCGAATCCAGCAAGGGCGAGAGGGCGGCGCTTACAACAGGACTTATCGTGAGGCGCAGGAGATGGTAGAGGCCGAGGTGGCAGAGAAGTTCAAGCCTCGGGTGCGGGCATATCTATTGTTGAAGAAGCATGGGCAGGAGTTATGCAAGCGGAGCAAGCCCAGGTGCGAGGAGTGTCCGATTCGTGGGCATTGCGCGTGGTATGGGTCGCTGCGCGGCGGGAGAGTCTGATCACAGTGGTTCCGGTCGCTGATGGAGTGTTGATGCCGGCCGGGGGAGGGTAAGTTCTCCTCCGGCGCGTCGGCATGGGAACAAACTTATTGCTCCCGGTCGAAGACCTGGATTTGCGGCTTGTCGTGGCTGGGGATGGAGACGGTGAAGGTCAGGGTTTTGCCGTCGGGCGAGACTTCCACTCGTTGCGTGTCGATGTGCCTGTCCTTCACCTTGTCGGTCATCTCGATGGTGCGCGGGTTTATCTGGCGCGCTGATGCTGTATAACCAGCGGGCGCAACAGAACCGGTGTTGGGATAATCCTTGCCATCGAACTTCATTTTCTTGTGAAGGTCGAAGGAGGTGTAGTTCAGCGCGATTCCGTCGCCGCCGTAGGGCTCGATGACGATCTCGTAGGTGGCATTCATATCCTGCGTGGTGCTTTCCCATGTGCCGTCAAATCCCGGGCCGCCCGCGGTGCGCTGGTAGACATAGTCGAGGTGGAAGGTGGAGCCGTTGGGCCGGTAGCTGGTGAAGTTGTCGCTGAGCGTCTTGCCGTCGGCTGAAAGCTTCCAGAGTCCGATGATCGTGGTCTGGCCCTTACTTTTACGCTCCACTTTCCAGGAGTCGGGCGCCAGGGGCGTGACGGCCAACGTGGAGTCATACGAGCCGGGCTGATCGGTTCCATCGACGACGATGGTTTCACGGAGTCGCCGCCGAGGTTGAGGTCGTACTTATTCTGACCCAGCGACTTTACGTGCATGACGTCGGTCTGGTGGCTGAGGGCGGGGTTCAACTTCCATTTCCCGGTGAAGGGGCTGTCGGCTGCCCACATTGTGGCGCTCGCCAGACACATGCATAGCAATATCCAGGTTGAACGCTTTGCCATTGATTCCTCCCGTGGCGCAGATTTCCCTGGGGCTTTACAGGCACGGCGGAGGCCAAGCGGGGGTTGGGAGTTGGGCCGGGTGGGTAAGCTCGGGAAGTTATTGTGGGGTAATGATTTAAGGGCGGCGTGTACTGGTCGGGGCTTGCTTCGTCTGGGGGATGAGGGCGGCGTGCGCTGTTCAGTTGCGAACGGCGGCGCGCTAAAAGCGGACAGTTACGGCTAAGCCTGGTATGGATTTCTGGGAAGGGCCGGGGAATCTGCTTCTGCACAGGCGGGCATGGGCTGGATTGGTTGGATATGGGGTGGGTGAAGTGGCGGGAAGATTGCAAAAGGTGGGGTTGGGCCTTAAAATAGGAGGATTGCAGGAAAGGTTTTAACCGAACATGGCAAAGCTAGGAATTCATCCGAACTACGAACCCTATCCGGGTTATGTGTGCCTGTGGCCACAGTTTTGAGACCCGTTCGACCCATAAGGGCGACATCCACGTAGAAATCTGCTCGAACTGCCACCCGTTCTTTACGGGTAAGCAGAAACTGGTCGACACGGCAGGCCGAGTCGAGCGTTTCCGCCGGAAGTACGCCAAGAGCGACGCGGGCAAGGAAGCCGCGGCGAAGGAAACCGCCGCCAAGTAGGCTCCGGTTTTCGCAGGAATTCGCGAGGAAAAGCCTCCGCCAGCGCGGGGGCTTTTCTGTGTTTCGCGGAGTTGAGGGGGCTAAAGCCACTTGTTTTTTGGGGGACTGGTGGGATGGCTGAAGCCGCGGTTGCCGGGAGTGGTGAGGGCGAAGAACGCAGGTCCCTCCACTTCGCTTCGCTTCGGTCGGGATGACAATTCCTGGTTTGTCGAGTGGGGATGACAATTCCTGGCGCTTCGGTCGGGATGACAGTTCCTGGTGTTGGGTTTGTTGGGTCGGGAGTGCAATCCTCGACGTCGATCTCAGATGCACAGGGCGAAAGCGTCCGGTTGGGATTCGAAATTTATGCAGAAGCACTGGGACAATCCGCTGGAGCACGCCATGCCGGAGGGCAGCGCGAGTTCCCGCCGTGGTGGAGATCGGCGGAGTGCGCGTGGCTCCGGCGACGGTGCTGGCGCCCATGGCCGGAGTGACGGACACGGTATTCCGCCGATTCATCCGCAACGCCAGTCTTTTTACGGGACGGACGCGGCGGAGGGTGCTCGGGTGAAGCGGGATCTGGCGAGGCCGAGTGGACGCGGAGTTAGCAACCAGCAGTCGGGGTGCGGGCTGATCATGACCGAGTTCACGTCGGCGGACGGGCTTGTCGCGGATGCGTGAGACCAAGCGCAAGCGCTACCTGACGTTCTACGACGATGAGCATCCGATTGCAGCGCAGATCTTCGGGTCGAATCCCGAGACGCTGGCGGAGGCTGCGCGGATTGTGCGAGGCACCGGATTTCGACATGGTCGACCTGAACCTGGGCTGCCCGGCCAAGCGCGTGGTGAAGTGCAACGGCGGCAGCGGGCTGCTGCGCGATCTGCCACTGATCGGCAAGATTTTCGAGAACGGTGCGGACGGCGGTGTACGATTCCCTTCACCGTGAAGTTTCGCATGGGCTGGAATGACAACCAGATCGTATGCGTGGAGCTTGCGCGAGGCTGGCGGAGGAAAGCGGGCTGAACGCTGTCTCGCTGCATGCCCGCACGCGAGAGCAGGGCTACGCGGGGCAGGCGCGCTGGGAATACATTGCCGCGGTGAAGGATGCGGTGCGGATTCCGGTGATGGGGAATGGCGACATTCGCACTCCTGAAGATGCCTGCGCGATGGTGGCGGAGACGGGTTGCGATGCGGTGATGATTGGCCGCGCGGCGCCGTCGAATCCGTGGATCTTCCGCCAGATAGCGCAGTACACGGCGCTGGGACGCTACGACCAGCCGACCAACTGCGGACCGCTACCGCATGATTCGCAGCTACTTCCAGATGCTGCTGGACGAGGGGCTGGTAGAAGAGACCGCAGGGAAGATGAAGCAGTTTGCCACGTGGTTTACGCACGGCGTGGTGGGCGGTGCGGCGCTGCGCAAGGCAATCTACCAGTGCAAGACGGGCGAGACGGTGCTGGAGGTGGTGGACCGCTTCTTCGCAGATCATGTCGGGGTGGAAGGCGATGCCGGTACGGTGGCGCAGGAGTTCGAGGCGGGTGATCCTTATCCGTACAGGGATGAAGCTGCGCTGGAGTGCGGGGACTGACGCAGTTCGCCAGAATGAGCGTCTAGGCGGGTTTCTTTGCTAGAAGAAACTGGCTGTACTGCATATCCGTGTTGAGGATGTGGCTGGTAAGCCAGTCAACCATGAAGTCAAGAAGCTGAATGTTGAAGCATATTTCGTCAGCTTCAAAATCCCTGATGAATTTGAGAACGGCGCGGTTGATTCTTTCCTGTTCGATGCGGTGTGCGTCGAGGCCGGGGAAGTTGAACTCCGTCATCAGGGCCTCTTCCGCGAGGAAGTGCTGCCGGGTGCAGTCCACGAGTTCGCTGAGGGTGGAGGTCATGATCGCCTCGGGCTGCTCCTCAGTCATGGAGTCGTGTAACTGGTTCACGAGTTCGAAGAGGTGCTGGTGTTGGTGGTCGAGTATGGCGATGCCGACCGCGTATTCGCGCTTCCATTTGTATCGATCCAAAGCACACCATCCCTTTCCGCACAGCCCTCCTTAGAGATATCGGAAAATGAGTCTTCGAGCTTTACTGTGCCGGGCTGTGCTTGCGGAAGACAACGGTGCGGTGTTCGCGCCATTGCTCGCCGAGGGCGATGAAGGTCCACTCGATTTCTGGTGCGAGGTACTGCAACACGATTTCGTTGGCGGGATGGATGCGCAGGGCCGGAGCTATGAAGCAGAGCAACGGAGGAACGGTGGAGAGCACGGGGCGGCGGAGCGGATTTTCTGTAAAATAACCGTTGCGCTCGAAGTCGCCGGTGCCTTCGCGGTCGCGTCCCTGGAGGTTGAGCCAGCGCACGCGCAGCCAGTAGTCGAGGCCCTGAAGGGGGAGGTGGAGATCCTCGTCGGCCTTGAGTTCGATGACGACGAGGCGGCCGTTGCGATCGACGGAGAGCAGGTCGAGCATGCCGCGATCGCCTGCGGCGAAGGCGGGGACCTGGGTATAGACGAATTGCTGCTGGATGCCGGGGAGGATTTCAGCGAGAGAGGATCTGAGGGCGGACTCCATCCAGCGCTCAGGCTGGAGGCGGTAGAGCGGATCGCTCATGTGGCCGTGGGGCTGACGGCTGCTGGCGAGTCGGCTGACGAGATCAATGAAGAGGGCTTCGCTGGATTCGTCGAGCGGAGTTTCGTTGGCTCCCGCGCCGAAGGTCAGTTGCTCCTCGCGGGTGAAGGAGTTGGCGCTGAAGCCCTGACGGGCGCGGGCGAACACCAATCCGTGGAGGAGGAAGGCAACCTGGCTGGGGCTGCGGGGCAAGATCTGGATGCGCTCGCGGATGCCGGGTGGGAGCAGGGTGAGCAGACGCGCGATGGATGTGGCGCAGCGTTCGAGCGCGGCCTCAGGGCGGAAGGCCTGTGTCATGTGGATGTCGAGGTTGCCATCGTGGCGCTCCACGGGGTTAAGTGATTCGGATTGCTCGTCGAGTTGGTAGAGCTGCCATTGCGCGAGGCTGCTGTTGAGCGCGGCGATGCGCGAGCGGGTGAGTTCCGCTGTGCCGGCAGGAACGATTACCTTGAGCGACTGGAAGTGGCGGCGGCCGTCGCCATGGGTGCGGCAGTGATGGAGCCAGAGGATGCCGAGGGTGAGCACTCCGTCGATGGTGGCCTGCGACTCACCGGCGTTGACTCCGATGATGGCGCTGGCGTTTTGGCCGCGCAGCAGAAAGCCACGCGCGTAGGCGGGACCGAAGCTGTGCTCGAGATCCATTGCGGTACGCATGCCGTCAACTTTGGACTCAGGGAAGGCTCGGGCGAGGACGCGCTCAAGCAGGCGCATGTAGCTATTGCGCGAGGCAGTGCGAGTGGATGGCGTGCGCTGATCGCGATCGGCTACGAGCTGGAGGGTTTGCGGGCGGGACTGGCCGAAGCGGGTGGCAGAGAGGCGCAGCATGCCGTTGCGCGGGGAGATTTCGACAATCGTGCGGACGAGGTTGCGCTCGTCTGACCAGAGATGGAGCACACATCGTCCATGCTCGGCCGAGAGAGAGTAGTGCGCGCGTTGCATATCGAAGAGGACGCGGCCATCTTCGAGGAGTGCGGCGCGAGGATGCTCGGCGAGGAAGAGCTCGAGGGCCTGCGCCAGCTCAGCGGGAGCTACGCCGGTAGTGTTGGGAGGCATTGCAATGATGATCGGAGGAGATGGCGGTCCTTGCAAGTGAATTGCGCGAGGACCGCGTTGTGTCGGGGAACCGGGGAATTACCAGCCCATGCGCTTGCGCAGTTCGGTGATGTGGGCGGTGTGGTGCTTGCTGTGCCAGGCATAGAGGGCGACGACCTGCTCCAGCGGCTGGCGGCCATTTTCAGGATGAGTGTAGCCGCGGGCGAAATCTGCGTCGGTGAGTGCGGGCAGCAAGGTGACCCAGCGCTGATGGATGCCGTCGATCATGGAGAGGGAGGGGGCGACGGGCGCAGTGCTGGCGTCGTGCAGCTCAGCCCATCTGGCTTCGTTGTAGGCATAGATGGTGGGCCACTCCTCGACCAGCGCATGGCGAAAGCGCGAGTAGGCATTCACGTGGCTGTCGGCAATGTGGTGGACCGTCTGCCGCACCGTCCAGCCGCCGTCGCGATAGGGCGTGTCGAGTTGCGCATCGTTGAGGCCCTCGACTGCTTTGCGGAGATTTGCAGGCAACTCGCGAATGACAGCTATGGAAGCGGCACGATTTTCGGGAGTAGCGGTGGCTCGCTGAAACTTGCCGGTGGGAAAGCGGAGAGATTCGAGCACTTCGGTGGTCATGCGAAAAATCTAGCATAGGGCACGGAAGAGCGTCGCGGATTTGTGACGGGGGGTGAGTGCCCGTCTACATGCATGAACTTAGGGGCGCAGGTTTCGCAGGTCGTCGGAAACAGCTAGAATCTAGGCGTGCGCGGCCTGGTGATGGATAGCCGGGATGGCGAAAGGTGCTGATGACTTCCTCTGCAAACGATCAGAAGCTGTTTTTCTATTCGCGCTTCGGGCTGACCGAGGCTGTACTGGAGCGCTGCCTGGGCGAGGCTCTGTCGGCTGGCGGCGACTATGCGGATCTTTACTTTGAATCGGTGGCGGCAACTTCGATCGGGCGTGGACGAGTCGCTGGTGAAGTCGGCGAGCCAGGGCGTGAGCGCTGGCTGCGGCGTGAGGGTGGTGAGCGGCGAGCGCACGGGTTACGCGTACACCGATGATCTTTCGGCGGAACGTCTGCTGCATGCTGCGCGCACGGCTGCGCTAATTGCGAGCGGGCCTGCGAAGCAGATCATGCAGGGATTTACGGAGGCGAAGAAGCCGGACCTGTATCCCATACCGTGCGGCGGATGTGGACTTGATCTGGCGGCACGGCTGAAGCTGGTGATGCGCGCCGATCGTGCGGCGCGGGCTTTCGACTCCCGGATTGTGCAGGTGCGCGCGAGCTATGGCGAGGAGATGCGGCGCATCCTGATTGCCGCTTCCGACGGTACGTTTGCCAGCGATATGCAGCCGCTGGCTCGCTTCAATGTTTTCGTAATTGCGAAGGATGGCGAACGCAGTTCGCGAGGCACTTCAGGTGGCGGCGGCCGCGTGGAGATTGACTTCTTTGAGGGCCTAAAGAGTCCGGAACACTTTGCAACAGAGGCTGCGCGGCAGGCGATTCTGCAGCTTGAATGCGGTGGCGGCTCCGGCGGGCGAGATGGAAGTAGTGCTGGGTCCGGGCTGGCCGGGCGTGCTGCTGCATGAGGCTGTGGGGCACGGGCTGGAAGCGGACTTCAATCGCAAGAAGACTTCAGCATTTGCCGGGATGATTGGACAGAAGGTAGCGAGCGAGAAGGTGACGGTGGTGGACAACGGCCGGATGCCTTCGCGTCGCGGATCGCTGAATGTGGACGATGAGGGGACACCTACGCAGGAGACAGTGCTGATTGAGAACGGCATCCTGCGCAGATACATCAGCGACAAGCTGTCGTCGCGGCTGATGGGGCTTCCGGATACGGGCAATGGGCGGCGGGAGAGCTATCAGCATATCCCGATGCCGCGCATGACGAACACCTATATGTTGTCGGGCGAGGACAGTCCGGATGACATTATCCGCAGCGTAAAGCGCGGATTGTACGCGGTGAATTTTGGCGGCGGGCAGGTAGATATCACGAGCGGGAAGTTTGTCTTCTCAGCCTCGGAGGCGTACCTGATTGAGGATGGAAAGATCACGGCTCCTGTGCGCGATGCTACGTTGATTGGCAGCGGCCCCGAGGCGCTGAAGTACGTGTCGATGGTGGGCAACGACCTGGCGCTGGATGAAGGCATCGGCACCTGCGGCAAGGATGGACAGAGCGTTCCGGTGGGTGTGGGTATGCCGACGATCAAGCTGGATAGGATGACGGTGGGCGGGACTTCGTAGCGTCGAATTTGGCCCTAGCAAGGAAAGCCAATGCCGCAAGTAATTCCATTTCCGGCGGAGCAGGAACTCGAGTGGCGAGTGAAGCAGCTTGTCGCCGAGAATCGCGGCGTGGATGTGGATGAGCTGGAGCCAGGATTCAGGCTGAGGACCGATCTTGGAATGGATGGCGATTCTGCGTTGGAATTCTTCGGAAAATTTGGCGAGGAGTTCGGCGTGGACTTGAGCGAGCTGAGGGCAGGCTGGCCGTTCTTTTTTGGGCCGGAGGGGATCTTCCTGAGCCTGAGCATGAAGCTGGCGCTGGCGGTCTCAGTAAGCGCGGGGGTGCTGGAGTGGCTTTTATTCCCGCATTTTTCGTCGCTGGTGGCATTTGTAACAGTGGGTGGACTTTTTGTCGTGATCCTGATTGCAATTGAGATTGCGGGGCGGGTAAACCGCGGCGGCCCGCGGCCGGCGATGCAGGAGATCACGATTGGCGAGCTGATTGATGCTGCGCGAAGCGGCGAATGGAAAGTTCCGAAGGAGATACGAGAGTGGGTATCGAAGCAGCAGTTGTCCCGTTAACCGATCTGAAGCAGCTTGCGGTTGACGTGGTGAAGAAGGCGATGCAGGCGGGCGCGACGGACGCAGAAGTTGTGGTGCGCGAGGGCGATGAGTTTTCCACGCTGGTGCGGCTGGGCGCGGTCGAGACGCTGAAGGAATCGGGCTCACGTGGCATGGGGCTGCGCGTATTTGCGGGCCAGCGGACGGCGAGCACGAGCACGAGCGATTTCTCCGCGGCCGGAGTTGAACACCTGGTGTCGGGCGCGATTGCGCTGGCGAGGGTGACATCAGAGGATCCTTTTGCGGGACTGCCCGAGGATGGGGCGTTCGGCAAGCTGGAGGGGGATCTCTCGCTTTATCACGAAGATGTCTACTCGCTGCCGACAGAAGATCGCATCGCATATGCGCGGCGCGCGGAGGCTGCGGCGATGGCGGCCGATGTCCGTATCCAGAACAGCGATGGCGGCAGCTTCGACGCGGCGACGGGGCACAAGATCCTGGCGAATTCGCGGGGATTTCTGGGAGAGTATCGCAGCTCGTATTGTTCGGTTTCGGCTTCGCCAATTGCGCAGGACAAAGAGGGCGGCATGCAGCGCGATTATTGGTATTCGACGGCGCGCAGGCTGAACCGGCTGGAGTCGCCCGAGTCAGTGGGCATGGAGGCGGCACGGCGCACACTGCGCAGGCTGAATGGCAGACGGGTGCCCACGCAGCGGGTTCCGGTGGTGTTTGCGCCGGAGATGGCGCGGTCGCTGGTGGGGAATATTTTTGAAGCGGCGAATGGCGACAGCATCTATCGCGGGGCTTCGTTTTTTGCGGGCAAGCTGGGAGAACAGGTAGCCGCGAGTTCAGTGAATGTAGTGGATGACGGGACGATGGTGGGCGGCTTCGGCACTTCTCCGTTTGACGGCGAGGGGCTGGCGTCGCGGCGCACCGTGATCGTGGAGCACGGCATACTGCGCAACTACCTGCTGAACACATACACCGGGCGCAAGCTGAATATGCCGAGCACGGGGAATGCTTCGCGGGGACTGGCGGGGAATCCCGGGATCGGCGCTGGAAATTTATTTCTGGCGGCGGGCACGCTTTCGCCGGAGGAGATTCTGCGCGACGTGAAGAGCGGCCTGTACGTGACGGAGCTGATGGGCTTTGGCGTGAACATGGTGACGGGCGACTACTCCCGAGGCGCTACGGGTCTGTGGATTGAGAACGGCGAGCTGACCTACGCGGTGGAAGAGATTACGATCGCGGGAAATCTGAAGGACATCTACCAGAACATTGTCGCGATTGGGAACGACCTGGTCTTTCGCGGGTCAGTCGCCTCGCCGACGCTGCGCGTGGAAGGCATGACCATCGCGGGTGCCTGATGTGGCAAGGCCAAAGCTGAGGATGACTTAGTAGAATGTGCTGATGCTGGCGCGCGCCATCCCGTTTTCTGTTTCAGACGCGAGGGAGAGCCTGCGGTTGCTGCCGGAGCAGGCAGGGGTGTTTGCGCTATTCGGCGCAGACGCCGCGGCCGAACCCTACCTGAGCAAAGCGACAAATCTGCGACGCCGGTTGATGCGATTTCTTGCGCCGCAGGTGGGGCAGTCGAAACGCCTGCAACTGGCCGGGATGGTGGTGCGGATTGAATACTCCACCACTGGTTCAGACTTTGAATCGCAACTGATTCTATACACGGCGTCGAGGCAGGCATTCGGCGAGCGCGCGAACAAGCGGCTGCGACTGCGCACACCTTATTTTTTGCGCATGGCGTCGCAGAATCCCTATCCCCGCGTATATGTAACCAACAAGGTTACGAAATCGGCGGAGGAGTCGTTATTCGGGCCGTTCCCCTCGCGCAATGCGGCGGAGCGCTTCTGCGATGAGTCGCTGAACCTCTTCCTGCTGCGGCGATGCCATGAAGATCTGAATCCCGATCCTACATTTCCCGGGTGCGCGTATTCCGAGATGAAGATGTGCCTGGCTCCGTGCTTCAAGGGCTGTTCGGACGAGCGTTATGCGGAAGAGACGGCGGCGGTAAGGCAGTATTTTGCGACGCGCGGGGCGAGCCTGCTGAAGGAGTTGGAGGCGAATCGGAATCGCGCTTCGGAGGCGCTGGAGTTTGAAGCTGCGGCGCAGATCCACGCGCGCATGCAGAAGGTTGCGGCGGCGGCGGGGTTGGCGGCGGAGATTGTGCGTCCGCTGGCGGAACTGAACGGGGTTGTGCTGCAGCCTTCGGCGGAGGATCAGCAAGTGGCGGTGTTCCTGGTGGCGAAAGGGCGGCTGGCGGGTCCGGCACAGTATTCCACGGTGGGAATGCGGCACCCGAACGAGCAGTCCGGTTCCAGTTCCCTGTTTGCGCATCCCACGGCGATTGAGCCGGTTTTGCTGGAGGGAACGGTCGTCGCCGGCAAAGAGGAGACAGGGCCGGTGTCAGCGGCGTCGAGGGACGTGCTGGAGCAGAGGCTGGAGGCGGCTGTGGCCGGGCTTCGGGCAGAGCTGGAGAGCCGGGGGCGGCCCAACGCAGAGGTGCTCGGAGCGGAGCTTTGCCTGCTGGCGCGGTGGTACTTTCGGCCAGCGGCGCGGCGCGTGGGGGAGATCTTTTTCGCGGACGCGGCGGGGGAATTGCCCCGGAAAGCGATTTTGAGGGGTATTTCCCGGGTCTTCCGGGCGGGTCGTGGTTCGGCTGGGCGGGAGGAAAGCGTTGCTGCGGCGGGGGATGGAAGCATCCAAACTGGTACACTGGAGGCACCGGCGGAAGCGTGAAATCGTTAGGCGAGGAAGGGATAAATCATGGTTGAACTGGCTCCATCCATTCTCTCGGCAGATTTTTCCCGGCTGGCGGAAGAGATTGAGGCGGCTGAACTTGGAGGCGGGACAGTCATCCATGTGGACGTGATGGATGGGCATTTCGTGCCCAACATCACCGTAGGGCCGCCTGTAGTGAAATCGCTGCGCAAGGTGACGCGGCTGCCGCTCGATTGCCACCTGATGATCGAGAATGCCGATGATTTCATTCCGGCGTTTGCCGATGCGGGGGCGAGCTGGATCAGCGTTCACTATGAGGCCTGCCGGCACCTGCATCGCACGCTGGATCTGATTGCGCAGCATGGGGTTCGTCCGGCGGTGGTCATCAATCCGGCGTCGCGGGTCGATCTGCTGGTAGATATTCTGCCGATGGTTCACCATGTGCTGGTGATGAGCGTGGATCCGGGATTTGGCGGGCAGACGTTTATCCCGCATTCGCTCGAAAAGATACGGCGCTTGTATGAACTTCGACGGGTACTAGGTCTGAGTTATAGGATTGAAGTGGACGGCGGCGTTGACCTGGACACGATCGGACAGATCGTGGAGGCGGGTGCAGACCTGCTGGTGGCGGGGAACGCGGTTTTTGGCAAGGGCAACCCGGAGAAGCACGCGCGGGAACTGCTGATGCAGGCGCGGGTAGCCGCAGGGGAAGTTGTTTAGGGTACGGATTGGGCAGACGGACGGTCTAAAGAGACGGTCCGGGTGCAGGTAGCAGGCAGGCGTCACACATTCTGAGGTGTTATGAATCGGTTTCTCAAGCAAATTCTAGTTGCAAGCCTGATGGCGTCTTTTGCAATTTCCGCGCAGGCTGGCGACTCTACCCAGATCAAGCGTTCGAAGAAGCAGACCAAGAAGCTGGACAGCACCAATCCCCTGGCCAGTGTTAACTCAAAGCAGCCCGACAAAGAGCTCTACGACAAGGCGATGGTCGCCTTGAAGAAGGGCAAGTTTGACGTGTGCCCGGCTGGATCTGCAGACGCTGCTGAATACCTATCCGGACTCCGAATACCAGATGCGCGCCAAGCTGGCCATCGGCGACACCTGGTACAAGGAAGGCGGCACCGCGGCGCTGACGCAGGCCGAGTCCGAGTTCAAGGACTTCATCACCTTCTTCCCGAACCAGCCGGAAGCCGCCGAAGCGCAGATGAAGGTGGCGGACATCTACTACATCCAGATGGAGAAGCCGGACCGCGACTACACAACACGTTGAAGGCGGAGCAGGAATACCGTCAGATGATCCAGCAGTTCCCCGACTCCACGCTGATTCCGCGCGCCAAGCAGCGGCTGCGCGATGTGCAGGAAGTACTGGCGGAGCGCGAGTACGAGATCGGCATTCTACGATTTCACCCGCGAAAACTGGCAGGCTCGATCGCCCGTCTGCAGACCGTGGCCGACACCTATCCGCTCTTACAGCCACAGCGACCTGACGCTGATTGACGCTGGGCGACAGCTATGTGGCGCAGGCGCAGCTCGCCAAGAAGCTGAACTTTCCACCGGCCGGAAAGAGCGGTTGATAGCAGTATAACGAACGGGCAGCGCAAGCCTATAGCCGGGTGGTAACGCGGTATCCGATGGCTCCGCACGTGGAAGACGCCAAGGAGCGGCTGATCGCGTTGAACAAGCCGGTTCCCGAGCCTACCGCAGAGGCGCTGGCGGAGAGCGAAGCGGAGATGCAGAGCCTGATCAACATCAAGCTGAAAGACAGCGCGATGTTGCTGGTGAAGCATGGTCCGTCAACGATCCAGGCATCCCGCGTGGGCGAGCCTACGCTGACGGACCCGGCGCGCACGACTGCTCCGATGGTTTCGAAGGACACAGTGGCGACCTTCCAGGCAGCGATGGGCAAAGCTCCCGAAGTGGATGGCGCCAAGACGCAGCCTGACGCGGTGAGCAACGGCACCGCGCCGCCGCGCACCGGCGACGCTGGAGCGGTGAAGCTGGAAGACGTACCTGAAGGCAATGGGACCGCGGTTGGGGCTACCATCGTTGCGGCACCCACCACCGGGACGATTCCGGCGGAGGCGCAGCCGGCAGCCGCCCCTGCGGACGGAGGTCTGAAGGCTGTGGGACCAACGGACGCGACTCCCCTGCCAGCGGTCGAGAAGCCAGCAGAAGCGGCGGAGCAGGTTAACGACGTGAAGCCTTCTGGAACGTCGCAGGCAGCAGCGCCGGCGTCCGACGCAAAGAAGACTCCCAAGCCGGCTTATGATCCCAGCCAGGACTCGTCCAGCAAGCATAAGAAGAAAACGGGGCTCGGCAAGCTGAATCCGTTCTAGGGTGCTACGCAGATTGAGCAGACGAGCCGCCTGAGGGCGGCTTTTCTGTTGCGGTGCGGAGGGGAAGATCGCGGGTTTCGCTGTGCTATCGTGAAGAGTACCGCGTAGAGAAATGTATGTCCCACGATCTACCGAAAGCTTACGATCCGACAGCGATTGAAGACCGCTGGGCCGAGTACTGGGTGCGCGAGAAGCTCTTCGACGTGCCCTCGCCCGAAGGCGCGCCGATGATGCCCCGCGCGCCTTCACGATTCTGCTACCTCCGCCCAACGTCACCGGCCGCCTGCACATGGGCCACATGCTCGAACCAGACGGAGATGGACATCCTGACCCGCTGGCAGCGCATGCTGGGCGACAGGACGCTCTGGGTTCCCGGCACCGACCACGCCGGGCATTGCCACACAGATGATGGTGGAACGGCAGCTGGCCGACAGAAGGGAAGACGCGGCAGGGACTGGGACGCGAGGCCTTCGTCGAACGCGTATGGGAGTGGAAGCAGCACTACGGCGGCGCGATTCTCGACCAGATGAAGCGCCTCGGCGCGAGCGTTGACTGGTCGCGCGAATACTTCACCATGGATGACAACCTCTCCATCGCCGTGAAGGAAGCCTTTGTCCGTCTGCACGAGCAGGGGCTGATCTATCGCGGCGCCTACATCGTCAACTGGTGCCCGCGCTGCCAGACGGCCATCAGCGACCTTGAAGTAGTGCATCGAGGAACAGCAGGGCAAGCTTTGGGAGATTCGCTATCCGGTGGTCGGAGGAACCGGGGCAGTTTCTCACCATCGCCACCACGCGCCCGGAGACGATGCTGGGCGACGTAGCCGTGGCGGTGAACCCGGACGACGAGCGCTACACGCATCTGCACGGAAAGCGTCTGCGGCTGCCGCTCATGGGACGCGAGATTCCCGTCATCACCGACGCATGGGTGAGCGCTGACTTCGGCACCGGAGCCGTCAAGGTGACGCCGGCGCACGATCCGAACGACTTTGCGCTGGGCCAGCGGCATGGACTGCCGTCCATCAACGTGATGGATGAGACCGCGCACATCAACGCAGAGGGCGGCGCGTATGCCGGACTCGATCGCTACGAGGCGCGCAAGCAGATTCTCGCAGACCTTGAGGCGCAGGGACTGCTCGTGGGCGTCAAAGGATCACGTCAACTCTCGATCGGCAAATGCGACCGCTGCAAGACGGTCGTAGAGCCGCGCCTTTCGACGCAGTGGTTCATCAAGATTCAGCCGCTCGCCGACAAGGCCATCGCCGCCGTCGAGCAGGGCTACATCAGGTTCACGCCGGAGCAATATGCGAAGACCTACTTCGAGTGGATGCGCAACATTCACGACTGGTGCATCTCGCGGCAGCTCTGGTGGGGACATCGCATTCCCGCGTGGCATTGCCGGACGTGCAAGCAGATCACGGTGGCGCGCGAGACTCCGACGAAATGCTGCGCACTGCGGCAGCGCACGAGCTGGAGCAGGAAAAGGATGTGCTCGACACGTGGTTCTCGTCCGGCCTGCTTCCCTGCTCCGTCTTCGGATGGCCGCGACACACGCATGATCTCGACGTCTTTTATCCCACGCAGCTGCTCGTCACCGGCTTCGACATTCTGTTCTTCTGGGTGGCGCGCATGATCATGCTGGGCTGCCATTTCATGCTCGACGTGCCGATGGCCGATGGCTCCGAGCGCACGCTGCAGGATGCCGTGCCCTTCCGCGAGGTCTATATTCACGCGCTGGTGCGCGACGCGGACCGCCAGAAGATGTCGAAGACCAAGGGCAACGTGATCGATCCGATCGAGATCGTCAGGCCGCTACGGGACAGATGCGGTCAGATTCACGCTGGCGGCGATGGCCTCGCCCGGAACCGACATCGCCTTCAGCGAAGACGCGCACCGATGGCTATCGCGCCTTTGCGAACAAGATCTGGAACGCGGCGCGTTTCATCTTCATGAACGTGCGACCGCGCTGCGGAAGCTGGTGTTTTTGTTGATCCACACACGCTGGTCAATTCATTGGGCCCCGACGCCAACGCGCCGATTGAGGCCCGCTGGATCGTCTCTCGCCTGAACAGCACTGCAGCTGAGGTCAATCAGGCACTGGAGAATACCGCTTCCATGAAGCCGCGAATATCGTCTACCAGTTCTTCTGGGGCGATTTCTGCGACTGGTATCTGGAGATCGTGAAGCTGCGGCTGGATTTCGGCGTTGACGGAGACCATTCTGGCGCAGGGCTGCGCTGACGACGCTGCTCAGCACGTTTGAAGCAGCTCTACGGCTGCTTTCTCCGTTCATGCCGTTCCTGACAGAAGAGCTGTGGCATGCGGTTTACGACGGCAGCCGCCGGCAAAGTCGATTGCGCTGACGCGCTACCCTCAGCCGCTGGAAGAAGCGCTGGATCCTGCTGTAGAAGCAGAGATGCTCACGCTGCAGGAGCTGATTGTCACGGTTCGCGCGCTAGCGCAAAGATCTCGATGTGCCGGAAAGCGCGAGTTAGTCGCTATCCAATTGAATGGCGTCCGAGAAGATTCAGGCTCTTGCAGAAACAAACCGCGACAATGATCGAAAAGCTAGCGCGGGTCTCGAGCATTGAATTTCCGGCAACGTGGACCCTGAGGGCCGCCAACACGCGAAAGACCGCAAGCTTTACGTGGCACGCCGTTACGAGAAGCAGATTGATGTGGCGGCCGAGCGTGAGCGCCTGCGCAAGAAGCTGGAACAATACGAGAAGGTTCTGGTCAATGCGGAACGGCAGTTTGGCAACGAGGCATTTCTGGCGAAGGCTCCGGAGAAGGTTGTAGACGGGACTGCAAGAGCGGGCGATCAGAAGCGTCGATTGCTACGGCGCAGGAAAGCGCTGGACCTTGCGATCGAGAAGCTGGAGCAGCTTGCATAGCACGGAGGAACCTATGGACTGGAAGAGCAGGCGGGTCGAGGCAATTCTGGAACAGGCGCTGGTGGAAGACAAGGCCACCAGCGATGTCACCACGGCTGTCACCATCGATCCGCGCCTGCGCGCCTCTGCCACCATCATCGCCAAGCAGGACTGCGTCGTCTCCGGTATCGGCTGCATTCCACGCTTTCTCGAAATTCTTCGCGCGACTCGACAAACACAGCAGTGGCCGTTACGAAGTGGTCAGCCATCCCGAAATCTTTGAAGGTGTGCGCGTGAAGAAGGGACAGGCCATCGCTGTGATCCGCCACAATGCGCGGTAATCTCTCGCCTGCGAGCGTGTCATCCTGAACCTGATGCAGCGGATGAGCGGCATCTCGACCATGACGCGGCAATATGTGGACGCGATCGCTGGAACCGGTGCACGCGTGCTGGACACGCGCAAGACGATCCCGGGCCTGCGCGTGCTGGACAAGTACGCGGTGCGCTGCGGCGGCGGCGAGAACCATCGCCTCGATCTCTCCGACGGCATCCTGATCAAGAACAACCACATCTCGCTGGGCGGTGGCATCGAGAATGTACTGCAGCGTGCCCACGAATCTGCGCAAGCCGGGGCAGACAGATCGACAGTCGAAGTGCGAACTTTCGAGAACTGGAAACAGCGACTCGAGAACGGCGCGGAATCGCTGCTGCTCGACAACATGACGCCCGCCGAGGTCAAGAAGGCGGTGGGCTCGTGCGCGGCCGCGGACTTACGATCCCGATTGAAGCCTCGGGCGG
Organism: uncultured Acidobacteriaceae bacterium; assembly: GCA_963725995.1. Classification (GTDB taxonomy): domain Bacteria; phylum Acidobacteriota; class Terriglobia; order Terriglobales; family Acidobacteriaceae; genus JANXZS01. The sequence continues at coordinate 94,503 of CAVSAX010000026.1, read as the reverse complement.
CATTCGTACTCGACAACATTCGCAAGTACGCGCTCGCGGGCGTGGACTACATCTCAGTCGGGGCGCTTACGCATTCCGCGCTGCGGTAGACCTGAGCATGAAAATTACGGCTGAGATCTATTGAGTTGCCATCGCGATGCCGGATCCCTCTCGACATTGCTGCATCTCGATCACAAGCCCTTGCGGACACCCATTTCCAGGGCAAGCTGCATCTCTTCCCACGATTCACTCCACAAACACGCACGCGATGCAGGAAGCCGAGGCCGGTGCCGGCCACGGCATGGTCTATTTTGCAGACGAGCAGACAGCAGGGCGTGGACGCGGCGCGCACGAGTGGCGTCGGATCCGGGCGCCGGCCTCTACGTGAGCGTCCTGCTGCGGCCAGCGATATGCCGCCCGCGGATGTGTCTGTGGCTTTCGCTCGCCGCCGGGCTTGCCGTGCGCGACGCCGCGATCATGCAGGTCACGTCGCTGGAGCGATCTGCGCTGGCCGAATGATCTGCTCTTCGGACCGCGAAAATTCTGCGGCATCCTGACCGAACTCAATGCCGAAGTCACGCGGATTCGGCATCTGGTCGTCGGCATCGGCATCAACGTGCATCAGGAGACGTTTCGGTGGCGAGCTCGGCACACTGCAACGTCCTTGAAGATTGAGAGTGGGCGCGACTGGTCTCGTCAGGAGCTCGATCAGCCGCTTTGCTACAATCGCTGCATCGCGAGATGTCGGCGCTTGATGTCGGCCGTCGACTGTGCCAGCTGACGCTGCCGCAAGATTCCCACAAGCGATCTGGAGCAAGATCTCGACGTGGGTCGAAGGCAAGCGAGTGCTCGTCGAGGAGGCCGACAGTTTTTCCGGTGTTACAGCCGGGCTGGACTACCGCGGCTTTCTTCTGGTTCAGACAACGATGGTATGCGCACCGTGCATCTCAGGTGGTGTACGCGAGCCCAAATCCACACATTCCGGTGAAAACAATGCTGCTGACCTCGACGTTGGAAATTCGAATACTGTCATCGCGCTCTTTCGGCTCGAGTCGGAATCGGCCTCCGAAGTCGCGGCGCATTGGCGCATCACCACGCACAAGACGCAAACGGCGGACGAATACGGCGTCCTCTTCCTGAGTCTGTTTGACATGCAAGGCATCAAGGCAAGCGACAGTGACCGCATCATCATTGCGTCGGTTGTGCCGCCTGTTGAGTCCACACTGCGGCGCGTTTGTGAAAAGCTATTTCAAGCTGAAGCCGATGTTTGTTGAGCCCGGTATTAAGACGGGAATGCCGATCCTCGTTGATAATCCCGGCGGAGCTCGGAGCAGACAGGCTCGTCAATGGAGTCGCCGCGTTCGCAAAATTTGGCGGTCCGTGTGTGGTCGTAGACTTCGGCACAGCGACGACCTTCGACGTGATCTCCGCACAAGGAGAGTACTGCGGCGGCGTGATCGCGCCAGGACTTGGGATCTCCGCTGACGCACTGTTCTCTCGCGCTGCACGCTTGGCGCGCGTGGATATTCGCAAGCCTCCAAAGGTCATCGGCACGAACACGATGGTCAACATCCAAAGCGGCCTCTACTACGGATACCTCGGCCTGGTGGACGGGATTCTTGAGCATATTGTCGCGGAACTCGGGGAAACGCCGAAGGTTATCGCAACCGGTGGACTTGCAAGACTCCTGGTGAAAGATTCGAAATACATTTCTGAAATCGATGACATGCTCACCATGGACGGCCTGCGTATCATCTACGAACGTAATCGCTCTGCTCGTCACCGCGGGCACGCAAACGATACAGAGAAACACGGAAGTTGAAAAACTACTTCAACTACTTCACCGAAATCGAAGAGCATTTCCAGCGGCGACGCGGGACGCTGCTCATGCTTTCTACGCTGGACTGGGCGCTTGATCGAAACATGGCGGGAAGCAGGTGTGCCGCTCGAAGCGGTGCTGCGCGGCATCGATGCAGCGTTTGACAAGTATGACGCGCGCAAATCGCACGCCCGGGTTCGCCGCGTGAACGGGCTGGGCTACTGCACACAGGAAGTGATGGCAGCGGTGGAAAGCATGAAGGAAGCCTCCACCGGTTCGAGCACAGCGTTGCAGGACACATCCGCCGCGGCCGGCTTTGAGCAGCAGCGAATTGCGGATCATCTCAATGCATGTGCCGCGCAGATACGATCGGTGAGCGGAATGGAATCCACTGCAGCATCGATCTCGGAACTCGCGCAACGACTCGAATCGCTCGCAACGGAAGTGCTCACGACGGAGCCTGTGCTTGAAACTCTGGAGAGAACGCTCACTGTGATGGAAGAGAAAATGTTCGCCTTGCTTGTAACCTGTGCGACGGAATCTGAATTGACCACGTTGCGAGAAGAGGCAGCGCGCGAGCTAGCGCCGTATCGCAGCCGCATGCAGAGTGCGCAGATTCGCCAGGTGGAGCAACAGTTTCTGCACAAAAAGCTCCTAGAAAGAAATGGCTTTCCGCGGCTGAGCCTTTTCTACATGAGCCAGGGATGAAGCTGCGGATTGACAAGGCTGTTTATGGCGGCTCCGGCCTTGGTCGCGTGAGCGATGAGGCAGACCCGCTCTTTGGCAAGACCGTTTTTGTTCCCTTTACTTTGCCGGGCGAGATCGTCGAAATTCATATTGCCGAAGATAAGAGAACCTACGCGACCGGTGAGTTGGATTCAATTCTTGAAGGGTCACCTGCACGCAACTCTCCGCCGTGCCCCTACTTCGGAAACTGCGGAGGCTGTCACTACCAACACTCCATTTACGAAAATCAATTGCAGATGAAGTGCTCCATTCTTCAGGAGGCACTCTCACGCGCCCGGCTGAAGAATTTGCCGGAAATCGGGATGCTCGCTGCAGAGCCCCTGGGCTATCGAAACCGCATCCGACTCCTGGTTCAACGTCAGCCCGAGTTTACGCTTTGTTATAGGCGAAGCGGCTCTCACGCCACCGTCGCGGTGTCGCAATGCCCCATCGCGGCGCCACTGCTGCGACGAGCTATCGAAGTCATAACGGAGCGAGGAAGTGAACTTGGCCTGGGCGACCTTTGCGAAGAGATCGAGCTTTTTACCAACGAGAGTGGCGACAAATTGTTGATGTCGGCTCACTCCCTGAACAGCCCGCGCAACGGTGCCGAGTTACTTGAGAAAGTGTGCACGGGCCTCGCAACAAGTATGCCGGAGCTTTGTGGTTCTGCTCTGTTTGCGCATGGCGACGACGAGAACCAAGGACAAGTTCTGGCAAGATGGGGCGAGCCTTCGATCAAGTATCAAACTGCTGGCTACGAGTATCGGGTGAGCCTCGGATCATTCTTCCAGGTGAATCGATTCCTCGTCGATCCTTTGGCAAAGTTGGTGACCGAGGGTCGCAGCGGAAAACTCGCATGGGATCTTTACGCCGGAGTCGGATTGTTCGCTCTGCGCTTGACTGCAGGCTTTGAGAAAGTTTTTGCAGTGGAGTCTGGCGCAACATCGTGGGGCGATCTGGCCTTCAATCTGCAGGGGACTGCCCACAAAACTGCCCGAATGCCGACGCGCGATTTCCTTCGCCAACAAACGCGCTCCAAGATTCCGCAGCCTGATCTGGTCGTCGTCGATCCTCCGCGCACGGGGCTTGGCGATGAGGTCTGCTCGCTGCTTGCCCGCGTTGCGTCAAGGGAAATTGTCTACGTCTCCTGCGATCCCGCCACGCTGTCGCGCGATCTGAACACACTGATACAATCGGGCTACAACTTCAAAAGCATTCACCTGGTCGATCTGTTCCCCCAGACCTTCCACATGGAATCGGTCGTGGTTCTCACTCGTCCATAATGAACCGTGGCCTCTAGGGTCAAGGGTCCTATGTCGACCTCCATCGCTTCTCCGCCGACGGCCACTGTGCTTTCCGTTCGAAGCCGAACTCGTGCGAGCGAGGAGCCGCTGCGAATTACCGTCGCGCCTTTGTTTTTCGCGGCCTGTTGCTTCGCGCTTGGCATATTGCTGAGCTATCTACGCTGGCAACAACCAGTTCCCTTAATCACATCACTTTGCCTTTCGGTGATCCTCACACTCGTCGCGATCGCACGCGCTCCTCGAGTTGTCTTCGCGCCAGCAATGCTGACTTGTTTTTTCGCAGGGGCGCTCTGCTTGCAGGTTGAACCGTATCCCGCCACGCAGGCGAAACTGATATCGATGGCGGACGGCCTGAGCCTATCTATCGAAGGCGATGTGATCCGCGTCGGGCCCATCCAGGTCGAAGAGTCGCTTCCCATGTATGGCGGCGCGCCGAAAAAAGAATACTCGCAGCAAGTGGATCTTCGAATTCGCCGCATTGAACAGGTCTCAGCAAATTCTGATGAGATGGCTGCCCTGGATGGAGGCTTGCGACTCAACGTTTTTGCGCCGGTTGGCGAGACTTTTCACGCAGTCACGTGTGGCAGTGCGGTCAAGTGGTGGCGGTCATTCCTCATCAGCCGCAGCGCTTTGTCGACCCCGGTGTGTGGGATGGCAGAGCATATCTGCTGCAACAAGGAATCGGCGTCCTGGGATCCACCCAGCGGAATCGGCTTGTTATCGGGCCGACGACGTTGGGCCAGCCAGCCATGCTGGCTTGTTGGTTAAAGCAAATCCAGACCATATCCAGCGAACGGTTGATGCACTTCGCGAGCAATGAAGCATATCTCGCGTCTGCCGCAATTGCTCAAGCTGACGCAGGAAGATGCCGCGATGCTGACCGCGATGGTGACAGGGGACCGCACCTATTTGAGCCGTGGCATTCGCGTAGGGTTTGAGCGCACCGGCTCTTTTCACTTGCTTGTCGTCTCCGGGATGCATCTCGCGATCGTAGCGAGCTTAGTCTTCTGGGCTACACGCATTCTGAAAATGTCGCGCATTTGGGCATCGTTCGCCACCATCTTTGTTTCCTTGATGTACGCCCTCTTCACCGGCTTTGGGCAGCCGGTACAACGCTCGTTCTGGATGGTCACACTCTACCTGTTCGGACGCCTGCTCTTTCGGCAACGCAACGCGTTGAATGCGGTCGGATTTGCCGCTCTCTGCTTATTGGCGTTCAACCCTCGATCGCTTTTCGACGCCGGTTTTCAGATGACACTACTTGCAGTTGTCGCGATTGCCGGGCTCGCCTCACCGTTGGCGGAAAAGACATTCGCGCCATATCTACGGGCTACTCGCGATATCGATCTACTCGCGCTAGATGTTTCCCTACCGCCGAAGGCGGCACAGTTTCGCGTCAGCCTGCGCCTGCTGCTATACAAATTCAGTCCATTGATCGGGCGAAGATATGCACGAATCTTGTTGGTGGGAGGACTGCATTTCTGCCTGCGCGTTCTGGAATTGCTGCTCGTATCTCTCGTCGTGGAATTGATCATGTCTCTGCCCATGGCGATGTACTTTCACCGAATCACCCTGCTCGCGCTTCCCGTGAACTTCCTCATCGTGCCCTTCATCGGCGTCCTGCTGCCATCGGCATTGCTCACTTTCGCTGCGGTTCTTGTCGCCCCGGGGATTGCATTTCTTCCCGCCACAGTGACTGCTCTCCTGCTACACGCGACCGTCTGGCTGGTGCGGTCCTTCGCCAATTTGCGCGGAGGAGATTTCCGCATACCCGGCCCGGCGACCTTCGCCATTATTTGTTTCGTGTTGCTTGTTGCTTATGCAATTTGGAGCGTCCGACAATCCTGGCGTTTCGCAGCGACCGGCTGTGTCGCCCTGGCGCTCGCGGGATATATCGCGGTGAGGCCAAGCTCTCCTCAACGCGCACCTAACACAATGGAGTTGGAAGCCATCGACGTGGGACAGGGAGACTCCCTACTGTTGATCACGCCGCAGGAAAAACGCTACTCATCGATGCGGGGGGCTTCGGCGGCGCGACGACGGTGCACAACTTCGACATTGGCGAACAGGTTGTATCTCCGACGCTGTGGTCACGGGGCATACGCCGCCTGGACGCGGTGGCGCTGACGCATGCGCACGGGGACCACATGGGGGGAATGGCCGCTGTGCTGCGGAACTTCCGGCCCAAAGAGATGTGGGTAGGCGCGAACCCACCATCGCCTGAGTACGACGAATTGCTGCGCGAGGCGGCGAGACTGGGTGTGGTGCTGCGCAAGCATTCGGCAGGCGAGCATTTTGAATTCGGGGGTACGGAGGTCGCGGTGCTGGCCCCTGAGCGAGAATACCGGCCTGGCGCGCAGGCCGCGAACGATGACTCGCTGGTGCTGCATATGGCATATGGGCAGACGTCAGTTTTGCTGGAAGGAGACGCCGAATCTCCAAGCGAAATGCGCATGCTGGGCGAGCGGGATTTGTCGAGCACTCTGCTGAAGGTGGGCCATCATGGCAGCGCGACTTCGACCAGCCCGGCATTTCTGAACGCGGTTGCGCCGCGGTTTGCGATCATCTCCGCAGGGCGGCACAATTCTTATGGACACCCGCGGCTGCGGACTTTGGAAGAGCTGGGCGATGCGCGGGTCGCCACCTTTCGCACAGATACGATGGGCGCTACCAGCTTTTATCTGGATGGCACACGAGTGACAGCCGGCCCGCTGGTGGCGGCTGATTGGCAGAGATAGGCACTCACTCAGCCACTTACTCTGGACGGCATATCGAACAAAAAAAAGCTCCTCTCCTGCCGTATCGATTTCATCAATTCCGAAGTACATTGGCGGCGTTGTACTATGCGTTTAGGCGGGCACGCGGCCGCAGCAGGAGGCTGGCATTGAGCGACGCGGACGATGGAAGGCAGGAAGCTGACGCAGAGGTTCCTGCTGCCGGGGGGCAGCCACAGACACCCGAGGAACTGGTGGAAGAGCAGCGCAAACTGCGGCGTCTGCAACTGATGATGAACATGGTCGTATCCGTGCTGAGCCAGGATCCGAGCCTGACCATCGACGAGGCGGCAGAGATGGCCGCCGACAGCCGCCGCGCCGCGCTGGCGATGTTTCCCGATAAGGCGCTGGCGTATGACTTGATCTACAAGCCTCGACTGCAGAGAATCATGCGGGAGCGTTTTCGGATCCAGTAGGAGCGACTCAACAGTTATGGCTTGAAGACCATGCGCGTGCCTTGTTCGGGAGCGTTCCAGAGAGCCTCAACATCGCTCAGCGGCACGGTCTTCGTCGTGATCTGAAAAGGTTTTTTCGCGAGCTCCTTGAAGAATTCTGAGATGGAGGCGAGGATCGTCTCCATCGCTATGCTGCCGAAGCCGCTACCCAAAAGCTCAAGGCCTGAGCTGCGCAGCGTTGCTGCGGGCAGTCCAATGGTTCGCCCCGCGCTCTCGCCGATCTGGACATAGCGCACGCGCGATCTGGGCTGGAGAAATCCTCGCTGGGAGATGGCCTCAAGAAGAGACTCAGCGGGTGAGCCCCAAAGATAATCCAGCACAACGTCCACTCCGGACTCGGCCCACTCGCGGCGAAAGGATGATACCAGTGGATCGTGTTCCTGATCGAGCGAGATAGTGGCGTCCGCTCCCAGGTCTTTGAGTTGCTCGAGCGGCCGGGGATTGCGCCCCGCGGCGATAACACGTCGCGCTCCCAAGCGCTTTGCAATCTGCACGGCGAGTTGTCCAGCGACGCCTGTAGCGCCAAGGATAAGAACACTTTCACCCGCAACGAACCGGGCCCTTGCGGAGAGTGCGCCCCAGGAAGACATGCCGGGATTTGCGCTGGCCGCGGCGGTGACATCGTCGATCGAGTCGGGCAGTGGCAAGCACATCCATTGGGCTGCCAAACCGTGCTCGGCGAATGTGCCGAAGGGGCTGCGCGCGATGCCGAAGTAGACGCGCGAACCGTCTTCAAGCCGCCCCACTCCATCGATACCCGGGATGAAGGGCAGCTCTCCGGTAGATCCGTAGTGGGTACCGTTGGCGAGCGATTTGACGATGGGGTGAAGGCCGGCGGCGGCTACGGTCACCAACTTCTCGCCTTCCCGCGCGACCGGGTCAGGAAAGGAAGTGTAGCGGGGAGGAACATTAAAAGAGTGGACGACGGCGGCGTTCATGAATCGACCTCCCTTGCGGTGACTGGAGGATGTTTCGACGAGATCTCAGAAGAAGTCCAACAATCTCGTGAGTAAGAACCATTACTTCTGTTCGATGTTTGTCAGGCGGAAGGTGATCGTTCCCCAGAATAATCTGGCACGCATCTGGACGGGTGTGTGGTGCTCGTCGTCGGTGTACCAGATCCAGATGTTGCCGCGATTCTTGACTACTCCTGCATCGGCGGTAGGCTGCACGCGCAGCGTCTGATACTTCGCTCCTGTGGGGCTATCGATCTCTTCCCTGCCCTCCACCTTCATGGTTACGGGGATAGTGTGGACTGAGTCGCCCACCGGCATCTGGAAGCTCTGGCCAACCTGCATGGGCTGTGAGGCGGCGTAGAAGATTGCCGACAGAAGGTCAGTAACGCAGGGGGGTATATTCGCCACTTCGTGCTTGGTGCTTCCTGTAACGATGTTTTTCTCGTCGAGGAAGGACTTGCCCTGCGCGTAATCGAAGCGGAGATCGGTGCTTATCTGACGTCGGCCCTGGATGAGTTGCTTGCTGAATCCAGAGGAGCAGCCGGTTTTGCGATCGAAGGAGGACTGATACTTGTCGCTGACGCGGTAGATCATGGTGATGGCGCCGATGGTGTCGGCGGTGGCGGTCACCTTCTGGCGGTTGCCATCGGCCTCAAGGTGCAGCACAGCGGTACCGGCGGGAAAGACGCGCCAATCCACGGAATAAGTCAGGGTCTGCTTTGCGGGGAAGTTGTAGTCCGCAAGGGGAGGCTGCAGCAGCGGCATCTGCTGTGCCCCGGCTAAGGGAGCGGCAAGCAGCATGAGGGAGAGAAGCAATGGCCACGTTCGAAAGCACAGGGTCAATGTGAGGACGCTCAGGATATCAGAGATACGTTCCGTTCATTTATGCAGGTACATCGAAAGGGCCAGAAAGGCATAGATGCCGGCTGCCCCTATGAGTGCATTGTACTCGTGGTGCTGGAAGTAGAGCGGCATGGAAAAGCTCCCCGGCTCGCGTCCCAGGTTGGCCGGGGTGAGTCGCGGGAGGATGCGCGGTACTCGATGAGCATAGTCGAGGAATTCGGGAAACTTCATGCGGAGAAACTCTTCTTCGGCGCGGATGACCGGCACGTAGATGAGCACGAAGAAGGCCGCCAGCGTGAGGAGGATCGTAGGGCTGCGCGATGCAAGCGCAAAGCCGAAGGCGATCATCATGGAGCCGAGATACAAGGGGTTGCGGGTGTAGGCGTAAGGGCCTGTGACGGCGAGCTCGGCATTCTTTTTCACGTAGCCTGAGGCGTAGGCGCGGAGCCAGAGGCCGGGAAGGGTGAGCAGCAGACTCCAGAGTATCGAGTGACGGCTTGGGCGGGCCAGCAGAAGGAAGAGGACAGCGAACAGAAACCCCATCGGCACGCGGATGCGGCGGGCAACGGCCTGCCACTCCCTGATCATGCGCTGCGCCTGGAGTTCAGGACGTCCAGGGCGGCGCCCAGAACGTCGTCAGGAGTGATGGTCAGCAATCCCGCCTCAGGCTGTGATTTGCGACTGTGATCACGCTTGCTGGAGGGGTTGCGCAGAACGCGGAAATCGACGCCATAGGGACCGTTGCGGGCAGGATCTGTAGGCCCGTATATTCCTACCACGGGCTTTCCCAACGCGCAGGCCAGGTGCAGAGGGCCGGTGTCACCGGCAATCATCATAGTGGCGCGGCGTGTGAGGGAAATCAGCTGGCTCATGTTGCACTCTACCGCGGTGGCGGTTCCGCCGCTGGCTCGTACCAGGGCGATGGCCAGATCTTCTTCCTGGGGTCCGGCATTGACGACAACGGAACAGCCGGTCTCGGACAGTCTGCGGGCTACCTCGCCGAAGCGCTCGACGGGCCAGCGCTTGGCTCCCCATCCGGCACCTGGATTCATCAGTACCAGTGGGCCGGACACCTTGTTCGCCAGAAACTCCTCGCACCACCTCTCGGCGTACTCGTCCCAGGGAAGGGCGGCCGGCATATACTCCAGCTTTTCGCCAGCAATCGCTCCAGTTTCCTCAAGGGCGTGCTCAATGACATGCGAGGTGTGGGTCACAATGCGTTCAGAATAGAACCAGGTGGCTGCAGATTCCCGGGGGAGGTCCTCTCCGATGAGACGTGGGGCGCGGGACCAGCGGCCTATGATGGCTGAGCGGATTGCTCCCTGAAGGTCTATGCAAACGTCATAGCGGAACGATTTCAGTTCGCGGCGCAGGCGGAAGAGATCCTCGAGGGTGGATCCGCTTAAGGGCTCGTGCGACCAGCGCCGGGTGTTGGCGCGGTGAATCTGGTCAACGAGGGGCATGCGGGCGGCGCTACGGCCAAAGTCGTCGGGCTTGGATTCCGCGCAGAGCAGAGCGCGCCACCGCGGCTCGACCGCCCATCCCAGGTACCACTCGGGATGCGCGGCGCGCAGCGCGGTAACCGCCGGGAGGGCGTGGAGTATGTCGCCCATCGCGCCAAAGCGGACAATCAGCACACGAAGATGATCGCTAAGCCGTTGCAAGGGTTCATTCTCTCATACGATGGGCGAATTCGGAGCACCGGCAAGTTGCCTAATCATGGTTCTGATCGATTCCTGCTCATCCTCAAGAACGACGCTGAGCCGGCAGGCTCTGACGGGCGCAACCCGCTCCAGAGCACCTCGCAAATCGCCGGGCAATTTGACTTCGTCCTTTTCGGTTGTCAGCAAAGTATCGGCGCGGCATTCTTTCGCGGCTCTGGCCAGACGCTTGATGTCCGCCGGCGTGTAGGCGTGATGATCTGGAAATGCCAGGGTGCCTGCCAGGGAGCCGTGACCGGCTTCCACCTGCTGCTTAGCGCCGGCAAAAAAATCCTCTGGCCGGGCGATGGCGCAAAATGCCAATGAGCGCCCAGTGACGACCGGGACCTCAAGCTGTCGCGAGATGAACCAGACCGGCTGCGTCAGGCCCTGAGCCCGAAGATGCGCGGCTATGTGGCGCTCCTCGTCGCGAACGACAAGCAGGCTGGCGCGGCGCAAGGCTGAGAGGGGTTCACGCAGATTACCGGCAGGAAGCAGATAGTCGTCCAGATCACGCTCAGCGACCAGCACGATATCGATGTCGCGGGCGAGCTGGCGGTGCTGGAAGCCATCGTCGAGGAGGTGTAGCGCGGGTTCGCCAATAGGATCGTTAGCCTGCTCAGCCAGCAGGCCCGCCTGGAAGCGGCCGGCTCCCACAAAGACCGGCACGCCGGTGCGCCGGGCAATGAGCAGTGGTTCATCGCCAAAGTCGGCGGCGGTACCGGTGGGGTCTACGCGCTGTGTCGTCGTGCTGCTTCGGCCGTAGCCCCGGGAAAGCACATCAACGTGAAGGCCGTCTGCCTGGAGCAGTTGAGCGAGGCGAATGACGAGCGGCGTCTTCCCTGCCCCTCCCACAGACAGGCCGCCGACGCTCACGACCGGGCCACGCAGCTTGCGTGTCGTGACCCAGCCATTGGCATATGCGAGATTCTTCGCGGCAACGGCGGCGCGAAAGAGCGGCGCGAAGGGCAGCAGCAGCGGGCGCATCATTGCTTCACCTTTGGCACCAGGGCGAGCAGAGCTGCGACGGCTCGCTCGGTGGCTCCGGCCTCACGCTCGAATACCGTGCGGGAGCGCTCACCCATGCTGAGAGCCTGTTCGCGATTCGTAAACAGGTCGATCAGGCCGGGGGCGAGATCCTCTGCCTCGACGATGTCGATTGCCTGTTCGGCGCGGAGTGTTCCGACGATACCGCGGAAATTTCCATAGTGCGGCCCCATGACTATGGGAACTCCGAATTGCGCGGGCTCCAATGGATTGTGGCCTCCCGCGGCCACCAGGCTGCCCCCCACGAAGGCCACCGACGCCAGCGAATAAACCGATGCGAGTTCACCAATCGAATCCAGCAGAAGAACGCCGCCAGCAGGCAGATCGCAGGGAGATTGAATCCACTGAGAGCGCTGCGCCCACCAGAATCCCGAGTGCACCAGCAAGGTGGCGACAGCGGCGAATCGTTCAGGATGGCGGGGTGCGAGAACCATGCGCGCGGCCGGAAAAGCTGCAACGATGCGTGGCCAGGCGATGAGCAGCAGGCTCTCCTCGCCCTCCAGCGTGCTGCCGGCCACCAGCAGCGGTGCGCCTGGGGGCAGATGCGCCGCCAACGCCGAGGTGACGGCAGCCGGCGATGCAGTGCGGACATCGAATTTCAGATTTCCCGCGACACGCACGCGCTCACGCGGAACTCCTATAGCGACGAGGCGGGAGGCATCCTCATCAGACTGCGCCAGGGCAAGCGTGATGGCGTCGAGAATCTTCTCCCAAAGAAAGTGAAGGCGGCGGTAACGAGGCCAGGAGCGGTCAGAGATGCGAGCGTTAACGACCGCAACCGGAGTACCTCCGGCGCGGCAACAGGCAAGGAAGTTGGGCCAGAACTCGGTCTCAAGCAGGACGACGAGCGACGGCCGCAGCGCGCGCAGGTAGCGCCGGACAGCCCCGGCGAAATCCAGCGGAAAATAGAAGACGTTGCTCTCGCCGAACCTTGCTCGCGCCAGCTCCTGCCCGGTGCGAGTGGTGGTGGAGAGCAGAATGCGATATCCGGGCGCCGCCTGCTTGAGATCGTGGATCATGCGACTGGCGGCGAGCACCTCTCCTACCGATACCGCATGGACCCAGATGACAGGAAGGGACTGTGCCGCGTCTAACTGAAATAGTCTGTCGGGGACGCGACCGAGGCGCTCCTGCAGGCCGTGCCTGTACTTTGCCGTTGTTGCCATGCGGAAGAGCCAGAACGGCGCGCCAAGGATGAGCACGAGATACAAGGCGGCAGTGTAGAAGAACAGCAGCATTCTGGTTCGGGATCCTCTTTGCACGGATTGCTATGGGAGAATGATAATCGTGGGATTCATGCTGCGCCTTCACCCGGGTCTACTTTTCGCGATTCTTCTCCTCTTTCAGCCATCTACCGCGTTCGTCGATGCGGCGGATCACCCCCAGCCGGGGATAGAAGTTGCCACGGCTTTTCCCGCCGTGGATGTGCACGCCGAGGAGCAGGTGGCCATCGCCGCCGATCCTTACGACACGCGCGAGAAGGGCTCATTCTTTCGCGTGGATTATTGGAAATACGGCTTCATGCCCATCCGCGTGATTGTGACCAACAACGGCGACAAGCCGATTTCGCTGGCGCAGGCGCGCATCCACTTCATTACTGCCGACGGCGACAAAATTCCCGCGGCGCTTCCGAGCGATGTTGAGCGAGCCAGCACCTTCGACTCAAAGGCCGGCAAGACGATCCCGTTGCCGGCGCCATTGCCCCCCATCAAAGGAAAGCCCAAGACCAGCACCAAGAGCATTGAAGAGGATTTTGCCACGTACGAGTACGCGGCGGTTGTGGTCGAGCCTCACACTACGCGGGCAGGATTTCTGTTTTACGACATGAAGGGGCTCGATCACCCGCTGAAGGGCGCGAAGCTCTACCTGCGCCAGTTGCAGGGATCGGATGGCAAGGAGCTGTTCTTCTTTGAGATTCCATTCGACAAGTATCTATCGGCACAGCCGCACGTTGAAAAGCGGCCGCTTGACTGAGTCAGCTAAGGAGCGGTTAGCTAAAAAGCGGCTAGTGCTGACTGCGGTTTTGACCGGCCGTGCTTAGCTGACTTGCTGGCAGCTTTCCAGCTGAGAGTCGTTACACTCCTTTTTTCTGGGGCTCCCAAATGAACTTGTGAATTTGCAGGCTTAGGCGGGCGTCGAGGCCGTCGGCCAGCATCCATTCGACGAGTTCGCGGGGATTGAGCAGGCAATTCTCGGCGGTTCGTTCGGGGCTGGGCGTCTTGCTGAAGGCTGGGGAGAGCAGTACGGATCCAGCGTTCTCAGCAAGGGCGTGCTCAAGAATGAAGCTTCGAGCGAATTCGTAATCACCACGGTTACTTATTACGAATTTCACTTCATCTCGTTTCGTCAGAGCGTCGAGATTGGGCAGGTGGAAGGTGCCACCTTCTCCTGAACCCGGGCACTTTACGTCAACAATCTTGTGTACTTCCGCAGGGAGGGCTGACAGAGGGCGTTCTCCGCTGGTTTCAATCATCAGCGTGTAGCCAAGCGGGAGAAGCCGCCTCATCAGGGGCAGAAGTTCTTTTTCCTGCAGCATGGGTTCGCCGCCAGTGAACTCGATAAGCTTTACGGGCGCGAGTCTCTCTATTTCTGCGACTACCTGGTCTTCGTCAAGCTTATAGCCGCCGGAAAACGTGTATTCGGAGTCGCACCAGGAGCAGCGCAAATTGCAGCCCGCCAGCCGCACAAAGATGCACGGGAACCCGGCGAAACTCGATTCGCCCTGTACGGATTTGTATATCTCGATGAGGAACACTGGAGCCTATTCGTAGTATGTCGCGGTGGAAGTATCAGTCTCGTAGATGGTGCAATCCTTTACTGTGACGCGGCCGGCGGTCATTCCGCTGAGCTGCTTGTTGGTCTCGTCATAGAAGTAGCGCGCAAGATTCTCCGCCGAGGGGTTCAGCTCAGTGAATGGCGGCAAGTCGTTGATCATTTGATGATCGAGGTAGTTGATTACCGGGCGCATTACATCCTTCAGCAGCTTGAAATCGAGCAGCAGCCCCGCCTCATCCAGCTCTTTTCCGCGCAGCGTAATCAGCACTTTGTAGTTGTGCCCGTGCGGATTTTCGCACTTGCCGCGATAGTTTCTCAGGTAGTGGCCGGAGGAAAATCCCGCCTCGACTGTCACTTCGTACATGCTGTTCCGTGTCCTGTCCGGGGCCAAAGACCCCACCTACCATTGTAAATGTGACGGGGCGATAAGGCATTGCGGTGCCCTGCCCTGCTCATTTTTAATGCCGTGAGAAATGCTCTTCAGGCGAGATTCTTCATCAGCCAATAGTCGACGCCATCTACGATCGCCATCAACGCTGCCTGGTTTAAATCGCTGCTCACGCCGGCCGCGATCCATGGTTCGTGACCGTCGGCATGGAAACTCAAGTTGACACGGACGTGCGCCGCAGAATCGTGGGCGGAGACATCAATGGCCTTAACGCTGAATGTTCCCAGACGCATCTCTTTGATAACCGGATACCACTTCTCCAGCTCTTTGCGCATTGCCCGGGTGAGCGCATCTACGGGGCCCGCTCCTTCGGCGCGCGTGGTGGTGACGGGAGAATCTGCGATGGTCAAACTCATGAAGGCCTGAACAAATCGAGTTCCGGCTTCATCTGATTCGTCGAAGACTCGCCAGCTCTTCACATTGAAGCGATTGGGAAGAGTCTTCAGCACCCGCATGCAAGCCATCTTGAAGGAGACCTCACTGACGGTGAATCCGCCGCCCTCAATCATCGACTGGTTTGCATCCATAAATGTCTGCGCCTGCGCCGAAGAGAGTGGAACGCCCAGCGCCTCCGACAGCAGAATGATGTTGGCCTTGCCTGACAAGCCGTTGACGCCGATCGTGGGATTTGCGCCGACCTCAGCGGGATTACACCACAGGTAGGCACCAGGATTTTTGCGCTCGCTGCTGCCGTGCATTCCGGCCCATGTGCCAAATGCGCCGGGGCCCACGACTGGGGCTCCGTGGGGAACCTCAAGGCCAAACGCAGAATACGCAGAGTGCGCAAGACCCGTGAGCCCGGCGAGCGATTCGGGTGGAACAAATTCAGCCTCACCTCTAAGCTGCATGCCGCCGACAACGGTGGTGAGGTTTACGTTGCCGCAGCGTTCGCCCGTGCCCAACAGAGTGCCTTGAACCTGAACGGCACCTGCAAGAATTGCAGCGCGGGAATTGGCGACTCCGAGGCCGCGGTCAGTGTGACCATGAAATCCGAATTTGACGTCTGGGTAGGCGCTCGTCAATCCGCCAATGACCTGCGAGACTTCTTCAGGACTGGCGCCACCAGTCGTGTCGCACACCACAATGCGGCTGACTTTCTGGCGAGCGCATTGCGCTGTCAACTGGTGGAAGTAGTCCAGGCTGCGCTTGTGAAAGTCGCTGTCGCATTGGTTGCCGTTTTCGCGGCGGCCGCAATTTGCGTCCATTGCGTGCTCGAAATCCACCAGCACTTCGAGACCATGGTCATGCAGGCACTCGATGGTTTCGCAGGCCATCAGTAAGTGTTCTTCCGGTGTGGTTTCCAAAGACTTCGCAACATCCAGCAGTCTGGATTTCACGACGATTACGGCAACAGAAACGCGATCTTTGTGGCGGACGATAAACTGCACGTCTGGCCAATCCTGGACCTTGGTGCCGCGACCCCGCGTTCTGCCGAAGAGAGCCAGTTTCATCGCTTTGGTGTCGAAGGAATGGAGGCTGCTGGTCAGATCTTCAACAAACTGGTTTGCCCCGGCAAAGCCAATTTCGGCAAATTGCACGCCAAAGTCCGCCATACGCTGCAGGAGGACAACAGCGTTCGGCGCCGAGATTTCGAGATTCGGCTGCTGCATTCCATCCCGGAGGCTGGTTTCAAACAGCTCGACTTTTCTGGCTTTGCCTTCAGTCATTTGTTGCTGCGCCCCGGCGGTGAGATTCTTCCCAGGGATCGTCCACGCGGTTTTCTGGTTCCCCATAGTATCTCTGCTCGGAGTTCAAAGGCGCAAATTAGCCTTGTCGGAATGGGAGGGCGTTCACAGCAACCGATCGGTGGCGGGGAGACCGATGCGTCGCACCAGATCCTGCCAGCGCGGGTCGGTACGCAGGTTGTCGAACATCGGCAGTTTAAGTTCAATGATACGGAAGACGTGTTGCCGATATGCCTCCTCAAGATGCTCGAAGCCGGATGTCAGATCGCCGAGGCCGATGTGGACGACCGCGAGATCAAATGGGGAGATATATCTTTGCTGGGATATTCCCTTGAGGCCATCGAGGATATCGAGAGCCTTGGCTCTTTCGCCGGAGATGGAATAGGCCCTGCTTAGCAGCGCCTGGAAATGTGGCGCACCGGCCAGGCTCACTGCCTTTTCGAGCTTCGCAATGGCAGCGGAGAGCATTCCCTTCTGCTCGAGTGAAAGCGCCATGAACCACATCGCATTGCAGTAGTTTGGGTCGAGGTCCAGGGCCTTCTGACATTGCGCAATCGATTCGTCGTAGCGCCGGGCGCGATACAAAATCAAGCCGAAAAAGCCCAGGTTCATGCGCGAGATGGGATCATATTCCATGGCCCTCTTGAGCTCCGTGATTGCCTCGTCGTGGCGCCCTTGTATCGACATGTAGTCCGACATGTGCAACCCCGCGGCAGAATCCCCCGGTCTCAATTCCACGCCGCGCCGGCAGACCGCTTCCGCACCAGCCCAATCCCAGTCAAGGATGGCGCGGACTGCGGCGAGCGCATTCTCCGCGGCAGTCACGGATCCGTCCAGTTCCAGAGCCTTCTCAGCGTTCGACTTCGCCTTGAGGAAGAGTTCAATGGAAGACCCCATGCCTAAAAGGCCCATGTAGAAGTAACACTGAGAGAGATTTGCATAGGCCTGTGCGTATGCTGGGTGGATGGCGATCGCCTGCGCATAGAGCTCCGCGCCGCGTGCCAGGTCCATGGGCGTCATCTTGTCGCGAAAGTGGTTTGCCCGCAGGCCAACTTCATAAGCCTGCGGGTGGACCCTCGGCAAGGGATCAGCAGATCGTTGCCTCGGGTCAACCAACTTGTGAGTCTGGTGAGCAATGTCCTCGGCTATCTCGGCCTGAAGCTGCAGAACGTCACGCAACTCGCGCTCATATCTTCCCGTCCAAAGATGCCGGTCCTGCAGCGCGTAGATGAGCTGCGCAGTGATACGAACCTTATCCCCCGAACGCGCCACAGAGCCCTCTACAACGGCATCCACGCGCAACTCCTTCGCGATCTCCGGCAGCGACTTTCGCGCGCCTTTGTACATCATTGCCGATGTGCGGGAGATGACGCGCAGCGAACTGATCCTGGAAATAGCGGTGATCAGTTCCTCAGTCATGCCGTCGGAGAAATACTCCTGGGCGGGATCGCCCGAGTGGTTGTCCAGCGGCAGAACCACCAGGGAATCGATCCGGGTGAGTCGCTCTCCGCCACAGCCGCCACACCTGGAGGAGCCGTTGCTGCCTGAGCGATGAATCGATATCCGCGCTGCGGCAGCGTTTCGATGTACCTCGGTCTCTCAGCCTGGTCTCTCAGGGCTTCGCGTAACTTGTTGATAGCTTTGTTGAGCCCGCGTTCGAAATCGACAAAGGTATTCTCCGGCCACAGCTTTTGCGTAAGTTCTTCGCGGGTAACAATCTCGCCGGGACGTTCCAGCAGGAGCACGAGAACCTGAAACGGCTGATCCTGAGGGGCGACCTTCGCTCCCTTCCGGTGCAGCTCGCCGGATCGTGTGTCGGCCTGGAAGGGCCCAAATCGGATGAGAGCCACGGGGTCCCTCCCTAGTAAGCGCAGGAGTATAGCAGCACGAACGCGCGTGATTGATCAAGCGAGAAATAGCAGGAATAGCTGTGACCGGATGCGAGTTCAACAGGTCGACGCAACACTTGCTTGCAGTTTACTAGCAGGGGTCTGGAACTCTAGAGTTTTTCGCGGTCGTTGGTTGAGGCGGAGCGCTATCTTGTCCAGCTCCGACTGCGTATAGCGTGACAGGTCCATTTTCTTAGGCAGGTATTGCCGCAGCAGCCGGTTGGTGTTTTCGTTTGTGCCGCGCTGCCAGGGACTGTGGGGATCACAGAAGTAGACTTTCACATCGGTGGCCACACTGAAGGTTTTGTGTTGGGCCATCTCGTGTCCCCGGTCCCAGGTCAACGAGCGGCGCAGGGAGACGGGGAGTTTACGAATGTGCCGACTTAGTGCGGCGACGACAACGGTCGTCTCTTTACTGCGCACCTTGATGAGCGTGGTGAAGCGTGAGTGCCGTTCCACCAGGGTCACGATGTGACTGTTCTTGGTGCCGCTGATGAGATCGCCCTCCCAGTGTCCTGGGATCGCTCGGTCCTCGACCTCCGCTGGTCTTTCCCGGATCGAGATGGCCTCGACGATCTGACCCTGTGCATGTCCACCCTTGCTCGAGTGCTGCGAGCGGCGGATGAGGCGTTTGGATCGAAGGTGCCCAATGAGCTCTTTTTTCAATACTCCACGCGCTTGAATAAAGAGGCTACGGTAAATGGTCTCGTGGGACACGCGCAGGCTCTCGTCCTTGGGATACTGGATCTTTAGCCATCCGGAAACCTGTTCCGGCGACCAGTCCAGCATCAGTTTACTGACGACGATGTTTCGCAACCGCTCATGGGTGGCCAGTAGGCACTGCTTAGGTCGCAGAGCCAACCCCCAGGCTTCACCATCAGCTTCGCCCGCTCGGTACTCAGAACGGCCACCATGACGGGCGACCTCCCGGCTCACCGTTGAGGTTGCTCGGGAAAGGCGGGTGGCAATCGCACGAATCGATGAGCCGGAAGCGATTCCTCGCGAAATGTCCTCTCGCTCCGCTAACGTGAGCGCTTGGGGTGAGCGCCGACGGACGGCCGGAACGATTCCACCATGATGCGATAACAGCAGATGAATGGAGGTATGTTTGCGGCCGAATGCTCGCCCGATCTCATGCAACGACTCTCCCGCCTTCCAACGCCGCCAGATCTCTGTCCGCTGCGCCGCGGAAACCTCCACTCGCTTCCCTTGTGACATAAACACCACCTCCTGTGAGACCTCTCACTCAGATGGTGTTGCATCGACCTATTGAACTCGCAGATGATTGCAGACAACTTGCCGGGGAATAAGCACGGCACGCAGAGAGAATGCTCAGGCCATTGAGGGCAGAGTGCCCGGGCGATAACTTTGCACAGACCTAAGGAGGTCCCCCATGCAAAGCAGGTCAACTTTCAAATTGTCGATGGTCGCGATTCCCCTCGCGATCGTTTGCACTCTCCTCGCTTCCAGCGTTGCTGCGAAGGCCGATTCGGACGACAGGCCCTGCTCCAATCGGACCCTCTACGGCAACTACGGCTTCACCATCATCGGCGAGATCCTCGCGCCGGGTATCCCAGTCCGCGGCCTGAGCATGGCTCACTACGATGGCAACGGTAAATTCACTCAGGTGGATCACATCGTCAACAACGGCTATCCGCCAGCGAAGGCATGGACAACTGGCAGCGGTACCTACACCGTCAATCCGGACTGCACGGGAGTCGGTGTAGTCAACAGCCTGTCGAATCCCAACCCTATCTACCTCCATTTCGTCGTCACCGACCATGGCAAGCAGATCGACCAGGTAGTGGATGCGGATGCAGTAACTGCGATCGGCATCAAGGTTGATTAGTGTCGACGCTTCGGGCCATCGGAGCGGATCCGGTGGCCTTCTCTTACTTTTTGATCGAGGAGAGATACGGGACTAATGTCCGCGTTCCCGTTCCCGCCGGCGACGCTCTTCGTTGCGGCGGTCTACCTGTTCAAACATCGCTGTGAAGACTCCTGCGAGCGCCACGATTAACCCTGCGAGCGCGAGCACCAGTCCTGTTGTCTTCCATAGCGAGCCGTTGCCCGGGAGCCCCGGCTGATAAGCGTTCGAGGTGAACATCATGCCGCATGAGATAAGCGCGAAGACAAGCAGGGTGGCAGCGAGGATGTAGAGGTTGCGGGCCATAGTCTGGTCGGGTGGCGTTGCCCCGACCCTTCCATGCTAGCAGGGATCAACCGTGGCTAATCTAAATCAAAGAAGCTCTCAACCTCGCCGATATCGCTGGTCACACGATAGGGTGGCAGGCTCTCGAGAAAGACTTTTCCGTAGCGCTGGCGTTGAATGCGCGGGTCAAGCAGCACCAGCACACCGCGATCTTCGAGCGAGCGGATCAGGCGGCCGAAGCCCTGCTTTAGCGTGATGACAGCCGAAGGCACCTGGTATTCGAAAAATGGACTGCCGCCACCATCCTCGATGGCGCGCATGCGGGCTGCGACCACGGGATCAGTGGGTACGGCAAACGGCAGTCGGTCAAC
Source organism: uncultured Acidobacteriaceae bacterium (assembly GCA_963725995.1). Lineage (GTDB taxonomy): Bacteria > Acidobacteriota > Terriglobia > Terriglobales > Acidobacteriaceae > JANXZS01. The sequence goes on along the minus strand of CAVSAX010000026.1, from coordinate 73,577 downwards.
GATAACGCAGCTCAGCGCCTCGCCTTGCACGTCCACACCTTGCCAAAAGCTGGAGGTGCCAAAGAGCACTGCATTGGGCGTGTTGCGGAACTCCTCCAGCAATGCCTTGCGGGGAGCGGTTCCCTGCAGCAGGAATGGATAATCCAGTTCCGAGCGCAAACGGTCGTGTTGCTCACGCATCTGCAGGTAGCTGGTGAAGAGGCAGAAGGCACGGCCCTTGGTAATGCTGAGCACGCGGCGAATACGCTTCGCCGCTTCCCCCTGATAACTTGCGTCGCGCGGATCGGGCATCTCGGGCGGCAAGTAGAGCAGAGCCTGCTCGGGATAACGAAAATGCGAAGGCACCACCAATTCTTTCGCGTCGCGCATGCCCAGTCGGCGGCGAATATGGCCGAAGCCGGACTGCACCGTAAGCGTGGCCGAGGTGAGCACGACGCTGGGGTAGTTTTCGAAGAGCAACTCGCCGAGCATCTCCGAGACATCGATGGGAGTAGCCTGCAGATAGGTGTTGCGCATGGCAGAGCGCATGCCTCCCGCGGAACGGCGCTCAATCCAGAAGACAGTGTTGCGGTCCTCCGCCTCCAGCAGGAAGCGCAGATGCTCGCGAATATCGCCGACCCGTTTCCTTAGACCGGTAGCTTCTTCCACGCCGCGGGTGCGGTCGAGTTCGCCCTCCAGTCGATGCAGAGCGTTGGTGGCGCCGAGATAGATGTCGCCATTCTCTTCAAGAAAATCTTCGCGCCCCACGAAGGCCATGCGCCCATCCGAGCCTTGCGGCAACACGGCGAAGAGCATGCGCGAGCGCTCGCGAAGCATTTCCACCGCAGCCTGCAGGCCACTGGAGTAAGCCTTCTGCTTGCGCAGCATGGTCTCAACGTCGCGAGCCATCTCCTCAAGGCGAACGTTGCTGAGGCTTATACCGAAGTAGCTGGAGGCAATATCTTCAAGTTCGTGTGCCTCGTCAAAAATGACGGCCGCAGCTTCGGGCAGCACGCCGGCATCGGGCGCCGCCTTGGCCTGCAACTTGATGGCGAGGTCGGCGAAGAAGAGATGATGATTGACGATAATGATGTCGCTCTCGAGGGCCTTGCGCCGCATCTCGGTGATGAAGCACCGCTCATAGTCTGGACAGGTGGAACCGAGACAGGCCTCGCTGCGCGCATCGAGCTTGCCCCACAGCGGGCTGTTCTCCGGCAGCGTGCCGATCTCCGCGCGGTCGCCGGTCGTGGTCTTCTTCTCCCACTCTGCAATCTGGTGGAATTGGTCGATCTCTTCCAGTCCGCTGAGGATGGGCTGATCGCGCAGTGCGAATAGCTTGTGGCGGCAGAGGTAGTTGCCGCGCCCCTTCATATAACAGACGCGCAATGGCCCAAGCATCGACTCGAGAAACGGAACGTCCTTGAAGAAAAGCTGCTCCTGCAGATTCTTTGTGCCGGTGGAGATGATGATGCGCCGGCCGGTGCGCAGTGCGGGAAGCAGGTAAGCCAGCGTCTTTCCGGTGCCGGTGCCGGCCTCGACGATGAGGTGATGATGCTCGTCGAGCGCCCTCTCCACCGCCTTCGCCATCTCCAGCTGCCCACGGCGAAACTCGTAGGGGAGGCTGGAGCGCGACAGCGTTCCTCCTGGCGAGAAGAAGTCGTGCAGTGACGGCAATGAAGAGGTTGGAGGGGTAGAGGTGGCCACAAAGATTCCGGAGGTGCTGCATCTATCATAGCGAGACGCCGAGCATTGAGAAACCATCGACTCCCATGGGCGTGGTTCTTCTTTACAATGCGTTCATGGATAAAGCTGCCGAGCAGGATCCCAGAGTCTATTTTGCAGCCGAGCGAACTTTTCTGGCATGGATACGCACAGGCCTCGGCTTGATGGGGGTCGGCTTCGCAGTCAGCCGCTTCAGCCTCTTTCTGCGGCAACTCGCTCCCAGCGAAGTCCAGCCAACTGCACACACCACTGGTGTCTCGGTGTGGTCGGGTGTGGCGCTGGTGGGTATCGGTGTCATCGTGATTCTCAGTTCTATCCTTCGCCACATTCAGCTAGTTCGGGAGTTGAGCCTGGGAACGTGGATACCGGGACGAGTGTCGAAGGATGCGGTAGCTCTGGGCGTGGTACTTGCCAGCATCGGCGTCGTTATGTGCCTGTATTTAGTGGGGGTGCGTTAGGCACGTTTTTTGTTGGACGACTACAGACTCATCCATTGTACTGACAGGCCTTCAGTCTATTTGTGCCTCTCTGAAGAGACGCGTGGCGGCTGAGTTTGGGGCCGGCTCAAGGGACAAAACGGGCGGCTACGGAAACGACAGCGTAGGATCAAGGATGGCTCCTTTTATTTTTGGCGGCCTCAGGCAGCAGAATCCACATCGGACCAGTGCGGGATACGCGCGTCCAACAGCATTGGAGTAGGCATTTTGGCAAAAACAAAAAGAGTATCGCGTAAGGGCAGTCCCAGCACGACGGCGGGACTTCCGCTCATCGCTATTGTAGGCCGACCAAATGTCGGAAAATCGACGCTGTTCAATCGGCTGACAGGATCGCGCCGCTCCATCGTGGGCGACGAACCTGGCATTACACGTGACCGCATTTACGGCGAGGTCGATTGGCAGGGACGCACGGCGCGGTTGGTCGATACGGGCGGAATCATTCCCGACGAGGATGATCTGATCCCGGCGGCGATCTTTGAGCAGGCGCAAATGGCGCTGGCCGAAGCAGACGTGTTGATCATGGTTGTGGACGGGCGTACTGAGTTGGCCTCCCCGGATCTCGATCTCGCGCGCATTCTGTTGCGCAGTGGCAAGCCGGCCTTCCTTGCCGTCAACAAAATCGACACTGAAAAAATGCAGGCCGCGGCGGAGAATTTTCGCCGGTTGGGCTTCAAGAATATTCAAGCCGTTTCGTCGGAACACGGCATTGGGATTGGCGATTTGCTGGAGCAGGTCTTCGAGGCATTGCCACCCGCCGCTGAGCCAGAGGATGAGGTTGACACTGCGAGTGGAGCAGACGAAGAAGAGACGGACGCTGAGGGCGAGTCACTGCATCGCACGCACGGAGAGTTTGAGCAGCACGAGACAAAGATCGCGATTATCGGGCGCCCCAATGTGGGCAAGAGCACGCTGCTGAATGCGCTGACAGGGAGTTCGCGAGCCATTGTGTCGCCAGTGGCCGGCACGACGCGCGATGCTGTTGACGAGCTAATGGAGTACCAGGGCGAGCAATTTCGATTTGTGGACACGGCGGGCATCCGGCGCAAGGGCAAGACTACTGAGATGGCCGAAAAGCTCTCCGTTGTCATGGCGATTCGACATCTGGAAGCAGCCGACGTAGCCCTGCTGGTGATCGACGCGACTGAGGGTGTGACCTCATCCGATGCGACGATTGGCGGCTATGCTCACGAGAGCGGACGGTCCGTCATCATCGTGGTAAATAAATGGGATCTGGTGACGACGGGGCGCACGGATGATAAACCTCCCGCGGATCGCGAGATCTTTGAGACGCAGTTGCGGAATGTGCTGAAGTACCTTGCGTATGCGCCTGTTGTGTTTATTTCGGCGGCGCAGGGGAAGAATATTAAGCGGGTTTTCGAGTTCGTGAAGCAGGTTTCCGATGAGAGGCGCAAGCGTGTTACTACGGGGCAGATGAACCGTTTTCTGGAGAAAATTGATTTCCAGCGGGCGCCGGTGCCGCTTTCAAAGCGCATGCGAATTCTTTACATGACGCAGGCAGCGGTGGCTCCTCCTACATTCATTCTCTTCACTGATCGCGACGTGAAACTGCACTTCAGTTTTGAGCGGTTTCTGGAGAATCAGATACGCGAAGCGTTTGGATTTGAAGGGTCGCCGATCTGGTTCAAGATCAAGGCGCGAAACAAGAAAGACTAATCGAGGAAAGCAGAAAACCCCAGTGAACACTGGGGTTTTCTGTTGCTACTTGTTCTCTGCGGCTACGGCGGCTTCGGCGGCCTGGAATCCTATTTTGGAGTGGGTTCCGTCGCAGAATGGCTTGTTGGTGGAGGCTCCGCAGCGGCAGAGGGAGATGGCGGGTTTTCCGGTTAAGTCGATCTCTTTTCCATCAGTGTTTATTAGCTTGATGGGGCCTTCTACACGGAGGGGACCGTTGGGTTTGGCGGTGATGGTCACGTTGATTTCGGACATTTGGACGCTCCTGGATTTTTCGACTTTTTTATGCCACCTCCATCATAGAGGAGGGCTACAAAAGCGCCCAAAATCAGGGGTTTTTGTGCGTTTTTGGGCGGGATAGAGGGGGTTTAGAGTGCGAAAAAGTGGCTTTTTTGTGCGCGCTGGAGCGACTTTTGGAAAATAAAGTCTTTCGATGTCGAATAATCGTTGAAATAGATACTTTAATGCAAGGCGAAGCACCGTTGGATTTCGGCTTCAGCGGGCCTGGTAGAAGCGGATGCGCACAGCGCGTTTGCCATCGAGGGTGGTGCCCTGGAGGGTTCCTACGAAGGCACCGCCATTGAGCCAATCGTGCGGACCTTTGGGCGCTTCGAAGGAGGGGGTCGTGAACCAGCCCGCGTCCTTGCCGTCGCTGGATTTGCACATGCTTCCCTTGTTGTCGACGTTGATGACGGCTCCGTCGTCGGCCTGGATCATGTAGTTGGCGTGGAGGGAGAAGCATCCCCCGGGAGTTTGCAGTTGCCAGTCCCAAGCGCCGGGCAGGATTTTGCCCTTGATGCGTGGTCCGGCGAAGGTGCCTCCGGTGATGGGAACGATGTTTCTTTCTCCCCATGGAGTGGCGCCGACTTTTGTATCTGTGCCGAGGGTGACGATTTCTTCGAAGACGAACTCGAGTGTGGGCGCGGCGGGCGTGGTGGCTTGCGCTGGGGATTGAGTTGCATTTTGCGCGGGGGCGTTTAAAGGGGCGCATAGGATGGCGAGGGCCAGCGCTGAAAGTACTGTGGGCTTGGGCATACTTGCTGCTCCGGGTATAGGAGACCATCGTATCTCACGGTGTTCGACGGATGTTGGGGGGATATCCCCAACGTCGATGTGGAGCTCGAATCGTAGAGTTACTCCCTGAAATGGGAGTGTTCGAACAAGCCAACTACAGGCTCGCTTCGAGCGAGGGTAACGACCCCGCCCTACCCAACGGCAGGGTAGGACAGGGCACCCGAATCAGATTGGGTGTTGAGGTCCAGGGCGGGCCACCCGCCGGTGCGCCACCCGCCATCGGTGTTGGTTGACTTGCTGAGTTCATCTGTGCATACTGTGTATATACAGATGAATTCGGCGAGCATATTTGTAATCTCTCAATCGGATAAACGGCCGATCTACCTGCAGATCATCGAGCAGGTGAAGCGCTACGTTGCGGTGGGCGAGTGGATCGAAGGCGATCCGCTGCCTTCGATCCGCCAACTCGCGGCCGAACTCGAGGTTAGCGTTATCACCGTGAAGCGTGCCTACCTGGAACTGGAGCGCGAGGGCGTCATCGTCACTCATCCGGGCAAGGGATCGCAGGTGGCGTCGAAGCAAAACCTGGCCAAAGAACTTCAGGAAAAAGAGCTCGTGCGGTACCTGGAGCAAGCGGTGCGACTGGCTCACCAACAAGGGATGGATGAGAAAGAGCTTAAGCGGCGGCTCCGCGAAACTATGGAACGGATTGAGGAGAGGTAGAGCGTATGACGGACCTAGCCATCAAGATGCAGGGAGTCTGCAAGGAGTACCAGTACTTTGCCTTGCGGCACGTGAACCTGGAGTTGCCCCAAGGACAGGTGATGGGGTTGATCGGGCCGAACGGCGCCGGCAAGTCCACCACGATCCGGATCATGATGGGGCTTGTTCATCAGGACTCGGGCGAGGTCGAAGTGCTGGGCAACACCATGCCCGCGGCGCAAGTTGCCACCAAGTGGGATACTGGCTTTGCCTCCGACGACATGCGCCTGTACGGAGCGATGACGCTGGAATGGCACCTGGGCCTGATGCGCCGGATTTATGCCACGTGGGACGAAGGCTACGCGCAGCAACTGCTGAAGCGATTTGGGCTGCGTGCGGAACAGCGCATAAAGGGTATTTCTCATGGTCAGCGTGTGAAGGCGTCGCTGCTGCTGGTGCTGGCGCGGCGGCCCAAGCTGCTGATCCTTGATGAGCCGACGACGGGGCTCGATCCCGTGGCGCGTCACGAGATACTGCGCGAGATCACGGCCGTAATGACGGATGAGAATCGCAGCGTGCTGTTCTCATCGCACAACACGCTCGATATTGAACGCATCTGCGATCGGATCACGTTCATTGATCGCGGGCGGATCATCGACTCGCTGGACAAGGAAACCTACATGGACCGCTGGCGGCGTCTTCGGCTGGAGACGAAGTCGGGTGCGCCTGTCGCGGCATTGCCGGGAGTGCTGCGAGTTCAGCAAACGGGACGGATCGCCATCGTTACGGTCAACGCATTTCAGCCGGACCTGCCGGGCGCGTATGAATTGAGCGGCGCGCGCGTACAGGCCGTTGAGACGATGACGCTGGAAGAGATTTTTGTCGCAAACGTGGAGAAGAGCCGCGAAGAGGTGGAAGCATGAAGCCGATTGTTTACGAATTGATTCGCAAGGACTGGGAACTGAATCGCTTCGCCGTAGGAATGGGGATCGTGCTCGGGATCCTTGCGATCGGCATCACCTTTTTCGGCGGGACAACGGCGGCCGTGATCGGCATCGTCTGTTTCTATACGGTCATGTGCGTACTGGGGAGCATTCTGCCAAAGAACATCTACGATGAGCGGAAGCACCAGACCATGGCCTTCATCATGAGCCTTCCCGTTTCGGCCATCGAATACAGCATCGCGAAGATCATCTCCACCATCGGAATCTTTCTTTTGTTCTGGCTGACGATGGTGGGGGTGGCCGCGACAATGATTTTGACGCGCAAGGAAATCCCGGATGGATTGATCCCGCTGATGCTGGTTCTGTCGTCGCTGGTCCTGCTGGGCTTTGTGCTGATTTGCTCGGTTGGCATGGTGAAGGAGAACGAAAACTGGGCGACTGCAATCGTGATTCTCGTGAACCTGTGCTACAGCCTGGGATGGTTCTTACTGATACGAATTCCGGAGGTGGGGAGAAGTGCGTTTCGCGCCAAGATTGTGTGGAATCCCATACTGGTTACAACGCTGGGAATCGAATTCACACTGATTGCGCTGCTGCTGGGCCTTACGGTGTTTCTACAAACGCGGAAGCGGGATTTTATTTGAGTTGCTGGTGGGGGTCGAAAGGGCCAGCCGCCGGGCGGGGCATCACTGTCACGCATGTCAAAAGCGAGATACGGGGCACCCGCATTTGTGATTTATTGCGGAGCTGGGCTGCGAGCCTGAGTTCATTCCCACTCAAGCCAACGACGGGCTTGAATGGGGCACCCAGATTATCTTGCGTGTTGAGTTCCAGGGTGGCCCACCGTCTTCTAATTTCAGATGTGGGTCACACGCCGGACGGGTGTCTGAACGCGATTCGAGAGTTCGACTGGATCACTTACTTCCAAGCACGGTGCGGCCGTTGAGGGATTGAGTGGGCCGCTCGTCGTATGGATAGATCTCGGCGAAGGTTGCCACTTGTTTTTTAGAAATCGTTAGAGGCGTCTTGAGTACGAACCAACTGACGCCTTCGGTACACGGCGGAGTCGTCAACGAACCGGCGAAAGTGAAATAGCCGTGGTTCGCAGGCAACAAGTCCGCGGCATTAATTTGCAGGGTATCGTCGTGCTTCTCCGGACCAGCCGTCTTCGGCGCGCGCGCCCACAGCGTTTCAACCAATGGATTTGCAGAGCCCTCTTCCAAGAGCACGGATACTACGGCCAAATGCCCGTTGGCATCTGCGTGCACCAGGTGGAGCTCCAAGGGAGAATGCTTGCCGTTGATTGTCTCTTCACTGGGATGGTGGAAATGGAATTGCTTTAGTTCGTAACGTTTGTCTCCGACCCTGATAAAACTGCCGGGAGCGTAGAGAATTTCAATCGTGTGACCATTATTGATGATGTGGAGCGCGCTGGGCTTGTATTCAAAATGAATGGCAGGCAGATCGGCACTTTGAGCACCGACAATATTGACAGGCGACTGGCTGTGGCCGGTTTTGCATGTGGCGAATTCGGGCGTAAGTTCGCCCCAGTGCGAAGGGCCTTCGCTTCCACTGTAACTCCATTCATGCGCAGGGTGTTCCTGTGCCATGGCCGCGCAGGGCGCGCATAGGTTGTAGAGCAGGAACAGCAGGGCGACGCCTGGCAACCGTAGTCCAATCATGAACACTCTCGGAAGTGAATTCACTTTGCCTCCTGCCGCCATGCGCAATCCTGACTCTACATCAGGATACGCCGGGTCGTTTGAGCCGTCGTATGGAATCGGAGCGACTCCCGACCACAGGTTCGCTCGCAGGAACAACTTTCTAATCGCTCGCTTCAATGCGTCAGACGTATTTGCGCCAAGGCGGTCAGGCCTAAACCGCGACCGCAATCTGTGGCATATGCTATGGACGAATTGCTGATCCATGTCGGGGTGTATGCGTTGCAATCTCCGTCGGTGAGGATTCGCTTCCGCCCACTGACAACTTGCAAGAGCACTAATTGCCATCGCCGGTGAATCAACTGGTTGTACACGATCATATTTCCGTCTGCAGAAAATGCGGGAGAGCGCACATCTTCGTTGCCGGAGATGAAGGGTTTGGCCTCACCTTGAGGAGTCAAGAAGAAGATACTGGTTGGGCCCTTGAGCTTCGCGGTGAAATAGGCGGCACCCGATGGTGAGAAGATTACGTCGCGTACATCGTAAGAATTTGTGAGCAGTTGAGCGGGGGGATATGCAGGCCGTGGTGGACTGAATTCTGTGGGTGCATGGGCTGACCAGAGTTGGCCGCGGCCATGATCTTCGCGTATGAACAGCAGCGTAGATCCGTCAGGCGAGATTGCCGGGGATTCTGCGTCGGGAATCTGGAGTTGGCTGGGGACGGCGCCACCCGAATCAGGTGCGGCGGAAGAAACCTGGCGCAGGCGCGACCCGGTTGCATCTGCCAGCTCAAGCAAAATGTAAGAGCCATCAGCGTTCGTTGCTGAAGACAATTGATCTGCGTGTGTGCCCTGCTCGCTTCCGTTCCATACGGTCTTTCCCGAGAGATCCGTCGCCGCATAGCCGGTCGGAACCATCGCAGTGAACATGACTCCGGATGAATAGGCATGCGGCGAAGTGGCGAGGTAGGTTGGAATCTTAAGCGGCATGCGTCTCTGCGTGTCTTCCCGCAGGTAAGCAAAATGTCGCTGGTGACTGATGAGTGCGGCAATCCAAAACACCACGAAGCAAAGGGTGAGCAAGATGGCGCGCGGTTTGCCTAGCACGGCGATGACTGACTGTCCTGACTCCGATCGCAATAGCAGAATCAAGAGTCCCATGAGTAGGATGCCGAGCCATAGCCGAGCGAAGGCCACGATTGTAAGCAGGGAGAATTGCTGAGTTGCGGCGACTGGAGAAAACTCGATAACGCTGATGGCAACATATAGCGCCAGGACAACGACCGTTAAGGTGCGCTGGCGGCGGCGAGCCAGCACATCCGCAACCAGGACCATTGAAAAGATCATTCCGACAAAGTGATAGCTGGATGGAACTGGTGAGAGGAGCAGAAGAGCAAAGACGATTGTGGCCCACTCGAGCTGTTCGGAGTTTCGCTGGCCAGTTGCGGGACGAATACTGAATGCGATGGGGATTAGTATTGCTAGTTGCCAGAGCGGGTAAAGCACTGCATAGAGCCGGGGGGAATTGAGCCACGGCGAGGGATTCAATTGAGGTTCAAAAATGAAGAGCCGATGGAAGAAGGCTGAGCCTGATGCGGCTCGAGCACTATAGGGGTCGAGGACTTCGCCTTGCAGACTTCGTGGAAGAATCTCTGTGAGATACGTTTGCATCACGTGGCTGCCGAAGCATGCGTATCCCAAGACGAGAAGGAGGAGGAGCGAGCAGGTCATCGCGAATGCTTCGCGTCTTCGACCCTTCCATAAAAAGTAGGGTAGGAACAAGAGCGGATAGACCTTCAATGCGCCTGCAAGACTGAAGCACACTCCACAGGCAACTGGTCTCTGCCGCATGTGGAGGAAGTAAGCGAGGACCAGGAGAAATAAGACCAGAAGATGCATCTGGCCATACAGGAAGCTGGTGCGCAAAGGGACGATGGCGAGTAGGCAGAGCAACCAGACGCGGCGTCTGGGCAGAGCTCTGGTACGAGTCAACAGCTCTGCTGAGCCGGTTAGAAAGGCGATGTTTGCGATGATCCATAGATGCTTTGCGACGAGCGCGGAATAGAGGGATAGCGGAAGGATTGGGAGCGCGGAGAAGGGAGTGAGTCCCGCAAAACCCACCAGCGTTTGGTCGAGTCCCCAGTGATCTTTGATTCTCTGGAGCCAGAGCCAGTCATAGATGCGATCGAGGCTGTAGCCCTCGCGAAGAAGCCGGGCGACGAGGTAGTAGTTGGGGAAATCCGTATTCAGGGTGTGCCAGGCTGGGAGAATTCCCTTCCAGAAGAGGAGGCCGGCGAGGATCACGAGGCACGCTGACTCCACGAGGCGCAGGAGTTGTGGAGTCGTGCGTCGCGGTGCCGCTCCGAAGGTTGTGGATGCGTCGCTACGCCGTGTATCTGGGATAGACAACCGTGTCTCCATGAGGCGCAAAAATGTTCAACCCGGGCTTAGGTTATAGAGTCAATCGAAGTGTCTCGTCAAACGCCGTCGATTTCAAGGGCGGTTTGCCGTCGATTGATGCGCTCTCATCAGGCGTGTTCATTGCGTCTTTGACGCCTTCGCCCGGTCACGGGTGTAGGTGAGGTCGTACTCGGTGTGCCATGTCTTGCCGCCGTCGGACGAGCCTTGAGAGAATTGGCGCACCTTGTCCGGGCCTAAATTGAAGAACTGGAGATGACGGAGGAGGGTTCCGCCGGTTGACTGGGGCACGTCGTCTGTCCAGTAGTCCATGACATTGTCTTTCAAGGTGCCGTGGAAAAACATCACGCCTGCCGCGTTGTCGACCCAGTATTGTTCCCAGCGCTTAAGGTTGGGGTTCCAGGTGTTGTAGCTTTTGCCGTAGTAGGGACTGCCGGCGGAAGTCCAGTTCTCCCAGATGACGCAGCCGCCCATCTCCCGGGAGATGTGACTTGAGCCCTGATGTGTGCCATTGGCGGTGGATGCGACATCCCAATCGCCGAGCCAGAAGTCGAACTGTTTGAACTCGGCATCGTTGCAGGGCGTGGCGTTGTGCTCGATCTGTTTTGCCAGGGCAACGAACTGAGGATTGGTGCGCAGAGAGTTCCACTCCGCGTCGTTCTTGATGCGACCGGGTTGCATGAAGCCAGCAGTGGCAGAGGACGCTAGAAACTGAAGGGCGAGCGAGTTGTTGCCGGTACCGGCGTAGGTAGTCGCGATCTCGTAGTCGGCAAGCGAGGGAGGAAGGCCTTTTGCAGCGCCAAGAGCTTTAGCCTTCTGCAGAGATTCGAGGGCGAGGTCGTAATGCTTGCTGGCGCGCGCGGAGACTCCGAGGCGAAACCAGAAGCGAGCGTTCTCAGGCTGCTTGCTGGTGAGGACTGAGTATTGAGATTCGGCTGCGCTCCAATCCTGCGCTATGTAAGACTTATCGGCGGCGCTCACTGCCGCGTCTGGAGCGCTGGGCGTCTGCGCGTACGCTGCGAGTGACATGAGTGCAGAGAGACACATTATGACTGGCAATCGAATTGGAGCCTCCCGAAGGTGTACAGGTGCAGAGGGAATCATCGTGTAGAGGCGCGTGCAATTGCGTGGTAATTGTGACGAAGATACGCTGACGCGTGATGAGTGCGAAGTGCGGGCGGCACGGGACCGAGCACAGGACTCAAGCCGGGCTCAAGCATCTTGCTCAATTTTCGGTATCTGCTTTAGTTTTTCTGACAGCAGCATCCTGTTCCCGCCTGTTTTCGGTCATCGCGATGGCGCGCTGAATCTCCTCGCGAGCTTCGGCGAATCTACCAAGTTTTATGAGCAAGTCTCCTCGAACGCTGGGCAGCAGGTGGTAGCCGCTGAGGATCGGGTCGGGATCGAGAGCGTCGAGCGCAGCAAGCCCAGCGGCTGGGCCGTGCGCCATCCCGACTGCTACGGCTCGATTCAGCCCGACGATGGGAGATGGACTGATCTGGAGAAGAGCGTCGTAGAGAAGAACAATTCGCTCCCAGTCGGTATCAGCGGCGGTGCCTCGCGCGGGCATGACAGGCGACGATTGCCGCCTGCAAAGCGTAGTTCCCCGCCCCGCCACCCAGCTTGCTGCGCGTGATGAAGTGCGGCCATTCCTCGCTGTATCTCGTACGTAGTCCCACAGAGACCGGTCCTGCTCCAGCAACAAAACGGCTTTTCCGTCTTTCCCCTTGCGCGCCGCGGTGCGCGATGCCTGGAGTTCCATCAGTGCCAGCAGACCGTGGATCTCAGATTCACCGGGAAGAAGTTCCGCGAGGATGCGCCCGAGCCGCAGCGCGTCGTTGCAGAGTTCTTCCCGCATCCACTCATCTCCGGACGTCGCCGTATATCCTTCGTTGAAGATCAGGTAGACCACCGAGAGGACGGACTCAAGCCTGCTACGCAGCTCGTCTCCGCGCGGGATCTCGAATGGAACGTGGGCTTCGGCGAGAGTTCTCTTGGCGCGAAAGATTCGCTGGCCAAGGGTCTTCTCCGGCACAAGGAAGGCCCGGGCAATTTCAGCGGTGGTGAGGCCGCCAATCAGACGCAGCGTAAGAGCGATGCGCCCTTCCACCGTGAGGACAGGATGGCAGGCGGTAAAGATGAGGCGGAGGACGTCATCGTCGATGACCTGGTCGAGTGACTGATCCAGTGCTTCACCGAGCCGCTGCTGCTGAAATTCGAGCTCGCGCGTAATCTCTCCATGCTTTTGTTCCAGCATGCGGCCGCGACGTAGAGAGTCGATTGCGCGCCGCTTTGCCGCTGTCATCAGCCAGGCCGCAGGGCTTTTCCGGAATGCCTTCTTCCGGCCACCGCTCAAGGGCCGCGACGAGAGCGTCCTGAGCGAGTTCCTCCGCAATGCCGATGTCGCGGGTAACGCGGGCAATGCCGGCGATGAGGCGTGTGGACTCGATCTTCCACACGGCCTCAATCGTTTTGTGAATGTCCGATGTCGCTCATGCTTTTGCAGCAGCCGCGTTCGCAGTTCGCTCGAAGCCTTCGGCTGCTTTCTGCACGTCTGCGGGGAAATCGCCCATCTCGTGGATCTGGCGCACTTCGATGATCTCGTTGTTGGCCATCGGTGCTCGCTTGGCCCATTCGATCGCTTCTTCCCGCGAGCGCACCTGGATGATCCAGTAGCCTCCGATAGCCTCTTTGGCCTCAGCGAACGGTCCATCTGTAACCGTCGCCTTGCCGTCTGTGAATGAAACACGTGCTCCGGTCGAAGGGGGGAGAAGCCCATCGAGCCCGAGCAGAACGCCGGCTTTCTGCAGGCTCTTGTTGTACTCCATCATCTTCGCCACGGCCTCCGCGCTGGGGGCTGCGTCCGCGGCTGCCGTTTCATACCCTTTGGGGATCACTATCATCATGAAGCGCATCAATTTCTCCTTCATCATCGATTCCAGCCAACATTGGCTGCTCTATTCATACGTCGAATAGGATGCGCCGATTTCTACCACGCGCGGTAGGAACTTTCGACCGTGGATCGAGAGAAGTCTACTCCCACACTTATTCGCGGGGTGGCGGGGACGGGGAGGCGGGCCTATTGCAGGAATCGGACGTGGCCTGAAGCGATCTCGTAGACGGCGCCGACGAGCTTTGCGCGTTCTTCGTGAATTGCTTTTTTGGCCTCGGGTGTTTCCATCATCTGGTGCATTGACCATCGAACGTTGGCTTCGACGGCTTGGGCAAGCTGCTGCTGTGGTGAAGCGTGGGGATCAAACTCGGGCAGGCCGGGGAGGATATTGTTCACGAGCAACTGAATGCGGGAGAGGTGCTCCGCGTCGTCGTGTTTGCTGTTCAGCGCTGCTTTGACGGCACCACATCCTTCGTGGCCGAGAACGACGAAGAGCGGTGTGTGGAGGTGGGCGCCCGCGTACTGCATGCTGCCCATGACCTCAGGCGAAACCACGTTTCCTGCTACACGAATGATGAAGAGTTCGCCGAAGTCGGCATCGAAGATCAATTCGGGTGGAACGCGCGAATCGCTGCATCCGAGGATGGTTGTGTATGGATGCTGGCCTTTGGCCAGATCGGCGAGCGTCTCCTTGCAGACGGTGGAAAAGCGCGCGCTGCCTTCGCAGAATCGGGAGTTACCTTCGATGAGGCGCTGCAATGCTTCGTCGGCGGAGATGATGGGCTGCTGAAGTTGATCGGTGGCCATTCGGTTCTCTTTCTTGAAGCGATGAATGGTAATGATAGCTCAAGCCAAGGGAGGATTTGGATGAGGCATTTTTGTAGCTGCGGTCTTCAGTTAATCCCACCCTTCGCAGGGAGCGCGAAGGATGGGGCACCCTCGTTGCCGGGACTTGAAAGGGGCAGTCGCGGGTCGAGCATCGCTGTCCCGCATCTCAAAAGCGAGATACGGGGCACCCAGATTACCTTCCCCACACTCAGATTTTCTTCACCACGATCCAGATTCCCTTCCCCACTCAAGCCAAGGGAGGGCTTGAATGGGCCACCTTCCGCCTTGAATGAGCCACCGCCGAGTTGGATTGGGTCAGCCTAGCATCTTCAGGACTATGCGGATTAGCTCGTTGGTGGGGGTGGCGATGAAGATTACGGGGAGCATGGGCAGGGCGGCGGCGATGGCCAGAGTGATGAGGGTTGGCTTATCGATGGGTACGACTCCCATTTCTCTTACGACAGTGAAGCTGCCGCCGAGGTCTTCCAACGAGGACGCGTCGGGATTTCCGAGGATTGCTTCTGCGGGTAATTCTTCGTTTTGAATCCACTTCTGATCGAACGCCTGGTTGTGGCGGGTGACGAGTGCGCCATATTCGCGGAGAGCTTTTCTTTTGGTCTTGATGAGGAGTGGGGCGACGACCAGGAGTGGGGCGACGAGGAAGACGATCGCGAGGACTCCGTAGGCGATCATTGGGAACTTTTGCGAGGAGAGCGTTGCTCCCTGATAGGCGATGGTGTTTCCTACCTGAGCGGCAATGATGGCGCCGCCGGCGAAGACGATTGGGCTGAAGGCCTTCTGCCCCTCGGATAGAAAGCCGAGGCCTGCAGCGAGGTCAGTATGAGTGGCAACAAGATACAGATTGATTTTTGAGACGCGCCACAGCAAGAGAGTCCAGAGAACCATTCTCCATAGCCAGCGCAAGAAGAGGAAGCGGAAGAGGGGAGTACTGACAAGGTTGAAATACCAACCGGCCATGCTGATTTCACCGGACGCGGTGTAGTGCCAGTTGGAGACGTCGCTCATGAGGAGTTCTGTTCGGGTGATGAACAGCGGCAGGAATGCCAGCACGACCATGATCGCCTCGGGGAGAACACGATCGCGCAGGCGCACGGTTTTTTGGATGATCGCCTCGAATGCCGGAAGCTCTTTGGCGGTCACCAATCCGGACCTGAGGAACTCCAGGATGGTAATGCGCCAGCGCTTGTCGACTCCCGATTCCGCGAGAATGAGTATGGGCACAGTGATCAGGAGTCGCACGTTGAGAGCGTAGTCGCGGAGGAGGGGAATGGTGATGTGGTGTCCGTAAGCCACGCCCTGCATGAGAGTAAGCACGAGCAAGGGAAGCCAGGTGATGATGGCGACTCCCAGGGCTCTGCGGATGACGCGCTGGCGTTCGTCTCCTGCGTTGCCGATGCGAACGAGGAGACGGTGCAGGGGGCCGCCTTCGGTGATGGAGAAATTCTCAGCCAGTGCGGAGTGTATCTCGCTCATGGATCGGCTCCCTCGTTCGCTTGCTGATTTGTGCTAACTGTCCAGATCTGTCTGAACGTCGGCCTTGACGGTTCCGCTCTTGATGGCTTCGAGCAGAGTAGCGTGGTCGGCTTCGGTTTGATCTCCGTAGCTTTCGGCCCATTGTGCCAGAGCGACGTCGAGGACGGTGGAATTTCCGCAGTAGCCGGCAATGTGCGCCGGGTCTCCGGTGCGCGCATGGGCACGGGCGAGGATTGCTCCGCAGGCCCACGAGTAGAAGTTGAAGGTGGCGCCGGCGAGGAACTCCACGGGAACGGAGGCCTTGAGGTTCTTCATTTGCCGGACCATGTAGTCGCGCCCGTCCCAGGTGGTGTAGCCGAGCATGGGGTCAGAGGAAGCCTGCAGAGCGCGCTGTCCTATGACGACGCGTTTGCCCTGGTGGCTGAACTCCTCGGCAAGAGGCGGGAGGTAGGGAGCGGCGGCGGGGGAGACGGACTCCTTGACCTGCAGGAAGAGCGGATCGTTATCGCCGACGCCGAAAAGCAGTACCAGATAGGCGCGGGTACCGACGGAGCCGACGCCGACGACGCGGTGGGCGACGTCTTCAACGTGGTAGCGGCCGAGCATCATGCGCCTTTCGGGCGAGAGAGTGGCGGCATAGCGATTGAGGACTTCGGTGACTTTCCTTTTGGCGTCAGGAAGAAGGGTGGTGAGGATGGGGGGATCGTTTCGGAATGTCCATCGGCCGTTGTTGCCGCGAGCGGCGATCTTGGGCAGGAGGGTGCGGTTATTGGTCTGCAGGGCTTTGGCGACGGTCTTGGCAAATACCGCCTGCGACTTGGGATCGACTTTGGTGATGGGATTGGTGCGGCCCGGATAAGCATGCAGGTACCAGACTTCGAGAACTCCCATGCTTTCGAGGCGGCTGATGTTGAAGCGATATCCTTCGACGCCACGCCTGACGGCGAGAGCGCGTTCGCGGCGGTTGAGTCCGTTTTGGCGGCCAGCTACGTTGATGCTGGCTACGAGGCGCTTCAAGTCCCATTCCCATGGGCCGATGGTGGTCTCGTCAAAATCGTTAATGTCGAAGACAACCTCCTGCTGCGGGGTACCATACATGCCGAAGTTGTTCATGTGGGCGTCGCCGCATATGACAACGGGGAGGCCGCTGATGGGTGAGGTGGAGAGATCGGAGGCCATGACGCAGGCGGAGCCGCGCAGGAAAGCGAAGGGTGACGCGGCCATGCGCCCCATGCGCAGTGGAACGAGATGATCCTGCCTTCCCTTATTGCTTTCGGCGAGCAGCTTCAACGGATCGGGGCGCTTCTCACCCGGCTTCCACTCGGCATGCGATTCGCGGGGGACCTTGGCTCGGATTTCCTTGCCCTCAGCATGACGATCTTTCCACGGGACCATCGTTGAGCCGAGGTTGAATTTCTGTAGTGGTCGCATCTTCGCTATGGTCATATTGCCTCCGTGCATTGAGCTACAAGATTCGAGGAATTCATCCTACGCTACGTGTTGCCACGATGGGGCGGTCATTTCCCATGAGGAGGCGGTGCGGTCGAGCTTATGCCTCATAAGGACTTCTACTTGGACGGGAACGCGGCCAGCGTAGAGGCTGGGTATTGGGATGGACCACTTGACCAGCACACCGACTCAAAAAGTATTCAACAGCAAAACTATCTTTCTCCTCGGCTTTCTGCTGGCGGCGAGCGGCATGATCTCCGCCCCGGTGGCGCTGGTTGGCGGAATTATTTTCGGGTTTTTCGTCGAGCATCCTTTTCGGAAGGAGAGCAGTTCGCTGGCAAAGTTGTTGTTGCAGGCGTCGGTAGTCGCGCTCGGCCTGGGAATGAATCTGACCGCGATTATCCATGCGGGCCGATCCGGTTTTCTTTACACGGCGATGAGCATCAGCTTCGCGCTGGGACTGGGGATCCTTTTTGGGAAGCTGCTCAGCGTTGGGGGGAAGGCTTCGTTTCTGATCACGGCTGGCACGGCGATCTGCGGCGGGAGCGCCATTGCGGCCATCTCTCCCATTACCGATGCGAACGAAAAGGAGATCAGCGTGTCGATGGGCACGGTCTTCCTTTTGAACTCTGTCGCTCTGCTGATTTTTCCAGCCATTGGAGCCAGCATGCACCTTAGCCAGAATCAGTTTGGCTTATGGGCTGCCCTGGCCATCCACGACACAAGTTCCGTTGTGGGCGCCGCCGCGAGGTATGGCAATCAAGCGCTGGCGACGGCCACGACGGTGAAGCTCGCTCGTGCGCTCTGGATCGTGCCTGTGTCCCTGGTAACCGCGAGCTACATGCGCCGCGGCAACGCGAGCCATCCATGCGGCGGGAGTACGCGCAAGAGCCGGGTTGCGATGCCATGGTTCATCGTTCTGTTCTGCCTCGCTGCGGTTATCGGCACGTATGTTCCGCGCTTTGCAATTGTATGGAGCGCGTTGAATCATCTTGGCAAGGTGGGTCTGACGGTCACCTTGTTCCTGATCGGAACGAGTCTCTCCCGGCGCACACTGCGCGAGGTGGGTGTTCGCCCGTTGATACAGGGAGTAATATTGTGGATCGTGGTGGCCACGGTCTCGCTGCTTGCCATCCACTATCAATGGATTTCGATCTAGGGTTTAGCTGCTTTCCTGCGAGTGGGGAGGCCGGTGGGGCGCGGCGCTAGCGCCTCAGCCCGCTCGAGCACGAAGCGGTAGAAAACCCCGGCAATTCCTGCTGGCTCCGGGCCGGCAGCGGTGGCGAGCGAGAACATTCGAGCGATAGAAAGACCGCGCACCCGCGCCAGCTTTAGAGTATCGAGGGCAAGCTGATTGCGGACGGCCCAGCGAGAGACGAAGGCCACACCGAGCCCTTCCTCTACTGCGCTAAGC
Organism: uncultured Acidobacteriaceae bacterium; assembly: GCA_963725995.1. GTDB lineage: Bacteria > Acidobacteriota > Terriglobia > Terriglobales > Acidobacteriaceae > JANXZS01. The sequence continues at coordinate 54,871 of CAVSAX010000026.1, read as the reverse complement.
AGGCCTTCGGTCGAGTCAAAGGTCATGCCCAGCTTGAGATCCCGCGGGCGCAATCCGGCCTTCTGAAATGCGCTTTCGATAATGCGGCGCGATCCGGAGCCTTGTTCGCGCGTGAGCCATGTCATCTGCTTCAGATCTTCGAGAGTTACTTCCTGATCGGCCCATTCATGTCCGGCGGGGACGATGCACACCATGTGGTCTTCCATGAATGGCTTTACGCGCACATCCTTCCCCATTGCAGGGCCTTCGATAAGCGCAACGTTTATGCGTTGGGCTCTGAGCTCTTGCAGGACGTAGCGAGTATTTCCTCCGGTAATGGAGATTTCGGCGCGGGGATTCTCGCCGAGAAAGCCGGCAAGCAGTTTCGGCAAGAGGTATTGCCCGATGGTCTGTGAAGCTCCGATGGAGAGCTCGCCCGCGGTTGCGCCGGATGCCGCGGCGACGGCTTCGCGAGCCTCATCGGACAGAATCTTGAGCTGCGTTGCAAATGGCAGGAGAGCTTCGCCTGCAGGGGTGAGAGAAACATGACCTCCGGTGCGGCTGAAGAGCGGAGTGGAATACTCCTCTTCGAGTGCCTTGATCTGCTGCGTGACTGCGGGCTGGGTGAGCAGGAGTTCCTCGGCAGCTCGTCGAAAGTTGAGGTGATGCGCCACCGCGCGGAAGACCCTAAGCCGGAAGTTCTCCATGCAATTGAGGATACCTCCCAAGGAGTTCTGGGGCAGTGGCGGAAGGCGCCGAGCGGCGGGCGCTTCGATGTTCTGTTACTTCCACCTTTCGCAAGGGGTGCGAAGGCTGGGACACCAGATTTGCCGGGTTGAATAAGTGGGCTATGCGGGGGGGGCGGAAAGGCCCCGCTCCAGTGTGGGACTGGAGCGGGGCATTGGTTGTTGCGCCTGGGTTTTGGCGCGGGCCGGGGTTAAAGGTGTTTAGCGATGCAAGAGCAAGGTGGCGTGGACTACGGCGGAGGGAAATCCGCCGGGAGGTGGTGGAGCTACCGGGTACTTTGCCTGGTAGGCGACGATCTGTCCGAGCTGGCTGACGGCGGTGGCTTCAGTGATGTACCAGCCGGGGCGATGCGTGATGAGTTTATTGAGGTCGCGCATGCCGCTATCCCTCGTCCAGAGGAACCCGGTGAGGTGGAAGGGGTTGGCGGAGGTGCCGGCCTGCCCTACGACCTGACCGTAGTCGCTGATACCGTTGGCGTAGCTATAGGTTTGTCCGGGAAACGTGCCGAGGTCGCGCATGCCCTCTTCCTTGCACCAGAGAAAGGCGTGCTCAGCGAAGGTGAGATTGTTTTGCGAGGAGCCGACGATGTGGCCGAAGTCGTTGATGCCGGTGGCGAAGGAGGCGGAGGAAGAGGAGAGGTTTCCGAGGTTGAGCAGTCCGTTCCTGCTGGTCCAGAGGAAATCATCGCCGGCGACCTGGGTGAATTCGTTGATGAAGGGCTCGCTGATGAGTTGCGTGCCGGAGGCTAATTCGCGCATGCCATTTCTCTTGTCCCAGATGAACCAGCGGATGGCGCCGGAGAACATATCCGAGCGCGAGTAGCCGACGACTTCGCCGCGATCGTTGATGCTGGTGGCGAGGCTGAAGTCATCCCCGGGCAGTGCGCCGAGATCTTTCATACCGTTGCTCGCGGTCCAGAGGAAGGCGTGCTCGGTGGCGAAATAGGGAGTGTGGCTTTCGATTATTTCTGCAGAACCGACGACTTGTGACCAGTTGTTGACGGCGTGGGCATAGGCCATGCCATCGCCACCGGGGAAAGTTCCGAGAGCGACCATGCCTTTGGATTTGCTCCAGAGGAAGGCGCGTTTGGCGTCTACGTCAAAGGCATAGCAGTTCCAGGATATGCCCGCTACTTCACCGATGACATTGGCCGAGTACCCATAGCTGCATGTATCTCCGGGCAGAGTACCAAGGTCAACGGCACGATACTCCTGCGCCGCAGTTATGCGTGCGAAGAGTATGCAAATGATTGCAACTTGTGTAGCAATACGCTTCATGTTTTGACCTCACCTGGGAAGTTGCTCCCGTATCCCGATATTTTTATTGTGTTTCGAGGCCCGATGCCGTTGCAGATTCGATTCGGCGAGCGAGGAGTGTGCAAGCGGAGTGCCAATTGTGAGAAGTAGGAAATGGGACGACGAGGTAGTGAGGGGCGGGTTGATGTGGTGTTGGCGTGTCTATTATGGATGGATTCGAGGTTGGGGCTGGTGCGTGCGAGGTGATTCCGATGGGCCACTCACGGAGTGAGAGGGGCGTCGATGATGGCCGGGTGCTGGTGGAGATCTACGCGGTGAACGAGCGGATGAACCAGATAGTGCTAGAGCACCTGGAGCTGGCGGCATGGCGTGCGAAATTGCCGGAGGGCAAGGGGCGGACGATTGCCGACATCGTGTCGCACGTACACAATATGCGTCGCAAATGGCTGAGGCTTTCGGCTCCTCATCTGAAGATGCCGGTGGCGCTGGACCGCCTGAAATGCACGCAAGAGGAGGGGCGGGCGGCGCTGGCGGAGAGCGCGGGGCGTTGCACAGAGATGCTGACCGAGGCGCTCTTAGAGCCGGGGGGCCAGGTGGAGACTTTTCTGCGGGATGGATGGGCGCGGCCGTGGCCGGCGGGGGCGTCGATGGTGGCTTTCATGATTTCGCACGAAGCGCATCATCGCGGGCAGGTGTGCATGCTGGCGCATCAGCTTGGGTATCCATTGCCGACGAAGGTTGCCGAGATGTGGGTCTGGGAGAAGCTTTGGAAGGAGTGCGGCTTTGGGCAGCCGAGGTAGGGGGGCGCGACGGGCTACATCGCCGAGTTGGTTGTGGTCAGGCCGTGGTAATCGGAATCTGATGTCTCGAATGATTCCGTAAACCTGTTTTCAAGGAACCTCAGGGTGGTCTCGGCTAGACTTAGACAAGATTCCGATGAGATCACAACTGCTGAAATCTTTAGGGCAAAGATTCGCCGGCACGGCGCTGCTCTTCAGCGGCATTGTAGGCATCGGCACAAGTCTTGTTTTACTGTTTGCGAATTCTTTAGGCTATTTGCCATACAGCGACCGGCCCGGCCCCGGATGGTGGGGACGTGTTCATTGGCCCTCTTGGGTGGAGTTTGCCAATTACATCGGATTTTCGCCCTTCTTCGCCTACTTCTGTCTGTATTACGGATTGGGACTCTTTGCGCTGAGTTTAGTGCTGGGCGTCGCTTCTACTCCCCGATGGTTCAATCGCCTGTTGGGTGGGCCCATTGCCGCGGCCGCGGCTGGTCTCGCCGTAGTGGGTGCTGGTTGGTACTTCGCTCTCGCGGAAATTGGTCCTGATGCAGCAATCATCCTGGGCTTGCTGTATGGAGTGTTTCTCTTCCCCCGCTTTATTCAGCCGCGCCCGCAACCACTCGCCATGTGGATTCGTATGGGCACAGTTTTCTGCACTGCGTCCTTATTCCTGTTCTGGATTGTCTCCCCATTCCTGCCGCAGAAGCCTCTTCAGAGTATTAGCTACGACCTCGTACGCGTCACCCCCGGTCAGGACGTAGTTGTCGCGCCTTACCACGGGGCCGGAATTTCGAATGAGCTAGCTGCCCTTGCCCTGCGAGGACAAACCCATGGCGGCATTGGCACGGGAGGTACTAATGCGCCGCATGTTGACTTAGAGTTGATTGCGCTTGAACCAATTACAAAAGAGGCGAGACTTGCCATTCCAGAGACCGGCTACGTTTTATACGTTCTAAAAGACGGTGTGTGGACTTCACATCCGTCAATTCTGAAAAAGGATCGGCGAACGCTAACGATCAGGCCTGGGACCGATCCGCAATATGACGGCGGTCGGGTGCAACTGGGCAAGGAAACTGATTTCACAGCGTTCACCTGGTATCCCACCATACCTAAAGGCCAGTAGATGCTTTAGCAGTGAACGCTCTCACCACAGCCCTCATTTTCACCAACTACTTGAGCCCTGCTACACCGTCCGGTGACATAGCTCAACCCTCACCAGAGTGGAGGCGGTTCGGTGTGGGGCTGGGGGAATGGCGGGAGGGGTGGGGCGTCCGGTGGGGGCGGGGTGGGCGGCAAGGCTTCCTCGGGGGCCTGCTGCGGAGGATCGAGGAGGTTGTTGAGTTCGGGGTAACGCGCTCCGTAAAAGATGACGGCGTAGCAGAGCTTGAAGATGGAGGTGGCTCCGAAGACGACGGTGATGGCGAGGAAGTAGGAGACGAGGACGCAGCAAGCCGCGGCGGCGACGTAGAGGATGAAGAAGACTTGTCCGCCGCCCTGCCAGAGGGAGTGGTAGAGCGGAATGCCGATGAGGACGGCGACCAGGGCCATGATGGCGACAGGGATGAGGAAGACGATGCTGAGCAGGGCCGAGAAGACGATGCTGAGCACGATGCGGAGGAAGAGGTAGAGCGAGGTCTGTCCGGGCTCGTGACGCAGCATGCGGAAGAAGCGGCCGAGGGCGGATTCGATGGATGCGTCTTCGACGATCATGGGCGGGAGGAGGAAGTCGCGGATGATGGCGTCGACGACCACTCCCAGGAGCGAGAGCGAGATGATGGCAATGAAGAGCGGGAGCATGAGTCCGATTACGGCAAATGGATCGGGGTGGGTGGGATCCATGGAGCGGGCGATGCGGACGAATGCGGGGATGAATGGGCCGATGACGGCGGCCATGATGAGGAGGAAGACGAGCATGGTGAGGATGGTGAGTCCGAAGTAGCGCCATGCCTGGCGGGAGTATTTGCGCCATGCGCGGCGGACGCCTCCCTCGCGAAAGATGGCGAGGTCAAGGACGGTGAGGCGGAGGCGGCAGAAGAGGTAGAGGAAGATGGCCCAGACGATGAGGACGACGAGAGCGGCGGCGAAGATGAGCAGGAGTACTCCGGCGCCGAGAGCGCCGAGGGGTCCGATGGCGCTGGCGAGGAAGTTGTCGGCGGGCGCGCCTTGCATGTGGCGCACACCAGCCTGGGATGCGGCGCTGGCTCCCTGGATGGGATAGGAGAAGACGGCGGAGAAGAATCCCGACTCGGTGAGGGCGGCGAAGAGGCAGATTTTGAGGAAGAAGCCGAGGCGGAAGGGCACGCCGAGGATGGTTCGGGCGCGACGGAATGCAGGCGCGATGGCGTCGGCGGCGGAGATGGGGCGGGCGGTGGCGTGGTAGTCGGGCATGGAATTCATGACGAGCCGGGGCCTCGATTGCGATTCGCTTGAGGGTAAGCCAGAAACGGGGTTCGGCAAAGGGATTTGTTTATCGGGGCGGGGGTTAAGGATTGGAAAAGCAAAAGGATGATGTGGGGATCCTGGCCCACTCAGGGCGACCGTGGGCTTGAATGGGGCACCGCGTGGTGGAGAAATCCGTATGCGAAAAGAATGCCGCGCGACGAGTCTATTGACCCGAATCGCTCACAACCTGATCCGCCGCGATTGTCGTGCCTGCAGTGCTGATCGGGAGCGGCGGGGCGCCGGTTCTCCGGAGACGGCTTCGCAACAGGAGGAACAGAATCGCTCCCGCAGGAATGGAAGTGTAGATGACAGGACTTTCGGGATCGAATCCCCAGCCGGCCGGCAATATCGATATGTGAAGAACCGTATACCACAATGCGCCGCTGGCCCATTCAATCCCGAAATTTCCGATGCCAAGAATGGTAATGATGATCCAGAGCCATTTTCGTTTTTGAATGGGAGTTCGAATACACAGAACAAGGGTACAAATCGCGATGCCAACGGAGAGCAGGGCCGCGATGAGGATAGCGTAGTGCGGCCAGCCCTTTCCGCGAAGCGTGAACTGGTTCCTGGATTCGAGCGGCTGTGACTCTGGCTTGATAAATAGATTGGTAATTGCATAATGCCCGCTTCGATTGCTTATCGTGACTTGAAAGAGAATCCAGCGATCCGGGTACCTGTACTCGAGGGTAATGAGCTTCGTACAAAGGCCACTCGCCTTGCATTCCGCGGTGGCACCCAGGGTTTCAACGCCGAGGGGCTCTTGTAGAGGTACCAAGGCGATGAGCTTCCCGAGCTCGCTGCGAAGGCGGTCCTTGTCCGCATTTGGGTCGAATGATTGGAGTATCAGGTCAACTTGGCTTTGACGAAGCTCTTCAAAGTAGCTCTTGCTGTCCCGGATCGCGTCAGGAGCGACTCTGTTGATGAGCCACCCGAACTTACATCCAGACAAGCCGAGCAGCAAGAGAACCGCAGCAGCCTTCCCAAGTCGAGTCACACACAACTCCAAGTGACGGAGCCGAGGGGAAAGTGCACGCCGAGGATGGGGCGGGCGGTGGCGTGGTAGTCGGGTATGGAGTTCATGACGAGCCGGGGCCCGATTGCGATTCGCTTGAGGGTAAGCCAGAAACGGGGTTCGGCAAAGGGATTTGTTTGGCGGGTTATGTGGGGTCGCTCAGATGTGCGGCATCGCATCCCACATCTCAAAGGCGAGATGTGGGGCACCCGCAACTCTTCCCTTCATGATGTTTCGCGGTAAGTCAACGAGCGACTTTGGCGATGAGGCTGTTGTTTTCGTAATAGACGGCGGTGGGGGTGACGAGGATTTCACCAGTGGGCCAGTTGTCGAGGAATCGGACATCACGGTTGACGCGGTGGGTCCAGAGGATTTTACGGCTCGGGATATCCATGGCGTGGAGGGGATGCTGTCCGGGCTTGCTGTCGGTGTCGGTAGGTTGATCGCCGAGGAAGAAGAGGGTGTTGCCGTCGGCGTATAGGTGAGTGAAGTCGATGTCGGAGCCGATGTCGACCGGGATCGCGGGAAGGGGCTTGCCGTCGGCGAGGTTCCAGGAATCGATGGCCTTGGAGCGGGCGGCGAAGACGATGTTGTCGGCGATGGTGGGAGCAGAGAGCGGGTAGGGCTTGGGATACCCGCCGGAGACGCCTTCGGATTTGCGGGTCCAGAGCACGGCGCCGGTGGAGGCGCGGAGGGCGAGGACGTTGTTGCCAGTGGTGACGACGACTGTGTCGCCGAAGGCGGCGGGGGTGGAGACGCAGTCGCTGATGTAGTTGGCGACGAGGTGGGACTGGTATTTCCAGAGCTCTTTGCCGGTGGCTGCATCGACGGCCCACAGGAATTTGCCGGGGGCATGGGAGCTATCGTGAGTACCTCCTCCGAAGAAGAGGCGGTTATTGGCGAGGGTTAGACCGGAGGGGCATTCGGGATCTTCAGGGGCGTAGACGAAGGTGTAGAGGGAGGCACCGGTGGCGGCGTTGTAGGCATTGAGGTGGCCGCCCTGATCGAGGACATAGAGACGCGGCCGGAGTCGATGATAGGGGCGGGATCTTGAGAGCGGAGATGGCCCTCGATGGGATTGTTCCATAGCTGCTTGCCGGTTTTGAGATCGTAGGCAACGAGGTGGCGGCCCTTGTCGCCGTCGAAGAGGGCGAAGGTGCGCTGGCCGTCAGAGGCGGTGCGGGCGCGCATTTGTTCGCCGCGATGGGACCAGAGGAGCTTACCGGTGTCGGTGTTGAAGGCGAAGATGCCGCCCTGGCTGGTGATGTTTCCGACTACCAGGACGCCTGCGGATTCGGAGAAGCCGCCGAAGTCGCGGCCTCCGGGTCTGGCTTCCCAAAGTAGTGTGCCGGGGGTTGAGGTGAGGGCGAAGAGCAAGAGCAGCGCGGCGTATCGGAGCATGGGAGATCCTCAGGTTTTGGAAGCGGGGCGGAACCTGAGGGGAATCAGGCCAGGGGCGTTGAAATCCTGCTTAGTGTACGCCGGAGGGGGAAAATGTAGAAGGGGTGTAAGAGCAAGGGCCGCCGATCGAAAGGCCGGAGGGCTTGCTGGCGTGTCGTTAGGGAGGTGCTACTGCTTCGAGGCCAGCGGAGGGCCGCTGGTTCGTTTTGCCTTGAGGTGGAAAGCTACGTCTACGTGGTCGGAGATTTTGACGAACGGAATCTCGCCATCCATTCCGTAGTTCTTACGGTTGAAGATCATGATCCCCTTAATCTCGCCTGCGCCCGTTCCGTTGCGGGAAACAGTCAGGGTCAGTTTCTCGGGGTGAGATACTCCGCGGATCGTAAAGTTCCCATCCACCTCATAGGTGTCAGCGCTGGTCTGCACTAACTTCGTGGACCTGAAGGTGATGACCGGATATTTCTCCACGTCGAAGAAGCCCTTCAGCTTACCGTTCTTCATGTCGCTTCCGGTGTCCACACTGGCTGACTGAATTTTGATTTCCAGAGCACCTGTCGTCACGTCAGGAGACGTAAACGTTAATGTGGCTCCCCACTGATCGAACTTCCCGGCGATAGCTGTCGATGACTTGACGTGGAACTTGATCCAACTCTCTACGGGCGTGATCTCGAAGACCGGAGCTTGTGCTCGACTGAGCGACGGAAACAGACAAGACACTGAGAGGCAAACGATCGCTAACCGCATGCCGCTTAGCTTGAGATTTTTTAGTTTCATTGTTGTCGCTCTGAATGTTTGAGTTGTTACGTAGCCGGAGTTCTATTTTTACACTTCCATTTATAGACCCGTATCCGCCCATTGGGATGGGCATACAGGCATTATCAGCGGGCCGCGTACCAAGGATACTCCCGCTCGTCGAGCATGGACACCTGATATCCGGTAGAGGAAAACATCAGATGACCGTACCCAACCACAAAACTTCTGACACCGACCGGCCCTGATGGAAGGCGAACGCGATCATTGATAAAGCTGCGAGCGAATTGTGGGGCTTTTGACACCAAGACAACTGGTGATGGTACTGTAATGGCTCAACCGGGCGGAGGCGTGCGGGCCGCGACTTCACCCGACTTGCACACAGGAGAAACACGGCGGATCGAATCGGGCCTTGCAGGGATAGAGGCGTATCATGCGAACGATTCAGACAGCCAAGCCACGAGCGGAGCTTCGGGAGTTTGTGCAGATATACGCGCAGCGGGAGATTGAATGTGTCGGCGGCGGGTTTTCGCAACCGAACACTTCCTGCCTGGAGCAGGGCATCTCGTTTCACTTCGACGGCGAAACGGTGGTCGACTATGCGCATGCTCCGAGCAGGCTTGCGCCAAAGGCTTATGTTTTTGGTGGGCTGACGCCGCCCTGTGGAAGCGCCAGTTTTGCAGGTCATGTGCTCTCGTGCGCCGTTTTCCTCAAATCCATGTCATTTTGGCAGCTCTTCGGGATCCCTGGAAACATCCTGGTGAACAAGGAATATAACGCCGAGGATCTGCTGGGGAAAGGTGTGCTTGAGCTTTGGTCGAGGTTGGCTGAGTGTGGCTCGTTTCGAGAGCGTATTCGAGCGATGGAGGAGTACCTGCTTCCATTTGCGGCCCGGGCGCGCGGCCGCACACTGATCATGAGCGCGGCTCGACATATGCTGCGCTCCAAGGGCGCAGTACGAATCGACGAGATCGCGTTTCATGCGGCGTTAAGCGTCCGCCAGTTTGAACGCCGTTTCGCGGGGGAGGCGGGGATGACTCCCAAACTTTTTGCCCAGACGGCGCGCTTTCAAAATGCGCTCGATGCGAAGCGATTGTCTCCGAAGCGCTCATGGCTTAGTGTTGCGCACGAGCTTGGTTACTTTGACCAGATGCATATGATCCGGGATTTTCAACGCTTCGGTGGCAGCGCACCAAGCGGGTTGCTTGAGCAAGGCGGGGATACTCAGCCGTGGTCGCTGGCACCGTATCAACACGTTGAACTGAAGTAGGGGGAATGCTAATGGAGAGCTTGCAAAGCGAGCAGCGAAGCCTGGGTGATTCCGTGCCGGCCTCGTGCTCGCTTTTACTCCGCAGGGTGAGGGCGTTTGCTTATTCCACTCCAATTCGTTTCCCGGTGACCTTGCTGGGCGCAGGTGAGACGCTCACACAATTTTCTCCTTGCAGGTCGCAGCTATAAACGAGGGCTGCTCCTACCAGTTCATTGCGACGGTTGAGAGAGAAAACCTGATTTGTCTTGAGCATCGCGACAGCGTTGCCTGCGGGATCAAATGCAAAAAAGTAAGCGGTGGAATCGTATTGGTTAGGGCCGGTGCGCTTCCAGCTTCCCATTAGCGTGGAGACGGGGTTGACGCGGTCGAGGGAGCCGGTACCGGAGAAGACTCCCCCGGCAGAGAATGAAGCCAGGGCGGTGAACGTGACGGGGCCAGCGTTGATAGAGAGCAGCCACGATCCCTCGATGGGAGAGGCTATGGCCTGCGTGTGTAGTTGGGAATCGGCTTGTGCCATGGCAGTTGAGTTGAGGATGGGAACTGCAAGAGCAAGGATAGTTAGAGTTCGCAACACGCTGAGGGCCCTGCGTCTGATGGTTGTGTTCCCGGGGTTGATCATGGATTTTTCCTCTGAATTTGAAATCCAGGTGGCCGCACCCTTTGCTCACGGTGAGCTTCAAGTGCGCTGGTAGGGCGATATGACCATGGGTTGAAAGGGGCTGCCTTGTATAAATGCGACAGAGCTTGAAATAAAGGCATACACTCGGGGATTCCGGGGCTGCGTTGTGTGTTACCAGGAGGCGGTCATCATGGCAATCGATGCCTACATGTGGTTTCAGGATACGGATGGGTTGTATCTCGACAGTGAATCGCAAGTGGATTTTGCGAAGAGCGCGCAGGGATCCGGGATTGACTTCCCGCCGAACAGCAACGTTTTTGAAATCGAGAGCTACTCCCTCGATATTGAGCAGGTGCTGAACATCGGCTCGCAATCGTCAGGTGCGGGAGCGGGCAAGGTGACCTTCAACCCGTTCTCGATTACGCGCAAGACTGACAGGGCTTCTCCCATCCTGTACCAGATGGCTTGTTCGGGAACGCCATTTCGATCGGTAGCTCTTGTGCTGAGTAAGTCGGCGGGCGGGAATGCGTCGGCGATTGTTTTTCAGAAGTTCACGTTCAAGCTGGTGGCCGTCAAGTCCATCGCGTGGGCATATGACGCGGAGGATCCCAAGGAGACGGTGACTTTTGAATACGGTGGGCTGGTGATCGAATATTGGATGCAGGAGCCCGATGGCTCGCTGGGCGCGAAGGTATTGGGCGGGTGGAACCGGGTGAAGAATATCTCGGACCATGATCCCGCGAGCGCCCTCGTTTGATGCCGAGTTCCTCGGCCACATTCGCCGATTTTTTTTGGCCTGTAAAGGATGCCTAACCAGAATTAAATTCGCCCGGATTTATCGGCGCGAGCATTTTCATCTCGTCCAGATTTATCTCTTTCTACGTCCATGAAACGTGCATCCTAATGCGTGTTTGTGAAGAACGCGAATTCACAACCTCTCGCTTCGCACGATGGTACGGGCCGGCGAACTTCAGCTCTTCTCGCTGGCACTGCGGGCAAAACTCACAACACCTTTAACTTCTAAAACGAGGTAGGGATGAAACCGTTTAATTATCGAAGCACCAAGAGTTCTGTCATGTCGGGAGTGGCAATTCTCGCATTGGCATCGCTGATGCCCCTGACGGCGCTGGGCCAGGCTCAGGGCAGTCCGGCGTCATCCGCGAGTCCGGACAACTCTGCGCAAAACAAGAATCAGGATGTTACAGCCGATCAGCAAAAAGAGAATAGCGCGGACCGGATGACGACGAAGAAAGTGCGGCAGGTTCTTATTGCAGATAAGTCACTTTCGACCTATGCACACAACGTGAAGATCGTTACGCAGAACGGCGTTGTGACGTTGAAGGGACCGGTGGGTTCGGACGAAGAAAAGCAGAATATTGCATCCAAAGCTGCTGATGTCGTCGGCAGTCCGGACAAGGTAGTCAATCAGCTGACGGTTAAGCAGTAACTCATTGAGCGGCACCGACTTTTGAAAGCATACAAGGAGAATTATTATGGCGGGTAAGAACACAGCAGCATTTGGCATTTTCGCGGACAGAGCAAGCGCAGGGTCCGCGGTGGACAGACTGACGGCAGCAGGATTTTCGACGCAGGATGTGTCAGTCCTGATGGCAAACAAGGAAGGATCCCACGAATTTGCGACGGAGAAGAACACCAAAGCTCCTGAGGGCGCGACAACGGGTGCTGGTGTGGGCGGCGCAGTAGGCGGCACACTGGGACTGCTTGCGGGTATCGGGGCTTTAGCGATTCCAGGAGTGGGGCCACTGATCGCGGCCGGACCAATTATGGCAACGCTGACCGGTCTTGGTGTAGGCGGCGCTGTAGGGGGCATGGTTGGCGCACTGGTGGGAATGGGAATTCCAGAGTACGAAGCCAAGCGATACGAAGGCCGCGTCAAGGATGGCGGAATTCTTTTGTCAGTCCACTGCGACAGTTCTGAAGAAGTCTCGCGGGCCAAGGACATTCTGAAAGCAGCAGGCGGCGAAGATGTGGCATCGGCGGGCGAGAAATCTGTGAGCACCCATACTGTGGACACTGATGATCGCGATGCTGGACGCCTGGACCGGGAAACCAGGAAAGAAATACAGAGTGAGAGGGAAGGGATCGAAGGTACACCTGTGTCGAGAAAGGTCTATTAAAGGGATCTGAGCAGACAATTGGGGCTGAGCCGACTCGAAGCAGGGTTGGCTCGGCCCCTGATTTTTTTGAACACGGCCTGATGGTTTACCTGACTTTCCATGCGTGATGCGCCAGGGAGATAATGCATTCGCGGGGGCATCCATCCCGCCTGCTAGTGTGGGCGGCGGCGGATTTGGTTTTGGATCGTTGACATCTCCCCGACAGGGTTGATATGAACGTGCAGTTAACTGGACGCTGATACTTTGGCTTGCAGCCAACAAGGAGAATAAACGCGATGTTTACACCGAAGGGAAAGTTCGGCTGGTATGAAATCATCACCAGCGATCCGAAAGCCACTGGCAAGTTCTACTCTGACGTTGTGGGCTGGACTACGCAGGAGATGCCGCCCGCTACGGATGGACCACCCTACACCGTTTTCAACGTGGACAAAGTTGGCATCGCCGGCATGCTGGAGATGAACGGGCACAGCGGGTGGGTCGGCTACATTCATGTGGATGATGTGGACGCTCACGTTGAAAAGATTGTGGAAGCGGGCGGAAAGCTGTGGAGGCCGGCGACGGATGTTCCGGGAATGCTTCGCTTCGCCGTGATGTCTGATCCCCAGGGCGCGGCGATCGTGGTCTTCACTTCCAATCCGAATATGCCCACTCCGGAACGCCCCGAGTCACCGACTCCAGGCACGATTGGCTGGCACGAACTCTATACAACGGATCTCGAAGCCGCAACGACGTTCTACAACAAGCTTTTTGGCTGGACCAAGGTGAGCGATATGGACATGGGCGACATGGGCACGTATCGGCTCTTTGATGAAGGCGACCACAAGGAGATGGGTGATGGCGGGATGATGACGAAACCGCCGAATGTTCCGGTGGCATGCTGGGGTTTCTATTTCAACGTTGACTCGATCAAGGCGGCGGTGAAGCGGGTTGAGGCCGGCGGCGGAAAGGTGCTGCATGGTCCCGCACAGGTGCCGGGTGGGGGCTGGATTATTAATGGGATGGATCCGCAGGGAGCTATGTTCTCGCTGGTTAGTAACAAGGAATAGCTAAAGGGCGGTCAGCTAAGAAGCGGTTAGCTAAAGAGCGGTTAGCTAAAAAGCGGTTAGCGAAAAAAACGGTTAGCGAGAGTGCGGTCGGTGTCTTTCCCACTCAATACATGGCTTGAATGGGGCACCGGCCGTTGTTCTTTGGTCCCACCTTTCACAAAGCTGAAGAGTGGGACACCCGCGGGTCGCGCGGAGTTTCTTGATCCCGCCCAAGCCAACGGCGGGCTTGGATGGGCACCCCCATTTTCTTGAACCCCAGAGTGGACGACCTACCACTTCATATCCTGAGCGAAGGGATGGGCCACGCGGGCTACTTTGGGGCGGGTTCGTGGTCGTAGCTGATGGCGCGGGTGATCTTCCAGACGCCGTCCTTGTTTTGCCAGAGGGTTACGAACTTGGCCTCGCCGACGTTGTCAGCGTTGTCGGGATGGTGGAAGCGGTGGATGCCGATTTCGACGGCGCCGTATCCGTTGAGGGGATAGACCTCAAGGGTTCCGGGGACGAGGGTGCGCTCGACCTTGCCGCAGATGTTCTGCTTGATGGCGGCGAGGAAGGTGGCCTTGCCGGTGGAGAGTCCGGTCTTATCGTGGTAGAACTCCAGGTCGTCTGCCACCATCGATCGCAGGGTGGTGAGGTCGCAGTGGTTGTAGGCATTGAAGAGCTTGGTATCGAGCGCCTCGACGGTTTTGAAGAGGGGGTCCGGCTGGGGTTGAGCTGGTGTGGTTGATTGAGCGTGTCCAGCAATGCTGAGAAGGGCGCAGAGGACGGGCAGGGAGAGGTAGAGCGACGGCTTCATGTTCAAGGGGGCTCCTCCGCGAGTGGGCTGGAGGTATCTACGCGGAGTGGGGGGCATTGGTTCCCTGCTGTGGTTCGAGAGTCTGCTAATGAAGGCTGGATGGACTTCGGCGACTTTCCCACTTTCGAGTAATTTCCGGATGGGCGGTCACTCATCCAGAATGGCCAAAACGACCGGGACGCGCAAGTTATCGATGTGCACGGGAGGCCGCCGCGTTTGTTGGATCGATCAGACATGGGCAACCCTTCGAGTTTAGGTTCATCTCGTTCTTTGAGCACATGGGCAACCCGCCCTCCAATCCCTCGTCCCTCGCGCAAGAGTCATCAATGACATAGAACAGCGCAACGGGAATTCCATTTGGTTCCATGTTTTCATGTTCACTGTATGGTTTAAACGCGATGATTTCGGCTAGGCCGTTGACAGCGACAATCTCGTCGTAAAAAGGAAGATAAGAAGGATGTTTCGTTTTGCCGTTTACCTCTCCCAGCTTTTTCCCTTTCCTGTCTCTTGTTATGAATTTCGCGTCGAGCCATGGTACAGAGTAGAGGTTCAATGTGACTGATACGTCGGTACGTGTAAGTCCATGGGGGAGTGTAATCCATCTAGGCAGTCTCGAATTATCTGCAAGTTCAAAGGAGGATTCTGGGAAGTACTCGCATCCTTTAATTGCCAAAGCACAGAGAGTGCCGAAAGCCACGATTGCGAGAGCAAGAAGGCCAAACTTCAACTTCATTTGACGTAATCCTCACTTGTAGATGGCTTCCCAAGCATATCAATGTGGGGTTGTGGACAACTCTGAAGTAAGTCGGGGGACACGGACGACATTGCTGGTTTGATTAGAGCTTGAAGAGTTCGCGGAGGCGTCGGGTCTGGGTGCGGCTTACGGGGATTTCAGTTTTGGCGCGGTCGTCCATGCGGAGTTGGTAGCTGGATTTGAACCAGGGCACGACTTCCTTGATGTGGTTGATATTGACGACGTAGGAGCGGTGTGCGCGCCAGAAGATGGCGGGGTCGAGGAGCTCGAGGAGCTCCTCTAGCGTGCGGCACTTGGACTCGCCTTCGAGGGCGGGTGTGGTGACGGAGATGACTCCCTCTTCAATTGATGCGTAGCAGATGTCGGCCTGATCGATGAGCAGGAGGCGGTTCTGCGTCTGCAGGATGATTTTGCCGTTCTGCGGTTTGGCGGGGGGATGCTGTTGCTGTTCGAGGAGGCGGAGGAGGGCGTCAAGGCGCGCATCGGAGGTGGCGGCCGGGTTGGGGCTGGGATGTTCGAGGGCTGCTTCTTCGGCGAGGTGCTGCTTTTCGACGCGTTCGCGGGCACGGCCGAGGGCCTGGAGTACGCGGCCGCGATCAAAGGGCTTGAGCAGGTAATCAATCGCATTCACATCGAAGGCACGCACGGCGTACTTGTCGAATGCCGTGGCGAAGATGATCTGCGGCATGGGGCTGGGAGATTTTTTGTCGAGGAGCTTCTTGATAACGGCGAAGCCATCGAGGCCGGGCATCTGGACGTCGAGGAAGACGAGGTCGGGATGATGGGTCTGGATGAGGTCGACGGCTTCAAAGCCGTTGCTGCCCTCGGCGAGGATCTCGCATTCTCCGTCGAGGAGATACCTTAGCTCTTCGCGCGCGAGTTGTTCATTGTCGATGATGAGGGCTGTGATGGGCATCTTCAGGCCGAAGTAGAAGTATAGGTAGGGGTGGAAAGGCGGGTCAACCGGCTGGATCTAGTCGGGAGGGAGGGTGTGGAAGGAGCGGAGGCGTTCGGGGGTGTTGTCGTGGGCGAGGTCGTGTCCGCAGCGGACGCAGAAGAGGTCAGTGGTATTGACGCTGTGGTGGCAATTTCCGCAGGCGGCGGAGACCTGGTAGGCGCATTGCGGGCAGAAGTGATATTCGCTTTGGACGTCGGTGCCGCATCCGGGGCAGCGGGAGACGATGGGCTGGCGGAGCATGAAGTAGAGCACGGCTCCGATGCCGCCGGGCATGACGAAGCAGATAAGGATCCAGAATCGGCGGCTCATGGCGCGGCGGGGCGCGTCCTTTGAGACATAGCCGATCATGAGCATGTAGAGGGAAGCTAGCGCGCTCCACGAGATGGAGAAGTAGACGCGCATGCCGAGTGGGGCGCTGGTGGGATGGTGCTGATGCACCGGGATGACAAACCAGAAGAGGTACTGCACGCCGACGAAGGCGATGGCGGCGAGGGCGATGGACCATCGCGGAATCATCTTCATCTCGTCGCTGATGGTAAAGGTTTCCGGTTCGCGGAATGGGAGTTTGCTGTTCATGGGTAGTGGGCCGGCTGCCTAGGGCCTGTCTCCAGGCCTACGTATTTCGCTTTCCTTGAGGTGCGTCCTGACCGCTTCTCCACCCGGCGATGAGGGCGGCGAGCAATGCGGGGAAGAGGAGCAGGAAGAGCAGCTTGAACTGTGAGCCGAGGTCGCCGAAGTGGCCGTCTTCGATGAGGTCTTCCACGCTGTTCCAGATAGCGGGCGAGAGCAGGATGAGGACGCCGAGAGAGACCATGAGTGCGATGGCGCGCTTGCGGCGTTTTTCGCACTTCTGTTCCTGCTCGTTGACCAGCTTTCCGGCTACGCGGCGGCGTGCGGTCTGAGCGGCGCGGCGCTCATCGTCGGCATTTCTTCCGGCGAGCGACTCGATCAGCAGCGGGTCGGGCATGGAGCAGGCGGACTTGCGCAGGAGGTGTTCCGGCACTTGCATGCTCATTCTGCCATCTCCCCTTGCTGGGACGCTTCGATGTGGGGCTTGAGGGCGGCGAGTCCGCGATAGAGGCGCGACTTGACGGTGGAGAGCGGCGACCCGGTGACCTTGGAGATTTCGTCGAGCGAGAGCTCTTCGTGGAAGCGGAGGACGATGACCTCGCGATGGAGGGTATCGAGCGAGAGCAGGGCCTGGGCGACGCGTTGGCCATCCTGGGAGCGGCGGTAGTTATCAAAGGGCGTTGGATCGGCGCTGGGGATGTCGAGGGGGCGGTCGTCTTCGCTGTTGTCGCAGAGGGCTTCTAGGGAGAGCATGGTGCGCTTGCGGCGCACATCGATCACGAGATTGCGGGCGATGGTATAGAGCCAGGTATCGAAGCGGGCTTCGCCTTTGAACTGGGCGCCACGGACGAGGACGCGCATCCATGTTTCCTGAAAGAGGTCTTCGGCGAGTTCACGATTTCCTGTCAGGTACATAAGGTAGCGGAGGAGCCGGTGCTGGTACTGGACAATGAGCTGATCGAGCAGCACGGGGTCCTGGCGGCGGAGTCCCGCAGCTACCCGGGAATTTTCCGCGCGCGACTGTTCCAGCGTGATGGATGCCGAAGTCATTCCATTTGTAGAGACGCGGGATGCGAGGGGAAAGTCGCGACCGGGCAGGAGTTTACGAAATTTTTCAGTAAAAGCCAGGTTAGACCCCCTCTCGCAGGCTGCTCCTGTGGTGGCTGGAGCGGCAAAAGTCTTCCATATTCAGTATGTAGGCGGTGGGTGGCCGGAAGCAAGGTGGTGTTTGGGTTAAATTCGCGTTTCTGAAAGGTACCCGCCGAGCGGCAGCATGTGGCCGGTGAAGGGAGATTCAGGGTACTTTTGACAGCGCGGTATTGCTTTATGACCCCGAAGATAATGATGTGGTGAGGGCAGGGATCCGGGACTCATTCCATGAGGAGATGACGATGAAGACTGAAGAGCGCCCAGATTATTCGGCGGAAGAGAAACAAATCCTCGAGGCTTTGAATTTGCATTGGCGCGCGTCGGCTGCCGGCGATACGGAGGCGGAGCACGATATTTACGCTGACGACTCCATCTGCGACTATCCACAATCGGGCGAGCGGATCCTCGGGCGGAGGAATCTGCAGGCGTTGCGGAGTCATCATCCCGGGAAGCCGTCGGGGTTTAAGGTCAAGCGGATTCAGGGACGAGGAGATCTCTGGATTACGGAGTACACGATTCTCTACAACGAGCGCTCGGCATACACGGTGAGCATTATGGAGTTCAGCAACGGCAGGGTCGTGCACGAGACACAATATTTCGCTGATCCTTTTGAGGCGCCGGCGTGGCGGAGTCAGTGGGTGGGGAAGATTGGCTGAGGCAGCATCGACCACGCGACGGACAGGGGACCGCGAGCGGCGGCGGGCGGCAAAGAGCTATCTTTCATCGGCTCGGCTTGCAGGGCATGTTCTCGCGAGCCGCAGGATTTCTATTGTCATCCCTCGAATTGCGTGCAACGATTCAGTGCTTTCGCATCTATTTGCCGAGCCCCGAAGCACTGGAGAGGTCATTTGCAAGTTGACCGCAAGACGCCACCCATCTGGCTGATGGGCATGTGCAGCGCCACACTGGGGTTCAACAACGGCATCGTGTTCTTTGCGCTGCCTCAACTGCTGGCTGCCGAGCACGTTCATGAGTCACAAATAGCTGCGATGACTGCGGTCGCAGTATCCTCTACCTTCTGGGTGTTCCTTTTTGCGCCGCTCCTGGATGTGCGCTTCAGCCGTCGCTGGTACGCAACGGTGTTGGCCGCCGTGAGCGCGATATGCACGGCTGAGTCGATCCTGAGCGTGCATCATCTCGTGCTGCTGGAGATCGCCGCGGTACTGGCGACTGCTGCAGCGAGCCTTTCGTCGGCGGCGATGGGAGGCTGGTTTTCCCAACATCACCGACGCGAAGAACCAGATCGCCCTGAGCAAGTGGATGAACATCGCCCTGATCTGCGGCATCGGGGTTACATCCATGCTGGGCGGCCAGTTGGTCCGGCATCTTCCCCTAACTGGGGCTGCAACGCTGATCGGCATTCTGGTTTTTCTTCCGGCGACGATCTTTGCCTTCATTCCCGCCCCCGGTCCTGACCGTCGTCTGGCGGGCGAGAGCTTCGCGCAGTTCAATCGCGAGGTGCTTGCTCTATTACGTCGCCGCGAAGTGCTGATTGTGCTGTTTCTCTTTTTGTCGCCGTGCAGTTCGTTCGCGCTCACAAATCTGCTGGGTGGTCTGGGCGCCGACTTTCACGCATCCCCCGGAGCTATCAGCCTGCTTGGGGGCATAGGCACATTCATTCCGGGGATTGTTGGCTGTGCTCTCTTTCCCATTTTCGCCAGGCGGCTGCCGCTGCGCTTCTTCTATTTAGCGAACGGCATTATCGGCAGTCTCTTCACCCTGAGCCTGCTGGTATTGCCGCACGCCACGAGCACGTTTGCGCTGGCCATGCTGGGGGAGTTCCTGTTCCAGGCGATCTCGTTTTCGGTGCAGATTGGAATCATCTTCGAAGCCATTGGGCCCGATAATCCGTTGGCGGCTATAACCTTCAGCTTTCTAACATCGGCCACGAATATACCCGTCGTGTACATGATGTTCGCTGACGGACGAGCTTACGCCGCCCACGGGATTGCAGGGAGCTTTGCCCTGGATGCGTTCGTCAGTATTGGCGCCTGCCTGGTGGCTGGGTTGTTGCTGTCAAAGTTTGATCGCAGGAGTTTCCGCGCTATCCCTCGGTTCAAGGAGTTTGCAGACGTTCTGCCGCAGCAAGACTGAGCTTGCTTCAGGCGGTTTTTGCGGGGGAGAGGGGGATGGGGATCGGGTTGCTGGCTTCGAGCGCAGACGGAACAGAGATCTTGAATGTCGTTCCGCTTTTGCCGGGTCGGATGCTGCTATGCACGGTTATCTTTCCGTGGTGCCGTTCGATAATTTTCTTGGTGAGGGATAGGCCGAGCCCGTTTCCGTGATCTTCCTTTGTAGTGAAGAAAGGCTCGAAGATCTGGGTACGATGAGCGACGGGTATGCCGTGGCCGTTATCTGCGATGACGAACTGCACTTCACTTCCCCGCTTTTTCAGGCGAACGGTGAGGACACCGCCAAGGGGTAGTGCGTCCAGGGCATTGACGATGACGTTGGAGAGGACCTGAAGCATTTCTCCGGTGTAGACCGCGGCAACCATCCCTTGGGGCAGATCCTTAACGATGTGCACTCTTTTGGACTCGATGGTTCGCTGATGGATGCGAAGAGCGGCTTCAGTGAGAGCGACGAGGTCGATGGGTTTGGGGACGCTCGAAGTTCTTGCGACGTCGAGGGTCTGGCTGGCGATGTGAATGAGGTTGTTCATCTGCTCCTCGGCCAGAGCCATGTACTTTCTCACTTTTTCAGGATGGTCAGCGTCGGCTGCGGTGAGGAAGGTGAGGTGTCCTAAAGCCTCAAGAGGGTTTTTGATTTCGTGCATCATTTCGAGGGCGAGTCTGCCGGCGACGGCGCGCTCCTCAGATAGCTTGAGTGCGTCTATCGTGGAGGCTAACCGGCTTTGAAGTTCGGAGATGGTGTGCCTCATAAGCATTCTCGGTAGCTCGAAACTGGAGAGAACGCCAGAGGACGTTTTTACTGGAGGAGGCTTCCCCCGCAGACCAGAGTATTTTTCCTTTTTACCCAGATGCGGGAAGTTCTTTCAACGTCGCCTATGTCGCCTGGATGACATAAGAAAGCCTGAAAAACTGGCGTCTGTTTCGACTTTAGCGGAGGAAGGCTGGATTTAAATGTGATGTGGCCAGGTGAGGATGAGGCGGGGTTTAGGTATCGATCTTGTTTTGAATGAAGGCGATAAGGGCGAGCGGATCGAGGAAGGAGGCAAGAAAGGTATCTTGTTCATGTTCAGCGAGGGATAGATTCTCCCGTCCGAGGAGGAGATTTATCATTTCGGGCCGGAGAGTGTGGGCGGTTTCGAGGGTGCGTTCACAGACATCGGCGGGCAGGGACTGACACAGGATGAACAGGTCGATCGGCTCGTTGAGGAGGACGTCTACCGCCTCAGTGGCTTTGGCGGCGATCCAGACCTGAAAACCTGCCCTGTTCAGGAGCAATCGGCGGGTTTCAAGCAAGACGGGATCATGCCCGAATATCAGGACCTCCGCAGAAGAGTACACTGTATGCTCCTTCGCAAATCAAATCGCGGAGTCAGAAGCATAACCCTTTCCTCCCCTCGGGCAATGTCTTCCACCGGACAGAATGATTCCCTTTTTCCGCGTAATCTCTCATGGAGTTACGGGAAAACTTAACCTCTTATCAGAGACGTGATTAACTGTCATTCAGGGTGAGTGACCGTCCTTTGCGAACTGACGTGAAGGAGCGGGCATGTCTACACGCCATAAGAATCTCTTCTTATCCTCTCTCTCCCCTTCGGCCTACGAAAGGCTGATCGCTTCTGCAACTGAAGTCGAGCTCCCGCTGCGGACGGCACTCTACGAAGCGGAAGAGACGCCTACGTATGCCTATTTCATGACATCCGGGATCGCATCGATGGTGACGGCGATGCCGGATGGGAGCACGGCCGAGGTGGGATTGATTGGGCACGAGGGACTGGTGGGAAGCTTTCATCTGCTGGGGCCGGGCCGGATTACGACGGACTGCTTTATACAGTTGGAGGCGACCGCGCTGCGTGTGCCGCTTCGTCACTTGCAAGAGGCATTTCGTTCTTCAGAAGAGATACGCGATCGCGTGCTGGAGTTTGTGCAGAACCAGGCTTTGAGCCTGGGCCAACTGGCGGGTTGCCATCGTCTGCATGAAGCAGAGGAGCGGCTGGCGCGCTGGCTGCTGATGGCGCAGGATCGGGTTCAATCGGAGGACCTGGATTTTACGCAGGAATTTCTGGCGATGATGCTGGGATCGCGACGCACCACAGTGACTGCTGTGGCGGGAGAGTTGCAGCGCAAGGGGATGATCGACTATCGACGCGGGCGGGTAAGGATCCTGGACCGCAAGGCTCTCGAGGAAGCGGCCTGCGACTGTTACGAGATCATCAAGCTTCTGTATGTGAATCTTTATAAAGTGAGCGTCACCGCCGAACGCGAATAGAGCTGACCACGCCGAGTGGATTTTTCTGGTAGCCATGGCTTGGATGGGCTTTCTCGACTTCTTTTCCTTGTAAAAAATATTTGACATATGGGCTGGAAGAGCGCTATCTTTCGATGTCAAATATTTTTGACACAGGAGCGACTGGCCATGGGGACTAGCCTTTCATACCGGGAGAAGACGCTTTATGCATCGCTGGTGGCGGAGATCGTGGTGTACGGCTCTTACTTCGTCCATCACCAGCACAACTCAGTGAACGAAGTGACGGGGATGATTGTGGGAATCATTGTGCTGCAGATTGTGGTGCAGCTGGTGATTGCCGCGGTGACGCGCAACCGCGTGACCGACGAGCGGGATCGGCTGATTGAGCTGCGCGGATATCGTGCGGGTTACATAACGTTCGCGTCGCTGATGGTATTTGGGTTGGGGATGCTGTGGTTCCACTCCACGGTTGGCCATATGAATTTGGAGAACAAGATGGTGGGACTTCATTTTCTCAGCGTGTTTTTTGGCATGCTGGTGATCGCGGATATCACGAAGACGGCGACGCAGATTGTGGCTTACCGGAGAGCACTGTGATGGCCGCGATACGGAACCAGGTGCGGGAGTTGAGGGCGCTGAAGGAGATGACGCAGCAGGAACTCGCGGATCGAGTGGGCGTCACACGACAGACAGTGATTGCGATTGAGCAGGACAAGTATTCGCCATCGCTTGAGACTGCGTTCAAGGTGGCGATAGTGCTGGGCGTGCCGCTGGAGGAGTGCTTCCAGTATGAGCCGAAGGGGAAGCGGGGGTAGGTGGGCGGGCTTGTTGGTATTCATGCTGAGGTTATCCCCATCCTTAGCGAAGAGTGCGAAGGATGGGACGCACTATCTGATTGGTCTGTAGGTTTCGGCGAAGTCTTCGTCGGGGGAGGTGGCAGGCCAGCCGATCATGACGAGGAAGACATCGAGAACGAATAGGGCGATGGCGAGGTCGTTGAAGATCATTGCCCAGCGCGGGTCTGTCCAGAATTGATTGGCGGACCAGAAGAGGAAGGCGATGGCGAGCAGGATGGCCTTGATCCACTCCTTGAATGGGGGCGGTGCGCGGTCTGGTAAACGAGGTATGCGAAGGCAATCATCGCGAGCGAGAATGCTCCGAGGAAGACATGGGCGCTGGCGGGCAGTAGGGTGGGGCGCGCGTCCAGCACGAGTAACACGGCGACGCTGGCGAGAGTGATGATTCCCAGAATCACAGGGGCCGCCCTGTGGGCGCGGTCGAGGCGAGTGTACATAGAAGAGAGTTTAGCGGAAGGCGGCCTGCATCCAGCGAAGGTTAGTCCCACCCTTCGCAGAGGGCGCGAAGGATGGGGCACCCTCATCTCTTTGGCTGGATGGGTGGTCCACTCGCCGTTATTGCCGATTGATTGGGTGCAGGGAGGCCACCATTGCATTGATCTGGGCCTGCGTTATGGGTGGGGCGGGCTCGGGACGTCCAGCGATCCGAAATTCATAGCGACGGTCGGCTCCATCGAAGAGGTCGAGCTGCGCGCAGTAAGGAGCCTCCGATGGGTTGCCATGTTGGAACCCGCGTATTTCCCCAAACTGAAGAGAATAGAGTGGCCCTTGCAATCGACTTCGATCTCTGACTTGATCAGGAGCAGCCTTAGATCTTTTGCATTCTGTTTAGATGTCTTCCACCACTTCACCTGAACGGATTTTGCATCCATGGCGGCGGCCCACAGCGCGTAGTTGGTGTCGTAGCGAAGGGCAGGAACCTGGTTAGCCAGAAACCGCATGGCGGAGCTTCGATCAAGTCGAGCAGAAGGGTCATACATGGTCATGGCTCGACCGTCGTGCGATGAAATCAGCGAAAAGTCTTTCCAAGTTCGGTCGAGATAAACATCCTTCCATGGCAGTTGGATGGAGAAACCAAAACGTTCGATTCTCTCACCGTCGAGAGTCGCGACGCTCTTGTCCGGTGGTGTGATTGGGACCGGATCTAAATCTGGAAAGGAAGTGGCAAGGATGCGGGCAATCCTCCATGGAGCAAGCTGGTATTGCACCAAGAGTCCTACACCAGCCAGGATCAGAGGTGTCAGGAGGATAATCAGCAGCGCCTTGCCTAGTCGCTTCCAGCTTACTGACCACCATTTGTCCACCGACTTTTCTCCCGCGCCAATCGTACCATCGCGCCTGCGTTGGCCTGGATGACAGGCCAACCGTCAGCAGAAGGACACGGGTAGCAGTTGGATTAGACTTAAGGGAATGGAAATCTTATATGGGCTGCACCCGGTGGAAGAGGCGTTGAAGGCCGGGAAGCGTCGCTTTGACCATGTTTGCGTGGCGCGGGAGCGAGAAGACCTGCGGCTGCAGAAGATAGTCACGCTGTGCCGCGAGGCGGGGGTGAGCGTGCGGGTAGAGCCGCGCGATCATCTGACACATCTGGCGAAGACGGCTGCGCACCAGGGCGTGGTGGCGATTGTGCGGGCGAAGACGCTGGCGGACCTTGAGGATCTGCTGGAGCCTGCGTCGGGGCGATTTCTGCTGGCGCTGGATGGTGTGGAGGATCCGCAGAACCTGGGGGCGCTGTTGCGCACGGCGGATGGGGCTGGAGTGACGGGCGTGATCCTGACGGAGCGGCGTTCTGCTCCGCTGAGCCCGGTGGCAATCAAGGCTTCAGCAGGCGCGGCCGAGCATGTGGGGATTGCGCGGGTGGTGAACCTGGTGCGGGCGCTGGAAGAGGCGAAGAAGCAGAACATCTGGTGCCTGGGGCTGGACGAGCGCGGCACGATGGATTACGACGAGTTCGACTACACGCGGGAGTGCGTGCTGGTGCTGGGGAACGAGGGCAGCGGACTGCACGAGCTGGTGCGCAAGACGTGCGACCACCTGATGCGGATTCCGATGGCGGGGGCGGTGTCGTCGCTGAATGTGTCAGCGGCGGGCGCGGTGGTGCTGTATGAAGCGGCACGGCAGCGGCGGGCGGCGGG
Organism: uncultured Acidobacteriaceae bacterium; assembly: GCA_963725995.1. Lineage (GTDB taxonomy): Bacteria > Acidobacteriota > Terriglobia > Terriglobales > Acidobacteriaceae > JANXZS01. The sequence continues at coordinate 29,827 of CAVSAX010000026.1, read as the reverse complement.
GCGTGGTCCGGCTGCCCCGGTAGAAGCGGCGAAGCCGAAGAAGCAGAAGGGACTTGGTTCATGAGGGTACTTCCCTTCGCAGCGATGGTGCTGCTGGCGGCAAATCTTTTCGGACAGACATCCAGCTCAAATGCACGCAAGGCGGGGACGGTGCATTCTTCGGCACAGTCGCAGGGGACGAAGGGTGCGCAGGGGCCTGCTCCCGCCACGAAAGCTGCCGGCGCGAAGCCGGCTGAGGTGAAGGCCGAGGCTAACACTGGTCCGGCGGCGACGGATGCCGAGCGGCAGGCGGTGATTTTTACTTCCTATGATTTGGATGTGAGGCTGACTCCGCAGACCGAAGGGCTGGCGGTGCGGGCTCTGCTGAAGGTGCGCAACAGCGGGGAGCAGCCGCTGGCGCATGTGCCGCTGCAATTGACGTCGACGCTGACGTGGCAATCGGTGCGGGTGGCGGGGGGCGCTGAGGCGACGTTTGGGCGGCAGACGGTGCAGAGCGATGCGGACCACATGGGCGCGCTGCACGAGGCGGTGGTGGTGCTGCCACAGCCGCTTGCTCCGGGGAAAGAGATTGGGCTGGACGTGGTGTACAGCGGGCGCGTGCCGCTGACGTCGCATCGGCTGGAGGCGATTGGCACTCCGGTGGACATGGCGCTGCACTCGGACTGGGATCGCATCTCGGCCGACTTTGTGGGGCTGCGTGGATTTGGGAATGTGTTCTGGTATCCGGTGGCGTCGGTGCCGGTGTTCCTGGGAGACGGCGCCAAGATGTTCACCGAGATTGGCCACCAGAAACTAAGGCAGGCATCGGCGAAGATCAGCATGCGGGTGACGCAGGATTTTTTTGGAGTGGCGCCGAACGTGGCGATCCTGGATGGGCAGAATGTTGCGCTGACGCTGCCGGCGAAGGGCGAGGCTCCTGATCCCACGGTGCCGCAGGTGGTGAGTTTTTCGCTGCCGCCTACTACGTTGGGATTTAATACTCCGAGCATATTTGTGGCGAGCCGCTACCAGCATGATGGCGATGGAGTGAGCCTATATACGCGGTCGGCGAACGAGGCGAATGCGCAGAGCTACCTGACGGCGGTGACGATGGTGCAGCCGCTGCTGAAGGAGTGGCTGGGATCGAAGGCGAAGACGACGCTATCGATTCTGGATTTGCCGGAGGCGGAGGACGCTCCGTATGAGACGGGAGCGGCGCTGCTGCTGCCGCTGCACGACACGGATGCGCAGCAACTGACGGGGCCGCTGAGCCATGCGCTGGCGCATGCATATTTTGAGAGTCCGCGAGAGTGGCTGAACGAGGGTGTGGCGCACTTTATGGCCAACCTGTGGATTGAGAAGCAGAGGGGACGGGCGGCGGCGATCCAGGCGATGGATGCGAGCCGCGGTGCGCTGGCGATTGCGGAGCCGGGGAGTCCCGGAGGCGTAGGCGGCGAGGTGCTGAACGAGGCTTCGGACGCGATCTACTACCGGACGAAGGCGGCGTACGTGCTGTGGATGCTGCGCGACATGGTGGGCGAGACGACTCTATCGGCGGCGCTGCGCGGGTATAAGCCGGAAGACGATTTGATCCCGGAATATTTTGAGCGGCTGCTGGAGCAGACGACGGGCAAGCACGATCTGCAGTGGTTCTTTGACGACTGGGTGTATCGCGACCAGGGGCTGGCGGATTTGTCGATTGTGGGGGTGTATCCCAGCAGGAGTTCGGTGGCGGGTTCGTGGCTGGTGGCGGTGGAGATTGCGAACGATGGATATGTGCAGGCGTTTGTGCCGGTGACGGCGCGCTCGCAGGGCACACAGGTTACGAATCGGATTTTGCTTCCGGCTCGTGCGCACACTACGCATCGGATTGTGATCGAGGGTGCTCCGGTGGAAGTAGTGGTGAATGATGGGAGCGTGCCGGAGGTGGTTAGTAGTTCGCACTCTAAGTTGATTGAAGGTGGGAAGTAGCGAGTTAGCAAGCTAGCGGGAACGAATGAGAAAAATATTCGGAAATAGTCTGACATTCGTAGCGATCTGCTTCACGTCTCTTGCGTTCGCGCTGGCATACCTGTTTGCGCGGGGCATCGTCTCGCCAAGGACTCTTGGTATCGGCCTCACAGTACTTGTCGCAGGCCTTTTTGTTCTGATCGCACTGCGGCTCAGAAAGAGGTTGGGCTCTTCCAAGAGCGAAGCGCCTTTACAGTTTAGTAAGTCTGGTTCAGTGATGATTTTGCAGATCGCCGTTGCGGCATTGCCCTTGATCCTCGTATTGGGGCTGTTTCTTACCAGAGGCGAACCGCTAGTTCCGCGTCTTGCAGGTGCTGCACTCAATGTGCTATTTACCTGCTGTTTCATTTCAATTTTGCGTGGCGTGAAAAGGAAGAGTCGCTAAGGTTTCAGGCGGTGCGGCAGATCGGAACGCGCGAGATGAGCACGGGCTTGTTCAAGGGGTGAGATTTGGGCCACCCGTCTACCAATGACCGCGAAGAATGCCCATCAAGACAAGTGCGGGGATTAGGAATAAGAGAGTCGCGATCGCTCTCGCTCGCGCTTTGTCTCTGAAGAGTCCATAGACCGCGATGGCACCTGAAATTAGCACTAAACGTACGCACCAACGCGGTACAGGACCACTGAACGAAAGTAGGGACGAGTGGGGCAAATCTAACCTAAATGCCAAGAAGCACAGGGCGTACACAGCAAAGCTCCCGCACTCGCAAAGTAGAGCAATTGTCCCCCAGTTTCTCGTATTCATATTCTCCTCGCCCATTGCTTACAGGAATGATTGCCGGTCCATCCTTGTGGAAGCTGGGTGGCCGACATTTCGCCTCTGAGGGCAGGTGGTGCAACAGATCGGGAGTTAGGGCAGCTTCTCATCGTGATTGGCCTGGATGGGGTTTGCAGAGAGCACAAGGAAATGCGAGCACACCAGCGCGGCTATCGGAAACAGGTCTTGATAAAGAAACCATTCAAGCGCCTTCTCATCTGTGGTTGTCCACCACCACCAAATTGAAACGAAGAACCATATCCAAGCTGAGGCAAGCTGCAGATAGGGCTTACGCCAGATGAAGCCGGTTGCGATACAGACGAGCAACCAGCAGAGACCGAGCGACCGCGTCGGAACTGCTACCTCCGGCAACCACCAACCAGTAGACAGCAGCAGCAGGCCTGCAAGGGTTAGGCAGGCTACTAAAATGCCGAAGGCTACTTTTTGAGCCATGGTTAGCAATACTGTTTGCTGGTGTACATCGGGGTCGGGTGGCATTGCGAGTATCGTATCCCATGTCTCAAACGCGAGACTTGGGGCACCCGGCCGCCAAGCCGGACGTTTCATATTGGGAAAATGCAGGCTAGCAAATTGGGCGCCAGCGGAAGTGTGTGGAGTGTGCCAAAAGGGCAGTGACACAATTACACAACTTTGCGACGCAAAAGAAAGACGCGAAATGCCGATTCCCGATTATCAGTCTTTGATGCTCCCAGTCCTGGTGGCAGCTTCCCACGGAGAGGTGCGAATAGGCGCAGTCGTTGAGGAACTGGCGGACCAACTTGGCCTGACGCCGGAGGAACGAAGCGAGTTGGTTCCTTCGGGCAAGCAAACCGTTTTCAGTAATCGAGTGCACTGGGCCAAGTCGTATCTGAGCAAAGCCCACCTCGTAGAGTTGCCCCGACGGGGTCATTTCCGAATCACGCCACGCGGACAGAGCGTCCTTGAGTCGCATCCCATCCAAATTGACAACAAACTTCTAATGCAGTTTGAAGAGTTCCGGCAGTTTCGAGAGCGATCAAACGGAACTGACGAACTGGGAGGCCAGACACTCGACGCGTCGTCTGAGGTTCACAAGCAAACCCCTGACGAAACGATGAGGACGGCACACAGGCAAATTGAGTCCGCACTAGGGCAGGACTTGCTAGATCGTGTCAGGCTTGCTCCGCCGGAATTCTTTGAGAGGTTAATTATCAACCTTCTGCTCAGTATGGGATACGGCGGTTCTAGTGCGGATAAGGCAGGCCGTACTCTGGGCCGTTCGGGTGACGATGGCGTTGATGGTGTGATTGACCAAGATGCTCTCGGCTTGGATAGGGTTTACGTACAGGCTAAGAGATATGCCGCCGGAAACAACATCGGCTCAGGAGCGATCCGGGACTTCTTTGGTAGCCTCGACCGCCACAAAGCCTCAAAGGGTCTATTCGTTACCACATCAACCTTCTCGCCTTCAGCTAAGGAGACCGCACAGTTCCTGAGTAAACGCATTGTCCTGATAGATGGCGATCAGCTTGCCGCTTTAATGGTCAGACAGAATGTGGGATGCAGGATAGAAGATACGTTGCACATCAAGAAAGTAGACGAAGAGTTCTTCGAATAGAGAATCGTAATCAGCAATCGAGGCCACCCTTGAAGGAACTCACGGCAGCATTTCAGTCGGAGGTATTTCGTCCCGTCGTATCTCTTATTGTTCCTGGTTTCTACGCCTCTTCCACGCTCCTGATTGTTCTCTGGCAAAGGACGCCCGCGGTGCTGAAGCTCGCGGACGAACATCCAAGTAGCACCTTCGTCATTGCCCTGCTGACAACGCTTAGCGTTGGACTAATTATCGAGGAATGGGGAGCGCGGCTTGAACAAATCTTCGATGAAAGACTCGTCAAGGTCGAGGGTTACGAAAACCATAAGAAAGAATGGTTCGACTATTTGAGGCTTGCATTCACCGTTGAGCCAGTCGGCCACAGATATCTCAGAACGCTCGTTTTGAGGTTAAAATTCGAACTTGGAATGACGATTGCATCCATTCCGTTTTGCGTTGGATGTCTGTTTCTTCGGATGTCATGCACACGGAAAAGCGTGTTGATAGTCTCCTCACTTGTATTTTGTGTCTTCTTCTTGAATGAGGCAAAGTGCAGCAATAAAACGCTCAGCGAATTGCGCCGCGAGATGCTCAAAGACGAAGTTTGACGGAGGAACCTAGAGGCTAGGTTGGCTACCGAAATGCGTTGCGGATGAACCATCCGCCTAAGCTGAATGAAATCACGGCAGGTATACCAATGAACCACTCCCTCTGCTGAAATGCCAGATCGACGGACGCCACTCCAATCATCACTAAGGAAAGCCCTAACACTATTGCTCCGATTCGCTGAACGAGTGGGGCGTCGCGGGCACCTTTCCAAAGATACTCATCGACGGAACGACCGCCTCGGAGAGCGTCAGGCCAAGTTGTGTTTCGCTGGCTATCTTTGACCGACTCAACGTAGGAGTCGAGTTCTTTGTTGCCGCCTGATTGCTTCTTCATCTCAGTCCCCTCTCTGATAATTGCGCCGGCGATCAAATAATCTGCGAGCACCACCCGTGCTAGGGGCTGGTGCGGGTGGAGCGTTTGGGTGGGGTGGGGGTCGGCGGTTGGGTCTGGGCTTCGGTGTTGGGGAGTTGGGACTGGGTCTGGTGGGGCTTGAGGGGGGTTCCGGTTAGCTGCGTGGCCGTGGGGGATGTGCCGATAGTGAGGTTGAGTTCGCGGTCAAAGGAGATGGTTCCGGTAACGGGAGTGACTGCCTTCGCCTGGGTGATGGTGCTGTTGGCGAGGGTGAGGGCCTTGTCTGCGATGGTGCCCTCGGCCTGCCAGCGGTCGAAGCGGGCGAGGGTGGGGGCCTCGGTGGCGAAGGCTCCCTTGGTCCAATCCCACTTGAAGGTGCCGTGGGCGGAGGAGAGCAGCTCGTCCTGGGTGTATCCCGTGAGGTCGAGGTGGGTGGTGAGCGCGATTGGTCCGCTTCCCCACTTCTCTTTGAAAAGCTCGGCGATGTCAGCGGCGGAGGTCTTCGTGGTCTCGAGGTCGAGGACGTAGTGGGGGCGGTTGCCGGAGAGGTCGACTGTTCCGGCGGCATGGAGCTGGCCGCCGAGGGCCTGTCCTTCGAGCGACTGCAGCGCGACCTGTGGGCCATCGATGGTGATGGAGGCGTGGGCCTCGTGGATGGCGAGATCTTCAAGCTTGAGGGTGGCGGCGGAGATGGTTCCGCTCATAGTGGGCCAAGGGCGGGAGTTGGTGTTGAGACGCGACAGAAGGTCTTTGAGGGTGCCCTGGTGGGCGCTGCCACCGAGGAGCGCGGCCTCGGCTGCGGCGGCATCGAGGGTGGTGAAGCGGAGATCGAAGTGGGGATTGCAGCCCTTCTCTGCGGGGCACGGAATGGCGTAGCGCAGGGCGGCTTCGCCTTCGAGTCCCGCATAGGTAAAGGCGATGGGCTGCCACGCGACCTGATCGAGGGTGAAGGTGGCGGCGGCCGAGGTGATGTCAACGGGCAGAGGCAGGAAGGCGGGAGCGATGCGGGCATTCTTGACCTGCAGAGTGCCTTCGGCCGAATCCGGCGAGACGGGGGCCTGGATGAGGGGAAGCAGCCAAGGTCCGCGGACAGTTAGGTTGAGCTCAGCGGTGCCCTGGAGAGCGAGCGGCGCAACGGCGGCCTTGAGGAATCCGAAGGCCCGGGCGATGGTGGCGAGGTCTTTGACCGAGGCGCTTCCGGCGAGGTGAACGGAGAAGTGGTCGCGGGTGAACTGGCCGTCGGCGATGATGGGGTTGGGGCCGCTTCCGGTGAGAGAGACGGGCTGCATGAGCAGTGCGGGCTCGCTGACGGCGGGTGGCACGGCAGGCTTCGCGGGCTTGTGGGCGGCATGATGGGCCGGTGCTGGCGCTTCGATGGGGCGTCCATCGGTGGTGATGAGCTTGACCTCGGGAATGGTGAGCGGGCGTTCCAGCTCAGGCGAGGTAATTTCGAGGGCGCTAACGGTGGCGGCTCCGGTGAGGAGCGCAGTTGGGAAGCCGTCCTGCGGCGCGAGGGTGAAGTCGCCATCGAGTGAGCCGCGAACGCCGAGCGAGGGGGCGAAGTCGTAGCGGACGGAGCGGAGCGATTCGAGCACAACTGAGACGGGGACCTTCTCCATGTGGAGCTTGAGGTCGGGCTGGGGCTGTGCTGCGAGGGTGTGCACGGCTCCCGCGATCATGAGCTTGCCGTTGCCGACGGGGGAGACGCAGGCCAGGTCCTGAAGGGATGTGGTGGCGGCGAGGTAGTTGCCCTGGCAGGTGGCGTCCATGTCGAGGGGCTCGAGGGGCGCGAACTCGAGGCGGTGGACGCCCTCGGCGCGGATGCGTGCCTTGATGTTGGCATTGGCGGCGGTGCCCGTGATGTCGGCCTGGACGTCGAGGTCGCCGCGCCAGCCCATATCGTTGTGGGCGAGGAGGCGGTTGAGCTGGCCGAGGGGAGCCTTGCTCCACTCAGCGTGCAGGACCATGGGGATCTGCTGGAGATCCGGGGCGCGGTGGAATGTTCCGTCGACGCGAAGCAGGCCGGTGTCAGAGAGCGCGAGGTCGAGGTCGGTGCGCACGGGCTGGGCTTCGACGCGGAGGCGCCATTCCTCAGGCTTGTCGAGCCAGACGGCTACATCGGAGTTGAGGAAGGATAGGGGGAGCTTTTCATATCCCTGCTTGAAGTTGATGCGGGCGTTGGTGCCCTCGATGTAGGGGAAGCGGAGGGCGGCGCCGGGGCGCGACTGGGGTGTGGGGGCAACTTCAGTCTGCGAGGCCTTGATGAGTACGGAGTCGAAGTTCCAATGGCCGTTGATGTCGCGGACGAGGTTGAGGCTGGGTTCGTCAAAGCTGATGCGGCCGATCTCGAGGCGTCCTCGCCACAGGGATGAGAGGCGGATGGAGGCTTCGACTATGGGGGAGCGGAGCATGGGCTCGTCGCCATAGGCGGGGTCTTCTTCCACTTCAAAATCGGTGATCTCAAAGCCGGGGCGCGGCAGCAGGTGGAGGCGGACGGTGGACATGTGAACCGGCCTGCCGATGCTGGTGCTGATGCTGGTGGCGATGCGGCGTTTGTAGCGGCTGATGTTGAAAAGCGGAGGGAGCACGACGGAAGCGGCGAGGAGCAGCACAAGGGCGAGGGCCAGCCAATGGGCCCAGGGTGGCCTTTGCGATGGAGGGGCGCTGCCGGTTTCCGGGTCCAAGTCGTTCCTTCCGAGGCCTGCCTAACGCACTATGTGGAGGGTGCGGCTCCAGCGCGTCTGGTCAAAAAAGTGCAGGATCATGTGACCGATGAAGCTGATTCTGTCTGCGGCGCTTTGCTTGTTGATCTGGTCGCTGGGGGTGACGAAGGACCAGTAGACGAAGAGGGGCCGGCCGACGATGTTTTCGCGGGGGACGAAGCCCCAGTAGCGGCTGTCGAGGCTGACGGTGCGGTTGTCGCCCATGGCGAAGTATTGGCCGGGAGGAACCACGAGGTCTTCACCCTCGATGTGCTGGGGCAATTCGACGGTCCATCCGGCGGTGACGTCGCTTCCCTCAGAGGGTTTGATGGCGGGAAAGTCGTCGCGATAGGGATAGTACTCGGCGTCGGCTGGCTTGGTGGCCTGGGGCTCATTCTGCTCAACGCCGTTCAGGAAGACGATGCCGTTGCGCAGGTGAATCTTGTCTCCCGGGATGCCGACGACGCGCTTGACGAGGTAGAGGTCGGGTTCGCCGGGCTTGAAGAAGACGATGATGTCGCCGCGCTGAACATTGCGGTAGCGCGCCAGGGGCATCCACGAGGAAGGCGGCGCGAGGGCTACGCGATCGACGAGGACGTGGTCGCCGATGAGCAGGGTCTTCTCCATGGAGGAGGAGGGGATTTCGAAGTTCTGGAAGATGAAGGTAAGCACGAAGAGGCCGATGACGAGGACTCCGCAGATGGAGGCGAGGGCTTCCAGCGGGGTTTCTTCGGTGGTCTCAGCGGGCTGGCTGATCTGCTGTGCGGGGGTCTCTTCCATCATCTCCTGCAGGGTGTTACTGGCTCGGGAATGCTGACACGATCAGGGGCAAACGCTACCGAACGACGCGGAACATTCTGTCCCAGCGGGCAAAACTGGCAGCGTCACTCACTGAAACTTTACCGTGTCCGAGTCTATCATCCTGCACCTCATCTACAGGTGCACCGCGGCGCAGGGAGAAGTAGATGACGAAGGGTCTGCCGACGATGTTCTGGATGGGAACGAATCCCCAGTAGCGGCTGTCGCGGCTATGGTCGCGATTGTCGCCGAGGACGAAGTAGGAGCCCTGGGGGACGATGAGTTCCCCGTTGCGGACATCTTTGCGCATCTCCATCCACCAGTGGGTGTCGATGCCGGGATCGGTGTAGAGGGTGGCTGGGAACTGGTCGCGGAAGTTGTGGTGGCTGGCGCCTTCGACGACCGCGTAGGGCTCAGAGACGGGGGAGCCGTTGACGAAGAGCTGGCCGCGGTCCATGTGGATCCTGTCGCCAGGGAGTCCAGCGACGCGTTTTACGACGTGGTCAGCGGGATCGAGCGGGAAGTGGAAGACGACGATGTCGCCGCGGTTGACGGGCTGATAGGGCAGCAGGGGCGCCCAGTGCCCGGGGGGGCCATAGATGGTTTTGTTGACGAGGAGGAAGTCTCCGACGAGGAGGGTGCGCTCCATGGATTCTGATGGAATGCGGAAGGGCTGCACGATGAAGCTGAGCACGAAGAGAGCGATGACGATGATGCCGAGGAGGGAGCTGAAGGTCTCCCACAGGCTGGGGTAGACGATGTGGTGATGCGGCGGTGCGGCCGGTGGCGTGGCGACGAGTGTCGGGCCGGGCTGCGGCGGACCGATGTCGCTGGTCTGCTGCCCTTGAAGTTGCTGCTCAGTGGTGGATTGCTCGCTCAAGACTACTGCTTCTCCGCTACTGCTGCTTCGGTTGGGTTGAGGGGTTCATGGCGAAGTTTTTCAAAGGCGCGGCGGGCCGCCTCCTGCTCCGCTTTCTTTTTCGTAGTACCAATGCCGCGGGCAAGTGCGCGTGCCCGGGCTGGCTGGCCGGTGATTCTTACCTCGACCAGGAAGCGCTTGCGATGGTCGGGGCCGCTTTCTCCCTTGACCAGGTATTGTGGCGGACCGCTCTTCCGGGCCTGCAGCAGTTCCTGTAAGGCTGATTTATGGTCGCCTATTACGCCGTCCTTATGTAGTTTTTGACGCAATTCAGCGGCAAAAGGCGCAACAACTGTGCGCTCTACGAATTTGCCGGCCCCTTCGAGTCCGGCGTCGAGGTAGAGGGCACCCATGACGGCTTCCATGCAATTGGCCAGTAGGGCAGCCTTTTTTCTTCCGCCGCTGCGTTCCTCTCCCTTGCCGAGCCGCATGAAGCGGCCCAGGTCCAGGGTGGCTCCCACCTGTCCCAAGTGCCTGCGGCTGACCAAGTTAGCGCGCAGGCGGGTAAGTTCGCCCTCGTTCAGCTCAGGGAACCGGTTATAGAGCGTGGCGGCTACGAGGAGGCCGAGAACGGCATCGCCAAGGAACTCAAGCTGCTCATTATCTGATTCCGGATCGGGCTCACGACTGCCGTTGGCAGGCAGCCCAGCGGCCAGATTGTGGGCGTGCTCCGCGGCTAATTCCGCGGGCAGGGAGCTATGAGTCAAGGCCCTCTTCAACAGGGCTTTTCTGCTGAAGGTGTGTCCCAGAAGCTGCTCGATCTCGGTCAGAGACCCCATGCGCCGTCCATTCGCTTACTGTAAAGCATTTTCAGGGGTTGCGAGGTCCCCGGGCATCCCCCTGGTTACAGGAGAATGCTGCATTTTCATTTTATCGCGGCCGGGGTGCGTTCGCGGGGCAATCAGGGTTTGGCGGCGGGGGGCGGGGTGCTTTGGGCGGGCGGCGCCGGGGTGCCCTGGGCTGCGGGACGAGTGGGCACGGCGTAGGGCTCCTTGATTCCCTTCTCGGCGGCCTGTTTGGTGTCGGCCTGGCCATCACGAACGGTGAGGGCGGCTTTATATTGCTCGACGGCCTCGTCGCGCTGGTCGTTGATATCGTAGATGCGGCCGAGATAGATGTGCGACCAGGCCAGCATTCTTGGATCTTTGGAGAGCTGGATGGTCTGCTCGAAGCCATCGACGGCGGCCTGGGTATTGTGGCTCTGGATGGCGCAGCGGGCGAGGATGAAGTTGGCGCGGGCGGGGTCGGCGGTTTGTTGCGCGAGAGCCTGCTGAGCCAGGGCGGCGGCGGCGGCGGAGTCACCCTGCATGAGCTTGAGTTCGGCCAGGTCGAGCCCGCGAAGCTGGCGGGGCACGCGGCGCAGGACATCCTGCGAGCCTTCCGACGCGAATTCAATTTTCTTGATGTTGCGCACCTGGGCATCGACGTCCATGCCATAAATGATCTCGCCGAAGCTGTCTTTGAGGCTGGCGGGGTCGGACTCGAATTGCTTCATGGCGCCGTAGAAGTAGGCGGTGAGGACGAAGCCATGGATCATGGCGTCATTGACTGCCTGCTGACGGACAGCTTCAGCCTTCTGCTGACTCTCATTGCGGTCGTGCTCGATCTTTGCCATGTCGCTGTGATGCGCGTTGGGGGGCGCGACATAGACAGGGATACCTGTATCCATGGTTCGGGCCTCAATCGCGCGGACGAGGCATTCGATGACCAGGGTGACGATGTCGCTGCGATAGACGTAGTCGAGCGGAGCGCCGCGAACGGACTTGAGGATGGGGAGGAGGCGGTCAGTGGAGGAAGAGCGGGCAAAAAGCAGCGGCTCAATCTCGTAGTGCAGGTAAGTATGGCGGACGTCGCGCATGCGGATCGCGCCGTTTACGGGGGAGGCGACGACGACGTAGTCCGTGGCATAAACGCGCGCATTGATGGCCGAGGGCGCGAGCAGAGGCTCAAGCACCACCACGAAGCGCCGCCCATCGTAGTTACTGGTGGGCATCTTCAAATAGACACTGGTGGTGAGGATCATTTTTGTGAGCGGATCGTGGAGGCGATTGACGACATCGTCGTATGCGACGTGGTTTGAGGTCCAGATGAGGTGCAGGTCGACAGCCTCGGCGAAGGCGCGGAGCAGCGGCAGGATCTCGACGATCTGGGTTGAATCCGGCGGCAGATCGGGCAGAGGTACGCTGGTGGCGAGCTCGGGCGGCGGCGTGAGATAGAGCGCGAGGGAGATATACTGCGCCAGGTCGCGGCTGCTGCTGGAGAGGCGGTGCTGCGCGATATAGAGGCAGAGCTTATCGCGGGCAGTGCGCGCTTCTTCCGAGGCCTGCAATGCGGCAGTCATCTGCGCGCGAACGTGCACTCGCACGGGGTCGGAGGCCTCGAGTTCGTCGTCGTATCCGCAGGCGTTGAGGCCGGCGGCGACGGTGAACAAAGACTCACTGGTGACGAGGCTGATGGCCGGGCCGGCGGGATCGATGAGGGCTGGCGGCTTTTCGACGCGCCGAGGCGCAGGGGGAGCCGTTGGATCTGGCGGTTCGGGGATATCGGAGGGGTTGTCAGAGTCGGCGGGTGCGGCTGAGGAGGAGGAGGAAGACGAGCTATGGGGCGGCGCTGGCTCCTGTGCGGCTGAGCGAGGCGCAAAGGGCAGCGACAATAATGCGATGACGAGGGAACCTGCGAAGGTGAGCCTGAGGAAAGAAGACGAGGATTTGCGACACTGCTTAGACATGGTAGGAGTCCTAATCAGTCTAAGCAGTGCGGATGCAAGGGTCAAACCGGTCTCAGCCGCGAACGTCGACACCGGCAAAGGAGAGGACGACTACTCCCCGGACCGGCTGGCCGAATTTGCGGGCAGGCTCAAAGACGCTGAAGAGCAGGAGGTTTTCCAGCTCAGAGCGGGTGGCACTGTCCTGTGGCCCGGAGACGATGTGGAAGTCATAGACTTGCCCTTCGCCATTGACATAGGCTTCGACGACCACCGGGTTGTCACGATCTCCAATAGCAGCGGCATCCTGACTGGCGGTGTAGCGGAATCGGGGGGCGGTGGCCTGGCCGATAGGCTCGTCGCGGGCCTCGACTGGCTCTGGTGTTGCGAACATGCCTACCAACAGGGCAACGGTACCGACGAGCAGCACGGTGCTGGCAAATCCGGCTGAAGCCTGGAGCAGGAAGGGCGCGATGGTGTTCTCCCATGCGACCTGAAGGCGTGCGAAGTCGTGCCGGGGAGTTTTGGCGCGCTCCTGCGAGATAGCGACGCGCAGGCGGAGTGCAAGGTCTGCAGGGGCCTTAGCGGGGCCCAACTTTGCGAGGACACTTTGCATGTTTCGCCATTCGTCAAATTCGTTTGCGCAAGCGCTGCATTTTTCCAGGTGAGCCGCTATTTGCTGCATGGCCCTGCCCGTGGTCATTCCATCGAGGTAACTCGAGAACTGCGCGCGAATTGCTCCGCAAGCACTCATCTGGCCTCCTCAGAGCAGGGGGAAAGTGAGATTCCCTCCGGCTGGGAACGTACTGGACGTTTGGCCGCCGCCGCGGCGAATGTGGACAGCCTTGCTTTCAGATGAGCGCGTCCTCTCATCAGACGGGACTTCACGGTACCCAGATTCACGCCGAGGACTTCGGCGACTTCTTCGTAGCCCAGGCCCTCGATATCGCGCAGGATGACGACGGTCCGAAACGGTTCCGGCACGTCTCTGAGTTCCATCTCAACGCGTGCTCGAATTTCCTCATGGGCAGCGAGTTCGAAGGGCGACTCGTGCTCATCGAGCAGGGTGTCTTTGATACAGACGGAGTGACCATCATTTTGGTCGCCGACTTCTGACTCGATAGTTACTTCCTGACGTTGATGGCGGCACCACCAGCGCTTCTGGTTGGAAGCTTCATGGATGGCTATGCGATAGATCCAGGTCTGGAGGCTGGCATCACCGTGGAAGTTGCCGATGCCGCGGAATACTTTAAGGAAGACTTCCTGGGTGAGGTCGGCTGCGTCGGCGGGGTTGACGATGCTGCGGGCCAGCAGCGAATAGATCTGCTGGTGATAGGTGGCGATCAGCCACGCGTATGCATCCTCTGATCCAGCTTGCAGTTCAGAGACAAGGTCAGCTTCTTCCGGCCGAATTCCTATTACACTCGCCAGGTTACCCAAGACAGTTCCCGCTTGCATGTAGATTTTCCTCCACAGTAACAGGAAGCACGAGTGTCGCCGATAGGAACTTTCACAGGAAAAGAAAGCATTTCTATCTGCTGGAATGGGGTATAGCGCCCATTCCTATAGTGACTTAGACACCGGATACCCTGTGCATTGTTCCTGCCATTTGTGGATTCAGTGAAAATAAACCTTTTACTACGATGCGGTCTGTGACGCCAGATACATGGCCCGTTACAAACTCAGGAGCATTTTCCTATAATCAGCGTTCTTTGATTCTTTAACCCCACGACTGCATGGGAACTGTAGCGTAGTTGCGAAGTTGGAGGTAGTCAATGGTTAGAAGTGGATGGGCGAATCTTAAAGCTTGCCGACTGGTGGCGATGCTTGGAATTTTGCTGGCTGTGGGTGCGATATCTTTCGCCCAGGACTCGCGTTACGACCAGTTGGCGAATATACCCTTCCCCGGGGGCTACCCGAGCAAGGCGTCCGTTGAGCAGCTAAAGGATGAGCTGGTTTTTCAGAGAGCCGTGCAGAGCTACCTGTGGGCACAGCCGGTGCTGAATATGTATGGGATGAAAGACGGCTCTGAAAGGGCTTTCGGCGCGGGCTACAACGTGTTGCCGATTTTCAAGGATCGGCTGAACGCGAAGACACTGGTGACGACACCCAATTCAGATGTCATCTACGCCATGGGGTACGTGGATTTGAAGGACGACGGGCCGTTGGTGATAGAAGTTCCTCCGGGACTGCAGGGTATTCTCGACGACTTTTTTCAGCGGCCGATCTGCTCAGTAGAGGCGATTGAGGGCAGGACATGGTGCGGAGATGTGGGGCTTCCGGGACCGGATCACGGCAAGGGAGCGAAGTACCTGCTGCTGCCTCCTGACTATCAAGGCGCGATACCGGAAGGCTACCTGACGTTTCGGTCGCGCACTTATGGGGTCTTCGTGTTCTGGCGGGGCTTCTTTAAGGATCCGAAGCAATTGGAAGGGCCGGTCAAGGTGATGGAGCAGACCAGGATTTATCCGCTGGGGAAAGAAAGCTCCGCCAAGGCCATGCAGTTTCCAAATGCCTCCGCCAAGCCGGCGGATCTGCTTTACGCGACGGATGGCAAGGCGTTCGACGTTCTCGATCGCTTCATTCAGTATGAGTATGCCGATCCGGCCGATAACGAGATGCGCGGCATGCTGGCCACCATCGGAATTATCAAGGGCGAGAACTTTGAGCCTGATGCTCACATGAGAGAGTTGCTTGATCTGGCGGCGCGAACTGCCACGCAGATCGGACACGGCACCAGCTACGACCCTTCGCCGACGCACCTTCACGAACGGCTACTGGTACAAGGGTCGCAAATGGATCAATGTGTTTCCGGGCAACGCCACCTTCACCGGCGAGACGTTCAATTACATTGACCCGCGAACGGGCTTTTCACGTATGCCTACTCCACCGAGCCCGGGCATGGCGGCCAGCATGGTGAATGTTGGTGCGAAGTATCCCACAACCTACAAAGATGCCAGCGGCGACTTTTTAATGGGAGAGAATCGCTACCAATTACATTTACCGAAAGATATTCCTGCCGCACTTTTCTGGTCGGTGACGGCGTACGATCCGCAGACCGCCTCGGGGCTCGATAATGGTCAGCCATTTCCGTCGATCAATACGATGGACAAGCCCGCGATGAACGCTGATGGCTCGACGGATATCTACTTTGGTCCCGAGGCTCCGGCGAATGGCAGCAAGAACTGGATTCGCACGGTCCCGAAGAAGGGATTTTTCGTGATTCTGGGACTGTATGGGCCCAAGCAAGAATTCTTTGACAAGGCCTGGGTGCCGAGCGATGTGGAGAGAATGAAGTAGCGTCTACTGAATCGACGACGAAGTTTATTTCGCCCGTTCGATGTGCGGCGGAATCCACTTGCCTTCGGTGATCTCGGCCTTCGGCCAGTAAGCGCGGATGTAGAGTGAGAAATCGTCCTTCGGCGCGGGCAGCCAATTCGTCTCCTTGCCGCCCCCGGTGAAGTGTTCTGCACGTAGATGGTGAGCGAGCCGTCTGCATTCTGCTTCATCGACTTGCTCTTGGTGCCGAGCGAGTAGCGGCCCAAGCGATTGGGCGCGAAAAGATGCTCTTTGTTGTAGAGGGTGAGCGACCAGAAGCCATCGACGGGGGGCGTCTGCCCGGGCGGAAATGTCACTGTGTAGGCATGGGCGCCATTGAGGCGCTGATTCGTCGAATCGAAGTCCGTGTAGATGTAGCGCGTCTCGTTGCGGCGCGTTGTCGTACATGTTCGACTTCGCCGTCGCCGCCGCGAGAGATAGTCGTAGCCCCAGTTCGCGCCGTTGGACGGCGAGGTCCATCCGTTGCCCACGGGCCTTCCATTGTTGTGGAAGTCGAAGAGCGGCGCAGACGACTTCCTTCTCCGCGGCCACCGCAGTTTGCGTTAGCACCTGCTTCAGCTTTGGGTCTTTCGCGGCGGCGTCGAGCACAGACTGGAAGGTGGCGTAGAGCGCCTCCTCGCCAGGCATCGGCGGAACCTGCTTGAGGATGATGGGAAGCTCGTCGAAGAACTTCTCCGGGATCACCCACTTCGTCTCGCCACCGGTGGAGGGCGGAGCGGGGAAGTCCGGCGTCTTCTTCCAGTCCATCGTCTTCATCTTGCCGTCGAACTCGGAAAGCGGGTAGACCACGATCTGGTTCAGGAGAGGCTGAATCGCTGCCTTGTCTTCGGGAGTGTCGTCCTGGAAGACGCGCGGGAAGATGGCAACGAGATCAGTCGGCGAATGCAGAACGCCGGTGATGCCCGCGGGGATCGTGCCCTTCCAGTTCGGTCCTACCAGTGCATAGAAGCCGGGCTTGGTTCCGTACTGCTTGCCGATCTGGCCGAACGAGTTCGTGCGCGCGTCTGCGATTTGATAGGTGTAGAAGCGGTTGCCGAAGTCGGGCACCTGGATGACGACAGGGATGGTGTCGAGTGCGCTGATAGCCTGCGCCGTAGACCGTGTCCTGGTTGGGGCAGGTGACGAAGTGCTCTTCTGCGCTGATGTAATCCGTGAGCATGGAGACATGGCCCGGAGGCGACGCGGGAATTACTCCGCCGACACGGCCAGGGCCGGGCAAATCCTTGACGCCAATGGAGCGGTTGAGATTGTTCACGAGGGGCCATCCCCAGATGTAGGCGAATCGTGCCACGGTTGCGGCGTACTCCGGCGTCATCACGGTTCCAGCGGGAGTGCCAGCTATCTCCGCTGCAGGCACGGGCGCCGGGGCCGGGCTCGCGGCCTGCGAGGGCGGCGGGGCCACGGGCTGCTGCTGGCACGCGGTGAAGAAGAGTACGAAGGAGAGACTGGCTGCGGAGAGGCTGAGACGCGCGGGAGGGTGCATGAGCTTATCTCTCTCAGTGGCGAGAAATTTTCCCATATGATTTGGGCCGAGCATCGAGCTTCGTGACAGTTTCTGTACTGGTCCCGTCGATCTTATTTTGCGGCAGCAGGTGCGGCCGGCGGAGTTGCAGGCGTGGTCGCGGGAGTTACAGGTTTTTTCTTCTTTTTGGGTGGCGTGGTGGCGGCAGGGCCATCGTTCACGACAACTTTTTTCGGGGGAGTTTCGACGGCGGCGAGTTTGGCCATGAGCTCAGTATTGGCCGAGCGCAAAGAGGCGATTGAGGCATCCTGCGCGGTGGCGGCGTCGAGGATGGAGGCGCCGAGCGATTTTCTTGCTGCTTCAATGCGGCGGCGTTCGTCCTCGAGGGTGGCTCCGTCCTGCTGCGGTCCGGCGAGGGTGGCGGTTTCGGCGATGCGCAGCAGCACGTCATAGAGGGCGCTCATATTGCGATAGACCGCGAAGGCGGGAGCGACCTTGGTCGGGTCGGCCTTGGCTGCATCGAGTAGTTCGGGGAGGGTGGTTTTGACGTTGCGCTGGATGGATGCGATGTCGGCCTGGGTCTGCCCCTTTAATTCCTGCGGCGCCTTCCACTTTGCGACATTGAGGGTGGAGAGGGTCTGGCCGAGATGATCGGCGGGGGCGCGCACATCTTCCGTGGCGATGTGCAGCGGGCCGGTTGGCGCGACGGGTGCAGCGGCGGGCTGAGGAGGCGGAGTTGCCGCATCCTGCTGGGCAAGGGCTGAGCAGCATGCCAGCAGGGCCGCGAATGCGAAGGCGCGTGCGGCAGACCTGCTGCTATTGGGGAAAAGTGATGAGGGTATGAGCATCATGTTCATTCAGCTTACCTGCTCCGTCGCCGGCTTTTTGAGACGCGGCGTTTGTGGTGAGGGTTTGACGAATCTCACCTTGTCAACGAGAATACTGTAAGTACCCCCAAGAGTGGGCCTGTGGCGCAGCTGGGAGCGCGCTTCCATGGCATGGAAGAGGTCATCGGTTCGATCCCGATCAGGTCCACCAATAAACCCAACAACTTAGCGAATTCGGCAAGAAAAACGCGATACGCTTTCGATACGTTGGTTCTCATGCTGCACCCTCCGCAGCACTTTCTACGACATTCCTCGAACGATCCAGAAGAACATCGACCACCCGGCTTTGAGCCTCTCGCTTGGCTGACGTCAGAGCCTTTGTGTAAATGTTCATCGTCGTGGAGATGTTGGCGTGGCGCATCAACTCCTGCACCACTTTGACATCTTCCCCGTTGGCTTTGAGCAGCGTTGAGTAGGTGTGCCGGAAAGTATGGAAGCCGACCCACTTCGTGATTCCGGCCCGCTTTGCGGCAGGTTGCAGGAAGCGATCCAGAAGCGTATCGGCCCAGGGCGGCATCTTGCCCTGGACTCGTTCGCTCGCGAAAACCCAGTCCTCCGGCTCGGCGTAGCAAGTTTCCCTCCTCCAAGCCAGCAACTCGGCAGTGGTGAACTCATCGATGGGAACCGGCCTGCGGGAGGTCTCCGTTTTGCACTTCCCGACAATGCCGTCCACGACCGACCGGGTAACGTCCATCTGCAACGTCTTCCAGTCGATGTCCATCCACTTCAGGCCCAGGACTTCGCTAATGCGCAGTCCCTGTTGTCGCCGCCACGATGCCAATGACGCGCATCTTCTGCGGCAACTCCAGCATGAGCGCACGGAACTCCGTCACTTCCAACGGTTCCGTGACCCGCTTCCGCTTGGTGCTCTGGCGGACGGCAAAGATGGGGTTCTCTCCATCCTTGAGCCAGCCGTAGCGGATCGCGTGTTGAAAGACTTCACTCATGATGCCCTTGATCTTCGCTTTGGTCCCATTCGCTAAATCGTCGATGGAGCCAAGCCACCGCTCTACTGCCACTGCCTTGATCTCCCGAAGACGGTAATGGCCCCAACGCGGAACGATTCTCGCCTTCAGATAAACAGCGTAGGTCTGCTTCGTCTGTACGACCTTCCGCTCGGATTCTTTTTCCAGATCCAATTCGATCAACCGGTAATGCTCTACCAATTGCTCGAATGTTTCCGGCAAGCCTTCAGGACGGGAGGTGTGATGGTTAACGTCGAGGCGCAGTGTCGAAACAGCCTTCCATGCCGCCGTTTCCGTTGGGTACTGCTTCACTGAACCAATTACAAGAGCACGCATCTTGGGTTTGCCTTTGGCGTCAATATCCCGCCATCGATAAACCCAGACTTCCGGCCCCTTCTTGCGCTGATGACGGCTGAAAAAGCCGTGTTGATACCGTGGTCGATTCAAGAGACATTCCTCTCATTCCGACCCCGATGGCTGGTCCAATTTTACCGCTTCACACTCCAACCACCGAGAGAGCTCCGAGAGGCGAAATCGCCACATCTGGCGCACTCCGCGACCTACGGGATGCGCCGGCAGGTCGCCTCTCCGGGCCAGTTTGAGCACAGTCTTCCGTGACAGGGCCAGGAAAGCCGCGGCACGTTCAGGGGCGACAAACGGTTCGTGCGTCGTGGGAGTATTCAGGAGTTCCATCTCTCACCTCATCTGGACATTTGCAATGCGAACAACACTGCTTTCCTTGGCTTTCAATTGAAGTTCGATCATTCCTCACGTCTGCCCTCGAACGGCGTAGGCTTGAAGAGCTTCGGTCGACTGAGCTGGGCATCCCTGGCCCGGTTCTCCTCCGCGTGGCGATCCAATCTCGCCATTTCCTCTTCTCTTCGGATCTGCCATTCGGGTTTGTTATTTTGCCCGGTACCCTGATTCGCTACGGGCGCGGCGGCGGGCTGTGATCGCCTTTCTGCGGTCGGCGCAGGGAGGTTCTTGGTCTTCGTCCTGGTCCGGCTAGGCTTACCTGTAAGCCGATTCGCCATCGCCACGAACTGCCGGTATGTCCCCTGGTAGCCCACATCTCGCAATATCCGCCAAACCGCTTTCCAGGGCAGACCGACTTCTGAGATGGCGTTCAACTCAACAGCAAACCTCTTCAGTCCCCTGGCCTTGAGCGGAAGGAGATCCGTTCTTGCTCGGAGCCGTTCAACGAGTGCGCTCACCTCAGCCACCTCGCTATTTATTGACGAGTACATTTCAATAAGAGTTTGCCATTGGATTTGTCATTCATGCAAGATGGTCGTCCATTTATCTCTTTGACGGCCCTCACCTTCCCTCACTTTGCAGCACAAGGCAGCATTCGGCAGCACTTTCCCTCATCGTCAAGAAGCGGTGAGGGTGAATGAGACTTTGTCTGCCAGAGTGCGGCTTTTGTTGCGGTCGAAGACTGCGCTTTCTGAGGCTCGGAGAGCGGTGGAGGAACGCTGTGGTTCGAGATGTCTTTCAGGGAAAGAGCGGTAGTGGAACATAAAGCGCAGACGCACTTTGAGGGTTTTGCTCTTCTATCCAGTTTGTTTTGTGGGAGATATCCTGCCGCACATATGTACCTTTAAAGAGGCCAATGTGCGTCACATTCAAATTGCACATTTTCGGTGCAAATTGCAGGCTTCGAGCTCTGCTTGCCCGGCCACCAAGCCCTTCGCATTCGTCGCGGTCACGAGTGATCTGAACGCGATGCGCACGCCAGTGGGTGTTGCTGCAGCCTGTTCGAACTCGTCTTGGAGATTGCATCCGAAATGTACGGGCTTGCAGAGGACGCAGATTTACCTTGCATTTCTTCCGCGTTGTGGAATAATTGCAAGGTATGATTCAGCGTGCAGCCAAAACCCGGCTCCTTCAGCTTTTAGGTCAGTTTCCCGCCGTTGCTTTGCTCGGGCCCAGGCAGGTTGGCAAAACAACGCTTGCACTCAGTCTCACCAGCGAGGCTGACAATTCAGCGTTGTACCTCGACCTGGAGCTTCCTTCAGATCGTGCCAAGCTTGCGGACCCAGAACTCTACCTTTCCGATTACGAAGATCGGCTCGTGATCCTGGACGAGATCCACCGTCTTCCAGGAATCTTTCAAACTCTGCGTAGCTTGATCGACCGGAGAAAGCGAAAAGGGAAACGCACCGGACAGTTCCTTTTACTCGGATCGGCCTCTATTGATCTCTTGCAGCAATCTGCGGAGACGCTTGCGGGCAGAATCGCCTATATGGAGCTGACCCCGTTCCTGGAAAGCGAAGTAGTTGGTTTCTCCCCCAATGCCGGCCAGGCTCTTTGGGTGCGTGGCGGCTTCCCAGACAGCTTTCTCGCGGAAACCGAAGTTCAGAGCTTCGAATGGCGCGCGGCCTTCATCCAGACCTATCTGGAACGAGACGTTCCCTCGTTAGGTCCACGCGTTCCAGCCGAGACGCTTCACCGCTTTTGGCAGATGCTCGGACACAATCAGGGCCAGATGCTGAACGCGGCGCAGCTTGCGGCGGGCTTGGGAATCAGCGGCCAAACGGTCGGCAGATATCTCGACATCATGGTTGACCTCCTGCTTGTGCGTCGTCTGCAGCCGTGGGCTTCCAATGTCGGCAAGCGTCTTGTGCGCTCCCCAAAGGTCTATGTGCGGGATAGCGGACTTCTGCATACGCTGCTGGGGATACGCGATCAGGAGACCTTATTGGGGCATCCGGTGGTCGGATCGAGCTGGGAGGGAATGGTCATAGAGAACATCTTGAGCGCGGTACCGGCCAACACACAGGCATGGTTTTACCGCACCTCTGTCGGAGCTGAGATTGACCTGGTTTTGGAGACCGCGCCAAATGAGCGATGGGCAATCGAGATGAAGCGTTCGCTTAGCGATCCGAAGCCGAGTAAGGGTTTTTATATTGGCTGCGCCGACGTCAAAGCCAACCATCAGATCGTCGTTTACCCAGGACAGGAGAGCTACAAGCACGACGCAAAGACAGAGATCATGCCTCTGGACACATTACTCAAAAAATTGTCACGCCAGGCGAAAAGGTAAACCATCGACCTGCTTTCTAAAGCGCTCCTCGTTTAGGCCGCACGCAGTGAGGCGCAAAGCTCGAAGAACCAGGCAGGCATAGCGAAATCTAAGTCCCAGTAAATGCTCATTGGCCGGCTTCCTGAATGCGAAACATATCGCAGAGGTCCGAGGAATATGAACGAATCACCCTTCTTCGGCCGCACGAATAAGAGGAAGCTAGCGCCATTCTCCCGTTGACGTGAGTACCTCTGACCGGTAGGAGAGTTCTCACCGGTAGTGCTCTGGGATTGCCAATGAAATCGGGTAGGACTCAGCGCGAAGTCTTCGTAGCGGGTTGAGGGAGAAAAAGTTTTCTCGGACTTGTCTAGCGTCACAAAGAAGATTTCCGTATTTGATGCTTCAATCCAAAGACGGCCGGTCTGGGTTTGACGCGTTCCAACAAGATTTGGCAGACCTAGTCCAACCAGCACCTCATCGCGCGTGTATTGCCGATGGAGGAAGAGAGGACATTCATCCATCAGCGGACTTTCGTCGGTATGCAGCTTCACGAGATCCAACAGTGCTTCGCAGAGTTCCTGTAACTCACCTCTAGCCGAGTTGTTTTGCTGGAGGCGCACCAATCCGGCGTCCCAATCGGTGTCCGCTTGTCGCGCCTCGCTCTGCAATAGGCGAAAGGTGAGCATTTGGATCATGCGCTGTTCCAAAGGCGGAATCGTCTTAAGACCAACGTGTCTCCCGGCCAATTGATCTAGGTAAAATCGCAGCCGGCGGGGCGAATCGATGTGAAGCAAGAGCTGGAAACGCTTCGACAAAAGAACGTCGGCTTCCGTCGGCGGGTCTTCAAGGAACCGTCCTTCATTGAGGAGCGCATACCAACCACCGATCGAAGGCTTGTAAACGTCTGAAAGCTCATAGTGTGTTTCGGCAAGATATTCGATCAGTGTAGGCCGCCGTCCGAGGTGACCAGCTAAGGCGCTTAGCTCCGCGACCATCCGAGCCCGACTCACCTGCAGCTGTGCTTTCAAATTCTCCAAGACTACTTTTCTGGACTCTTTGTCGAGCCGGAAGTAACAGTTGCCGGGCAGCCGTGTGATCCCCGTCTCAATCTGCCGAATTACTTGCTGGCGCGTTCCGCCGAACAGAGCAAGGAACCTCTGGTCAAATCGGAATTCTCGCCTCTGGTTTCCAATGAAATCCAGGACGAGGCAAGTCGTCTTGCCTGTATCCAGACGAAGTCCGCGCCCTAATTGTTGGAGAAAGACGGTTGAGCTCTCTGTCGGTCTCAGAAAAAGGACACAATCTGCCTCCGGGATGTCGACCCCCTCATTAAAGAGATCAACGGTAAATAGAACGTTCACCTCTCGATTGCGCAATCGCGTGGCGGCCTGCGCCCTCTCGTCATCAGTGGATTCACTGGTAATAGCGAGGGCAGGTATCCCTGCCTGACGAAACGACTCAGCCATGAATTGGGCGTGGGCGATACTGACGCAGAACCCCAGTCCTCGCGCAAGACGCCAGTCGCCATAGAATTCGCAAAACTCCCTTATGATTAGGTTCGCCCGCCGCGTATTGCCCAGGTACCGTTGTTCGAGTTCGCCGATGGCGTATGAACCGCGGCTCCAGGAAAGTCCAGTTAGGTCGGTGCCGTCGTGAACACCGTAGTAGTCGAATGGCACCAAATACTGGCGCTCAATTGCATGCCAGAGACGCATCTCGTCGGCGATTCGATTTTCGAACCACGGCAGGATGCTCTCCCCGTCCATGCGCTCTGGGGTAGCGGTCAGTCCCAACAAAATGCGCGGCCGCAAAGAAGCGACGATCTCGCGATAGCTCTCCGCTGGCACGTGATGTGCTTCGTCGAGCACGACGTATTCCCAATGTGTCGCGCCCAGGGATTCGAGCAGACCTCGGCTTCGAAAGCTCTGAATCGTCGCGAACAAGTGCTCGTAACTGCTCGGTTCTTCTCCGCCCCCTAACAAATCTCCAAAAGACTCGTCACGTAATACGTGGCGGAAGCGATCGCGGGCCTGGCGCAGTAACTCTTCTCGGTGCGCTAGAAACAGGAGCCTCGGCCTAGGTCCGGAGAAGGGTTGCCGCGCATAGTCGAAAGCCGCGATCAGCGTCTTGCCCGTCCCTGTAGGGGCGACGACGAGATTGCGGAAATGCCCTTTGTCGATCCGTTCTGTCTCAAGTTGATCGAGGGTGGCTTGTTGGTAAGGATGCGGCCGAAGATCAAAGAACACTGGTGGTCCGGAGTCGCGGCTTCCCGGCCCGCGCTTCGCATACTCCAATGACAGCTTCACCCGCCGGCAAAATTCTTCATCATCTGGTCGGAACTCGCTCAAATTCCTCATCACACCAGAGGGAGTCGAACGCTCCGCGGAAGCGTTCGACAATGTGAGGTGCTTCCACTTCGCTCAGCTTTACTGTCCATTCGATTCCGTCTTCAAGAGCGGGTCCAGACAAGTTGGCAGAACCGACATAGATGCTGCTGAAGCCATTGTCCCTCTGAAACAGCCATGATTTGGCATGGAGACGTCGCCGACGTCCATCCAGTGAGATTCGCAACTCGACATTCGGCAGCCGCGAAATTTCCTCGATAGCTCGGAAATCGGTGGCTCCAATATAAGTCGTCGTGAGGAGTCGAATTGGAACCTTGCGGGCCGCGAGTTCGTGAAATGCACCTTTGAGTCGCTGCCACCCGCGCCACTGGATGAAGCTGACCACCATAAATACGCGATCGGCGGTGGCCATTTCGCGTTCAAGTTCGAAGCCGAGACGAGGTTCATCCAGCGCGTTCATGAGCAGGCTAGTAACGCTAAGGGGCGTGGATGGCGGCTTTGGCGCATCAGCGCCGCGGTAGATAGCGCGAAGAACTTGGCCAGGTACATCGACAGGATCTAATTCGATCGCGCCTGCCGGATCTCGCACGAAGTCCAAAAGAGAGTTCGCCAGGTCGATCTGTCGACGATTACGGTCTTCCGCAGGTAATCCACGAAGGGCGGCCTTTATCTGTCGAATTAGGTGACGTGCGAGATAATCCGGGTGATCGTTCTCTTCGATCGCTTCAACCAACGATTTCAGGCCAAGGGTGGCTTGCAGATCGAGGGACTCACGAACGCCGCGAGTGACGAGCTGGTCGTACAGGCCCTCGTTTAGGTCGCTCATTCTTGAAAGGAAGCTCCAAACATGCGTCCTCATCATAAATGAGTCAGCGGGACGGCCGGTCATCGAGCGAACCTCCGCCCCTTTACCGTAAGATTGCCTCTTCTGTTGAAAGTTTCATTTCAATAGAATCAGAGAAAACAGAACGGTGAGATTTGAATTGAGGTCGCCGTCCTTCGACTGCGCCGATGACTCGCACTAGGAAGAGGGATTGGTTGGCAACAAAGAAAATCGTTAGAAACGTGAACCGCGAAGGGCAGCGGTGGACGGAAGACCGAGCCGGGATGACTCTGCGCCTCCCAATCGATCTCCGGGAGGCGGTCACGGAAGAGGCGCGCGTAGCCGGCGATCTTTCGCGGGTGGTTCTTTTCGCCCTCCGTAATGTCGAACGAAAAGATGTAACGATCACGCAGACTCGCAAGGCCGGGCTTCCGCTATCCAAACCCCAACTTTTGCATGTTGGGGCCGAGGCGCGATCCGTGATCCGAGCCTGGGCCGAAGAGGAAGGCGTCAGCGTGAATGCGATCGTGGTGAGCGTCCTGGAGGAGTTCTTCAAGCGGCTCAAAAAGAGCAAGGCGCTTCGCGAAGAACTGCGCCTGGAGATCCGGGCGCGACGAGGTTTTCTGCCGAGCTAAGAAATTAGTCGCCCAAATGCGATACGTTTTGCGATACGTTCGTTCTCAGGGTGGTACTAGCTTACAAGGATTTAGGCAGCCACCGGGATCTTGTAAGTTATTGAAAAGCCTAACGTTGGGACTACGGCATGGAAGAGGTCGTCGGTTCGATCCCGACCAGGTCCACCAAACATTTAAATATCTAGACAAGGCGAGCGTTCACAAGCAAGGCGTTTATGTCATCACCCATTGTTTGGTGCTTGCGCTGATGTTCCCTCGTTGTGCGCCTGGCTTCTATGCGGCGTGGCTGCACCCCTTCAGCATCTTGCGGGTGACATGTTCGGCATATTGGACCCGGAAGCTTCTGATCCGGCGAGTGTTGAGATACGTTTGATGGCAGAAAGTTGGATGAAAACTGACGAGATCAGATCTCGGAGCGGCGGCTTGACAGCTTACCGGTAGCTGCTTACTATCGGGGGGCTTGACTTGATCCCCTCCGGAGATGAGTGCATGCTCCACGCCATGTCCAGACGCTCGTTCTGCAAAGCGCTGGCCATTACCGCGGCAACTACCAGAGCCTCTGGGCAGGTACGAATCGCCTCTACTGGCGTCCCGTTTGAATGGTCCTACACCAGCGGAAAGCAATACACAGACCCTTTCAACCAAGTCGATCTCGACGTCGTTGTTGTCACGCCGTCTGGCAGGGAAGAACGCGTGCCCGCATTCTGGGCAGGAGGATCCACGTGGCGCGTTCGTTACGCGCCTCAAACTCCCGGAACATACAAGTTCCGAACCATCTGCACCGACATGTCGAATAGTGATCTCCACGGACAGAGCGGTAGCGTTCAGGCTGAGCCCTACGCGGGGCGGAATCCCCACTACAAAAACGGGGTCTTAAAGATCGCTGCGGATCGCCGTCACTTTGAGCATGCCGACGGCACGCCGTTCTTCTGGCTGGGCGATACGTGGTGGATGGGCTTATGCAAGCGCCTTCAGCTGGCCGGACGGCTTCGAGACGCTGACCGCCGATCGCGTGCGCAAGGGCTTCACCATGGTGCAGATCGTGGCCGGACTTTATCCCGACATGGAGCCGTTTGACGAGCGCGGCGCGAACGAAGCGGGATATCCCGTGGGAGCGCGATTTCTCGCGCATCAATCCGGCGTATTTCGATATGGCCGACGTGCGCATCCAGTACCTCGCCGATCACGGTCTGGCCGCCTGCATCGTAGGCTTCTGGGGATACTTCATTCCCCGCATGGGCATGGACAAGGTGAAGAAACACTGGCGTTACCTGATCGCACGCTGGAGCGCGTATCCGGTTGTCTGGTGCCTGGCCGGAGAAGGCACGATGCCCTACTACCTTTCCAAAACCAAAGAGCAGGATGCGGAGACGCAGAAGCACGGCCTGACGGAGCTGGCGCGCTATGTGCGCGCGACCGATCCGCATCATCATCCCATCACCATTCACCCTTCGACGCAGCGCGCGCGATTGCGTGGACGATCCGTCGGTGCTCGATTTCGACATGCTGCAGACCGGGCACAGCGACCGCCAGAGCGTGCCCAACACTATCGAGACCGTGAATCGCTGCACTCGCCGCAAGCCCGAGGATGCCGGTGCTGATCGGCGAAGTGTGCTACGAGGGAATCCAGGAAGCGAGCCGGCAGGAAGTGCAGCGATTCATGTTCTGGTCGGCGCTGCTGAGCGGAACCGGCGGCCACACGTACGGCGCGAACGGCATCTGGCAGGTGAATACGCGCGAGAAGCCCTACGGCCTTTCGCCGCACGGACACTCGTGGGGCGGGCCGGCGTGGGATATTGCCGCTGCAGCTGCCCGGTTCGGGCCAGTTGGGAATCGGCAAGGCGCTTCTGATGCGCTACTCGTGGTGGAAACTGGAGCCGCGGCCCGAACTGATCGATCCGCGCTGGACCAAGGAGGACTACTGGAAGCCATTTGCCGCGCAGATTCCCGGCGAGGCGGTCATCGCGTTTATGCCCGCTCCGCACTCGGGAGCTAGCCTCCGCAATCCTTAAGGCTGGCATCCTATCAGGCGTTCTTCTTCAATCCGAGCGATGCGACTGAGACAGAGATCGGCGACATCACACCCGATGCCGAGCGGAGCATGGAAAATTGCCGGAGTTCCCCATCTTCCAGGACTGGGTTGTCGTGCTGGAGCTGAAGGAATGACGTCGTCCCGTCTCCGAAGGCGTCGATCCAGCAGCCTCTTTCCGCGTCGGGTCTTTCCGCAGATTTCCGCCGCGAAGATCGGAACGCTTGCCTTTCCCGATATCGGGCTTGCCTTATTCGATGGCGTTCCGGGCCTCAGCTATGAGTTTCTGCGTGAATATCGCACTGGAGTATATCGCCGACCAACTCGCGGCTTTGACGTGCTCATCTCGCTCAAGCCGCGCGTCACCATCGCGTCTCTTGACGGCGTCTCGCGCTGTGCGCGATCGGCCGCTGCGGCGTGGGTTACGACAACGTCGATCTCAACGCGTGCACGAGCACGGCATTGCCGTTTACATCACTCCGGGCGGGGTGGTTCGACCCGTTGCCGAATCAATCGTTCTCTTGGTTCTTGGCCCTCTCGCATCGTCTGCCTGCAGAAAGACCGGATGGTGCGCCAGGGACGATGGGCCGAAAGCACCACATCGCCTGGGCCGCGAGCCGCGCGATCGTGTGGTCGGCACGATCGGGCTGGGCAACATCGCCATCGAGGCGGTTCGGCTGCTGCATGCGTTCGATGTCGGCCGATTTCGTCGCCTTCGATCCCGTTTGCGAGCGCGGCAGCACGCCCGTCGCCTTGGGAGTCGAACTCGTTTCCCTGAGGAACTGCTGCAGGTATCCGACTACGTGCTGGTGAATTGCCCTCTCGCATCCGCAGACACGCGGATTGATCGGCGACAACGCAGTTCGCCCTGATGAAGCCGGACGCGGTCCTGATCAACACGGCGCGCGGACCGATCGTGAATGAGGCCGCACTGATTCGACGCGCTGCAGACGGCCAGATCGCCGGCGCGGCGCTCGACGTCTTCGAGAAAGAGCCGCTTGGCGGCGGACTCGCCACTGACAACAATGGAACAACGTCATCCTCACGTCGCATTCGATTGCATGGACGGAAGAACTGTTCCGCGACATGGGGCGCATCGACTGCGAAGGCGCTCTGGCCGATCTATCGTGGAGAGTTCCGCGCAGACGTCGTGAATCCGCGGATGTGCTTCGAGAATCCGACGATTTCTGCGAAACTCGCCCGATACAAAGCTGCGCAGGCGCCACGAGGAGAGCGCAGATGACGGAACTTCGCCGGCGGCTGCAACGAGGCGACCTGCTGCTGGGACAGATGGTCCTGGAATTCTTCACTCCCGGCATCGGGCCCATGCTCGCGATGCCTGCGGGCTGGACTTCGTGATCTTCGATATGGAGCACGGCCGTTGCGACATAGCCCTGCTCGAGCAGATGATCGCGTCCTGCCGCGGAAGCAGCATTGTTCCCATGGTGCGCGTTCCCGACCTGAACTTTGCCCCGCTGTCGCGCGTGCTCGATCTCGGCGCGCGGGGCGTGATGGTTCCCCGCGTGGAAACAAGAGAGCAGACGGAAGAGATCGTGCGCGCAGCTCAAGTATGCGCCCCAAGGGCAGGCGCGGCGTGGCGCTGGGGATTGCGCACGATCTGTATCGGGCCGGGGTGCCGATTTCTTCGCGCAGGCCAATGAGGACATCCGGTCATCATTCAGGTGGAGACGGTAAAGGCGTTTGAGAACCTCGAGGCAATCGTCTCCGTTCCGGGCGTCGATGTCGCCTGGATCGGCCATTACGATCTGACTGTGTCCATGGGCATCCCGGCGCAATTTGATCACCCAAGGCTCCTCGAGGCCATGGACGAGCTCGTCGTAGAGTGCAACCGTACGGTGTAGCGCCCGGATTTCTTCCGCCAAACCCAGCACGTAACTGAACGAGTAGACGACAT
>CAVSAX010000025.1:0-27351 GCA_963725995.1 uncultured Acidobacteriaceae bacterium | reverse complement strand
TGATCGGCAGCAGCACAAAAATCAAAACCGCAATGGCTACTACCTGTTTCTTGCAGTCGGTATTAGTAACGCGTCTCGTAGATCGCGACACCGCGAACCACACAGCTACCAGGCCAAGCGCAACGGCCAGCCACGCGAGTCAAAAGCAACTCCATCCACATCAGATTGTACCGGAAGCTCTGCCGGATGCGGAATACGCAATGGAAGCAGGAATAAAATTGCAATAAATTGTTTAGCCCTAAAAGCTCAGGCACTGCCGCAGTCGGGGTATCCCAAACCGCGGCATTGCTCGATCATCTTTCCTTCCACCGCGCTGGCTGCTACTCGTTGGTAATCCCCGCGCCCACAGCGATCCATTTAGATAGAACGTTCGCATATACGAACATCTGCGAACTGCACTTGGACGCGGTGCTGCCGATCGTCATACCCCCGCGTACATTGGCAGGCCACGCAAATGTACGCGAGCCCGTCGCATCCTGGCAGAGCACGAAACTAATGCTCTGTCCAGTTTTTTCCCCAGCCGCCAGCGTCGACGAAGTCACATTCCCCGTCAGCGCCAGGTAGTTCAGATTCACCGTCGCTGAAAATGTCGGCGTAGCGGAGAAGGCGATATCCGACTCCGACCCAATCACTCCCATAAAGTTCGGCGCCGTTTGCTGCGCGGTGAATACGTTGCTCGAACTCAACTTCGCAAGCGAAGCGCTGTCGCTGAGGTTGCTGCTCGCAATCGCTGGTAAGTCTGATATGGCAAGTTGACGGAAAGTAGGATTCGCTTGCCCAGCGAGTGCAAGGCTTACGCTTAGGCTGCGATCCCCCGCCCCACGTTACAGAGTAAGATCCCATTGGGTTCCAGTTCACACCATCGTTACTGGCCTGTATGGTGAATGTGGTTGGCGCCTGGGCTACATATGAGTCGCGTGCCGTAAGGACCATCTCGAGCACTGGCTGTGCTGACGTTAGTTGATACTGTATCCACTGCGGAGAGACAGCATTGGCCGACCAGAAGCTAGTCAGATTGCCGTCAAACATATTTGACGCCGGGTAGCCTTGGATATGTTGACAGCGCTGTAGCTGTTCCGCCCGTGGCGATGTTTGCCCCTCCGATAGTGGAGTGAAAGGCGAATACAGCTAGCGCCACCCCACCAGGGGTCAGCGTGTTTGATGCGCCAATAAGAATACGGCGTTGACGATGGAGCAGTGGGTCCAGCAAACACTGCGGACTGACTCTGCGGTCCCGCTGCATTGCTGAGTCCGGAATTTGGTTCGGTAAAGTTCAGGTTAGTAACCTTAGAGGTTGTTGCTGTCAGGCTATTGGCGGTGAGTGTACCTACCTGGAGGCTATCCGTCTGCGGAACCATCCCGATAAAGGCAAATTGTACAGAGGTAGACGCGGTAGTGGCGTCACTGTAAATGTGCAAACCAGAGCTGGTACTACACCCAGTAGAATCGTATGGAATGGGGTAGATCGCCCAACTCGTAGTCAGACTAACCGTAGTGGGGGTAACGAAGTCCCCGTTGCACTGGAAATGCCATACCTGTGTCGTGGCCACTCCTGATTTTGCCAATAGATAAAACGTACCTTTGCCACGAGGCCAGCGTTGCCCGAAAGTATCCTGTCCCTCATCGGGGGTTCGCGTCCCCATTGAAAACACGCCGGGGGAATTAAGCTGCAAATAGCGCCCGGTAATGGGTACGGTCGAATCATTGACAATCCCGTTGCCAGCAGACTGGTTAGCTATTAGTGACTGAAAATCCTCAGGAAGCAGTAATAGATCAGGAGACGACTGATACCAGTCCCCATTTATGCTCCCGGTTTTCAGAAAGTCATCAGATAGGATGTTGGCCGGAAATGGTCTGGATGGCGAAGGGCTGTACGAACGCTTACCATCTGGGCGGGAATCTCTGAACATCGTACCAAATCCGAAATCTGCCAAACTGTACGGGTTCACAAAGGTGTTGGCATAGCCATAGTTATATAAGCCCCCATTTTGCGAAAAGAGCGAAATTGTGGGGTTTGTTGGCCTCAACGAGATAAGCGGAATAACTTGCATTCGTTTCAATTTGCCCTTCTGGCGTTGTCTGTCAGTCCCCGCAAAAACACCCAATGGTCCGTAGTTAGGAAGACCATAGCCCGCATTTGGCTCGTCGTAAACGCCAGTTACATTCCAGGTGTTCAGTGCTGCGCTGTAAGTACCATTATGGATAGGCATGCTGTCAGAGACTAAAGCTACGAGACATGGAAGGGATGCGAGTGCACATCGGGCATCCCCAGGCTTTGTCTTGCCCCGAATAGAAAGTGCTGTCGGATATCGTATCGTCCTGCCCGTTCCATTCAAAAAAAGGGGCGGGGGAATTGATATCAAGATGGCTATAGCTAGCCCCGTCATTTGTCCATGCAGCAGAATTATCCGTGTTGTAAAAAGACGGCGCAAAGATAAATCCGTACCCTATTCCAATGCCAATGATGTGATCGTAATGGAGCGCATAAAGGTTCCCTTGCAGGAACGAGAAACAGGTGTTGTTAGTGGAACCGGAATTGGGAGTCGCTGGAGATACCTTGATATGGTCAAACTGGACCTTCGAAAGTATTAGAGCGTTGGGATCGATTCCTCCATCTCTGTGCTGAACGGCAAACATACAATTTCCAACCGCAAAAGCTGGAATCCAATCGGTCGCGTTCGCCGGGTCAAGAATGTTCAGCGGAACAATCGTATCGCCGTCGTTCATCGCAGCCGCGGCAGGACCACCCTGGTAGCTGCCATCCCCGCGCACCACATTTAACAGGCACGACGGAGCAGAGTTCGGGCATCCTGTGTTCGCGATGCCGTAATACTCCATGAACTCACCCGTCCGGGTGTTCTTAGCCCATCCAGCCATCGCTACGCCAGAGTGGTAGTTGGTGAGGTTCACGGCGGTGGTTAAGGGGATCGTCGATGAAATTGCTCCACTAGCAGGTACGGGTCCCTTTACCGTCTGCCCTGCCCATCCCGCAAAAGTATTTGCCCAGACTGAAGCCTGTCCCGCTCCTCGTTTCTTGCGGCCCAGTTTGCAGTCGCAATGTTTGCGTCTACGCTGTTATCGATAAGTCCAGTAATGTCGTGGAACCGTGAGGACTGAAAGCAGCAGTTGCGTGTGGGGGTACCGTCCGCGATATCATGTGTCGCGAAAATATCCTGCCCCCGGAGCACCCCTTAATCCTCGATTGCTGGTAGCTGGTTCCATGAAAACTCTCGCCGCGCCAATCAATGGGGGTAGCCGTGTAGCAGGTTCCGTTGGGGAAAGAAATATCAAACGCTGTATGTTCTCCAGTGGGGTTGGAAGAGTCATATGCGGCATCAAACGCCGCCTGTATTGCATCATGATCGTTGGTGGTTCCATCGCACCTCGCACCCCACTCCTTGACGCTGCGCGAGTTTACCGGCACATCGACTCGCAGATCGGTGACAGCCACGCCGTGTGGATTTGAGAAGATATCTTTGCCCGTGTAGTTCGCCGGAATTTCAACCGCCCCGCTCGTTCCGGCCGCGTTAATCGCCTGCTGCAGCGTCATGCCGGTGGCAAAGGATTTCCCGTTGATCATCGGCGTAGTCAGCTGACCAGTCATCACATCGCCGGCCTTGGATACGTTTGTGGCAGCCGCCTGATCGACGTAGTGCTTGGTTGCGGCCTGCAGATTCGTGCTGGGATCGCCGCTCAACGTGAGAGGTCCATTCATAATCCCGCCAGTAGCTTGCATCAGCCCCGCAGAGACATTGGCAACGGAACTGTCAACGTACTGCTTGCTCACGCTTTGCATTGCAACTGCCGCCGGCATCACTTGCGCACGCACCGAGGCCAGGCTGGCAGTTGACGACGTCGGCACAACCCAATATTCAGTGCTCGTTGACCCGTCGCTCAGGTGGTACACGGCCGTGTAGTACGTGCCCGCAGGCGTAGCGCCGGCATTCGGGGCCAGGCCCAATGACACCCAACCATCGCTTCCGATTGGAACGGTCTTATTCCCGGCAGCAACCGCCTCATTCGCACTCGTCGTGAACGCGGGCCAACTCACCAGCAGTGTTCCGCTGGCAACCTTGCCGTCTGCGCGATACACCGTTCCCTGTACCGTCGAAGTCGTCAAAGCACACATCGTATGCGGCAAGAGCGCAACCAGCATACTCAAACCAATCAGCGTGACCAATCTCGGCAGTCTGTTCACAAATGTCATTCCTTGTCCTCACTGGGTAAACCCATGATTCACGACTCGTGTCGCGCTAAGCGACGTAGTGTTCCTGATTTCATGCATGGCATGCTTCCAGTTCACTCTGGATACGGACGCAACATGAGAACCATCGCTTGGTTCATACGCCATCGCTCAGAGCCATGCGCAAAGCCAAAAAGGCAATGGAGCGCGACCTGCGTCTCCATTGCCTCTCGAAAATCTTGCCCTGTTATTAGAGTACCAACCCACAACCAATAACTGCGCCAATCAATTCCGGATCGCTGCAGCCAGTCTTTTCAAGCCCTTGGCGTCCTGCGCCCGCCCCTGTTCAATTGACACCAATTCCTCGTGTAGCAAAAATGCAAAACTTATTTCTTCTCTTCCACCGGTAAAAGATCGCGATCCGTCACTTCGGCAATCGCCGCCAGGCGCCGCGCCAACGTCGCCGTCAAAACGCCCTCCGGGCAACGCCAGGACCAGTTTGCCTCGGGCTTTGACGGAGTATTCATCCGCGCTTCCGATCCAAGATTGAGCACATCCTGCATGGGAAAGAGGCATATATCGGCCACCGACGATGAGGCTGCCCGGATCATCGGCCACACCACGCCCTCTGGCCCCGGATTCAAATACGCGTCAACCGCGTCTCTCTCTCTCGCGCCCACGCCGCTCTCCCACCATCCGCGCGTCGTGTCGTTATCGTGCGTTCCCGTATATGCAACAGTATTCGGCACATATTTGTGCGGCAGATAGTTATGTGCGCCCTTGTCACCAAAGCCAAATTGCAGAATACGCATTCCCGGCATGCCGAATTGCTCGCGAAGCTCATCGACTTCCGGCGTAATCAGCCCCAGATCCTCTGCGATGAATGGCAGATTGCCCAGCACCTCCCGCAAGCGCGAAAAGAGCGCGGCCCCCGGAGCCTTGATCCATTCCCCATTTACAGCGGTGTCGTCTTCGGCGGGAATGGCCCAATACGCCTCAAATCCCCTGAAGTGGTCGAGACGAATCATGTCGTAGAGAGTCTCTGACCGGCGAATACGGCTTATCCACCAATCGAAACCGCGCTCTTCCAGGACATCCCAGCGGTACAGCGGATTGCCCCAGCGCTGACCGGTCGCGCTGAAATAATCTGGAGGCACACCGGAGACGCGAATAGGTGATCCCTCTTCGTCCAGTTCGAAGATCTCCTGGTTGGTCCACACATCTACGCTGTCGTAATTCACAAAGATGGCGACGTCGCCGATGAAGCGTATCTCCCGCTCCGCGCAATACTTGCGCAGGGCCGCCCATTGCTCATCAAAGGCGAACTGGATGATCCGGATGCGAGCCATTTCGTCTGCTGATTCGGAGCGGAGTTTTTCCAGCGCATCAGGATGCCTCTGCGCAAATTCCTCTGGCCAGGCCTTCCAGCTATTTGTCTGAAACCGGCGGCGCAGAACGCCGTAAAGCGCATAATCGTCCAGCCAGTAGTGATTGTCACGGCAGTACTTCTCGAAGCGCTTCCACTGACGCCCGTGCTTCTGATGAAGAAAATTGCTCGCCGCTTCTTCAAGCAGCGGCAGATTCTCACGCTCTACCTGCTGAAAGTCAACCTCCTTTGAACGGCCCGCGAGGCCGGCCAGCCGCTCGCCCGCGATCCATCCCCAGTCAGCCAGATGCTCCAGGCTCACCAGCAACGGATTGCCCGCAAATGCCGACAGCGCCGCGTATGGCGAATTTCCGTAACCAGTTGGCCCCAGCGGCAATACCTGCCAGAGCCGCTGCTTGGATGCGGCAAGAAAATCGGCAAATGCATAGGCCGCGGGCCCCATGTTGCCAATGCCACCGTAAGAGGGCAGAGAGGTAATGTGCAGCAGTATTCCGGACGAACGATCAAATGGCATAAGCCTATTCTTCCGTACACGGAGCAAAAGGAAAAGGCCCGCGGCTGAGAAAGACTCTCAATCGCGGGCCTGGTGGATCTTTTACGCTACCCCTAGCTGGGCGAACCCGGCAATGCTGGCGTTTGCGGCTTCTTCATAATGCGGATGCGACCGGCCTTCTGGTACTGCTCCTGCAGGCTGGTTACGAATACCGCGAACATCTCTTCCCGCTTCTGATCCAGCAGCGAATCGCGCGTCTGGGCAAAGTTCTTCGCGATGTCGTCTTCGGTGGGTTCCTGGCGTTCAAGAATCTTAGCCACAACCCCCGCGCGTCCAGTGTTGATGGGCGAACTGATTGCCCCCGGCTGCATCTTGAAGAGCGTCGGCGCCACCTGTGCCAGTTGTCCAACTTCCGGCACCTGGGCGTCCATGCCTACCAGTTCGCTGGTCTTTACCGTAGCCCCAAACTCCTTGGCCGCCTTGTCGAGATCGTGGCTGGAAATTGCACTTTCTCCCAGCGCGGCGATCTTGCTGGACATCAGAGCCGGCAGGTTCTGATCGCGATAATCCTCGACCAGATGAGTCTTGTACTCCTCAAATGCCGGAGCGTGGGCAGCCTTCACTTCCACGACCTGGAAAATGCCGTAACCCTCACCCGTAGTGGCGACCTGCGGTGCTGCGCCCTGCTTCACGCCGAATGCCTGAGACAGCATCTTCGATCCGTCGGCGAGTCCGGGAACCACTGCATTCTGCTGCAGGTACTCGGTCGTCACAACTTGCAGGTGGTGCGCATCCGCGGTCTTCTGCAGGCCCGTCTTCTGTGCCTCCGCAGCCAGTTGCTGCGCGTAGGTCAGTTGAGCCTGACCCTCTTTCTGGCGAACCAGGTTAGCTTCAATTGCCGGACGAACCTCGTCGAGCGTCCTGGCATGGGCCGTCTGCTTCTCTTCTACCTGCAGAATGTGATATCCAAATTGCGTCTTGATGAGACCCGAAGTCTGTCCCGGGCTCATCGAAAATGCCGCCTGGTCAAACTCAGCCACGGTGGCGCCCCGCTTCAGGAAGCCGAGTTCGCCGCCCTGATCCTTGCTGCCAGGATCATCGGAGTACTTCTTCGCCAGTTCGGCAAAATTCGCGCCATCGTGAAGCTGCTTCAGCACACCCTCAGCCTTCTGCTTGGCAGCGGCATCGGTGGCCGCATCCGCACCCGGAGGCAGCTTGATAAGAATGTGGCGAACCTTCACCTGGTCGGGAACTTCAAACTCTTTCTGATGCTGCGAATAGAAACTCTGGATCTCCGCCGCGCTCACCTGGGGTGTCCCCCCGGGGATCTGTCCCTCACCAAAAGCCGCGTACTGGATCTTCCGCGTCTCGGGCAGAGCGTTTGCGTACTTGGCGGCGTTCTGCTTGAAAAACGCCTGCAGTTCCGCGTCGCTGGGATTGATCTGCTTCTTCAGGTCGTCGGCATTCAGAATCGCGTATTCAAACTTGATCTTCGTGCCTTGCTGACGATACGACTCGCGGATGTCGTTGTCGGAGACCGTAGCGCTGCCGGTTATCATCTCCCGCAGCCGGCTCATCTGGATTTCCTTCTTCAACTGTTTTTCAAAATCCTGGCGCGAAATTCCAAAGTTGTCCTGAATCAGCGAAGCATAGTGGTCGTCGCCGATGTATTTTCCGCCGGGAAAGATCGCAATGCCGAATTGTCCAGTGTGCAGGAATTCACGCAGGTCCTCGTCCGTCACCTTCAGGCCGAGTCGATCTGCCTCCTGCAACATGACCGCCTGCTGAATGAGCCCCTGGCCGACGCGCTGCATCATGAACGGCAGCACAAAATCCGGAAGCTTCTGTTGCTGTAACTGGCGGGAGGCTGCCTGCTGCACTTGCTCATTCGAAATGTCGGTGGAGGGCCCGAAGAATCGGCCAA
This sequence comes from uncultured Acidobacteriaceae bacterium, assembly GCA_963725995.1. GTDB lineage: Bacteria > Acidobacteriota > Terriglobia > Terriglobales > Acidobacteriaceae > JANXZS01. The sequence goes on along the minus strand of CAVSAX010000025.1, from coordinate 19,364 downwards.
ACAGACCACCGCCACGAACGGTTGCATATGCGTCCGCAGAGCCGGCTGAATCTTGAAAGATACCGGGAACCAGCGTGATTACCATCGTAATAACAGCCAAGCCAATAATTACGATGAAGATACCCTTGATTATGCGACTGTCTTTTTGAAGGAAACGAATCATGTGTCGGTAAAAACCTTAGCCTGCGCGTGTTTTACTGTCCCGGCACCGGGCCGGAAAGTTCCAACATCGCCGGAATCTTTCGCATCAAATGGTGTGCGTAAAAATTATAAACCAGCCCATTGGATGTTGCATCTTTACCGCAAAACACAAGGGTTACATAACACTCAGGTGCAATTTACAAAACTATCGAATTTGTAACAAATGAGGGTGTAAAGATCATGTATCCTTTTGGTCAGGAACAGCGGCCCGCCGATGAATGCGGCCATAACCGAGTAGGCAATTTCTTCGACTTCGATCTCAAATTGGCATACACTCTTTAGTAATCGAAGTCCTCACCAATTCGGGTCATTCAGTCAGTTCCCAATCTGTAGTAGTTATAGTTACGTAGTCAAGTCCCAGCATGAACACTGGGCGCAGATTGTCGAAGCAGCCTCTGTTTCCAAGCCCGCGGGGCACGGTGTCGGTTTAGTACACCTTCCCCTAAAGATGTCTAATTGCTGAGTGGTCTGTTTAGTTTGCATTTGGATACCCCGGGCGGAGAAACTCCCAGACCTTGCGGATCCTCCCAATATTAACTGGAGTGCTGTCGTACCATTTGGCAGTGTGGTCATGAGTATTAGCAAAGCTCGAACACGGATGTGAAGAGGTTCGTGCTTCAGCAAGGACTCAAAATGGTGCACCGCGCAACGAACCGCTAAAATCCAATCTTTGATGGGCGACTAAAAATGCGATTTGTTTCTAAAGTGCCAGCGTTCATATTCATCATTCTGTTGACGATGGGGACGGTTCACGCAATGGGCCAAGTCACTGCCGCGGCGCGAGGTGGCGGCAACCAGGCGAATGTCTTTGGTATGTTTACGATCAACAATCCCGATTACGGAACGAGCTATACGTATGGCGGAGCGTTCGGCGCGGACTATCGGTTTGGTACCTACCATCTCGGTCAGCCCTCTATCGCTATGCGTCTCAGCTTCGTACCCGGCGGGCTGGTCGGCGAGAATACCTATCTCTTCGGTCCAGAATTCCACATGCGTGGCAAGCACTTGCGACCCTATGCCGACTTTCACTTCGGCGGCGCATCCATCAGTTATGCAAAGGGAAAGACCGAGGAAAATTACGTTCCTCCTCCGAACTATCCGACCCGTCTGCCCCCAATTTCGGGTAGGTCTGGATTCGCATACGAGTTTGGCGGCGGTGTGGACTATCGCCTGAAGCGTAACTACGGCCTGCGTCTTGTTGACTTCCAGTATCAGTTCTGGGACGTGGGCAAAGGCGACGTATTCCGCACGGGTAAGCCCCCTATCATCAATGGACCGATTACTTACGCGCCCTACCAGATCAGCTTTGGCGCGTACTACCGCTTCCACTAGAGCTTATGACGCCAGCCCCGGCAAACTGGGCTGGCGTGCTTACCATCCTGCACTGCTACAACTCATTGCGAGCCCATTTTGCGATGAAATCGAATGCGGTTGAGCCCAACCCAAAGACTCAGTTCACCGCCCGCCCGGAAATGTTATCCTCAGCCATAATGCACCTCCCTGTGAAACGCGATCCGTGCCCTGAGAAGGCCGGCAATCAATGTGAACGGAACCTGGTTTCCAGCGGCACATCGATGCTGCGACAGGGTCTCCGCTTCCAGCTTTCGGCATTTTTTGCGGCAATACTCGTGGCGTCGAGCGCCATCGCCACACAGGCGCAGTACGTCGGAGCACCGAACGTCACCGCTGCCCCCGCCCAGGATTCGGCTCCCACCCCTACTCCCAGCCCCACCTCCCCTCGTAGCCAGGGCGGCGCCTCACCGATTGAGAACCAGAACCTGTCGTCGTCGGACGGCCTTGGCGATGGCCCCATCGCCGCTGGTGACACTGTTACGGTGCAAGTCTTTGACACTCCGGAGCTTTCAACGCGGGCACTCGTATCCCAATCTGGTGAGATTCCGATTCCGTTGCTGAAGTCGTTTCACATTGCGGGCCTCACATCACTGGAGGCTGCCGCTGCAATTGCGCACGAGTTCAAGCATCGCAACTTCCTGAGAGACCCGAATGTCCTGGTGACGGTGCAGCAAGCCGGAAAGGGTATTACGGTCGCCGGTGAGGTTCGAAGCCCGGGCGTGTATCCGATCTATGGCAAGCACCGCCTGATCGATGTGGTCACCCGTGCCGGGGGCCCGACAGACAATGCAGCGCACGTTATAGAAGTTGCCGGTCCGGGGCCCGATCAAATCCAGCGGGTGATTTGGGATCCCACCTTTCAGGAGAATCCCGCTTCCCGCGTGTATCTTGAGGCCGGTCAGACGGTCATGGTTGGCAAATGCGGCGTGGTTTACATGGGTGGCAACCTGACCAGGCCGGCAGCATATCCTCTCTGTGGATCGCGCCACACAACACTGTCGGAAGCGATAGCGCTCGCCGGCGGAGTAAAGGGATCCTCCTCGGCGAACAAGAGCGTCCTGTTGAGAACTGAGCAGGGTACGCGAACGGTTCGCACGGTCCAGGTAGAAGACATCCTTCGAGGCAAGTCTCCCGATTTCACGCTTTACGCTGACGACATTCTGTATGTGCCGGGGAGTGGCTTCAAGGCAACGGCGAAGGTTCTTGCGCAATCCGCATTGGGCTTCGCAGCAGCAGTTGGCGCATATCGTCTGCAATAGCGTCTAAACTTAACTCATGCGCGTCCTGCAGATCATCAGTTCCGTGGATTCGACCAGCGGCGGCGTCGTTGAAGGCGTCCGGATGTTCTCGGAGGAGTGGTCGCAGGCGGGACATTCGGTCGAGGTTCTCACGCTCGACCCTTTGGGCTTCGCAGATGCCAGGACGTTCCCCGTGCCGGTTCACACGCAAGGTCCCGGCAAATCAGCATGGCTCTATTCAGGCGCCTACTATCCCTGGCTGCGCGATCACCATCATGAGTACGACATCGTCGTGGTTCATGCCCTGTGGCAATATCACCTTTTTGGCGCATGGCGCGCCCTCCATGGCCAGACCACACCCTATGTTGTCTTCACCCACGGCATGCTGGACCCATACTTCAAGCGCCGCTTTCCGCTCAAGCATCTGAAGAAATGGCTGTTCTGGCCGTGGAGCGAATACCGTGCTCTGCGCGACGCCAAAGCCGTAATGTTCACCTGCGAAGAAGAAAAGGTGCTGGCCCGCGAATCGTTTTTCCTCTACAAGGCCAAGGAACTCGTCGTGGGCTTCGGCACTAAGCCAAGCCCCGTCCCGCTCGATGCGGCGAGGGAATTGTTCCTCGAGCGCTTCCCTGATCTGCGCGGCAAGCGGTTGCTGACCTTCATGGGCAGGCTCGCTCCCAAGAAGGCATGCGACCTGCTGATCGAGGCCTTCGCATCTACGCTCGCGAGAGATCCTGCCTGGCAGCTGGTGATGGCTGGCCCTGATCTCGACGACTGGAAAAAGGATCTGATGCGGATCGCCGAACGCCTGCAGATTCAGGACCGCGTCACGTGGACGGGGATGTTGCACGGAGACCTGAAATGGGGTGCGATTGCCGCCTCTGAAGCACTGACGCTGCCCTCCCACCAGGAAAACTTCGGCGTGGTGGTTGCGGAGGCACTGGCCTGCGGCGTGCCGGTCATCGTTTCAAATCAGGTCAACATCTGGCGCGAGATCGAGTCCTTCCAGGCTGGCCTCGTTACAACAGATAATTTGGCCGGAATTCAGGCTGCTCTGCAGCGCTGGAGCACGCTGACCGCATCAGAATTGCAGGAGATGCGCGGTCGATGCCTTCCCTGCTTCCAGAGATATTTTGATATGCGCACAGTTTGTTTGGGTGTGATGGCCGAACTTGAGCGCCTTGCACCGCAAAAGAATCAGCCGGCAATGGTAAACTTGTAATTAGAAAATTCCGGTGGAGCAGTCAATCTTTCGCCAGGAATAGCCTTCCGATTTACCGTAGCAAGAACTTCTCTGCAACAGGCTAAAACCTTTCCATACAGGAGCATACCTATTGAAGAAAGCTCTGATTACAGGCATTACAGGCCAGGACGGCGCCTACTTGGCGGAATTTCTCCTGAAAAAGGGATATGAAGTTCACGGCGTCAAGCGCCGGGCGTCTCTTCTCAACACTGACCGCATCGACCACCTGTACGAAGATCCGCACGAAAGTCATCGCCGTCTCATCCTTCACTACGGAGACATGACGGACTCGACCAGCCTGATCCACATCCTGCAGGAGGTTCAGCCGGATGAAATCTATAATCTGGCCGCGCAGAGCCATGTGAAAGTGTCGTTTGAGGAGCCGGAATATACGGCAAACTCCGATGCGCTCGGGCCGCTGCGTCTGCTGGAGGGTATGCGCATCCTCGGCATGGCGGAGACAGCGCGCTTCTACCAGGCGTCGACGTCAGAGATGTTCGGGCTGGTGCAGGAGATTCCGCAACGCGAGACGACGCCCTTCTATCCCCGGTCGCCGTACGGCGTCGCAAAGCTCTATGCCTACTGGATCACGGTGAACTACCGCGAATCCTACGGCATGTACGCTTGCAACGGAATCCTTTTCAATCACGAATCGCCTGTGCGCGGCGAAACCTTCGTCACTCGCAAGATTACCCGTGCGCTGGCGCGCATCAAGCTTGGCCTGCAGAACAAGCTTTACCTGGGCAATCTTGATTCCAAGCGCGACTGGGGCCATGCCCGCGACTATGTCGAGATGCAGTGGCTGATGCTGCAGCAGGAAAAGCCGCAGGACTACGTGATCGCGACAGGCGAGCAGTACAGCGTGCGAGACTTTGTAACCATCGCGGCCGAGTATCTCGACATTCATCTTCACTGGAAAGGTGAGGGAGTGGACGAGGTAGCCCTTGATGAGCAAGGAAATGAGCTCGTTGCCGTGGATCCGCGCTACTTCCGCCCGTCAGAAGTGGAGACGCTTCTCGGCGATGCCAGCCGCGCCCGCGAGGAGCTGGGCTGGTCGCCGAAGACAACTTTCCGCGAACTGGTTTCAGAAATGACGCGAGAAGACCTGAAGCTGGCGGAGCGCGATGCCCTCGTTAAGTTGCATGGCTTCGACGCCTATAACGTTCACGAACACTAATCTGAAGAGGTGAGCGTGGAGATAAACAGCCGCATCTATGTGGCCGGCCACCGAGGCCTTGTCGGGAGCGCGATCGTACATGCGCTCCGGGCACAGGGCTTCGAACAACTGTTGCTTCGCACCCGCGCGGAACTCGATTTGACCCGCACCGATGAAGTCAACGAGTTCTTCCGCAGCGAGCGGCCCGACTATGTTTTCCTGGCGGCAGCGAAGGTGGGCGGCATCCTCGCCAACGACACTTACCCCGCCGACTTTATCAGCGAAAATCTCGCGATACAAAGCAGCATGATCGACGCCAGCTACAAAAACGGCGTAAAGCGCCTGCTGTTTCTGGGATCAAGCTGCATCTATCCCAAGCTTTGCCCGCAGCCGATCAAGGAAGAGTACTTGCTGACTGGCCCGCTTGAACCCACCAATCGCGCATACGCATTGGCCAAGATTGCCGGCATTGAAATGTGCTGGTCGTACAACCGGCAGTACGGAACGCGCTACCTGGCAGCCATGCCGACCAATCTTTTCGGGCCCGCCGACAACTTCGATCTGAAGAACTCGCACGTGCTTCCGGCGCTGATCCGCAAGGTTGTGCAGGCGAAGGCTGCCGGCGAGAAGAAGATTGTGGTGTGGGGCACCGGATCGCCGCGCCGCGAACTCCTGTACAGCGAAGATCTCGCGGAGGCCTGCATCTTCCTGATGAGCCTTTCGGAAGAGAAATACTCCACGCTGCTCAACGCAGATGAACCACCGCTCATCAACATTGGCACGGGCGAAGACCTCACGATCCGCGAACTTGCTCAACTCGTGGCAAAGGTTCTCGAGTTTGACGGCGCGTTGGAATTCGACACCACCAAGCCCGACGGCACTCCGCGCAAGCTGCTCGATGTCAGCCGCATCAATGCGCTCGGCTGGCGCTCCAGCACCACTGTTGAAGAGGGCATCCGGCGCACCTATGAATCGGTGCGCACCGAGTTGGAAGCCGTCTCAACAACCTCGTAGCTTTCGCTTGAAGGACTCCCGGTGCAGCGCCCCACAGGGCTGCCCGGGTGCAACACCGATCGCGGTATGCGCAGTGATCCTCCCTCTGATGTACCATTTCTCCATCGCCTACCCGCCCCTGAAACCATGACTCTATCGAGGTGCAAGAGATGTCTCCCTTGTTGCGCATCATGCTGACTGCCGCCGCATGCGTGCTATTGAACCAATCGTCGTGGAGCCAGAGCGCGACCGTTCTTCTTTCTGAAAACAACTTTCCTGTCGCTGACTCGAGTGTGATTTCGGCGCAGGCACTGCAGCAGGGATTTGCGGGAGCACGCGAAGCAACGGCGGCGCAACTGGATGGCGCCCTGGCTGATCCAGCGACGAAGCTGCTCGTGCTGCCATACGGCTCTGCGTATCCTGAGGCGGCATGGCCGGCGATACTTCGCTACCTTGAGCGCGGCGGACATCTCATCGTGCTCGGCGGCAAACCTTTTACCCGAGCCGCGTATCAGGATGGCGCGACGTGGCGACTGCGCGAGCCCAGCGTGGCTACGTCGCTCGAGTTGCTGATTCACGACTACCAACCCACGCCCGGCTCGAAGGCCCTGCAGTTTGAGCCCAACACAGATGTGCAACCGCAGTTGCCCGCTTTTACCTGGAAGCAGGCCTACAGCCCAGTGCTGCGTCTCTCCGTCACGCCAATGTTTCCCAAGGAAGGCGGATCGACAGGGGCCGAGGACGCTGATCTCACGACGCTGGCATGGGGCTCGCAGGGAACGCATCGCCGCTCTGCTCCTGCGTTTCTGATCGATCATCACAGCGTGCGCTTCGTCGGCGGCAGATGGATATTTCTCGCCTGCGAACCGGAGGAGCATGCATTTGATGATCCGCAACTGCTGGCGAAGCTGCAGACCATCGCCCTGCGAAGCCAGGATCGCTTTACATTTCGTCCGCGACTTCCACTCTTCCTTCCGGGTGAGGAGTTGGAATTTCAATATGAGCCTGCGAATGCGGCCGCACCGAGCGCGGATGACTCACTGAAGATTGTTGTGCAGGCAGAGAAAGGTGCTCCGCAATCGTTCACGCTTCCCGCCGATAGCTCGCAGACGATAGAGCTGCCGCAAGCCGCCGCTGCGGGCAAAGGCCTGCATACCGTGGAGACAACGCTGCTGCAGCACGGTACGCCGGTGTGGACTTATCGCTCAGCGTTCTGGATCAGGGACTGGACGTATCTGCAATCGGGCCCGAAGCTCACTGTCGGCAGCGACTACTTTGAACTGGATGGCAAGCCTCTTCCCGTCGTCGGCACCACGTACATGGCGAGCGACGTTCATCGCCTTTACCTCGCCAAGCCGAATGCTTACGTATGGAATGAGGACATGACGCAGATTCGATCTGCGGGCCTCAACATGATCCGCAGCGGCGTGTGGAGCGGCTGGGATCTCATCGTGACTCCCGACAAAGCGGTGAGCGAGGATGCTCTGCGCACCATTGAAGCGTTCCTGATGACCGCGCGCCACAACGGACTCCCGGTGCAATTTAATCTTTTCGCATTTGTACCGGACGCCTTCGGTGGCCAACATCCATATCTCGACCCTGCAGCGCGCGAACTGCAGGATCGCTATGTTGACTCGCTGGCACGACGTTTTCACGATGTGCCATTCCTCGCGTGGGATCTGATCAACGAACCCAGCGCAAATGAGAATGTGTGGAAGACGCAGCCTCAGAACGGCGCGTTGGAATATGAAGCGTGGCGTAGCTGGCTGAAAGCGCGATATCCCGACGAGAAGGCTTTGCTGGCTGCATGGTCAGTGCCGTCACTCGGCGGCGGGCGCTCGCTGCAGTCTGGGCCCACAAGCCTTTCGCCAACGCAGGCACCCGCGGATCCGTTCGCGATGCCCGAGGCTGGAGCCTTCGAGTTCGATGCAGTGCGCAGCGGCTTCAACCCGCTAAAAGTTTACGACTATGTCCTCTTCACCCAGTCTTTTTTCGTGGACTGGGTGCAACATCAGCGCAAGACGATTCGCGCCGCCGGGTCTAACCAGCTAGTCACCGTGGGGCAGGATGAAGGTGGAGTCTCCGGCCGTCTCTCCACCGGCATTCTTCTCGCCAGAGTTGGACTTTACGACGAATCACACATGGTGGGACTTCGACGGCATTCTGTGGGCGTCGCTCGCATCCAAATTTCCCGGCAAGCCGATGTTGATCCAGGAACTGGGCGAGCAACGGCGACTAACGCAGGACTATCATCTGCGGCTCTCAGCAGACGAAGAAAGCTGGCAGCTTGAGCGCAAGCTGGCGATCGCCTTTGCCCAGGGAGCGGGCGCTCTGGAGTGGGTGTGGAACGTCAACTCCATGATGGCGAATGACAACGAGATCCCGATCGGCGCGATCCGCCCCGACGGCACAGAGAAGCCTGAAGCGGATGTGCTGGCAGCCTTTGCTCAGTTTGCCGCGCGTAGCCCGCAGAGTTTCACTACCATCCATCCACCAGACGTCACGATTGTGACTTCGCAATCGCTGCTCTACACGGGCATGTATGCGCAGGCGCTGGCTACGCAGAAAAAAGCGCTGCGCGCACTGGCTTATTACGATCACACGCCCACGCGCATGCTCACGGAGAATCGCCTCGCTGAACTAGGTCAGCCCAAACTTGCGATTCTGCCCGCACCACAGGCGATCACCGACGCTGCGTGGCAGCAGTTGCTCGATTATGTTTCACGCGGAGGATGCCTGCTCGTCTCGGGTCCCGTGCAGTACAACGAACACTGGCAGAGAGTGGATCGGCTCTCCGCACTGAGCCTGCAGACTCGCATCTTTACGCTCGCGCTACGTCAGTCGTCGCTGCAGTTGCCGGGACAGGCGAAGCCGCTTCAGCTTAGCTACCCAGCATCCATTCAAACAGCTCCTATCGACACGATGCGCTTTGCCGACGCTGCTTCGGTGAAGGTGATTGCACACGGCGCGGGCAAGATTGTCTGGGCCGCCGATCCCGTCGAATTTTCCGAAGACTATGAGTCATCCGCAGCGCTCTACAACTATGCGATGACAATTGCGGGAGTCACGCCTGCGTTCCGCCAGCTTCAGCCTCTCTCCCCCGGCGTACTCGCCTTCCCGACTATGCTCAGCGACGCGGTGCTGTACAGCTTTGCTTCTGAGGACCTGGAGGATCGGCGCATCGATATACAGGACGCCACGACCAAGGCAAGCATCAAGTTCACACTCGCATCCGGCCGCGCAGCAATGCTTCTGCTGCGCAGGAGTGACGGCGCAGTTCTCGCATCCTACGGAATGCAGGCAAAATGATTCTGTAGTGCCTACTGGGCGCATGGCGGCGATACTCACGCTTCGAAGTCAACTTCAAGCGGATCGATCAACGGCAGCAGCCACGAGAGCAGCGCCTGGTGCACCGGATGGGTGTTGTAAGTCTCGAGCGCAGCGGCGTCGTGAAAGAACATTGCCCCACCGAGTCCGTAGCCTTGCGAGCGCGGAGAAATGTTGGTACCAACGTGCGTGGCGAGCAGGTCGGGGATCTGCCCTTGAAGGGCGCGAATTGCCGAGACAACTTTTGCTTTCTGCTCTTCGGTGACACCGGCCGTCCAGCGAAAGGCAAACGTGTGAACGATCATCGATCCTCCATGCTCGCGCCAGGCGAGCTTTAACTATGGCTTGTTCTCAAGCGCTCGGCGACCCAGATCCACCAGCCGTCTCACCGAGCTATCCCAGTTCAGCCGATTTACGTACTCGTCAAACGCGCTCAGGCAAAGCGCTTCGTAACGGCCCGCATCCTGCAAAATTCCCTGCGCGGCATTCGCAAATCCTTCTGCGGGCGTGCCCACCGGCAGGCAGGCTCCGTTGACGCCATCGCGCACGTAGTCGGGCACGCCGCCGGTTGCATAAGAGAGCGACGGTATACCAAAGGCACTGGCCTCGCAAAACACAATTCCAGCGGCCTCAGCTATCGTTGGCAGGATGAAAAGATCCGAGTCTCGCAGCAGCGACTCCATCTTCTTCAGGCCTTCCGTGGTCGATTTGCTGATGAATCCCAGTGGACGCACGTACTCAGGGACTGGCCCGGGTGGATCGCATCCCACAATCGTCAACGTTGTGCGCATGCCGCGCTCATTCAGGATCCTTGCCGTCTCCACCGCGACGGCGCCACCCTTCCGGTACCATTCCACCCCGATAAACAGCAGTTCGCACGCCCGGGGCCGTTCCCGCCGCTTGCACTTTGCCCACTCCGCGATATCGGACGCTGTGTGCTGAACATCGAAACTTGCACCGAAGGGAAGAATATGGACTTTCTTCGGATCCGTCAGTTGGCGCGCAGTCGACGCGGCCCATTCCGAGGCATACGCGGCGACGGAACAGTTGTTGAGTGCGGCTACATCCTGACGTTTAGCACGTCCGATCGCCTTCGATGTCAGGCCCGCGAAGGCTCCCGGATAGTAGCCGTGCATTCCGTGGAAAACCGCATCCGTCCAGAAGAGAATTGGCTGAGGACACCTTAGCATCGCAATTGGAATGGAACTGGTGGACACAATAACGTCCACCGGTCGCTCGCGCATAGCTCGCTCTATCTGCCTCGCATATGATTTTGTGACAAGTGAATAGTGATCCAGCGAGACATTCGTTTTGTGCATTCTGGCTATGGCCTTGATGGGCGCCAGTAGATACTTGCTCTTTTGACTTAACGGACTGAACAGCTCAACCTGCACATCCATCTTCCGCAGGCTCGCAAGGACCTGCGCCGGGATTCCAGACCACGTATGAATATCCGTTGCGTCCTGAATGGATACGAAGCCTATGCGAAGATCGCGTTGCATGTTGTCTCCAAAATATCATTCAGCAAAGAGTGTGAGCACGGTACGTCATCACCCTGCAAGGTCCAGCACTGGATTGTGCTCAGGTGGGAAGATGGTGTCGCTGTCTCAACATCAGGGCGACGAGTTTGCGCGCCTCCCAATAGCGGGGGATGTACTGCTTCGGCTTCCACAGGCAGCGCAGAAGCCACCCCAGGCCGCTGCGATCGGCCCACACCGGAATGAACACCTGGTCGCCGCTGAGGAAAGCGATCGCCGCGCCAATGCAGTGGATCGCCGGCAGGTAGTCCAGGTGCCGCTTGAGGTAGTAGCCGAGTATCTCCTGCACGCCTCCGCCCACGGTGACAACAACGTGCTTCGGTCTGCGCTGGTTCAGGATCGCGACGAGTGCCGGATCCTCGACCGGCCTTCCGTAGCGCGGCGCTAGATACACATCCTCAGGAGCCACTTCGATTTCCTGCTCCTTAAGCCATGCAAGATTCTTCGCGGCACTCTCCGGATTGGACATCACCCAGAATGTTCCGTGCAGCGCGCGAACATCTTCACTCCGGAGCAGATCTCGCAAATATTCCAGACCGGAGAGCCGCCGCACTGAGTCGCGCTCGAGAATGTTCCACAGCATAACCATCAAGCCGCTGTCCGTAATCACCAGGTCTGCGCCCAGTAGAGCTTCCCGATAGGGCTTGTCGTCAGGAAGCGTCTTGAGCCCAGGTCCGGACGGCACAAGGACCAGTCCGCCCCGCTCGATCTGACGAATAGCCTCGGGCCCGTCTCCATTGAAGAAACGAATGCCCAGGATGGACCGGAACTGTGTGTCGGTGGAATGCATTGAATATTCTCTTCTTAAAGATTAAACGCTAATGAGAAGCGCGCCTAAAAAAGTCCCGGGCCAGCTTCGCTGTCGGCCGCCTCTATAAACGCCCGCAGGATCTCGATCTTTGGCGCGGCCAGCCTGCGTGCGCTCTCCAGGCGTAACTGCGCTGGAAGCTCGTCGAGGCTGCGGCGCAGAAATGCCAGCACCGAAGTGAAGGTCTTGTACCGCGTGTCGCGCCCTACCTTGCAAACTCCACGCAGGATGCCAATCGCTCCAAGCTGCTCCAGGATGTCCCCATCCCGCAAAATCGTCGCTTCCATTGTCAGCGGCGCATCCTTGGGTTGATGAGTGCGGATCACGTCCAGCACCGCGGGAATTTTCCCGGCTGGGAAACCTGCGTGCTTAAGGATGCCGGGCACCTTCTCTGCCGTATAGATGACATGATCCCAGCGCTCCAGCTTGGCGGGATCCTCAGGGCGATGGCCAATGAAGACGCCGAGATCATGCAGCCACGCTGCGGCGTAGACCACATCCTCGTCGTAGTCCAGGCCCTCGCCAATCTGTTGCGTCAGTGCGTAGAGACGCGGCTGATGGCCATACTTCTCCTCCGGCAAAGCGTTTTGCCGGATGTACGCAGCGATCTCTGCACGAAAACCTGAGTCCATCAAGGCATCTCCAACAGCAGCTCTTGCCGGGTGAAAAAGAATAAGCAGGTGTGGCTTGCACGCGGGGTCATAGCTCCCCTGCGTGGCAGTTAGCCGGCTCGCGTGATCATGCGAATCACTTCCACATTGCCGCCGTGCTCCAGAGCCCACGCGCCGGCTGACGCGGGAATCACCGCTACCTGGCACCTGCCCAGAGAAAATGGCTCAAAGCCTGAACCGGAGATCGTTGCTGATCCATCCGACACAAAAAGGACCTGAAGCTGATGGGGCAATTCCTCCAGCTTTTCCCCGCCCTCGAGTGCAAAGCGGTCAACGCGGAAGTATTGCTCATCGACCAGCGTGGTGCGGTTGCCCGCGACTTCAGGCTGCACTTTGCCGGCGTGGGTCGAGGAACGCATCGCTTCGAGAGACTTTTCGAGATGCAACTCGCGGGGACGACCGTAATCATAGAGGCGATAAGTCAGATCGCAGTTTTGCTGCGTCTCCAGGATCACCGATCCCGGCAGGATTGCATGAACGGTGCCCGCATCCACGTAGACCATATCGCCGGCAGACATCGGCACATACGTCAACAGATCTTCGAGCGTGGCGTCTTTGATCGCCTCCCGAACCTGCTCCTTGGTGACGCCTGGTTTCAGTCCCAGGGCGACGCTTGCTCCAAGTGCAGATTGCAGGGAGTACCAGCACTCTGTCTTGCCTCGGGGCTCGCCATATTTGCGCGCCATGGCGTCGTCGGGATGCACCTGAACGCTGAGCTTCTCTTTAGGAAACAGAACCTTCACCAGCAACGGAAAATCTTCCCCTGTATGCCCTGGACCCAGCAGGGCCGCTCCGCACTCGGCAGTAATCTGCTTCAGTGCCTTGCCGGCCAGCGGTCCCGTCTCCGCCGCACAGTTGTCGCCGGTTAGCCAGACTTCGCCGATGGGGTCGCCGATGGCTTTCTTTTGAAACCAGGGTGCGAGATCCTGAAATCCCCAGATGCGGGTATGGAATTCAGGCGCTAGCCGAAACGGCGAAATCGAGGGCATTTCGTTGACTGCGGATGCCAAAATCACTCTCCTTGGAAGGATCTGCGAAGCCCGAAGTTCCGCCAATCTCAAAGCGACGCTGCAGTTGTCGACCGACGCGAGGGCCCTCGCTCTGCTTCCATAGTACCCGAGATGCCAACCAGCATCTTTCGCCTTAAGTTGTTGAAAGTGCGGTGCGACTATCGTCCGCGCCCTCAGCATCCGCCCGCTTACTGGCCAAATTGCTCTCCTGTTCACACAAATTGGCTTAGATTAATAAGATATGGATCTGCGGTTCCCCTGGTTGCGTTTTTTTGCGACACTTCTGCTCTTGCCAGTGAATTTGCTGCATGCCCAGGCGGGCGCCTTCGATCTGGCCGGACCTGCGGTGGATGTGCGCGTGCAGCGTGCCGGAGAAACCCTGCCCATCTCGCATGTGCCCAACCTCATGCCGGGAGACCGGCTATGGATTCATCCCCAGCTCCCGGAAAGCCAATCGACTCATTACGTTATGATCGTTGCCTTCCTTCGGGGAGCGACCAATCCGCCGCCACAGAGCTGGTTCACCAAGGTTGAAACCTGGAACAAAAATGTCCACGAAGAGGGCGTTTTCGTCGTGGTTCCGGATGAGGCACAGCAGGCCCTCATCTTCCTGGCCCCGGAAACGGGCGGGGACTTCACGACGCTGCGCAATGCCGTACGCGGCAAGCCGGGAGCCTTTGTACGCTCCGCTCAGGATTTGCAGCAGGCGAGCCTCGACCGCCTGCGCCTGGAGAACTATCTCTCCCTGCTGCGGGAGCTGACTCTCGACCCGGTTGACCTGAAGGAGCGCACGATTCTGCTGGCGCGCAGTCTGAACATCAAGCTGGATCACGAGTGCTTCGATAAGCCGAGTGCGCAGCAGGTTCCCTGTCTCATCCAGAACACCGATCAACTGGTGCTGGACGACGCACACACCGAAACCATGGTGTCGAGAATCGCCTCGGCGGACTCGGCTGACCTTGCCGCCCACATTGCATACATGCCGCTAGCAGGCGCCGGAACCTACAGCCCCTATGTGGGCGCGGTGGTGGACCTGGTGAGGATTCTGGCATCGACTCACACGGCGCAGTATCAATACATTCCGGCGTTGGCTCTGCCCAAGGGCGACAAGCTGAATCTGCGGCTCAATAATCCGCCGTCGTTCCGGAATCCAAAGTCCGTGATTGTGGTGGGCTTACCTCCGGTGGGACCTTCCCCGCTGCCGCCGTTGCGTGCAGTGGATCCCAAGCAGATTTTTTGCGCCGAGAGGCCAGACCTGGTGCTGCCGATTGACGGTGCTCCGCTGATTTACGCCAGTGAGCTGGCCCATGGTTTCGTGCTGCATCTGCAGACGAAGGCATCCGGGAGCGCAGGAATTGACCTGCCTGCCGTCGTAGATCCGTCGCGCGGAGGATTGATGGTGGACACGCGTTCCGTCAAACCAGACACGCTGAACGATGAGTTGGTGGGCACTGTGCACGCATTCTGGGGGTTCCAGAGCTTCGAAGGGCCCACCTTTCATCTGCGCAGCGCCCAGGCGAGCGAGCAATGGGTGGTGGCGTCGAAGGATGCCAGCGCGCTGATCGTGGGTCGTCTGGACACGTTGCACCTGCAATCCGAGCAGGCCGCCTGCGTGGAGAGCGTGGAGATCCACGATGCGCAGGGCGTAAAGACTGACGTAGCCTGGAAGACCTCAAAGCCCGACGAACTCGAAGTTCGCGTGCCGCTGGAGAATGCTACGCCCGGTTCCGTGGTGCTCGTGGTTAAGAAGTATGGAGAGCATCACGCCGACGAGATCAAGCTGCATACCTATGCGGAGGCGGGAAGCCTGGAAGATCTGAAACTGCACGCCGGTGACACCGAGGGCATACTGCAAGGAACGCGCCTTGACCAGGTAAAGGATGTGGAGGTGAAGGGTGTCCACTTCGCTCCAAACGGCCTCACGAGGGCGCACCAGCAGGACGAACTGAAGATCACCACCAAGGATGAGAAGGGCGCAGACGCCCTCAGTGCCGGAGACGCCGTGCAGGTCAAGGTCACGCTGAACGATGCCCGCGTGCTGGTGCTGAACACAACGATCAGCCCGCAGCGGCCGCGCGTGAAGATCATCAGCAGGAGCGTTCAACTGGAACCCTCTCCCACTGCCATCTCCGTACACTTGGGCAGCCCGGACGAGCTACCTCAGGATGCCAAGTTGAGCTTTGTGCTGAAGGCCCAGATGCCGGAGACTTTTTCGCCCCAGCAGAAGATCGAGATTGCCACGTTGGATGAATCCTTCCGCGTGCAACTAACGGTGGCCGATGGGAACCTGACGCTCGAGGACACGAAAACCGTTCTCGCGGTACTGGACCCGATGAGGCACCTGGGTCCCTCGGCATTTGGACCGCTGAAGATGCGGCCCGTAGGCGTGGATGGAACCAATGGTGAGTGGCAGCCGCTGGCAAATCTAGTTCGGCTCCCGCAATTCCGCGACCTGCATTGTTCTGCAACAGTCCCGCGCCAATGCACCATCACCGGCGATAAGCTGTTTTTGCTGGACTCAGTGAGCAGCAATCTCGCGTTCGACGACGCCGCGGCTGTTCCGGAGGGCTTTGTGGAGCAGACTCTGCCAGTCCCGACACCCAAGGCGCGCACTTTGTACGTTCGCCTGCGCGACGACCCCACCGAAGTGATCACGCTGGTGTGGCCGCCGCCGACTGTGGCCGCGCCTCCGGCAACAGCTTCCAACGCGCAATAGATTCGCGGAAATGTCTGCTAGTCTCATCTGGAAAGGGATCGCGGCATCGAAAGAGTCGCGGTTGGAGTGAGAGTCTGGGATTCGATGCTTTTCTCGGCAATGAGTCAGTTGTCCGCCACCTCCGCGAAGGGATTCGCGCGGGACGCATCCCGCCTGCCCTGATCCTGGCTGGACCGCGCGGTTCGGGGAAATACACCCTCTCCATCATGCTGGCTCAGGCCATCAACTGCCTGCGGCAACCGGAGACGGACGGCCTGCCGGATTTCTGCGGCGAATGCGAAAACTGTGTGCGCATTGGCGAAGCTCAGCCGCTCGAAGCGCGCGTCGATGAGGCCATTGCCGCCCGCGAGGATATGCGCGACGCCGATAAAAAAGAGACGCGCATAATGATCCAGACTCACCCGGACATCGTGGTGATTCCACCTGACCCGCCGCAACTGCTCATCAAGATGGGGCAGGTGCGCCGCGTGATCCAGGACATGTACCGCTTTCCGGCCAATGCGCGCCATGCAATCTACATCTTCACCAGCACAGCCTTCATGAAGGAGGCCGCTAATTCCCTGCTGAAGGTGCTGGAAGAGCCGCCGTCCTTCGCCAGCATATTTCTGCTGGCAGAGAACACCGGCGAACTGCTGCCGACGATTCGCTCGCGCTCCATGGTGTATCGCCTGGGAGCATTGCCCACCGAGAGCCTGGAAGCTCTGCTTGCCACACGGCACCCGGAGTGGAAACCGGCGCAGAGATCGCTGATCGCGCGCCTGGCTGAGGGAGCCGTGGGCCGTGCCCTGGGCTTTGACCTGGCAGCGTACGTCGCCAGCCGTCAGGACGCGATGCTGATCATCCGCAATGCCGTGGTCGAGGCGGACCACTCCGCGCTCTTCCGGATGACGGAGGCGTATCGCGCCGGCGCAGAAGGCCAGCAAAAGACCTCAGCTTTGATCAGGGCCCTCTCCAGCCTGCTGGAGGACCTGATGTTGATTCAGGCAGGAACGCCGGGGATGGTTCGCAATATCGATCTTCTGCAGGAGTTGACCCGATTGAGTGCCAGCGTCACCTTGAACTGGATCGAGTCCGCGGTACGAGGCTTGAACCAGGTGGAGACCGGTATGCGCCGGAACCTGCTGCGCTCGCTCTCGCTGGACGCCTACGCGACGGAGATTTCCGCAATGTGAACGCGAAGTGAGCAGCACACGCATGACCGCTCGCGATTTAGCTGGAGAGACGCCTGAACCTCGGATACCATACATTCAGAAATCTTTGAAAGTGCACGGCGACGCATCATGCCGTCGAAGTATGCCCCAAAGCTTTACGGGCAAACTCTTCCGCATGGGGCTTCTGCCGCATCTTAACCAACATAGCTGGCAAACCCCATATGCGGAACACATCTTCTGCCTCCTCCATCGGGCCAAAAGAACCTCGTCTCTCGAGCAATGGGCCTGCTCCCGAGATGCCGAAGACGCTGGTCCCCGCACCGGGCACTGCTAATGGTCCGCGAAAGCTGGTTCGTCCGGCGTTGCCAGAGGGGCTCGCAGCCGCTCGCAGGCTGGTGCGTCGAGAGGCATCTCCAATGCTGACTCACCAGATGGGACACGATGCTCCCGCCGCGTGGCAGGACGCCTCGCACGCTGAAGGTTTTTATTTTCAGAAGCAGATGCAGACCCACACGCCTATGGTGTTTGTGCTGGAAGATGGCGAGCGCATTGAGGGATGCATCGAGTGGTACGACCGGAATGCAGTGAAGATCCGCAATACCAGCAGGACACTGATCTACAAGTCCTGCATCAAGTATCTCTACAAGGCCAACGACGTTACGCCGGTTTCGTAGGCCGTCCAGTTTCTACTTCGCAGCCTTTTGCAGGCGGTCGCGGATCGCGGTGCCAATCCCATTTTCCGAGGGCAGCGGGCACAGAATCTTCGTGATGCCTGCCTCATCCAGTTTGCGAAGTCCTGCAAACAGCCGCCGCGCCAGTTCCTTCTCATTTGTCCAGGAGCCCCAGGAATAAACGGCGGTCGCCCGTGGATCCGACGGAAAACCCTCAGGTAGCATGAGGCCGACTCGTTCGCCGGCGCCGAGAGCAGACGCCACCTCTGCTGCGAACGCCGTCTTCTGGGCATCACCCTCGCCCTCCACCAGTTGCACCGTCGCGCGCGGAGCGTAGTGCCGTATTCCAACGCCGGGCGAAGGCAGAGATTCCGGATTGATCTGCGGAGCTTCGTTTGATCTGAAAAGTATCGCTCCAGGACACACAGATTGAATCTGGTCGAGGGTGATGACGCCGGGCCTGTAAATCAATACGGGCTGCTCGCACGCATCGACGACGGTCGACTCCAGGCCGTGGGTAGCGCTCGCCGGAATCGAGCACTGCGTCGATGCGCTCATGCCAGATCGTCCAGTACATGCTGCGCGGTCGTGGGGCTGGTGTGGCCGAAGGAGTTCGCGCTAGGTGCAGCGATGGGCACTCCGGCAAGGCGAAGAGCTCATCGGCGACGAGGCGTGCGAAGGCATGCGCACGCCGACCCGCTCGCGGCTCCGTAACCACCGAGGGAACCGCCTCAGAGCGCGGCACAAGCAGGGTGAGTGGCCCAGGCCAGAAGGCCTTGATGAGCCGATCGCCAGCATCCGGAAGATCGACCGTGACCTGCCGCAGCATTTCCTCGTCAGAGACGTGTACGATGACCGGGTCCCATGTGGGGCGCTGCTTGGCGACGAAGATGCGGGAGCGCGGCGTCGGCGTTGAGCGCATTGGCTCCTAGTCCATAGACGGTCTCTGTTGGAAAGGCCACAGTCCCGCCCTGGCGCAGAATGACGGCGGCCTGCTGCAGCGACGACTGTGAGATTTCCGAATTGAGATCGCGCGCATCTACGGCCAGGCGCAGAGTCTTCATAGCATTTTCATGAGTGCCCTATCTATTATGCCTCGATCCGCGACGTTCCCCGCGCGACGGCCGCTGGCATATACTCGCCCCTATGAAGTCGATTGAAACAGAGAAATAGAATTCAAGGTTGCGAATGGCGCTGCACTTGAGTCGAAGCTTGCCGCGGCGGGCTTTCACAAGCTGACGGCACGCACCTTCGAGCGCAACGTTCTCTATGACACTCCGGATCGCAA
>CAVSAX010000024.1:0-42657 GCA_963725995.1 uncultured Acidobacteriaceae bacterium | reverse complement strand
GGGGACGGACGGTTTCGAAGTTCTGCGCGCACTGCCTATTGAAAACCTGCCCGCTGTCATCTTTCTAACAGCGCATGAGCAACATGTTTTGCGGGCATTCGACGTTCATGCACTGCATTACCTGTTGAAGCCGGTGGATGATACACGCTTCGCGGCAGCGATCGGTCGAGTTCGTGCTCTGGTCGATTCCAAATTGAAGGCCGATATGGCACAGCGGGTTATGAAAATGCTGGACCGCGCCTCGGATGGATACGCGTCCCGGTTTACGGTGCAAGCTGGATCCCGCATTCAAATCGTCATTGCGGAGGATGTTGAGTGGATTGGGGCTGCTGGTGACTATGTTGAACTCCACGTCAACGGTCGTTCTTACCTGTTACGCGAGACGATGGCGTCTCTCGAAGAGAGGCTCGACCCGGCAAAGTTTATCCGCATACACCGCTCCCGAATTGTGCAGTCCAAAGGCATACTGGAGTTGCGATCGATCGAGAACCGCGAATTCGCGGTGAAGCTCTCGGACGGCTCGGAGCATCGCTCGAGCCGCACCTACGCGGATCGACTTGAGCGCTGGTTGTCATCAGGTAGGATCTGACAAAAATAGGCTAACTCTGAGTCGACTGTCCAACGGCAGCGATGGGATGCGCTTCGAACGACGTCCTTGCTTCCTCTCTTTCACGGCCAGACCCGAATGTCACCTTAGACAGCTGCGGTTGGAGCAACGGCCTCATCGTTAGTTCATTGCGCGCTATCCTCCAGGCCCCAGCTCGGGTGAGGAGAGCAACTTCTCCTAGCCCAGCATAGAGTTCTTGGGCGCGCTCCTCGCCGAATAGGTGCGCGTTCAGCTTATTTTGCCCACAGGTGCGAATTCGTCCCGATAAGTCACATTGTGTTTACTAACTTCTGGGCAGCGAAAGCTCAAATGGCGAGAACTGGCCAAAGCGCTCATTGAGCTGTCTAGGTAGTCAGCACCCCTCCTTGGCCAGAACCACTTGAGTGTAAAACCGGCTTGCCGGACAAATACCTGTTCGCTATTCGCTCGTTGCGGACTTCTAAATGAGTGCAAAATCGCCGATGCACTTATCGACCGCCAGCAGACTGCCCCTTTGATGGCCAGCCGCCTAGATCCACTTGACTAGCTCAGTCCAGAAAGCAAAGGGAATTGCTGATGAGAACGGCATTTTCGAGGAGTAATTCCCATAATCCCTCGTAACCGACTGTCAGCAAGCGCATTGCCCTGGCAACAGCTGAGATTCCCCAGCCTGGCCTAGATGACCACGGGCAGTCCAGCCTTGGCGGATTCGTGGTCCATTCGACCGCGGAGAAGCGAGAAACGCTCGCCTTCCTTGACAGCTTAGGAGAGAGGCGAATACAGTCCTAACCAGCTTAGGAGAGATCAGCATGCCCGAGCCGGCTCAGCTTCTTCCCGGAACTCTCGATCTGCTCATCCTGCGGGCGGTCTCGCTCGGGCCCTTACACGGATATGGCATCCTGCTGCGCATCGCACAGATTTCAGGACAGGCTCTCATTGTCGAGCAGGGCGCACTGTATCCCGGACTGTTTCGATTAGTTCGTCAGGGACTCTTGAAAACGAAATGGGGCGTTTCCGATGCGAATCGACGCGCCAAGTTTTACGAACTGACGGCTGCGGGAGGAAAGCGGCTGCACAACGAAACAGAAAGCTGGAATCGGCTGGTAGTGGCCATCGGCTGTGCGCTTTCCGTACAACCGGGAGAGCTATGAGATTCCTCGACGCGATGCGGGCCCATTGGTCAGCCCTAGTACACCGTTCGGCAATGAGCGATGAACTCGAAGAAGAACTGCGGAGCCACTTTCAGCATCGCGCGGATGATCTTGAACGCAGTGGAATCTCACGCGCCGAGGCAGAGCGGCAGGCGCTCATCGAATTTGGCGGGGTCGAGCACTACCGTGAGGAATCGCATGCGGCTCAGGGCTGGCACTGGGCGGAAACGCTTTCGCGGGACATACGGTTTGGGCTGCGGATTCTGAAGAAGTCTCCGGCATTCACCGCTGCGGCAGTCCTCACTCTGGCCCTCGGCATCGGGGCGAATACGGCCTTGTTTACGCTGGTCCGCGGAATTCTTATGCGCCCACTGCCGGTACGCGCTGCCAGCCGCCTGGTTGTGATCTGGGACAGCAATCCAGGAGCGGGGTTGAGCCGGGTTGGGCCAAGCGGCCAGGACTACCTCGACTGGAGAGAGCAAAAGATCCAAGCGTTTGAGGATCTCTTTCTCTTCGAGCACGGCACCGGCGCGGTAACGGGAAATGGGGAACCGGAACAGGTCGCCGGACTGCGCGTCACCACCAACTTCGGAAATTTCTTCGGAATCGTGCCCGTGGTGGGAAGAACGTTTCTGCCCGAAGAGGAGAATGCGCGGCACACTCTGGCGATCCTGAGTTACCGCTACTGGAAGCGGAAGTATCAGGGAAATGCTGCCGTTTGCGGGCAGAGCATGACGCTCAACGCAGAGGATTACACGATCATCGGTGTGTTGCCCGCTTCTTTCGATGAGCTATTCCCCGTGGATGTCGTGGTTCCCTTTGACGATGGATGGTTGCACCGTGCCGATTCCGATCTTGGCGTCTTCGGCCGGCTGCGCCCGCACGTGAACGTTCGCCAGGCAGCAGCCGAGATGAGCGAGACGATGGCGCGCATCGCTCGACGGCGACCCGACCGCAAGGGGTTCGGCACCGTTCTGGTGCCGCTCGAATCTGTGCGCATGGAGTACATTCGGCCGGCACTGCTGGTGCTGCAATGCGCAGCGGGATTCATCCTGATCCTCGCCTGCGCGAATGTCGCGAACCTGATGCTGTCGCGCGGCATGAGCAGACGCCAGGAAATGGCTGTGCGCATTTCGCTCGGAGCCACGCGAAAGCAAATCGTCCGGCAATTCCTTGTGGAAAGTTGCCTGCTGGCGATCCTCGGGGGAATGCTCGGCCTAATGCTGGCGCTGGGAAGCGTGCATTTGTGGGCCCGCTATGGACCGACCCGGATTCCTGTTCCCAACGCTGCTTCCGAAGTTACATTGCCGGCGGTCCATCTCGGGGTGAGCGAGATCGTGTTCACGCTGGTTGTGTCGCTCGCGACGGGTATCCTCTTTGGGTTGATTCCTCCGCTCCGGCTCTTCGGCGGCAATGTGCAGGATGCGCTGAAGAATGGAGGACGTGGAACGATCGGCGAAGTACGCGGACGAGGAACACGCACCGTCCTGGTTATTGTGGAAGGAGCGCTTGCACTCGTCCTGGTGGTCGGCGCTTCCCTGATGATCAAAAGCTTCTCGCGCTTATTGTCCATCAATCCCGGCTTTGAACCGAACAGACTTCTGACCCTGCGGATCAAGCTCTCCGAGGATGCCGCCGGTTCTCCCTATCGAGATCCGTGGAAGCGAGGCGCGGCGTTTCACGACTTCTTGGAACAGGTTCGCAGCATACCCGGCGTGCCGTCTGCCGCTTTGACCGAAATCGTGCCGCTCAGTCAGGACGACATGGACCGCGGGCCCTTCGCCATCCAGGAAAAGCCGGGATCCGACGTCACGCCCTCTGCCGATTATCGCGACATCAGCCCCGGTTACTTTCAAACCATGCGGATTCCTTTGCTGCAAGGCAGGAGCTTCGCAGAGAGCGACGACGCAAACCATCCGCGAGTAGTCGTCATCGATCAGACTCTCGCGCGAGAGTATTTTGGAACCGAGAACCCTTTAGGAAGACACGTCGTCCTTCCATACGGCTCACGCATTCCACGGGAGGTCATCGGAGTCGTCGGCGCGGTGCGCGACTCATCGCTCAGCGGCGCGCCTGAGGCCACCATCTATTTCCCGTATTTGCAGGGGCCGGAGCAAACCATGAGCATGGTCGTGCGCACGGCGCTCCCGCAGGATACGATTCTTCCCGAAATCCGCAATGCAATCGGGTCCGTGGACGGCAACCAACCCGTATTCGAAGTCAGATCCATGCCGGAAATCATGGGGAACGTCACCTCGGCTCCCCGGATTGCCTTTATTCTGCTCGACATTCTGGCTCTGGTGGCCTTGGTTCTGGCGGCAATCGGAATCTACGGTGTGACTTCGTATAATGTCGGCCAGCGAACTCAGGAGGTTGGCGTGCGTCTGACTTTTGGCGCTCCGCCGAATGCGATTCTGTTCATGCTTGTGCGTCAGGCAACAACGCTCACTCTACTCGGAGTCGCGGCCGGCCTGCTTTGTGCGTTGCTCATCACCCGCCTCATGTCCAGCCTTCTCTATGGAGTCAGTAGCACAGATCCCGCCATATTCCTGGGAGCGACCATGCTGGTTACGATTGTCGCGACCATCGCATGCTATCTTCCTGCGCGCCGCGCAGTGCGCGTCGATCCGCTGGCAGCCCTGCGCTCTGAGTAGAGGTCCGTCTTTTGTCCTTGGCGGACGATTGCGTTCTCAATTGACGCATCATCGCCAAACCACTCATCGACAAATGAGATCGAGGCAAGTTGCCGAATAGTCGTGCGAGTTCAATAGGTCGACGCAACACTTGCTTGCAGTTTACTGGCAGGGGTCTGGAACTCTAAAGTTTTTCGCGGTCGTTGGTTGAGGCGGAGCGCTATCTTGTCCAGCTCCGACTGCGTATAGCGTGACAGGTCCATTTTCTTAGGCAGGTATTGCCGCAACAGCCGGTTGGTGTTTTCGTTTGTGCCGCGCTGCCAGGGACTGTGGGGATCACAGAAGTAGACTTTCACATCGGTGGCCACGCTGAAGGTTTTGTGTTGGGCCATTTCGTGTCCTCGGTCCCAGGTCAACGAGCGGCGCAGGGAGACGGGGAGTTTACGAATGTGCCGGCTCAGCGCGGCGACGACAACGGTCGTCTCTTTACTGGGTATCTTGATGAGCGTCGTGTAGCGTGAGTGCCGTTCCACCAGGGTCACGATGTGACTGTTCTTGGTGCCGCTGATGAGATCGCCCTCCCAGTGTCCTGGGATCGCTCGGTCCTCGACCTCCGCTGGTCTTTCCCGGATCGAGATGGCCTCGACGATCTGACCCTGTGCATGTCCACTCTTGCTCGAGTGCTGCGAGCGGCGGATGAGGCGTTTGGACCGAAGGTGTCCAATGAGCTCTTTTTTCAATACTCCACGCGCTTGAATAAAGAGGCTACGGTAAATGGTCTCGTGGGACACGCGCAGGCTCTCGTCCTTGGGATACTGGATCTTTAGCCATCCGGAAACCTGTTCCGGCGACCAGTCCAACATCAGTTTACTGACGACGATGTTTCGCAACCGCTCATGGGTGGCCAGTAGGCACTGCTTAGGTCGCAGAGCCAACCCCCAGGCTTCACCATCAGCTTCGCCCGCTCGGTACTCAGAACGGCCACCATGACGGGCGACCTCCCGGCTCACCGTTGAGGTAGCTCGGGAAAGGCGGGTGGCAATCGCACGAATCGATGAGCCGGAAGCGATTCCTCGCGAAATGTCCTCTCGCTCCGCTAACGTGAGCGCTTGGGGTGAGCGCCGACGGACGGCCGGAACGATTCCACCATGATGCGATAACAGCAGATGAATGGAGGTATGTTTGCGGCCGAATGCTCGCTCGATCTCATGCAACGACTCTCCCGCCTTCCAACGCCGCCAGATCTCTGTCCGCTGCGCCGCGGAAACCTCCACTCGCTTCCCTTGTGACATAAACACCACCTCCTGTGAGACCTCTCACTCAGATGGTGTTGCATCGACCTGTTGAACTCGCACGGCTTCTCGGACAAGTGCTTGCCGTTCTCGGTTGGCGATAGCAGGGCAATGCATGTTTTCAGTCCTAAATCGGCGCGGTCTTACGAGTTCCGAGTGGATGGTGGGCCATTCTTCCGTTGCGCATCGGTAAACAGATTTGAACGTGCACGTCAAAATACACGCGAAGATGAATGCCCCAAGGGTGTAAACGTAGCCATGCGGTGGCCAGATTATTGACTCTTTTCGTCCCCATTGTTGAACTGTCGCCACGGTCATTTCTCCTTGTTTTGACTCCGCTTGGCGAGCAGTTCCTGTGCCTTCGCAGCCTTGGTTGTCTGGACCTGGCGGAACAGAATTGCCACCTGCTCGGGAGTCTTGGTTTCGCCGCGCAAGAGCGGTTCGAGCGTGCTCATCAGCAGCATCTGAAGACCGACAAGTTCGGTGAAAATGTGCATCTCCATCTCGCCGCGAATGGTGGATGCTGCGCCGCCGAGCAACAGATCACGGGCCCATTCGCTTGGCGCTTTCCCGTCTGCTTCGGCGGCCGCGAGGATTCGCTTCTCCTCTTCTGGAGTTAGCTTTGTACCGATGCTTCGAGAACGCGCCAACCGTCCTCTGAGACGTTGCATCTTGCTTTCACGTGGATCTTTTTGTGTCTCCATGGTCGCTCCAATTGACTGGTTCCTTACAGCGAACGCAAGTTCCTTGTAAGGAACGAAAGTTCGCATAACGCTCGAAGATTGATCAAGTTCGCAGCGAGGAACCAAGGTTCCTCGGCAGTACCCTTTCAGGGGTGGAGTGTCACATTTCAGCCGGTGCGAAGCACCGAACGGGTATTTTCGGGTACCAACGATGCTTTCGGAGCTGGCTCACGACGTGTCTCCACCCCGCCTACGGGTCCCTTGCCATTGGCTACTGGCTCGCGCTCCGATTCTGCGCACACGCAGAGACTGGGACACGTTCGCCGACTGCGGGGACTTCAGATACTCCTGAAACTCGCGGTCCTTGGCGAACACGTAGTTGAGCGCCTTGTCCACGACATCGTCGGCCGATCCGTGGACAAATGCGGCGTACTGATCGACCAGGTTTGCTGTGGCTGATTCGAGGCGTATTGTGGCGCTCACATACTGGCTTTGGGTGACTTCAATCAACGGCATAAACGACCCTCCTTGGTGCTTGAATCAGGCGATCTTCTTGCGGGCGATCATGCGCTGCGCCGTGAACGCGATCTCATGTGCTCGGGCAGAGCAAAGCTTGTCGGGAATCTGGAACCGGCGGCGAACCTGAAGCATCGTTACGACGTCTGCGATTGGCAGGCCATCTCTCAGCCAGAGCCAGGCCGATGCGACGTCGACGGTTCGCTGCGCGTAGTACACGGGATTCGGCTTTTCCAAGCGTCTTTCAGTCAGCGTTCGGGTCAGCTTAACCGGGTCCTTTCCGCTCGCTAATTCCCGGAGAATCCAGGCCCAATCCTGCTCGGAATTGGAGTGCTTTCCGGTCGGCTTCGCGGGTGCGATCGGCACCCGGAAGACGCATCCGAATTAGGCATCGGATTGGCGAGCTTAAAGTCCTCGGGATGCGAGGTGCATTCGCTCGGGTATTCGACCGATACAACGTGCGCCGGAGTGTACTTCTGGTTCAGGAATCCGGGCAGGCGAAGGACCCGGTTGCAGTCGGTGCAGGCGGGGTCTCCGCCGAAGGTGAAGGCGAGCACTTTGAGCAGGCTTTCCTGCTGCTCAAACGGGATGCTTTCGACCCGCCAGAGCACTTGGTATTTGCCCAGCGGAAGTGGAGACGATTGCGGTCGGAATCGGGACCGTATTCGAGGAGCGAAGAGCGGCCAGTTTCGCCTCCCCATCAGTGTCGAGATCGAGGTACAAATGCCGGACTTCGGCGATGCTTTCTTTGGTCCGCTTCCGGCTGCCGGGGACCAGGGGATTGGCGGCGACATAGACGTTTGCTCCGGCCGCGTTTTCATGTCCAAGCCAGGTCAGATACCGGGGCTGAAGCGCGCGTTCCAGGGTGACGATCCGCTGGACGATCGTGGGCGGGGAAACCCGGCGAAGAACGATGGCAATCGTCTCGTTAGGCGAGAAGCATCGGTTCAGGAATTCGGCCGCGGCTCCGGTATCAATCCGTCCTCTATGCGGCATGTTGCACCTCGAATAAAACGCTCATAATCAAAACCTCAGACTGTGAAAACCCAGCGATACGCTGGGCTTCCACGCCTGGATAAGGAAGACTTACGCGGCAGTTCCCTCTCCTGGTATATCGTCGTGATCCTGCTCTTCCGGGGTGACCGTCTCGGCGCGGTCGAGCTTTAGGATGGAGCTGACCCGGATCTCCCAGATGCGTTGCTTGGAGTCCGTCTTTTTGCTGTCGTATTCGCGGCTGCGAAGCTCGCCCTCAACCTGGACATGAGCGCCTTTCTTCAATGTGGCAGCAAACTCCGAAAGCTTGCCGAAGACCACACAACGGTGCCACTCGGTATGGGAGACAAACTCGGTGCTCTTCTTGTCCTTGTAGGAGGACTTGGTGGCAATCGATAGGGTTGTGAAGCTGCGGCCGTTTGCGCTGCGGACTTCTGCATCACTGCCGAGGAATCCGATGAGGGTAACTTTGTTCTGGTACATGATCTTGTCTCCATTTGTTGAATTTCCCGATCTTGCTCGGGTCACACAGGGCGAAGCCAAGCGAGTGGGCCCGGCTCCCAAGTGCCGAAGGTCTGCTTTCCTGGAGGGGCCCGGAAGAAGCTTGAGCGGCGTAATCTGCCGCGTTTTTCAAACTTGTTTCGGGAGGAACCGGGATCCCGTAGGGGCGCTGAAAGCGAAGCAGAAGACCAAGTGCCGCCGGGCGACGGAAAGGCACCGAAGCGGTGACCGAGCAAACGGCGGGATACACAATGGCAGACGTCTTCTGTACCAAAGTTGTCATCTCGATCCGGTCAAGGATGTCCACAGAGTTCACCGCTTCACACATGCGTCTATGAACTCCTACAGAGCAGCGCGGGTTGTCGATAATGTTGCGAGTCTTCAGTGTGTGAGTCGCTCATCACATTGCTATGAGAGGCCGACAGGTTCAGGCAGCCGAATTGGCACCATGGAGCGCCCATCACGCTTGAGCTTTGCCGTCATGAGCCACAAGGTAGCGGGCGCAGACTTTCTCGTCCAATACTTCTCAACTATGGTGCGATAGCTTCTGTCTATGGAAGTACGAGACTATGCGAGAAAGTTCAACTGAGATGACGCGCTCCTCCATGCTCGTACCCTCGAGCTTCCCGCTCGACAGGCTTGGGAGGTGTTTCCTTCGAAAGCGGGCATCGCGATCTACGGGAAATGGTCCGAAGCCAAGAGTAAGGTTGCGTGTGGGGGGAGCTGAAAGCAACATCCGAAACACACTATCGATTCACTCGATCTGTTTGATGTGCTTTCGGATCCAGTCGAGAATCTGGGCAAAACGGAACTCGCCTCTCTCCATCGAGCCAGAGATAAACGCGTAACCGTCCAAGCCTTCGACCTCAATGTAAAAGCCGTTGCGTCGCAGAAAAACATCAGCAGCGGTAAATGCGATGCGCTTGTTTCCGTCAAGGAAGCCATGGTTGTTGACGAGCGATTCCATCAGAGCAGCAGCCTCTTCTTCGAGGGATGCGTAATAGCCGGTTTGCGGACGAAAAACGGCCGCCTCCACAGCACCCTTATCGCGGACACCACAAAGGCCGCCGAAGATTTCGATCAGACGATGCTGCATTCGGTAGACTTCCGCCACCGTCAGGTAATCCGTCATTTACTTGGCGAGTCGCTGCAACAGGTCGCGGTTTTGGGCAACCGACTGCTCAAACGCATCCATCACTTCAGTGCGTACCAGGTGCTGGGAAGGAACCACGTTGTGTAAATAGAATTTAAGAGCCTGTTCAAGGACATGTCGCTTGGTTTGCCCGTTCTTCTCTGCAACCGCAACAAACTCATCGTAGAGTTGGGCATCGATTTCAGGCGTGAACTTCTTGGTAACACTGGCTGGCATCTTCCCACCTGCTTAATTCATTACCATTCTAGAGCTCGATTCATGGTAAATCAAGATTAATATTGATCATGCCATGTGATTGATAATATTAAGCGTGGTCCCTTCTCGTAAAGTGGAAACCCACCCTATTGCCACCACCAAAGAGCATTCGGATCGACTGAATTTTGTGCGAACCGTGAGGAACGCGTTCGAATACGCAGGCTGGGGAAAGCCTCCTGAGGCGCGAGGTCGATATGCAGCTTCTGGGGCCTCTGCAGCGACTCAGAATATCCAAAAATGACTCTGACGGCGCGACCGTTTCCAGTTGATGCCCGAAGGGTATCAACCATGACATTAAAGGTCTTGGACTTCTCATCAGAATCAGACCACGATTCTTCCAAGGGGAGTGACGGATATGTTTCTTGATGAGTCCTCGCTGTGTCATCTAGCACCTTTTCTCGCATGGAGCATCTTCACTCCCCACCATAGATAAAAGCTATCGTGCCATAGCTAGAAAGTATTGGACTGTCAGGCGTCGATCATTCAGTCTCGTCGCGGTAAGAACAGGTAGGTTCCAAAAAAATAGCGCCCTTCGCGAGTGAGCGGTTTTCAAACCCTGACTTGCGGTGTTCTCTCATACCCTCGACAGGCTAAGTAGGATCGAGAAACCGTGAGAACAATCCCAATAAACGATGAGGTGAAGCATGCCCAGCGCATTTGCCCGAAATTCAGAAGTCCCTAGTCAGTCCCACGAGAATAGCGGTGGTCAGCAGTTTCCCTCGCAGCAATCGATAGCGAGGGAAATGCCTCGCCCACTCAGGCAAGCAGAACCCAACATCAAATGGGGCATGAGCAATTTGGAGGACGTGACCTTCTTGCGACTGCCCGAAGTCAAAGCGATCACAGGCCTGTCGAAGTCGAGTCTCTACGCGCTGATTCGCGAGAACAATTTTCCGGCGCCCGTGCGGGTCGGATCACGCGCAGTTGCTTGGGTGAGGTCTGAAGTTAAGCAGTGGGCCGCTGATCGCGTCAGCGCATCGCGCTCAGTGGTCTGACGCGGCGCCGTGAAATGGTGAGAGTGCCGTTGCTGCCGCTAGACTTCCTCGTCTGGTCGAGAAAATCAGCCCAGTCCTGCATCATGTCCCGCCGCTGAGCTAGATAAAGAGCCTTGTTATAGGCGCTCTCGACCTCATTCTGTGGTGCATGAGAAAGCTGCATTTCGATGTATGCACGCTCGTACCCCATCTCATTCAAAATGGTCGAGGCCAAACCACGAAAGCCATGCCCGGTCATTTGGCCCTTAAAGCCCATTCGCTCGATGGCTTTGAGCATGGAGTTCTTATTCATATGGGGACACGTTCGCTCACCTGGAAAGAGCCAGACGTCATTCTTCCGACGTCTCCAGAGTTCGTCGAGCACAGACAAAGTCTGCCGGGAAAGTGGAACGAGGTGAGGTCGCCTCATCTTCACACGCGCTGCGGGTATATTCCAGATTCCCTCATTGCGATCAAATTCTGACCACTTCGCCGGGATCATTTCGCCTGTGCGGACAAATACGAGTGCCATTAGCTGTAAAGCAAGCCGTACGAAATGCGATCCGTCGTAAAACTCAATCTTCTTCAGCAGGTCTGGCAGTGCTGATACATCCACACGAGCAAAGTTCGTAGTAACCCGCTGTTTCAGTATGTCGGACGGGCGAAAAGCCATCGCCGGATTCTGTTCCGCAAACCCGAAAGCCATTGCGTAGCGAAAGATCTGCTGCATTGTCTGGAGGGCCCTGCGGGCGACGTCCTCGGCGCCGCGCTCTTCAATAGCGAGAATCATTTTCGCGATCTCTGGTGGCCTGACCTCCGCGATTGGTCGGTTACCAATCCTGCTCAAAACGTCGTCGTTAAGGCGACGTTCCGTGTTGAGCACGTACCGCTCGACCTTCCCTACTTTCCATTTGTTGAACCACTGCGTAGCGACGTCCCGAAACGGGTTCACAACGTCCCCTTCCGCCTCAGCTTTTGCCTTTCTTCTCGACTCCAGTTCGCTGCTCTTCTCGGCTCTCCTCCCGGCCATGGGGTCGGTTCCCTCATGCAATCTGGCACCGGGCAGTCGCATGCTGAGCACGTGCCTGGGCCAAGGTGACTTCTGGGTACCTTCCGAATGCCATGAGTCGGTATTCGCCCTGGAACCGGTATTTCCAACGCCAGAGTTTCGACCCGTTCGGTTGGACGACCAGGAAAAACCGTAACCATCGGTCGTGAGACGGTAGGGCTTGGCCGCACTCTGAGCTGACCTTATTTTCAGATCCGTGAGAGCCATAAGAGTGATCCCCTCGGGGATACGGCTATTCGCCCGCTCTCCGTATCCCCATTTCGCGGTTCGAAATGTGGGGATATGACGATCATGCGTATCCCCCGTTTCGTTTGGCTCTCATACTACCATGATGGACGCCGCAAAACGAGTATCTCTCTTATAATCAATGGTCTATGGCTGCTTGGGGTGCACTTCTTTGGACGTTGCTGGACTGCGGTGAACTGCTTTAGTATTCAGCTGGTTGCCCCCCAGGGATTCGAACCCCGATATGCTGCTCCAGAGGCAGCTGTCCTACCATTGAACGAGGGGGCAAAACTCACTTACATAGGGGAGCCGCGAAGGCATCAACCCTCCTTACATAGTAAGTGCTGTCGTGTGTTCGGTCAACGCGACGCCTGCCATCTATTCGTCACGGAGAACCTCCAAAGGCTTCTGCCCCAGAATGCGATGAGCTCGCGATCCATCCCGTCCCGACAGCAAGCACGGCAGTCAGCACCACCGATAGCAACGCGCGAATGCCAATCGAAGCGATATGGCACATCCAGCTTGTGAAGCAGCACGCGAGACAGTACATTCGCGAAAACAGTCCCCACACTGCCCGCCAGCAGTCCCAGCACGAGAAACTCGGTGCTGAACACCTTGACGATGTGCCCTCGCCTGGCGCCCAGGGTCTTCAGCACCACCACCTCGCGAATGCGCCGGAAGCGCGTGCTGGCGACGCTCGATGCGAGAATGATGACTCCGGAAAGCATAGAGAAGCCCGCCAGAAAGCGGACCACACCGTTAATCTGCGCCCACGAAGCCTTGGATCGTATCCAGCACGTCGGCGATGTTGATCACCGTCACCGTCGGAAATGCAGCGAAGAGTGCCCGCTGCATCGCCGTGACCTGCGGCCCGTCCACATGCGCCGCCCCATACCAGACCACGGGCAGGCCGCTCAGATCTTTGGGTCCCAGAATGAACTCACTTCTGCCATACACATGCTGCCCGTCGCTCTTGAAGATCGTTGATACGCGTTGCTCCAACGTCTTATCGCCACTGACCAGCGAAATTTGCGAACCGATGTGCAGGTGCAGCCGCTCAGCGATGCGCTCGCCAACAGCAATAGAGCTTTTGTCCTCAGCCGACGGCCACGCGCCGGAAACAACCTTGACGCCATCCGGCTGCTTCTCGACCACGTAAGCGCCACAGACTGCAGCAGCCTCTTCGGGAAGTTCGTCAGCTTCAGCTGATCAGTAGGCACTCCATCGACGGCAGTGATCCTTCCCGAGATCACCGGCAGCGTCTCCAACTTCCCGCGCACACCCGGCTGTTTCGCGAGCAGGCTTCGAACGCCTTCCAATTCCTGCGAGCTGATGTCGATCAGAAAGACATTAGGAGTAGTTGGCGATGCGGTCATCCTCATCTCGCGAATCACCGATTTCTGCATCAGGAAGACAGTGAGGATCAGCATCACGCCCGTGCCCAGGGCGGCCAGGACTGCTGCAGACTGATTGCCCGGGCGATACAGGTTGGCAAGCCCATGACGCGATGCGGCCGGTAATTGCAGCCGCGTCCGTGACAAGATGAGTCGAAGCAGTCGCAGTGTGAACCACGCCAGTCCCAGCAGAACGAAGAGCGCCGCGGCCAGCCCTGCTGCAAACCACTTCCCGATCACCAGCGAGTCAGAGAGAGCGGACGCAATCCCCGCCAGCCCCGCTAGAATGATCCCCGTCGCGATCCATTGCGCGCGAGCATTCTTGATTCGTGCCCACAGGCTCGTCCGAGCCTCGCCGCCGCCCTCCTCGACCGCACGGCGGAATACGAGGCTGGGCCGCACATTGCGAATGTCCAGCAACGGAGGCAGGCAGAACAGCAGGGTCGTCAGTACGCCAGTTCCCAGGCCCGCGAAGATCGATCGCATCGGAATATGCAACGGTGGCCGCATCGGCAGCAGTTTGCCAAGCACCCACGGAAAAATCCACTCGACACCCAGACCCGCGACCACACCGAGCACTCCTCCCGCAACGCCCAGCAGCAGCGTTTGAAACAGATAGATTCGCAGTATGTCCGACGAACGCGCGCCCAGTGACTTCATGATTGCGAGGATGTCGATACGCTGCTGCAGGTGCGCGCGCATAGCCATCGCGACCCCGATGGCGCCAAGCACCATTGCCACCAGGCAAATCAAGCTCAGCAGACCAGTAGAGCGTTCGAGGCCTTGCGTCAGTGCGGGATTGCTCTCGCGAAAATCTGTAACTTGTGCGTCGGGAAGAATCTGCTCAACCTGCTTGCGCACCTGCGCCACCGGCAAGGTTGGAGGCAGCTTGAAAAGCATGCGCTCGCCCGATCGGCTACCCGCTTGCAATAGTCCCGTCTCGGTGAGTCCGTTGCGCGTCATCAGCACACGAGGTCCCAGGCTCATGGTTGCGCTCATGCGATCCGGCTCGCGCATCAGGACCGCCGCGATCACGAAGTCTTTGCCGCCGATACGCAGCGTTCTGCCGATCGAGGTATGCAAACGTACCAGCAGGTCATCCACCACCACGACTGAGGAATCCGTGAGCACCGCCTTAAGATTTCCTGCCGGCTCCAGCACGGCTTTTCCGTAAAACGGATATTGCGCAGTGTCTACAGCCTTCAGAGAAATCAGTAGCGGCTGAGGATTCTCCGGCAACCACACCATTGTAACCATCTCGGTTACAGTTGTTCGCTCCACTCCCTCTTTGGCAAGATCGTCAAGCTTCTTGTCTTCTTGCGCCGTAGGCTGGCGAAACATTCTCGCGGAAAGGTCCGCTGCCATGATGGTTCGGGCCTCGGCCAGCAGCGTGTGCTGGAACGACTCGCTGAAGCCGCGTACTCCCGTGAGCGCGGCGACGCCAATCGCCACCGACAGCACTACAAAGAAAAACTTGGTCCGCGACGCCTGCAACTCTCGCCACGCGATTCTTGACGCAACCGACCAGGGCAACGCTGGCTTGATGGTGGGATTCATGCCTGCCTCACGCGCTCGTCAGAAAGAATCACGCCGTCTCGCAGCACAATGCGCCGATCTGCGCGATTGGCAATCAGAGGATCGTGCGTAACCAGAACGAGCGTCGTTGTCGATTCGCGATTGCGATCCAGCAGCAGTGCAAGCACATGCTCACCATTGGTGGAGTCCAGGTTTCCCGTGGGCTCATCGGCCATCACGATCGGCGGATTCACAACGAAGGCGCGCGCCAGTGCAACCCGCTGCTGCTCGCCACCCGAGAGTTGCACCGGATAGTGATGCATGCGGTCGCCGAGCCCGACAGATGTGAGCAGATCCTTGGCCCGCTGCACACCATCGCCGGTAGCATTCAATTCATGTGGCAACAAAACATTCTCGAGTGCCGTCAACGTCGGGATCAGTTGGTAAGACTGAAAGACGAAGCCGATCTTTTGCCCACGCACCTGCGCAAGCTGATCCTCTTCAAGATGAGTGATCTCGATCCCGT
The DNA here is from genome assembly GCA_963725995.1 of uncultured Acidobacteriaceae bacterium. GTDB lineage: Bacteria > Acidobacteriota > Terriglobia > Terriglobales > Acidobacteriaceae > JANXZS01. The sequence continues at coordinate 27,191 of CAVSAX010000024.1, read as the reverse complement.
CCAGAAGAACCTGCCCCTCGGTCGGTGTGTCGAGGCCCGCCAGCAAGCCAAGCAACGTGCTCTTGCCGCTGCCCGACGCACCCATGATCGCGACGAACTCGCCAGCTTGAACGATCAGGTCAATCCCCTTCAAAATCTCCACCGTCCGCGTGCCATTACGAATGGACTTTTTCAATCCACGAACTTCGATCATCCTGCCGTCCCCTGTCTCGTCCCCGCGTTTGCTACAGTAACTTGTGTGACCTCGTTCCGATCTCACGCGATATTCGTTGCACTTCTTGCGCTCTCGACAGCCTCACTCATAGGCTGCCGCGACACGCGTCCTTCCGAGCCCGACCAATCCACCGCAGCGGCTCCCCCTGCGAAGACTTCCCCTGCGCCTGTCGCCACTCAGCCCCCACCTGCACAGGCCGCCAATGACGGCCGCCCCGTAATCGTCGCCTTCGGCGACAGCCTCACCGCCGGATATGGTGCCGAACCCGGCGAAAGCTACCCCGACTTTCTGCAGAAGCAGCTCGATGAGCAGCACTATCAGTATCGAGTCGTGAACCTCGGCATCAGTGGTAACACTACTAAAGACGGTGTGGAACGCATAAAAGACGTTCTCGATTTGAAGCCCGCTCTGGTCGTCGTCGAGTTCGGCGGCAACGATGGACTGCGTGGCCTACCCATTGCCAGCACCCGCGACAATCTCGACAGCATTGTGCGCGACCTGAAGCAAGCGGGACTGCAAGTGGTGCTGGCAGGCATTACCCTCCCGCCAAACTACGGACCCGCCTACATCGATGAGTTCAACAAAACCTACGTCCTGATCGCGCAAAAATACAAGGTCCCCATGCTTCCCTTCCTGTTGAAGGGCGTCTACGGCGTTCCCGGATCCATGCAGGACGATCAGACCCACGCCACCGCACAAGGAAACAAGCAGGTCGCCGCCAACGTCCTCGTGCTAATCGAGCCCCTGCTCAAGAAGTCCACGGCGCATTAACCCGATGCACGTGTGCTTCACTGGCTGATCACAACCATCGGCTGAAAGAGCGTCCCTGCCACTCGCTTCCCTATCGCCAGCAACTCCCTTTGGCCGCTGAAAATCTTCACCAGCGGCGCGCTAGAAAACTCCGGTAGGTTCACGGCGCCTCCATGGCGAATCCTGCCCGCGGTCACCTCATCCGCTCCCACTGAAGGCAGACCCGGCAACAGACTCCGAGGATGAGGCAGGTGCTCCTCCAGTGCTTCGGCGTTCGGCAGATTCCCCAGCTCTTCAAAACTCAATGCATCCGCCAGCGTAAACGGACCGGCCTGCGTTCTGCGGAGGCTGGCCAGATGTCCACCGCACCCCAGTCGCTCGCCCATTTCGTGAGCCACCGAGCGCACGTAGCCCCCGGCCGAGACGCTCATTACGAACTCCGCACAATCGCCGGAGAAGGCCGTAATTTCGAATCTCACTATCGTTATCCGCGCCGGTTTCAGCGCTACTGGCTTTCCCTCTCGCGCGGACTTGTAAGCTGGCTTGCCGTCAACCTTTTTTGCGGAAAATGCAGGCGGCATCTGCTCCATCTCTCCGTGAAAAAACTCCGCGCAGGCACGCACCTCATCAAGCGTCAGTTTAACCTCGCGCGCCTCATGCGGGGGACTTCCCTCGGCATCGTAAGTGTCCGTCGCAAATCCGAAACGGATCGTCCCCGTATAAGTCTTGTCCATGTTGCCGAAGAACTGCGCCAGCCGTGTGTACCGGCCCAGCAGCAGCGGCAGAACGCCTGTAGCCATGGGGTCAAGCGTACCCAGGTGGCCAACCGACGACTCGCCTGTGAAACGGCGAATCTTCGCCACCACATCATGGGAGGTCATTGCCGCGGGTTTATCAACTACAAGCAGCCCATTCACATCCTCAACTATATCGGCTTCACCACGAATTTGTTTCGGCCATCAGGATCGCGAAGATGTACGCTCGCGCACTAGCGAGAGAAATTCGCTGCGCGTGTTCTGCTCGCGGAACACCCCCACCATTGCCGATGTGACCGTCGAGGAATGCTGCTTCTCCACGCCGCGCATCATCATGCAAAGATGCCTCGCTTCCATCACGACGCCGACGCCCTGGGGATCGATGGCGTCCTGGATAGCGTCGGCTATCTGGCGCGTAAGCCTCTCCTGCACCTGCAGCCTGCGTGCAAACACATCGACAAGCCTCGGAATCTTGCTCAGCCCGATCACCTTGCCTTTGGGGATATACGCGACATGAACCTTGCCGAAAAACGGCAGCATGTGGTGCTCGCACAGTGAGAACACCTCCACGTCCTTCACGATGACCATCTCGTCGTAGTCCACGTCAAACAACGCGCCGCGCAGAATCTTCGTCGGGTCCTCGTCGTATCCCTTGGTCAGGAAGTTCATCGACTTCTCGACACGCCCCGGTGTCAGCATCAGGCCGTCGCGATCGGGATCTTCACCAAGACGCGCAATCAACTCGCGATACAACTCTTCGGTGCTATGACCGGCAAGCGACGTCTTGGACCCGATGCGCGAACCCGGCTTGGAAACAATTGCTGGCTGAGCCATCTCTTTTCCCCTTCTGCTGCCTATCTCTGCGGCAGGCTTCGCAAGCCTACGCACGGATGTCCACTAATTTTTCCTGGGCCTGCTTACCTGCGCCACAATACTCAAAGGAATTATTCGCGGTCTCTTCTATTCGAACACGCACCAACTCTGCCTTGTCAAAGCCCGCAGAGATTAGATCGTACACCCTGATACAAAGATTCTCGGTAGTCGGTACGAGGTTCAGAAAACCCTCATAAAGGTTCAGATTTGTGTGATCGAACCTATCCACCACTTCCCTCTGCACAAATCCATCAAGATCACCCAGGTTGCACACCATCCCGGTCCGCGCATCCACTTGCGCCGCCACCGTCACCTCAATCACATAGTTGTGACCGTGACCATGCGGGTTATTGCACTTGCCGTATACGGCCAAGTTGCGCTCAGCGTCATACACCGGGCTATGCAGCCGGTGAGAAGCGCTGATGCGGTAACGGCGCGACAGATAAGCTCTCATCGTTCCCCGTAGTAATCGGCAAAAAGCTCAGGCATCTCATAAACGCGAACCCGATGCAGCTTCGCGCCGGTGAGATTCGGTTCCAGCCTCTTCCAGATCGCGATCGCAATGTTTTCCGTCGTAGGAATAGTCTTCTGAAACTCCGGCACTTCGAGGTTCAAATGGCGATGGTCATAAACCTTGATTACTTCCTTCTCGATCACATCGCGTAGCCACTTCAGATCCACAACAAACCCCGAGACAGGATCAACCTCGCCCTCTACCGTCACTTCGAGCGTGTAGTTGTGCCCATGGCCATTGCGGTTCGCGCACTTGCCGAAGATGCGCGCGTTCTCCTCTGCGGAGAACTCATCGTTCCAGTAATAGTGTGCTGCTGAAAACTCGGCTTTGCGTGTCAGTAGGATCATAGGCTCGCTTCTAATGGATGTCCCTGCACACCGGCAGTTTCATAAGTTCACGCTGCGTACTCGCGCCCCTTCCAGGAAACACGTTTCCTGATGGTGTGATGAAACCAGCTTCGAATCAATAAGGCAACAAATAGCGGAAGCCCGAAGATACTCAGTGCACAATCGACAGCAGGAAAATTCGACTTGGCGACCCGCGCATAAAACCGCCACAGTGTTCGCAGCCAGACCAGCAGGATCCCCCACAGCGCCAGTGGCCGGAAGCTCAGCGCCAAGGCCAGCATTGGCAGGCCGAACAAAAGAGCAATATCCAGCACTCTCCACGCCGCCAGCATCAGGCAGTTGCCAAACAGCAATGCAAGATTCTTCGTCCACCCCTCGTACATCTGCGCGAAGCTGCGATACATCCGCGTTGAAAGCGCCTCCGGAGCATACCGGAAGCGCAACCCCAGCTTGCTGCGCTTCACCAGGGCGGCCAGGTCCACGTCCTCAAGGATGCTGTCCGCGACCGCCTCGTGACCCCCAACCTTGATATACGCGTCCCGGCGGATCAGCAAAAACTGCCCATTCGCCGCCGCCAATCGTGAACTCGGATCCGACACCTTTTTCGGTGGATACGCCAGCGACAATTCACAGAAGACAAGCGGCATCAAAGCCCTCTGCCAGAACCCTGAAACGATCTGCCGCGGCGAATACGACAGCAACGCGACCTCAGCCCTCTCCGCCTCATGCAATGCCCGGCGCAGGTCTCCCGGCTCATGCACGGTATCCGCGTCTGTAAACAGCAGCCATTGCCCTGTAGCTCTCTTGGCTGCGTTCCAAACAGCATTCGCCTTGCCCGTCCACCCCTTTGGCGGAGGCCCCGGATCCACGACAGTCACCCCGGCAGTCTCCTCCGCAATCCGTCTCGTTCCGTCCGTCGAACCATCATCCACTAGCAGCAGTTCCCAGTCGGTACCAAGCTCGAAGCCATACTCTGACTGTGCTGTAAGCGAGTGGAGGCAGGCCGAAATGTTTTCTTCCTCGTTCCGAGCCGGCACAATCACGGATAGAACCAGCGAACTCGACTTGCTCGTTTCTGCTGCTGAAGCCTGCCCTGCACGATCTGGAGATGTACCCAATTGCCGCCTCGCTCACCTGCACTTCTACCCGTATTATAGAAAGCGTGCCACGCTTGAACGCTTATTCGCTTCTTTTCGGCCTCGTGCTGCTCTTACTCCCAACTGGGTGCAACCGCGGATCGCTTCCCTCAAAGATCGGCGAGACAGCGCCGGACTTCACCGTCACCGACTCGACGACCACCGTACGCCTCAGTTCGCTGCGCGGCAAAGTTGTCGTCCTGAACTTCTGGGCGACCTGGTGTGCCCCGTGTCTCGAAGAACTGCCCTCACTCATCGCCCTGCAGCGCCGCGTCCCCAACGTCGTCGTATTAGCCGTCAGCACCGACGAGGACCAGACCGCTTATCATCAATTCGTCACCGATAATCACATCGACCTGCTCACCGTACGCGACGGCAAGCGGGAGAGCAGCGCTCTCTACGGTACATTTCGCTACCCTGAGACATACATCATCGACCAGCATGGCATCCTGCGCCGCAAATTCGTCGGCGCGCAGAACTGGGTCAGCCCGGAGATCATCAGCTACCTCCGAGCGCTCTAGCTCAATGCAGCCTGCTATCATTTCCGCATGACGACGGTCGATGTTGTTTACCGGTATGTAACCCACCCAACCGAACTGGAGATGCTCGCGCTGGGCAACGCGCGGGAAGTCTACGGCATACGCCGGATCGCCCTCAACCGGCAGGAAAAGACAATTCTCGTGGAATACGACGCCACCCGGCTCATCGCGCCGGAGATTGCCAAAATCCTGCGCGGCGCGGGCATCTCCGTCACCAGCGAAGTGTCCTTGATTCCTCCCCAGCCCGTCGCGCTCCCCGAGGACAAGAACCCCGCCCCCGCAAAGTAGCCCACCAAGCCCTAATGAGGTTTGCGAAACCGGCTGATCATTGATATCTTTAGAGAGTTCGTAAGCCGTAGACGAAGTGCGCCTGTAGCTCAGTTGGATAGAGCGGCTGACTACGAATCAGCAGGCCGGGGGTTCGAATCCCTCCGGGCGCACCATTAATAAGACATTTTGAATCAGTAGGATAGAGCCACCGAAGCGCCACCCTTGGGTGGCACTTTTAACATTAGGGTTACTAGGGTGGCTGTCGATCTGTAGACCTCCTCGCCCGCACTGTGCTGGCCGGGCGCGCGATCATCCCATCGCCGTATCGAGGAACTCCTGCCATGGAAGCTCGTCGACTTACTCAACCCACTCCTCTCAGGCTGCGTAGACACACTCATCAGGTGCCCACCAAAAAACAAGTGAGCACCTGATGACACGCTCTACTCATCGTCAAAATGAGATCGCCGTACGCTTACGGATCGCCGCACGCTTACGAATCAGCGAACCGGGATGTTTAACAAGATGCTCTGATAGGTAGTGGCAAACTTCTCTAGCCTCATTGGCAAATTTTTCCGCGCACGATCCTGCATGGCAGCGTCAGCCTCGAGATCATAACTCTCCTGGGTGCTCAACAGCGAGGCGGCCAATGCTTCAGGATCGTCCGGGTGGAAGTACAATCCCGCCTCTGGCGACTGTTCGTGGTGCACGGGAATATCCGAAAGGATGATCCTCTTACCCAGAGACTTCGCCTCTTCCACGGTCGTGCTCCACCCCTCAAATCGGGAGGGGTTAATAAACGCGATAGTGTACTGCATCAGCCCCGCGAGGTCTTCAAACGGAATGACACCGGGGAAGCTAATCAAGTCGAGAACGTCGCTTTCTCGTGCATAGTCCATCAGAGAGTCAAAGTATTCTGGACTGCGATGGTCATTGCCTGAGCCGGTCGCGATGACAAAGACACGTTTCCCTTGTTGACGTATCAGCTTCAATGCACTGATCACTACACGGTGATTCTTATGGATCCAGAACTGATTCGGGAGCAGAAAATACGGGCCACCAAATTTGTATTTCTGCTGCAGCTGAGCAAGGGTCAATAAATCGGCAGGCAGCTTTGGACTGGCAACGAATTGCAATACTGCGGCCTTGTGCATGTGTTGCGGAGCGAACTTCTGAAGGTCAGCGTTGGTGCATTCACTGCTGACGATCACCTTTTCGCATCTCTCGCATAAAGCCATGAATGACCGATCCCTATTCCGTCGCTCTTCCTCACTGAAGAAGTCCGGTAGATACACATGTTGAAAATCCGGTATCCACCCAACAGTTGGGCCAGCAATCGTTCCGAAAGAATGGGAGAGGATAGAAACGCCGTGTCTGTTCATCAGCCGCTCGACCAGCTTGTCCGAGTTGGTCAAGTCCGCCAATTTCCGGCGGAAAATTCCCGCCGGACTTTGAGGATCCAGTATTCCCGATCGAACCAGTTCAAGCGGGGGAAAATCTACAAAGGTATTGTTTCTTTCTCTGCCCGTAAGGATTACGGGTTCGATGGCTGCGTTGGGCAGCTGGTGGACGGCGGTTAACAAGTTCCGAAAGTAGTTGAGGCCTCCTAGCCAGGCGGTGCCTCTATTGAGAACTATTCCTACTCTCAATTTCGTGCCCTTCATGTGCACGTGCTTCTCCATAGATTATCGAACGGTGAACTGAGTCATGGAATCGGGGGGCGTCTCCCTGTGGCGCTCCCACCAGGCAACGTATTCGGTAACTCTCTCCCGCCAGTGTTTAGCCGGTTTCCATCCCCACTTACTTGCACGCGAAATGTCTGCAACGTAACGGCTTGGATCACCGCGGCGATTTGTCCCTGAGAATTCCGGCTTCGATGACTGAATGCTAAAGCTGTCTGCCACTTGGTGGAGCAGGTCGCGAACCGTAACTCCTTCCCCAGTGCCGCCGTTCACCAGCGGGCACTCGGGGTCAGCATTATCCACAGCTGCGGACAGAAGGGTGGCCGCATCTTCAACGTGGAGCCAGTCTCGCATTTCCTCACCCGTGCCCATGAAGAGGTGGTCGCCTTCCGAAAGTTTTCGACATGCATCCCACAGCAATTGCTTTCGAAGTCCGCATCCGTAAATAGAAAAGAATCGCACTATTGCAGTTGAGAGCCGGAACTGTCGCGCAGACGATAAAACGAGTTGTTCGGCCATCCATTTGTGAACGCCGTATGGCGAAATCGGTGCCAGGCGGCAATCCTCAGTGATCGGAAACGTCTCAGCGATACCATACACACTCGCGCTGGACGGATATATGACGCGCGAATCCGGTGAATACACACGAACGTACTCGAGCACATCGGCGGTTGTGGCAACAGTTCGCCGAAAATCTTGCCAAGGATTCTCAAGAGACAATGGCACGGAGCCGCTACCGGCACAATGCAGAATTGCATAAGGCTTGTCCGCGCAGCGCTGAAGCATCTCCAGGGTTACATCGCCTCGATGCCATTCGCTCAATCCCCATTGCTTCCACTCTTCCGGTGACCAGTCACCATGACCTAGCCCCTTCACGAGATCACCCTGCTGCGCAAAAAGAAGCGCCGCATGCCGACCGAGAAACCCATGAGCACCAGTAACCAGGATCGTTCTAGGCATTATCCCTTTTATATCCCATGAACGTGTACATGCGGCCGGGTTCGTCCAACAGCCGACCCGCCAATGAAAGGACGAAATCGGGCACCAGTACGGGAGAGGGCAGTCGAAGCCTACTAGCGATTCGAGCTCTGATGGTGTTCAACGTACCGGGGAATGAATTGATCTCTGATTCATAGGGATTTAGCACTCTTGTAATCTTGATGCCCCCACCCCTCATTGCTGTCAGGTACTCATCAAGTAAAAAGGCGTTTTCCCCTCCGTACAGATGGTGCAAAGGATGCATTCTTAGAAATTTATTTAGATCGCTCCGATGCGACAAGACGTGTTCGCGGGTAGCAATTATCACGCCACCTGGCTTCAGTACCCGGCCGATTTCGCGACAGAGTTGGCGTAAATCGCGCGCATGATGCAGCGTCTGTCTGACATGCACAAGGTCAAAGGAACTATCCTCGAACGGTAAATGTTCCCCCCAAGTCTGAACAACTTCGATATATAGCCCTGCTTCCGAAGCCAGAGTGCGAATCGATCCTGCTCCAACCAACTGACTCGGGTCAGGTTCGAGTGCTACGGTGGCCCATCCATCTTTAGTCAACGCAAAGGATGAAATCCCGCGACCGGCGCCAATATCGAGAGCCTTGCCTCGAGCCTGACCAATAAGCTTTCGTACTTCCTTCCATTCTGTACTCGCGTAGAAGCGTTCGGCAACGGCGACAATTGGATCATCGTAGTAGCACGACTTGACAAGCTCAGCCTGATCCGCCTGCGACCTAAGCCACAGCACCGCCTCTTCCCAAGAGATTTTTTCACTACCGTTCTTCAATGGAAATCTCCCGCATCACTCTGGCCGGATTGCCGGAAACAATCGTCCATGGCGGTACACTCTTCGTGACGACCGCGCCAGCAGCCACGACTGGCGCCCTCACCGATCTCGACGCCCTTCAATATGATCGCATGCATTCCGATCCAGCACTTGTTCCCAATTTTCACTGGCCTTGACACCACATGTGACCAATCCTTCTTATTTCTGCCTAAATACCAATCTCTCACATCGTTCGCGCGGTTACTCCAAGCAATCGAATGAGAGTCGTGGTCGACAATATTGCATCCCCAAGCGATTAGGACATCGTCCGCAATCTCAATTCGGGTCGCGCAGTCTATAAGAGAGCTGCCCACAAAGTGTTGCGGCCCACTATGATCTCGGCGCCGTCCCTTTCAAATACTAGATTCCCTTCAACGTATACTGCCCTCGCCGATAGTGAGGCGGTTGGGTGGGAAGCAAGTGCAACTTTCCGTAAGTCACTTTTGCCGATACTGCTATCTTGACATTTGATTGGGCCATTATTCGACGACGGGCGCGCCACTCGCTCACGGAAAGCAAAAGACTACGCATTTTCAACCCTTTTTACGACAGGAATCAGGACAGATCTTGCACGGGCTGATTGTCAACTTCGCGTGGTTAACCCATGGTACCAGCGAAGGTATACGAATAAGGGGATCAAAACCACAAAGATCTTGGGTCAGGATTGATCCATAGAGCACACCCGGGATGCCGATTCGGCGAGTCAAATATATAGACAAGGAAATGTTCACAATCGACGCGAATAGAGCGACTTTCACCTGAAAAGACATAATCGACAAACCGTTTAGGAACGTCGCGAGCGTCGAACTCAAACTCACTAATACACACCAGACTCCCAATCCGATAAGAAGCGTCAGGGAAGGGTTGATCTTTGGCCCAACCCATAGATGCAGTATCCGGGTTCCAAACACAACCAGAAAGATTCCTAAGGGAACGGAGATCCCAATCGAGATTGCTATTGAGCGGCGGAGAGTCTTGCGAATCCACGCGGTATCTTGTCTTGCCAGCGCCTCTCCATATGCAGGCCACAGGGGGCTCAAAAGAATAAAGCTGACCATCGTAACTTGATTGAAGAGTCGGGATGAAATGGAATACTGGGTAACCGCCTCTGGCCCGAGAATGCGAGCCAGAACAATGTTGTCGGAGGAGTAGCAGACCGCCACCGCAACCTGCAGCAGGAAGAACGCGAATCCCGTGCGCAGCAGATCCTTGGAAATGACACCCGTCACGGATGCCCAGGATGGCAACAACCAGGGCCGCCCTTTGAACACGACGACGCCTTGCATTACCCCTGCCAGCATAGGCACACCCGTCATAGCAAGGACGAGCAACATCAGGGAACCGTGCATCCGTATCACCAGCAATAACGAAAGCAAACCCATGAGGCCCCCCGCAGAACTCCAGAGAGTCGAGGCGAAGCCCTCCTGATACCCCGTCTGTAGGCGGCCGACGATACCAGCGGGAATGCCGACCAGAAAGCATCCCACAAAAGCCGCGACGGCGGGGCCAGCCTCTGCAGTCGCCTGGGGCGAGGTCACGCGGAAGAAAGCACCCCACGATACCCAGGGATACGCTATAGCGAACCCTATCCCGATAATTATCGCGACGGATGTAAGAAAAAAGAACGCACTTGAGACATATTGGCGTGCGAGTTCACGATTATCTTCTCCGTGTGCCTTGGCAATTCCATTCACAAGGCCATTTGTGATTCCCAAGTCAGAAAACCCAAGAATCGCAATCACCGAACTGATCGTCATCCAGAGCCCGTACCTCTCGGTTCCGAGATATTTGAAGGTGAGCGGAACCGTAATAAGGGCAGTCGCTATGCCAATAAACTTGGAAACGACGGATGCGGCCGTTGTAAGGAAAGCACGACGATAGCGCTCCTGAGACCGGCCCCCCGCAGTGGTGGTCTCAAATGGACGAAATCGAGCAACCGACCATACTCGTCGTGCGATATGTACCGGAGCACTAACAATCGACTGAAACATGAACTCAGTATACGAGACTTTGCCCTTTGCGAGGCCAAGCGGCGACCATGGCCATCATTACGGCTTCTTGGCTCAGACAGCCATCGCGGTGGATCACCTTGGCTTCAGCCCTATGACTCCAGTTTTTTCGCTGTCTGTCGTGACATAGAACTGCGTCAGAGATCTCGATCGTTAAGCTGAACGGACTTGAAACTGCGGGTGGCCTTATGGAAAGAATGATCGATGAATGCCAACCGCTTCTTGATGGGGCTCGCCATTAGCTCGTCCTGGAAAACAGCGCACTCCGTAGCAATGTGAGCACTATGCGGCACGAAAGTGGGTCATATGCGGCGAAACATGTAACCGCATCGTGTTGCGACGACATCAGTTATCGACGAAATAACTTCTTAACTTGACTTCTCACACTAGCGTAAATGTACGCATGGAACGGAAGATACTTGCGCACCAAGCGAAGGCGATCACGAAGAAACGCGTTATCGGGAACTCGCGAACTCAAACCCGTCATCGAGAAATAGGCGATTTCATGCGGAATGTACTGAAATCGCAGTTGGTTATTGGCCCAACATCGAAAGTTGAACTCCCAATCCCCGCAAATCTTGTAGTCGGTCGAATAGCGGTCAGTCTGAAATGCCACGATAGGGTAAAACATCGATTGATGCTTAATCGTAGAGACTGCCAGCATCCACGAATTAAATGGCCCCGAGGGCTTACCTGTGTCCGTGCGAACGTACCCGTAATAGATTGTGTTTGGATCGGTCAGCACAGGGGTAAGTAAGCTCAAGTCAACTGTCAGCAAATCATCGCTGCCAAGAAATATCAAGTATTTACCAAGAGCCAGTTTGACTGCCTTATTCATCGCATCGTAGATGCCGCCGTCGGGTTCGCTGAGCCAGTAATCTATTTGTTCTGAGTACTTTTTAAGACATCCAGAGTTCCATCAGTCGAAAGTCCGTCTACAACTATCAATTCGCACAGGTCTTTGCGTTGGGCGCAGATGCTTATTAAGGCCTTCTCGATAACATCGACAGCATTGCGTACCGCAATGACGACGGTAACCAGTGGGCGGTCAGTGCGGGCACCCTCGCTTCTACGCCGCCCACCCTCCAGACGCGGAATTACGTTTGCCTGTAGAGTAGACCCTTCAGTCTTGTCCTGATGCTCGCATACCAGTAAACATAGATCGGCAGGTTCTCGCGTATCAGGCGAAGGCGATCGCGAAGGAACTCTTCATCCGCAACCTGCGAGCTCATGCCCGACAGGGAATAATATGCGATTTCATACGGCATGTATTGAAAACGCAGATGCCTGTTCCCAAAGCACCCTAGCTTAAAGGCCCAGTCCGCCAAAACCTTATACTTGAGGCTATATCCGGCGTCCTCAAATGCGGCGGTTGGATAAATTACAGATTGATGGTTGATATCAGACACTGCGATTCTCCAGACACTCCATGGCCCATCCGGTCGACTGCATCTTGACGTGCGCACATGCAACCGTAATAGATGGTGTGCGGATCGGTCAGCACAGGGGTAAGCGAGACTTCAAGATCAACTGTCAGCAACTCATCGCTGCCAAGAAATATCAAGACATTTTCCAGTCAGCCAGCTTGACGCCCTTGTTCATCGCATCGTAGATGCCGCCGATCGGGTTCGCTGAGCGCAGCAATCTATTTGTTCTGAGTACTTCTTTAAGACATCCAGAGTTCCATCAGTCGAAGCTCCGTCTACAACATCAATTCGCACAGTTCTTTGCGTTGGCGGAGCGCTTGCTAAGGCCTTCTCGATAACATCGACAGCATTGCGTACCACAGACGACGGTCGCCTATGGGCTCCACTGCGGTCACCCTCACTTCTACGCCGCCCACCCTCCAGACGCGGATTACGCTTGCCTGCACCTAGGTCTCCTTGCAGCAGTGTATTGGATTCTCTACCGTCTCCAAGGCGTCCACTGTGGATACTTGCCTCGGAGATGTGATATTCCATGTCATTCAACATCGCCAAAAAAGACTTCCGGCATCCTTCCTCCGCCGTCGTCGCTGACTGACGCGCTACGTACCTCTCCGACTCGGAGATACTGCATGCTTAAGCTATTAATAATCATAATCGATAGCTAACATATCCCTGTTCCGTCTCCTACACCCGGAGGCGCACAAAGCTGTTCTAGCCGAAGCCAGGTCTGAAAGACATTCAGTCCTTGATCTGAAGTTCTCGCGGCTTGATTGGGCGGCAGGGGTTACCCGCGCATACCATCCAGGCGGGCACGTCTTTGGTCACCACCGAACACGCTCCCACGACTGCGCCATCGCCAATGGTGATGCCCGGTCCCACGAAGGCTCCCGAAGCCACCCACACACTTGAACCAATCGTGATTGGCTGGGAATACAGCGGAAAGAGTGGGTCGGTGTAGTCGTGCGTGGCACTGCACAAGTAGGCCTTCTGCGAGATCACAGTATTCGAGCCAATCTCGATCCTGGCAAGGTTATAGACCTCCGCCGAGTCTCCAAGCGTTGAGTAGTCACCCATCACCAGATTCCACGGCTCCCACACCCTGACGCCGCAGTTCACGCGACACCCCTTGCCGATCTTGGCGCCAAATGCTTTCAGCAGGAAGATGCGAAAACCCGTCAGAGCCCGAGGCGTTACCGCCCAGAAGGGCAATTGGAAGCAGGCCCATATCCCCCGCTTGACCAGGTAGCCGAATGGTCGTGGATGGCGGTAGCTCTTCAGATCGATTGATGCTGCTTCAACCGGGTGCGATACCTTGTCCGCCATTGATCCCCGTTCCCCTGCGCATCGATGTTACGGGAGCAGAGCGAGCGCGCTCAAGCACCGCCCCCGGTAAGCTTATGACAAAAATGCCGGCAGCTTCTGCTCCCACTTCCAGGCGGTCGAAACAATCTCTTCCAGTCCAAGCTGCGCAGACCAGCCCAGCACTTCGCGAGCCCTTCGCGGGTCAGCGTAGAGGGCCGCTGGGTCGCCCGGCCGTGCTGCGGCAAAGCGGTGCGGCACTTCCCTGCCGGAAATCTCCTGAATCGCAGAGAGCAACTGCAGAATGGACGTTCCGCTGCCCGTGCCAAGATTCAAACCAACCGACTCTCCTCCATTGGAGAGGTAATCAAGCGCCTTCACATGCGCCTGGCCGAGATCTGTCACATGGATGAAATCCCGCACGCAGGTGCCGTCCGGGGTGTCGTGATCTCTACCGAAAACCGTCAGCGGAGGCTGGCTGCCAAGCACGGCCTTGAGCGCCAGCGGGATGAGATGAGTCTCCGGATCATGGCATTCGCCAATGGCTCCGCCGGGATCAGCGCCAGCGGCGTTGAAGTAGCGTAGAGCCACCGACCGCAAGCCATGCGAAACGCTGTAAGCAGCGAGAATATGCTCAAAAAACAGCTTCGAAGCCCCATAAGGATTGACCGGTTCCTGCGGACAATCCTCTGAAATAGGAAGCTGCCGCGGAGTGCCAAAGGTCGCGCAAGTCGACGAAAACACGAACTTTCGGATCGGGGTGGCCAGCACAGCATCCAGCAGCTTCAGGCCGGATTCGACATTGTTCAGAAAGTATTTGCGAGGATTCGTGACCGACTCGCCCACATATGCCGACGCAGCGAAGTGCATCACGGCGTCCACGCCATCCAGGCTTTTAGCAACCTTGGCCGTATCCGCAATATCGCCTTCGACCAGTTCGAACCCGGCGGACAACTTGCGATTGCCGGTAGACAAGTTGTCGTAGATGACTACTTCATGCCCCGCTGAGGCCAACTCCCGGACGGCGTGCGAACCCACATACCCGCTTCCCCCGGTCACCAGAATTCGCATCCTACCCCCGTCTTAAGTTCGCGCTGCGCACCCTGAGAATACCAGAGCGATTTGTGCCCGGCGGTCCCCCCGGATGTGATCTATTCTATGCAGATGATTTCGATTCTTGTGCTTACGCTGAACGAGGAGCAGAATCTACCGGCCTGCCTTGAAACAGTTGCATGGAGCGACGATATACACGTCCTGGACTCCTATAGCTCGGATAAAACGATTGAAATCGCAGAAAAAGCCGGGGCGAAAGTCTGGTTCCGAAAGTTCGACAGCTTCTCCCAGCACCAGAACTGGGCACTTGAAAATATCCCCTTCAAACATCCCTGGGTCTTCTATTTTGACGCCGATGAGCGGGTGACGCCGAAGTTGGCCGCGTCCATGCGCGCAGCCGTCCAGTCGCCCGGCGACAACGTGGCGTTTCGCGTCCAGCGGCGTGATTTTTTCCTAAAGACATGGTTGAAGCATGTCCAGCTAACTGCTTACTACGACAGGCTTTTCCGGCCAGAGAAAATGCGATATGAGCGCCTGGGCCACTGCGTATCCAAACCCGACGGAAATGTGGGCACGGTGACCGGTTTCCTCGACCACTACCCTTTCAGCAAGGGGATAGCTGAGTGGATTGGGAAGCACAACTTCTACAGCACCCAGGAAGCGCAGCAGATAGTCGCCAACAGGAGTGCACAAAACGACGCAAAACGGAGCGTTTTTGCGCTTGTAGGCGATGCTTTTTCGTCGAAAAATCGCCACGAACAGAGACGAATCCTGAAGGAGATTTACTACCGTTTGCCCGGCAGGCCGATGGTCAAATTCCTCTACATGTACATCGCAAAACTGGGCTTTCTTGATGGGAGAGCAGGCTTTACCTATTCCATGCTGCTGACTTTCTATGAATACTGGATCGTGCTCAAGGTGAAGGAGTTGGAAGATCGTCAGGGCCGTCCCTAATCAGGTCTGGTCACCCGCCGGGTTACTTCCTGATGACTGCAATATCTACAGTAGAATGATGAGCGAATGCTTAAAAAGCACAATGGCTGCAACGGAGATCCCTGGGAATGAAATTCAGCGTCGTGACGCTCGCATTCAAACAGCGTGACTTTCTCCGCCAGGCAATCGATTCCGTTCTCACCCAGGACTATCCCGACATCGAATACATCGTTGTTGAGCCTGGTTCTAACGATGGCAGCCGCGAGTTGATCGAGGAGTATGGCGACAGAATCGCGCACAAAATATTCGAACCGGACCGTGGCGCGGCCGACGGTTTAAACAAAGGGATTCGCCAAGGCAACCGGCGAGATCTTTGGGTTTCTGAATGCCGACGATCTGCTACTCCCTCATGCCATCCGCAACGTGGCGGAATTCTTTGAGCGAAACCGCGAGTTCGACATGGTGATGGGAGATGGCTTCATTACTGACCATCTAGGTAAGCCCGTTCGTCATGTGAAAGCAACGCAGTTTTCAATCCACGATACCTGCTGGGCGGGGCAAGCTGGATGCAACAGTCCACGTTCTTTCGTCGCAGCGCATTTGAGGCCGTTGGCGGATTCAACGCGGAAAATCGCTCCTGCTGGGATGGCGAACTTTTCGTGAGCATGGCGGCAAATGGAGCGAAAGGTCGGCATACATTCGCATCGCGATCTGAGCATGTTCCGTGTGCATCCAGCCTCCATTACGGGTTCCGGCCGGACGCTCGAAATCTATCACAAGGATTCGGAGCGGCGTGTTCCGGCGGATTCGAGGCCGCGGGTACCGCACAAGCGACCGGCTGCTGGGCTATTACTACCGAATTGAGCGACTCCTGCGTGATCCCTCCGAGCTATTTCATGCGGTGCGCTACCGCTTACAAGGGAGGCCGCAGTGAGGGTTGCGGTTCTCTGGACGACCCTGTCCGGTTACCTGAATGCCTGTCTTCGTGAGCTTGCCGTCCCGTCCCGGGGTGGAGCTTCTCGTGGCACACTCCGAGCCCGAGAGCGAGGCGCCGCTACGACGTCAGCCTTTTCTCCTGGATGGAGAACGAAGTACGTGTGGCGGGACGCGAGGGACACGGAACTTTTGCGTTCGCGGCTGGATGCATTCGATCCAGAAGTAGTGGTCGTCGCTGGTTGGCATGAGCCGATCTATCGCCGAATCATGCCACAGTTCAAGGGACGCTGCCTGCGCCTGATGACCATGGACAACTGCTGGGAAGGGACCCTCAAACAGCGGATTGGCGCACTCGTCTCGCCTTTTTACGTACATCCCATAACCGATGCGGCATGGGTACCCGGCGTCCGCCAAACAGTCTTCGCGCGGCAACTGAAGTTCCCCGTGCGCTCAATTCTGCATGGTTCGTACGCCTGTGAGCACGCTCCGAATTCGCCGCTGTCTATCAGCAGCGCATCGACAGTGGCTTGCCGCTTCCACGAGCCTTCATCTTTGTTGGCAGGCTTATTTCCGTGAAGGGCATCAAGACGTTGGCCTCAGCGTATGAGCATTACCGAAGTGTAACCAAGGATCCGTGGCCACTCGTGGTCTGCGGCACCGGGCCGCTGGATTCGGAATTGAGAAACAAGCCGGGAATCGAGATGCGCGGCTTTGTGCAGCCTTCCGATCTGCCGGGCGAAATGCGCAGGGCGGGATGCCTGGTCCTGCCGAGCGTGTTTGAGCCCTGGGCCCTGGCTATTAACGAGGCTACGGCCGCCGGACTGATCGTGATTGCCACGGAAAACACCGGTGCTGTGCCCCACCTTGTGCAGAATTTCCATAACGGCTATCTGATGACGGCCGGGGACGTTTCCGGTCTCGAGCGCCCTGATGAGGATGGTAAGCAGCTTGTCAGAAGAGAAGAAAGAGAGCATGTCACGGGCAAGTCAGGCGCTCTCGCAGCAATACACGCCCAAACGCTGGACAGATTCGCTCCTGAACTTTGCGGAGGCCTATAAGGTTGGTCAACGCCCTTGACTCCCCTTATAATGAAGCGGTGTCAGCAAACGAAAAACCTTTCCGGACAAGGTCATTCTAGGAATGCCGTCTGTCGGGTATTTGGGTAAACGAGCCGAACTCCACCTGGAGATCTGGAATTGCCTGTCTTCGCGCTTTCCCGTCTTCTCACCTCCCACGCTCGAATCACTTTACACACCTAAGGTAGTCGGGTTTCTTTCAGAAGAATGAATCCATATCCTGATCCTAGTTCGAATGCGGAACCTGGCGGCCAGATCGGCTACCCAAGCGGCACACAGTGGATGCCGTTGTCGAACCAGGAGACCTCGATTTACAGCCTGTCTGCGGATAGCCCGCAGATACTTCTGGCTTGTCCTCGTCTGCGTTTTGCTCGGCCTGGCATACGCTGGCTATCAGAACGCCCACTCCGTTGCAACGTATACCGCAGTTGCGAATATCCAGCTCACCGCAGATAGTGCCAGCAGACTCAGAATCGATCCGACCGGGGGCGGCGACTCCGGCTATGTTGACACCTCTCGCCTCGACACTGAAATCGAGATTCTGCGGAGCTCGACCCTTGCTCTTGAGACGATACACTCGCTCAATCTTGACAAGAACAGCGACTTTGCTGCGCCACCCCCAGGACGCGCGTGGGACTTATCGAATCAGCTGGATCGCCACGCACTAATCGACACATTTACAGGGAGGCCTTGCTGCTTCCCGTTTAGGCCACACGGAAATCCTGCAAATTCGTTGTACGTCGCGCAACCCCAAGCTGGCAGCACAGATCTGCAATAAGCTCATCGAAAACTACGTCGAGCACAACTTCAAGGACAACTACGAGGCAACGGCGCAGGTTTCCAAATGGCTCCAGGCGCAGCTGGGCGAGTTGAGACTTCGCTTGCAGTCAAGCCAGCAGCAAATGGTGGCGATGCAAAACGAAATCGGCCTTGTCGGCGTGGACCAGAGCCAGAGCGTCTCCCTGGTGCGGCTGGGGGCTCTGAGTTCAGACCTCACCAAGGCCGAAGCCGACCGGATGCTGCAAGAGGCCCGTTTGATAGCGCTTAAGAGTTCAACGCCAGCCGTTGTGGATACGCTGAGCAACGATGCGGCAGTTAATGTAGTTGCGTCTACGTAGATCCCAGTTGGTCGATGAGTATACGGCGATGAATGCCAAGTACGGGGAGGCTAATCCACGGATGGCCGCGCTCCGATCTGAGATAGCAGCAGGTGGACCAGTCCATACGCGATGCCGAGTCGACGATCTTGAAAAGCGCAGAAAAGGAAATGGAAGCGGCCATCCGCAACGAAGCTACCTTGCGTGGAGCGCTTGACGAAGAGAAGCAGCGGGCACTCGGAACAAACTCAAAGATCGTGGAATATGCCCTCGCCCGCCGCGAATACGAATCGACTCGTACCTTGTACGACCAGTTGCAGCAACGACTTCAGGAAGCCGGCATTATCGCGGGGCTTCATTCGACAAGCATCCGGATGATTGATCCTGCGGACGCTCCTGACTATCCATCTGGTCCGCGCAAGAGATTCAATCTTGGCGTGGGCTTCCTGACCGGATTGATCACCGGCGTCATGCTCTCCCTGCTTATCCACCTGCTCGATACCAATATCAAGTCGGTGTCCGATGTGGAAGAGAAGCTGGGCCTGCCACTGCTCGGTGTGATCCCTGTGGCCGACACCAAGGGAGTCTTGCCAGAGACATTTATCGAACAGGCGACTTCCGGTGTTGAGGCGGGCTGGTCACAGATGGTGGAGTCCTACCGGTCATTGAGAACGTCTTTGCTGTTGTCCCGTCCGGGCAGTCCACCCAAAGTTCTGCTGATCACAAGTTCAAAGCCCGCTGAAGGAAAGACCGCTGTATCCTCGCTCTCGTCCATTACGCTCGCGCTGGGGGGGTCGCGCGTCTTGTTGATCGATGCAGATCTACGGCGCCCGTCGGTGCACGCGCGCTTCAAGATACCCAATTCCATTGGCCTATCAACGATCCTGAGCGGAAAGACTACCTTCGAAGAAGCGGTGTATCAGCATCCGAAGGTCGCTTCCCTCAACATTTTGCCTTCGGGCCCAATCGCACCTATGCCCGCCGAACTGCTTGGTGCGTCCGAGATGGTCACGCTTATCGACCGACTCCGTGGGCAGTACGACTTCATCGTGATCGATACGCCGCCGGTGCTGACGGTAACGGATGCGCTGGTTCTGATCGCAGCTCAGCGACGGAGTGGCGATGGTCCTGCGGTATGGCGAGGCGACCTCTAAAGCCACCTCGCGAAGCCGGGATCTTCTGCTGCGGTCCGGCGCCTACCTATTGGGCGCGGTCCTGAATGCGGTCGACTACAAATCCCCGGACTATGCTGAGTACTATGGCCGATCCTACAGGGATTACTACACATACCGCGGCGATACGTAACGCCGAAAATCAGATCCGTGACCGCTCCGAAAGCGGGAACAATGGCTTGTGGGTGAGAGTCCCCACAGAACAGGACAGGCTCTGAATGCAACTTCGCGCTGGGGCATACTCAACTCAGCCGCACGTGCCGCGCATGCCCCCCGGCCGGCAGAGCTCCAGGAGCCGACAGTCTCTGCGCTCAATTGCAGTTGACCTCCTGTGCTTCGCCATACCGCTTTTCAACTTCTTCAATATCCCGTTGATCGGCGTCCTGCCTGGCACCGAAGTCCTGACGCTTGCGCTAATACTGCCCTGCCTTGTCTCGCGATGGAGGCGAATCTGGAGGGGATATAACAAGACCATTCTTATCCTCATGGGGACTATGGCTGCTTTCGCAAATGATCACCGACCTTTATCGACAAAGCCCGTTCGACAGTATGGCTAAAGGATGGTCCGCAATTGGTTTTTTTTTCATTGATCTGTGTGTCGCGTCGGCTCTTTTATACAAGAATTCGAGACGAATCGTAATCTGGACTATTGGCGTAACCATCAGTAACGCCATCTCCGTGTATGTGAATCCTCCTCCCGAAATGGCAGTATGGAAGTTCGGCCACGCTCTGTATGTCATACCAGTGGTCATGCTCTTGAGTTGCTATTTCTATGGCAAGCGTCAGTTCCTGGCTGCTTACGTGCTGATCGGGGGTATTGCGGGCTATAACCTGCTCCAAAACTTCCGCTCCATGTTTTTGATCATCTTGATTGCAGGAATAATTATCCTTCCATCTTCCGTAGGTACCAGACTGCCCCGGAGACCACCAAGCCTACAAGCTCCGAGAACTGGAAAATGGTCGGCGATTCAACCCAAGCGAGTTCTGCCTGTTCGCATTTTGGTGCTGGTGGCATTAGTTCTCATCGTTGCTGGGGCAGCCAGCAAAACCTACTCCTACCTGGCATCGAATGGAACGCTTGGGGAGGATGCGAAGGATAAGTACGAAATGCAATCAAGGGGAAAATTTGGCCTATTGGTGGGAGGGCGCCCGGAAAGCCTGATCTCGTGGCGAGCTATAGTAGACAGTCCGATCCTTGGACACGGCTCGTGGCCCGAGAATGAAAAATACAGCAACATGCTAAATGACCTCGAAATCGAGACCGGCTACGTGGAGGAGGAAGTAGATCCGCGTTTGCTCAAAGTCGGATTACGGCTCCTACCCGATTCCAACCCATTCGTTTATCATGCAAGCCTGGGTGTGGGCCGGCATTCTTGGCGCAGTGTTCTGGGTCTACATAATGTACCTTACGGGAAAGGCCGTATTGACTCTCACGAATACGCTTCCCCCATTGGCTCCATATTTTGCTTATCTCTTCATACTCCAATTCTGGAACATTCTATTTTCGCCGTTCGGACAATGGGAGCGAATGACCGTATCTTCGCTATTGGTGATAATCTGCTCTCTTTTGGACGCACCTCCGATAGCGTCACGCGCTGCCCAACACACGCTTGCGCCCCTAGCCCAGAGAATTGGGCTCCGTTCTTCATCGGTTAGATTGTCCAGATCTGAAAGGTAAAGCAGCGTGGTATTCACGACCTTGCCAAGCCAGACCAACAGACCTGCAGGCTCAGTGTGAGCGCTTTTATGACGTAACCTAAATAAATGGAGTGTGGAGGACTGTTCAATGCTTCGATCTATTGTCAAGCGCAGCATTCGCCGTCTAGGCTTCGACATTCGGGGATACCATCCTGCTGGCTCAGACGACGCCCGCCTCATGGCAATGCTATCGGCACACAATGTGAACCTGGTGTTCGATGTCGGCGCCAATGTGGGGCAATTCGGACAGTCGCTTCGCGATGCCGGATACCGTGGCTCTATCGTGTCCTTCGAGCCGCTATCCATGGCCCGTGAAATGTTGCAGAAAGCGTCGCGAAACGATCCAAATTGGACGATTGCTCCCTGTTCCGCAATCGGCGGCGAAGATGGCGAGATTACAATTCAAGTATCGGGAACACATGCCAGTAGCTCGATCCGAAACATGTTGGACGCGCATCTCAAGGCGTCACCAAGATCAGGCTACATTGACAGTAAGAAGGTGCCCTTGAGGCGCTTGGATTCATTCGAGTCAGAATATGTCCTGCCGGACTCGGTGTTGTTCATAAAGGTTGACACACAGGGATACGAGGACCAGGTATTGAACGGCGCAGGTTGCCTGCTGGAAAAGGCAATAGGAATCCAAATGGAACTATCGCTCGTACCACTGTATGAGGGTCAATGCCTTTATGACGAAATGATGGATCGCATGAATACAATGGGGTTTGAGTTGTGGGGCCTTACACCCTGCCTTGTTCATCCCCAAAACGGCAGGCTGCTCCAGCTTGATGCAACGTTCTTCCGCAATTGAAGCATCACGCATGGCTAGCGAGTGGAGTTAGGTTTGAGTTCGCCTAATCCGGGGTGCATCATCGGCGATACATTCCTAATCGAGGTCGAATGCTTTCGCGCACCTGGCAGTGGGCGCACCGTAAAAACCCTGTTACGGTACTTCCGCTTCAGGGCTCATATACACATGGGGATGATCGTGACCAACTGCTTCTACGTTTCTGCCAACAAGATTGTCTTATATGGATTAGCCGCAGATTATTGAGAATTGCCAATTGATCTCTGGGAACGTCAAAACCGGAGTCGTGCCCGGGGCACCCGGCCATCGTGTCTCGTACCCGGAGTGAGTGGAAGATACTAAAGCCAAGACTCTACTCGTCGGTAAGCGTACGCGCGAGCCCCTCTTGACGAGATGTTAGAGTGTGTCCATGAAGTGTCCACTAGTTTTTTGGTGGGCACCTGATGAGTGTGTCTAAGCGGCTTGGGAGGAGTGGGTCTGTGGAGTGAGGCGGCGAGGTTCCAGGGCAGGAGTTCCTCGATCCGGCTGATGGGATGATCGGCGATCTGGGCCAGCACGGTGCGGAGATAGAGTTCCGGATCGAGTCCGTTGAGCTTGGCCGATCCGATCAGGCTGTACATGGCGGCGGCACGTTCGCCGCCGCATCGGATCCGGCGAACAGGAAGTTCTTCCGTCCAAGAGCGACGGCACGCAGCGCCCGTTCGGCGGCGCTGTTGTCGATCTCCAGCAGTCCATCTTCGGTGTAGCGCGTGAGGGCACGCCAGCGCGAGAGCGCGTATCGGATCGCAGCCGCGGTTTCGCTCTTCGCTGACAGGGAACGAAGTGCCTTCTCCATCCATCTTCGCAAGTCGTCGAGCAATGGCCTGGCTCGTGCCTGGCGGATGCTCAGCCTGAGATCGGCAGGCTTGCCGCGTATCTCGTCTTCGATCGCATAGAGAGCGCCGATCCTGGCCAGAGCCTCGGTCGTTGTGGGCGAAGCGTGGATGACATGGATCTCGTGGAACTTGCGCCGTGCATGCGCCCAGCAGGCGACTTCGTAAATGTCGTCTGCCGTACAAGATGATGAAAGCCGGCATAGGCGTCTGCCTGCAGGGCGCCCTTGAAGTTCTTCAGATGCTGGCGTGGATGTTCGCCCTTGCGATCCTCCGAGTACGCGAACCAGACGGCCGGTGCAGTATCTTCGCCAGCCGGCCTGTCATCGCGCACGTAGGTCCAGAGACGGCCCGTCTTGGTCTTGCCGCTGCCGGGAGCAAGCACCGGCATCGGCGTATCGTCGGCGTGCAGCTTGCGTCCGGCGAGCACATGCTTCTGAATCGCATCGACCAGTGGGCTGAGCAAATCGCTTGCCGCCACCGACCCAGCCGGCCAGCGTGGAGCGCGCAATCTCAACTCCCTGGCGAGCGTAGATCTCCGACTGTCTGATACAGCGGCAAGTGATCGCGAACTTCGAAACGATCACGTGGGCCAGCAGCCCCGGTCCGGCAAGGCCGCGCTCGATCGGACGCGATGGCGCAGGCGCTTCAACCACGCGGTCGCAGCCGCTGCAGGTGAACTTCGGCCGCACGTGGCGAATGACCTTGAAGCTCTCCGGGATGTACTCCAGTTGTTCGGAGACATCTTCACCGAACTGGCGCAACTGGCCGCCGCAATCCGGACAGCAATCGCGCCCGGGAAGCGTGCGTGACAACTTCGCGCTGGAAGATGTTCCGGCAGCGGCTTGCGTTCCGGTCTCGTCTTCGCTTCCTCAGCCGGTGAAACTCGCTCCAGCAGCGGCTTCCATCTCGGCCTGCGTCGTCTCCTCCTCTTCCAGCTCAAACTCGAGCTGCTCGAGCTTGAGAACGATCTTCTCGCTCTTCTTGCCGAACATCATCTGCCGCAGCTTCTCGATCATCAGCTTCAGGTGCTCGATCCGCTCGCTGCGTGAGCGCGAGTTCCTCGGCTTGTTCAGAAAGCGATCTGGCGCTGAGACTCGAGCTCGGCCTCGCAGGCGACGAAGCTCGTCCTCGCTGAGCTGCGATCAGTTCAGTCCTGATGTGGCATGGACCAGCGCCAGCAAAGCGTCGCGATCAAGCGATGTCGAGATCCGGGAGCGGAGCGCGATCCATGGACGCAGTATGCCATCGACTCTGAGTACGAATGCATCCACAAAACCCGCATGAATACAGGGGAATCACGCTTGTCAATCACACTGCAACTTCAGGCGTCCACGTCCGCTCGACTCGTCGCCAATCGATGCCTTCCAGAAGCATCGAGAGCTGTGCGCGACTAAGCCGCACGGTTCCTCTCTCTGCCTTCGGCCAGATGAATCGACCACGCTCAAGACGCTTGGCAAACAGGCAAAGACCATCGCCATCCCACCACAGAAGTTTTACGATGTCGCCTCTGCGCCCGCGAAACACGAAGACGTGTCCGGAGAATGGCTGCTGCTCAAGCACGGTCTGCACCTGTGCGCTCAGACCATCGAAACCACGACGCATATCCGTCACGCCGGCGGCGATCCAGATCTTCGTTCCTGTGCGAAGCTCGATCACTTGCGCAGACTCTCAAGGATCGATCGCACCAGTACCGGATCAGCGCCGCTCTCCACGCTGATCATGGCTCGTCCAGGAAGCTCGATGTGAATCGCGCCGCCTGCCGTCGGTGGTTCCTTCGCACTTGCCTCTCGTCTCCCGCTGGCTCGCTCACACGCAACCAGACAACGTGACCGGAAGCAACGCCGTCGATGCCGCAGACGGCTCGATCAGTTCGCCCCGCTTCAGTGCACGACGCCACTTGAACACCTGGTTCGCGTTCACACCGTGAGCACGAGCCACCAACGCCACACTCGCACCCGGCTCCAACGTCAACTCCGCGATCCGCCGCTTCTCCGATACCGTCCGCCACCGGCGAACGCGACGTCCCGCTACAACTCCCTCTGCATCAACCATGACGACATAGTCGGTCGCTTAACCGAGATCATGCCAGAGGGGAACACAGGACGCTTACGATACAGCAGTGTACGAAGGGGTCTCTCCTCCACCGGACCAGGGTATGTGCTTCCTTATCCCGACACTGTAGCGGTATCCAGAGTCCCGCGCGCGACGCACCACCAGCGGGGCAAGGATATCCGGAGAGCGGGAAATCTAAGGAGATCATAGGGGTGGAAGGATACTAGGTACCGCATAACGCCCAGACGGATTGCATGTTGGGAAGGTACAGAGGCATCCTAGATACTGGGAAGAGGTCTCTCGCGAAGCTGCCAAAGAACTCGCCTTGACAACTAGTGTCTCCTGGACTCATTGACTTCGTGCGCAGAGCTGGTGCGCTGATCTGGACGGTCAAGCGCTCTCGCGATTATGTGACGCTGATTTTCAATCAGAGCACCCTCGGGTCTGCGTCATGGATTACCGTCTTAATGTTGTCTAAGCATTGCTGGATGTATCTGACGTGTCCCGGCATGATCCCATGCACCTCATATCGGGCAGATTCACTATAGTCCTGCATCGATCGGTATTCATCGTGTGCAGCCCTGATCCTGCTATCACGAGCTATCGCGGTTGCCCTGTTTGTATGTTGAGTAAATGTGATGTTTTGTTGGGCGAAGTAGGCCTGTACGTAATGCAAGGCTGCGTAAAAGCGTACGGTGACACCCCATTCGATAACGCATGGAGTTGTCGTATCCAAGGTAAGGGCGAATGCTTCATTCTCCCTGGCTTTACTGACGTGCTGCGCAACAGTGAATCCCAAGAGGCTCTTCCTATCGAGCGAACGCTAGATACATGCTCGGGTCTTGTACCATAGACCTCGCCTCCCGGCCATTGCTTGCCAACACTGAGAAGGCGAAATCAATCCGTCGTAGCGGTCAATGATTTCCCGCTCAACCGCATACACCCGTCTGCATACGCTGTCGTCGCGCTCAGGAACAACTGTGAGGACAGTGAACCGTCTGTCCTTTTCATTGAAGTCCAAAAAGACGGCCTGCACTTGTTCTACTGATTGACCAATATTGAAGGCAATGTCTAGCTCGGGCGCGGCATAAAAGGCGTTCATTGAGCTTACCTCCTTGGATTTCGGTTCAGCGTCCTGTGAGGGAGACACCAGGGCATCGCTATATGTGCAGTTCATGATGGTCTCCGTTTGAGAGAATCTGGCACGTCTGAAGAAACTATGGGCTGAGTGTTCACCAAGTACACAGGTTCACCTTCGGCTGTCCATGCGTCGAGCCGCACAATCTTAAGTACTGCGGCTTTGACTTTAACTTTAGTTCCATCCGCAAGGAGATAGACGTTGAAGCGATCAAGTTCAGCTTCTCAACTCTACTTCCTCCCCCGGCATCTGTTGCCCAGCAAAACTATACGTCTTTTTCAACGTGCGACAACCACCTTCCCTTTACGGCTATTGGAACACCTTGATACGCCTTTTGTGAGCCACTCGCCACCAAAATCGTTATGTGGGCAATTCGACTTCCGACAACATCGTGGTGAACAACTACAACACATCGTTTCTGCAATCCTCATACCATCCGCCCGGTTAGCTCATTAGAGGTCGCTTAGAACTTATGAGTTTAGCAACTTTATGCCTGGGTTCAAAACGAAATATCACGATTCGACGATGGCTAAGATGTCCCGTAATCCCAGTATGCACTCCGGCGCTCAAGTTAGGGTCACGCGACCGTGGGACACGAGGGCTATGGCACAGAGGTAGAGACTAAAGATGGGACGCTGGGACAGAATGTTCGCCTCCAGACCTCTACTTTCTGTGTTTCTAGGGTGCTGGCGAGGGTGCTGAGGGTGTCATTAGAGTGCTCTATT
>CAVSAX010000023.1:0-68889 GCA_963725995.1 uncultured Acidobacteriaceae bacterium | reverse complement strand
TCGATGACGGTGGCGGACCGCAACGTGTTGCGCAGGCTGCAGCGGTCGACAGTCGAGGCCTGGGTGGAACTCGTTGTGGCGGTACGACCCGACTGGACCGCGTCCGACGCACGCTTCGCCGTCCACGCCGCGATGGCGCTGGTGGTCGACATCGGCAGGCTGACGGACTACCGCGACACTGCGCAGACGCGCGCGATGGTCAGCACGCTTTTGGACCTGACGCTGTTGGGGCGCTACCGATTACGGATGGCGTTGCCGGCCAGGTAGGCGACGTAGCCGAGCGAGCCGAGCGCGGCCAGCTTCCGCGTCTTCGGCACCAGCAGACCGAGGCCGAGGGCGGTCTCGATTCCGCCGTTGGTCTTGATGTGGCGGTCCGTGTCACGCGGGAAGGCGGACTTGGTGATGCCCTCGAAGAGCTGCGGCGCGATGAAGTGCGCCACCCCGGTGCCGGTCAGCGACAACCCGGCGAGCACGGGGAAACGCGAATTCTTCTCGGGCACTTGCTGATCCCTTCCGATCAGGCGATCTGATAGTCACTCAGGGGAAACTCCGACGCTTCCTTGATCGCGTTCTCCGTCGACGACGGCCGCAGCAGCGTGGGTTCACCCGCGGGGTTGAAGTAGTACGACCGGGCGGTGGCAGCAGTTGCCGATCGTGAACAGCGAGTCGCCGAGCAGTTCGGTCATCCGGTCCAGGAACGCGGTGTTCGCTTCCTCGGTGACCTCGAACGTCGTCGCGCCCCGGCGCTTCACCTCGGTGAAGAGCCGGTCCATCAGCCGCATCTGGTACTCCATCGTGTTGAAGAAGTTCAACCCGAGGAACGCGTACGGGCTGGCCAGGCTCAGGTAGTTCGGGAAGTACGGCATCGAAACACCTTGGTAGGCCTGGAACCTGGTGTCGCGCCACCACTTTCCGAGATCGCGACCGTCGCGGCCGATGACCTCGATGGCCGGGAAGTTGGCCTCCCACAGGTCGAACCCGGTGGCCAGCACCAGGGTGTCGATGGCGTTCTTGGTGCCGTCGCTGCCGACGATGCCGTCGGCCTCGACGTGGTCGATGCCGCAGTCCTGAAGGTGCACGTTCGGCTTGGTGAAGGCGCGGTAGTAGCCGTTGCGAAAGTCGGCCGCTTGCAGCCGAAGTCGTAGTCCGGGGTCAGCCTGCGCCGCAACTCCTTGTCGCGGATCGACGCGAAGCGGTGCATCTTCGACAGGTCGGCCGCGGCGACGTTGAGCCGCCGTGGAACGTGCCGGTGGTGGATCA
Organism: uncultured Acidobacteriaceae bacterium; assembly: GCA_963725995.1. Taxonomy (GTDB): domain Bacteria; phylum Acidobacteriota; class Terriglobia; order Terriglobales; family Acidobacteriaceae; genus JANXZS01. The sequence goes on along the minus strand of CAVSAX010000023.1, from coordinate 67,629 downwards.
CCGCGGTGTTGATCATCACCTCGTAGATCGAATCCGTCAGCCAGCGAATGGCGCGCTGCGTCAACGGGACTCGCGCGAAGAGCCGCTTGGTCCGCTCGCCGAACCGTATGTCGATCTTCGGCACCACCCAGATTGGGGTGCGCTGGTAGACGGTGAGGTCGGCGACCGTCTTGGCGAGTTCGGGGATGAGCTGCACGGCGGTGGCGCCCGTGCCGATGACCGCGATGCGACGCCCGGTGGGATCGAAGCCGTCCTCCCAATCGGTGGTGTGGATGACCTTGCCCGCGAAGCTGCCGATGCCCGGGATCTCGGGCACCTTCGGCTGCGACAGGAAGCCCGTCGCGGTGAGCAGGTAGCGGGCGGTCAGCGTCTCACCGTCGGCCAGCGCGACGCGCCAGACGAGCGCGTCCTCGTCCCAACGCGCACCCTCGACGCTGGTGTTGAACCGGATGTGCCTGCGCACGTCGTACTTGTCGGCGACGTCGTCGGCGTACTGCTTGATCTCGGGGCCCGGCGTGAACAGCCGCGACCAGTTCGGGTTCGGCTCGAAGAAGTACGAGTACGTCGTGGTGGGCACGTCGACCGCGAGGCCGGGGTAGTGGTTGACGTACCACGTGCCGCCGAGGTCGTCCTCGCGCTCCAGGATGACGAAGTCGTCGTAGCCCAGCCGTTTCAGTTGGATGGCTGCGCCGATTCCGGCGAACCCGGCCCCCACGATGACCGCGTCGAATTGCTCCGAAGTCATGGGTAGACGGTACCTCAGGTACCGGATAGCGCACTACCCCGTCGGCAGGCCTACGCCCTTGAGCGACCCCGCCCGCTTCGGATCCAGCGTCGCGACGCACGTGATCGCGCGATCGCCCTGGTGCCCACGTCTCGGGCGTCGGATACAGCACGTAGATGCCCACGGCGTCGTCGGTCATCGCGGCGCGGAGCGAAGGTCGACAGCTCGTCGGGACACTTGTTCTGGTACTGGTCGATCTTCGCCTGACCCGGGTAGTCCCCGTCGGGCATGTCGATGCACCGCGTACACCTCACCACCGTGCGGTTCGGCACAGTCGACCGTCGGCAGCGTCAGGACGCGACGAATCGGTGGGTAGCTCGGTGATGCAGTCGCCGACCTTCATGTCGGTGGCGATGGTGGTGTCCTTCAGCGCGCAGATGAAGAAGGCCGCCGCGACGACGACGCCGATGAGAACACGCCGAGCACGGCCAGCGCGATGATCAAGCCCTTCCTGGACTTCTTCGGCGCGGCGGACGGGTCCATGCCCGGGTACGGCGGTGGCGGGGCCTGCCCAGTACGGCTGGCCTGCGCGTACGGCCCCGGCGCGTCCGGCTGACCGGCGGCGGAGGCCAGGCCTGGCGGCCCCGGCGGTGGCGGTGGCGGCACGCCCGGGGGCGGCGGCGGTGGCGGTCCACCTTGGGGCTGGTTCGGGTCTCCGGACGGCCAGGTCACCTCCGGAAGATAGCAGGATCGGGACCGACTGCGACCGGCGTGCTCACGCGGAGCAAGTCGGAGCGCCGCGTCGACGGCCAGTGCGGGCACGTCGAGCGTCTTCGAGCCGAGGTCGTGACGGGCCCCGGTGACCTCGACGAACTCGGTGGGCGCGCGGACGAGCGCGATGGCCGCCCGCAGCTCGTCGAGGCGTGCCGAACGGATCGGAGGTGCCGTGGGTGAAGACCGTCGGCACGGCGATGCGCGGCAGGTGCTCGGTGCGGGCCCGCTCGGGCTTGCCCGGGCGGATGCAGGGGATAGGAGAACAGCGTCAGCACGTCGACGGCGAGGCCGCTCGGCGACGGCCATCGACGTCATGCCGCCCGCCGTAGGAGTGACCGCCTGCGATCACCGGTCCGTCGGTCAGCGTCGCGCAGCCAGCGCGACGGCCTCGACGATGCCCGCCTGGTCGGCCGTGGCCGATCCGGACGGCGGGCCCTTCGGGCGACGGCGCCGGTACGGCAGGTCGTAGCGCACCGCGAGCCAGCCGCGGCGGGCCCACTCGTCGCACAGCCTGATCGAGCATCGGCGAGTCCCGGCTGCCCCCCGCGCCGTGGGTGAGCACGACGGCCCCGTGCGGGTCGTGCCGTCCGGTTCGTGCGCGACGCCCGCGATGGCGTCGAGATCCACCTTCAGTGCTCCTGGCAGCCGGAACAGCGCGGACACCGGGCCGTGGCCATGGCCCAACGGGTATGCGGCGCGCAGACATTCGGTCACCCACTGCTTGGCGAACGCCACCGCGTCGGGCACGGAGTAGCCGTGCGCCAGCGCGCACGCCGTCGCGGCGGCGAGCGTGTCGCCCGCGCCGTGATCGTGGCCGGTGTCGATCCGCTCGGCGTCGAACTCGTAGAACTCGGCACCGTCGAACAGCAGGTCGGGAGCTGTGCGGCGAGGACCGCAGGTGACCGCCCTTGACCAGCGCCCACTTCGGTCCCAGCGCGTGCAGGGCGCGCGCCGCGTCGCGCTGCGAGTCCGCGTCGACGACGTCGATGTCCGGTGATCAGCCGGACCTCGTCGAGGTTCGGCGTGACGAAGGTGGCAAGCGGAAAGAGTTCGGTCGCGAAGCGTATTCAGCGCGGACGGGTGCAACAGCGGGTCGCCGTGCATCGAGGCGCACACCGGGTCGACCACCAAGGCGCGCGCCGGTGTCGAGCGTGCGCCACGTCTCTGCGACGGCGGTGATGATCTCCGACGAGGCGAGCATCCCGGTCTTGGCGGCCTGGATGCCGATGTCGTCGACGACCGCTTCGATCTGGCCGGTGATGACGTCGAGCGGGATCTCGTGAAAACCCTTGACGCCCGACCGAGTTCTGCACGGTCACTGCCGCCACGGCGACGCACCCGTGCACGCCGAGCATCGCGAACGTGCGCAGGTCGGCCTGGATGCCCGCACCGCCGCCGGAGTCGGACCCCGCGATCGTCATCACCCGCAGCGGCGTCTGCCCGGGCGGGGTCAGCGGCAGGAAGTTCATCGCTCACCTCCCTACGCCGGCATTACCCGGTCAGGTTCATACGGTCGACGGCACCCCTTCGCGCACCTGCTCCAGCCGTCCTCTCAGCGCACTTGGTGTGCGCTCCCGCGTGGACGTGGTTCAACGTACCGCAGCGAGTGTGAGGCTGGAGGAATAGGAATTGCCCTCGTATGTTTTGTATAGCTAACATATGTGTTTTGCGTGCTTGGGCGCTTGCGGCCTCTTTCGATACGTAAAGCGAATTGACTGACCAATGACGACTGAGATCGAGACCACGAAACCGCCCTGTGGTCGACGCCGACGCGGCACTCGCCGAGACCGCCCGTCGGCGTCGCCGATGGACCACGACCACCCGCACTACAAGTGGGTCGTGCTGTCCAACACCACGCTGGGCATCCTGCTGGCCGCGATCAACGCGTCGATCGTGCTGATCTCGCTGCCCGCGATCTTCCGCGGCATCGGGCTGAACCCGCTGGCCCCCGGCAACGTCAGCTACCTGCTGTGGATGCTGATGGGCTACCTGGTGGTCACGGCGGTGCTGGTGGTGCCGTTCGGCCGGCTCGGCGACATGTTCGGCCGGGTCCGGATCTACAACCTCGGGTTCGTCGTCTTCACCTTCGCGGCGATCGCGCTGTCGTTCGACCCGTTCCACCTCGGCGGTGGCGCCGCTGTGGCTGATCGGCTGGCGGGTCATCCAGGGCGTCGGCGGCGCGATGCTGATGGCGTCGTCGTCGGCGATCCTCACCGACGCGTTCCCGGCCAACCAGCGCGGGATGGCGCTCGGCGTCAACATGGTGGCCGCCGTCGCCGGATCCTTCCTGGGCCTGCTGATCGGCGGCTTCCTGTCCGAGTGGCACTGGCAGGCCATCTTCTGGGTCGGCGTGCCGATCGGCATCGCTCGGCACCATCTGGAGCTACCGGTCGCTGCAGGAACTCGGCGTCCGCACCGCCGGGCGGCTGGACTGGGCGGGCACGCTGACCTTCGGTGTCGGCCTGACGGTGCTGCTCATCGGCATCACCTACGGCATCCAGCCCTACGGTGACTCCACCACCGGCTGGACCAGCCCGTGGGTGCTCGGGCTCGATCGCGGTCGGGCTGCTGCTGCTGGTCGCGTTCTGCTTCATCGAACTGCGCGTCGCTCGCCGATGGTCGACATCCGGCTGTTCCGATCCGCCTCGTTCGGCATGGGCAACCTCGCCGGGCTGATGTCCTCGATGGGCCGCGGCGGCCTGCAGTTCATGCTGATCATCTGGCTGCAGGGCATCTGGCTTCCGTTGCACGGCTACAGCTTCGAGTCGACGCCGCTGTGGGCGGGCATCTACCTGCTGCCGAGTGACGGTCGGCTTCCTGGTGGCCGCGCCCATCGCCGGCTCGCTGTCCGACCGCTTCGGCGCGCGGCCGTTCGACGGTCGGCGGCATGCTGCTGATGGCGGTGTCCTTCGTTGCGCTGCTGCTGATTCCGGTGAACTTCGACTACTGGGTGTTCGCGATGCTGGTGTTCCTCAACGGCCTCGGCGGCGGCATCTTCACCGCGCCCAACACGGCGGCGATCATGTCGAGCGTGCCCGCCGCGCAGCGCGGCGCCGCGTCCGGCGTGCGGGCGACGTTCTTCAACGCGGGCAACGTCGCTGTCGATCGGCATCTTCTTCTCGCTGATGATCATCGGGCTGGCCAACACGCTGCCGACGGCGATGAGCAGCGGCCTGCAGGCGCAGGGCGTTCTCGGCGTCGGTCGCGCACGACGTCGCCAACCTGCCGCCGGTCGGCAGCCTGTTCGCCGCGTTCCTCGGCTACAACCCGATCGCCGAGCTGCTGGCACCGTCGGGCGCACTCACGCTCCCGGCGTCAACGCCGACGTGCTGACGGGCAAGACGTTCTTCCCGCAGCTGATCACCGAGCCCTTCCACTCCGGCCTGATCGTCGTGTTCATCGCCGCGGCGGTCATGATGCTGATCGGCGCGGTCGCATCACTCTTCAACCCCGGCAAGTACGCGGACGCGCCTGGCGCCGACAACGACGCGTGACCCTCTCGTCAGAACGGTCGTTCGTCAGGCTCCAACGGGTCATCAACCCGCGTCGTCTCGGATGTATTGCTCGAGTGCTGCGAGCACCCGCTGAACACTGGATCCACCTGCGCACCACCTCGGCGTGCTGCGGTATCGACGCATCGGTGAGCAAGCGCGCGTTGCTACTGGCGGGTAACTGGTGATGGCCCCAATGTTGCGAAAACCAGTGCATACCACTTTCCTGTGATACAAGAAACAGTTAGCTGTGGAGCAGTTCACAGCTGGCTGGGGGAAATCACCGATGACCAAAGGGGTGGTGAGCCGCGAGACGGAGTCTCGGGTGGTTGACGAGTTCCTTGGCTCAGTGCCGTCTGGCCCCTCCGCGCTGGTGGTGGAGGGCGAGGCGGGCATCGGCAAGACGACGGTGTGGTTGGCCGGCGTGCACCGGGCTCAAGAACTCGGGTTTCGGGTGTTGTCGGCGCGGGCGACGTCGGTGGAATCGGTGCTGCCGTACTCGGGGTTGGCCGCGCTGTTGGAGGGGTTGGACGAGGCGATTTTATCGGAATTACCTCCGCTGCAGCGACTTTCGATCGATCGGGTGCTGCTGAGGGTGGCCGCCGAAGATGGTCCGGTCACCGATCAACAGGTGGTCGGGGCTGGCTTTGTCTCGATCGTCGAGCGCCTCGCGCAGAGAGGTTCCGTACTGGTGGCGATCGATGATCTGCAGTGGCTCGATCCACCTAGCACTCTCGTCGTCTCGTCCGCCGCGCGCCGTCTTTCCGGACCGGTAGGGATGTTCGCGACGGTGCGCGACGGGCCGAACATGGGGACGGTGGCATCGTGGCTGGAGCTGCGCCGGCCAGAAAGGTTGCGCCGGTATCGGCTGCGGCCTCTGAGCATGGGGGCAGTACATACGGTGCTCTGCGACCGCCTCGGACGGTCCTTCTCACGACCGAAGATGCGGCGGATCCACGATATTTCTGGCGGCAATCCGTTCTATGCCTTGGAACTGGCGCGCGCGATGGACGACGACACGGGAGGCATCGCGGCATCGCTGCCGGGTTCGCTCGCCGAACTGGTGCGGGCCAGGATCGGTCGGCTGTCCGAGGACGCTCGACAAGCGCTGCTCGCCGCGTCCTGTCTGGCCGACCCCAAAGTGGAGTCGGTGGCGAAAGCCACTGACACGGACTCCGAACAGCTTCTGTCGATCCTGGTGGAGGCCGAGGACGAGGGCATCGTCGAGGTTGTCGGTAACCGACTTCGATTCACCCACCCGTTGTTGGCGCACGGGGTCTACTCGGACGCCACCGCGGGTCGGCGCCGGGCGATGCATCGGCGACTGGCCGACATCGTTGACGAACCCGAACTCAAGGCGCGACATCTGGCGCTGGCCGCGGCGAGTGGTGACGCACTCACGTTGCGTTCGCTTGACGAGGCAGCCGAAATGGCTCGCATTCGTGGAGCGCCGTCGGCCGCGGCCGAACTCGTTGACTTGGCGATCGAACTGGGCGGAGACACCCCCGACGGAACATCAGGTCGGCGTCGTACCACTTCAACGCCGGCGACGCCGCGCACGCCCGCACGATGCTGGAGTGGGTTGTCGAGCGGCCCGCACCGGCCGCGCTGCGTGCGGAGGCACTGCGGTCGCTCGGCCTGTGGAGCTTGCTCGACGGGAGCTCCCGTGAAGCCGCAGGCTTGTTCGAGCGTGCCCTCGCCGACGCCGGAGACGACCTCGCACTGCGCGTACAGGTCTTGATTCCGCTGTCTTTCGCCCAGGTCAATGGCCGCCAGTTCGATCGAGCACGCGCGCACATCGAGGATGCGGTCGGATGCGCCATGCGGCTCGAACAGCCGCACCTGCTCAGTCAGGCGCTCAGCATGCGGGTCCTCGTGCAATTTCTTCTCGGTGACGGTATGGACGAGCACGGCATGCGGCGCGCACTCGAGTTAGAGGACCGTGAGCTTGCCGATGTCGGCTCTGCTCGGACCGTCGGTGCAGCACGCTCAGCTGTTGGTAGGCGCCGGAAAGCTCGAGCAGGCTCGACGTGAACTGCTGACTATTCGGCGGCGGTACGTCGAACGTGGCGAGGAGAGCGAACTCATCATTGTCGCCTTCCACAGCGGTCTGAACGAAATCTGGCAGGGCAACTTCGCCGAGGCCGCCCGGATCGCAGAGGATGCGATGGAGCGGGCATCGCAGCTGGGCCGCGACCTTCCGCTGTCGATCGCCTTGATGATTCGTTCGGCACTTGCTGCTTACAGCGGGCACGTGATGGAAGCGCGGCGCGACGCGAGCGAAGCGCTTGCAATCTGCCAACGTTGCGACTCTCCGACCCTCGTATCGGTGTGGCCTGCAACAACTTTGGGCTTCTTGGATGTTTCGTTGGGTAACCATGACGCCGCGCTGTCCACCCTTGAGCCGCTAGTCCGCGACCTCGACGAAACGCCGCATGGCACAGAGATCTTCGTGGCTCCGTTCCTCCCGGACGCGATCGAGGCCATGATCCAGCTGGGACGGCTTGACGAGGCAGAGCCCTTGATCGACATGTTCGAAGGTAACGGTCGTCGGCTCGACCGCGCGTGGATGTCGGCGGCGGGCGGACGCTGCCGCGGCATGCTGCTCGCCGCTCGCGGCGACGTCAAAGCAGCGACACGCGCCGTCGAGCAAGCGTTGGCCGAGCATGATCGAGTGCCGATGCCCTTCGAACGGGCTCGCACTCAACTCCTGTTGGGGCAGTTGCAGCGTCGGATGCGGCATAAGGACGACGCTGCGGCAACCCTGCGGGATGCCATCAGCACCTTTGAGCGGCTCAACACAACACTCTGGGCCGCTCGTACCCGAAGCGAACTGGCCCGGACTGAGGCCGTCGGTTTGGGCCAGACCGGGGTGCTCACGCCCTCCGAAAGACGCGTGGCTGAACTCGCGGCATCGGGCATGACCAACCGCGAAGTTGCGGCCGCCACATTCCTCAGCCCGAAGACCGTCGAGTTTCACCTGTTGCACGTTTACCGCAAGCTCGGCATTCATTCCCGGGCAGAACTCGGCCGTCGAATGGGCCCAGGGCCGGAATAGTGCCTCCGCCAGCACCGTTATCGGCCTGTTACTAGGGAAACACCTGGTTCGCTGCGGTCCTTCACGCAATAGCGTTGACCGCCAACAGCAAAACTTCGTCCGGGGGGATCGATTCATGTCGCACTCGCACAGGGCTGCCCGAGCACCCAAGTCTGCGACTGGCAGCGCACGACGGCTGGTCGGCAATACCTTGTTCGTCGGTGGCCTCGTCCTCTGTGCCGGTGCCCTCGTGCAGCCGGCCAACGACGCGCCGTCGGTGCTACTCACCAATGGGACGACCACTGGTGCTTCGTCGGGGACGACTGGTGGCAGTACGTCGTCGGGGACGTCTGGTGGGAGTACGTCGTCGGGACCAGTGGTGGGAGTACGTCGTCGGGGACGTCGTCGTCGAGCGGGGCGACCGATAACCCGTCCGAGACCAGTGGTGGGAGTACGTCGTCGGGGACGTCTGGTGGGAGTACGTCGTCGGGGACGTCGTCGTCGAGCGGGGCGACCGATAACCCGTCCGAGCGTGGGAGTACGTCGTCGGGGACGTCTGGTGGGAGTACGTCGTCGGGGACGTCGTGGTGGGAGTACGTCGTCGGGGACGTCGTCGTCGAGCGGGGCGACCGATAACCCGTCCGGACGAGTGGTGGGAGTACGTCGTCGGGGACGTCTGGTGGGAGTACGTCGTCGGGGACCAGTGGTGCGTCGTCGAGCGGGACGACCGATAACGTCGTCGCGAGACCAGTGGTGGGAGTACGTCGTCGGGGACGTCTGGTGGGAGTACGTCGTCGGGGACGCGTGCGTCGAGCGGGGCGTCGATACCCGTCGGAGACCAGTGGTGGGTAGCGTCGTCGTCCAGCGGGGACGTCTGGTGGGAGTACGTCGTCGGGGACGTCTGGTGGGAGTACGTCGTCGGGGACGTCGCGTCGAGTGGGGCGTCGGTACGCCGTCGGAGACCGTGGTGGGAGTACGTCGTCGGGGACGTCTGGTGGGAGTACGTCGTCGGGGACGTCTGGTGGGAGTACGTCGTCGGGGACCAGTGGTGCGTCGTCCGCGGGACCTCGGGTGCGTCGTCGGACGAGTGGTGAGTCGTCGTCGAGTGGGACTCGTGGCGTCGGGGACGTCGTGGTGGGAGTACGTCGTCGGGGACGTCTGGTGGGAGTACGTCGTCGGGGACGTCGTCGAGTGGGACCTCGTACGTTCGTCGGGGACCAGTGGTGCGTCGTCGAGTGGGACCTCGTGGTGGTCGTCGAGCGGGACGACGTCGGGTGGTTCGTCGGGCACGACCAGTGGGTGCGTCGTCGAGTGGGACCTCGGGTGCGTCGTCGAGTGGGACTAGTGGTGGTTCGTCGGGCACGACGAGTGGTGGTTCGTCGGGGACCATGGTGCGTCGTCGAGTGGGACCTCGGGTGCGTCGTCGAGTGGGACTAGTGGTGGTTCGTCGGGCACGACGAGTGGTGGTTCGTCGGGGACGACGAGTGGTGGTTCGTCGGGTACGACCAGTTCGTCGGGTGCTTCGTCGGGCACGACGGGAGCGTCGGGTGGAATCCGCGGTGCCCTCCGCGATTTCGTATCACGGACACTGGCTTTCATTGGGGGCCTGGTAAGTATGTTCCTGGGAGTGATATTCGGCTCGAGGCGTTGATAGCGGGTGGTTCGGTTGGACGGCCGCGATCGGGCGTCGCGCCGGGTTGGATCGAAGCGGGGCGTTCACGGCCTCCAGCGCAGGTTCGAAAGCTCGGTCGTTGGCGAGGCGTTGATCGGCGCCTTCGTCGCACTGTTTCTCCTCGTGGGGATCGCCTGGAATCTGCCTGCTTCGGAAATCAAGAACAAGCTCGTCCCGGTGTTGAAGCCGGTCGCAGTCGCCACCGGCACCGGCCAGATCTGGCAGATGTATGCGCCGAATCCCCCTCGGCGCCTCGAAGTCGTCGAGGTGCACGTCACTACGGCGGACGGCGGCGATCGCGTATGGACTCTGCAGCGGGGCGACCTCGTGATCGGTCCGTTCAGCTGGTACCGCTGGCAGAAGCTCAAGGAACAACTCGTGCGCGAACCTGAGATCCGGGCCGAGTTCGCGCACTGGGTGGTGCGAGAGCTCGCTCCGCCTCCAGCGCAGCCGCAGCGAGTCGAGATGACCTTGCGTACAACGGATATGCCACCACCCGGTGATTACAGTGCACCAGCGAGCGCGTTGGAGACCTTGTACTCCGAAGACCTAACCGGGCACTCGTGACCGACATCGAATCCGGCAGTCGACGGTCAGTGGTCTTGGGGGCGTGGGGCAGATTCTGGTTTGCTCCGGAACCCGCCTATCCGTTGGGTTTGGTACGGATCGCGTTCGGCGCGTTGATCGTTGCGTGGACAGTGTCCTTGCTGCCCGACCTCTACGCCCTGTTCGGTGATCGGGGTATCACGCCGGATGACTCCGAATGGGACTATGCCTGGGAGCGTATTCGGTATGGCATCCAGCGATCGTGCCCTGCTAATCGGCTGGGGCGTGCTGTTGGTTTCGGCGGTGGCGTTGACTCTCGGCTGGCACAGCCGGATGGCGGCGCTCGCGGTATTCGTACTGATCCACTCGTTCCAACAGCGCAGTCCGTTCGTGTTCAACTCCGGCGACGGGTTGATACGCGTCCTGGCGCTAGTCCTCGTGTTTTCCTCGTGCGGTGCGGCGTTGTCGCTCGATCGTCGCCGCGCCTCGGGGTCGTTCTGGTCGGCAGAGCTTCGCGCGCCGTGGGCGATACGGCTGCTGCAAGTTCAGCTCTCCCTCGTGTACCTGTCGACGGTCAACGCGAAACTGGCGGGCGAAACATGGCGTGAGGGCACTGCGGTCTCATATGCCCTGCGTTACGACGACATGCTCATCCTCCCGACTCCGGACTGGCTGACCACCAACGCACTGTTGATGAACGTCGCGACGTGGGGGACGCTCGTGCTGGAACTGGCGCTCGGAGTTCTGGTCTGGGTCAAGCCGTTACGCCGCTGGGTCCTCGGCGCCGGACTGCGTCATGCATTCGACGATCATGATCACCATCGGGGTTGGCTTCTTCACGCCGGCGATGTTCGTCCTGTACCTGGCGTTCATCCCGCCCGACACCGTGCGTCGGCTGCCGACGACGATCCGTCGCCACATCGCTGCCGCGCGGTCGGCTCCTCGGTGGCGCCGCCGCCTCGACGACGACGTGCCGCCGGAGCGGGTCGAATCGACCGCCGAGTCCGTCCCCGAGGGTGTCCGATGACCGCCGTCGCGCAACGACAGTCATCGACGGTCGACCTGCCCGCCGAACCGGAGTCGCGCCGACCGTGGGAATGGGTGCTAGCGGCTGCGGTTCCGATGGTCCTGACGGGACTGCACGCGAGAATCTACGGCCAGTGGATCGTCGACGACGCCGGGCTCTCCTTCGCCTACGCCCGCTCGCTAGCGACCGGAGCGGGTCCGGTGCTGCAGCCCGGTTCAGATCCAGTGGAGGGCTTTTCGAATCCGACGTGGGTGGCGGTACTTGCCGTCGGGCGCGCACTCCACCTGTTCGACCACGGCGCGTGGTTCGGGACACCCGACCTCGTGCTGTATCCCAAGCTGGTCGCACTGCTGTGCTGCTTCGGGGTGTTCGCCCTCATGTTCTCGATCGCGCGCACCGTGTCGCGACGACCCGTCGCGATAACTCTCGTTGCCCTTGTTCAGGAAGGCGAGTTCACGCAAACGCTGCGCCAGCGTGTTGTAGTTGTATTCAGCGACCGTGAAGATCGAACGGTCGGGCAGGAAGTGAACCTTGGTGCCCGCGCGCTTCGATGCCCTGCTGGTTGGCGGAGCTTGGAAACCGGCATGCTGTAGGATAGTCTCCTGCTCGTAGGTGTGGCCGTCCTTCCAGATCTCGACGTCAAACGCCTGGCTTAGGCCATTCACGCAGGAAACACCGACGCCGTGCAGGCCGCCAGAGACCTTGTACGACGAGGCATCGAACTTTCCGCCGGCATGCAATTTTGTGAGAACTACTTCGACAGCAGACATCACTGTGCCGTCATGCAGCGTCATATCGTCCACGGGAATTCCGCGGCCGTCGTCGATGACGGTGATGGAATTGTCAACGTGGATGATGACCTGGACCTTCTTGGCATATCCGGCGAGTGCTTCGTCTACTGAGTTGTCCACGACCTCATACACCAGGTGGTGCAACCCCATCTCGCCAGTGGAACCGATGTACATGGCGGGACGCAGGCGCACGGCTTCCAGTCCCTCGAGCACCTTAATGTTGTCGCCGGTGTAGGTCGAGGACTGCTTGGCGCCGTTCGCCGAGCGGGATTCAGGTGTCGAGGGTGACGCTGCTGGTTCTGTACTGGGAACAGCGAGACTCGTGTCGGGGGCCAATTCTTTGGCGGCAGACCACCCTCCTTGTACCTACTAAAGGCTCATGAAAATGGCGCGCAGCTCAGGGAGCTGACAGGGAATAAACGGCTGAAAGCGAACGGGTTTATCGCCCAGATTACTGTTTTAATTTTACCACGATTGAGCCATTTCGCCGTACGTCTATTGGGGTAGAAGGCTGTTGGCGGGGAAGAAGATCCTCGGTGGGATTGATAGCTACTTTGTACACATGTTACGTTGGTAACGCACTGTAGTGAATACAATGTAATATCGCTGATAAGAATGTACTTACATACGCGGATGACTATACTCGAATTGTCTCGGAATTTGACATTCAATTTCAAGAAGCCTCAAAGGAGTAACTACAAATGAGCCGCCGTTCGTGCTTTCGCTCTCGGAATCGTCCTCGTAGGTGCTGTTGCCGCCAATTGCATGCCGAAGCACGCACAGTTCGTCAAGTCACCAGGCAGTTTCATCTCGTCTGCCCGTTCCCCGCTGCAATCCGGGCTACCTTGTGCATGCAGTAACTAACTAAAGTTTGTAGCACCAAGGTGCCAAGAGAAAGATAAATCAAGGCTTGAGTACACCTGCGAATCAAGATATTCTAACGATTCAGTAAGGGTGCTCTCCATGGATGCAAGATCTGTCTCAGTCGCAATTTCGGTCGCTACCTCTGGCGCACAAGCCATCGCCCTGTTTTATATGTGGCGTTCAAAGGCTTATAAGACGTATCCAGCGCTGGCAGCCTATTTGATTCTGCACTCGAATCCGCCATGACTTTCGGCATCCTGCCGTGGGGACCTCGCTGGATCAGCGTGGCCGACCGCTCCAGATATTATTTCTGGTGCTATTGGAGCACGTACCTGGTTCGGCTGGATTGCTTCTGTTCGACGATCCAGAGCCTCTTCCGTGAAATGATGTCGCCTCTTCCTGGCGAGCACTCAGGGCACGCTCGCTTTCCGATGGGTAATCTGCATATCCATTCTGCTTTGCATCGGCACCAGCTACATGCCGGCTGCGATGAGCAAGTTTCCCCTCGTTGTGGTCGCCAGCGAGTTAATGCGGTTTGTGAGTGTACTGGAACTCTGCCTGCTGGCATTTGTCCTACTGGTCGGTCACAAAGTCGGTTTGTCTCACAAGTCCCGCTCCTTTGGCATCGTTCTGGGCTTTGGATTGATGGCGTGTGGTGACTTCCTCCATTCAGCCCTGGCCTTCAGCACTCAGAGCATGTTCTCGAACCTGGATAACTATCTTGACCTCACCGTGCTGGTGGCAGTAGGCGCGTGGGCTTTCTATTTTGCCAGCCCCGAACCGGTTCGTGCCGCAGTTACTTTGCTACCGTCGTCACCGCTGCTTCGCTGGAATGAGATTTCGCTTGCATTAGGAAAGGCCAGCGCACAGTTGGCCCCGGCTCCCGCTCAGGATTTTTTCCTATCGGATGTAGAGAAGGTAGTCGATAGAGTTCTTGTTAAGAATTCTTTGAAGGCGATGGGTTCCTAGGCCGATAGACGCCTATTGTGGAAAGCATTCTGAGAGCTCCCTGCAATAGCGATGGCAGTCTTATCTGTTAGGGGTTCTCGGTGGCTTTGATGTCCGTCTCCGCTGGATTGTCCGTTGCCACAATTGCGGCAGAAACGGCATGCCTCTTTTTCCTGCTTCGCTCCAACAATTACAAGAAGTACTCGGCCCTGACGGCATTTCTGCTGTTGGCTTCATTCTTTGGCCTCACATTCGGATTTCTTCCCTGGCTTACGGGATCCCATGTCGGTGAAGCGCGTTTCAGCGCCTATTTTTGGACCTTCTGGTGGCGCGATCTGCTACGCGGCGCCCTGCTCGTGCTCATTGTTCAGCAGCTCTTTCGCGAAATCATGGCTCCGCTACCGGGGTTGGGCCGCCTGGGGGTTCTCGCTTGCAGGTGGGTCATCGCGGTGACGATCATCGTCTCCATCACCTCCAGCCACTTTCCGAACATCTCTATCCCGGGCCTGATGTCTGCCACTGTGTCTGAGTTCCGTCTGTGCGCCTGCGTGCTTTGTATCCTGCTGCTCATATTTGTCACAGTGATTGCAAATAAGGTTGGACTCTCCTATAGATCAAGGCTCTACGGTATTTCGCTTGGCCTGGGCATCTTGGCTCTTGCAGAGTTTGCGTACAGCACATTGACTCAAAGGCATGGCGGAGCGACCATCCCCCTCGGCATTCCGGTAGAAGTGAGCCAGCTAATAGCCTGCTGCGTATGGGCCTTCTATTTTTTGAGGCCGGAGCCCGATCGCGTGCCGCTTGCCTTGCCGCCTTCCTCTGGTCTGCTGCGGTGGAACAGAATTGCGCTGGCGCTGGGTCGTCCTGTTGAGCAAGCGCCTCCAGCCCCCAAGCAGGACTTCTTCCTGACCGAGGTTGAGAAGGTTGTGGACAAGGTGCTCACCGAGAATCCCCTGCCGGAGAACTCTCTGAGGGATACCGGCTCCTGCTGATCGTGACGGAGTGAACCGAGCAACAAAAAGAGCCATCCCGAGGGATGGCTCTTTTGCAAGATGGATGGACTGAGCGTTACTTTGCGGCTGGCTCAGCGGTCTCTACGGGATGGACGGCGACGAATCGGCCAGTCTTTCCGCGATCGATGAATTCGATCTTGCCAGTGATCTTGGCGTAGAGCGTGTCGTCACTGCCGCGGCCGACGTTGTGGCCAGGCTTGTGCTTGGTCCCGCGCTGCCGCACGATGATGGAGCCGCCGCTGACGATCTCTCCGGCGAATCTCTTCACTCCAAGCCGCTGTGCATTTGAATCGCGGCCGTTTTTAGAACTTCCTAGACCTTTTTTATGTGCCATTTCAAAACCTCGAGCGAAGGGAGCAGGCTCCCTGCAGATATTTGGAGCCTGTTACTTGGCGCCGTAGGTCGTGCCATCGACCTGAATTTCGTTGATGCGAACCTCAGTGAAGGACTGGCGATGTCCCTGCAGCTTCTTGTACTGCTTCTTCCGCTTGTAGTGGAAGACGAGGATCTTGTTGCCGCGGCCTTCGCCGAGGACAGATGCAATCACCTTTGCCGATGCGGGTTTGGTGATGGAACCGGAATCGCCGGAGAATGCGAGGACATCGCTGAATTCGATGGTTTCGCCTTCGGACTCAGCTTTCTCGATCTTCAGAACGTCGCCTGGAGCGACACGATACTGCTTACCACCGGTACGGATGACCGCGTACATAAATCCTCCAAAACGCCCGGTCTGGGGCGCGATGCAATGTCTTGGCTGGGCAGATACATGCTTGCCCGGTTCCAATCGCTCGAACCCGCACATTTTGCCAGCAGGTGAGCAGATCTCCCCGGTAGTACGGGCAGGATCGCCAAACTTAATAAGTGTAAAGGGCTTCTGGGTCCGGGTCAATGGTTATGCGGGTAAATCGCGGTAAAAGCCCGATTTTGGGCGAAATTGGGCGCTCATTCTGGCACGTTTTAGCACACTTAGAAGCGCTTTTCGTCACGTTTTGGCACCGCTTTTTCGGGTTGCAGACTGGAAGAGATAGACGCCCAGAATGGCGATCAGGGGCTCCAAGGGGTGACGAAAGCGTGCGTGAACCGTAATGAAGTAGTAGACGGCGGGGACGGTCAGGAAGGCCAGCGCGAAGAGGATTGCTCCCGGAACGCGGTGTTTCAGAGCCAAGGCGAGGCCTAAAAGTCCGGCGAGGCTGGCGAAGGCGAAGTTCAGGCTGCGACCGAATTCCGTTACGAAGTGGCCCTGCGGATGCGGGACTCCAGCCCAGAAGTAGTAAACACGTTTGAGCGAGAGCAGCGCAAAGCTGCCGGGATGGGAGCGGATATAGACCGTCGCCAGCTGGCCGCGATATTTGGCGTATGGGATCTCGCCCATTTTTGTGTAGAGGGCAAGTTGGCTCAGTGACTCGTTGGGATGGTCGTACTCCATGAGCAGGCCGTTGGCGTCGGGGCCATTGCCGAGATAAAGCTCGGCGCCCAGGTTGCCGCGCAGGGGCACGAACTGTTGGAAGACGAGCCAATTGCGATATGTCCAGGGCGCAATACAGGCCAGGCACAGGAGAGAGGAGAGCAAGACGCCAGGGACCTGGCGCTTCCACTGCTTTGCTCCGGCCAGAATCCAGAGCCCGCAGAAGGGTAAAAGAGGGCAAGCGAAGCGTTGCCGAGTGCGATGAGTCCCCAAAGCAGACCGAAGCAGGCCCAGCGGCGCGTGGTCATGGCGGAGTCAGCATCATAAGCGTCGCCGCCGATGTTGCGCATTCTGAGCGCCAGCACGATGACCCAGGAGAAGAGCAGGGTGGTGAGTGTCGTCTCCCAAACCCAGCGGACGGCGTATTGCATGGCTGCGGGGTGGAGCGCCCAGATCCACGCCGACCACAGGGCGACGCGGTGGTTAAAGCAGCGGGAAGCAATCTCCCACACAGCGGGGATGATGAGTGCGCAGAGAGCGCAATCGATAGCGAGCAGGATCCACGCGGATTTGAGCGTGTAGACGCCGAAGAGCTTGAAGACCGCGCCGATCAGCAAAGGGTAGAGCGGCCCCACCCAGGCTGTTGGCCCGGTGTGTCCGAGGAAGGGATCGGCGAAGCCGTAGCCGGTAGCGAGGGCCTGGCCGATGCGCCCCATCTCGAAACCGAAGGCGAAGTGGTGCCCGAAGGCGTATTCGCGGAAGCGATAGGTGTGCGCAATCGTCATGTAGGCGACGCGGACGAGGAATGCGACCCAGACGATTCGCGGGGGCGTGGGCGCCATGGGCGCGGCGTGCTTCGGGTTTTCTGGCCGATGGGGCAATGGCTTCCTGTCTCGTATCATCTATAGCGAGGGCGGTTGTTCGGTTCCGATTCTAAATTGCGGCGACATCGAATCGTGCAGGGGTGGGCTAGACTGGGCGAGAAGTGATCTGCACAGGCACGAGGAAATAAATGGACCCCATTGCGCAGGCTCTGGATCTTCTTGCAACCGCCGCTTCCGATTCAACCCACCCAGCGGCAATGGTCGTTTTTCCGCCTGACTCCGGTAGTTTCATACTTGGTAATCGTGACGGATTCATCCGCCTAGCCGCGGCATCGCTTAAGGCGGCTCAGGGTGAAGAGCAGTCATTCAAAGGCCAGCCTTGGGTTGCCATTGCGGATCTGGACTGGAGTATCCGCGGCCTCAAGCCAGACCCAAGCGCCCACATCTATCTTCCGACCCGGCTCACTCGATTCCAGAAAATGAGAGAGAAGGGCTTAGGCATCCTGATGTTTTTGCTGGTCGCGCTTTGTATCCTTGCGGGGCTGGGCACGATCATCAAATGGATTTTCTTCTGAGCCTTATCCACGAGATGCTGGAGCGAGCAATACTGCATAGGTTCTGAATGACCGACGACGGAAAAATTGCTACGTGTCGGTTTGCTTGTAGGCGTGTGTCCCGGCGGTTGTGATCCCTTGCTGTAGGCTTGTGATCGAAATGGACAGGGCTCGATTGGAAGCGCAGGGGCCTTTCGCGCGGATGAAGGCTGTGCTGGCGGCCGTGCTCGGCGCCTGCGTGGTGCTGCTTGTTTATCGCAGCCTGCGATGGCCGTTGGTGAACGACGTCTCACTGATGCACTACATCAGCTTCCTGATGGATCATGGCCTGGTTCCATACCGCGACTTCAGCGACATCAATTTTCCGGGAAGTTTCCTGGTTGACTGGCTGGCGGTGCATACCTTCGGCGGCACAGCGTTGGCATCGCGGATCTTTGACCTGGCGCTGATGGGTGTTGCCTCGCTCGCGATACTCGCGATTGCGTGGCCCTATGGCCGCTTCGCCGGAGTCTTCGCTGCATGCTTGCTGATTCTCTTTCATGGACGCGATGGCATGGGACAGCTGGGGCAGCGGGATATGACGCTGGCGGTGCTGCTACTGCTGGCGTATTCGTTCGTCTTTCATGCGCTACGTAGGCAGGCGATGCGCAGTGGCAGCGTGTGGGCGATGGCTATGTTTGGGCTCTCGGCGGGCATGGCGACGATGATCAAGCCCACGGCTGCTGCCTATGCCGCGGTGCTGCTGTGGATGGCTGCAGTGACGCTGCGGCGGCGTGGCGACGATGTCGCGGTCAGGCTGGTAGCCGCGACGATTGGATTGGCTGTGCCTATGGTCGCGGCGTGCGCATGGTTGTGGCATGTGCAAGCTCTGGCTGCGTTTTGGGAATCGATATCGCAGGTGACTCCGTACTACATCGGTCTGGGGCGACGGAGTTTTGCCTACCTGCTTGAGACTTGCCTGTCTCCTTCGCTGCAATTGCTGGGCGCGCTGGCTGCGGCGATCGCGTGGAAGCGGCGATCATGGCGCACCTTCGAGGGAGGCGCGCTGATTGCGGGCGTGGTGCTGGGAGTGGCAGCTTACGTGTTGCAGGCGAAAGGCTATGCGTACCATCGCTATCCGCTGGTGGCGCTGCTGCTGACGTGGGTGGGTATCGAGCTGACGGCGGCGCTGCGCGAGCGCGGTGGGTTGCGGATGGTTGGCGTGGTAGGGCTGGTCTTTGGGGGAGTGGTGCTGGCTCCGCTGTACCTGCGAACAGCGATGCGCACGCAGTGGAGCGAGTCGATGATCGCTGCCATTCGATCGGATTTGACGGCACTGGGCGGCGCGAAGCTATCGGGCCGCGTGCAGTGCATCGATTCGATCTCGGGATGCGGAACGGTGATGTACGAAATGGGGCTAATGCCTGCGACGGGGCTGGTGTCGGACTTCCTGGTATTCGGACCAGCGGAGAAGCGAGTGGTTCGTGAGAATCGGGAGCGCTTCGGGCGAGAGATGAAGACGAGGCCCCCGCAGGTGATCGTGGTGACGAGTTGGCTCCACCTGCTGAATGTTGGGGATTACCGCAAGTCGGAAACGTGGCCGGAGTTCGCCGCGTATTTGCAGGCGAACTATGAGCTGTACGACGAGCGGAGCTTTCCGCCGGTAATGACTGGCCCGCAAGGTTTCCGTGTGTATGTGCAGAAGGCGCCGGGCAGCGCGGTTGCGGCCAAGGCTGTGGCTTCGTTTTGAAGCAGCCAGTGCTTTCTGATCCTCTCCAGTAACTTGCTTATTATGAGCTACATGTGATATAATACTGAAGACGCCTGGCGTCTGGGCGCTCCTGTGTGCGCCTGAATTTTCTGGAGGTTAAGAGATGAATACTGACGTCTTGTATGCGCGGACTGAGGATGGTGTAGAGCTTACGATTGTGGACGTGACGAATGCAGCGTTTGCGGCTGCGCCGACGGAGGCGGAGTTGAGCGCGCTCTGCGTGGAGTATGTGGCGGAATCGAGGCGGAGGAGGGAGACTCCGGTTCCGGTGGTGGCGGCGTTAAAGAGTACGAGGATTGGCAAGGGTTTGATGGCGGCTTCGGGGACGTACCTGGATGGCATGACGACGTACCTGCTGAAAGTTGGCGCCGAGAACATGGGACGCGACGCGCACCCGATCGACCGGCAGATAGCCGCGTCGTTTCCTGCGCTGATGACCCGGATCCGGCTGCATGATATGGCTCGGCTAATGGCCGATGCACTGGTCGCACAACTGCGTGCGGAGCAGGGCCGGGCAGTGAGGTTGATCAATATCGGAGGGGGTGTGGCGGCGGATAGCTGGAACGCTCTGATCCATGTGAAGCGGGAGCAGCCAGTGTTGTTGGCGGGGCGGGAGATTGGGATTGCGGTGCTGGACGTGGACCCGCAGGGGGCGGCATTCGGAGCGCGGGCTGTAGCTGCTCTGGCGGGCTCCGGAGCTCCCCTTGAGGGGTTGAAGATCGAGTTCCGCCACCTGCCGTACACATGGGCCGAGGCGCAGCGACTGCCAGAGTTGCTGGACGAGCTTGGAGCGAAGGAGGCTGCCTGTGTCGTGTCATCGGAGGGCGGGCTGTTTGAATACGGATCAGATGCCGAGATCGTGGCGAATCTGGCAGCCCTGCGACGGGGGACCGGCGTAGATGCGGCGATTGTGGGGTCGGTGACGCGGGACGCGGAAGCGACCAGCGAGTCCCGGGCAGCGATTGGGGCGGCTACGCGTCCGCGGACATTGGAAGGTTTCGCGGAACTGGTGAAGGATGCGGGATGGCGGCTGGAACGGTTGGTGGAGCGGGCTTTCAGCTACCAGGTGACGCTAAGGGCGGGCTAAAGGTGCGGCTTTCTGTTGCCGGGAGGGGTGGAGTTCGGTTACACTGTGAGTTCGGCAGCTAGGGGGGTTTCTGTCTATCCGCCTTCCATCGCATACGAATCAGCGATTGAGACTTGGTTGAGGCAATTTGCCCCCAGGGTCTTGTCTGCGCGAAAGATCAATATTGGAGTAAGTCATGGCACAGGTCTGCACAATTTGTGGCAAGGGACCGCAGTTCGGCAACAACGTCTCGCACGCGCATAACATTACCCGTCGCCGTTGGAGCGTGAATCTGCGCCCGGTGAAGGCTAAGCTCGAGGGCGGCAACAAGCGCATTCGCGTGTGCACCAGCTGCATCAAGAGCGGTAAAGTCGTTAAGGCGTAGCGCTCAACCACGCGGCTGTGAGGCCGGAATATTTCCACAGAGACAGGCCCCGCTGCGAGTAACAGCATGCGGGGCTTTTCGTGTATCCGCAAGGTGTGGAGTGCGGGGGATGTGGACCGGAAAATGAAATCCCACGCTCCGGATGCGAAGCGTGGGACTCGGTGTTGGTTGAGCGACTAGCTTTTCGGGGCCTGTCCAGGGACGTAGCTTGACTCGTCGCGCCGACGCCCGGGCTCGGGTTTCGGCTTGGGTTTAGGGGCCTTCTTCTGCTCTTTCTTGCCTTTGCTTTTGTCTCCCATGCACAAAGCATGACACAGGAATTGCGGCAAAGCGAGATGCTTGGTGCCTGGGCAGGGGTACCTTTCTGCAGACCCGCTTATTTTCCGTCTTCAAATTTCAGCGACGCCGAGTTGATGCAGTAGCGCAGTCCGGTGGGCTGGGGGCCGTCGGGGAAGACGTGTCCGAGGTGGCCGCCGCAGCGGGCGCAGGTCACTTCGACGCGGCGCATGCCGTAGCTCGATGTCCTCGTGGGTCTCGATGGCGTCTGGAGTCGAGACGGGCAGCGTAGAAGCTGGGCCATCCGCTGCCGGAATCGAACTTGGTGTCGGACTTGAAGAGCTGCGGCTCCGCAGGCGGCGCAGTGATAGATGCCGTCGTCGTGGTTGTCGGTCGAGGGCGCCGGTGAAGGCGGGTTCGGTGCCTTTCTTCGCGCAGGACGTGGATACTGCTCCGGCGTCAATTCCTTGCGCCACTCTGCTTCGGTCTTCTGGATCTTCTGGGGCTTCTCGGTTTCGGTGGGCCATGGTCGGACTCCTCTGTTGATTGGATGCTGCGGGCGCGGCGTTCGGTGCTGCTCGCTACACGATGGCGATGACTTCAATCTCGACGAGGGCGTCCTTGGGCAGGCGGGCGACCTCGACGGTGGAGCGGGCGGGGGCGGTGACGCCTTCGGGTGCGAAGTAGTGGCCGTAGATCTCGTTCATGGCGGCGAAGTCGGCCATGTCCTTGAGGAAGACGGTGGTTTTAACGACGTGGGCCACGTCGGAATCGGCTGCGGCGAGGACGGCGGTCAGGTTCTCGAGGACGCGGGTGGTCTGCTCGCGGATGCCTCCGGCGACGATCTTGCCGGATTCGGGATCGAGGGCGACCTGACCGGAGGTGAAGAGGAAGTCGCCGATGCGAACCGCCTGCGAGTACGGCCCGATGGCGGCGGGGGCTCCTGTGGTTGAGATTTCGATCTTGGTATGGCTCATAGAGTCATTCTATGAGCCATACGGTTGGAGATGCGAGCAAGCGGGAGAATTTTTGACGTCCTACTTGCCGGTGTAGCTGACATGCCAGATGGAGTTGGAGCCGTCGTCGGTGACGAAGAGCGATCCATCCCTGGCGACGGTGACGCCGACGGGGCGGCCCCAGACATTGCCGTCCGCAGTGGTGAAGCCGGTGAGGAAGTCCTCGTATTCGCCGGTGGCATGGCCGTCCTCATGGGGACGCGGATGACTTCATAGCCGGTGCGCAGCGTGCCGGTTCCACGAGCCGTGCTCGGCGGCGAAGACGTCGCCCTTGTATTCGGCGGGAAACTGCGCGCCCTCGTAGAAGAGTCATCTCGAGCGACGCGAAGTGCGGCTGGAGCAGCACGTCGGGGGTGATGACCTTGGCCTGCAGTTCGGGATGCTTGCCGGTGTGGCGCGGATCCTGATGCCGCCCTTCACGCCCATGTAGTACCAGGGCCAGCCGTAGAAGCCGCCCTCCTGGACGTGGGTGATGTAGTCGGGCACGAGGTTGTCGCCGAGGGCGTCGCGTTCGTTGGTGGAGCACCAGAGCTTGCCGGTGGTGGGGTTGATGGCTTCGCCGACGCAGTTGCGAATGCCGTAGGCGTAGACCTTGACGAATTTGCCGTCGGGCGTGAACTCGAGGACGTCGGCGCGGTGTAATTCTTCCGGGTGGGTGTCGGGATCGTCGACGTTGGAGTGCGAGCCGACGGAGACGAACATGCGTTTTGCCGTCGTTGGAGAAGGCGAGGTCGCGGGTCCAGTGGCCGCCGCCGCGAAGGCGTCCGCCACCGGGCAGGTCAGCCAGCTTTTGCGGCGGGCCGCTGGCCTTGAGGTCGCCGTTCTTGTAGGGGAAGCGGACAACGGCATCGGTGTTGCCGATGTAGATCCACTTGGGGTCGGGTCCCGCAGGATAGAAGGCGATGCCGAAGGGCTGGCTGAGGCCGCTGGCGAAGACGGACACCTGCTGCGGCTTGCCGTCGCCGGTCGACGCCGCGCAGGATCTTGATGTTTCCGCTCTCGCTCTCGGCGAGGAAGAGGTCGCCGTTGGGCGCGGTGCGGATGAGGCGCGGGTGGTCGAGTCCGCTGGCGTAGAGATCGACTTTGAAGCCCGCGGGCGCCTTGGGCCAGGCATTCGCCGGACGAGGAACCATCTTTGGTCCGTTGTCGATGGATTCATCAGGATTGGGTTCGGGCAGATCGGCGACGGTGAGCTTGTAACGATTGCCGGGAGCCTGCTTGGTGTAGTCGGTGAAGGCTGCCTTCCCGGTGAGAACGGCGGGGCTGTCGGATGCGGCGAGCAGTGGCGATGGAAAAAGGGTAGTGCCAATCCAAAGTGAAAATGCGAATGCCAGGGCCAGCGCGAATCTCTGCATGAATCCTCCGTAGCGGGTTTGTCGGGCAGCGTGTGCTCGACGCAGGTATTGGGTTAGATTCCTGAAATTGTTTCAGGCTGCGAAATTGATCGATTTATTTGCCGCTAATTTATTTTGCGGGATCGGATGGAGAGCCGTTTTTATCGGAAGACGCAACCAACTGCTGCAGCAGGCTTTCAGGCACGGTGGCGGTTACGACTGCACGGGTGCCGTGGTGTTCGATCTTCATGCTGTTGAGCACGTTGCGGGTCTCCGGATTCGTCTTGTCGGCAGGCAGATTGTTCTCGACCGTGCGCATGAGGGAGACGATGGCATCGAGGCCTTCGGCGGAGGTGGATGCCGCCAGATCCGACGGAGCAATTTCCTCCACTCGCAGGCGCAGGGAGCCGGTCCAGCGCAGAGATGCGATGAAGGTGGTGTCGTCGGGGATGGGGATCTTCATGCCGAGGATTTTGAGGCTGCCATTTTCGCCGAGCGGCAGGCCGATTTTGCCGATGCCCCAGGCCAGGGAGAGTAGGGGCACATCGCCATAGTGTTGCGAGAGGAGCGTCGATCCCGCGAATGGTAGGGCGGCAGTGCGATAGCGGTCGAGTATGGAGTGGATCTGCTCAGCAGTGGGCGCGTTGGAGACGGCGACCATGTCATAGCCAAGCTGGGTGACGCGAACCGTTCGGCCCTCGCTGGGGATGGAGTAGACCTCGTGGCCGGAGTATGTCTCGTGCGCGGTGGCCTGGCTTTCAAGATATTTTGAGATTTTTTTGCCGTCGAAGCGCCCTTCGAATACCTCAGAGAAAGCAACCAGGCCGTTGGGGCCGGAGGGGTCGGGCATCTGGTGCAGCGCGAAGGCAGCCTCGTCGAGGTCGCGCTCGAATACGAATCCGGTAGCGTCGATGAAGGCTTGATAGCCGGGGTCGTGGGTGACGGGACGCTGGTCAAAGTGGGTGGCTGTGCGCAGCGGGCGCAGGTTCACGTAGACGATGCCATCGGACTCGGGCAGCAGGCGTGCCGCCTCGGGGGGCGCTTTCTTCCGCAGGTAGAAGGCTGCGGCCAGAATGGCCAGCACGAGGAAGACTATGAGGAGCGTGGTGCTGGTGCGCTTTCGCATTCGTTGAGTTCGTGGCGATCCGCGGCGTGTTTCCCGCAGTTGCTGAACGAGTGAAGGATATCATCCGCAAGGGGATTGGATGGTGGCACACCGGGGATTGGGGAAACTCAAGGGCCAGCTTTTGCCAAAGGCACAACGACGGTGGTGCGCATTGCGAAGGGTTTCCCGACAGATTTCGCCTGCGCCGGGTTTGCCTGCCAATGCCAATCGATACATCCGGGAGCATGGACCTTAACTTCAAGAGGGTGGTTGGGCAAGACCAATTCATACATGCCGTCTTTCGGCACGATTGAGGACATCATGAGGTCTCTGTCCCCAAACCAACCAATGTCAATTCCTGCATTGTCGAGTGGGCGCCCGGTTGTCGAATCCTGAACCTGGAAAGTCACGATAGGATTCGGATGTTTGAGCACGAAGTCCACATTCTCTAAATGTGCTCCCGCCTTCAGATGTATGAAGTTCCCGCTTGGTGACTCTCCGAGAGTTCCTTGGTGGGGCTTAGGATCGTACAAAGCCATCATGGTGTTTGGATAACCTTCAGAGGGTTTGCTCGCCCCAATGAATCCCTCCCCCAGCCACGGGTAGGTGATTTTGTAGCGGCCGGCCGAGTCGGTATGAACCGGTAACGCAAGCGCGGGAAGAAATGCTTCAATCGGACCAAAGAAAGATATTTCCACCGTTGCGGCGTCGACAGGTTTGCCACTTGCATAGAGAACCCTGCCAGTAATCGTTGGATATTGTGAGGGCGGCACATCAAACGCGGGAGGCTGTTTGACGGCGCATGGGGATGCCAGAGCCACAAAGCAAATCGGAACGAGCTTCGAAAGTGTCATAAGCCGGCGTCCTTGTTGGGTGCTAGTGCCTTGTTAAAGCCCTCGTGGCGTGCTGCCCATACGGATTGCAATATTGTGCGCCATATCGCCCCCAAAATCACCGAGCGAACTCTGATATTGTTCTCACGAGCTACGAGGCACGATCTTCTTCGCATTCGACGGGGTTTCGGCTTTTGAGGCGCGGCCCCCGCGTCGGTGCGACTGAAAGGTACACGATTGGACGACCAGGTTTTGGGGCTGCTTCGCGGTCAAGTAGCCGGCATCTTCATCGGAGCCATATTCCTTTTCGTGGGCCTTGCTGGCTGCGCAATCGCCGCGATTCGCGGTCGCGGCGGAGTTCGCATCCTCGTATGGTTCGGAATCTTCAACTCGATGTATGGTGCGCGCCTGCTGGCGCAGACAGAGCCAGCTTTTCACGTTCTGCCGCGATCCTTATGGGCCAGTCGACCTTACGTGATATGGATCATCACGTACCTGATCATTGTGCCGGCGCTGCTTTTCTGGATGGAGCTCAGCCTTGGCAGACTGCGCCAGATATTGCAGATCGCGGTTATCCTGGCATCACTGGCGGCCGTTGTTGGAATCGGCTCAGTAGTCGTTACTGGACATCCTGACAACTTCCTCCTCAACAACCTGCTGGTCATCGGGTCGTTTCTCATCGTCGGAATCGCCAACGTCATCCCCAGCCTGGCGAAGAAATACCTGGTGGTGCAAAGCCCCGTCTCTGCAATCGGTACGATGGTCCTCGCCATCGCGGTCATTTACACAAATCTAAAGATCTTCAACCTCGCCTCCTCGAACTATCTCGAACCCATCGGTTTCGCCATATTTGTTTTCTCGCTGGGATACGTAACAGTTGAAACGCTCTCGGCCGATGAGCGCCGCTTGCTTTCCATTGAGAGTGAATTAGAGGTGGCCCGCGATATACAGAATTCCATTCTTCCCGGCGGCACACCGGATCTTAAGCGGCTTCGCGTTCATGCCGCATATCTTCCGATGACTGCTGTAGCTGGTGACTTTTATGAGTTCATTCCCGTGGACGAGAATCGACTGGGCATCCTGGTTGCTGATGTTTCAGGACATGGAGTGCCCGCTGCGCTGATCGCTTCGATGGTCAAGATGGCGATGCAGTCAGTGATGACGTGCGCGTATGATCCTGCGGCGGTGTTGCGGGGACTGAATCAAAGTCTTTCCGGGCAGCTTCGAGGGCAGTTTGTCACTGCTGCTTATCTCTGGCTCGACACGGAAGTGGGGAAAGGGCTGTACTCGGCTGCAGGACATCCTCCGTTGCTGCTTTATCGCTACGGCAAGATGCAGAGCATCGAAAGCAACGGATTGTTATTCGGCGTTACCAAGCATAGCGACTATCCCGTGTATGAGCTATCACTCGAAGTGGGGGATCGCTTTCTGCTGTACACCGACGGGGTAGTGGAAGCCGAGAACGTGGCTGGGGAGTCTTTCGGCGATAGCAAACTTGAGCAAGTAGTTCGCGAAAATCACTCGCAGCCACCCGAAGAATTATCGCGGCGGCTGTTGGACGAGGTCAGCCGCTGGCAGCCTGTATCCTTGACGCAGCAGGATGACATTACATTGCTGATTGTGGATGTCGTGCAGTGAGTTCGGAAGGGATTGATGAGCGTCGTGCTTGGCGTTCCTTACTCTGGGGAGCGTGTTCCTTGTCTAAAGCCCCGGCGTTTTCTGCCGATACTGATTGCAGTATTGTGCGCCATATCGCTCCCCACATCACAAGAGACTGGCAGGCGGGGCTTGATGGCGCGCGATGGCGAAGTTTGGGTGCTCTTCGACGTATGCTTGCTAGCGATGCACTGAGGTTGGAATGAGGCCTTCGCGGATTTTATTCAGCGCTGCGGTATTTCTCGGTTCGTTTCTTTTGTTCTTGCTTGAACCGATTGCGGCGAAGCAGTTATTGCCGGTTTTTGGCGGGTCTGCCGCCGTCTGGGTGACGTGCCTGGTGTTTTTCCAGACCGCGCTTTTGGCCGGGTACGCGTATGCGCACTGGCTAACGCGCCGGGCGCAATCCAAGTGGCAAGGGAGCGTACACATCAGCCTGCTGGTGCTGGCAATCGTCTCTGCCTGCATCTGGTCGATCGGCAGATATGCGCTGTCGCATGGATCGGGACACCCGGTATCCGCGATATTCGGCGCGCTCTCCGTCTCCATCGGCCTGCCGTTTTTGATGCTGGCGGCAACGAGTCCGCTGATGCAGGTGTGGCTGGCTCGGATTGAGGCGGGAGGAATTCGGTACCGACTCTTCGCCTTGTCGAACCTGGCGTCGCTGCTGGCGCTGTTGCTTTATCCCACGCTGATTGAACCTCACCTGACCCTGAAGGCGCAGCGCTACTTGTGGAGCTGCGGCTTCGTAATCTTCGCGGCCATTGCGGCGACGCTGGCGATGAAGGCGCGAGCGCCCGCGGCAGAAGTTGCGGACGATCCAGCGAGCATGGAGTTGATCAGTCCTCCGGCGTCGTGGAGAGACAAGCTGCTTTGGCTGCTGCTGCCGATGGGTGCGGCGATGCAGCTGAGCGCGGTTACCGTGCACCTGACAGCGAATCTCGCGGCGATCCCGCTGCTGTGGATACTGCCACTGGCGGTCTACCTGGTGACCCTGATCCTGGCATTTCAGTTTCCTGACCTGTTGCCGCGCGGGATTGTGGCGCGGTTTCTAGTGGTGATGCTGGCGGGGCTGGGGCTGATGCTGGCGCAGGTGGAAGTCACGCTACCGATTCGCGTCGGCATTATTTTTTTCCTGATCGAGCTTTTCTTTGCCTGCCTGTTCTGCCACGCGGAGGCATACAGGCTGCGTCCGGGGCGGCCTTCTGAGTCAACGCTGTTCTACCTGATCTTCGCGGCAGGAGGTGCGCTGGGCTCGTTCCTCGTGGGCATAGCGTCGCCGCTGCTGTTCCGGTTCAACTACGATCTGGCAGTTTCGTTTCTGGTGATCGCACTTCTCGCGCTTGCGGTCTTCTGGTCGAATGGCTGGGCGCAACGCATTCTGTGGGCCACGGCCAGCGTCTTGCTGATGTATTTTGTGGTGCAGATGCACCGCTCCTATCAATGGGACACGATCGTGGCTGAGCGCAATTTCTATGGCAGCCTGCGAGTGAGGCAGACGGACGGGGTTCCCGACTACACGCTGCGGACGCTGACCAACGGGAACATCCAGCACGGCACGCAGATGTTTTCGCCGCAGCGAATGAGGATTCCAACCTCGTACTATGCGGAAGACTCGGGTGTCGGCGTGGCGCTGCGGAATTGTTGCGCGGGCCGCACGAAGAACATAGGCGTGGTTGGCCTGGGTGCAGGAACGCTTGCTGCATACGGCGAGCGTGGCGACCAGATACGGTTCTACGAGATCAATCCCGCGGTGCTGCCGATCGCGCAGAATGTTTTTACTTATCTTCGCGACTCGGGCGCACAGATCAGCGTCGCGGATGGAGATGCCCGCACCTCTCTCGCCGATGAGGCGCCGCAGAAGTTCGACGTGCTGGTGATCGACGCGTTCTCAGGAGACGCGATCCCACTGCACTTGCTGACGCGGGAGGCGATTGAGCTTTACAAGAAACACCTGGCTCCCGGCGGCATTCTCGCGTTTCACGTCTCAAACCAGCACGTGAGCCTGCAGCCGGAGGTCGCCCAACTGGCGAAGTCCGCGGGCATGCTGTCGAAGACGGTGCCGAGTTTACCGAATGAGAGTCGCGGGGAGTTCACCGCGACTTGGGTGCTCGTGACCAACAACGAGGATTTTTTCGCGCTGCCTGAAGTGGCGCGACGTGTACGCGCGACGAGCGAGATTCCGGCGGTTCCGCTGTGGACGGATGACTACTCCAGCCTGCTGCCGATACTGCACTGGTAGGGGGTCGGATGCTACAGTTCACTGCTATGAAAACTTCCATGAGTTCTTTTGCGGCGAGGCGCCTCTGCCGGGCGCTGCCGTTGGTTTTCGCACTCTGTGCTACTTCCCATTTGGTGGGCGCTCAGGCAACGGGTGAGCAGGTAAAACCAGCCGCTGTGCCGGTATGGGCGCAGCCCGGCTCCGCGACGCACGCGCAGGTGCCTCCCCCGGCGGAGTTCCATCGCGCGAGCAGGAACTTCGAGACGCCCATCGGAGTGTTTCAGGGGCAGTCGGATATTGGCGGTGCGGTGGTGGGGGGGAGCGCTCTGTTCGACGAGCGGACTGGGAAATACACGATTAATTCCGCGGGCTACAACATCTGGTACCAGCGCGATGAGTTTCGTTTCTTGTGGAAGCAGATGAGTGGGGATGTCTCGCTGGCAGCCAGTGTTTCGTTCCCCGATCCGAAGGGCTACGACGACCGCAAGGCCGTGCTGGTGATTCGCCAGAATCTCGACGACGACTCAAAGGAAGCGATGGTGGGCGAGCACGGGACGGGCATGATCCACCTGGCGTGGCGCGCGGACAGGGGCGCGCAAATGAAGGACATGGAGTATCGCTTTGGGGGAACGCTGACGGGCCTCATGGCGAAGCGCATCGGGATCGAGAAGCATGGCGACCTGATCTCGATCTTTGTCAGCATTGCCGGGGAGCCGATGCACCAGTTTGGGCCGCCTCTGGAACTGCGCATTGAGGGGCCGTTTTATGTAGGGATCGGCTTCTGTTCGCACCTGCCGGCTACGTCGGATACGGCTGTGATCTCCGATGTCGTGCTCGAGAATCGGGCCGGCGCCGTGCGCTAGAGGAGGCCTGGCTCGGTGCGGATTGCCCCGGTTTGCGGCGGGCCTCCGGGTGTGTTAATCTTTCGACTTATGCCATACATTCCGGCGGCGCACCCGTGTGTCTCCGCTATGAACGGCATTTGGCTGTTCGGGCTGGCGTAGCTCAGCTGGTAGAGCTCCTGATTTGTAATCAGGTGGTCGGGGGTTCAAGTCCCTTCGCCAGCTCCAGAATTACACCGGTTTGAGGACGGTCGGCAGCAGGGGAATTTTGTGCGCTGGCCGGTTTCGCCTGCCGGTTTCACCCGCCGCAGTCACCCCATCCCTGGTTCTCCCTTTCCCGAAGGGTCTTTCGAGGGAATTTGGAGTCTCGTTGAGACCTCCCGGGATTGCTGGTGTGCGGTTTTCTGCGGGGAGGGTCGTTCTGAGAGCGGTTTGTATTTCTCTGGACGGCACAGGGTTTTGCTGGAAAAGGACGTGCACAGGTGGCCGAGCGGTTAATGGCAGCAGACTGTAAATCTGCCGCTCCTTGCGAGCTACGGAGGTTCGAATCCTCCCCTGTGCACCACAGATTTTGCGGTTTGGTGCGGTGAGTTTTTTGACGGTTGGACGGCGGAAGTGGATCGCGATTTTGATGCTTGCCGGGCTGGCGCTTCTGGCCTGGGAAACGTTGGATCCCGGGACGGTTCGCTGGTTGGTGATGGTCCTGCTGGGTGGATTTGCGCTGCGGATTGTGCTGACGCATGGTTCGCGCGACGAGGCAGGGACGCGATACGATAGTGAGGAACGTCCGCAGTAGAGGGCGGGGGGTTTCAAGGCTGATGTAGCTCAGTCGGTAGAGCACTCCCTTGGTAAGGGAGAGGTCACCGGTTCAATCCCGGTCATCAGCTCCAGGTTTGGGGCGGGCAGGCAGGTAGGCGAGAGAGCGGGTATCGCGCCTCTCTACCCGGCAGTACCGCTGGTTCGGCGGGAGTAACTCAGTGGTAGAGTCACAGCCTTCCAAGCTGTTGGTCGCGGGTTCGATTCCCGTCTCCCGCTCCAGGTTCCAAGAGCAAGTGAAGATCGGGCTCGCGTAGCGTTTTCTGCGCGAATTCAAGCAATAGAGGAGCCGCAAGGCGAATGTTTGAGCAGGCAATTATTCCGGTGCAGGACAAGGAACGCTTCGGCGAGGTCAACGCGACCCTTGAGAATGTGTTTGCGGCAGGGAACGTTGCGTCGTTTCTGCGCAAGGTGCAGTCGTCGGGGTTACGTGTTCGTGAGTTCGAGAGCATTCTCTCCCGCGGCCTGATTGGAGCGGGCACTTCCGCGCTGTATGGCGCATTGGGGAATTCGGATCGCGGTATGGTTCGCGAGCGCTACCTGGACCTGGTGGAGCGTGTGGCTCCTGAGTTGCGGGCAAAGTATTTGAAGGTATACGCGTACTACTGAGATTCCTGAGCGATGGCTGAGAAGGTCTTCGTGGTGGTTTGGGAATTCGACATTCGAGCCGGTGCCGAAGCGGAGTTTCTTCGGGCATACGGGCAGGATGGAGACTGGGCTCAGTTATTCAGGCGCGGGAATGGGTTTTTGCGGGTTGAACTGGCGAGAAGCGTTGAGAGTTCCAGCCGGTTTTTCACGTTCGACTACTGGGTTTCGAGAGCGGCATTCGAGGCATTCGGCGTTTCACATGCGATCGAGTACAGGGCACTCGACAAGAAGTTGGCAGGACTCACGGAACGAGAGCGGCGCATAGGCGCTTTCTTGTCCGAGTAAATCAGGAGAGTGAGATGGCGAAGGAGAAGTTTGACCGTTCGAAGCCGCATGTGAATGTGGGCACGATTGGGCATATTGATCACGGGAAGACGACGTTGACGGCGGCGATCACGAAGGTGTTGGCGAAGCACAACCCGAAGAACTCGTTCCGTTCGTTTGATTCGATTGACAACGCTCCGGAAGAGCGAGAGCGCGGCATCACGATTGCGACGGCGCACGTAGAGTACGAGACGGCGAACCGTCACTATGCGCACGTGGATTGCCCCGGACACGCGGATTACATCAAGAACATGATCACGGGAGCAGCGCAGATGGACGGCGCGATCCTGGTGGTGGCAGCGACCGATGGTCCCATGCCGCAGACCAAGGAGCACGTACTTCTGGCTCGCCAGGTAGGTGTTCCCTACGTGTGCGTGTTTCTGAACAAGTGCGATGCAGTGGACGATCCTGAGCTGATCGACCTGGTGGAGATGGAAGTACGGGAGCTGTTGTCGAAGTACGACTACCCGGGCGACGATCTGCCGGTGGTTCGTGGCTCGGCACTGGGCGCATTGAACGGCGAAGAGCAGTGGGAGAAGTCCGTTGACGAGTTGATGGACGCGGTGGACAAGAATGTTCCGATGCCGGCGCGTGCGATTGATCTTCCCTTCCTGATGCCGATTGAAGATATCTTCTCGATCTCCGGCCGCGGCACGGTGGTGACGGGCAGGATCGAGCGCGGCAAGGTCAAGGTGGGCGAGGAAGCCGAGATTGTGGGCTTCCGCGAGACGCGCAAGACGGTAGTGACGGGCGTCGAAATGTTCAAGAAGCAACTGGACGAGGGCCTGGCGGGCGATAATGCGGGGCTTCTGCTTCGTGGCATCGCCAAGGAAGACGTGGAGCGCGGCATGGTTTTGGCCAAGCCGGGATCGATTACGCCGCACACCAAGTTCACCGGTCAGGTGTACGTGTTGTCGAAGGAAGAGGGTGGCCGTCACACGCCGTTCTTTAATGGCTACCGTCCCCAGTTCTACTTCCGCACGACGGACGTGACGGGTACGGCGAAGTTGCCGGAAGGTACGGAGATGGTGATGCCGGGGGACAACGTGCAGCTGGAGATTGAGCTGCATACACCGGTGGCCATGGAGAAGGGCCTGCGCTTTGCCATCCGCGAAGGCGGACGCACGGTAGGCGCCGGTACCATCGCAGAGATCATCAAGTAAATTGCGGGAAACTCCGGGCGCCTGACGGCTCCCGGAGTGATTGCCGGAAGCGGGCTGGACCCGCACCGGATCGGTTAGGATAAAAAAGATGCGTGAAATCGTGACGTTGCAGTGTCCTGTATGCAAGGAGCGCAATTACTCGACTACGAAGAACAAGAAGACGACCACTGGGCGCCTGGAGTTCTCGAAGTTCTGTAATCGCTGCCGTAAACATACCGACCACAAAGAAACCAAGTAGCTGGATAGCGCGTCAGCTAGATAGCGAGTCAGCGGAGTGCAGGATTGCCAGCTGATTTGCTGCAGCGCAAAAGCGCTGGCTGACCGTTAACTTGCTGAAACAGGGGCGTAAGCTCAGCGGCTAAACTGCCGGTCTCCAAAACCGGACTCCTCGGTTCGAATCCGAGCGCCCCTGCCAGGATTTAGAAGTTTTCGAAGCAAGGCGAGGTAGTGGCGGGAGCCGAGAATGACGCGGCTGTCGCAGGAGAGGGCGAAGATGCCCGTAGTGGAAAAAGGAAAGAAAATGGCGAAGGAAATCGCGATCCCGGATAGCGGAAAACAGAATCAGCTGACCGGTCTATACACGAGGACCGTCGACTTTCTCAAGGATGTTCGCGGCGAGATGCGCAAGGTGGTCACGCCGTCGAAGGCAGAGGTGCGCGCCACAACGACGGTCGTAATCGTGACGGTCTTCGCGTTCGCGGCGTATTTCTACGCTGTTGACAGCGTTTTGGGACGCATTGTGCAGTATGTGCTGCGCTCGTTGGGCGGAGCCCAGTAAGCGTCGCGAAAGAGGGTCGGATGGCGGAAGAAATCGAAGGAGCAGTCGCGGGAGCAGGTGGTCCGGAGCAGCTGGGACCGCCGGCGAACGAGAACTTCAAGTGGTACATCATTCACGCCTACTCGGGCTTCGAGCGCAAGGTGCGCGAGTCTCTTGAGGGCCGGGTGCAGGCGTTTGGCCTCCAGAACAAGATTGGCCGCGTGATGATCCCGCTGGAATCGGTGACGGAAGTTGTCAACGGCAAAAAGCGCACGGTTGAGCGGGTGTTTCTTCCCGGGTATGTGCTGGTGGAGATGGATCTGGACAACGATCTCTGGCACATCATCAAGAACACGCCTCGCGTGACGGGTTTTTTGGGGACGGGCGACAAGCCGGTGGCGTTGAGCGAGGAAGAAGTAAGTTCGATTCTCTTCCGCACGGACACGTCGAAGGAGAAGCCGCGGCTCAAGATCAAGTTCGAGAAGAACGAGTCGGTACGTATTACCGAAGGGCCGTTCGCGAATTTCAACGGCATCGTGGACGAAGTGAATGAGGATCGCGAGACGGTGAAGGTGATGGTCACGATCTTTGGCCGCTCCACTCCTGTCGAGCTTGAGTTCGGCAAGGTAGAGAAAGTTGTATAGGAACCGCCGGTAGCGAATCGCTCCGGCCCGTGCGTTGGCACTCCGTTGGAAAGCTTCGGAAGCGGCACGGAAGAGTAGGAAGCTGGAAGCCAGTAGCTGATTGAGAAAGGTTTTTCGAAGATGGCACCGAAGAAAGTACAGACATACGTCAAGCTGCAGATTCTTGCCGCCAAGGCCACGCCCGCACCGCCAGTCGGTCCCGCGCTCGGCCAGGCGCAGGTCAACATCATGGAGTTCTGCAAGCAGTTCAACGCGCGCACGCAGAACAAGGAGATGGAAGGCCTCATCATCCCCGTGGTTATCACGGTTTACACCGACCGCACGTTCTCGTTTGTCACCAAGACTCCCCCCGCCGCAGTGCTGTTGAAGAAGGCAGCCGGCCTGGCGAAGGGTTCGGGCACGCCGAACAAGGACAAGGTTGGCAAGGTGACGGAGAAGCAGGTCCGCGAGATCGCCACGCAGAAGATGCCGGATTTGAACGCTGCTTCGGTTGAGACGGCGATCAAGAGCATCAAGGGCACGGCGCGCTCGATGGGCATCGAAGTCGTCGCTTAAGAGGTAGTCATGCAGAACGATGCGGGCGCAAGCGTCGTTGTTGTAGCCTATCGGCCAAAAGCCGGGAAGCGCGATGAGCTTCTGCAGGTGGTGCGTGAGCACGTGCCGTATCTGCGCAGCGTGGGGATGGTAACGGAGCGGGCAGCCGTAATCGCCGAAGCTGCCGACGGCACCGTCGTTGAGGTTTTTGAGTGGGCGCCGGGCGGGGTGGAGAAGGCACACCATCATCCCGGAGTCAGCAAGTTGTGGGAGCGGTTCTTCGCGGCATGCGATGCGGTTCCGCTGAAGGACCTGCCGGAAGCATCGGCGATGTTTGCCGGATTCAGGCCACTGGAGTTGTAATCCGGTTGCATTTGGGTTCGTTTTAACGCATAATTAAAGGCTGTGCCTGTGGTTTCGGCCGCAGGTAGTCACAAGGCTGACCGGAGACTCCGGAGACAGCCAGCACCACGGTCAGGCGGTGGATCGCCGAGCGGTGGGAGACGAGGAAGAATGGCTAAGAAATCCAGCAAGAATATTGCGAAGGCGCGTGCGCAGGTTGAAGCGCGGCCCTATCCGCTACCTGAAGCAGTTACGCTTCTCCAGAAAATCAAGTTTGCCAAGTTTGACGAGACTGTTGATCTGACGCTGCGCCTGGGCGTCGATACGCGCCATGCGGACCAGATGGTTCGCGGCACGGTGGTTCTGCCGCACGGACTGGGCAAGACCAAGAAGGTAGCCGTCATCGCTTCGGGCGATCGCCTGAAGGATGCCGAAGCAGCCGGTGCAGATATTGTCGGCGGCGAAGACCTGGTCGAGAAGATCCAGAAGGAGAGCTGGACGGATTTTGACGCTCTCATCGCGACTCCCGACATGATGAAGTCGGTAGGACGTCTGGGCAAGGTTCTTGGTCCCCGCGGTTTGATGCCGAATCCCAAGACCGGCACCGTGACCAACGATGTGGCCGCCGCGATCAAGGAGATCAAGGCCGGCAAGATCGAGTTCCGCGCCGACAAGACCGCCCTGGTGCATGTGCCAGTGGGCAAGATCTCGTTCCCCGTGCAGAAGCTGGTGGACAACGCGACGACGGTTATTTCGAGCATCGTGCGCGCCAAGCCTTCAGCGGCAAAGGGCAAGTACATCAAGGGCATTACGCTGAGTTCAACGATGGGCCCGGGCATCCTGCTCGACGGCGCAGTCGCGGACACGGCAGCCAAGGCTTAATTTCAGCCTCAAGCCTGGCGGCACCTAGCCGCTGCCGGGCGATCGAGAGGCAAACTTCAGATGCTGCAGAGCAGCGCCGAAGTACACAGCTAGCTTAGAGCTAGAGGCTAGAAGCTAGAGGCTCATCTCATGCCATTAACGAAAGCAAAGAAGGCGGAGCAGGTTGACAAGCTGGCGCAGGAGCTCAAGGGCTCCACGACCGCCATCGTCGGCACCTTCGCGAAACTTACAGTGTCTCAGGATTTCCAGCTGCGCAAGGCGGTTCGCGGCGCTGGTGGCAGCTATCGCGTCCTCAAGAACAAGCTGGCGGCACGCGCCGCGCAGGGCACCGAGGTTGAGGCCGCGCTGCAGGGTCTGAAGGGTGTTTCGTCGGTTGCGTATACCAGCGGCGATCCCGTTGTTCTGGCCAAGGCGCTTTCCACCTGGGTAAAGGACAACGCGGAATTCACCTTTAAGCTGGCCATTGTGGACGGCAAGGTATTGACGGTGGCTCAGATTGGCGAGCTGGCGACGATGCCGGGCAAGGAAGAGATTTACGCCAAGCTGCTGTTCCTGATCAATTCTCCGGCACAGCGCCTGGCGACGGTTATTGCCGCCACCGGCCGCGATCTGGCCGTGGTGATCAACCAGGGCGTGGAGAAGGGCAAGTTTGGCGCACCAGCGGCAGCACCGGCAGCGGAAGTTGCTGCTCCGGTTGCAGCGGCGGAAGAGCCGGCTGCGGAAAAGCCAGTGGCGGAGGAGCCAGCGGCCCCGATCGTTGCTACGGCCGAGGCTGCAGCGCCGATCGTCGAAGCAATGGACGAGCCGGCAGTAAGCGCGGCCGCTCCAGTTGAGCCTGAAGTTGGCTTGGAAACGACAGCTCCGGTTGAGGAAGCTGCAGTGGAAGCCGAGAAGGCAGCTGCTCCTGACGAGCCGGTAGTTTAGGGAAATACCCAAGTTTCGCTGCATCGGCATAGGGGTGCCAGGTCTGGGCACATCGGAAACCTTAGCCACCGCGGCAACCGGGACGCTTCAGGGCGGTCCGGAAGCAGTAAAAATTCAGTTTAGTTTTACGTGGAGAGAATCATGGCGGATCTGCAGCAGTTAGAGGATCAGATTGTTGGGCTTAGCCTGTTGGACGCGGCAGCCCTTGTGAAGAAGCTTGAAGAGCGCCTCGGCGTCTCGGCGGCGGCAGCAGCCCCGGTTGCGGCGGCTGGTGGAGCGGGAGCAGCAGCAGCGGCTCCGGTGGAAGAACAGACCGAGTTCACCGTGATCCTCAAGGACCAGGGCGCGAACAAGATCAATACCATCAAGGCAGTACGGGAAGTAACGTCGCTTGGCCTGAAGGAAGCCAAAGACCTGGTTGACGGCGCTCCCAAGCCCTTGAAGGAGAACGCGACCAAGGAAGAAGCCGAGACGATCAAGAAGAAATTCGAAGGCGTCGCGACGATCGAAGTTAAGTAAGCAAGTTGCATGCCAAAGCAAGACGCGCTATGCTGGTCATGGTGCGTCTTTGCTTGGCTTGACAGTTTTATAGCCAATCAGGCGCGAGATGGCTGCGTAGTTTCTGCTCCGAAATTATTTCGGTGAAGGATTGCGTGGTATGGCTGGTTGGATCGCAAGAGTGTTCTCGGCACACCATTGCCGACATCTTTGCAAAGCGGGCGGCGGGTTTGCAGGGGTGCTGAACTTGTCTGCTGTAAGGCGGCACACACGCTAGTTTTGAACCGGCGGGAATCGGACATTCTGTTTTTGCCAAGTGCACAATTCGGTTGTGGCGCTCGAGGGGTTTCCTGCCCCTGCGGGCTTTTGGTGTTTTCACCCCAAGCTAACTGCCTTTAGGGGAGGATACCAGCCGTGTTCTCGAATTGTGATGCCGTCTTCTGCCCGCGTGGTAGCTTGCGTGTCCGGATAATACACGGGATACGCGTGGAAATCTTTTCGGCCTGAGGTTGGGCCGCGATTCGTGAAGGGCCGGGTTTACCCGGTCGCAATATAGAAAGTTTCCCTGTTTTGTAAGCAATAAAACGCCGTGTCCGGTCTGAACGAGGCGGATCGAACATGCGAGCGCAAGCGCACTATCCAGATTTGCCGTTTGACTCGGGCGGCAGGTCTTCTTCCGGTGTACAGTGCCGGAGCCTCGGGAACACGAGTTCCAGGAGTGAAGCATGCCGAACGAGAACCGCGCCATTCGTAGCCGTCTCGACTTTTCCAAGATTCCAACATCGATCCAGATTCCTAACCTGATTGAAGTTCAGCGCCGCTCCTACGAACGTTTTCTGCAGATGGACAAGCTGCCTTCGGAACGCGAGGACAACGGTCTGCAGTCGGTGTTTACTTCTGTTTTCCCCATCACCGATTTCCGCAATATATCGCAGCTGGATTTTGTTGATTACTCGATTGGTAACTGGGAGTGCAAGTGCGGCCACTTGAAGGGGCTGCATCACCTGCGCACCGCCTGCACGAATTGCGGAGCGATGGTGATCACCGATCCATTCCATCCGGGCGACGTGCTTTGCGGCAAGTGCGGCACGTACAACAAGAACACGCCTGACTTTTGCAACAAGTGCGGCGATCCAGTGGGCCTGCAGTTGAAGTATGACCAGGCGGAGTGCGAAGAGCGCGGCATGACATACTCTGCGCCCTTGAAGGTGACGGTGCGTCTCACCATTTACGACAAGGATCCCGAGACGGGCAACAAGTCGATCCGCGACATCAAGGAACAGGAAGTCTTCTTTGGTGACATTCCGCTGATGACGCAGAACGGCACGTTCATCGTCAACGGTACCGAGCGCGTGATCGTTTCGCAGTTGCACCGCTCGCCCGGCGTCTTCTTTGAGACGGCGAGCAACCGTACCTATTTCCTGGGCAAGATCATTCCCTACCGCGGCTCGTGGGTGGAGTTTGAATACGACCAGAAGAACACGCTCTATGTTCGCATCGACCGCAAGCGCAAGTTCCTGGGAACGATCTTCCTGCGCGCGCTTGGTCTGCGTTCGGACGAAGAGATCCTGAAGACCTTCTACACCGTGGACAGCATCGCGATTGCCGATGGCAAGCTGCACTGGACCATCAATGAGAACGTGAAGCCGACGCACCTGCTGGGCGCCAAGCCCGCGCATGCGGTGCTGGTGAAGGGCGAAGAGATTGCTCACTCCGGCCGCAAGGTTACGCCTTCGATTCTGAAGGCTTTGCGTGCCGCGAAGGTCACACAGGTTGAGGTTGAGGCGGCCGAGTTGGATGGCGCGATGACCGCGGCCGATGTCGTCGATCAGACGACCGGCGAGATCCTGGTGGAGGCGAATGTTGAGTTGAATGCAGAGCGCCTGCACAAGATCACCGAGAGCGGCGTGACTAACGTCGAGGTCTTCTTCCCGGAGCGCGATGACGTAGGCAACATCATCAGCAACACGCTGCGTCGCGATTCTGTGCGCAAGCCGGAAGAGGCGCTGATCGAGATCTACCGCAAGCTGCGTCCGGGCGATCCGCCGACCCTGGACACCGCGACTGCGCTCTTCGAGGGCATGTTCTTCGATCCGCGCAAGTACGATTTCTCGCGCGTGGGCCGCTTGAAGTTCAACATCAAGCTCTACGAGAACCAGGAAGAGACTCCGCTGGATCGTCGCACGCTGACGCCGGAGGATTTCTACTCGACGATTCGCTACCTGCTGAAGCTGCGCAAGAACATTGGCGTGGTGGACGACATCGATCACCTTGGCAACCGTCGCGTCCGCGCTGTGGGCGAGTTGATGGAGAACCAGTTCCGCATCGGCCTGGTCCGCATGGAGCGCGCGATCAAGGAAAAGATGAGCGTGTATCAGGAGATGTCGACGGCGATGCCGCACGACCTGATCAACGCCAAGCCGGTAATGGCCGCGATCCGCGAATTCTTCGGATCGTCGCAGCTTTCGCAGTTTATGGATCAGACCAACCCGCTCTCGGAGATTACTCACAAGCGCCGTCTCTCCGCACTTGGACCGGGCGGTTTGAGCCGCGAGCGTGCAGGCTTTGAAGTCCGCGACGTTCACCCGACGCACTACGGCCGCATCTGCCCGATTGAGACGCCGGAAGGTCCGAACATCGGCCTGATCAGCTCGCTCTCGTGCTTTGCGCGCATCAACGAGTATGGCTTTATCGAGTCGCCATATCGCCGCGTGAAGGATGGACGCATTCTCGACTTTGTGCAGGTGACCAACGCCGGCGAAAGCGGCTTGCGTGTGGGCGATCACCTGGAGAAGTCAGAAGCGGCAAAGTTGAATGCACACCTGAAGAAGGATAAGAAGAGGGCGATCGAGACGGATCCCTTCTCCTTCTATCTTTCCGCGTGGGAAGAGGATCGCCACACGATCGCGCAGGCAAACATCGATATGGATGCGGAGGGTCACATCACCGAAGAGCTGGTGAATGCCCGCCGTACCGGAAACTTTGTGCTGGTGAATCGTTCGGAAGTGGATTACATCGACGTCAGCCCGAAGCAGCTTGTCTCGGTGGCTGCGTCGCTGGTTCCGTTCCTCGAGCACGATGACGCCAATCGCGCACTGATGGGCGCCAACATGCAGCGCCAGTCGGTACCGCTGCTGGTTGCTGAAGCACCGCTGGTCGGCACCGGCATGGAAGGCGTTACCGCGCGCGACTCTGGCGCAGTGATTCTTGCACGCCGCAACGGTGTGGTGGATTCGGTTGACTCCGAGCGCATCATCGTCCGCGTGGAAGGCGAACATCACCCCACCCAGTTGTCGCGTGAGGTTGGTTCAGACATTTATCAGCTGACAAAGTTCAAGCGGTCGAACCAGAACACCTGCATCAATCAGAAGCCGATCGTGCAACATGGCGACCGCGTTCTGAAGGGTCAGGTGATCGCAGACGGTCCTTGCACGGAGCAGGGCGAGCTGGCACTGGGACGCAACGTGCTGGTGGCATTCATGCCATGGCGCGGTTACAACTTCGAGGACGCGATCCTGATCTCAGAGAAGCTGGTGCGCGAGGATTACTACACCTCTGTCCACATCGAAGAGTTCGAGATCGAAGCCCGCGATACGAAGCTGGGACCGGAAGAGATCACGCGTGATATTCCAAACGTATCTGAGTCGGCACTGCGCGATCTTGACGAGAGCGGCGTAATCCGCATCGGTGCCAAGATCAAGCACAACGACATCCTGGTCGGAAAGGTAACGCCCAAGGGCGAGACCCAGCTGACTCCGGAAGAGAAGCTGCTGCGCGCGATCTTCGGCGAAAAGGCCGGCGACGTTCGCGACGCATCCCTGACGTGCCCTCCGGGCATCGAGGGAACGGTGGTGGACGTCCGCATCTTCTCCCGCAAGGGACAGGAGAAGGACGAGCGCGCCAAGCTGATCGAGGGCGAGCAGGTTGCGAAGCTGGAAAAGAATCTTGCCGATGAGATTCGTATTCTCACCGACGAGCGGCTGAAGCGCCTGGAAGCGATTCTCGGCAACAAGGTGGTGCTGGCCGATCTGCACGACGAGCGTACCAACAAGCGCCTGATCGTGAAGGATGCAGTGCTGGATCGGGACACCATCGAGCGCATCTCGACCAAGAACCTGAAGCGCATTCGCTATGCCGACAAGGATCCGCGGGTGAACGAGCAGATCGACGAGATCGAGGAAATGACCTCGCGCCAGATCGATGTGCTGCGCAAGATCACCAACGAAAAGATCGGCAAGCTGCAGAAGGGCGACGAACTGGCACCCGGCGTTATCAAGCTGGTGAAGGTCTACATCGCCATGAAGCGCAAGCTGTCGGTCGGCGACAAGATGGCCGGCCGTCACGGTAACAAGGGCGTGATCGCGCGCATTCTTCCCGAGGAAGATATGCCCTACCTGCCCGATGGCACACCGGTGGAGATCGTACTCAATCCATTGGGCGTTCCTTCGCGAATGAATGTGGGTCAGATTCTTGAAACACATCTGGGATGGGCAGCGCACCAGCTCGGCGCCAAGGTGAACGAGATTGTGCAGCGCAACCACGATGCTAACGAGGTTCGTGCATACATCACGGAGCGCTTTG
This sequence comes from uncultured Acidobacteriaceae bacterium, assembly GCA_963725995.1. Lineage (GTDB taxonomy): Bacteria > Acidobacteriota > Terriglobia > Terriglobales > Acidobacteriaceae > JANXZS01. Next base: position 25,365 of record CAVSAX010000023.1, on the reverse strand, counting down.
CGAATACGGCAACGTTGCGCCAGCTTCTCGATTTGAACGATGAGATGCTGCTGCGCGTGGCCGCGGGCATGAAGCGCGGTATCTGGTTCGGAACGGCGGTATTCGACGGAGCGCAGGAGAGCGAGATCAAGGCTCTGCTGGCTGCGGCGGAGCTGCCCAGCTCAGGCAAGACGAATCTGTTCGACGGTATGACCGGCGAGCCGTTCGAGGAGCCGGGAACCGTAGGCTACATCTACATGCTGAAGCTCTCTCACTTGGTCGACGACAAGATTCACGCTCGTTCGATCGGACCGTATTCGCTTATCACCCAGCAGCCGCTGGGCGGCAAGGCGCAGTTCGGTGGACAGCGCTTCGGAGAGATGGAAGTGTGGGCGCTCGAAGCTTATGGCGCTGCCTACATCCTGCAGGAACTGCTCACTGCCAAGTCGGATGACGTGTATGGCCGTACCAAGATCTACGAGGCCATCGTCAAGGGTGAAGCTGCTATTGAGCCGGGCGTGCCGGAGTCGTTCAACGTATTGATTCGCGAGCTGCAGTCGCTTTGCCTGGATGTGGAATTGATCAAGCAGGCAGACATCAAGAAGCAGCCAGTACCTGCCGTCGCGGCAGCGGATTAGATCGTGTCCGGAGCCGTGACGCACGGCTCCGGACAAAGATTGATTGCTCAAGCTTAGGTATGACAGGGACTTGTCTCGCAGGAGCTGAACGGCTCCCCCGGGGAAGGGCAAGACCCACAAAAACATTCATCCCCGGAACGTAGCAGGCCACAACTCCGCCGGTTAAATGCCGGAGTGGAGCAAGGTGCCAAGGAGGGTCGTCTTGTACCGTTCCAGCCCATTTGAACTCACCAGCCCGATCACGGACTTCGACGCAATTCGCATCAGCCTTGCTTCGCCGGAAAAGATCAGAAGCTGGTCTCATGGCGAAGTAACCAAGCCGGAGACTATCAATTACCGTACGTTTAAACCGGAGCGCGATGGATTGTTCTGCGCCCGCATCTTTGGCCCGGTCACTGACTGGGAGTGTCTCTGCGGCAAGTACAAGCGCATGAAGCATCGCGGAGTAATCTGCGACAAGTGCGGCGTCGAGGTTACGCTCTCCAAGGTTCGCCGTGAGCGTCTCGGCCACATCGAGCTGGCGTCGCCCTGCTCGCACGTCTGGTTCTTCAAGGGCCTGCCGTCGCGTATTGGCCACCTGCTTGATATTTCGCTGCGCGATCTCGAGAGCGTTCTCTATTTTGAGAGCTACGTCGTGGTCGATCCCGGCGACGCTCCTTCCAAGGAGCGCGAGATCATCAAGGACGAAGCCCGCTTCCGCGAGCTTGACCAGCAGTATCGTCCCACCGGCTTCAAGGGCATGATGGGCGCCGAAGCGATCAAGGAACTTCTCAAGCGCGTGAACGTCGACGAGCTGTCGATCGAGCTGCGCGAGAAGATGAAGATCGAGTCGTCGCTGCAGAAGCGCCTGAAGTATGCCAAGCGCCTGAAGGTTGTCGAGGCATTCCGCAAGTCGGGCAACAAGCCGCAGTGGATGATTCTCGACGTGATCCCGGTCATTCCTCCCGAGCTGCGCCCGCTGGTGCCGCTGGATGGAGGCCGCTTTGCCACGTCCGATCTGAACGATTTGTATCGCCGCGTGATCAACCGCAACAACCGCCTCAAGAAGCTCATGGATCTGCATGCGCCCGAGGTGATTGTGCGCAACGAAAAGCGCATGCTGCAGGAGGCTGTTGACGCACTGTTCGACAATGGTCGCCGTGGCCGCGTGCTGCGTGGCGCGAACAACCGTCCGCTCAAGTCGCTCTCCGATACGCTCAAGGGCAAGCAGGGCCGCTTCCGCCAGAACCTGCTCGGCAAGCGCGTTGACTACTCGGGACGTTCGGTTATCGTGGTTGGTCCGGAACTGAAGCTGCACCAGTGCGGCCTGCCGAAGAAGATGGCGCTTGAACTCTTCAAGCCCTTCATCTATCACAGGCTCGAGCAGACTGGACATTGCACCACCATCAAGCAGGCGAAGGAGATGGTCGAGCTTCAGGAGCCCATCGTTTGGGACATTCTTGAAGAGGTCATCAAGGATCATCCTGTCCTGCTGAACCGAGCCCCAACGCTTCACCGCCTCGGCATCCAGGCGTTTGAGCCGGTGCTGGTGGAAGGCAAGGCCATCAAGATTCACCCGCTCGTCTGCACGGCGTTCAACGCTGACTTCGACGGTGACCAGATGGCTGTTCACATTCCGCTGTCGCCAGAGGCCCAGGTGGAAGCCAGCGTACTGATGCTTGCTTCGCACAACATTCTTTCGCCGGCATCCGGTCAGCCGATCACCGTTCCTACGCAGGACATGGTGCTCGGTCTCTATTACCTGACCAAGGCAAAGGTTGGAGCCAAGGGTGAGGGACGCGTCTTCGCCAACACGGACGAAGTACTGATGGCACTCGAAGCTAAGGAAGTCGAAACGCTTTCGCCGATCCGACTGCGTTATACCGGGAACGTGCTCGACATGACGACCGCGTACGACGATCAGGATTTGACGCACACAGAAATGGTGCCGCACGAGAAGCAGTACATCTCGACCACTGTGGGCCGCGCCATCCTGAACGATGCGCTGCCTGAGGGCATGCCCTACGTCAACGGCCTGCTCAAGAAGAAGGGCATCGGTCAGCTGGTGAACTACTGCTACCTGAACCTTGGCCTTGAGGTCACGGTGAAGATGCTGGACCGCATCAAGGAACTCGGCTTCCAGTACGCGACGCGTTCGGGCTTGTCGGTCGGTCTCGACGACATGGTTATCCCTGACTCGAAGGCACCGGTTGTGCGCGAGGCGGAAAAGCAGGCTGTCGGTATTCAGCGTCAGTATCTTGACGGTGCGATCACCAACGGCGAGCGCAATAACAAGGTCATCCAGATCTGGTCGGCGGTAACGGAAAAGGTTGCCGACGAGATGTTCAACAACATGAAGAACGCCGACAAGGCCGGCACCATGAACCCGATTTACATCATGGCCGACTCCGGCGCTCGCGGATCGAAACAGCAGATCCGTCAGCTCTCTGGTATGCGCGGCCTGATGGCCAAGCCTTCCGGCGAAATCATCGAGACGCCCATCAAGGCGAACTTCCGCGAAGGTCTCACGGTGCTCGAGTACTTCATCTCGACCCACGGCGCGCGTAAGGGCCTGGCTGATACCGCACTGAAGACTGCCGATTCCGGCTATCTGACCCGTCGACTTGTCGACGTGGCGCAGGACGTGATCGTCAGCGAGCACGATTGCGGAACGGTTGAGGGCATCTACGTTACGGCCATCGTCGAGTCTGGCGAAATCATCGAGCCGTTGCGCGACCGCATTGTGGGCCGCGTCTCACTCGAGCGCCTGAAGGACTTTGAAGGTGCTGTGATCGTTGAGGTCAACCAGGAAATCACGGAAGACCTGGCCTCGGCGATTCAGGCAGCAGGCATTGAGCGCGTCAAGATCCGCTCGGTGTTGACCTGCGAGTCCAAGCGTGGCGTCTGCATCCTCTGCTACGGCCGCAACCTGGCCTCTGGCCGACTGGTTGAACTGGGCGAGGCAGTGGGTGTTATCGCTGCACAGTCCATCGGCGAGCCGGGAACACAGCTCACGATGCGTACCTTCCATATCGGTGGTACGGCATCGCGCGTGTCGGAGCAGTCGCGACTCGACGCCAAGAACAACGGTACGGTGCGCTTCATCAACATGGTGTCGGTCCGCTCAAGAGGCGGCGACCTGGTTGCAATGAATCGCTCGGGTTCCATCGCGGTAGTCGATGATCGTGGTCGCGAGAAGGAACGCTACCAGGTTGTCTATGGCGCCAAGCTTAAGGTGGAAGACGGAGCCAAGGTTACGCTCGGCCAGGCACTGGTTGAGTGGGATCCTTATACCTTCGCCATCCTTACCGAAATTGGCGGTACGGTTCAGTTCAAGGATCTGCAGGAAGGTATCACGCTGAACGAGGAAGTGGACGAAGTCACCGGCCTGTCGCGCCTGGTGGTTTCCGATGCTGCCGACGAAAAGCGTCAGCCTGCTGTCGTCATCAAGGGACCGAAGGCTCACAAGCGCTACCTGATGCCGAGCCGCGCTCACCTGATGATGCAGGATGGGGATGAGGCATTCCCGGGCGACATCATTGCCAAGATCCCGCGCGAGACCACCCGCACCAAGGACATCACCGGCGGTCTGCCGCGCGTCGTTGAGCTCTTCGAAGCTCGCAAGCCGCGCGAGACGGCCATTATCAGCGAGATCGATGGTGTGGTGAAGTTCGGCGATGTGGCCAAGGGTCAGCGCAAGATCTATGTGACTGCGGATAACGGCGAGGAGAAGGAATACTCCGTGCCGCGCGGCATTCACATCAACGTGCAGGAGGGCGAACGCCTTCATGCCGGTGAGGCGCTGATGGATGGTCCTTTGAACCCGCACGATATTCTTGCCGTGCTGGGTGAAAAGGAACTGCAGGGCTATTTGGTGAACGAAATCCAGGAAGTCTACCGTCTGCAGGGCGTGACCATCTCTGACAAGCACATCGAAACTATCGTTCGCCAGATGTTGCGCTGGGTGAAGATCGAGGAAGTCGGCGACACCACCTTCCTGCTTGAGCAGCAGATCGACAAGTTCCGCTTCCGCGAGGAAAACGAGCGTGTCATCGCCAACGGTGGCCGTCCCGCAATTGGACGTCCGCTGCTGCTGGGCATCACCAAGGCGTCGCTCTCGACGGATTCGTTCATCTCCGCTGCATCGTTCCAGGAGACGACACGCGTCCTTACCGAGGCCTCCATCAACGGTGCGGTCGACAATCTGCGCGGCCTGAAGGAGAACGTCATCGTCGGTCGTCTCATCCCTGCCGGTACCGGCATGGAGTACTACCGCAACATTCAGCTCTCGCCGGAACTCGAAGAGGCCGCTGCCCGCGTACAGCAGGAAGTGAATGCCGCTCACGAGGAAGCCGAACGCGAACTGGAATTGATGCGGCAGGAAGGCGAAGCCGAAGAACTGGCTGCGGAGTAACCCTCCTGATATAGGTCGAATGACCTATATCCGGTAACAAAATAATGATGCAAACTAGGCGGCGGAGCTAAAAAGTTTCGCCGCCTTGTTACGTCTGGCGTGCCGCCAAGGATAACCAAAGAGTCTGAAATAACACCCGCCGTACTCTAGCCCTGAGCCGATTACACCGCTAATATCGGCACTGCTGATGGAAACTCTACTCGCAGGAGAGTGCAATCATGGTCAATGAACCCGTTGAAGTGAGCGCACGGCTGGTCCAGATGATTCTCTCCAGGGTGCTCGAATTGCAGCTTGGCGCTGATCGGGACGAAGAGATGATTCCGCAGCTCCTCGCCTACGACCACAAATACCGCCAGCGTAGGCTTGTCGATGCACAGCGCGTGGAAGCCGAACGCTTGATGGGCTTCCTGAGCACCGCGCGGGTGCGCGATCCAAAGCTGTCGCCACAGGTCTGAATTCTAGGATCAAGCGAAAACCCATTCATTGCGACTGTGCCAACGTGCGCGCCCACTGACGGAAATCGTGTTGGCATATGCTGCGCCACACTGAATTCCTATCTAACTCGCCAGCCTCCGGCCCGCGTAAGCCATGCATCTCCAACAAAGCAGGCACCTTGCCGTCCACGGAACCTCGCCTTTTACTGGAATGTTGTAACCGGAACGACCATGGGGACATCTAAAGTGTTTAGAGTCGCTATCACTTTACTGAGGCGACCAGCTCATGCCGGGTACTACGCGTGTCACACTAAGGACAGTAGTTTTCCGAGGAGCCTTGATGTCCGTCCTTCCCAAAACCCGTCAGCAGATCTTCTCAGCAGTCGCCGGCCTTTTTCTAGCCGCATCCTCTGCCGCGATTGCTGCAACGCCACAGATCTACTCTGAGACTGCCGACGCTCACACCGAGGTGCAACAGGCACTGGCACAGGCCGCAAAGGAGCACAAGCGGGTGCTGCTGGATTTCGGTGGGAACTGGTGTGGCGATTGCCAAGTGCTGAGCATCTATCTTCACGATCCCGGGAACGCGGCGATCCTGGCGGCAAATTACGTGATGGTGAGCGTCAACATCGGCCGTTACGACCGCAACCTGGACCTGGCGAAGCAATACAACGTCCCACTTGAAAAGGGCGTTCCGGCCCTGGCGATTCTTGATTCAAACGGCAAGCTGCTTTACAGCCAGCGCAATGGTGAGTTCGAGTCGATGCGGCGAATGGATGTTTCCTCCGTAACGACATTCCTCAACCATTGGAAGCCGGCTCTGAGCCATGCGGGCAAGCAATCTGAGCCGTGCGGCACGACCGCCAGCAAGACAAACTGCTAGAAACGGACCGCTGTCCCAGCACTACAAAAGCCCCCAACCGAAATGGGGGCTTTCGCTTGCCTGGGATGGTTCTCTGCGGAGTTATTTGGTAATCACGAACTCCGCATGCTCGGTGGCTTTGGAGCTTCCACCGACGACGACGCGGTATTTAGTCGGCTCCATCACTTTCTCGAGGCTGGAGTTGTAGAAGGCGAGTTCCTCAAAGCCGAGCGTGAATTCCACCTGCTTCTGTTCGCCGGGCGCCAGCGTCACGCGCTGAAAACCCTTCAACTCACGGAACGGCTGCTCCATGCTTCCACCGGTGTTGCGGATATAAAGCTGCACGACTTCAGTCCCGGCTACCGCTCCGGAATTTTTTACAAAGACGCCGATCTTCACCAATCCGCTCTTCTGCTTGCGGTCGGCATTCGCATCAGCAAGCGGAACCTGTGTGCGGCTGATGGTCAAAGGCGAGTAGGAGAACTGCGTGTAGGAGAGGCCGAATCCAAAGGGAAACAGCGGATCATTGGGGCCATCGATATAGCGTGAGCCGTATTTCCCGGGATCGGCGGATTCCGGCGACGCCGCGTCCGGATTGATGATGGGGCGGCCAGTGGGGAATTGCGAGTACGAGAGGGGCTCCTGGCCGACGCTATAGGGGAAACTGGCCGGAAGCTTGGCGCTGGGATTCACGTCTCCGAAGAGAATATTGGCAACGGCATTGCCGGCCTCGATGCCCGGATACCACGCCTCAACAATTGCGGGGACATTCTTTGCCGCCCAAGGCAACGCCAGAGGACGTCCGTTGAAGAGGATGAGCACGATGGGCTTTCCGGCAGCGGCAACGGCCTCCAAAAGCTGCTGCTGATTGCCTGTGAGGCCAAGGGTCATGCGCGAGGCGGCCTCGCCTGTGTCGTTCGCGGGTTCTCCAGCGGCCAGCAGAACCACGTCAGCTTGCTTGGCGGCCGCGACCGCTTCGTCAAATCCTGCGGTGCTGTCGCCTTTGAGATCGGTGCCCTTGGCATAGATCAGCTTGGTTGATCCGGAGGCGAAGCGCTGCTGGAGAGCCTGCCGCAGCGTCACAGCATCCTCTGGATTGCCGGCCGCGCCCCATGATCCCATCATCTCCCCCTTGGAGTCAGCTTGTGGGCCGATCAGGGCCACGGTGCGCAGCGACTTCTTCAGGGGCAGCAGGCGGCCAGTTCCCTGGAGGGGCTCATTCTTAAGCAGGACGAGGGTTTCCTCGGCTACCTTGCGAGCTGTCTCGTGCCTCTCCGGTGTGGCCGTGTAGGGGGCTGCATTTTCGACATAGGGGTGTTCAAACAGTCCGAGCGCGAATTTGACGCGGAGAACTCGGCGCACCGCTTCGTCAACCACCGATTCCTTCAACTCGCCTGAGCGCACCATCGTGACCAGGTGGGTCGCATAGAGGTTTCCCTCCATATCCATGTCTACTCCAGCCGTAAGGGCCTTAAACGCCGCTGTGGCCCCGTCTGGCGCAATGGCATGGTTCAACAATTCGGCCACTGAACCCCAGTCGCTGACGACGAATCCATCAAACTTCCACTCCCCACGCAGGATCTGGGTGAGGGTAAAAGGATTGGCGCTGGCGGGTACTCCGTTGAGCGAGTTGAAGGAACTCATCACGGTGGCGACGCCTGCTTCCACGGCGGCATGGTATGGCTCCAGGTAGACCTGCCGCAGCATTACTTCTGACATATCGACAGCGTTGTAGTCTCGGCCTGCCGTTGCTCCGCCGTACGCCGCGAAATGCTTGACGCAGGCGGCCACCGATTGCGGATTGCTCAGGTCGTCCTGCTGGTAGCCACGGATCCATCCACGAGCGATAGCGCTGCCCAGGTAGGGATCTTCGCCGGCGCTCTCCGCAATGCGGCCCCAACGGGCGTCCCGGGAAATATCAACCATGGGCGAGAAGACCCACTGGATGCCATCCGCTCGCGCCTCAATCGCACCGTTGCGCGCCACGATCTCTGCCGCCTTGGGGTCGAAGCTGGACGCCAGCGCGAGAGGCATGGGGAAAATGGTGCGGTGGCCATGAATAACATCGAAGCCGAAGATCAGCGGAATATGCAGCCGGGTCTTCTCCATCGCGATGTGCTGAAAGGCATTGGCCTTGTCGGCCTCAATCACGTTGAACAGTGAGCCTATCTGGCCCTTGGCCACCATGGAGTTGTAATCACTGCGGCCGGTTCCTGGCCCGGTGGGAGCACCGGCGGAATACTGCACCAACTGGCCTACTTTTTCTTCCAGGGTCATCTTGCGCAGCAGATCCTCAACCCGCTGATTCAACCCGGGATCGGCAAGCTGTGCGTTCGAAGCCTGGGAGGTCTGGGTCTTCTTGCTATCGCTCTTGTCAGCGGCATGGATGGTGTCTCTAGTGAAGATAAGGCCGGCGGCAATAAGGGCGCAGGCAACGGCGAGGTGACGGGCGGATGTAGTTGTCATGGATATTCAAGCTCTCTAGAGAACCTCTGATGCTATTACCGCGCATTCTGTTGAGCAACCCATTTCGAGTTAGCTGGCTGGATACGGTGTGGTTCCGTTAATCTGGAGAGTATGTTCCGCAGAATCGGCCATCTTCGACGGGCGATGCTCAGGTCGCTGGAACACGATATATTCGGCACCGCGAAGGCGGCGGCCTATTCTGCCATCCTGTGCGCCTTTCCGGCTCTGCTCGTCCTGACTGCCATTATTGCCGCATCGCCCGGGGGTAATACGTTCCGGGGAGAACTCCGTGCAGCCTTCAGCGAGGTTCTTCCGGCGGACGCAATGGAATTTGCGCAATCCTACTTGCAGAACCAGCCTCAGCGGTCGATGCAGGTACTGGTAACAGCGGTTTTCATCAGCACGTTTGCCGGCATGGGCGTGATGCTCTCACTTATGGAGGGATTTCTGCGGGCCTATGGAGAGGATCGCAAAGCCTGGAACTTCTGGCATCAGAGAATCCTCGCGATCCTGCTGATTCCAAGCTGCCTGGTGCCGATGGGGTGCGCCACACTCTTCGTCATCTTTGGGCGCCAGATAGAAACGTGGATGATTGAGAGAGCAAATTTTGAACTGCTCAGCTACGTGCTCGTCCTCTGGATGATGGTGCGGTGGACCATTGCTATCACCACCTGTGTCGGTGTCCTGACCGTGATCTACCACTTCGGAACTCCCCATCCCAACAGCTGGAAGTGGGTGGTGCCCGGCGCGCTAGTCGCCACGGTGCTGTGGTTTGTGGCAACCTTGCTATTCGGCTTGTACGTAACCCGGTTCGCTGATTATTCCCTCGTCTACGGATCGCTGGGTGCTGGTATCGCGACGCTGGTATGGCTCTTCATCACATCGGTCGCGGTATTGTATGGAGGAGAATTTAACGCCAGCATCTCACCTTCGCGGAAGCGTTTGAGCGTCTCCACCACAGCTGGCACGGATGAAATTGCTGTGACTTCAGGCCCCACACCCACGGTTTAGCCTCAGCATCGGGCCGCGTCTAGTAGAATTGGGTTGAAACAAGCCAATAGAAAAGTTGTGTTAGTGAGGGTGCTCTGATGAATTCTGTCTTTGCCGATTCGAGCCTGAGTCCGTCTCAGGGTCAACGAAGAGCCAAGATTGTTGCCACACTTGGTCCTGTGTCCAATAGTGAAGAGATGTTCCGCGAGCTGGTGCGTGCAGGACTTGACGTTGCCCGTCTGAATTTTTCCCATGGAGCAAACTCAGAAAAGCTGGAACTGATCGAAATGATCCGCGCAGTCTCTGCCCAGGAGGGTAAGAGAATCTGCATTATGGGCGACCTTCAAGGCCCCAAAATTCGCACCGGCCGTTTGAAGAACAAGCTGCCTGTGCAGCTCAAAGCCGGCCAGATGCTGACGATTACGCCGCGCGACATCCTGGGAACCTCCGAACTGATTGGAACCACCTTCACTACGTTGGCAGAAAATCTTGAACAGGGCTCACGCATCCTGCTCTCTGATGGCCTGATCGAACTGCGAGTGCGCGACGTACATGACGCGGATGTGGTCTGCGAAATTATCAATGGAGGCATGCTCGGAGAACACAAGGGCATCAACCTGCCCGGCATCGCCGTTCGCGTGCCGTCGCTCACCGAGAAGGATGAAGGCGACCTTGAGTTTGCGCTGAAGAACGGCGTGGACGCGGTTGCCGTCTCGTTCATTCGCACCGCAGAAGACGTAAAGCTTGTGAAGCATCGTATTGCCGCCCTGGGGGCAGAGACCTGGGTGATTGCCAAGCTCGAAAAGCCGCAGGCGATTGAGCATCTTGAGAGCATTCTGGAGGCCGCCGACGGCGTGATGGTTGCGCGCGGCGATCTGGGTGTGGAAGTGCCGCCTGAGAAGGTTCCCGCTATCCAGAAGCATGTCATCCGCCGCGCATCGGAGTATCGCAAGCCGGTTATTACCGCGACGCAGATGCTTGAGTCGATGATCGAGAATCCCCGGCCTACCCGCGCCGAGGCCAGCGACGTTGCCAATGCAATCTACGATGGCAGCGACGCAGTCATGCTCTCCGGCGAGACGGCCATGGGCCAGTATCCGATTGAAGCAATCCGTATGATGGCCAAGATCGTGAGCGAAACTGAGTCAACCATGCGCGAGACTCCGGTTCGCGACCGCGAGCGCCCAAATCGTATGCGCCTCTCCATCGGCGAGACGATTTGCGAATCCATGGCGCATGCTGCCGACGATCTTGATCTGAGTGCGATTGCCGTGTTCACTGAATCCGGCACCACCGCTCGTCAACTCTCGAAGTATCGGCCGCGCACTACGATCTACGCGCTTTCGAGCGTCGATGTGACGATCAATCGCATGGCGCTCCTCTGGGGCGTTCTTCCCATCAAGTGCACCAAGCTGAACACCACCGACCAGATGGTGGATACAGCTGAAGCGCTTCTGGAAGAGGGCGGTTATGTGCGTCCCCGCGAAGTGATCGGCATTGTCGCGGGCACGCGTACACGCTCAGGATCCACCAACTTCCTTCGGCTGCACGTGCTGGGAGATCACATGGCGGAACTGGCACGGCAAAGGGAATTGGCCGCTCACGAAGCAGACGTCACACCGGTGGTGAGGCCAACTCGTGCCCCAGCCAAGCCGGCTCCAAAGACTGCCGCAAAGTCGAATGGCAAGTCGAACGGTAAGGGTAAGGCGTCCGCAGGCAAGGGCAAGTCCGGTAAATCCCGCTAGCGCGGATTGCTGCAGAAGGTAAACCATGGCGGCATCCGGCTCTTGAGAAGAGCCGGATGCCGCCATAATCTTTGCGAGTGCGGAAACGCACTCTCGCGAAGCCACGCCGTACCTGTTAACGTGAGTTGGGAATGGGCCGCATACGCATACTCTCCGACCAGGTAGCCAACCAGATTGCCGCTGGCGAGGTCGTTGACCGCCCTGCATCCGTGGTCAAAGAGCTGCTTGAAAATGCGCTGGACGCGGGCGCGACGCGCATCCGGCTTGAAGTTGAGGGCGGTGGCCGCAAGCTGATCCGGATCGCCGATAACGGCTGCGGCATGCTGCGTGATGACGCTCTGCTCGCCTTCGAGCGTCACGCTACGTCAAAGATTCGCTCCAGCGACGATCTGCTCTCCATTGCCACGCTCGGCTTTCGTGGGGAGGCTCTGCCATCGATCGCCTCCATCTCCCGCCTGCAACTCGACACCAGGACCGATGAAGAACCGGCGGGCACTCACGTGGAGATTGTTGGTGGCAAGATTATGCGCGTGGATGAGGCAGGCATTCCGCGCGGCACCACCATCGCGGTGCGCGACCTCTTCTTCAACACCCCTGCACGGCGCAAGTTTCTCAAGGCTGAGACGACGGAACTCTCACACGTAACAGCGTTAGTTACACATTACGCGCTGGCCCATCCTGACAAGCATTTCGAGCTGCACTCGGCTACGCACGCGCTACTTGTGGCTCCTCCTGTCAGCAAGCCGGAAGAGCGCCTTTACCAGATCTTCGGGGGTGAACTAGTCGACCAGCTTCTCCCCGTGGCAGCTGAGCGGAGCCTGGAGCATGCCGGTCTGCCGGAGCCGCCTCCGTGGAAGCGCGATGCGGACTACCACCGCCGCGAGCCGGGGTTTCTGCGGCTGAGCGGTTTTCTGTCGAAGCCGGAGCTGCAGAAGCTGAACCGCAACTCAATTTATGTCTTCGTAAATCGTAGGCTGGTGCGCGATCGCCTCATTTTGCACGCTGTCAGCGAGGCCTACCGCAACATCATGCCGCCCACGTCGTTCCCGGTCATCCTGATGTTTCTGGAGATGCCGCCGGAAGAGGTGGACGTCAACGTTCATCCCGCGAAGACCGAGGTTCGTTTTCGGCAGTCGAGCTTCGTACATGATTTCGTTCGCGACAGTCTGCGCAATGCGCTGGTGAAGGCGCGTCCTGCAGCAAACTTCCTGCAGGCCCTGACGGCCAGCCCTAATGCATCGTCTGCCTTGTCGGCGTTGCTGCCGGATATATCTCCTTTGCCCGGTGGCGAGCCTCAAACTGCGCCGGACTCTGACGCACTGAACGCGACAGACGCCGCCCCCTTCCAACTGCGGCCGCTTGAGCTTCAGCCGGAGACAGCTCACCTGCCCTTCTCTGAGGTGGGACTCGCCGCGATCACGTCGTCGCTGCCCGAAGCCCACGACTGCGACTCGCAGACGCCGGTTTCCGCCAACGATGGCGAGACGGCCGCACCTGGCAATCTCAATGCACTGGGATCTCTGAAACCGCTGGGGCAGCTGCGGGAGTCATTCATTCTTGCCGTCAACGACGAGGGCCTGTGGATCATCGATCAGCATGTGGCCCACGAGCGTGTCCTCTTTGAGAAGCTCCTGCGCGAGCGCCAGGTTGAACGGGTGCAGCGCCAGCGCATGCTGATGCCGATGCTGATCGAGTTGCTGCCGCAGCAGATGGTCGTCTTTGCGTCGATCGCCAGCGAGTTGGAGCGCAATGGATTTGAGGCAGAGCCGTTTGGACCGCGCACCATAGCCATTAAGGCTGCTCCGGTAGGTCTGGAAGGCAATCAGCTGGAGCGAATGCTGGTGGAGGTGCTGGAGCAGAGCGGGCAGGAAACGCAGCGCGAGAACCTGGAGACGATGCGTACCAGGATTGCCGCCTCTATAGCCTGCCATGCAGCCATCAAAATCAATACGCCGCTCGATCCCCGGCGCATGGAGTGGCTGCTCGCTGAGTTGGCTAAAACCGACCATCCCACGAGCTGCCCGCATGGCCGACCCATCGCGTTAAGGTATGCTTGGAAGGACATCCAGCGCGCCTTTCAGAGGATCTGAACTGGCCTGAATACCCGGCGAACGAACTCCGGCGCGCAGCGAAAAGGACTTCCTTTGACACGAGAGCAACTCCAGGCATCACGCGCCGAACGCTGGCATCAGAACGGCGAGGCTCTCCTTACTTTTGACGCGGCACAGGCATGGCTACGGGAGACGGGCATCTGCTTGTTTTTGCCGCGCAAAATGCAACTGCCCGTCCCGGCGCCCTCCTTTGTCGAGGCCTGCGTCGGAGAGACCAATCCCACGCCATCGCGAGAAGCCATTGAGGCCGCCACCGCAATGCTGGTCAGGCTGATTGACGCGGGCGACGTAGTGGCGCTGAATCTGTTGGGAATGGCCGGCGAACAGCCGGATTTCCTGGTGACGCTAGACTTTCTGCCATACATCTTTGCCCTCCGCGGAGACCGCGACTGGAAGCATGATCCCCGCACCGCCGGAACCGGCAGGGTTTCGCCGCTGGTCTTCGAGGTTTGGAAGACAATCGAGCGAACCGGTGTGCAGACTGCGATCGAGATTCGCGAAACGCTGGGCAAGGAGCTGACCGAGGCAGCTGTGCTACGCGGCCTGCACGAGCTTTGGACGGGGATGCGAATCATTCTCCTGCCCGGAGAAAACGGCGAGCCAGCCACCTGGGAAGCTCTGAAAACACGCCACGAAAAGGCATGCGCGAAGGGCACGGCCACTTCGCAGGTTACGGCGCTCTCAGTTCTGCTGGCGCGATACCTGCAGTCCGCAGTCGCGGCAACCAGCGAAGAAGCGGAGATTTTTCTCTCCCCGCTTGCCTCCCGCAGCAAAGTGCGCGAGGTAATTCGTGGGCTGAGCGCAACCCGCCAGCTTGAGACGTACTCGCTGGACGCGCAGCCGCTCCTCTACGTGGAGGGCACGCTGCCCGAGTTCAGTGAGCCTCTTGCTCCCAGTGACATAGAGGCAATTCCTGCCTCGCACGGCGCTGCTCCTCAGGCGGAAGCTGGTTCGCGGATACGCAAGTACACTCCGCGTCCCGCGGCTTCCGGACCGGATCCGCTGCGCTGGAAACGTGACTCCAGCGTACCCGTGCCACCCGGCAAACGCCGGTCATCGACCTTTGACAGTCCCCGCGACGACGCTCCTCGCCCGGTCCAGCCCGAGGGGGAAAGCTTTGCCGCCCGGCGTGCTCCGGCACCTCGTCCCGGCCGACCAGCCAGCGGACCCCGCCGCGAAGGCGCGGAGGGGGAGAAGAAGCGCTGGACGCCGCGCGAGGGTGCCGCAGATCGTCCCCGCCGCGAGGGAAGCTTCTCGCGTCCCGCCGGCAAGCTCACTCCGCGAGAAGGTGGAGCCCCGCGACGCAGTGCAGGCGGTGAGCGCCCAGCTTTTGGTTCGCGTCCGCCGGCATCGCGCGGATTTGGCGCCCGGCCATCGACGCCCCGCGGCGCATCTTCGCGGCCACCCAGCGGCAGACCATCCTTCGGCAAGGGAGCAGAATTCCCCGAGAAGAAGCGCTTTTCACCCGCGGAAGGTTCGAGCCGTCCACGCACATTTGGTGGAGCAGGCGCAGGTCGGCCTCGTGCCGATCGCCCCACAGGGGATCGCCCGGCGCGTCCGTCCTATACCAAGCCGTGGGAAGAACGCCCCGACAGGCCAGCAGGCGCAAGGCCCGCGGCTGGAAAGCCTTCAGGAGCCAGAACCGGCTATCCCAAGGCGGGAGGCGGCAAGTTTGGCCCGCGCCGCCCGGCCGGTGCAGCCCCAGGAGAGGGCGCAGGCAGCGCAAAGAAGGGCCGCTGGGTTCCGCGTACCGGAGCAGGCGACCGGCGCGAAGAGCGTCCAAAGCGCGAAGGCGGTTTCGCAGGGCCTTCCGGCCGAGTCTCTACGCGCTCCGGCGGTGCAGGAAAGGGCAGACCGACCGGGGATCGCCCCTATACTGTGCGGCCCGCGGGAGATCGCCCGTATACGCCGCGACCTTCCGGTTCGCGGTCTACAGGTGGCAGGCCGTCTGGTGGAGGCTCTTCGCGACCGTATTCCAAGCGATTCCAGAGCCGCACCACCGACGGCAAGTTTGCGCCCCGGCGCGAGGGTCCGGGTGGTCCGGGTGCGCGTCCCTCCAAGCCGTGGTCCGAAAGACCTCCTCGTTCTGAGGGATCGCGTCCAAGGCCCGAAGGAGGCTTCGAGCGCAAGCGCCCGGCCAGTGGCGGAGCAGCCTCAGGTGATAGGCGTCCCAGGACCTTCGGTGCGCGCCCCTCATCGGGCAAACCATCTACCGGAAGGCCCTCGTCAGGCAGGCCGGCCTATGGTAAGACATCCTCTGGCAGACCGTCGTCAGGCAGGCCGTCCTCTGGCAGACCATCGACCGGAGGATCCGGCTTTAAGGCTCGGCCGGGCGGTGCAGGCAAGCCGGGCGGCTTCAGCAAGAAGCGCGGTCCAGGCGACTATCCACCAAGGAAGAAGCGGCCTGAATGACCGACCAGCCATCAGGCCAAAAGCCACTGATTATTGCGATTGACGGACCCGCCGGCGCAGGCAAGAGCACCCTGGCGTGTCGGCTGGCGGCGCGCTTCGGGCTGCTGAACCTGGAGACCGGGGCAATGTATCGAGCTTTCGCGCTCAAAGCGCTGGAGACGGGGACGCCGGTCAATAGTTCCCCCGACCTGACTGCGTTGACGACAACCACGACCATCCGCCTGGAAGCGGGTTCAAACGGAAACCGGGTGTTTCTGGACGGCCGCGACGTGACCGGACGCATTCGCCAGCAGGACGTGACCGAGGCTGCCTCCAGGGTGAGTGTTCATCCGCCCGTCCGGAGTTGGATGGTCAACATGCAACGGCTCCTGGGCGCGAACGGCCGCATCGTCATGGAGGGCCGCGACATCGGGACCGAAGTCTTTCCGGCAGCGGATATCAAGATATTCCTGGATGCCTCACCGGAGAAGCGCGGCGAGAGACGCTACCAGCAATTGGGCTCGTCCAAAGATGTGGCTGAAGAGGCTGTACTGCGCGAAATTCGCGAGCGGGACGAGAGAGACCGGACTCGTGTCCAGTCTCCCTTGCGCCCCGCTGCAGATGCGATTGTGATCGACTCCACCAGCCTGTCGCTGGAAGAGGTGGTGGCGACGGTTGAGGCCGTCGTTACTGAACGGCTGGCTGCCCGTTGACCCCTGGCGGTGCGTGCAAGTGCTTCATCGGTCCGGGCGGCTGCGGTGGTGCTGCCGGAAGACCCTTGCCGGGCGACATCGCCGGCGGAGGCGGTGGAATCGGAGGCAAGGTGGGAATCACGTCACCCTTCACTAGGTGAATATCTCCCTGATCTGAGGAGAGAGTGATCCTCGCCGTGCCCGAACCGACCGTTCCTGACAGAGTTCCATTTGAGTCATGGTTGCCCTGCGTCAACGCGAAATCAGTAGAGATCTCGCCGTTGTTCGCGCGCCCATCCACGACAAAACCCGCATTCGGCGGCAGTGTCAGGTGAATTCCCCCGTGATGATTGTCCACGAAGATATTTCCCACTGGCGAACCCGCCACGATGGTTACGTCGTCATTCGAGTTCTCGATGTGCAGATCTCCGAAGACCTGACTGCAATCGATGGACTTGGAACGCGTGACGATCTTGATCGGTCCCTGTACCTGCTGAAGATGTAGATCGCCTGAATCCATCGTAAGTTCGCCCGCGATCCGGGCCACTTCAATGTCTGTACGGCTGGAGTGGAAATGCAGCGGCGATTCGATCCGTTCCAGGTGGGTGTCGCCGAAGGAGTCGCCGTCCAGCAGCACTTTGCCGCGAATTTCAGACAGAGTTACGTCGTTCATGCGGCCGGCAACGGCCAGGTCTCCCTGTACCGCATGGGCGGAGAAATCGCCCTTGTTCATCTTGGCATTCGCAGCGCCGCCCAGGCTTTCAAATTTCACGTCGCCGTTACCGGCTACGACGTTTACCGATCCTTTCAATCCCTCGATCGTGATGTCGCCGTGTCCGGCATTTACGTCCACTCCGGCATCCGTGGGCACTTCAACGGTGACGTTGGCCTTGCCGTTGTTGGAGCCTTCCACGCGAATCGCGGCGGTGGTGCCATTCATCTTGAAGTTTGGCTCCAGTGATTTGAGGAATCGCTTGGCGTCATTTTCAGAATTCGTATAAGCAACTTCATGCGACCGAAGATGTATCTGGCCGTCGTTGGAAGCTGACACGATTACGTCGCCGCGCGGATTCTGTATTTCGATGTGCATCCCGGGCATAGCTGTCAGATCCATCGTCGTATCGTTGACGTGCTCCTGACCCATGAATTCGAAGATGTCTTTGTCCCCGGAGAATTGATCCTGCAGCGGGCCCCAGTTCCAGTGCGAATAGGAGATGCTCGCCGCTATCCCTGCCAGGATGAGCAGGAAGACCACGCCCCCGGCTGTGCGCCGCACCGGGTAAGGCCGGTTGCGGTCCAGAAACCACTCCAGCAGGAGGGTAACTCCCACCAGGATGAATAACAGTGGCCACCAGCGCTGATACGCCATCCAGAAGGTCATGCCGCTTACCCGGCCAGTGACCACCATCAGAGCCATGATGCCAATTGCGATGAGGACGATTGGCCCGGTAATCGACGGGCGGCGCATGGCGCGGTAGTACTGGCGTTGCGCACGTGCTGTTGCCCGTTGTGCGGCGGCCTGTGCACGCCAAGCTTCCCGGGCTCGGCGCGCAGCTTCCTGTGGACTATAAGGAGGAGGGATCGTAGCCATCATGGCCTCCATTCACGGGGTTCAGGCGCTGAGGGCGGTGCCGGTACAACGGCAGTCGAGGTCTCTTCGTGGGCGGCCGGCGGAACTGGAGGCTGTCCATAAGCACCCGGATATCCCGGATACGCCTCCATCTCACAGTTCGCCAGCGCGGCGCGCTGTGCCAGCTTCAACACGCCCCAGAGGATCAGGTACAACGGCCAGCTCTTGTCCCAGTGCAGGATATTTGCCTGGTTCAGGAGGGCAAGCATTCCGGTCAGAATCAGCATCGCGGGCCAGAAGAGTCGGCAGATGAGAGCGTAGCGGTTCACTTTGTACCTCCGTTCGGCATTTCATTGGTCCGCCTGAAGATCAGCCACGCCCCGATGACGATCAGGATGACGGGCCATCCGAGGCCAATCCAGTGCATGTGGAAGATTCCCAGCGAGCTGAGCAGGAACATGCAGCCCAGGATGATCAGGACCACGGCTCCCACTGGCTCGGACCTGCGCGGTACCGGCGGTGGCATAGGTGGCATCGGCGGAACAGGAATGTCGTAGCCCTGAGCCCCGGGTGGTTCGGTGACTGGGGCAAAGCCGGCTGCCGGATAAGCCGATGGATTGTAGGCTGCCTGCTGGGCTCCCGGCGGCGGCATTGGCGGTGCCACGGGGCGGGGGGCATGGAGGCCCAGGCGAGCGCCGAGGTCGTTCAATCCGAAGGGATCGGGCAGTGGCATCCCATCGCGCCTCGCCTTTGCTGTCTGGTGGGCGTCGAAGATCTGGTAGAAGACCCAGGCGGCAAGGAACAGCGCAAACAGGCCATGGCCGTCAGAGATGATCGTAATCAGGATCGCGAATACCACCACGTGCACGATCGCCTTGATAAATTGGCCGTTGTACATGGCGCCCACGCCGGGAATGACCCCAAGAATAGCTGCCAGGCCGGGCTTGGCGTCGCCGGTATAGGGCGAAGAAGCTGGGGGCAATGGTCCCGCTTGCGTGTATTGGAAGTTGCTGTCGTCAATGTGGACACGATAGGAGCCGGCCGGGGGCGTGTTGAGCCGCGCCGCTAGGCACGTCTCGCAGTAAATTACACCCGCTACGGGTCGAACACACTGAGAACACAAGGCTTTGCCGCATTGCTGGCAATATGCTTCTACAGGGATTTCAGGATGATTTGCGCAATTCATGCCAAGCTCCTTTCTGCCTGGTCTGCTCTTTCGGGGAACAAACAGGTTGCCGCTGCTGCTGTAGGGATAACCGGGGTAGACTGCCTTCTCTTCGGCAAACACTGCAAAGAGGCCAGGAGAGGTCTGCCCGCAAAAATGGTGGGCGGACCAGCGGTGCGTGGCGACTCCGACTTGCCGCCATTCTTGCGGGCGCTGCCTCCGTTGTCATTCGGGGTGGCAGGCTTCTGCTGCTGCTCGGGCTGAGGAGCGGGTTTGCGCTCTTCCGTCTCCGTCGTTCTGCGCAGCTCGTGCATTCTCGACTCGACTTCATAAACCACCCGGAGATTCTCGTAATAGCGCACCACCGGGGCTTTTGCCGTGTAGAACTGCCGCTCAAGGTTCGACATGAGCGAGGAGGGCCGCAGATCCTGGGCCTTGAATCCCGTAAAGCGCACGCCCGCCATATTGAGCGTCAAGGCGATTGAGAAGAAGGCCATCGCGGCCGTCATCATCATGCGCGGCTCCATAAAGCGGCGAATGGCCAGAGAAATCGGGACCCGCTTCCATTCCTCCGTCTTTGCCGGGCGGGGAATGTCAACGCCGCCGCCGGCGATCACCGGGGTCATAATCGTGCCGCTGGTCCTGGCGATGATCTTGCCCAATAAGCCTGCGGGAATAGGCGGCTCTGGATGAAGGAACTGCAGCCATTGCTGCCCCTTCTGGGCCTCGACAAGCATTACCGAGCAGCTCGCGCATTCGGCCGCGTGGCCGTCGAAGCTTGCCCGGTCCTTGTCGGTCAACGCTCCATCGAGCGCGTCGGCCAGCAGGGCTTCCCACTCTTCACAGCGGATCGGGCGCGGGTTCAATTGAAATGGAGTGCGATCAGACATCTCAAACCACCTGTTTCTTATTACGTTCGAGA
This sequence comes from uncultured Acidobacteriaceae bacterium, assembly GCA_963725995.1. Lineage (GTDB taxonomy): Bacteria > Acidobacteriota > Terriglobia > Terriglobales > Acidobacteriaceae > JANXZS01. The sequence goes on along the minus strand of CAVSAX010000023.1, from coordinate 5,007 downwards.
AGCCGCGCTAGTTCCGCACGACCCCTGCTAATGCGCGATTTCACTGTACCTTCCGGTATGTGAAGCACCTGCGCAATTTCCTTGTAGTCCAGATCCTGCAGGTCGCGCAGAATTACCGCTTCCCGCAGTTCTGGAGAGATTCTCGTCAAAGCCTCCTGCACCATGCGCTGCAGTTCCTGTGCCGCGGCATTTTCGTGAGGGGTCGGCCGGGCATCGGTCAGGCGATCGGCCGGGCGTCCCTCTTCAGGATCGTCCCAACCCGCGTCGATTGAATCAGTTGCGCGCTGTTGGCGACTGCGCCGAAAATGGTCGACCAGGAGATTTCTTGTAAGAGTGGCAATCCAGACCTGGAAGCTGCCGCGAGTGCTGTCGAAGCTGCCCAGATTCCCGTAAATCTTCAGAAATACGTCCTGGGTCAGATCCTCGGAATCCTGCGGGTTTCCGGTAAATCGATAGCACAGACTGTACACGCGGCGATGATGCGCTCGAACCAACTCGGTCCAGGCCACCGAATCTCCACCGAGGCAGCGAGCTACAACGATATTCCAATCGGGTTCCAAGCTTCGTTCCCCACGACTCTCATGGAGTCGTTGATCTGCGGTTCTCTCCCCCGACATGCTTGCAGCTTTCTTGCTTTCAGGAGCTGGCAAGCGTCCGGGGCTCAGCGTATCCCGGCTTCCGGGTTGATGGGAACCGCATTGCTCTGTCGCCGGTCGTAGCCCGTTCCCGCCCACGATCGGTTCCGCGAGGCTGGAAGCAGTGCTTTTCTGGCTGCGGAGACACCCGGGGCGGTCAGGAAACTGCACCCCCAGCGAGTTCCACGTCATTGTGGCCGCAATGCTCATATCTGCCAGATACGGCAGATATGTCCACGCGGTTCCAGACAACGACAATTATCCCTGAATTCAGAGTGATACGCATGGGGAACGGGCCACTTCACATCGCAGACCCATTCCGGGTCCTGAAACGGGAATGTGCCCGCCAGCCGCGCCTCACCCCTGCTGCATGAAGTCGGGCGCTACCGGATTCTCGTAGAGTGAATAATCACGCGTGACTACCGTCAGCCCAGACGGCGTAACAAAGTAGTTCTTCTTATCCTCGTTGCGGTCATAGCCAATGACGGTGCCTTCCGGCAGATGCACGTCGCGATCGATAATCGCGTTCTTGATCCGGCAGTGCCGCCCAATGTTGACGTGGGTGAAGATGATGCTGGCGTCAATTTCCGCATAGGAATTGATGCGCACATCCTGAGAAAGAACGCTGTTGCGGACCACCGCGCCTGAAACGACGCAGCCTTGGGAGATAACCGAATCAATAGCCACGCCGGAACGGCCGGGCTCGCCGAAAACGAACTTCGCCGGTGGATACTGCCGTTGCCGCGTACGCATCGGCCACGCTTTGTCATACAGATTGAAGACCGGCGAAACCGCGGCCACATCCATATTTGCTTCGTAGTACGCCTCAAGGGTTCCTACGTCGCGCCAGTAGAGAGCATCCTGGCGATTCTCGTCGATGAAGTTGAAAGCCATCATCTTGTACTTGCCCAGAATCCCTGGAAGGATGTTGTGGCCGAAGTCGTGTTTCGAGGTTGGATCTTCTGCATCTTTGATCAGCGCGGGAAGAAGTACGTCGGTGTTGAAGATGTAAATGCCCATGGAGGCATCCACCTTATCGGGATTGAAGGGCGAACGCGCGCTCGTCTCCTTAGGTTTTTCCTGGAAGCCTGTAACGTCGCCGTTGCGCGCCACTTCCACCACACCAAACTGCGATACGCTTCCGGGATCGACCTGCAGCGTCGCCAGCGTTACGTCCGCACCTGAGTCCTTATGCTGGTCCAGCATCTTTCCGTAGTTCATCTTGTAGATGTGGTCGCCGGAGAGGATCAGCACATACTTCGGTTGCTCTGCGCCGATGGAGTAGATGTTCTGATACACAGCGTCTGCTGTGCCCATGTACCAGTTGGCGCTTACGCGCTGCATAGGGGGAAGAATCTCAATGAATTCGCCCAGGTCCTGTGCCACGATGCCCGTCCAGCCTTCGCGGACGTGGCGATTGAGTGAAAGAGCCTTGTACTGCGTCAGGATGTAGACCCGCCGCAGTTCCGAGTTGATGCAGTTCGAGAGGGTGATATCAATGATGCGATAGGTGCCGCCAAACGGAACCGCGGGCTTCGCGCGATCCCTGGTCAGCGGGAACAGTCTTTCCCCCGCTCCGCCAGCAAGCAAAACGCCGAGAGTATCTTTCATCATCTAGCTCCTACCCCATCGCGCGCTGCTCCCGGGGCGCGCTGCCCGGCTCTACCTGGGTTTGAAGAACACTCATTTAAAGAGTGTTCCAGTCAACGAGCGATGCTACCACAGCAGAATCACTCCCGGGCACTGGTGTTTTCTATTCGCCGGCTCCATCCTCAACCGCAATTCGGAGGGAGCGCAGAAAACTGACATCCTGCGCCGAAAATGGCTCGTCCCCTTCCTCGCCGGCTTCGGGCGAGAGATTGGAAGCCTCCAGTGGCTGATTCTCAACTTCGTTGAGGCCGATGGTTGCCTCCAGCATCAGCAGGACGTCAAATCCATGCTTTCGGATGTCCTGGACTACGCCCGCAATCTGTGGAGACTCCGCGACCGACTCATGGATAGCTTCACCCAGTTGCTGGATCAGACTTTGTAGTTTCTGGTTCAAGGACACCCCCGTTTCGTCATTCGAAGTTTGTGCCGCACCGGTTACGATTTCTCGGATCAAGCTCGGATTCTCAAGTTATGTGACGGATCGAGACAGCCTTCGGATTCCATTACCTTACTTCTGATGTTCGAACGGAGCAAACTGAATCCCCGGGCGCTGCTAAACTTTTCATGTGGAACCAAGTTCGTTTGGGAGAAAGCTGGGGATCGGAGTCAGGGTGGCGTCCCGCGTAGTCAAGGAGCGCATGGACGCGCATGCACAGCAGGCGCCAAACCCGGCGACAAATCGTCAGGCTGATCCGCCCGCGGAATCGCCCCAGGAACAAACCTCTCGCGTGGAATCTGCATCGCGTCAGGCTGCGGAAAATCTGCGGCAAACCACCGAGAAGGCCGCGCAAACCATGCGCCAGCAGGCTCCGGTAGTCGCCGCCAAGGCACGCGGTGTGGGAGAAGGTACGCGGCGCTTCGGCAAAGCAATGTGGGGTCCCTTCGCGCACGTCTCCAGCGTGCTGTGGTCAGAGGTGACCGGCGCATTTTTTGGCCTGTTCATGTTTTACTTCGCCCTGGGAATCTATCGGTATCATTCCGACTACCGCGCCGGAGTGAATCACCAAAAATTCATCATCCACATTGTGCTGACTCTGATATTTGGATACTTCACGGTCAGCTCCTTCTACATCGCTCGCCGCAAAGAAAAAAAAAGACGGTAATGGCGCTGCTCTCCGGCCGACGGTAAAGGTGAGTCCTATGCACTCTGATCCCCGCAAGCCCGTTTATACGTCGGAGGATCTTGCTGGCTTTGATCCTGCTCGCGAACTAGGCTATCCGGGCGAATACCCGTTCACGCGCGGCATCCAGCCGACCATGTATCGGGGACGTTTCTGGACGATGCGCCAGTATGCCGGCTATGCCACCGCGGAAGAATCGAATCAGCGCTACCGGTATCTGCTGGAACAAGGCACCATGGGCCTTTCAGTAGCCTTCGATCTACCGACGCAGATGGGCTATGACGCCGACCACCCTCTAGCGTACGGAGAAGTCGGCAAAGTTGGCGTCTCCATCAGCAGCCTCGAAGATATGCGAACGCTCTTCGACGGCATCCCCCTGGAACGTATCACCACATCCATGACCATCAATGCCACCGCCTCTATACTGCTGGCACTCTACATCGCCGTGGCCCGAGAGCAAGGTGCGAGTGTCCGCACCTTGTCCGGTACAGTGCAGAACGACATTCTCAAGGAATACATCGCGCGAGGAACCTATATCTATCCCCCCAAGCCTTCTATGCGTATCATCACCGACTTGTTCCGCTTCTGCGCTGACGAAGTGCCGCGCTGGAATACGATCAGTATCAGCGGCTACCATATTCGCGAAGCTGGATCTACGGCCGCGCAGGAAATCGGCTTTACCCTCTCCAATGGCATCGCGTATGTGCGTGCTGCCCTCGACGCTGGTCTGGATATCGATCAGTTTGCCGGGCAGCTTTCCTTCTTCTTCAACGGCCACAACACCTTCTTTGAAGAGGTCGCCAAGTTCCGCGCTGCCAGGCGCATGTGGGCCAGGATCATGCGCGAGCGCTTTGGGGCCCGGGAGCCAAGATCCTGGACGCTGCGTTTCCATACGCAGACCGCCGGCTCGACGCTGACCGCGCAACAGCCCGACAATAACATCGTTCGTACGGCATATCAGGCCATGGCGGCCGTACTGGGCGGGACTCAGTCTCTGCATACCAACTCCCGCGATGAAGCGCTCTCTCTGCCGACGGAAGAATCGGTGCAGATTGCTTTGCGAACACAGCAAATCCTGCGCCCACGAAACTGGTGTTGCCGATACCATAGATCCTTTGGCTGGTTCGTATTACGTTGAGGCCCTGACCAATCATTGGAGAAGCAGGTTCGCCTATATCTCAAAAGATTTGACGCGATGGGAGCATGCTGCGTGCCATCGAGCGCGGCTGGGTGCAGCAGGAGATCCAGAACGCCGCCTACCAATACCAGCAAAGCGTGGACAATGGCGAGGCCGTCGTAGTTGGCGTGAATCGCTTCGCCGCCGAGAGTGAGGCAGAGATTCCGACGCAGCGCATCGATCCGGATCTCGAGCGCCGTCAGGTCGAGCGTGTTCACGCATTGCGATTGCGCCGGAACGCGCGCGCCATGCTGCCGGCGCTGGGCCGGGTGGCCGAGTCGGCGCGATCCGGCGAGAACCTGATGCCGGCGATCCTGGAAGCGGTGGCAAGCTACGCCACGGTAGGCGAGGTGGCCACGGCACTACGCGGCGTCTTTGGCGAATACCGCGAATCGGGGTTGTGTAGAAGATTTGCAGCAAGGTG
>CAVSAX010000022.1:0-176040 GCA_963725995.1 uncultured Acidobacteriaceae bacterium | reverse complement strand
CTGTCACCTTCAGCGGCCGGCGCTCCACGGCAGCCTGTCCCACAAGGCCCTCGCCCAGCGCGTACTCGCGGGTGGTGCCGGTATCTACGCTGGCAAACGTGCCGACACGTGAAAACGATCTGCGACTCTCATCGGCGACATATACAGCAGCGTAGAGCAGGGGAATAGCTTCGGAGAGATGCGATAGCAAAACGCGGGAGAAGCTCGAGAAATCCTGGACAGATTGCAGCTCCTCCACCGTCGTCGCAACCTCGCCCTTCACCCAGTGCTGCAGGTCGCGCTCACGAGCGCCTATCTGCAGCGTGCCTAACGCGCGCCCTATCTGACCAATTTCATTATGCTGATCGAGATGCGGAATTACCTGGTCAAGTCTGCCGTTGGCTAGATCCTGGATGCTGCCCCGTACAGCAAGTAGTGCAGCCACAACTTCAGTCTGGATGACGTAAAAGGCAAACGCCGTCGATGCCAGCAGTCCGAGAATTACGAAGAACCATGTGACCACAATCCCATGGTGGTTTCTGCTGGTAAGATTAGCCGACTGCTCGTCAACTGACTTTTGGATCTGCTCCACCAGGTCGATATCGGCTTCACGCGCTTTCGCAAGATCCACACCGACCACACTCGGCATCAGGCTCATCGCCTTTTCAGTGTTGCCCGCGAGTGCCGCGGCCCGGATCGGCCGTGCATCCGACACCGCTTTATCGAAGAGCGCTGCCGCCGTCTGGATCTCCTTTGACCGAGCGGGGCTCTGCGCTAGCGATTCTGCCACCCGCGCCCGATAGTCCCTCCAGATCTTGTCAAGTTCCACGTCCAGCGACTGGCGCTTGTCAGGGTTCGGCTCGGTCACCTCCTCATACAGAAAGAGGCCGAATCGGTTAGTGTGTGCCCGATTTACTGAAAGGCTGCGTAGCGTCCTCACATCATGGTCGATTAATTCGCTGTAGCCCGCATCGATGTTCACGCTCTCGTAGCTCGAGTACACCTTTGCCGCGATCACCATCACCACCAGCGGCGTCACCGCCAGAAGCAGCTTGGTACGAATTTTGAGATTCTTGAGGAGAGCCATCTTTTTCTCCGGGGGTCAACTCTGGAGTCTATCGGTGTCGGGCCAATCGCGCCAATGCTGCCCGCTGGCCAGGAAGTAACTACTCTGGAGCCGCACGCTTCGAATCGGCCCGATGCTCGAAGGGACTCCGTTTCGCTAAGCGGCCGACCTGATCTGCTTAGACTCGAATAAACTCCCGCAGCCTACGATTTCCCGCTGGGGTTCGCCGCAAAATACTGGTTAAGTCCGGCGGAAACCTCTTTCAATCCACGGTCGAGGTTCGTGTCCAGCGCCGTTACAACCGCCGAAATTTCCTTGCCCTGCACCGGTTCGGACTGAGAATAGAAATGCGACCAGACGACCTTTCCCGATTTGCGGTCATACAGCTCAAACTCCATGGATACAAGCCCCGATATCGTCGCGCCATCCACTTCCTCAAAGCTGTAGAGCTGGCCGCGAACAACAAATTGCGCGCTGGAATTACTGCCCAGGCTGGAGACAGATTCATAATCCCCGCTGGTACTCAGCACGCGCATCAGCTTGCTCTTCAGCAGCTCGACTGGGGGCGCCACCCACCGGCTGTATTGGTACGTGCCAATCTCGTTCGTGCCCACCTGGTAGGCGATCGGCGTGTCGCGATAAATCCCCGGCCCGGTGATATTCCCCACCAGTAGTGAAACCGTCTTCGCGTTGGGCGCCAGTGCCGGGGCCACAGGCAGCTGAACCGTGTAGTACCGGATGGGCTTGCTGCTGGCACACCCGCTCAGCGTCAAAGCGAGAATCGATATCAGAATAGGACGCGCCGTTCGGTGCATAGAAACCTCTTCCGTGTGCCCTCGATTTTGACTCAAGGGGCATAAGTCTCTCTCTTCTCCAATGGCAGCTACTGCTTCACCTTGTCGCCAGGCTTGCGATCCTTGACACCATTCCCGCGGATAAGCTCGGACGGGTTGGCCTTCAAGGAATCCGTCAGCTCCCGGATGTTCTCGGTTGAGTCACGGATATTCACCATGATCTGGTCGATATTCTCCGTGTTGTGATCCGTCGTGTTCTTCAGTTGCTCAATGAGCGCTGAAGCGTTGACCATTGTTTCCCTTAGCTCGACAACGATGGCACGAATGTCGTCGCGATCCTGGAGCACCAAGGCATCCACATGCGAAAGAGTGGTGTTCGCCTCATCCATCGTGACCTTCAGGTTGTCGAGCAACGGCACAAGCTTCGCGCTCGCAGCCTGAACATTCGTCAGGCTCACCGCAACCTTGGGCCGGCTATCCGCCAGCATCGCGTCCAGATTCCCCAGGCTGTGGCCCACGCTTGCGCGGTTTTTATCGTTCAGCAGATCGTTCACCCGCGCCACGGTTGTCTGCAGTTCCACCAGGCGCTGGTTCAGGTTCTGAAGCACCTCGTTCGCAAGGGGCGTCAGGCCGCCAACCATGTCGCCGATATCCCCGATTCCTATCGACTCAACAGACTTCAACTCGCTCCCCGGAGGCGCCAGCGGTCCGTCCTTCGTACCTGTCCCAATCTCCACATAGTTGTCGGCAAGCGCGCCCAGAGAGGTGATCTTGGCAATGCTGTCGGTCTTTACCGGAACGTCTCGATCAACCTTGAAGTCAATCTCAATTCGCGTGGAGTCCTGCGGGTCCACCTTAACCGCATCCACCTTGCCCGCCTTCATGCCGCCGTAGCGGACCATCGCCCCCGGCTGCAGCCCGCCGGCTGTCTTGAAATAAGTATGGTGCGGAACACCACCCGTAGAGAAGGTGCCGGAGACGGCCAGGATCGTGCCAATCAACAGTGCCGCGGCTATCAACACGAATGCCCCAACCGCAACCTGCTCGCTCTTGCTATTCATAGCGTCCTCATCCTCAAAGGCTTCAAACCTTCAACTCTTCCTGTCCGCACGATCCCCTGTAAGCATCTGCAGATAATCCAGTTCTTCATTTACCTCGGGCTCCGGTCGGCGATCCAGAAACTGACGGACCCGTGGATGATCGCTCGCCTTGAACTCTTCCGGCGTACCCAGCGCAACGATATGCCCGCGATCAACGTAGACCATGCGGTCCGCAATCAGAAAGGCGCTTGCCAGCTCGTGCGTCACAACCACCATCGTGATGGCATAGGCCTTCTTGAGATTCAGGATCAGCTCATCCAACCCGGCCGCGATGATCGGGTCCAGGCCCGCCGAGGGCTCATCAAAAAACAGAATCTCGGGATCCATGGCCAGAGCCCGTGCCACAGCTGCTCGCTTCTTCATTCCGCCGCTCAGCTCCGACGGCATGAAGTCTTCAAAGTTGCCCAGCCCTACCTGTCCCAGCTTGATTCGCACCATGATCTCGATAGTCGAGTCTTCAAGATCCGTGTGCTCGCGCAAAGGCAGCGCAACATTTTCGCCAACCGTCAAAGACCCGAAGAGTGCAGAGCCCTGAAACGACATCCCCATTTTCTTGCGGATCGCGTCCATCTCGCGCTCTGTGATCTTCGCCGTGTCAACCCCTTGGATCCATACTTCCCCTGAACTCGGCTTCTCCAGTCCCACCAGCGTTCTCAGCAGCGTGCTCTTGCCGGAGCCGGAGCCGCCCAGAATCACCATGGTCTCCCCGCGTTTGATATCAAACGAGATTCCATGCAGGATCTCGCGCTCGCCATAGGCCACGCGGAGATCCTTCACCGCAATCGCGACATCATCAGCGCCGGAGTCACTCATTTCGCAGCCTCTCCTAACTCGCTTCCAGCAAATAAAACAAGGTCGTGAATATCAGGTCTACTACCACCACCAGGGCAATCGAAGTCACCACGGCCGAGGTCGTCGAGCGCCCCACCTCTTCAGCCCCCGCCCCAGTCGAGAAGCCCTCCTTGCAGCCCACCGCTGTAATCACCAGCCCAAACAACACGCTTTTGATCAGGCCCGTATACACGTCCCGCATCACGATCGCGTCGCGTGTTGCCTGAAAGTACGAGGCGAAGGTGAAATTTGCTCCGGCCACGCCGAAGACGCTCCCTCCCACGACGCCCATGAAGTCCGCCCAGATCGTGAGGCACGGCATCATCACCAGCATGGCCAGAAACTTCGGTGCCACCAGGAAGTTAACCGGATCGAAGGCCATTGTTTTCAGGGCATCGACCTCTTCGGTCACCTTCTTTGTGCCAATCTCCGCGGCGAATGCCGATCCAGAACGGCCAATTACAACAATGGCAGTCAGCAGGGGACCGAGTTCCCGCAATATCGAGAGAGCCACGGTGGCTGCCACCAACTGCAGCGCGCCCAATTGCCGCAGCTCATAGGCACTCTGCAGCGCCAGGATCATCCCCACAAAAAACGTAATCAGCGAAACAATGGGAATGCCTTCGACCCCGGCAGCCATCGCTTGATGAATGGCCCGCTGCGGGCGGAAACGTTGTCCTCGAAATGGACCGACAAAAGTGAAATAAGCAGACTGGCCAGCCAGCGTGGCCAGGTCGCCCACATAGGCAAGGCTGTCAAGAGCCCACACACCAACCCGGTTTGGCACCGCGACAATTCTGTCTCCAACCTTCAATGTCTGCGGCTCCCGTTCGATGGAATGGGCCCTGCCTTCAAGGACTGCCCTCAAAGGTTAGTTCTCTACAGGCGAGCGCTAAGCTTTCAGCGCTTCTTCCTCGTTTTCCTTGATCTCGAAGACGCCCGTAAGGCGCGTCAGCTGTAACACCTGGAGCACAGATGGGGTTAGTCCATACAGAACAAACCGCTTGTTGGATTTGCGGGCTTCCTTCAGCACCTCCAGCAAAGACGCGATGCCCGAACTGTCGATGTACTTCACCTCAGAGAGATTTACCGCCACGGCATCTACAGATTTCAGAGTATCCAGCAGAGTCTTGCGCAGCGGCGGCGAAGTGCCCAGGTCAATCTGGCCCACCACGTCAACGATAGTGGTTCCTTTTTCAATCCGGGTTGAAGACTTCAGAGATCTTTCCATGTCCGTCCTTCGCTTAGGCTAAGAGTCAGCCTTTCCGTGCGTTTTTGTTCCAGGAACCCGTATCAGCAACGCCTTCGACGGCTTACTCGCCCTCAACTCTTACCTTGGCGGGAAGACGCTTGGTCAGCTTCACCTGGTTCGCGTCTGCCACGCGCTGGTAGCACACATCGTCCATGATTGCTCTCATCAGGTGCGTTCCCCGGCCGCTCAGGGAAACCTCGTCTAGCGGCTGCCCGCAAAAACGCGCCGGATCGATCGGCTCACCCCAATCCAGAATCCTGAACTCAATTTGCTCCGCGTCCACCTCGCATGTGAAATCGACCTTCTGATCATAATGGTTCTTGTAGGCATGTCGAATGATGTTTGCCAACGCCTCATCCACTGCCAGCGTAACCCCGTGGCACGAGTCCTCAGGCAAGCCATAGATCCCGCATAGTTCGTGGACCGCAGCGCGAACGACGGACAGATAATGCGGATGGCTTGGCATCACAAACTTGAGTTGAAAGTTCAAGTGGCTCCGGTCAAGCTTTTGTTCGATAAGAACATTAGCTTTAGCAAAGGTCAATCGGCCGTCGCCTATTTCGGCCGGCTTTCGCTTCCGGCCGGCACGAGAGGGAACTACTTCAACCCTTTCACAAACGCGGCTACGGCCTTCGCCTGGTCATCCGTGATAGCGGCCATGGGCTTGATGTGCGGAGACTTCGTTGCGCCGCCCTTGGTCAGCATGGCCACAATATCGTCCTCGCTCTTGGCCGTCCCCGCCACCTTGGGGATCGCCTTTCCTTTCCCCTGGCCCTCCGCACCGTGACAACTGGCGCACTTCGACTTGTAGATGCTTGCCCCATCCTGTGCCAGGGCCGTCGTCGCAAGCCCCATCACCAATAATCCCGCGATCATCGTGTGTCTCATGCCAGTTCTCCTCTCTTTGAACGCAACTTATATTCCGGAACCCGACTCGTCCCTCGGCGGCCCGTCTCTGCCATCCACAGGCAGGTCAGCCGAATCCGCTCCGACCGTCTCCGTATCCAGCGGGTGCTCTTCTTTATAGTGCTTGCGCGACATCTTGCCGTCCCACCACGCCCAGTTCATCGGATAGACATCCGGATCGAAAAACACCTGGTAGAAGTGCCAGACAACAATAGCCAGGGTCGCCAGCACCGCCTCGTAGAAATGGATCGCCGTCGCGGCATCCACCCACCAGCGCGCCAGCAGGTCGCCCACCCACACCTTGGCCCACATCATAACCCCAGTGGCCGCCATCAGCACTATGCCCCACACCAGCGCCCAGTACTCCGCCTTCTCCGCGTAGCTGAACCGCCCAAATTCGGGTTTGCTGCGGTTAAGCCCCAGGTAGAACCGCATCGTTCCCCAGGCATCGACGGCATCCTTCGTCCGCGGTGCAAAATCGACAATCAGCCGCCGCCCGCTGTGGGTCAACACTACATAGAAGAGGTGGTAGACCCCGGCGCCGATCATCACCACGCCGGCAATCCGGTGCGTCAGGCTGCGCAGCCTCTCACTCATGCCCAGCGCGTTCGAAATCCATGAATCCGGATATTTCAACGCAAATCCCGTCACCACCAGCACAATAAAACTCACAAGCAGCAGCAGGTGCTGCCACCGCTGATTCGTGCTCATCCGGCCCACCAGCGGACCCTCCGCCCTCCGCCGCGCAAGCGCCTTGGCCCGCCAGATGATCAGGTTGTGCAGCAGCATCGTCCCAATCACGCCAAAGATCACCACCAGGTAGAAACGCCGAATCCAGCGCACAGCGATGCTGCCCACATCCGCCGAGGCACGCGAATCCACGTGCACCTTGTTCAGCGTGAACTTCTCATTCACTCCTGGATGGCACACCCCGCAGGTCTTCGCCAGGTTAGCCTTGTTGATCGTCGATCGCGGATCGCTCGACGGCAGAATATTGTGGACGCCGTGGCAACTGGCGCAGTTCGCCGCCACCTGCGACCCGCCTCGCGAGGCCAGCCCGTGGTAGCTGTCCAGATACGTGGACACCGATTGATGCGACACGCCGAACTCCTGCGAGAGCCGCACCCCCTCATGGCAGCGGGCGCAGGTCGTCCGTGCCACGTTCAGCGCCGAGACCGACGAATTCGGGTCAATGTGCGCCTTGATCGAGTGGATGCCGTGGCAATCCGTGCATACCGGAGCTTGTCCATTCCCCCGGGCCAGCGCCTGCCCGTGAATGCTCTGCATGAATTGGCTTTCAACCGCCTGGTGGCACTTTCCGCATGTACCCGGCACGTTGAACTTGAATATCGACGACTTGGGATCGCTCGCCGCCAGGATCTCATGTGCTCCATGGCAGTCCGTGCAGACCGCCGCGCCGTCCTTGCCTGCCGCTACCGCGCGTCCATGAACGCTCTGCTGGTACGACATGAAAGGCTGGGCACTGTGGCCGCTGGCCTCCATCACAAACCTCTGCGAGTGGCACTGCCCACACGTCGCCGGAACATTGGCGTGGCTCACCTTCGACTTCGCGTCCGACGCCGCCAGCAATTCATGCACACCGCCGTGGCAATCCTCACAGGTCGCTGCCTTATGCTCCCCACCGTGATTAGCCGTGGCATGATAGCTGCGGTCGTAAGCAGCCTGCTCGTCAGCATGGCATTCCGCGCACGTCACTTTTGCCGGAGGCGTCTCGTGAGGCTCAGCCTTCACTCCCTTGTGGCACTCCATGCAGGACAACACCGAGCCATGGATCGAATTTTTGAAGTGATCAGGATCGACGTGCAGGCTTACCTGCTTGCCATCCACTTCCTTGGTCAGGGTAGAATCCCCATGACAGGCGAGGCAGGCGTCATTTGTGGGCTTTTTAGCTGCAGAAGCCAGGCCTGCGGAGAAAATCAAGGCCAGCGATACAACGAACGCGAAGAGCTTAGCTCGAGCTCCCATACTTCAGGCTTCCACAGGGCCGGCGCGTCCCGGCTCGAGGAGCTGTTTCAGAGGAGTTTCGGCCGGAATCGCGGTGATTCCGGCACGTTATGCCGTGTCGCACATCTCCCGCTGTGATGTGCGACACGCTTTGGCATGATAACCAGTTTGGCTGCCACAACCTGCGTGGATCGCTAGACGGTCAGGTTCTTCATGTAGTCGGCATCAATCTTCAATGCCTCAAACGGTGGCTTGTCAAACGATTCCTGCTCAACAAAGTAATGCTTGATCTGCCCTTTGTCTGCAGCGGCAAAGATGGTCTGGTAGTCGGCTGTTCCATGGCCAAGATCGGCGGCCTCGGGCCTGTTCTCCGGCGACATGGGTCCGTTCATCTTCTTGAAGTCCTTGACGTGAAGCATCGAGATCCGTGTCGGATACCGCTTCAGGTAATCTGCGGGATCAGCGCCGCCCACCGTCACCCATCCGCAATCCAACTCGAAGGTCACCAGCCCGGGGTCCGTCAGTCGGATGATCTCGTCCAGCGGAACCTTGCCGTCTTCTGCGCGGAACTCCAGGAAGTGATTGTGATATCCGAACCTAAATCCAGCCGCCTTCACCTTGGCGCCCATAATGTTGAACTGCTCCGCATTCCACTGCCAGTCCTCCATCGTGAACGACCGCTCGTGACCCGCCGCCGGGGGAGTCTTTGGTGTCTTGTCTTTGTACCCGGGATACGAACACACGATGTACTCAGCCCCAAGCACCTTGTGGAACTCAATGATCTTGTCCAGATCGGCATGCAGCGTATCTGAGGAGTAGTGCGCGCTCACACAGTTCAGCCCGGCATCTTTCATCGCCTGCTTAACCTCAGCCGCGGTGTGGTTGTAGAACCCCGCCGCCTCAACCTCGCGATAGCCCAGCGCCGCGAGCTTCTTCAACGTGCCCAGGTAATCCTTGGGCAGCAATTCACGCACCGAGTAAAGTTGCAGCCCGAGCGGCAGGCCAAACGGGGAAGCCAGCAAACGGAGAGGGGCAAACAGCGCGGTGCTGCATGCAACGGTAGCGCCACCAGCTTTGAGAAACTGCCTTCTAGTAGGAACGAACATTCTGCCTCACTGGAAACCGATTTTATTGGGCATCACGAACACACGCCGATCAGGGACGTCAGATCTGTGGTGTGGGTTGCTCAGCGACAACTCTACGCGCCTTGGCGCGGCAGAACAATCCCGGACTGCCCGGGCCGCGCCCACCTCAGTGATTGATCTGCTCAAAGGTCCCGTAGAGCCGGTCACTTATGCCGCCACCGTAGAGAAACTTCGCCCCTGCCACCTTCAGCTCCACCTCGTTCGAGGCCAGTTCCGTCATTGCCGCTGCAATGAACTCATCCAGCGGCATCGGGCTCATCCCCTCATGCGCGGTAGGTGCTGTGTGGGAGGCATCCAGCTCCGTCTTCACCCACGGCGGAGCTAGCTCCACCACCTGCACACTCGTGCCCTTCAACTGGTGCCGCAGAGACATGCTGAACGAGTGCACAAACGCCTTCGTCGCGCAGTACACGGGATACCGCGCCATAGGCACAAATGCCAGCCCCGACGACACATTCACGATCACCGACGAGGCCTGCCGTTTCAGCAGGGGCAGAAAAGCAACCGCCATCCTCAATACGCCCTTGATGTTGGTCTCGATCTCCTCCTCAGCAGCCCCTTCCTCGTAGCCGCCCTCTTTGCCGAAGTCGTGAACGCGTTGCACGCCGGCATTGTTGATCACCACATTCAACTTCGGAAACCGCCCAGCCAATTCCGCCCCGGCCTTTTCGACGCTCTTCGCGCTCGAAGTATCCAGCGTGATGAATTCCATGCCGGGGTTCGCCATTGCCGTCTCCCGCAGCACGCCCTCACGCCGCCCGGCAATGATCACCGTATTGCCCAGTTTGTGAAACGCCTCTGCCAGCCCGCGGCCTATGCCCGAACCGCCGCCCGTTATCAACATCGTGTTTCCTGTGATCTTCATTCATCTCTCCCAATTGAGACTTTAGAGGATTGCTGCCCGTCCATCTTCTGACGGGGAATCCGCCGTCCCTAACTGCCGGCGGAAGTGCGCTCAAAATCCGGAAAGGGACGTACGAGTTGGATAGGGCTGCAGTGTGTCGATCTGCATGTGCTCTTGCAGTCTCAACCCATCGCCGTTACCCG
Organism: uncultured Acidobacteriaceae bacterium; assembly: GCA_963725995.1. Taxonomy (GTDB): domain Bacteria; phylum Acidobacteriota; class Terriglobia; order Terriglobales; family Acidobacteriaceae; genus JANXZS01. Next base: position 165,955 of record CAVSAX010000022.1, on the reverse strand, counting down.
TCAAGGCGGCTCACATACGCCCCGCTGCGGCGTCCATACACCGCAGCCCGATTTCACGGGCTGCCCAGATTGCCACTGATCTACAATGGCTCTCGGGGCAGTTCACACTCCCACACCGAGGAATCATGTACAGATGCCCGAGCCTGGCGAGTGCTCAACAGCATTGAAAGTCAGAGCAAAATTGCCTTTCCAGGAACGACCGGGCCACCTCAACTCTGCGTCGCTGCGTGGTCAGCTTCTCACTCTCCTCTGCGCCTTCTGCTTTCTCGCGATCCCGAGCTTTTCACAGACTCCCACCCTCATCAGCATCGATCAGGCCGTCGACCTGGCCCTCGCTCACAACCACGCCATCAAGGCCAGTCGCACCCTGGTTCTGCAAAGCGAGGCCCAGGAGATTACCGCGAACTTCCGCCCCAATCCCACCCTGGCTGCCGACGCCCAGTTCGTTCCCATCTTCGAGCCCAGCCAGTTCTCAGTGGAGAATCTTGATGAGAACCAGCAATTCGATATAGGCGTCGGCTACCTCTTCGAGCGCGGCCATAAGCGCCAGAACCGGTTGCAGGCCGCCAAAGATCAAACCGCCGTTACCCGCGCGCAGGTTGCTGACATGGAGCGCGTGCTCGCCTTCAACGTCGGCCAGCAGTTCGTCAATGTCCTGCTCGCAGAATCCACCCTGCAATTCGCCCTCGACGACCTGACTGGCTTCCAGCAGACTGTCGATATCAGCGAGGCGCAGCTCAAGGCGGGCTACATCGGCGAAGGCGACTACCTCAAAATTAAGCTGCAGCTTCTCCAGTTTCAAACCGACGTCTCCTCCGCGCGACTGGCCCGCGTGCAGGCCCTCACCGCTCTGCGCGCCTTGCTGGGATACGACGCCGTCCCCCAGAACTTCGATGTCGTCGGCGACCTCGCCTATCAGCCTCTGCATGGCAATCGCGAAGATATGCAGGCTGAGGCGCTACGATCCCGCCCCGACTATCGCGCCGCTCAACTCGGCATCACCGCGGCCCAGAGCCAGATCGACCTCGCCAAAGCGAATGCAAAGGTGGACGTGAACGGCACCATGGACTACACCCACGTCGCCAGCCAGAATACCGCCTCCTTCTTCGTCAATTTCCAGCTGCCATTCTTCGATCGCAATCAGGGTGAGATCGCACGTACCGGCTATGCCCTCACGCAGGCGCAGGAGCAGCAGCAATCCGCCAGCGACACCGTGCTCTCCGATGTCGCCAGCGCCTACGAAGCCGTCAAGAGCAACGACGAAGTCGTGCAGCTCTACGTCTCCGGCTATCTGCATCAGGCGCAGGATTCGCGCGATATCAGCGAGTATGCCTATAAGCGCGGCGCCGCCAGCCTGCTGGATTTCCTCGATGCCGAGCGCAGCTACCGGGCAACGCAATTAGCGTACCGTCAGGCCCTCGCCTCATACATGACCGCAATGGAACAACTGAAAGAAGCGCTGGGAACGAGGACCCTTCCATGAACGGGCGTCTGTACCGCTGGCAATTCTTGTTTCCGCTCGCCGCCATCGCGGCCTTCACTCTCGCTCTTGCCGGCTGCGACCGCACCGCCGCAAACAGCGACTCCGCAAAGAAGTCCGACGAAGCCCAACTCTTCTCCATCCCGCAGGACCAGATGTCCCATGTGCAGGTCGTGAACGTCCAGCCGACTACGCTTACCCGCACCTTACGCCTCACCGGCGCAGTAGCCTACAACGGTTTCCGCACCACCCCGGTCATCACGCAAGTAAGTGGCCCCGTCAGCCGCGTCGTAGTCGTCCCCGGCCAAAGAGTGCATCAGGGCGAGCCGATGCTGTATGTCTCCAGCCCGGACTACTCCCAGCTTCGCACCAACTATCTGAAGGCCAAGGATGCTTACGCCCTCGCGCAGAAGGCTTACTCCCGCGCCAAGGACCTCTACGCCCATAAGGCCATCGCCGAACAGAACGTTGAGCAGGCCGAGTCCGTTGAAGTTCAGGCCGGCAGCGACCTCGCGGCGTCGCAGGCCGCGCTGAAGGTCCTCGGAATCACCGACCCCGACGCTGTTGCACAGGGAGCCCAGGCGTACGAGATTCCCGTCAAGGCGCCGATCGCCGGCCTAGTCGTCGAGCAGAACGTCGCCGCCGGGCAACTCATCCAGCCCGGTACCACCCAGTGCTTCATGATCTCCGACACCAGCAGCGTCTGGGTACTGGTCAACGTCTATCAGAAAGACCTGCCCTTCGTGCGCGTAGGCGACACGGTCTCCATTCAGACCGAGAGCTACCCCGATGTATTTCACGGGCGCATCTCCTACGTCGCCGCATCGCTGGATCCCAGCACGCGCACCTTGCAGGCGCGCATCGACACCAGCAATCCCGGCGAAAAGCTGAAGAAGGATATGTACGTCACCGCCACCGTCAACGCGGGATCCATCCCGAACGCCATCTCTCTGCCCGACGCCGCAATCCTGCGCGACACTGAGAACCAGCCCTTTGTGTACGCCGCATCGTCTCCGAATGAGTTCGGCCGACGATCCGTGACCATAGGCGAAAGTCCAAATGGACAAACGCAAATCACCGGCGGCCTAAAGCCCGGAGATCAGGTCATCGGTGATGGCAGCCTGTTCCTGCAGTTCGCAAATTCGTTGCAACGTTAATAGCTACGCGAGAGTTTCAGAATCTGAAGTTAGGATAGTGGCCACCACAACGGAATGATTCATCGAATCGTCCAAGCGGCTCTGCGGCAGCGGTTCCTGGTCCTGATGCTCACCGCTTTCATCACCGTCGGCGGGATCCTCTCGTTCCAGCGCATGCCGGTGGACGCCTATCCCGACCTCTCGCCCCCGCAGGTCGAAATCATCACCCAGTGGCCCGGTCACGCCGCCGAAGAAATCGAGCGCCTCGTCACCCTTCCGCTCGAACTCGAGATGAACGGCGTGCCCCACATGATCGTGATGCGCTCGATCTCGCTCTACGGGCTCTCCGATATCCTCCTCACCTTTGAAGACGACACCGACGATTACTTCGCGCGCCAGATCGTCTTCGAACGCCTCGCGCAGGCCACGCTCCCCACCGGCGTCACGCCCAGTCATGGCGCCGCTCTTCAGCCCCAGCGGCCTCGTCTATCGCTACGTGCTCGAAAGCCCCGACCGCACTCCGCAGGAGCTGAAGACCATCGAAGACTGGGTCGTCGAGCGTGCCTATCGCTCCGTCCCCGGCGTTGCCGACGACTCCGGCTTCGGCGGCACGACCATGCAGTATCAGGTGCTGCTCGATCCGGCGCGCATCTACGGCTATCACCTCACCGTTCCGCAGGTCACCGCTGCTCTCGCCGCCAACAACTCCAATGCCGGCGGCGGCTTCTATTCGCAGGGCGGACAGTTCTACTACGTCCGCGGCATCGGCCTGGTGCGCAGATACCGAAGACATCGGCAACATCGTCGTCGGCGCGCAACAACGGCGTGCCCATCCGCGTGCGCGACATCGGCGACGTCACCATCGGCCACGCGCCGCGCCTCGGCCAGTTCGGCTTTCAGAAGAATGACGACGCCGTCGAAGGCGTCATCCTCATGCTCCGCGGCGAGCAGACACAGAACGTGCTCGAAAGGCGTCGAAGCCAAGACCGAAGAACTGAACAAGCAGATCCTGCCCCCGGACGTAAAGATCCATCCCTACTACGATCGCAGCGACCTGGTCCACCTCACCACCGACACCGTCGAGGCGCAACCTGCTCCGCGGCATGGTGCTGGTGCTGATCGTGCTGATCTTCTTCCTGGTCAGCATCCGCGCCGCGATCATCGTCGCCCTCACCATTCCGCTCTCGCTTGCTGTTCGCGTTCATCGTCCTGCACGCGCACGACGTCGCCGCCAACCTGCTCTCCATCGGAGCCATCGATTTCGGCATCGTCATCGACGGCACCGTCGTCATGATCGAGAACATCTACCGCGAACTCGCCGTGCGTCGAGGGCCAGGACTACAACCTGCAACGAAGTCATTCTCGCCGCCGCGAAAGATGTAGACCGCCCCATCTTCTACTCCGTCGCCGTCATCATCGCCGGCTATCTGCCGATCTACGCGCTGAGCGGGCCCTCGGGAAAGCTCTTCCATCCCGATGGCCGAGACCATGTCCTTCGCCCTGATCGGCGCGCTGATCCTGACGCTTACGCTGGTCCCGGTGCTCGCGTCCTACTGGTTCAAGAGCGGCGTGCACGAGAACAAGCACAATCGCGCCTTCGAGTGGATGAAGCGCAAGTTACGCGCGCAGCTCGACTGGGCCCTCGGCCGTCCCGAAGCTGACCATGGCTGATCGCCATGCTCATCTTCGCCGCGCACGCTGCTGCTGGTCCCCTTCATCGGCGGCGAGTTCATGCCGCACCTCGACGAAGGCGCGCTGTGGGTGCGCGCGACCATGCCCTACACCATCTCCTTCGAAGAGGCCAGCAAGATCGCCCCGCAGATCCGCGACATCCTGATGTCGTATCCGCAGGTCACGGTCGTCGGCTCCGAACTGGGCCGTCCCGACGACGGCACCGACCCCACCGGCTTCTTCAACTGCGAGTTCTACGTCGGCCTGAAGCCCTACAACGACAAATCCTGGAGCGGCGACATCGACAACAAGAAGCAGCTGATCGAATCCGTCAACAAGAAGCTCGACGGCCTTCCCCGGAATCATCTTCAACTACACGCAGCCCGCCGAAGACGCCGTCGACGAAGCCCTCACCGGCCTGAAGAGTTCGCTCGCCGTAAAGATCTATGGCGACGACCTCAACGTCCTGCAAGACAAGGCGCATCCAGATCAAGAACGCGCTCGTCGAAAGTTCCCGGCTTCACCGACCTCACCGTCGTTCGCGAACTCGGCCAGCCCAGCCTGCTGATCGACGTCGACCGCGACAAGATCGCCCGCTACGGCATCAACGTCGCCGACGTCGAAGCCGTCATCCAGCCGCCGTCGGCGGACAGGCCGCCACGCAGGTCATTCAGGGCGAAAAGCTCTTCGACCTCGTCGTCCGCATGCAGCCGCAATTCCGCAGCAGCGCGCACGAGATCGGCAACCTGCTGGTCGGCACGCCCGACGGCCAGCAGATCCCGCTCAGCCAGCTGGCGAACATCACGCAGGGCAACGGCGCGTCCTTCATCTATCGCGAAAACAACTCGCGCTACATCGGCGTGCAGTACAGCATCGAAGGCCGCGACCTCGAGCGTGCCGTGCACGACGGCCAGGCCGCCGTCGACAAAGCCGTGTCCCTGCCCCAGGGCTACCAGCATGGCGTGGGGCGGCGAATACAGCCAGTTCCTCGAAGCCAAGTCCAGATGTACTTCATCGGTCCGCTCGCCGTGCTGCTGATCTTCATGATCCTGTTCGCGCTCTACGGCAACTTCAAATTCCCCGTCACCATCGCGCTCGGCGTCGTCATCACCGAGCCGGTCGGCGCGCTGATCGCGCTCAAGCTCACGCACACGCCGTTCAGCGTTTCGTCCGTCCTCGGCCTGCTGGCGCTGCTGGGCGTCTCGGTCGAAACCGCCGTCATCCTCGTCTCCTACATCAACAAGCTGCGGCAGGAAGGAATGGACATCCGCACAGCCACGCGCGAGGCTTCGCTGCTGCGCCTGCGCCCCATCATGATGACCGCGCTGGTCGCCTGCCTCGGCCTGCTGCCCGCCGCACTCTCCACCGGCATCGGCTCCGACACGCAGAAGCCCTTCGCCATCGTCATCGTCGCCGGCCTGATCTCGCGCCTCTTCATCGGCTTCTTCGTCAATCCGGTGCTGTACGAAATGGTCGCGCGCGACGGCGACGTGCTGCAGGTGTGAGTCGATACCTGCACGCCCGCATCGTGTCGATCTTGATCACACCTTGGCTCCGCACGCACCATTTGTGTTGCACAATTTTGCCAATCAAACGCGAAATGGATATACACTTCGCCCAGCAGGTTTCTCTTCGACTCCCGCGCCAACGGTCAGCATCCGCATCGATACCTAGAGCGGCTGATCTCGTTCCGGGCCCGTCTTAACTGCCGGCATGCCCCTGTGGATTCGGTGAAACGTTCCCTTCTGCACGTTCACCATTGAATCGGGTTCCTTTCAATTCATACCCAGCCTCTTTATCTGAACTGGAACCCAATCGGCCATTTCCTTCGCACGTCGCATTCATACTCAGCAGTGGGGTCGCTCATGTCCCAGCGTCCGCTATTGGCAAGTCTTCTGATGGTAGGCATGGCGGCCACTGCGCTTCACGTGGGCCGGCCCATCCGGGCTCGCTACCTCTGAGGCCGTCACCTCAAGCTCATCGTCTGAGCCGGTCAGCAGTGAATCACAGCAGGCGTCAACCACACTTTCCTGGGCCGAGGAGATGGATAACGATCCCGGCCAGTCAGGACGGCTGGCCGCACAGAAATCGCTCGGCGAAAAGCTCTGCGCCTTCATGGATCTGCCCGGTACCACTTGCATCGCCTCCAGCACTGCCCCTGCCCCCGATCCGGTTGCGGTCGCAGCGCTCGGCCCTAAAGCTCCCGAAGTGATCATTGCCTTTGCTCCCGATCCCGTGCACACGCACCTGGCTCTCATCTTCGACCGCATGATCGATGCCTATGAAGACGCGCTGCAGGATAGCGGATTTCAATACCAGGGTTACTGGCTCCCCTGGTCTACTTCTGCAGGGACCAAGGCCGACACCGACGGATTGAAAAGCCGCCAGCAGCAGCGCCTCTACGAACAGGGACGCGAGAAGTACCCCGGCGTGCTTCTGTTTCGACCCGCGCAAGCGGATAAACCGTCGATAGTGCTCTTCCTCGTTACCGACTCGCCCACCAGCGGCATCAACCGCGCACAGTTTCAAGAGGCTCTTCGCGAGTTCTCAGTCTTTGCCGCGAACAAGGATCACCTCAGCATCGCGGGCCCAACCTTCACCGGCTCCGGCAACACGCTGCGCAACTTGCTTGAAGAGGCGAAGGCCAAGGGCGCTCCGCTGGAGACAACTAGGGTCACCATCGCCAGCGGCACCGTCAGCGACTGGGCCTGCGCTGATTTTCTTCCAACTCGCAAAACGCCCACAGCCGCAGATCCCGTCTGTACCGACGACAAGGATGCAGCCGATACCTTCGTCTCGTTCGGCTCTCCGGTGAATGTCGAAATGGAGCGCGTCATCGCTTTCCTGCTGTCCAACGGTCATCTGCAGCCGAACGAAATCGCGCAGCTCAGCGAAGATGAGAGTGGCTTCGGAAACCTCAGCCAGCACGAAACCAACATTGGCAGTCAGCCTCTCAAACTCGGCTTTCCCCGCGGCATAGCTCACCTGCGCAGCGCCTACCAGAAAAATGGCGTTTGGGGATTCGGCAGCACCAACGCCCCCGCAAGTGTCAGCCTCACTCTCGATTTCGACGAGCAGCACGAAGCAGAGGATTCGGTTCCCAGCTACGCCCGCCAGCAACTTCCCGTTTCGCAGGAAGGTAGCATGGGGCAGATCGCCGCCATTCTTGAGCAGCACCACATCAAGGCTGTGTTGCTCAGTGCCACCGACGTTCTCGACGAACTCTTCGTGGCCCAGATGCTCGCGCGCGAAGCTCCCAATGTCATGGTCATCGTCCGGGGCACCGACGTCCTCTTCCTCCGCTCGGGAGACGGCGGCGTCTATCACAACATGTTCGCAGTCAGCCCGTGGCCCTTGATCCCGCGCGATCGCGAGTGGAGCAAGCTAGCCAACGATTTCGCCGGCAACGGGAAGAGAATGCGCTCCTTCTCCAACGGCGATTCGGAAGGCGTCTACAACGCCACCACCTATCTTCTGGATATGCAGTATCGCGGTGGCCCGCGCGGTCCCCACGCAGTTCAACTGCTCGACTACACTTCGCCCATCCATAGGACAACCCGCCCGCCGATCTGGTTCTCAGCCGTCGGTCACGGAGCCTATTGGCCACTCGCCGTTCTCGAAGACACCGGCGACAAAGCCCCCATCAACCTGCCTTCGATCCCGTTCAATGCCGACGACACAAGAGGACTGCAGGGGATTGCCTCCGATCTTCTCCCGCGATCACTCCGCTTTGCCATCGCAATAGCCCTCATCCTTGCCTTCTTGCACGCAGGCAAGTGCCTGGAACTTCCTCTCATGGCCGGAATCGCTGGGACGCGCTACAGCCTGGCTGACAAATCCACGCGCGCTGCGAAACTCTGGCTGCAACTCGCCTTGTGCGCGCTCGGCGTCCTCATGCTCTGCCTGCTCGCAGTTCCGAGAGGTATCCCACTCATTCCCGATTACCGCACCATCGTCGCGATTGCATTTGGAGTGGCCGCCCTCTCGCTCGGCTCAGCAAAACTGTGGTGGCGGCTGCGCACTGAGCGGCAAGCAAAACTCCAGCCAGACGCAGCCATCCCGCCGGCGCTCACAATAGCGCAGCTCATCCCTAACAGCCTCGTCTTTTTTATCGCTGCGTGCCTGCTGTGGATTCTCGTCTGGCTCTGGATCCCATATTCATCTCAAACCTTTGACGGCCGGCCGCAGTTCCTTCTCTACCGCGCCGCATATCCCTTCAGCGGCGACTCGCCCACCCTGCCTCTACTACTCGCACTGGGCGGAATCGGCATCGCCCTCTTCAACTATCTCGGACGCCTCACCTTCGGTACCTCGCTCGCCCCGCGTCTTCCCGCAAACGTGGAGTGCGTTCCCAACTGCCCCTCTGAGGAATCCGTCTCACCAGTCACAAAGCTGCTTCAGTGGCCCAAACACTCAAAGGCGCACAAGGCGAATCTCCTCGTCACCGTGCTCATCGTCGGCCCCATTCTTGCCCTCGGATTCACCATGCAGCTCCGCCCCAGAACGCTCGAAGGCTCGCACGTAACTTTTGCTATTACGCTGCTCGTCTTTGTCGTCCTCACCCTCATGCTGCGCGACCTGCTGATGGCTTTTATTCTCTGGAGCCGCCTCAAAAAGTACTGCCTCGACCCTCTGGAAGCCTGCCCCCTGCGCCGCGGCTTCAGCGCCATCAGCGGCCTGACCTGGAAAGACCTCTGGCTAATCCCTCAGTCAGGATTAACCCAGTACCGCGCCCTCATGCGCGCTCTTGAGCAGTCAGAACGCGCCGTGATGAACGACGTCGCCACGCAGTCAGTAGACGGAACAAGTCTGCGCAGCACCACCAGCGAGATGTGGAGCAAGATTCAGGAGAAGCCGCCCAGCCCCGCCGAGATCGTCGAGAAATTCAAGCATGTGCAGGCGCAACTCGCCCAGGCAGCCGACTCAGTCCTCAAGGCACTCTGTCTCTCGTGGAAGGACGAAGTGGGCCGCATCACCGCCTCAGACAGCCTCCAGGAAAAAGATACTGAAGTGAAGCTAGATGCCGATGAGAAGCGCCCCGTCGCCGACCGCATCCGCGAGCTCCGCGAGGAGTGGCTCGCACTCATCTACATCCACTACATCCGCCTCGTCCTCGTGCAGGTGCGCAACCGGCTCGCCACTGCCGCTATGCTCTACCTGCTCCTCGTATGGACCATCACCAGCTACCCCTACATCAATCGCCACACCCTGATGGTCGGACTCACCGCGCTACTCGGCGGCCTCGCCTTCGTCATTATCGCCACGTATTCATCAATCAATCGCGACGCCATCCTCAGCCGCACCACCGAGCAAACCCCCGGCAAGCTCGACTTCGATTTCTACGCCAAGGTTGCATCCATGGTTGGCATCCCGCTCGTAGGCCTCATCGCCTCGCAATTTCCTGAGGTCACCAGCTTCCTCTTCTCCTGGATCGAGCCCGGCATGTCCGCCGTAAAATAGCTCAGCGCCCCGAGGGTGCCGCGGCAGGCGCAGCAGTGGGAGCCACCACCGCCGGCTGTGCATCGCGGATCAGCAGCGCCGTCCGCGGGAAACTGAAGCTCCCGCCCGCATCGTCAATCACGTTGATCTGGCAGATATACACGCCCGCCTTCAGATCCGCCAGTGGCACATCAAATTGAAACGCCACGGCGTCGCGACTCGGCACGTTGATCTCCGTAGCCTGCACCAGCGGCGTCTCAAACACTTTGTTCGTCCCACTCAGAAATTCAATGCTCGTCAGCACGCGAACCGCGCTCTTCCCATTCTTTGCCGCCGCAGCAGGCGCCGCCCCGCCACCAACCGCCGCGGTCCCTTGGGCCGCAGTAGCTTTCGATGGCGCGTACACCTCGTACAGGAAATAGAGATGCTGATCCTGCCGGAAAACATGCGGCAGATTCGGCACCATCTCCACTCCGTCGCGTACCAGCGGGCTATCCGCCTTCTTGTTCGTATTCGGAACGCGCTGGCTCGCCAGCACTACCGAACTCAGCTTCAGCGGACTCTTGCGCTGATCCGGTACCGTGATGTCCGTCTCAAACGAACCCATGCGCCCCGTCTCGTTCTCGCGCACCACAAACTTCAAGTGATACTTGCCAATCGGCAGCGTAAACCCCGTTGAATACTGAATATTCTTGCGCTCCACCTGCTGCGCCTGGTCAATCGCCAGCTTGACCGTTTCGCGCGCATCTCCAATTCCACGGCCCTGCGCGTCCTTCACCTGGCCGATAATGTCCAGCGTTGCCTTCTCGCGATCGCCACCCTTCACAAACGGAATTTGCGATCCCGGCACCACAATCGATACCGGAATGAAATAGCGATTATCGTCCAGCCGGAAGTAAAGCGCCTGCAGATACACCGCAACATCCGTAGCCGGTAGATCGCTCTCCAATTGCTCTTCCAATTGCCGCTCGCGGTCTTCCTTGTTAGAGTGGCGATAGTCTGCTGGCGCATAATACCCGCCTCTGTACTCCAGCTTTACATCGTTGCGGTTCAGCTTGATCGTCAGCTTGCGATAGCGCCCGTCGCGCACAGGATTCGTCGAGTGAAAGCCCAGCAGATAATACGCCGACGTGTCCTGCTGAATGCGTTGAAATGCCGGCGCAAAATCATTCGAATCGAAGAACGCCTTGCCGCCCGTGTCTGAAGACAGCGTCGCCAGCGTCTCCTGCGAATTGAAATTCGAATCCATATTGTTCTGCAGTGCCGCGCCACTGAACGCGCCCGTGCCCCGCGCACTGCCGGTGCTCGCATCGCCCAACGGCGATATAGCCTGCAGCCCCCGCGTGTCCACACTGTAGATGGAAAGATTCGCTCGCACCGCCGAGTTGATCGCGCTGCGCAGCGACGCCTGGTTCTCAATGCCATCACGCGTCAGCCCGCCCGAAAAATACAGCAGCGACTTCTTCTGGTTGATATATGCCAGCGACTTCGCAATCGCTCCAATCGCATACAGCTCGCGGTCTGTATTCACATCGTTGTATTCGCTCTCGTCGGGAGTGTAGCCGCTCGAGTCCTCAACCTGGTTGCTCGTGCCCGTCGCACCCGCCTGCATGCCCTGGCCCTGCGAGCCGTTATAGCGCCCAATCCCCACCAGCAGCGCCTGCTTGTCCGAGGTGAAATCCTGATCCAGCGAAAGCCCGGTATCCAGCGATACCAGCGCCACCAGGTCCGCAGCCTGCATCTGCTTGTTCACATAATCGCGAGCCGCCTTTACTGAACGATCCAGATCCTCCGGCTGCATCGACATCAGGTCGAAGAAAAATACGATCAGCCGATGATCGCGGAGTTGCTCCGGCGTCGCCACATTGTTCTTCCCCAGAACCAGCGGCCCCGATCTTCCGCTGATCGTTGCTTCATTCAGCGGTGTCGCCTGGTCAATGCTTTCGAAATCAAAACTTACAATGTGCTGCGGCTTGCCGTTTTCCAGAATCGTGAAATCATTTGCCGTCAGCCCCGTTACCACCGCGCCTGTCTTCTTATCGCGCGCCACCACGTTCGTCAGCACCAGGTCGCTGTTCACTTTGAAGGTGTACTCGTTCGCCGAAGCCTGATCTTGCGACGCGGCATTCTGGGGTGGGGCGCTCTGTTGCGCTAGCGCACCAGCGCACCAAAGCCCTGTGCTCACCAGCGCTGCAATCCAGCCGACCCTCCGCAAACCTGCCTGCAACATCCGCATCTCCTAGAACCGGTACCGCGCCAGCGCCGTAATCTGCCGCATCGTGCGCGTGGACGTTACTTGGCCCAGCGAGGGCGAGTCATACTGCGTATCCACCCCCGCGTATTGCACAATGTTCAGCGCATTCGCCGCCGTTGCCCGCACTTCCAATCCGCGCGTCTCTCCAAATTGGAAGGTTTTCGAAAGAGAAAAATTCACCACCACCGTCCCCGGCCCCGCGATTGAGAAGCGCGACGCCGTACCGTAGAGTTGTCCCGGCGCAAACTGAGTTGTGAATGCACCCGTGTTGAACCAGTTGTTCACTGACCCACCACCCGCCGTGATCGAAGTGCCCTGCACACGGTTCGGACGCAGCGACCCCGCAGTGCCGCGAGCAACGTCTGACACCGCTGCTGCGATGCTCGGCGTCAACGGAGTACCTGTTGCGAAGGTGAAAGTCGTCTGCAGGTTCCAATCCCCAAGCGTCTTTGACAGCCAGCTTCCATTGCTCAGGTAGTGCTTGTCCGGACCAAAGGGAAGCTCATACATCGCATCGCCGCGCAGCGCCTGCCGCTGGTCAAAGCTGGAGTTGCTTTCCTCCGCCACCAGGTTCTGCCAGTTCTGCGCAACGATTGGGGATGTCCCCCCGACCGACGATGCGTTGTCAATCGAGTGGGACCATGTATAAGTCGCACCCATCGAGATTCCTTCCTGTAGCCGCTTGCGCGCTCGCACCACCAGCGCGTTGAAGTTTGAGAAGGCCAGCGAGTCCTCCCAGTTAAACAGCACTCCACTCGCCGGAACGTTGTCGTAAATCCCCGGAGCGCTGATGATGGAAAGCCGCGTACCCTTCGCCCCGTTGTAGCCAACATTCAGCACGATCCCCAGCGGCAGGGTGCGCTGGATATCAAAGTTCCACACTTGCACATACGGCAGCCTGTAGTTCTTGTTGATGCCGTAGTTGCCAATCGTCTGCGGAGCAGGGAAGCCGTTGGCCAGCGAAATATCCGCGCCCTGCGTTACTTCGTTCGTCTGCACGTTCGCAAAAGGTGGCTGGTACGCCAGGTCTTGTATGAAGCCTGCGTACTGGCCATTGGTGTAGTTGATCGCATAGCCGCCGCGTACCACCGTGTCCTTCAACGGCCGCAGCGCGAATGCGATGCGCGGAGAAAAGGCAGTACGATCCGGCTCAATCAGGCTGCGAGGATACTTTCCTGAATACGGGCTTTCTCCATTCGGATACACGGGAACAACATTTATAAAGCCGTTCGAAGGGTCCAGGTTCGCCAGCCGGTCATTCGTCTCTGAATAAGGAGAGAAATATTCGTAGCGCAGCCCCACATTCACCGTGAACTTCGGAGCGATGCGCCAATCATCCTGGACAAAAGCATCCCACACATTGGCGCGCATGTACGCCTTCTGCTGCGGAGCCTGTATCGTCGACTCCTGCGGCATCCCCAGCAGGAAATCCGCGAAGGCATTGCCGGAGCCGCCTTGATTACCGTTCTGCGTTGTGCCCGGCTCCTGCGTGAACAGCCCCGTGAAATAAAAGCTGCCCGTCGAGTTGGTGCCGCCCGCCAGGTCTAGATGAACCCGACGGAAATCCCCGCCGAAACGAATGTTGTGCTTGCCGTGGTTCCACGAACTGGCTTCAGAAAGTGAGAAAGTCTCGTTCACGCGGAAGTTCGGCTGCGTCTCGTTCAAGCCGTTGAACTGGCTCATCACCAGATTCGGCACGCCATAGTTGAACGGGTTTGAATTGACCGGGTTTCCATCCGGCCCCAGTATCCCGGCTTCCGTCGCTACATCCGTCTTGTTCGTATAAAAGTTGCTCAGCTGCGAGTTCGTGCGATTCCAGTTGAAGGTCAGCGTGTTATTAAATTTGCCGTATCCCAGCGTGTAACCCACCGCCAGCGAGTAGCTGTTGCTCTCCTGGTTGCCGCCCAGATTCTCAAACAGATTCACCACGTCGCTCGTCGCGTGGCTGGTGTTGAAATTCACATTCATGTTCTGGTGCAGGCCCCCGGACCCGCCCCCGAGAAACTGCGCAATCATCCCGGGAATGCCCCCACTCGCGCCCGCGCCGAAGTTGTGAACGAAGCGCACACCGCCGCTGATGTTGTTGTTGTCCTGCGTAGTCTGGCGATGATAATTCTGCGTCGAAGTAAAAACGTTAGGCGCAGGAATATACGCCAGCAATGCCTGCGCCTCCGGGCTTATGCCACTCGTAATTTTGTTGCCCGGAAAAGGCTGACCCGTCGTCGGGTCATAAATAATCACCGGCTGACCCTGTGAGTCGGTCAGCCCGCTGAAGTCGCCAGACCGCTCCGCCACCGTAGGCACAATTCCATACTGGTTGAATGGCGACGAAACCATCTGCCCCGACAACGTCAGAAAGACGAAGTCTTTCGTGCTCGCCTTCTTCATCAGCTTGGGAATATAAGGCGCGCCCGCGAACGTCAGTCCAAAGCGGTTCGAACTGTAGCCCGGCTGCTCCAGCGCACGCCCTCGCAGATCGTAGGGTTGCGCATCCAGCGCAGAGTTGCCGCCATTCCAAAAGAAAGCTCCATGCGGCTGGTTCGGCTTCAGATTGCGAAAATTAAATCCGCGACCCCCACGCCCGCCACCAAACATTACAGGCCCGCCTCCGCCGAAGCCGCCTCCCGGTCCTCCACCGCCACCCTGCTGCCCAGGAATCTGCGAGAGAGCCTGCTGCTGCTCCATGTTGTCGAAGTTCATCCGCATCTGGTCGCCGTTCATTCCGGCGAAGGGACTCGTAGTTCCGTTCTGCCCGCTAACCGCAACCGAGTCGCCCGAAACATCCGGATTGCTAGCCATCGAAGGCAGCTGCGCCCCCGCATTCCCGCCGCCCGCCCCGGCATCAATCAACCCGGCCGCCGCGCCCATGAGGTTCAGATTCTGCGTGCCCACACCATATTGCCGCAGCGCTCCCGCTACACCCGCTTGCTCACGCTCGTCCTGCGCTGCCGCTCGCGAAGCCAGCACCAGCACAAAATCAGCCAGCTGATCCCTCGAAGTAGCATTTAGCAGCGCCTCCTTAGTGGTCGAAGCAAATGCCGCCAGCGCCACCCGCAAAACATACCGCCCATTCTGCGGAATCGACATCGTGTACGCGCCCGTGATGTCGGTAGTTGTCGTGTACGTCTTCCCGGTCAGCGTGTTCTTCGCCGTCACGCTCGCACCCGGCAGGGGAATACTCCCCGACTTCACCGTGCCGTGAATCGTCCCACCTGCCTGCGTAGTAACAGGAACCGGCGTCGCCGGCAACGCTTCTACCGGCGAAGCAGGCGCAGCAGACGGCGCTACCGGAGCAACCTGCTGGCCCTGTGCCACGCCGGCGCCCAGCAGCAATACTCCCAGCACCATCCCGGCAAGCCCGCGGGCGACTCTACCGGCAGTGGTCCTCGCATCCCTCAATCGCAGTTCCTCAATGAAATAGGCGTGCTACTCGATAGACGTCCCTGCCAGCTATTTGGCTCCGTCCGTCGTAGCAGGAGTGCTCCCCCCGCCCGCTCCACCAGCTCCCGCGCCGCCACCAGCACCAGCACGCCGTCCGCCGCCCTGCATCATCATCCCGCCGCCCGGCCCGCCAACACCCAGCTCCGCCGCCACAAACACGCCGTCCTTCACAGCGCCGCGCGCATTCACGTTATCTCCAACCTTGATATCCGCCAGGGTCACGCTCTCCCTGCGGCTCCGGAACGAAGTGTTCTCATCCACCGCGATCGTCTGGCTCACCCCGTCCACGCGATGAATCGTGATCTTCGTCTCGTCAATCGCCGTCACCTTGCCCGCCACCCACGTCTTGCCCAGGTCCTCGCGCATCTTCTTGACCTGCTCAGCATCCACCACCGCCACGAACGCCGCGCCCACCGTCTTGGCCTTCGCATCCACCACTCCGCCAATCATCAGCATGTCGCCCACGTGGATGTCGCTCGCCTTCGCCGGCTGCCGATCCTTCATGATCCGCGTGTTCACCGTCGTGGTCACCTTATAGGCGTCGCCCTCTTCCGTCTTGATCGTGTAGTCGCTCCCGGCGATCGCGGTCACCGTCCCACCCACGCCCTGCCCGCGGCCCATCATGCCAGGTCCGCCGCCCTCGGGCCGCTGCGGTGCATCCTGCGCCAAGGCCGTAAGTGAAAGCGCCACCACAAATGCCCCTACAAAAAGTACCAACCGCTTCGCAACGTTCATATCTCTCTCCCGGCCGCGCACCTACCCGGACGCAGCCTGCTCCATAGACGGCCCCTGCACTCCATTAGACGCAGCTCAACCACCCATTTCGCGCCCCCTAACTCGATTGATTTCTTTGCTGAAGATCTCACCGCCACCAAATAGCAAATCAATTTCCCGCCACACCCCGGCACAATTGCGTCATACACTCCTTCTATGCTCCGAAATCCATCCTTCCGGTTGCCGCAATGACGCAACCTCCACGCCCGCGCGCACGTTTCGCCGCAACATCCTTCCTCGCGCTCATGTCCTTACTCGTCACCCTCCCAGCTTTCGCTGAGACAGGAGCAGAGGGCTGGCTTCGTTATGCACCCGTCTCAGACGCCGCCGCGCTTCGCCAGTACCTGCTTCTTCCGCGCACCATCGTTCAGCCCAGCGACGATCCCGTCTCGCAAAGTGCCGCTCACGAACTCTCGCGCGCTCTCAGTTCGCAACTCGGCATCGCCCTTACCCAGAGCAAAGCCCCGCCGCACGCGGCAGATGCCTTCATTCTCGCTTCGCCCTCTGCGGTCAAGGACATGCTCGGCCACTCACCGCAGCTTCTCGCCACTTCGCCCGACGCCTTCACCATCGAGAGCTATCAACACGCAGGCCACACCTACTGGATCATCTGCGGCAACACCCCTCGCGCCCAGCTCTACGGAGTCTTCCGCTTCATCGCGGCCATTGCGCGCCAGCAGCCTCTTCATACGCTTAACCATCTTTCTGACGCTCCCGCTACACCCATTCGTTGGGTCAATCAATGGGACAACCTGGATGGCTCCATTGAGCGCGGATACGCCGGGCGCAGCATCTTCTTTGACGCCGGTCATGTGCGCGACGATCTCTCCCGCGCCGGCGACTACGCCCGCCTCCTCGCCTCCACCGGCATCAACTCGGTCACCGTCAACAACGTCAACTCCGATCTCCGCACGCTCACCCCCGAAATGCTCTCTGAGTTCGCCCGCATCGCCGATGCCCTCCGTCCTTGGGGTGTCGCGCTCTCGCTCTCCGTCGATCTCTCCAGCCCGCAGGTCGTCGGAGGCCTCGACACCTTCGATCCGCTCGACCCCAACGTCATTCGCTGGTGGCAGTCCAAGACAGACGAGATCTATCAGCTCATCCCCGACTTCGGCGGCTTCGTCGTCAAGGCCGACAGCGAAGGCCGCGCCGGCCCGTCGCAATACCACCGCACTCCCGCTGAGGCGGCCAACGTCCTCGCCCGCGCGCTCGCTCCCCATCAAGGCGTCGTGCTCTATCGCGGATTCGTCTACAACCACCATCTCGACTACAACGATCTCAAGGCCGATCGTGCCCGCGCAGGCTACGACAACTTCGCCGCGCTCGATGGAAAGTTCGAACCCAATGTCGTCATCCAGATCAAGCACGGTCCCATAGACTTTCAAACGCGCGAGCCCGTCTCGCCTCTGTTCGCTGCTCTGCGCCACACCAATCAGGCCATTGAGCTTCAGGTCACCCAGGAATACACGGGGCAGCAGCGCCATCTCCTCTACCTCGTCCCGATGTGGAAGACCGCGCTCGATACCGACCTGCGCGTTGACGACAAGACCACCTTTGTTCGCGACATCGTCAGCGGCCAGCGGTTCCAGCAACCACTCGGCGGCTTCGTCGGCGTAGCCAATGTGGGACTCGACTCAAACTGGCTCCATCATCCGCTAGCAATGGCGAATCTCTACGGCTTCGGCCGCCTCGCGTGGAATCCACAATTGTCGGCGCAGGAGATCGTCGAAGAGTGGACCCGGCAGACCTTCGGCAACGACTCACAGGTGCTAGCCACCGTCGACAAACTGCAGCTTGAAAGCTGGCATACCTATGAGAGCTACACCGGACCACTCGGCGCAGGCACGCTCACTGATATCCTCGGTGTCCACTACGGCCCCGGTATCGACACCGCCGACCATAACGGCTGGGGCCAGTGGATTCGGGCCGACCACGACGGCATCGGCATGGATCGCACCGTCGCCACCGGCACCGGCTACATCGGCCAGTACCCGCCTCAACTCGCCGCAAAGTATGAATCGCTCGCTACCTGCCCCGACGAACTGCTCCTCTTCATGCACCACGTCCCCTACACCCACGTCCTCCACAGCGGCAAAACCGTGATCCAACACATCTACGATTCGCACTATGAGGGAGCCGCAACCGCAGCCACCTATGCACCGCAATGGTCCGCATTGAAGGGAAAGATCGACCCCCAGCGTTACCAGCAGACGCTCGACCTGCTCACATACCAGGCTGGCCACGCCGACGTCTGGCGCGACGCCATCAACCAATGGTTCCAGAAGATCAGCGGCATCGACGACGCACAACACCGGGTAGGGAATTGGCCGGGACGCATCAAGGCCGAGTCCATGACCGCCGATGGCTACCTCCCCATCGACGTGCATCCTTGGGAGACGGCCTCACGCGGCAAGGCGGTCGCCTGCAATCGTGCCTCGGCCTGTAGCCTCACCACCACCTACTCCGCCGCCGTTGGCAACTACGATATCGCCGTGCAGTATTTCGATCTCCGCACCGGCGTCTCGCACTATGATCTACTCGTGAACGACACTCCCGTTGCACGCTGGCTCGCAGATGATCTCCTCCCTCCGGCGGTCGTGCAAGCCGAGCCGAATGGCCATACCTCCACACGCTTCACCGCGCATCACGTACCCCTCAAACCGGGAGACCGTATCACCCTGCGCGCGCAGCCTGACCAGAAGGAACCGGCACCCGTGGACTACATTGAGATAACTCCATCGAACGAACCCAGCACCAAAGGAACGCAATGAAGATCATCGCCGCCAGAGTCATCGTCACCTCGCCCGACCGCAACTTTGTCACCCTGAAAATTGAGACCGACGAGGGTATCTATGGATTGGGAGACGCGACTCTCAACGGCCGCGAACTCGCCGTCGTAGCCTATCTCAAGGAGCATGTCATCCCCTGCATCCTTGGCCGCGACCCCTCTCAGATCGAAGATATCTGGCAATATCTCTATCGCGGCGCATACTGGCGCCGCGGTCCCGTCACCATGGCCTCCATCGCGGCCGTCGACGTCGCTCTCTGGGATATCAAAGGCAAGGCCCTCAACACGCCCGTCTACAACCTTCTCGGCGGCGCCAGCCGTCAGGGCTGCCTCGTCTATGCTCACGCTACTGGAGCGGACATTCCCGCCGCCATTGATTCCGTGCAGCAGTCCATGGATCAGGGATACCTTGCCGTACGCGCCCAGGCCGGAGTGCCCGGAGTTGCCTCCAGCTATGGAGTGCCCAGGGCAGGCAAGCCCTATGAACCCGCCGAGCGCGGCCTCCCCAGCGAAAGCCTCTGGTCCTCCGAGCGTTATCTAAACTTCGCGCCGAAACTCTTTGAACAGATTCGTAACAGCGTCGGTGACGAATTGCACCTCCTTCACGACGTGCACCACCGCCTCACTCCCATTGAGGCCGCGCGACTCGGCAGGGAACTGGAGCCCTACCACCTCTTCTGGCTCGAAGATCCAACCCCGGCTGAACATCAGGAAAGCTTCGCCCTCATCCGCCGCCACACCACCACGCCTCTCGCTACCGGAGAAGTCTTCAACTCCGTCTGGGACGCTCACGAACTAATCCGCCAGCAACTCATCGACTACATCCGCATCTCCGTCGTTCACGGCGGCGGCATAACCCACGCAAAGAAGATCGCCGACTTCGCCGCCCTCTACCAGGTCCGCACCGGCTACCATGGAGCCACCGATCTCTCGCCCGTCACCATGGCCGCCGCTCTGCACCTCGGCATGGCCATCCACAACTTTGGAATTCAGGAGCACATGCCTCACACCGCTCTCGCCGACCAGGTCTTTCCCCACAGCTACAACTTCGACTCCGGGTACATGCACCCCGGAAACGCTCCCGGACTCGGTGTCGAACTCGATGAGGCCCTCGCGGCAAAATACCCCTACCAGCGTGCCTACCTCCCCGTAGCCCGCAAGCTCGACGGCACGTTAACCGACTGGTAACTCAGCGTCGATTAACCTTAGTCAGATACGCTCATATCCAGGGCATCAAACGCCCCAGATCTTAGCCTAACCAACTCATACGTAGCGTGCCAAAAAGTGCGCTTTTTCGACTCAAAATGACCTCCAGATTTCACTTCTTGACACCGTTCTTCCATACAAATAATGTTTCAGATCGGAAGCAATAAATCGCTTTATCGCAATCCAAACCCGCGCGCCCAGCGACGCGGCTCAGCAACCACAATTACGGGAGAAAATGCATGCATTTGAAATACGCTTCGAGACTCGGCGCAATCGTTTTACTTACGGGTCTAATGGCTGCCACTGGATACGCCCAGAACGCGGATGCCCCCTATATGAATCCCGCCCTGCCAATGCAGCAGCGCGTAGACGACCTCATCGCCCGCATGACCCTCGAAGAAAAGGCCTCGCAGCTAGTCAATCAGTCCCGAGCCATCCCCCGCCTGAATGTCCCCGCATACGACTGGTGGAGTGAAGCACTTCACGGCGTCGCCAACAGCGGCATAGCAACCGTATTTCCGCAGGCAATAGGCATGGGCGCTACATGGGATACGCCCCTGCTGCACGAAGTCGCTGTTGTAATCAGCACAGAAGGCCGCGCCAAGCACCACGAAGCGGTTCGCCAGGGCCGCACCGACATCTTTGAGGGCCTCACGTTCTGGTCGCCCAACATCAACATATTTCGCGATCCCCGCTGGGGCCGCGGTCAGGAGACCTATGGCGAAGATCCGTTCCTTACTGGCCGCATGGGCGTAGCCTTCGTGACCGGCATGCAAGGCGACGACCCGAAATACTACCGCGTCATCGCAACACCGAAGCATTATGCCGTGCATAGTGGCCCCGAGCCGATGCGCCACTTCTTCGACGTCGATGTTTCCAAGCATGACATGGAAGACACCTACCTGCCTGCATTCCGCGCCTCCGTAACGGAGGGCAAAGCCGGCTCAGTCATGTGCGTATATAACTCCGTGAAGGGCCAACCCGGCTGTGCGAATACCTTCCTGCTCCAGGACACACTGCGCGGCAAGTGGGGCTTCCAGGGCTACGTAGTCTCTGATTGTGGTGCGGTTGAGGACATCCAAAACGGCCACCACTACGTGAATACCCTGGCTGAGGCCGCAGCGGTTTCACTCAAAGCCGGCACTGACAATGAATGCGCCGATTTTGTCGCCCGGAATAACGACAACTCGGATTACGTCAAGTACATCGACGCCGTAAAACAAGGTCTCCTCTCGCAAGCCGATATCGATGTCTCCCTACGCCGTCTATTCATGGCGCGCTTCAAGCTGGGGCAGTTCGACCCGCCGGAGATGGTGAAGTACGCGCAGATTGCCATCAGTGAGAACGACACCGAAGCTCATCGTCAGCTGGCCTTGAAAGCAGCGCGCAAGACGATGGTCCTGCTCAAGAACGATGGAGTATTGCCGCTCTCCGTAACCGCCAAAAAGATCCTCGTGGTAGGCCCCCTGGCTGACCAGATCGATGTGCTCGAAGGCAACTACAACGGCAAGCCCTCGCGAGCCACCACTGCACTCGACGGCATCAAGAAGCAGTTTCCGGATGCGAAGGTCTCGTTTGAGCCGGGCACGGATTTCCTGCGTCCGCCCTCGCCCGTCGCGGGCTCGTTCCTCACCACTCCAGATGGCAAGCCGGGCCTGAAAGCCGAGTACTTTGCCGGCAAGGAATTAAAAGGAGACGTGATTCTGACACGCGTCGACCCCAGCGTCGATTTTGGCTGGGAGTCGCGGCTCTCATCGCCGGAAGGCGTAACGGAATTCTCGGTGCGCTGGACTGGCTTCCTCACGCCAACTCAATCTGGCAAGTACACGATTGGCCTGGATGGTCTTGCCGATCGCCTGTATATCGATGGCAAGCTGATTGTCGATGATGCGGGATTGCATGCCCCGCAGCCTATGACGGCTGAGTTTCAAGTCGAGAAGGGCAAGAAGTACGCGATCAAAATCGAGCAGACCCTGGGCATGGGCGTTATGACCAAGCTGGTCTGGGCTCCGCTGTTGGCAGACCCCAAGGGCGCTGCCGTAGCAGCTGCCAAACAGGCCGATGTGGTAATCGCAGTCGTAGGCATCACCTCGCGGCTTGAAGGCGAAGAGATGGATGTCAACATCCCTGGCTTCAAGGGTGGGGATCGCACCAGCCTCGATCTGCCCAAGGATGAAGAGGACTTGCTCAAGGCGGTGAAGGCCACAGGCAAGCCGCTCGTCGTCGTGCTGATGAACGGCAGCGCCCTCTCGGTGAATTGGGCGAATGAAAATGCAAATGCAATTCTCGAATCGTGGTATTCGGGTGAGGAAGGCGGCACGGCAATCGCAGAGACGATTGCTGGAGTCAACAACCCCGCCGGACGCCTACCAGTTACCTTCTACACCGGCGTTAGTCAGCTTCCAATCTTCGAAGACTACTCGATGACCAACCGCACGTATCGCTACTTCACTGGCAAGCCGCTCTATCCGTTTGGCTATGGTCTTAGCTATTCAAAGTTCAGCTATGACAATGCCAAGTTGTCGGCAGGCTCAATCAAGGCGGGCGATTCGCTGGCGGTGGATGTGGATGTTCACAACACCAGCCAGCGCGATGGCGAGGAAGTTGCCCAGGTCTATCTCACCTTCCCCAAGGGCGCGGTCGGCGCGCCTCTCCGTGCACTGCGTGGATTCTCACGCGTTTCCGTCGCCGCCGGTCAGACCCAGCATGTTCACTTTGACCTCAGTCCTCGCGACCTGAGCCTGGTGAATAACGAAGGAGACAGGATGGTGGCGGCAGGCAAATACACTCTGACCATTGGTGGAGGGCAGCCCGGAACATCGGCTCCCTCTGTCGAAGTTCCGCTCACGATTGAGCAGGAATTGCACCTGACCGAATAGCAAGATGCGTGTATCACCCCAGCCAGCGTGAGAGCAATCCTCACGCTGGCCTTTTTTATTCGTGGCGCAAGGCTTCGATCGGATCCATGCGTGCCGCGCGCATCGCCGGCAGCATGCCAGATATCACGCCCACCATCGCAAGGATTATGAACGACGCAAACATGATGCCAAAAGGTGTCCGCAGAACAATGTCACCTTCATGATTGGTTGACTTGAATAATTCCGAGTAGAGCGGCATCGGTGGCACCAGGTGGGCGACGAGTACGGCGAGCACAGCGCCCGCCGCACCAGCCAGCATTGTCAGAGTCAGGCTTTCAATCAGGAACTGACGCATGATGTCCCTGCGCCGCGCACCGAGTGCCTTCATCAGGCCAATCTCACGCGTGCGTTCTGTCACGCTAACCAGCATGATGTTCATCACGCCTACACCGCCCACGCCTAGCGTAAGCGCGCCGATCATGCCCATCATGATCTGCAGGGCGATAGAGAACTGCATGATCTGTTGTCCGTCTTCCACCGTATCCCAGACGGGAACGGCTTTGTCGTCGCGCGGATCAAAGTGATGCCTTTCCGCGAGTACCGCTCGCACCTGCTTTTGCGCTTCCACGTGCTTTTCCGGCGAAACCGCTTGAAACACGATCATGTCGGGGTCACGCTTGTTGCGCAAATCGCGCAGGGCAGCAAACGGGATAAATACGTTTTCGTTGTCAGGCCCGTTGTTGGATCCGTTCTGGATTTTGTGGCTGAGTATGCCGATCACGGTGAACGGATGACCCTCTATCGAGATGCTCTCTCCTACCGCTGTCATCCCTGAAAAAAGTTTCTTCGCTGCGAGTGGCCCAAAGATCGCAACATTCCGGTGTTGCGCAAAATCATCTTTCTCAAAAAAGCGCCCCTCAGACACCTTCAGGCGGCGCATGTCGCCGTATGAGTATTCGACTGCCTTGGAGGAAATGCTCACGACGCGGGTTCCGTATTTATACGAGAAGGCATCGTCGCTCTCCGGGCTTACGGCTCTCACCAACGGAGCGCCTTCCTGAACTGCGGCGATGTCCTCATACTTGAAGCGGATTCGCCTTCCAGATCGCTCGCCGCCCGCCTGCATGCTCGTCTGTCCGCCCCACATCATCTCAACGTTGTTGCCGATTCCAAGAAACGCGCTGAATACGCTGGTGCCAATGCTTCTGCCGTAGCTCAGCAACAGCACAACCGTTACCAGGCCCCAGATGATACCCAGCATCGTGAGCCCAGAGCGTAGGCGATTGCGCAACAATGCCTGTATGCTCTGCCGGATCATCTCGCGCATTCCCATGTCAGTGGCCCCCTATTCGCTACGCAGACATTCGATCGGGCTCAGCGCCGCCGCCCGTCGTGCTGGATAAGTGCCTGCGGTGAGTGTGATGATCGAAAGAGTCAGAAGTGAAAGAGTAACGGCCGCCAGTGATATCACGGGGTGAGGCACGAAGGGGGGCAGAGGTAGCAGCTTCATAAGCAACACGATGCCGACGCCGGCGCAGTACCCGAGAGCGCCGCTGATCAGCGTGATGGTTGCGGATTCCGCCAGGAATTGTCGCTGAATGTCGCGGGCCGTCGCTCCAAGCGCTTTGCGAACGCCAATTTCCCGGGTTCGCTCAGTCACCGCTACCAGCATGATGTTCATTACGCCAATGCCACCAAGCGAGAGCGTAAGCAGCGCTACGGCGCCGAAGAAAATCGTCATCACGTCGAAGATGCGCTCAACCAGCATGGCGCCTTCGAGTGTGTCCCAGATAAAAAGGGCATCTTTGTCGGTAGGTTCAAAGCGGTGGCGTTCTCCCAACTCGCGGTAGAGCTGTTTAATGGCTTCTTCGTGTTTCTCCGGGCTGACCGGCTCGACCACCAGGTTATTGATGCCGCCTTTGATTACCCCGGGCTTGTCCTCCGGAGGGAAGTCGCGCGCCATCGACGAGTAGGGTACAAAGAGTTGCGAGTTGTCCGGCCCGCTGCCGTAGCTGCCATTCTGCTGCTTCTTGGCGAGCACGCCGATCACGGTGTATGGCCGCCCTTGCATCTGCAGTTGTTGGCCCACCGCCCGCATAGAGCCAGGGAAGAGCTGCTCTTTCGATTCCGCGCCCAGGATTACGACGCGATAGCCGTTCTCCTCGTCGGCTGCATTCATCAGGCGCCCGTCGCTCACCACCAGCGAGCGGAAGCGCTGATACTCCGGCCATACCCCACGGACAGCACGGTTGGCCGCGTTAAAGGCACTGACCTGGGCAACGTCGCGGGTGAGTTCCGGGCTGACTGTTTTGATCAGCGAGCAGTCGCGCTGCACGGCGCGAGCATCGTCAATGGTGAGATGAACGTCCCTGCCAGCGGCGTATCCACCTGCCTGCGCTCCTGTCTTGCCTCCCCAAACGATTGCAATGTCGGTGCCGATGGTACGCATTTGCCGGCGCTGGTCCGCGCTGAAGCCAATGCCGAGCCCAACCAGCAAAATCACCGAGGCAATACCCCACGCAATCCCAAACATGGTCAGGAAGCTTCGCAACTTCTGTTCCCACAAGGCCCGCACCGTTTGCTTCAGAATTTCAAGAATCGGCATTGCGATCGCAAAGTCCGCCGTGAATTATTGTCCTTTTGGCTGTAAAGGGATACGAGAGATCTCGGAATTTGGTTCCCCCATCTCGCTTGCTATGCGGCCGAAGGAAACCGTCTGCATTCGCCCCTGTGGGCTATGGCAAAGTAGGAGCGACCCCATCTTTGGGTCTTCATCTTGAGGCCAATTTGGACTATAAAGGCCACGTCCTCAATACTCATTTTTCCAAGCCTCAGGAGCGTGAATCGCGTGTACGACCGTAGATCGTTTCTCAAGACCGCCTGCACCACTGCCGTTGCCGCCGCCATCCCCGTTGGATGGACTGCCCTGGCGCAAACATCTGCCAGCAAAGGCATTGACGGCTTCGTAACTGATCCAACTCGCCGTCACGAAGCCATGGCCGCCATCTCGTGGGACACAGGCGCTGCCGCCGCTGGCGGTGACGAAGTGGTAATCGATGCTGCGCGGCGTTTCCAGCCGGTCCTCGGTTTCGGCGCAGCTTTTACCGACGCGTCCTGCCTTATGTTCGGCTCAATGTTGCCCGAGAACCGGCAAAAGCTGATGAGCGACCTCTTCTCGCCGCAGGAGATGAATCTGACCGTGGGCAGATGCTGCGTCGGGTCCAGCGACTATTCGCGGAACGTCTACAGTTTTGACGACACTGTCGGCGACGTTTCCTTGTCACACTTCAGCATCGAACACGATGAGGCTTACATCCTGCCCACGCTGCGGGACGCCGCCAAAATCAATCGCGAACTCTTCCTGCTCGCCAGTCCGTGGAGCCCGCCGGGATGGATGAAGACGAATGGATCCATGCTTGGCGGTTGGATGAACGCAAAGTTTCTTGAGCCGTATTCGCGGTACCTCGTTCAGTTCGTCAAGGATTATGCCAAGGCTGGAGTGAAGATCAATGCGCTCACGTCTCAGAACGAGTCGGAGACCGATCAGGATGGCCGCATGCCCGCATGTTTCTGGTCGGCGGAGATGGAGAAGGACTTCATTCGCGACCACCTCGGCCCTCTGCTGAAGAAGGAGAGTCCTGAAACGCAGATCTGGCTGCTGGACCACAACTACGATCTGTGGAAGCGCGTGAAGTGGCAGCTTCAGGATGCCGAACTACGCAAGTATGTCGATGGCGTGGCATGGCACGGCTATGTCGGCACTCCCGACATGATGACACGGATGCACGAAGGGGCTCCCGACCTCCCCTTCTATTGGACCGAGGGCGGACCCGATATCACCGATCCTCACTACACGACCGACTGGTCAAAGTGGTCGCAGACCATGACCGAAATCCTCGAGAACTGGTGCCGCTGCGTAATCGGCTGGAACTTCATCCTGGACGAGAAGGGCAAGCCGAACATCGGGCCATTCCCATGCGGCGGGCTGGTCACATATCACGAGGACGGGACTGTCACCCAAAGCGGTCAATACTGGGCCATCCGGCACTTTTCGCAGCACATCAAGCGCGGAGCAGTTCGTGTCGGAAGTCGCAGTGACGCGACAGGATTGTCGCACGTCGCCCTGCAGCAGCCCGATGGCGGATTCGTTGCCATCCTGACCAACATTGGCGAGGAGCGCAAAATCTCGTTGCGGACAGGATCGAAGTCCGCAAGCGTAACGGTGCCCCACGACTCAATCGTCACAATCAAGTGGAGCTAAAGCATGAGAGCGGAGAATCAGATGAATCGTGTGTGGAAGTGCATTGTCGCAATTGTGCTGGCTGGAGGCGTCTCTGCTTCCGCCCAGTGTGGGAACTCTGCGGACGGCATGCTTACCGGCCTGATCCGGCCGCATGACTACATCCAGAAGCGAATCTCCAGCTATGACCGCAGCGGTGGCAATGCCGATGCGCGCCCCGTCCCACCCGGGCAGACCTACACCATGCTCGATGAGCAGGGGCCTGGAGCCATCACGCACATCTGGATCACCATCGCTTCGCCTGAGACCTACCACCTGAAGAAACTCGTGCTGCGAGCCTACTGGGATGGCGAAGAGACACCCAGCATCGAAACGCCAGTGGGCGACTTCTTCGGCCTTGGACTTGGCGACTATTACCTCTACCAGTCCATACCTCTCCAGGTAGCATCGGACAAGGCATTGAACGCCTTCTTCCCCATGCCCTTCCAGAGGCACGCTCGCATCACCCTCACCAACGAAGGCAACGACAAGGTGGATGCGCTCTACTTCAACATCGACTACCAGAAGTGCAACCATCCGCTCCCCGCTGACACGATGTACTTCCACGCTCAGTACCGGCAGGCTTCGCCAGCAAAAGGCTGGACCAGCGACTGGAAGAATAACGGCGATCCCAAGGTAGGCAATAAGCCAAACCTCGACGGTGAAGGCAACTACACCTGGCTGGAGGCGACCGGCAAAGGCCACTTCGTCGGCGTCACCATGTCCGTCCTGCAGAATCAGGACGACTGGTTCGGAGAAGGCGATGACATGTTCTTTATCGATGGAGAGAAGACTCCTTCCATCAACGGCACCGGCTCAGAGGATTATCTGCTGGGGGCATGGGGCTTTGGCGATCATCCATTCGCGTACGGTCTCTATGGAGCGCCGGTGAAGGGAAGTGAGCGTGCCGGAAGCCGTTCCTCTTTCTATCGCTTTCATCTAGACTCCCCGATACCGTTCACTACCTCGCTCAAGGCGGGAATCGAGCACGGGCACGCGAATCATCGCTCCGACAACTTCTTTTCCGTTGCCTACTGGTATCAAACAGAACCACACGCAAAGTTTCCCGAACTTCCTCCGGTAGATCAGCGCTTGCCGCGTGTCTATCCGGTCGGAGGACCCGGGAAACTCGCAGAAGTAGATTTTGCAGAGCGAAGGAGCTGATTTTTCAGCACCTTCGCTCTTGGGATTCGTCAAACAGTCGCTGGGACCGCTTCCTCGGGGAGGAGTTCTATGAACCTTCGTGTCTGCATCTGCCAATTGCTTCTGGCGTCGTGCAGCATCCTGCCCGTCCATGCCCAGACCGCGGTTGCCACCTCCCAGGGGCAGATGCCGACATTTAAGGCCGGCACCAAAGCGGTCATTGTCGATGTTGTGGTCACCAATAGCAAAGATGAGGCCGTCACGGGGCTGCGCAAAGAAGACTTTCAGGTCAACGAGAACGGAAACCCGCAAGCCATTGCCTTCTTTGAAGAGCATTTTGCACCCAAGGTGCCCCCGGTGGAAATGCCTCCGATGCCGCCGAATGTCTTCACCAACGTGCCGACAGCTCCGCGGGGAGACGCGGTCAACGTGCTCCTGATCGACGCCTTAAACACGCCCAAAATCGATCAGGTTCTGGTGCGCGAGCAGACTATCCAGTTTCTCAAGCAGATGCCACCGGGAACCGAGTTAGCCGTCTTCACGCTCGGGGACAGGCTGCGCATGGTTCAAGGCTTCACCACCGACAGTTCAATCTTGCTTGCGGCCTTGCAGGACAAGAAATCAGGTGTGTGGCCGGAGATAACCGCGGTGTCACATTCGCCCGAGGACGACCGGGCCGACCTGGAAGAAATCGAGCGGAAAAAGATGATGTCAGGCGGAGACGGCGGCCCCCATGGTGCGGCGATGGGTATCGCGCCCGAGTCGGGCACCCATAGTGGGTATGGGCCGACGGAAGCAATCGACGCCGAACAGAGTGCGCAGGCAGCCACAAAGAATTACCAGAATGATCAGCGCATCCTGATGACAATAGAAGCGCTCCAGAATCTCTCCCGCTATCTCGCCAAAATTCCGGGCCGGAAGAATCTCATCTGGTTTGCGCGGGATTTCCCCATCGCATTTTTCCCGACCTCAAGTATCAGGAGTTCTCACGAGGCGGCCATTGGGGTGCGCAACCAGGAAGTGAAAGACACTGCCGATATGCTCGCGGTCTCCAAAGTGGCGATCTACCCGGTGGGCGCTCAAGGACTGGAGAATCCCGCCATGTTCGACCCGCAGAGCGCCAGCAGGAAGGTCACTACGACCATGCAGGGGATGGCCGATGCCGAGGCTGCCAACAACGCCACAGCCATGTCGGAACTTGCAGCCGAAACAGGTGGCGAGGTCTTCAAGAACTCCAACGATCTGAGCCACGCCGTCTCCCGAGCGATACAAAATGGATCGCACTACTACACCATCAGCTACACGCCCACCGATAAGAAGATGGACGGGCAATTCAGGGCCATTCAGGTCAAGCTGAACAAGGGCGATTACAGGCTCGCCTACCGTCGCGGCTACTATGCCTTCGACACGCTAAACGCAAAGTCGACTCCGGAGAGCAGCGACCCGCTGCACCCGCTGCTTGAACGTGGAGCGCCTGCTTCCACCAAAATCCTCTACGGAGTGCGAGTCAATCCCACCCAGCCCCAGCCTGCAGCAAACGCACCCCATGCGGGTGCCAACTCCAAGCTCGCAGGCCCTGTCACGCGCTACAGTCTCGACTTCATGATCCGCTGGACTGACCTTAGCTTTGACTTGATGCCGGATGGATCCCACCAGGGCAAGGTGCGCGTCGAATTGATCGCCTACGATCGCGACGGCAAGGCTCTGAATTGGGTCGGCGGCGTTACCAATATGAATCTGAAGGCAGAGATCTTCGACTCAATTCAGAAATCCGGCGTACCGGCTCACGTTGAAATCGATGTGCCCAAAGGCGACGTCTTTCTGGCGACTGGCGTCTACGATGTGAAGTCCAGCAAAGCGGGGACGCTCGAGATTCCGCTCAGCAAAGTCTCTCTGACGACCGCCACCAGCAAATGAGGCGTGAGCGGATCGAGTCGGTGCGCGTCGCGTCAGAATTGGCCACATTTCCTCGAACCCAATACAATCGCTCGGACAGACGTGACCAATTCCTCGCCCATATCAACACCGAGCCTGCCCGCGCAGCCGATACCCCGCCGTCGCTGGAGAATCGCCTGTCTGCTCGGCATTGGAGTGCTGGTCAACTACTTTGATCGCGTAAACCTCTCCGTCTCCCAAGGCGCGCTGCACTCCGAATTCGGAATCTCTACGGTTACCTTCGGCTACCTGCTAAGCGCCTACAGCCTGACCTACGCGATGCTGCAATTACCCGTTGGCGTGCTGCTGGACCGCTTCGGCGTGAAGAGGATTGGCCGCTATAGCTCCCTGTTGTGGAGTGTTGCCTCCTTCGGCGCGGCCATCTCCACCGGCATCACGGGGCTATTTTCTGCTCGCTTCCTGCTTGGCGTAGGTGAGGCGCCCACTTTTCCCGCCAACGCCAAGGCCATCGGCTACTGGTTCCCCAAGCAGGAGCGCAGCCTGGCCACCGCCATCTTCGATTCCATGGCCAAATTCTCCTCCGCCCTGGGCGTGC
Source organism: uncultured Acidobacteriaceae bacterium (assembly GCA_963725995.1). Classification (GTDB taxonomy): domain Bacteria; phylum Acidobacteriota; class Terriglobia; order Terriglobales; family Acidobacteriaceae; genus JANXZS01. Next base: position 134,995 of record CAVSAX010000022.1, on the reverse strand, counting down.
CCGTTATCGGGATCCTGCTGCTTCACTTCGGCTGGCGCTGGAGCTTTGCTGCGACCGGCTTCATCAGCTTTGGTTACTTCCTCCTCTTCTACGCCATCTACCGCAATCCCAGCGAGGATCAGCATCTCAGCGACGAGGAGCGGCAATTCATTGTCGAGGGGGGCGCGCAGGCCGAGAGGCCAGCGGACGCGACGAAGGGAGCCTCGCTCGGCTACCTGCTCGGCCAGCGCAAGGTGCTGGGGCTCGCGCTGGGCTTTGCCGCCTACAACTACACCTTCTACCTGCTGCTCACCTGGCTGCCCAGCTATCTCTCGACCGCTATGCATATTGATCTGCTCCACTCCGTCATGTACACCGCGGTGCCCTGGCTGATCGCTGGATTTGCCGACCTTCTGATCGGGGGCCTGCTGGTAGATTCGCTGGTGCGAAGCGGCTGGAATGCCTCCCGCGTACGCAAGGTAGTGCTGGTTTCCGGTACTTCGATGGGGCTGGGAATTCTAGGCGCGGCTTATTCCCACACGCCCGCGACGGCCCTCTTCTGGATCACCATCTCACTTACCGGGCTATCAATAGCCGCGCCCGTAGCATGGTCCATTCCATCTCTGATCGCTCCCCGCGAGAGCGTTGGACAGGTAGGCGGCATCATCAACTTCGGCAATCAGATTTCGGCTATCGCCGCGCCAATCATCACCGGCTATATTGCCGCGGCCACGCACTCCTTCGCGTGGGCCTTTGCGGCGGCGGCTGCGTATCTGCTTCTAGGCGTCGCGGGCTACGTATTCCTGCTCGGGCGCATCGAGCCTGTCCCGGAGCCGTCCTGACTTACACCGCGACTCACTTCGCCGCGTAGTGCTGCGACTTCTGATTGCGCGGGTTGAAGACGTCCATACTGCCATCTGCATTCACGGTCAGCTTCAGATAATTCCCTGTGTCCGGGCCGGCCACATTAGCGATGTATGGTTCGGTCGTGTTGTGCGCCGCCGCTCCCTCTTCCGAGTAGTGAAGCTGCCACAGGCTCTCGAGTCCAGGCGAGCGCTTAATGGTATCGATCACCGCCGGCGATCCACCCTTCTTCGCGCCATTGTCCATGATGGCAATGCGTGGCGAAATCCCGTTCACCAGCGCCATCGAGCTGCTCTGGTACCAGCCATGGTGCGAGACGATGTAGACATCGACCTTGCCGATCTTGTTCTCGGGGCACGCCAGCTGCAGTTCCTTGTCCGCGGTCAGATCGCCCAGATCCAGCAGGCGTACCTTGCCAAATGTGAAGTATGTACCCAGCGAGCGCGAATTTTCGGTAGTGTCGGCGTCGTAGTGGACACTGGCGCTGCAATAGGGATTCGCTACATCGCTGGCAGACATATCCTTGTCGATGAGCGCTCCGTCCGCGCTGATCACGGTCGCATCCAGCCCTTTTAGCGGAAGCTTCTCCCCGGGCTTCACAACCAATCGTTGCGGATGAGTGGTCAGCACCTTCTGATATGCCTCCCAACCCTTCACGGTGGCTTCGTCGCCGGTTTCCCGGTTCGGCCCGTGGTCGATAAATGTGCCGACAGGGAACTTGTCGAGGAGCTGTGGTACTCCCCCAACGTGATCGATGTGAAAGTGAGTGATCAATACGTAGTCGATCTTTTTCAGGCCGGCGAGTTTGGCAGCCGCCACAATGCGGTCGGCATCGCGGCCATTGCTGCCGGGCCAGCCGGTATCGATCAGCAGCGATTCGCCTGCCGGAGTAACGAAGAGCGTTGACTGGCCCCCCTCGACATCGATGAAGTAAACATCCAGCGCACCTTTTGCCGGAGCGGCATAAGCCCGCGCACTAAGTCCGGCAACAATGATGAGAGCCAAAAGGCAAATCAAATTCCTGGCCAGGCCAGCGCGTACCCAACTTCCACCACTTTGATTCATGTGGTTTTTCCTTTCGTTCAACTCGTCACGTTCCAGAGAAATTCTTTGCAGGCGCTGCGTGTTAGCGGCTCTCGCCCGGCGTCAACACCACTTTCATCAAATTCGGCTCGCGCGCGTAAAGACGACCAAACCACTCCGGCCCATCTTCAAGCGGGGCAATGGCAGTAATCAACGGCTTCACGCGGATAGCGCCGCTGGTCATAAGCTCGATGGCTCGTGGATATTCGCCAGCAGAGGCCGCCGAGCCTTGAACGCGGATCTGGCGCGTCACAACTATCTGCAGTGGCAGCGTAACTTCAGGAGTGATGTTGCCCACCAGCGTCACCGTACCGCCTTTGCGAACGGAGCCTATCGCTGCTCGCACGGTCACGTCGCGGCCCACCGCTTCGACCGCGGCGTCTACGCCCGTTCCTCCGGTTCGAAGCAGGATCTCCGCCACCAATTCTTGGCCAGAAAGCAGGAAAGTGGCATCCGCACCCAAATCCGTCGCCATCTGTAGCCGCGATGCGTCCACATCGGCCACGTAGATTCGCGAAAAGCCCTCAGCCCGCAGCGCCTGCAGCGTGAGCAGCCCTATCATTCCGGCACCAATCACGAGGGCCGTCTCCATCGGATCAGTGTGCGACAGACTTGCCCCATGTAGCGCCACCGCGGTAGCTTCCAGCATCGCCGCCTCGGCAAAGGACAGACTGTCCGGCAATTTATAAAGGATCCGCTCCGGCACCGTGACGTACTCCGCAAACGCCCCGGCGCGCCGGTAATCTCCACACGAGACGCCGAGCACCTGGCGGTTATCGCAGAGGTTTACCTCTCCTCGACGGCAGTAGCCGCACTGGCCGCAATAAACCGTAGAGTCGAAGGTGACGCGGTCTCCAACGGCAAAGCCTGTGACTCCTTCGCCCAGGGCAGCGATGGTTCCTGCTGCCTCATGCCCCATCACGATGGGAGGGATGCGCCGACCTGACGTGCCGTCGTACCCATGCACGTCGCTGCCGCAGATACCGCAGGCCGCCACGTGGATAAGCACCTCTCCGCTGGCCGGGGAAGGTTGCGCTTCGTCGATGATTTCAAGCTGTTTATAGGCGGAGAGCAGTAGCGACTTCATGGTTGCAGTCAGTCCTCACTGCCTGCAAGTCTGCCACATTACCTCACCATTCGGCTAACATTCCCGTTGCCGGCCCTTACGCGGCAGCGCCGACCGTTGTGGCCACTGTCACGTCGCCTGTCATGCCATCCGTGTTAGCGTGCATTTGCGACTCGTGTGGCGAGAGTTCGTCGTCACAAATACTGTCTCCGGCAGGGCAATGCCCGCGCCATATAATTCGGGACACAGAATATGAACAATCCGGCGCATTTCCTCGCGGTCGATCTCGGGGCCTCCAGTGGCCGTCTTCTGGTGGGCCGATGGGATGGCAGCCAATTCACCCTTGTAGAGCTTCACCGTTTCTCAAATGGAGGCGTCAGCATCTGCGGGACACTCTACTGGGATGCGCCTCAAATCTGGGCTGAGATCGAGCTTGGACTGGCCAAATACCCGACGCGCTTCGATCGCGTCCCGGAAGGCATCAGCGTGGATGCCTGGGGAGTGGACTTCGCCCTCCTCGATGCCCAAGGGAAGATGCTCGGCAACCCCGTCCACTACCGCGATGCGCGGACGAATGGGATGCCAGAACTGGTCTTCAGCCATATCTCTCCGCGCGAACTCTATAACGAAACCGCCGTCCAGACTTTGCAGATCAACACTCTCTTTCAGCTCTACAGCATGGTGCAAAGTGGCAGCACGCAGCTCGCCCAGGCCAAAACTCTGCTCATGATCCCCGCACTCTTCCACTACTTCCTAAGCGGCGAGAAAGCGGTGGAATACTCCGAAGCGACCACCTCGCAGATGTATTCCCCGGCAGCCGGGGACTGGGCTCGCGGCCTGCTCACCAGGCTCTCTATCCCGGTAGGCATCCTGCCCCGCGTCGTCACTCCCGGCACCATCCTTGGCCCAGTGCTGCCCCAGGTCTGGCAGGAAACGGGTTTCTCGTCCGCCTTCCCCGTCATTGCAGGAGCCTCGCACGATACCGCCAGCGCCGTAGCTGCCATTCCCAATCTCGACAGCGACAGCGTCTTCCTGAGCAGCGGGACATGGAGCCTGATGGGCGTGGAAACCGACGCCCCAGTCACTACAGAAGAGGCCTTCGCGCTGAACTATACCAACGAGGGAGGCGTGGATGGCTCCATCTTACTGTTGAAGAACGTCACCGGCCTCTGGCTTCTGCAGGAGTGCCAGCGCCAGTGGAAGATGGAACGTCAACAGCATACCTGGGACGAGCTGATGTCCCTCGCGCTGGCCGCTGAGCCATTTCGCTCGATCCTGAACCCTGATGACCCCAGCTTTGTGCTTCCCGCCAGCATGCCGGAAGCGATCCAGGATTATTGCCGCCGCACTGGCCAGCCCGTTCCGGTAACCGTCGGGGAACTGACTCGCGCCTGTCTTGAGAGCCTTTGCCTCCGTTACCGCTCGGTTCTGGATCAGCTGCGCCGCATTACGGGACTCCCTCTACCCGTGATCCGAGTGGTGGGCGGGGGCAGCCAAAACGCACTTCTATGCCAATGGACTGCGGATGCCTGCGAATGCTCCGTCGTCGCCGGGCCTGTCGAGGCTTCGGCGCTCGGAAACGTCATGATGCAGGCGGTTACGACGGGACATCTCGCCAGCGTCATGGAGGGCCGCAGGGCCATCGCTCGCTCGGTCACCTGCCGAGAGTATTCGCCCCAAGGCGGCAACCCGTGGCAACAAACTTACTTGCGTTTTCAGCACCTCGAAGCTACCGGAGTGGCCTAGAATCTCAGGTGACTATTCGAGCCGACAAATTGAACCACTGTAGCCAGGAGAATTACGACTATGTCTTCCTATGCTGTGCCAGTTTTAGAGAACCCTGTGAGTCTGCCCGCTGACGAAGTTTACCTGGTCGCGAGCGGCGACCTGCGCCAATCCGCCAACAAGGTCTGCTGGCAGGCCCAGTCGGAGGTGGAGCTGCAGGTAACCGAGGCATTCGCAGCGGAAGGCATCAGGATTCACCGCGCGCATCCCTTCGACCCGGAACTGGGCCACGGATTTATCTATAGCCAGCGCATGGGCATGGATGTCTTTATGAACGTCGATCCCAACGCGCCGATCATCGTTGCAGAGGCGGTCTGGCAGTACAGCCACAACGTCTTCTCGGGATTGCAGAATCACCGCGGGCCCATTCTCACCCTGGCCAATTGGTCCGGGCAGTGGCCGGGACTAGTAGGCATGCTCAACCTCAACGGCTGTCTGCACAAGGCTGGAATCGAGTTCAGCACCATCTGGAGCAAGGACTTCGACGACGACTACTTCCGCAAAGGGATTCGTGAGTGGCTTGCCGAACACCGCATTACACACGACCAGAGCCACGTGCATCCCTTTGATCTCTCCGGCGTCTCTGCACCTGAGAGGGAACTGGGCGAGGCGCTTGCCCGCGATCTCAAGAAGCGCAAGGCCATCCTAGGCGTCTTCGACGAAGGGTGCATGGGCATGTACAACGCCATCGTTGAAGATCATCTGCTGAATCGCGCAGGCATGTACAAAGAGCGGCTGAGCCAGTCCGCGCTGGCAGCGGCGATGAAGATGATTCCCGATCCCGAGGCGCAGAGGGTGCGCGACTGGCTTGATCAGCGCGGTGTCACCTTCGTCACCGGCCCGAACCCCGAGAGCGATCTTACCGACGCGCAGATTCTCGAGCAGTGCAAGATGTACATTGCCGCGGTGCGTATCGCCAACGACTTCGGCTGCGACGCCATCGGCATTCAGTATCAGCAGGGCCTGAAAGACGTGGCGCCTGCCTCCGACCTGGTGGAGGCACTGCTGAACAATGTTGAGCGTCCGCCGGTCCTCGACGCCAACGGACAGGAACTCTATACGGGCGCGCCCCTGCCACACTTTAACGAAGTCGATGAGTGCGCTGGCGTCGACGCTGTCGTAACCAATCGCGTGTGGACTGCCATGCACCTTGATCCTGCAACCACGTTGCACGATGTCCGCTGGGGCGAGCACTATAACGGCCCGACTAGTAGCGGTGAGCCCATCGATGAATTCGTCTGGCTCTTCCAGATCTCGGGTGCCGTGCCTGCCTCGCATCTGCAGGGTGGCTACGCCAAGTCCATCAGCGAACGACAGCCGGCAATGTACTTCCGTCTCGGCGGCGGCACGCTCAAGGGAGTCTCAAAAGCAGGCGAAATCGTCTGGAGCCGCGTCTTCGTCGAGGGTGGCCACCTCCATTGCGACATTGGCCGTGCCACTGCGATTGACCTGCCTGCGGCTGAAACCGCCCGCCGTTGGAAGGAAGCCACGACTCAGTGGCCCATCATGAATGCCATTCTGTATGGAATTAACCGCGATCAGTTCATGGCGCGGCACCGTGCCAATCACGTAAACGTGGCCTACGCGCCGACGCCTGAATTGGCGGATAAAGCACTCGCAGCCAAGGCATCCATGCTGGCTGAACTCGGAATCGAGGTACACCGCTGCGGGAATTAACGCAGGATTAGGGCGGCGGCTCAACGGCAATTTATAATGAGAAATAGTTTCCGGATTTGAAAGCATGTGACCGATCAATGAACAATCTGAGCCAGGAAAAAGTACGCAGCATCGTGCAGCGGGCAATCACGGAGTGCCTGCCGCCGCCGAATGCTGGAAGCCTTACCCGCGAAGAGGCAATCGACCTGTTTCATTCGCCCGAGGCGCTCGTTCTGAAGAACGAGATTATCGATGCGGGCCGCAAATTGTGGGCGCGTGCATACGTTGACGGCAATGGTGGCAATATATCCGTGCGCATCCATCCGGAGTATGTCATCTCATCTCCCACTCTCTGCAGCAAGGGCGATCTGCGGCTTGAGGATCTTTCTCTCGTTGACCTCGAGAACAATCGCATCTGCGGAGATCGAAAGCACACCAGCGAGATTCTGCTTCACCTGGAAATATACAAAGCAGTTCCCCAGGCAACGGCCGTAATCCACTGCCACCCGCCCTATGCCACCGCACACGCTATCGCCGGGGTGATCCCTCCCGGCAACCTGATTCCGGAAATGGAAGTCTTTGTCGGCCCTGTCGCCATTTCGCCCTATGACACGCCGGGCACGACATCCTTTGCCCGCACGGTGCTGCCCTTCGTTAGGCAGCACAACACCATCCTGCTGGCGAACCATGGCATCGTCTCCTGGGCAGACACGGTCACGCACGCGGAATGGTACACCGAGGTCATCGATACCTATTGCAAGACGGTGATGATCGCTTCGCAACTGGGTAAGCCGCTCAAAGAGATTCCTCCCGACAAGATTGCTGATTTGTTGGCGATCAAGAAGTCACTTGGCCTGCCCGATGCGCGCTTCGCCACAGACGAAGGGGAGAAGCCGCTGGCTGCCGCAGTGAAAGCCGCAGTGACGGGCAGCAGCAACGGTAGGCCGGCGCAAGCGGCTATCGATCGACTGGTAGCCTCCATCAGCACTACCATCACCGACTTTCTTGATAAGCACAGCTAGAGCGGCGCAGGGGTCTGGATAAGTCATGGCAGAAGAAGGCGCGGAAGCAAGTTCGAGCAATTGGGCCCCTAATCTGCGGCAGAGATTGCCGTTCCTGGGCCACCGGAATTGGATCGGCGTCGTCGACGCGGCATACCCGATTCAGAGTTCGCCCGGCATTGAAATGATCGCTACCGGAGCGCCTGCACCGGAGGTTCTCGCCACCTTGCTCTCTGCATTTGAGAGCGCGCCCCACGTCCGGCCGATCGTTCACATGGATGCCGAGCTGGCCTTCGTTGCGGTCGAGGATGCTCCCGGCGTGGCCTCCTACCGTCATTACCTTAAGGCTGTTCTAGCTCCATTTCCGGTCCGCACCACCGAGCACGAACAGATCATCGCCCATCTAGCCCATGCTGCGCGTGATTTCAACATCCTGCTGCTCAAGACCACTCTTCTGATTCCATACTCCTCAGTCTTCTTTGAATTGCAGTGCGGGTACTGGAGCGACTCAGCCGAACAGCGCACGCGTGCGGCTATCCAGGCTCATTCCGCATCGTCCGGAAAAATCACACTGGTGTAGCTCCCGTCGGAGCCAAAACACTTCACCGAAAGAGAAAAGAATGTCTGTCTTGAATACCCGCAAGCTTCTTTGTTGTGCAGCGCTATTGGCAGCAGTCTCGGCTACCTCTGCGCTGGCCGAGGTCAAATTACCCGCTATCTATGCCGACCACATGGTCGTGCAAAGGGAAGTGGCGGTCGTAGTGCACGGCAGTGCCAATCCCGGCGAAGCCGTCTCGGTCACCTTTCGCGGCGCAACTGCGAAGACCGTCGCCGACAAGTTCGGCAAATGGCAGGTGGGACTACCTCCCGGCGCGGCCGGCGGCCCCTTCACCATGGAAGTTGCTGGCACCAACACCATTACCTTTTCCGACGTCCTGGTGGGCGATGTCTGGGTGGCTTCGGGTCAGTCCAACATGGAGTTCCCGATGCGGCGCACGCTCAACGCCGAGGAGGAATTGAAGAACGCCAACCAGCCGAACATCCGTCTCTTCCACGTTGAGAAAATCTCCTCCATGTACGCACTCGACGACGTGACGGCGAAAACCTGGGTGGCCTGCACGCCGGAGTCGGTCAGCGAATTCTCTGCGGTTGCATATTTCTTTGCCCGGCAGATCCAGGATGATCAAAAGGTTCCCATCGGCCTCATGGAAGCGGATTGGGGCGGCACTCCCGCTGAGGCCTGGACCAGCATGAAGGCTATCTCCGCCGATGCATCGCTCATGCCCGTCTTCGCCACCTGGGCGCAGATGACCGACGAGGAGGCCCATAATAAGCTGGCTCGGGTTGAGGAAGACCAGGAGCGGGCCGCAGCCAAAGCGGAAGGGAAGCCGGAACCGAAATTCCCCTGGCACCCTGAGCTGCCCTCGTATTCTCCCGGCGGACTCTACAACGCGATGATTTCGCCGCTCACGCAGTTTCCCATCCGCGGAGCAATCTGGTACCAGGGCGAGGCCAATGCCGATGCCATCCGCGCACCCATCTACAACAACCTTTTCGAGACCATGATCCGCGATTGGCGCACCCATTGGGGAGTTGGAGACTTCCCCTTCCTATTCGTGCAGATCGCCAACTGGAAGACCAGTCCGGACGCACACTGGCCCGAGACGCGCGATGCGCAGCGCCGCACGCTCGAGCTCAAAAATACAGGCATGGCCGTCGCCATCGACATCGGCAATCCTGACGACATCCACCCCACCAACAAGCAGGAAGTCGGCCGCCGTCTGTCGCTCGCCGCTCGCGCAATTGCCTATGGCGAGACGCTCGAGTACTCCGGGCCTCTCTTCCGCATGCAATCGCCCGGCGACCACGCCCTCCGCCTGTGGTTCGATCACTGCAAGGGCCTCGTAGCCAAGGGTGGCGAGCTCAAGGGATTTGAGATCGCGGGATTCGACAGAAAATATTTCCCCGCCCAGGCGCGCATCGATGGCCAGTCGGTGGTCGTGTCCAGCAGCCAGGTACCCGACCCGGTCTACGTTCGCTACTCTTGGAGCGACGTGCCAGACGGTAATCTCTATAACGCCGCGGGACTACCTGCATCGCCCTTCGAATCAACTTCGCAGTAGCCGAACAGCTCTATATACAAAGAGGGTAGGGACTCGCATCCCTACCCTCTTTCATCTGTGGGCTTACACCTATTGGCTCAAGCGATACATGACGGATGCATGCGGCTTCAGCGTCACGCTGAGCGACTTAGCCGAACCCAGATCCTTGCCCTGCCAAAGATCCCTCACCTTGTAGTTCGTGCCGGTCAATGACAGATTCTTCCAGCTATAGGCGACCGTCTGCTCAGCATCGCTCATGTTGAAGACCGCGAGATAGTGCCGCCCAACCAAATCCAGCGATGTTGTCGCTGTTGTTGAGGGACGAATCTTTATATCGTCATAGGGGCCCGTGCCGGCCTCCGCCTTAGCCAGCCAGATCACCGTGCTCGCCGTATTTATAACGGGATGATTTTCGCTGGACTGCTGATCGACTGCGAGAACTTCCCGATTGGTCAGCAGTGGCAGCAGGCTGGCATTGCTCTCCGGCAGGTTCGCTCCCACAAACAGGGGCGAGCGGAAGATACACCAGAGGTTCAGGAACGTATGCTGTTCATCCGGAGTGAGCTTGGAGTCACGCACAGGGCCATATCCTGGGACCGGTCCCAGGTGCCCAAAGGGCAGCATATCGGCATCTGGCCAATGGCCCGGCTTGGCGCGGCCGGCCCATGCAGCCGCAAATTTGAACTGCTCCTTCAGCGACTGCGGAGCCCATTCCTTACCCGTCGGACGCTCCCAGAAGTCCCATACGTCGTCAGAAATGCGCCACATCTGCGCATATTTCTCAAGCTCCGCCTGCTTATCCAGTGGAGTGGCCCCAGGCGAAAGGCTGAAGACAATCGGCCTCCCCGTCTTCTGGAGCGCCTGGCTCATCATGCGGATCTCGTCATCCTTATACGGCCTCGAGATGCAATCCACCTTGATGAAATCGATCCCCCAGCCTGCATAGAGCTGCGCCAGCGAGTCATAGTAGGCCTGCCCCGCAGCGTTGGCCTTCAACCCGTAGTTGTCCGGGTTCCACTCGCATAGATCGCTTTTGTCGACAGCATCCGCTGCATGAAACGAGCTTCCGGCAATGGGCAGATTTTTCTCGACAGCTTCCTTGGGAATACCGCGAATAATGTGAATGCCAAACTTCAACCCCATCGCGTGTACCGAGTCTGCCAGCGCCTTGAAACCTGCTCCGTTTGCCGCCGAAGGGAAGCGGCTCTCCGATGGCATGTAGCGACCGTCGCTGCTCAGCGTGTACTCCCACGCGGGCTTGCCCTGATTCTCCGGATGATTCAGATACCAGCCCTCGTCAATCACAACGTACTGCCACCCTGATGCTTTGAGATTCTTATTGAGCCAGTCCACGTTCGCCATGAACTGGGTCTCGTTGATGGTCAATCCATATGAATCCCAACTGTTCCAGCCCATCGGCGGGGTCGCCGCAAGAAGAGTGCTTTGAGCATTTGCGCAGAATGTGGCTGGTACAAGAATGCTGAATAGGAAAACTACAAGCGCTGAACGTCGCATGGATAAGGCCTCTCAATACTTCAAGAATTGCTCTTGCCGCGGAAAACTAAAGCAGGGCGACTAACCATACTAGTAGCTGACGCTTTCCCACAGCCAATAAATAAATCCCACGCGCTATAGCTAATCCAGAAGCCGCAGCAGCCGATCCAACTGCAGCTTCATAGTGTCCACGTCGGCCTGCAACAGCGATACTTGCTGCTCCAATGCTCCAATGCGTTCGCTCTCGTCTGAGGCGTTCCCACCACTCTTCGCAGACACCGCCTGTACTTCAAACCCCTCTACATCTCCTGAAAACAAGTGAGCATATCGGGATTCCTTGGTACCCGCCTGGCGAGGCAGGATTTTGACCAGTGCAGGCTCGCGATCCATCAGCCGCTGCAGTGTGGCCTGCACATCGCTGATCTCCTCAAAATGAAAGAGCCGCTCTGTTCGTCCGCGTATTTCGCCCAGCGTCTGTGGCCCGCGCAGTAGAAGCATGCAGATGGCGGCCGTCTCGCCGCGTGTAAAGTTAAACGCCTCCTGCAGCCAATGCTCATACTTGGCTACGCGGCTATCGGAGCCACGGGCCCTGCCGGCGAGGCGCTTCTCCTCCAGCGCATGCACCGCCTGCCGCACGGCATCTTCGTCCAGGTCCATCACCGGCTCCCGATTCGAACGCTGATTGCAGGCGTTCATCAGCGCGTTCAACGACAGGGGATAGTAGTCCGGCGTAGTAACCTGTTTCTCGATCAGCGCGCCGAGCACGCGTGCCTCAACAACCGTGAGCAAAGGATTCATAACAGTTGGCCTCTGGAACAATGGTGGATAGCTTCCCATTATCGCTGCTCTGGAGAGTATAAGATTGCTGGTGCATATAAAACCGCATATTCCCGAGATCTCAAACGCATGAAGCGCAAGATATCACTGCTCGCTTTCCTCCTGTGTGCGCTCGCGCTGCCTGCCACCGCCGAGCGATGGTCCGAGGCTCAGGCGAAACAATGGTATAGCCTCCAGCCTTGGCTGGTAGGCGCGAACTATATCCCTGCGGACGCGATCAACGAACTCGAAATGTGGCAGGCACCCACCTTCAATCCCGTGAAGATCGACCAGGAACTGGGATGGGCGCAGGGCATCGGCATGAATACAATGCGCGTCTTCCTCCACGACCTGCTGTGGCAACAGGATCCCGCCGGCTTTAAGAAGCGCATGGATATTTTCCTCGCGATCGCCGATCGTCATCACATCCGGCCCGTCTTCGTCCTCTTTGATTCCTGTTGGGAGCCGGCGCCAAAACTTGGCCCGCAGCATCCTCCCATTCCGGGCGTGCATAACTCCGGGTGGGTGCAGAGTCCCGGAATTCCTGCACTCAAGGATCCCGCGCAGTATGCCCGCCTTCAGGCATATGTCGAGGGCGTCGTCGGCGCCTTTGCGAAAGACAATCGTGTTCTTGCTTGGGATATCTGGAACGAACCCGCGGACTCTCCTGAAGTGAAAGCCTTGCTGCCAAAAGCCTTCGAATGGGCTCGCTCCGCACATCCCACTCAGCCCCTCACTAGCGGCATCTTTCAGGATGACTACGCCACCAAGCTCACGCCGGTTTCCACAATTCAGCTCGCAAAGTCCGATGTAATCTCATTTCACAACTACAGTTGGCCAGAGAAGTTCGAGCAGGAAGTCGTCTGGCTGCAGCAATACCGCAGGCCACTCATCTGCACCGAATACATGGCTCGCTCAGTGGGAAGTACATTCGATGGAGTCCTGCCGATTGCAAAGCAGTACAAAGTTGGCGCCATTAACTGGGGTCTCGTCAACGGCAAGACGCAAACCAATCTCCCATGGGACTCATGGGATCACCCCTACACCCAGGTGCCACCCGTAGTCTGGTTTCATGATGTGTTTCGTCCGGACGGCACTCCGTATCGTGAGCAGGAAGCAAAGATCCTGCGTGAGCTAACCGCTTCACCAACGCAATAGTCCAACCCAGTGCTGGACAATCTCAGGAGATGTGCCTTGTTGAATCGCTTGATCGCAGGCTTCTTGTTCGCAGCAGCAATCTTCATGGTCTCGCCCCACTCGATGGCAGCTAATACGCCGCACACCTTCGGTGTCGATCAGGGCAAGTTCGTCCTCGACGGGAAACCCTTCCAGGTTATCTCCGGCGAGATGCACTATCAGCGGGTGCCTCGTGCCTATTGGCGTGCGCGTCTGCGCATGGCCCGTGCCATGGGTCTGAACTCCATCACCACATACGTCTTCTGGAATCTGCATGAGCCCAAGCCCGGCGTCTACGACTTCACCGGCGACAATGACGTCGCGGAATTTCTTCGCGAGGTGCAGGAGGAGGGCCTCTACGTAGTTCTGCGGCCCGGTCCCTATGTCTGCGCTGAATGGGAGTTCGGCGGCTATCCCGCGTGGCTGCTGAAGGACCGTGACATGGTCATTCGCAGCAAGGATCCGAAATATATGGCGGAAGCGCGCAAGTGGCTCGATCGCCTGGGCAAAGAGGTCGCAGGCTTCCAACTCGCGAACGGTGGCCCCATCCTTACCGTGCAGATAGAAAACGAATACGGCACCTTCGGCGACGACCACGAATACATGTCTCAGATGCGCCAGGCCCTCATCGATGCCGGCTTCAACAAGACACTCTTTTATACCGCCGATGGCGTGGAGCAGGTGCCAAACGGCAGCCTGCCCGGAGTGCCTATCGGTATCAACTTCGGCCACGGTGAAGCGAAGCAATCCTTTGAGGCCTACAAAAAGGATCATCCCCAAGGACCCTACTTCAACAGCGAATACTGGGCTGGCTGGTTTGATCATTGGGGCGGCAAGCACGCCGTCACCGACTCGAAGCAGCAGGCTGACGAACTGAAGTGGATGCTCGACCAGGGCTATTCCGTCAGCATCTATATGTTCCACGGCGGCACGAGCTTCGGATGGATGAACGGCGCCAACACCAACGGCAAAAACTACGAGCCGGACGTGACCAGTTATGACTACGACGCGCCACTCGATGAGAGCGGCCGTCCCACTCCCAAGTACTTCATGTTCCGAGACGTAATCAGCGGCATCACCAAGGCGAATCTTCCCGCAGTGCCGGAAGTGCTCCCCGCCATCCAGTTGCCGAAGTTTTCTTTGACCCAGACCGCCTCGTTCTGGAAAACATTGCCTACGCCTGTGAAATCCGCGCAGGTCAAGACAATGGAAGACCTGGACCAGGGCTACGGCTACATTCTCTACCGCACGCAGTTGAAAGGCCCCGTGAAAGGCAACCTCGTCATTGAGGATCTGCACGAATACGCCCAGGTATACGTTGACGGCAAATTCGGGGGCACTCTCGATCGCCGCCTCGGCCAGAATCAGATAGCTGTTGACCTTAGCACTCCAACTACTCAACTCGACATCCTCGTTGAGAATACCGGCCGCATCAACTTCACTGGAATGAAGACCACAGAAGTCTTCCGCGGAGAGCGGCAGGGAATTACGAAGCAAGTCACCATGGCCGGCAAGCCCCTTACAGGATGGGAAATCTACTCTCTCCCGATGACCAACACTTCCTCGTACACCTACGCTGACGAGCCATGCATCGGCGTCTGCTTCTATCGCGCAACCTTCAACGTCGATGAGCCCGCTGACACTTTCCTCGACACCACGGCCTTCAGCAAAGGTGAAGTTTGGCTGAATGGTCGCGCCCTGGGACGCGTCTGGAACATCGGACCGCAGAAAACCCTCTACGTTCCAGCGCCTTGGCTCAAGAAGGGAAGCAATGAAGTAGTAGTGCTCGATCTGAAAGGCGGCAAGGCCCGTTCACTCGAGGGACTGAGCAAGCCAATACTCGACGGAGCACCGGCGCCAAAATAACTCGTCCATCGCAGCCATAGTTGGCATGAGACGGGATCATCCTGATTTCCGCGATCACTTCTTCGCGGGAATCAGGAGATCCGCCGGCGGCTTGATGTCGTAGGTACTCGCAAAGTTCCGCAGGTTCAGACCGATACTCAGCCTGCCGCGCGAATCAACATAGAAGAGCGGCTGGCCCTCCTCCACGTCGCTGAAAGTCTTCTTAAACGGCATGCTGTAGGACTTACCCGCAATCGTCACCGGAACCACGTCGCCAAGCCGATACCCAAGCTTCGCAAACATCTCCGCTGGCACGTTCAACACAAGGTTGCCAAAGGGGCCATCCGTTCCGATCACCAGGCCATGCAGCACACCCTGCTCGATGCTTGCCGCCGGCATATCGAGATGCACCAGCTTTGCAAGGTCGAGCGCTGGGCCCGCCTTTGTCCAGTCATCGCCACGCGCAATATGCGCAGCCGCAGGCGAAAAAATATCGCGACCATGAAAGGTCGATGACAACTTCGAACCAATCATCCAATCTGGATTCGTAATCTCGCGCGCTGCGACGATCCCATCGCGGTCAGCAATCACGGTGATCAACCCATTATCCGGCAGCACAAAGAACTGCCCGACACGGGACTCCGCGATGATTGCCTTCCGAGCACTACCAACACCAGGGTCAATTACAACGACAAACACTGCATCCTTGGGAAAGTAGGGCGCCGATCCTCCAAGGTATCGCGCACCTTGCGCGATGTCGAAGGGCGTTACGTCGTGCGTGATGTCGAAAATGCGGACGCCCGGTGCGATCCCATTCATCACTCCCCGGCAGATCCCCACTGCATCGTCCTGCAGGCCGAAGTCCGTCATGAAGACGATCGTCCGAAACGCCTGTTGCGCGAAGCTGGGCGTTGCGAGACACACACTCGCCGCGAGAATCAGCAGGGCGCGGTTGCGACGCGCCGAATCTCTGAAGCAACTAAAAATGACACGCCACCGAGATGCGATATCAGCGACCATCGTTGCCATCTCTCCCGAGAAAGCCGTGTGAAGCAGGGGATCGAAGTACTAAGCACCCCTCCGCACGATCATCATCTCGCTATTTCGCGCGTGCCTGCCACTTCTCCGCAATCGCCTTGTCGGCCAGCGCCTTTATGTAGACTCCGCCAACCACCGAGCGCGCCTGGAAACCAATCTGTTTTCCATTCTTCGTGTCGTACCAGTCGGTCAGCGGAACCCGCGTCGGCGTTGCATTCACCCACTTCGGAATCGGCGCGAACAGCGTCTGGAATTGATCCGAGGTTGAGGTCAGCGTCGCCGTCCAGATCTGCCAGTCAAGCTTCGTGTAATCCGCGCGATTATCGAGCGGCAGCCCGTACTCGTTCAAATGTTTCGCGTAGTAAGCAAGCTCCGTCTCGCGCACCTTTGCTGGGAAGATATTCAAACCCAGCAGTTGGTCCCACACAAGGTTGTACTTCTGGCTCCATGTCCCCGGCTTGTCAAAGGCCAATTTGTAATGGTCGCCGTCGATGGCCATGGTCTGCCACTGCGCCGCCATTTCTTTCGCCGCCTTGCCGTAGTCGTCAGCGATGGCTGTCTTGCCAAGCTCCCGCGCCATCTGCCCATAGGCTGCAATCCCGTCGATAGCTTTAATCGAGAGGTTCGCATTGTGTGCCAGGTGACCAGCAAAGTCGTCGGTGGACAATTGGTTCTCCGGGTCGAGCCCCTTCTGCCGCACGTACTCCGCCCATTTCGTCAGCAGCGGCCAATATTGTGCAGCCACGTGCGTATTGCCCTCAGCCTTGCCCAGCGCCGCTACCAGTATCAGCATATTGCCGCTCTCTTCAATCGGCATCTGGTCTTCTTCCGTACGCTCGCCGCCGCCGTATACCTGCCCATTCGCCAGCGGATACTGTCCTAGATCATGCGGAGCAAATGGCCACTTCCAGCGTGGCAGCATCGAATAATCCAGCACCGGCCGAAGTTGTGCTTCCAGTAGTTTCGGATTCAGCAGCAGGAAAAATGGCGCCGATGGATACAGCACGTCCACTGTAGCGATGCACCCATTGCTGAAGTTCTCCTTGGGAAAGTAAGCAGGGGAGCCGTCAATATCCGCCACCAGCTTATGCGCCGCCAGCGTTTGCCTGTAGGCCAGTACAGCAAGCTCCGCATATCCCTTGCCGCCAGCCTTTTCCAGATCCGTGGTCAACTCAGCATCGTAGCTTGTGCCGCGAGACTCCAGCGCAATGTACTGCGATTCGGCATCCGCCAGCATCGCCTGCACTGACTCTCCGTTGCGTTGCCAGTAAGGCCGCAGTTTGCGATTCATCAATTCAATCGCATACTCCTCTGTGTAGCTCAGCAAGACGTGCCTGCTCACGTTCTGGCCGCCTACCTGTCCCAGGTCGAACGCCACTGCCATGTGTGCGGCGCCGGCTCGGGGCTGCTTCGGCATCTCCATATCGTCATCGGCAGGCAGCTTGCCCGTCTTGGCAAAATCCGTCATCGCGGCGTCGCTTGCCGCCATCGTTGCGTGTTCAGCTGTGGGCACTGCCAGGTGAAAGAACCCCCAGTCGATGCGCAGGTTATCGCCGGAGCGATTCAACACCCTCTGATCCCTTGAGCCGACGTTCAGCACCGTTAACGCACGCGTATGCGATCGTCCCCACACCACTTCGTCATCACCGGAGTTAACCGCAATCCGTGGATCGACATCGAGACACACCGCAACATCGTGCCCCTTGTCATCTGCCGACTTTACATCCCAGCTCACATAGGTAACGGGACGAGACAGCAGATCGAGATCCTGCACAAATGCCGGCGTGAAGAATGTCAGCCTCACTTCGACACCCGCTCCAGCAAACGTATAGACGGTATGCGTCGGCGTCACTCTCACCGTGGACTGCGGCAGTGCGGGAACTTCGCGCGGCTCAGCACCCATAATGCGGTATGTTGCGCCATCAATCCTCACCAGACCCGCCAGCGGCTGCTCTGTGCCCGTCCAGTGGCGAGTGTTGCCGTCCGTCAACTTGTCATTGATTGACCAGATACTGAAATAGGGATCGTGCGCCACCAGTGGAACAGCCGGCGGTCTTGTTTGCGCTGTGAGAATTGAAGCACTAACCGTGAATGCTAAAAGAACAGGAAGGGTCTTCTGTAATCGCTTACACATGCCGCAATTCTATACCGAAACATTGGAGTACTCCTCCCCGCCCCCGAATAAATCTCTGTCCCTGCTTCTCGGACTTAGACCCGATGCGGTAGCACATAAAACCAGACAGCAAAGTAATGGAATGCGCTTCCGGCCAGCACGCACAAATGCCACACACCGTGCACAAAGCGAAAACGATCCAGAGCGAAGAAGAGCACGCCCCCGGTGTAGCAAATACCACCGGCCAGCAGCCAGGCTGCCCCATGCCACGTCACCGCGCGAATCAGCGGGCCCGTAGCCAGCACAATCAGCCAACCCATCGCGATGTACACAATCGCCGACACCACCTTGAATCGCTCTACCGCAATGCTCTTGAACACGACTCCTGCAACTGCCAGCGTCCACACGGTAGCCAGCAGGATCCAGCCCGTTCGCCCATAGAGCGGCCCCAGCGTGAACGGCGTATACGTACCCGCGATCAGCAGGTATATGGCGGAGTGGTCGAATATCTGGAAGACTCTGCGTGCCCGCGTCCGAATCAAGGAGTGGTACAGAGTGGAGAAGACGTACACCAGGATCAGCGTGCTTGCAAAAACCGAGCACCCCACCAGCAGGCGAGCCGAAGAACCGACTGACGCCACGATCAGTACAACTGCTCCCGCAATCGCGACAACTGCCCCCACGCCATGCGTGATTGCATTCGCCAGAATATCCCCGAGCCCCTGTTGATCTTCCACCGATCAGCATAGACCCACCAGGTCGCGCGGTCGGGATTTCGGTCCTCAACACGATATTTACAGGAGCAGCTTACTGTTGCGCATTTGCCACAGTACGACTCAGTACTGAAAGACCGCAAATACGTAATGTGCTAGCCCCGACGGGCTAGCGGGAGGGCTTACATTTTCAATAGGAAATCGCTAACGGAAGGGTAGCCAATTCCGTCAATATAAACACGACCCGACGATGTGAAGCACCAGTGGCCATCCTGCTCATATAGCAGCGGTTAGATGGGTGCGAGCCGGGGCGCACGACGGTCGTCGGCAGACACCTACGTAATCGCATACACGAATCGGGGTGTAACCGCTTTTTCTATTGTTTTTTGTAGGGAAATTGATTATACTTAGGCGTTTGTGACTCACCGGTGAACCTGTTCTTCACGGGCTGTACTCGCCGGATTTTTCCGTACGTCACTTCTTAGCAAAAGGACAAATTGATCAAATGGCAAAGCGTCGAGGAAATCCTAACTGGGGCAAGCCGGAACCTATCGGTCCGGTGGTTCCCACTGTAACCTCCTTCGAGCAGATCGTCAAAGAATTCAAACTCACCCCGGATCAATACATTCGTTCCACACGGTTGCGCGAATGGGCTCGCCGCAACAAGAACTCGAAGTATATCCCCGAAGCGCTATCTAGAAGCCTGGGGCTTTGAAATCGAATCCACTCTGTAGAATGCTCATCCGATCTCGCACAAGACGCCGCTCCCCACCGGGGCGGCGTTTTTGTGTGCCCGAGTCGATAGTGCAACCAAACTCACCAGCGTTTCACGTCGCGGGCAGAATATAGCGATATGCATTCGAAGCCTCCCTTCATCGACGTGCCCGGCGCTCTGGAAGAGATCAGGGCTGGACGCGTAATCGTTGTCGTGGACGACGAAGACCGCGAAAACGAGGGCGACCTTACCCTGGCCGCCGAATTTGTTACCCCTGAGGCCATCAACTTCATGGCCACCCATGGCCGCGGCCTGATCTGCCTCACACTCACCGAGGAACGCGCAGATTATCTCCGCCTGGGCCCCATGACCCAGCAGAACTCCTCCCGCTTCGGCACCGCATTCACCGAGAGCATCGAGGCCCGCGAAGGTGTCACTACCGGTATCTCCGCCTACGATCGCGCGCATACAATCCAGGTCGCCATCGACCCGCGCTCCTCGGCCAACGATCTCGCCCGTCCCGGCCACGTCTTTCCGTTGCGCGCCCGCCGCGGCGGAGTCCTCGTCCGCGCCGGACAGACAGAAGCCTCCGTCGATCTCGCCCGCATGGCCGGGCTCGTTCCCGGCCGGAGTCATCTGCGAAATCATGAAGGCTGACGGCACCATGGCGCGCGTCCCCGACCTCATCGAGTTCTGCAACGAGCACGGTCTGAAGATGCTGACAGTCGCCGAGCTGATCCGCTACCGCCTGCAGAACGAACGCTACATCTACCGGGTCGCGAGAATCGATCATGCCCACCCGTTCGGCGAGTTCCGCATGATCGCCTATGAGAGTGAAGTGGACGGCGGCGAAAGTCATGTCGCCCTGGTCATGGGCGATGTCGCCACCGCAACCGAACCCGTCCTGGTCCGCGTTCATTCACGCTGCACTGAGGGAGACATCTTCGGCGCCACCAGCTGCGAATGCTACTCGGTCATGCAGCGGTCCCTGAAGGCCATCGCCGACGCCGGGAGGGGAGCGCTCGTCTATCTTCACAACACCAGCCGCGGCTTTCAGATTGATCGGTCGGTGCCCCCCCGGGCGCCTCGTCTTTCATCACGAACTGCGAGCACTGGAGCAGCGGGAGGAGAGAAACCAGCGCATCCTTCGCGCGGTGGGCTTGGGAGGCCAGATCCTCTCCGACCTCAACATCCGCAAGATCCGCCTGCTCTCCAACACGCCGACGCACATTCCGGCGCTCGAGGGCTTCGATCTGGAGATCGTTGAGCAGATCCCCGTTCCCGGCGGAGCCAAATATCCTTGGCCCAAAGGAACACACCAACCCGTGTAATCCCTCGCGGGAACCTCGCAGATCATTGCGAAGTAAAAGAGCGCAGAGTACTCTGGCTCGAATGAAAATCTACTGGATTCTTGCAGCCCTACTCGCCTGCTCTGCATTTCCTGCGCCCGCTGTGGCCCAGCAATCTGCGAACGCCGACACCTCCATCCATCTCTCCGGCGATGCCAAGGCCACCGGCCAGCCGCTCGTCCATTTCTGGAGCAAGGTAGTTGGAGCGGGCCGCGCCAACGAGGGTCTGCGCGCCACCTGGCAGGAAGAACTGCAAACCACCGTTAAATATGACGGCTTCCAGTACGTGCGCTTTCACGGGCTCTTCCACGACGATATGTTCGTCTATCGCGAGGACAAGGCCGGCAACCCCATCTACAACTTCCAATACGTCGACGACCTCTTCGATCGCATGCTGCAAAGCGGCGCCCGTCCCTTCGTCGAGCTAAGTTTCGTACCTTCTGAGATGGCCACTGCCAAGGGCACCACCTTCTGGTGGAAGGCCAATGGAGGTCCGCCCTCTGACTACAACAAGTGGGCGGCCCTCGTGCAGCACTTCGTCGATCACTGCATCGCCCGCTACGGAATCGATGAGGTGCGCCGCTGGTACTTCGAAGTCTGGAACGAGCCCAACCTTACCGATGGCTTCTTCAAAGGAACACAGCGGCAATACTTTGACCTCTACAAAATCACCGCAGAAACCATCAAGAAGAGCGATCCGAAGCTCAAAGTAGGAGGCCCCGCCACCAGCAACTTCGATCTCGATCAGGCCGCGATCAAGCAGGCTCAGGCATCCGGCAAGCCCTACGATCCGCTAGCCATTCCGTGGAAGCCCGTCTGGATCGACGACTTCTTCGCCTACTGCAAACAGAACAACCTGCCTGTCGATTTCGTCTCCACTCATCCTTACCCGCAGGACTTCGAGATCGACGACCCCAAGCTTCCCAACGGCGGCAAGCATCTTCGCCGCAGCATCGACGCTACCCGCGACGACCTGCGCATGTTGCGCAAGATGATCGACTCGAGCCCTTATCCCCACGCTGAAATCCAGCTTACCGAGTGGAGTTCCAGCCCCTCGCCCACCGATCACACTCACGATTCGCTCGCCGCCGCCGCTTTTGTCGTCAAGACCAATCTCGAATCCGTCGGGCAGGTTGACTCGCTCTCCTATTGGGTTTTCACCGATGTCTTCGAAGAGAACCGCGAGACCGATTCCATCTTTCACGGAGGCTTCGGCCTCATCAACTATCAGCAGATCGTCAAGCCCGCCTTCCATGGCTACCGCTTCATGAACGCGCTTGGCGATCAGATGCTGCAGCAGGTTGTCGGCGGAGTAGTCACCCGCGATAGCAAGACCGGCAAGCTCACCGCCGTTGCGTACAACTATCCGCCAGAGATGCGGATCACGATTCCTCTCACCAACACGGTGGACGAGGCCGACGCAATCGACAAGCAGGGAAGCCCTCGCGACTTCAATCTCAAGCTCACCGGCCTGCCACCTAACACGCCCTTTGCCATTGAGACGCTCGACCGCGCTCACGGCAACGCCGTCGCAGCATGGGAGGCGATGGGCCGCCCTGACACGCCTACCCGCGAACAGACTGCGCTGCTTCGCAAACTAGCCTGGGCCACATCAAAGGAGGTCGTAAGAGCAGATGCCAACGGCACCCTGGAAATTCACCGCAAGCTCGACGCCTGGAGCATAGTCCTCTTTTCGCAACTATGAGATCTCGCACCTAAGATCTGCGCGTAGCAGACCTTAGGTGTGCGACTAATCTCCAGCCGCAGCATCCTGCACTGCGCCATTCTTCAGCGCCCATTCCACAAACCCGTCCGGCGCATTCTTAACTCCGGCAATATTCGCCTTACTAATCGCCTTGATCTTTGTCCACTGGATATCCTTCAGATCGGTGAATCTCAGATCCGCATCCGCAAGATCTGCGCGGTCAAACCTGGCGCCCGCAAGATCCGCACCTACCAAATCGGAGTCTTTCGATATCCGCTCCAGCAAACGAGGCACCCTCAAGGTTGCCGCGCCGCATATTCGCCCACTGCAAGTTGGCATCGGTAAAGTCCGCGTATTTAAAGTCGCAATCGCGCAGATCGGTTGCGCTGAAGTCAGCCCGCAGTAAATTGGCGCGCTCCAGTTTCAGTCCTTGCAGAAAAGCGGTAGACACATCGACGCCCACCAGCGGAACCTTGTCAGCGTTCAACTCCTGCATCGCTTCAATCCGTCCGCCGCTGCCTCCCTTGCCCTGCGCAGTGTTGATCACCTGCCATGCCTGGTAGTGTTTCAGCTTGATGCGATCACCAGATTCGCTGAAGTAGAAGATCACCCCTACCAGCACTGAAAAACTGCCCAACGATTCCAGCACGGCGAGGAAACTCCAGTTGCCGAGCGCATAAGCAACCCATTCCCACACCCAGTTGAATCCCCTCAGCGGAACCATCCAGCGATGCTTCAACTGGCCTCGCTCCGTCTTCCAGTCTCCCGGGCGCCTCATCGGTTCGCGTGCAGACATGGCCGCTCCTTTCGCAAATGGAGCGTCAAGAATAGCTACAAGATGAGGACTGGCGCAAAGTGGAAGACTTACAAGCCGTCCCGACGGGCGTCGCGCTAAAGAATATTTATGGCGCGCGCAGCCAGCAGCGCGATGGTCATCAGCGAGATCATCGCCTGCACCATCATTAGACCTTTGGCCCAACGCGAGAGCACAGCCGTGTCCGCAGGAGACAACGCGGTGCTCGTGTTGAATGCGAGGAACAAATAGTCCACAAATCCAGGCCGCCATCCTCTGCTGGCCGACCCCTTCGCGTCAGGATGCTGCGTCATCTGCGGGAATAGGAATGCGCCATCGGAATGTACCTGGCGCAACGACCGCGCATGGGGCCCGCCGCCATCCAGTCTCCAATACCACGATGCAAACACCAGGATGTTCGTAATCCAGATGCACCCTGCCGATCGCAGCAACTCAATCGGCGCCTCCTTGTGCTGAGGTAGCGCTTGCACCAGCAGAAACAGTGAGGCCAGCATGGCCAGTGTCACCACGAAGCTGAGAAGGTAGCCGAGGATCTGGTTCATTTTGTACCGCCGCGTCCGATGCGCTATCACGGTCGGCACAGCCAGCACTACCACCACAACCAACAGCAACCATCTCGGTCCAGCAGTTAGCGCGGGAGGCAGGGAAAGATGCAGTCCTCCAACCGCAAGCAGCGCTACCAGCGACGGCCAGCGCGGCTCCGTGTAGTAAATCGTTTGGGGCTTTGCAACCGAAGGCTGTGGCACCGGCTCTCCGTGGACCTAGAGCTTTTCGGTAGAGTGTGTCGTGGGTAATGGCAGCAAGCGGTCAAATCCGCGCTGCTTCAGGTCTAGCGCAAGCTGCTCTAGGGTGGTGAACAGAATCGCCTGCATCCCGACCGCCTCAGCGCCACGCACGTTCACAATGCGGTCGTCGAGAAACAGCGCTTGCTGCGGCTCCACACCCAGTTTTTCCAGCGTGTGCAGATAGATCGCAGCCTCGGGCTTCGTCGTCCGCAGTTCGTAGGACCACGTGTTGTGATCAAAATCCGCCAGCCAGCCAAATTGTTCGCGCATCGCAGTCACCTGCGTGTCGCCAATATTTGATAGGATCGCGATCTTTACACCCGCCGCGCGCACCTGTCGCGCCCACTCTAGCATGCGCTCATTGATCGACATCCACATGCGCGCATCCAACTCAAGTAGCTTTAGCATCTGTTGCTCGCTCAGAACAACGCTTACATCGCCAGCCACCCGCTGCCAGAAACCCGAGCCGGTGAGTTCGCCACTGTCGAATTGCTCCCGGTGCTGCCAGTAAGTTGATTCGAAAACTTCGGGATCAACGCCGAAGACTTCAATCAGACCCTGCCGCGACTCCGGGTCGGGAGGTCCACTGATCACCATTCCATAATCAAAAATGACGGCACGTATATCCGGTAAAACGGCCATGAATTCTCCGGTGCGAGGATAAGCAACCACTTCATTATGCAAGAGCGATGCTCATTTACGCGAACTGGCTCAGTGCCTCCGATACAGATGCACCCGGATCACCTCTCCGTCTCTTTTAGAAATTGGATCAGGTAATCCTTCCAGACTGCCGCCTGCGTATGCGTTCCATGCCCGCGTGTAGCATCTGAGATGGGTATCAGGATGAACTTGGCGTGCGGCATCTTTGTCACCAGCCGCTCTGCGATGCCCAGCTCTGCTGGGTTAATAAAGTCATCGGCCGAGTTGATCCACAATACCGGCGCCGTAATCGTGCCCAGTTTCGGTTCGGGATTGTAGTTGCGCGACGCATTCACGTAATACAGCAGGTCGTTTGCCTCCGTGCGCGCGATCATCGCGTCCAGCGTGCGGTCTATATACGCCTCTGCCTGCATGCGTGTGGGAAAATTCTTCTGCATCTGCAGTGGTGCCGACCCAGCAATGATCAGCAGATCATTGGCACCTCGCAGCCCCTCCACTGGTTCCGTAATGTAGTCGCCATTCTTCCACGCTGGATCATTGCGGATCATCTGCATTGCCATGTACCGCCACATGCGATTGCGTCCGGCAAGTTCCACCGGAAGGCACGCAAATGGCGCCAGGGCGTCAGTAAACTGTGGATAGGTCTCGCCCCAAACAAACGATTGCATGCAGCCCATCGACGTCCCCAGGATCAGCCGCAGATGATCAACCTTGAGCCCATCCACCAGCATCGCGTGCTGCGACGCCACCATGTCGTCATAGTCGTACTGCGGAAACTTCATCCGCAGACCATCAGACGGTTTGCTTGACTCCCCGTGGCCAATGTCGTCCGGCAGGATGATGTAATACTTCGTGATGTCCAGAGCCTGCCCCGGTCCAAACATCACGTCGGAGAACACTGGGTTCAGTAGGGAATGTGCGTTTCCGCCCGTTCCATGCAGTAGCAGGATGGCGTTATCTGTCTGGCCCGCCGCGTTGCGATGAGCCTTGCCCAGTGTCAGATAGTGCAGCTTCAGTTCCGGGATTGTCTCCCCGCTGCCAAAGTGAAAATTCGAAATCACATAGGTGTTGCTCTGGACAGGCCACTCCGTGTGAGCCTGACCACTCTGGGCATTCGCGGTCGCACACGAGATCAGTAAGGCAAGCATGATTCGGCAGGAAATGCGCATCGAGGCTCACTCCGAATAACCTGGGATCAATTCTCCGACGATCCTAACAAAGATTCGGCGCAGCAAAGAACTCTGCCAACCCATTCACCACGTCAGCACGTGATCGCTCGACCACCAGTGGTGATACTCCACGCGCAGTACGCCCGCCTCCACCGCGGGATCGTCTTCCATTTGTTTCTGCGCCTCGTCAAACGGAATCGCCTTGAAAATCACCAGCCCCACCAGCTCATCCGGTGGCTTGATTGCCCCCGCCGCACTCAGTTTCCTATCCGCTCTCAGGCGATCAACATATTGCTTGTGAGCCGCAATCAGAGAGTCGCGCTCGCTCTGTTTCTCTTCCCACGTCGCGCCGCGGTAGAGCATGCAGAAGGGATGCACCTGCATATTCTCAGGCGTCTTCGGATCCAGCTTGTGCAGCCGGTTATATTCATCGCCAATGCCAGCGGGCCCCAGCCACGCATGCGCATCCACGGTATTGCGATGCTCAACAACCGTAGGATCCTTAGCCGCAATCGCCTGGGCCTTCTCGAGCGAGTCAACCTTGAAGATGAAGATCCCGCTGATCGTCCGCGTCGCGTCATCGAATGGTCCCGCCGACACAAGGACACCATCCTGCGCCATCTGGTGAATGTTGGCCATGTGAGCCGTCTGGATGCGCTCGCCTTCTTCCTTCGTCAGCGTCTTCCGGTCGGCCGCAGGCCTCAGAAATACAACGTAGTACGGCGCATCCGGTTTAGGCGCGGCGGGCGTCTGCGCATGCAGCATCACGCCCGTCATCAGAAGCAGCACTATCGCAACTCTAGTCCTCACGAAGGTTTTCTCCATCTGCGAGTTGATATTTATCGCGGCGCTGAAAGTTCTCACTATAACCAGGCCTGCGAGCCGCGCAAGTCGGCCCATGTCAACACTGGAACTGTAACACCGCCCCAGCCCTACATCACTCCCTTACCCCGGCCCACCATGTTTTGCATCATCCCTCAAAATCCAGCATCTTAAAGTCCGATATGTATAACGCCAAAGCATTCTCCGCCGCCAGTGCATCCTCGCCGCTAGCCTCCTCTACGATTGCTCGGCGCGATCCAACCGAAAACGACGTCCAGATCGAGATCCTCTTCTGCGGCATCTGTCACTCCGATCTACATCAGGTCCGCAACGAGTGGAGCGAGTTCATGCCCACCGTCTATCCCTGCGTCCCGGGCCACGAAGTCGTCGGGCGCGTCACCCGCGTCGGCTCCGCAGTCTCTAAATTCAAAATCGGTGACACCGCAGCTGTAGGCTGCATGGTCGATTCCGACGGCACTTGTCCCGAGTGCCGCCAGGGCCTCGAGCAGTTCTGTCCCAACTTCACCCTCACCTACAACTTCCCTGACAAGCACACCGGAGGCGTCACCTACGGCGGATACTCCGACAGCATCGTCGTCGATCAGCGATTCGTCCTGCGCGTCCCCTCCAACCTCGACCTCGCAGGAGCAGCGCCGCTCCTCTGCGCCGGCATCACCACCTTCTCTCCCATGCACCATTGGAAAGTCACCCGGGGCACGAAGGTCGGCATCGTAGGACTCGGCGGCCTCGGCCACATGGGCGTAAAGTTTGCGCACGCCCTCGGAGCGCATGTCGTTCTCTTCACCACCTCGCCCGGCAAGAAGGACGACGCCCTCCGCCTCGGTGCCGACGAAGTGGTCCTCTCCAAAGACGCTAACGAAATGGCGAAGCACGCAGGCAGCTTCAACTTCATCCTCGATGCCGTCTCGGCCAACCACGACGTAAACGCCTACATCAACCTGCTCGCCCGCGATGGAAATCTCACCCTCGTCGGCGCGCCAGATAAGCCCATGCAGATTCCCGCCTTCAGCCTCATCATGGGTCGCCGCAGTCTCTCCGGATCTCCCATCGGCGGCATCGCAGAGACGCAGGAGATGCTCGACTTCTGCGGCATTCACAACATCACCTCCGATGTCGAAGTCATCCCCATACAAAAGGTCAACGAGGCCTACGAACGGCTCCTCAAGGCCGACGTAAAATACCGCTTCTCCATCGACATGGCATCCCTGAAAACCGAGTAGCTAGACAATCATCACCGGGAGTCCGCACGCCTCTGCGCGGACTCCCGCGAAAGTCAGCATTAATACGCAATCGAGGGCAACCACGCACCGGCAGGCTCGTTGTAGAGCCCCATGCTCATCAACGTCATCGGCTGAACTACGCGCAGGCCATTCGCCAGGCACCAGCGGAACAGGTCGCTGTTGCGTGTGGGCACCAGGATTCCAGGGCCGCCAAACGACTCCACCGACGCCATCAGGGCCTGCAGGTCCATATTGAGTTCTGCAGTCGCATGGGCGGAGAAAGCAAGATCCGTGGCGTATCCGGTAATTCGCCCTTCACGTTCCACAACTCTCGCGGTGCCGGCCTCGATCGCTTGTCCCAGCTCACCGCCTCGATCAAATCCATGAACCCGGCGAGACAATGCATTGCAGGCGCCTGCGTCAGCCCGCCTTGCGGCTCGCACAGCACATCCCGCTACACTTCGTTGCAGGGTTCGTCCCTGCATGCAGGCCAGCGGCTCCCTCACATCGAATCCAAGGCTCGCATACAGCGAGAGTGAACGATTATGAAATGCAGCTTGCACCAGTCGAATCCCGGCGGCGCCTCGTTCGCTGGAACGGTCCATCACGGCTTTCATAAGTACACGGCCAATGCCTCGGCTTTGCACACTCGGGTCGATCGTGATTGGTCCGACGCCAGAAATTATCGAGCGCTCGTCCATGCAGTTGCTTCCCGCAATCCGCCCTTCGCTTTCCGCAACAACACAATAGAAACCCTTGGTTGAAAACATCATGGACAGCATCCCCGTCGCCACCTCCGGCCCGGGAAGGTCAGGAGGAAATCCGTGCGCCACATTGAGCTTCGCGAATGCGTCGTAGCAAATCTGTCCGCACACCGCGCTGTCTTTCTTCTTGGCGGGACGAATCGTCAGTTTCTTCTGTGCCTTGGTCATCGAAATGCTCCGGTCGGTTGCAATTTGCAAATCAAACAGGTGGGCCGGGATAAGGTTGCGGACCCGCGATAGATGACTAGCGCCGTGGCGGGTGGCCCATTCAGGCTTTCTGTCGGCTTGAGTGGGATAGTTTCTATGAAAAAGGAACTATCCCCTTCAAGGCAAATATTGATTTAACACTCCAGGAAGACCATACTATGCTCCCGGTATGCGACACGCCTCCAAGTGGACGCTGCTCCCTATCCTGATACTCGGCGCGATTCACCTCACAGCGGCAGAGGATCAGGACTTGCGCAATCGTGCGGTCCACTTGCTCGATCGCGCCCAGTTGGCCAGCCACCTCCCCGGACCAACCAATATCCGCACTGAGGTCACCTTCAGCGCCGTCCTCAAGGGCAACGCTCAGCAGGGCACCTACACGCGCGTTCGCAGCGCCAACGGCGGCCTTCGCGAGGACGTGTCCTTCGGAGACTTCCAGGCCTCCAGCATCGAGCAGCAAAACCATGTCGCCGAACAAGGTCCGTGGTCCAACCCGCCGTATGCGGTGCAAAGGCTGATGGATTTCGTCCCGTACTCTCCCCTCAGCTTCGATGAGACCGACGTAATTCAGTCCATCAACCCCGGCTCGGTCAATGACCAGCAGGCCACCTGCATCCAGTTCGTCACCATTCGTGGCGACGACCGCAATCCCGGAGAAATCTGCGTCTCCGACGCCAACTCCACTGTCCTTGAATGGCACGATAGCCGGCGCTCATGGCAAGCCTCGGACTATGCCTCAATCAAAGGCGCGCTCTTTCCCAGTAATTTCAGCTACCGCGAAGGCGACTCATTCTCACTCACGGCAGCCGTCAAGTTCACTCTTCTTGATGCAGAGCCGTCGCAGGAGCTCGCCGCCCCGCCCGAATGGAAACGCGGCACCTTGTGCAAGACAGTCCTTTTCCCAGTTGTCTCGTTCTCTCCGCAGCCGTCTTCCAAAGGTGGCGCTCCCAACGCGCCTGTCATCGACGTCACCGTGCACGCCACCGTCACGGCGCTGGGCACAATCACCGGAGCGGAAGTGCTCAAGCCAGTCCGCCCCGATCTCGACGCGGATGCGATCAAACTGGCAAGCACCTGGCGATTCACTCCCGGCAACTGCGAAGGATCACCAAAGGAATTCCCCATCGATATCATCATTCACTTTCAAGGCAGATAAGTGGGCCCGCGCACGCGTTACTCCCCATCCTCTCATTCAAGCCTTCTGCTGGCTTAAGTGGGACAGTTACACGCAGGGACCGCATTCCGGCTAAGCCCTGCAGCGTACCTCATTTCCGCTCTTTATATTTACGCGCTGAGATCCATGCAATGCAGTTCATGAAGACCAAAGCAAGACCATAAGAAAGAATGGAAAGCAAATCCCAATGGAGGACGCCACTTAAGACTAAGTAGATTATCGTTCCAAGGTTGAAGAGGACGAACCACATCCTCTTCGACATGATGTTAGGAAATTCGACCATTGTTAATCGCGGTCCCGTCTTCTGCAGAGAATCCTACCCCACAAGGTATCCTTGTACCTGCTCACTCAGCATCAAGATGCCACACAACGAGAAGGGAAGCCGTGCCAACCCCATTTTCAAAACGCACAGCATGGGACACCGCGGAAACTCCGCTGGCCGTAGCGCTGCGCCGTCATCAGGCCTCGGGTCGGCCGCTGCTTGACCTCACTGCCTCCAACCCCACGCGCTGCGGATTCCACTACGACGCAGCCGCTCTACTTGCTCCGCTCTCCGCCTCCGCCGCGCTCGACTACGATCCCAACCCGCGCGGCATGCTCTCTGCCCGGGATGCGGTCTGCGCCTACTACGCCTCTCACTCCGCCCAGATCGATCCGCAAGACGTCTTCCTCGCCACCAGCACCAGCGAGGCCTACAGCTTTCTCTTCCGCCTCCTCTGCAATGCCGGCGATGAAGTGCTCATCGCCCAGCCCAGCTATCCGCTCTTCGACTTCCTCGCCGACCTGGACGATGTGCGCCTCGTCCCCTATACGCTGGTCTACGATCACGGCTGGCAGATCGACCTCGAATCCATTCGCCACGCAATTACCCCCCGCACCCGGGCCATTGCGCTCGTTAATCCCAACAATCCCACCGGGCACTACACCAAGCCGTGGGAGCGAGAGGCGCTGGAAAGCCTGTGCCGCGAGCATGGGCTGGCGCTGATTGTCGACGAGGTATTTCTGGACCATCCCTTCGCCGCCGCGGAGCCCTTCAGCTTCTCGCAGGGCGAAGCATCCGTCCTCACCTTTGTGCTCAGCGGCCTCAGCAAGGTGGCAGGACTGCCTCAGATGAAGGCGGCATGGATCGTTTGCCGCGGGCCGGAGGAGGAGAAGCGTCGTGCCGAGGATCGCCTGGAGATCATCGCCGACACCTTCCTCTCTATGAACGCCCCCATCCAGTGCGCCCTGGCTCACTGGCTAGCCGGTAGGCAGGGAATTCAGGATCAGATACGTGAGCGTGTACGGCAGAACGTCGCCGTGCTTGAGAGCATGCCTGCCGATCACCCCGTAACCCACCTCAGGATCGAGGGCGGATGGTACGCAATACTGCGTATACCTGCGCTACAACGCGACGAAAACACCGCGATTCAGCTATTAACGAAGGATGTGTCAGTGCACCCCGGATACTTCTTTGGGCTACCGGAGTCAGGCTGGTTGGTAGTCAGTCTAATCAGCAACTTAGCCGACTTTTCCACAGGATTTCAGCAGATCAGGAATCTGCTTACAGAGTGAACCAAAGTAGATACTACCGACTCTGATTCCTTAAATCTACGCATTAACTTATCTAGTCCACAGCTATGAACAATAACCCAGTTATGGTCTTCAAAATGTGCGAGCACTTCATGTAAACACTGAAGTATTACCCCTATCCATTTCATTCAATTAGTTATCGAAGAAATGGGTTCACCAGGATCTCTTTGCCAATGCTCGTCTCCGGCCCGTGACCCGGCACCACGAGAGTGTCTTTAGGCAGCACCATAAGCCGCTCATGTATTGATTCCATGATCTTTACGGGATCCCCGCCCGGCAGATCCGTGCGCCCGATCGAGCCCGCGAACAACGTATCGCCCGCCAGCAGCAATTTCTCCTCTGCGAAATGCAAGCACACGCTTCCCTCCGTATGTCCAGGAGTATGAATGACTTGCGCGGGAATCTCGCTCAAGCCAACCACCAAACCATCCTCCAGGCTCGTATCCGGCGCCGCCACCTCTGGCGTCGAAATACCCAGCCATCCGGCCTGCATATCCATCATTTTCAACAGTGGTAAGTCACGTTCATTCATCAGGATAGGGGCACCTGTTAAACGTTTCAGTTTAAGGGCTCCGCCGACGTGATCGATGTGGGCATGGGTGACGATAATCTGCTTCAAACTCAACTTAAGTGCCTCTAGCCGTGCCAAAATCGCACCAATTTCGTCCCCCGGATCGACCACGATTGCCTCGTAAGTCGTTTCGTTTCCAAGGATTGTGCAATTGCACTGCAGAGGCCCCACCGCAAAAGTCTCGCGAATCATATCCCTATTCTACCCAACACCCCAAAATGCTACGATGCACCCATGGCAGCGAGACGTGAATGGACTGAGTGGCATTTGACGCCGCGGGGGTGGTCGCGGGGGGCTACGCGATCTGACGGAAAAAACAATTGGACGGATGATCCCGAGGACCGCGTTCTGAGCTATGTGTGTAAGGAAGAAGAGACCACGGCGTCGGGGCTAAAGCGCTCTATCGAGGAGACTTGGCGGTCGAAGACTTGCGACAATATCGACGAATTGCTGGTCCAGTTCGGGCCCTGTCCAGAGACTTTATAGGTGCAAAAACACGTGCAAAAGCACGCGTTTTTGACACGCTAGAGACGGGAAATCGAGGCAGAAAACTCGCCTGAAAGTGAGCTCCATGAGTTCAGCCGCTCCCGGTACGCACCCCAAGTGGAAGACAGCGCTCAGGGCGGGCGTATACCTGCTGGCGGCACTGGTTCCCGCAGTAGGGCTGCTGTGGTGGAACACGCCATCGGCGAAGACGCTGGAATTCGATTTTGTCTGCGATCGCTTCCAGGTGCCGATGCCGATTACGCTCAATCTGAACCATGCCCCAACACAACTACAGCAAGTTGTCCTGTCCGGCTTCTATGGACAGGTGACCCGCGTCGCGACCGTCTCCGAAGTGGGTTCAAAGCCAGTGGCTGTTCCCCAGGGCAAGCTCACGCTTGGACGGAATACGGATCCCACTCCTCCCTACCTCACCGAGGTGCCTACGGAGGGCCTGGGCAAGATGGAGATGAGCGCACAAGCAGGCGTGATTCTTTCCAGCCTGGCTGCGCCCGGAGAGCCGCCCTCTCTGAACAGTCAAATCTGCCAAGCAGGGCGATACTCGCTTTCAGTTGGAGAGTATGGCAGCTCAGATGGACTTCGAAAGATACGCGGTTCCGGAGCTCTTTCCCTCGAAGGCTCCGGATTCCTTTACGCAGCAGGTCAGTGGCGGGACGTCCCTGATGGTTGTGGACGTTGCATCCGGCCCGCCTCAGAAGACGGCATTTGATGTCACTCTCACCTTTCGCCCGAGCGCGAGAGAGCTTGAGTTGCTGAACTTCAACTTCGACGACACGCATCCGACGGGCAAACTGGCACTCAACTTTCACGGCGCTCTAAACCCTGACTTGCGGATCGACGGGAAGAGCGCGACAGGCGTGGTGACGGGCCACCCAGTGAACCTGGAGATAGATGCGAAGTCGGGCAAGACGCTGTCTCTGACTCTGGTGAATGCAGCAGAGAAGAAGATGTCGCCGGCTATGCATTTTCACGGTGAGGTGGAGGCCGCATCGTTGCGGCAGGATGGGCACGAGTTGTTGCCGAGCCTGGTTGAAGATATTCTCGACAAGCCATATACCGAGCGCAGCTTTTTGCTGGTCTTTCTCGGCTTTCTCGCTCTGCTGATTTTCAAGGTGGTGGAACGGGCCCTGGATGTTTTGATCAAGCTGCTTCTGCCGGAGGATTAGCGATGACGATATCGCGTCGCCGTTTTGTTGTGGGCGCTGCGGCCGCCGGCGTGTGCTGGCCGGGCTTGACCCAGGAGCATGCGGCTGCCTTCACATTGAGTCTGCCTGAAACAGAATTCGATCCAGCACTGCCGATCATGTCTGCTGTGACTGCGTCTGCCGGGACGCGCTGCCAGATGCTGGTGATGAGCGGGGATCAACAGGAGGCGGTGCGATCGAAGGAGTGGGTGGTCAAGGGTGCGGGCGACTCCGTGACGGCGAAGATGCAGTGGGCAAAGGATACGAAGCCCGGCAAGTTTGGCGTGCAGATGAAGATGCAGCCCGACGGCGCCAAGCGGCCCAGTGTGGCCGTTGTGCTGACGCAGGAGAAGACTGCAGACGCGAATCGCTTGCGACAGATGTCACTCGTGGCGCCCTTCAAGGATGATCCAGCGAAGCCTCCCGGAGGTCACTTCGAGCTGGATCTATCGACCGATTCCGCCATACGCCTTCAAGTTTGGAAGGGCGAAAGTGCGAAAGGCACGCCAATCTTCGCGAAGATGTTTGGACATGTAGGCCTCGGAGCGGGGACAAGAATTATTGGCTGGAATCTGCAAACCAACACGGGCGTGAATGTCTTGCCCGGGCGTTACTTCGCATCGCTGGTTTGCACTCCTTATGACAAGGAGTTTCTGCCGACGTACTTTGGCGCATATTTCGCGGTGATCTCGGATTCATAGGCGCGCACGATCTGAAACGATTCTTAGTGACTCTTTAAAACGAACTTGGCGCGTGCTCTGTAAGAGTTGCTCAAGATGAACCCTGCCGTAGGTGGCCTTCGACGGCTTGTCCTCCAGCTTCACTTCTCCTGCCCAGAACTTGCGGTGAAAATCTCGATAGGTGGGCGCCTGCTCGCTCAGGTTGACCGGCACACCCGGCGAGCCCTGCAATAGGAAGACCAGCGAGTAGAAGATGTGGGCGACCTGTTGCATGAGGAAGAATCGGGCGTGCTGGTAGTCGTCGGGTGGTTGTCCGAAATATGCCCGCAGAAATGCGCGCTCCTCCGCCTCACTGTTTACGAGCATATTCGCAACTGTCGCCAGTTCGGCATAGCGATCATTCTGGAACGCAGCCTCCCAATCGACCAGCCATACGCGGCCTCCGTCGAAGAGGATATTGTCCGGCTTGAAGAAATCGTTGTGGCTCGGCACCGTGTCAGGATCGTGGTGGGGATAGGCTGCAGCAATCTCCTCGTAACGAGCGAAGAGTTCCTCACTCACGTCAGAGGGAATAAGGTTTGCCGCACGGATCATCGGGAAGAATCCATCCAGCGCAGGCCCTTTGTTCAGCAGGAAAGTGCATGTGGTGTTGAGGTGAGGCAATGCTGCGGGGAATGGCGGCAGGGCATGCAGCTTGCGCAGCACAATGGGCATGCGGAGAAGCGCATCAGATTCAGGAAAGGGCACAGCCTCAACAAAGTCGGTGATGGAGATTCGATTCTCCAGGCTGGTGTACCAGATCTGGGGCGCGAGGCCAGCTTCAGCCGCTGACCTCATACATGCGAAGTGGCGAGCAGTAGTCGAATCGGTGCGCATAATGATTCGCAACAGGTAGGCCGTTCCTCGCACGACGATGCGAAAGACAAGTGCCGAGGTCATGCCGCCTTTCAACGTGCGGATGTCTTCAAACTCGGTTACGCCGAAAGCCTCGTTCAGGCCGCGCGCAACGGCGGCTTGTTTCTCCTGGGGGATCATGTGCTACTCCGTGGATACGGGAATTGAGCGCTTCGTTGCGAGGTGTGAAGTCTCTGCATAGGTGCGGACATGTGTGCTGCACGGGGTCGCGGGATGCTTCACGAACAAGCGGAACGATGCTTCGATTGCTGACGTTATCTGAATAGTGCGCGGAGATATAGTCTTGTTTGTGGCGAGTGAGGCTTGCTATTCTAAGGGCAGAGGGATCGCGTTCGGCTCCTCGACTCGAAAGCCAAATGGTTCTTCGCGAGCTATAACTGAATACTCCGCCACACCAGATCTGAAATCCTCTACCCTACATCACACTTCAAACTCATCGAGCGACGGCGCGCCGTTCTCTGGGAGGTCGCGCTGCGTATGAAGCCATGCGAGTGCCGTGCCGAGCCAGGATTGGTCCGGTGGCAAATGACCGGCAAAATTCCAGAGGCCGATGAGTGCGAGTCCCACGAGGTTTGGAAAGAGCAGGGGAGCCATGGGCGGCGCTCCGTTTACGAGCCTATCGAAGACGCTGAGGCCGGGCGCAACCAGGTTTGCCTGCAGGTGATACCAGAAGCCGAGGATCCCGACGAGCGCCTGCAGGATCATGACTGCAACGCATAGATCGAGAAAGCGACGACGCACGGGCATGATGAGCGGGACGAGCAGGAAGCCGGTGGCGAGTGCGCTGGAGATGACGGGGATCCATTCGGTCTTCATGAAGAAGCCGTTGGAGGCGTGGTCAGTAAGCGAGAGCACGAAGTTGCCGAAGAAGCCGCCGAGCGCGAGGAAGATGACCCACTTCGACCAATCGATGCGCAGCGGATTGACGAGGCGGTTCATGAGCAGCAGAAAGCCCAGTCCTGAATAGGAGAGTGGTGCGACAAAAGGGGCGGCGTAGGTGAGGCTCTTGAGTGTGTGCTCAAAGAAGAAGTGGCTTTGCAGATGAAAGAGCACTCCGGCAAGACCGATGAGGAGTGAGAGCCATCCGATGAGGTGGCCAATGTCGCGCCACGGCTCTGATTTGTGCCATATCCATTTGAGGGGAATGCAACCCGCAAGCAGGATTGGCGCGGCAATGGAGAAGTAGAGCGGGATGTATTCCGCCGGCTTGCGGAACTGGTTCACCGAGTGAGCGATGTAGATATCCGCGGCGAGGATGGCGAGGTTGGCGGTGACGAAGAGCTCGATCCATAGCTGCGCATCATAGATCCATGCGATGCCCGGGTTAGCGAGCGGGCGCCAGCGACTACCGGCCGCCATGCTGCCTCCGAAGCTCCGCATCCATCTGCTTCAACTGCACGGTCTTTTGCAGCATGGGATAGTTGCCGTGCCACTGCACGAAGTCCGCGCCGCCCATGAATGCGCCGTGCTTGGAGGTGCGGCCGTCGTAGTGCCACAGGTCGAAGTAGACGAAGTCGATGGGCGTTGGAGAAGGGCGGACCGGTGAGGATGCCGTCCTTGCGCAGGCCGTCGACGATGGCCTTGGCGGCGACGACTTGTGCGTTGGTGTTGGACCACGACCTGCTCGGCCTGAGCATAGACACGGTCGACTGCGGCCGGGTGTGGCACTGCATGCAGACCTGCCTTCATGTTCGCCTGGGCGCGAACGTAGTTCGGGCGCTTCTCGGTGACGGCGTTGGCGAGGTACTAGGAGAGACGGTCAGAAGGATCGTGCGTGACGTTCGAGCCCGTTGATGCCGCTCATGTGGCAGGTGGCGCAGGTGGGCACGAACATGTCGCGCGTGGTGAGCGACTTTGGCGGCGCGGCGAGATTCAGCAGGTGCTCCTGCGCCGGCAAACATTACGCCATGCTTCGACTCCTCGTAGATCTCGATCTGCGAGTGGTCCGGTCCCATGTGGCACTGCGCGCAAGTGCGTGGGCAGGCGGGCCAGTTCGACGGAAGTGGTGTGGCGGGAGTGGCAATTGGTGCAGGTTCCGATGGTGCCGTCGGCATTGGGCTTGCCGACGGCGTGACACTGATCGCAGCCGCTCTTCATTGCGGAGTCGCCCTCGAGCGGCGACAAAAGGATGCGGCGGTCTACGTGTGCCGCCGGGCTGAAACTGCTCAGAGAAGGCGACCTGCTCCGGCGTCAAGCCCTTCTCGCCATAGATCGCGGCCCACGAGGGCGCGGCATGACGGCTGTGGAGGAATTCCTGGTAGATGCCTTCGTGACAGCTGCGGCAATTGCCGGCGGTAAGGTGAGGTGCTGATCACGAATCCGTGATGGTCTTCTTTTGCTGGTTGGTCGCGGGTTGGTGGCAATCGAGGCAGTTGACGCCCTTCTTTGCGTGGGCACTCATCTCGTATTCATGGACCACCGAGTATTGAGTTCGCGCATGGCACTCGGCACATTTGCCGGAAGCGCGAACGAAGTCAGCCGTGGGCTGTTGGATCTCAGCCTTGGGACGGGCGCGATTCACAAGGAAGGCGGAGAGGATGAGCGCGAAGGCAATGACCACAGCGACAAATATCGAGCGAAAGGACATGGGCGGGCCTCGGGAAAGATGGAGCGTCGTGCGGCCTGTGCGCCGGATAAGACAAGGTAATTAATGGAGGGATGGTTGGGAAGGACTAAAGTCACTGCACGGAATTTTTTACAGGGAATTGATGGAGAAGGGAAAAGGCAGGCTCTATGGCCTGCCTTTTATGCGATTGCTCGGAATCTACTTGCCGGATTTTGCCGGAGCGGAGGTGGTCGTTCCTTCGAGAACGGAGTGCGGTCCGTGGCTGCGCGCCATCAGGATGGTGAGTCCGATGGAGGTGCAGGTGAAGAGGATGGCCGACCAGGTCGTAAGGCGTGTGAGCAGGTTGGCTGCGCCGCGAGGTCCAAAGGCGGTCTGCGATCCCTGGCCGCCGAAAGCACCGGCGAGGTCCGCGCTCTTGCCCTGCTGCAGCAGGACTACGCCAATCAGGAAGAAAGAGACGATTACGTGCAACAGGATTACGAAACCTAGAAGGAAGCTCATACGGATATTTCTTGAATGACCTCAGCCGGAAGAGGGTACTCCGGAAAATTTGTATTCGTTTGGTGCGGAAGAGGGGACTTGAACCCCTATGAGCTTGCGCCCGCTAGCACCTCAAGCTAGTGCGTCTGCCAATTTCGCCACTTCCGCAATCCATAAAACGCTTGTTCTTAACAGTTTACATGATGCTTCTAAACTGCGCATCCGACTTCGTATGAGGATACAAAGCTGACCCGCATTTGCTCTTCTGTCGGAAAAGCGCTTGACGAAGCACGCAGTAGACCGCGTCTTTCATGGTATCGTGCCCGGCTGTGGACTGCAAGGCAAAGGCCCTCGGGCGCCACGGGGGCAAATGGCGGCAGCATCCTAAGAAAAAGGGGATTACTGGCATTGTGAGCTATCCTGACGTGAGGATTTTTAGCGGCAGGCCGGGAACACATGGTTCGCAGTTTAAATAAAAGGGAGATCTTCTATGCAAATCAGCGCGCGCAATATCCTGACGGGCAAGGTCGACAACGTTATAAAGGGAGCGGTGAACGCGGAGGTAGATCTCACCCTGCAGGGCGGTGAGAGGATGGTGGCGATTATTACCAATGCCAGCGTTGACGCACTGACGCTGAGTCGTGGCTGCAGCGCGTTCGCGATCATCAAGGCCTCGGACGTCATTGTGGGGAAGGGTGTAAACGGTGGAAAGTTCAGTGCGCGCAATGTACTGACGGGCGTGGTGACAAAGGTCCAGGAAGGCGCCGTCAACAGCGAGGTAGTCGTACAGATTCGCGGAGGCGCCGAAGTTGTCGCCAGCATAACCAAGGTCAGTGCGCTCTCCCTTGCGCTGAAGGACGGAGACAGCGTGAGTGCAATCATCAAGGCGTCGAACGTAATGATCGGCGTTTAGTAGCCGCTGGGAGATACCCGGACGCGCTAGATCAAGCGCTCTCCGGATTGGGATGTATCGTAGCCGCCGAGGCACTCCAATTCCCGTCGAAATCCCACGCGCGTGAGAGTGTCGAAGAGAGCCTGCACCTGGGGCAGGTGCAGATGGCGCTTGCGAACGACGAGGTCGTAGCGAACGCTCTCAAGGGGAACGAAGTCGAGCGCCAGGATGCGCGCCACTGCTTCGGTGGCCACGCAGCAGTCAGCCTCCCCGGATTGAACGCAGCGGGCAGCGGGCAAGTGGCCGTTTGCGATGCGATCGTATCCCCGGACATTGCGGCTGCTGATTCCCAACTTGTGGAGCCGTTCATCCAGCAGGAGCCTGCTGCCGGCACCGACGTCGCGGTTCACAATGCTAACGCGAGGACGTGCCGCATCGGCAATTCCGCGAATCTTGCGGGGATTCCCACGCGCAACGACGAGGCCCTCCTGCCACAGGGTGAATGAGAGAACGGCTACGTCCTGACGGCGAAAAAGGCGAAGGATGGCGGGCAGATTCGACTCTCCGGTTTTCTCGTCACGGATGTGACAGCCGGCGACGTGAATCACGCCGTCGCGAAGCAGTTGCAGTGCGCGCAGGCTATTACGGTGCTCGACTACGAGATCCACTCCCTGACGCTGAAGATGACGCGCAAGCACGGAGATTCCTGGATCGCAGCCGGCGATGAGCAGTCGTCTTTCAAACCCGCTCAGCTGCTCGAAGAGCTTAACAATTGTCCTGTTGGATTGCTTTGCTCCTTTGGGCGCATGGGTGGCGATGCCATCGGCATGCGGCAGGCTCCAGGTACCCAATTCCGGTGCGACCGCAATCAACCGGTCATCTACGCGGCACAGTTGTAGTGGCTGGCCCGGCTTGATTGGATCACCATGCGCCAGAACCTGAGCCTCCGCCTGATCTGTCGATGCTGCACTGTTCTCAACCTTGAAAATCTGCTCGACGGCAACGCCCATGGCCGCGGCGAGTTTGAGAGCGACGGCAGTATTCGGCAGGTAGTCTCCAGATTCGATGGCGTAGATGGTCTGGCGGCTGATCCCCACAGCGTCGGCCAGTCGCGCGGCTGAAAACCCGCGTGCAGTGCGCAATTGACAGAGACTATTGTCGAGCTTCATCGCCGCATCCTATGCAGGAAAGTATACGCGACTGTTGTGTCTTGTATACAAGACACAGGTATGCAAAACTGACTTCGCAGTCCTGCTTGTCCAGCTGTACCGACGGCAGAATATTGGCACGAGGTATCTCGCAACCGTTCAGGAATAACTGAAGTGCCTAACGTTAGATCGCTCGCACGAAGGAGAAGCGGGAAATGCGGTTCAACCCAATCAGGCTTGGCACGTTGCTTTGTCTTTTTACCTCTATCCTTCCTGCGACCGGTCAACTTGGGACCGGCCAGTTGGCGGGCAAGGTGCTGGACCCGAGCGGGGCCGCCATTCCGAGTGCGCAGGTCACTGCAACCAACACCGACACGGACGTAAGCCTGCACACGTTGTCAACGACCAGCGGAGATTATGTCTTTCTCCAACTGAAGCCGGGGCACTTCCGGGTGGATGTCACGGCTGCAGGTTTCAAGGGGGTGCAGCGCAGCGGAATTCTGGTGGAGACAGGGCAACACGTGACGCTGGATTTGACGCTCGAGTTGGGGCTGGCCAGCGAAGTTGTGACGGTGTCGGCCGATGCAAGTGCGATGCAATCCGGAGTGGGCGACATCCAATCGGTGATCCATGGAAGCGCGATTCCCGCGATGCCGCTGAACGGACGCAACTTTGTGCAACTGGCAACCTTTGCGCCGGGCGTGGCGCTACCGCCGGGCACGCAGCTGCCACGCATCAACGGCGGCCGTCCACGCACGAATGAGTACCTCTTTGACGGAATCTCTGCGCTGCAGCCGGAGCCAGGACAGGTTGCATACTTTCCGATTGTGGACGACATCCAGGAGTTCAATGTCGAGACGAACGCCGTGCCGGCAGAATTTGGAAGATTCAATGGCGGCGTGGTGAACCTGACGACAAAGGCCGGCACCAACCAATTTCACGGAAGTATCTACGACTTCCTGCGCAACGAAGACCTGAACGCGCGAAACTACTTTACGCCGGTGACCGCAGCCAAGCCCGAGTTTCGTCGCAACCAGTACGGTGGCACAATAGGCGGCCCTATATCCAGAAGGCATCTGTTCTTCTTCGCCGACTATCAAGGGCAGAAGCAGAATATTGGGGTTGTGCGTACATCGACGGTACCCACGATGCCGGAGCGCAGCGGTATCTTCACGGGCGTGGCGAAGATATACGATCCCTCGACGACGAAGTTTGTGGGAGGGCAGTATGTACGCACGGAATTTCCCAACGATGTGATCAACACGTCGTTGGATTCGGCGGCACTGGAGCTGCTGCAGCGCTATCCAATGCCCACAAGTAGCGGTGCGGCGAATAACTACACGCGAGTGGCGAATGACCAGGATCATC
Source organism: uncultured Acidobacteriaceae bacterium (assembly GCA_963725995.1). Taxonomy (GTDB): domain Bacteria; phylum Acidobacteriota; class Terriglobia; order Terriglobales; family Acidobacteriaceae; genus JANXZS01. Next base: position 92,979 of record CAVSAX010000022.1, on the reverse strand, counting down.
AGAATCAATTCGACGTGCGCCTGGACGGAGTGTTTGGCCAGAAGGACGCGGCCTTTGCGCGTTACTCCTATTTTCACGATGTAGATCAACCGGTGACGCCGTTGCCAGACGGGAGTGGCGCAATCACGGGCACGGTACTGGGAACGAACAATGTTGCGGGGCTCTCCTATGTGACGGGCCAGCAGGCGGTAGTGAACGAGACGCACACCTTCGGCGCCCTCACGGTGAATGATTTGCGCTTTGGCTATACGCGGCGGTCCAATGATATTACTGGCGCAACGCTGGACGCGACTGCATCCGACGCGCTGGGCATTCCTGGAATCCCGACGAACGCGGCGTTTAACAACGCTCTGCCACTCTTCACACTTACAGGTATTCAGCAGCTGGGCCCATCGAGCGGAACATTTTCCAACTACCAGACTTCGGTCACACAACTAGTCGACACCTTTTCGCATGTTACTGGACCACATACTTTGAAGTTTGGCATGGACTTCCGCTGGTTTGAGTTGAATGCGGTTGCTCCCGGCAATCCGACTGGTGCGTTCGCGTTCACTACGACGGGGACGAACCAGCAGGGCATAACAAACAGCGGCAACTCGATTGCGAGCTTCCTGCTTGGGCAGGTTGATAACTTCCAGATTGATTTGCAGCAGAGCATTATGCGGCCGCGGGCGATGACTAAAGAGTATTTTGCGCAGGACGATTGGAAGCCGCTGCCCGGTCTAACTTTGAATGCGGGACTGCGATGGACACTCAACTTTGCCTCGACAGAGAAGACAAACCAGGGTGCCGTCTTCAACTTGAATACACAGCTGCTGCAGTATTTCGGCCGAGACGGCTTCCCGCGAACTGCGCGCGAACTGCATTGGGACAACGTGGCGCCGAGGATTGGGTTTACGTACCAGCTGACTCCGAAGACAGTCGTGAGCAGCGGCTTCGGCATTGTGTTCTTCGATCAGTCCGGAATCACCACGCCGTTTACTACGCCGCAGTTTCCTTTCATCCAGAATGTGGTCCAGCGAACGCAGGATAGTGTGAACGAGGCGTTCACGCTTTCGAGTGGGCCGACGGTTGCGCCCATCCCGCTGACAGCGAATGCCGGACTGGGGCAGAGCGTATATACGGCGACTCGTCAACTGGGGTCTGGCTACGTGCAGCAGTGGAACCTGGCGGTGCAACGTGAGATTACGCGCAACTTATCGGTAGACTTTGCTTACGTGGGATCGCATGTTATTCACGTCGGCATGCCGGATACGAACCTGAATCAACTGACGGTGCAGCAGTTATCGCAGGGCAACGCGCTGTTGGCTAAGGTGCCTAACCCATACTATGGTGAGCTGCCTGCGTCTTCATCTATCGGTGGCAAGACCATTTCGTATGCACAGGCCATCAAGCCCTATCCACGATTCCTGAACATTGCGGCATACCGCAATAACACGGGTCAATCGAACTACAACGCCTTTGAAGCGAAGATGGAGCAGAGGCTTGCGCATGGCCTGTCATTTGTGGCGAGCTATACGCACTCGAAACTGATTGACGATGCGTCATCGGTCTTCTCCACTACCGTGCTTTCGTCCCCCAATTCAAGTAGCCTGATCGCCGCGGATACCTACAATCCATTGCTGGAGCGGGACTCTTCTTCGGGCGACATGCCGAATGTTTTTGTTGCGAGCGTGACCTACGACTTGCCGGCGGGGCATGGGCATAGCTTTGCATCGAGCGGTATTTCCGCAGTGGTGCTGGGAGGATGGTCTGTCAGTGGCATTGCGACAATGCAATCGGGAATGCCGGTGACGGTGATCCAGGCAACGAACAACAACAGCTTCGCGGGCTTCGTTCTGCAGCGGCCCAATATCGTCGCCAAGACGAGCCTGCCTGCGTCGCAGCGAACGCCGCGGAGATTTTTCAACACCGCTGCGTTCGCGGTCGCGCCGCAGTTCACGCTGGGGAACGCTTCACGAAATCCGGTGCGAGGGCCCGCGTATCGCGATGGCGATATTGCGTTGATCAAGCACACCAAGGCTGGAGAGCGCGTGGATGTTGAGTTTCGCGCGGAGATGTTTAATTTCACGAACACGCCGGCATTTGCGCAGCCCAACGGCAGCTTTGGCTCGCCCGCATTCGGCAGCATCTCGGCGACCTTCACCGATCCAAGAGTGGTACAGTTCGGGCTGAGGCTCAGTTACTGATCTATTGAGAAACGCCATGGGACTAGCAGGCTCTCACGCTTGCCGAAGATTGATAACTGTCGTCGCGCTCGTCGTAGCGTCACTTGCATCTGGCTGCCGTTCGCAGCATCACATTGTGCTGACGGTTTCAGTGGCGGCGAGCCTGACCGATGCTATCGCGGAAATTGAGCAGAGCTACGTGCGTGAGCATGCGGGAGTGGAGCTGCGAAATAATTCTGGATCGTCCGGAATATTGGCGCAGGAGATTGAGCAGGGGGCGCCTGTTGACATCTTTCTATCCGCCGCAGAAAAGGCGATGGATGATGTGCAGGCGAAAGGCCTCGTCGTGGCCGATACACGCCGCGACCTGCTGCGCAACACTCTGGTGCTGATCGCTCCACGCGGTTCATCACTGCGCGACTTCCAGGCACTCGCCGATCCTTCGGTGCGGCTGGTGGCGTTGGGCGATCCGGCAACCGTACCAGCCGGGCAGTATGGCAAGCAGACACTGATTGCACTGCACCTCTATGAACAGGTGGAGGACAGGCTGGTGCTTGCCAAGGATGTCCGCCAGGTGCTGGCGTATGTGGAGATGGGCAACGTGGACGCGGGCATTGTCTATGGGACAGACGCGCAGAAGTCCGACGAGGTGCGCGTCGTCGCCACGGCACCCGAGTCTTCGCACGATCCCATTGTCTACCCGGTGTCCGTGATCCGCTCCAGCCGCAACGAAGGTGCTGCCCGCGACTTTGCTGAATATCTCAGCAGTCCACAGGCGAAGGCCATCTTTGCGGCTCATGGATTTACCATGGCTGCACAGTGATGCCATCGATCGATCCATCGCCCTTCATCATTTCAGTCGCGACCACGTGCGCAGCCACAGTGGCCACGTTCTTTCTCGGCCTGTTTGCCGCTAGATTGATGTATCAGTCACGTGGCAGCCTTCGCGCCTGGGTTGACGGGATCCTGACATTGCCATTGGTGCTGCCGCCAACAGTCGTAGGATTTTTTCTGCTGGTAATATTTGGCCGTCGCAGTCTCGTCGGTCACGCGTTGGAGCGTCTCGGCGTGACCATCGTGTTTTCGTGGCCAGCCACAGTGATCGCCGCGACGGTCGTGGCGTTTCCCCTGATGTATCGCACGACGCTGGGCGCGTTCGAACAAGTGAATCCCACACTGCTCGACGCAGCCCGCACGCTGGGCGCCTCCGAATGGCGGATATTTCGTCGCATACTCTTGCCACTCGCAGCGCCGGGCGTGGTGGCCGGCACCGTGCTTGCCTTCGCACGCGCTCTCGGCGAGTTTGGCGCGACTTTGATGCTGGCAGGGAATATTCCGGGGCGCACGCAGACGATGCCGATCGCGATCTTCTCCGCAGCCGAAGGCGGAAATATGCGCGCGGCCTCCATTTGGGTCGCGTTCATCGTGGTGCTGTCCCTGGCCATCATCCGCTTGCTCAATCAACAGGGGGCAGCGCGGAAGGCATGGCAGAAGCAGTTGACCATGACATCTGCGTTTATAGACGCGCCCACGCTGTCGGTGGTGAGGCCAAGGAACGGCGCTGATCGCGAAGCATCCGCAACGCTCGAGATTGACATCAAAAAGTCTCTCGCGAATTTCACTTTGGCAGCCGCCCTCAAGACGGGCCCGGGAGCTGTGGGGCTGCTGGGCGCATCCGGTGCAGGGAAGTCGATGACTCTTCGCCTGATTGCCGGAATAGCCACGCCCGATCGGGGACGCATTGTGCTGAACGGGCGCACGCTGTATGACAGCAGCTCAAAAGAGAACGTCAGACCGGCTAACAGGCGAATCGGAGTGGTCTTCCAGGACTATGCTCTTTTCCCGCATATGACGGTTGCGCAGAATGTGGAATTCGGTCTGCACGCGCTCTCTGGCGAAGAGCGCCGCGAGCGGACACGCAATCAGCTTGAGGCGATGCGCATAAGTGAACTGGCTACACGGTACCCGAGCCAGATCTCCGGTGGCCAACGGCAGCGGGTGGCCATCGCGCGCTGCATGGCGATTGAGCCGGATGCATTATTGCTGGACGAACCATTTTCTGCTCTCGACCCTCACCTTCGCCGGCAGATGGAGGAGCAGTTGCGCGAGACGCTGGCTGGCTACAACGGCGTCGTCCTCTTCGTGACTCACGATATGGAAGAGGCTTTCCGATTCTGCAGTGATCTGCTGGTGCTGGATGGCGGCCGCGTGATTGCCAGCGGTCCTCGTCAGCAGCTTTTCGAAGATCCTCGAACAGTGGTGGCAGCACGGCTGACGGGCTGCAAGAATATCGTGCGGGCCCGGAGCAAGAGTGGGAACACAGTCTCGGTCGCAGAATGGGGCTGCGACCTGGACTGTGCCGTTCCGGTCGCCGAGTCGATTACGCACGCCGGGTACCGATCCCATCATTTTCTCTTTCAGGAAGACGCCGTCGGCGCGAATGTGTTTCCGTGCTGGCTGGTGAGCACCAGCGAGGCACCTCATGAGATGACGCTGTATCTGCGCCTGCATCAGCCACCGGCTCCGGGTGAATTGCCCCACCTTCAGGCGGACTTGCCGAAGGGGTTGTGGCGGTCTCTGAACAATCAGCCGCAGCCTTGGCGCATCAGACTCGATCCGGAGAGGGTGCTGTTGCTCGAAGGGAGAGTTGGAGACCCGGTAAAGATTCTTGACACGTCATTGTCAAACGAGGGATAGTTTGGCGGCTGTATCGCAGGGCATTCGTTCCTATCTGAAAGGAGCATTCCTATGCATTTGTCACAATGCTGTCGTGTCGCGTTAGCGGCCGCTCTTATGCTATTGGCAAGTGGCGCAGCGCAAGCGGGCTCTCACCCGAAGTTCGATGCGATCTACGTATTTGGCGATAGCTACAACGATGTCGGCAACCTCTACGCAGCCAGCGGAAAGACTTATCCCCCCGCGCCTTATTACCAGGGACGATTCTCAAATGGACCGCTGTGGGTGGAACACGTTGCCGGGACGTACGGTTTACCGATGGCTCCATCGCTGGCGGGTGGAACCGACTACGCATTTGCAGGTGCGGAGGTCTTGGCCTCGGTCCCATTTGGCACAAGCAGTATTCCCAGCGTTCCGCAGCAAGTGGAGTTGTATCTGATCCAGCACCAGGGCAAGGCCGATCCCAACGCGCTCTACATTGTTGAAGGCGGCGGCAACGACATACTGGATGCAACCGGCGGATCGCCAACCACACTGGGCGTCGAGGTTGGATTCAAGTTGCTGCAAACGATATGTCTTCTTGAGCGCGCAGGAGCGCGTTTTCTGTTAGTGCCGCGGCTGTTTGACATAGGCCTGACGCCCGAGTCCCAGGTTCTGGGGACCTCAGCCTTTGACTCGGCAGCGACGAACGCGCTGAACAAGACCCTCGACGAGGGGCTGCGCTTCCAATCCTTCTCTCGTGAGACGCGGCTGTATCGCATCGATACGTTCGCGCTGCTGCAGGCGGTGGTCAAAGACGGCACGCACTATGGGTTCACCGACGTGACCGATCCCTGCCTGAACACGTTTGTATCGCCGGCAACATTGTGCAGCAATCCCTACGCGAATTACTTCTGGGATGGTGTGCACCCGACGATCTTCGGGCACTCGTTCTTCGCGGTGCTTGCGGAGCAGGAACTGAATCACTGATTGTGTCTTGTAAGAAAGGGGCAGACGAGTGCCTGCCCCTTCTCAAAAGCATTGCCGTGTTCTGACTACGCCGAATTTCCCAGGTGGAAGATCGGAGCGACGCCCGGTGCGCGGGCGAGCAAAGCCTGCTCCTCGGCGGGATCGAGGGGCTTGTACTTCTGCGCCACACTCATTGCCAGGCGAAAATATGTTTCATCTCCCGGCGGCAGTGCGGCTGTGATTTTGTGGCCAAGTGTCCAGCGCAATCCGAGTGAAGCTTCCAGCGGATAGCCGGCGGGCTGATACCAACACTTTGGCTGGGGATGATTCTTCGCCTGCTCTTCATTCCATGTAGTCTTCGCCATGCCCTTCAGTGCCAGCACGCCCATACCTTTCTCGTGAGCGCGGTCCAGCACCTGTGGACCAAAGTTGGCGCGGGAGAAGAGGACCCAGTTGATCGGGAACAGAACAGTATCGAAGTTATAGCGATCGATGGCCGAGAGGGCCGTCTCAACGGAGTGGGCTGAGAAGCCTATGAAGCGGATCTTGCCTTCCTTGCGAGCAGCTTCGAATGTCTCCATCGCGCCGTCGGGGCCGAGCACCTGATCGAGGTCCTTCATCTTTGTGAGCGCGTGGAACTGGTAGAGGTCCAGGTGGTCAGTCTTCAGCAGCTTCAGCGAGTTCTCAAGGTCCTTGCGTGCGCCGTCTTTGTCGCGGGCATCCGTCTTGCAGGCGAGAAAGCTTTTGCTGCGGTATGGCGCAAGAGCCGGACCGAGTCGCTCCTGCGCATTGCCGTAGCTGGGAGCGACGTCGAAGTAGTTGATGCCGCGATCCACAGCCTCGGCCACGATGTTGCCGGCCTCGCTGGGGTCGGCGTTCATTACTACGATTCCACCCATGCCGATTATGGAGAGACTCTCTCCTGTTTTGCCCAGTGAGCGTCGAGCAATGGGAGTGTTGGTGGTTTCCGCCAATGCGTCAGAAACCCCACCGGCGGCAGCCGCAGCAGCGGCCGTCAATGCGCCTTGCTTCAAAAAATCGCGTCGCTCCATGTTGGAATCTCCTGTCCATATTTTGCCAGATGGCGGCAGTCTCCGTCTTGTGGGAAGGGTCAGCGCAGGGGTGCCCTCCGCCTCGATGTGAGCGACAAAGGCGCATGTTGTTAGAAATGTTCGAGAAGGGAACGGAAGCCATTGATTTCAAGCAGGTACTGGCCTTCGGGCGCTGGATTGAGCGGTTCATGCTCCAGCACCCATGTGTGGGGATGATGCACGAGGACTGCATGGAGGCCCGCTGCCAGCGCCGGATTTATATCGGAGCGCGGGCTGTTGCCAATCATCCACGTCTTACCCGCGCAGAGATCGTGGCGCGTACAGACGTCGGCATATGCCTCGGGATCCTTTTCGTGGGGGATCTCCACTGCGGCGAAGAAATCGGCAATCCCAGAGCGGGCAAGCTTGTCGGCCTGCTCCAGCTTGTTTCCCTTGGTCATCAGGATAAGCCGGTGGCGAGAGGCCAGCGTGGGGAGTGCGTCGAGCACTCCGTCAAGGAGCTCCATCTCCTGATCGGCAATCGCCTGGGCGAAGCTGAGAATCCGTTGGTGCTTCTCTTCCGTGACGGGTGCGGTGGAGAGTTTTTCGAAACAGGCCACGAGGGATCGCCTGAAGCTGCTGAGGCCATAGCCGTGCTGCCGGATCGTCTCGCGCTCAGCCAGATTTAACTGCTCTCGTACCTCTTCGCGCGAGTACTCATGGTGATTGAGGTAGGCGATAAACGAAGCGATGGCGCGCTCGAAGTAGATGTTGTTCTCCCAGAGCGTATCGTCTGCGTCGATGAGCAGGGTTTGGCCGGGAGAGAATTGCGGAGCAGTAAGGTTCATGTCGTCCCAGACTATCAAAGCGCCCGAGTGGTTGCCCGATCAGCGATGCGCGAAGCAACTCATCGCAGATCAATGGATTCCTATTGGGAATAGCCGGGGGGATCGCCACTGAAATGTGAAAGAAGAAAACTACTGGATGGTTGGCCTGGGAAGGGAAGACGCAGAACCGAAGGCCGCCAGCACAGCTTCCATGCGGCTTGAGACACCAAGCTTCTCAAACATGCGGAAGAGGTGGTTCTTCACGGTGTGCTCGCTGACGTGGAGGGATGCAGCGATCTCCTTATTGCTGAAACCTTCCGCCAGCAACAGCAGAACTTCCTGCTCGCGCTTACTGAGAAGTGCTTCCGCATCGGCGGTGACGATCGGCGAGCGCTTGATCTGCGACAGAGTTTCAACCAGGTATTGCAATTGCAGGCTGTTGGCCCAGATCTGTCCGTTGTCAATCTGCATGATGGCCTTGGCGAGGAGGTCGATGCCCGTCGGCGGATACCCCATGATTCCGCGTGCACCGGACTGGAAGGCGCCCACGACGTCGTCGCGATCGAGATGCTCAGCCAGCAGCAGGGAGCGGGTGGAGGGATTGAATCGGGCAAGCTTCTGGATGGCAGAGAGTCCGGTGCGAGGGCCTTCGCTGAGAGTTTCCCTGACTACCGCCACGTTGGCATGGTTATCCGCAGCCAGTTTCAAAAGCTCAGATGTGGTGATTGCGTAACCGGCCAATCGCAAATCGGGAAAGCGCGACAGCGCGCGAGCCAATTCATCGCAATTCGTCTGGCTAACATCTGCGATCACTATTTTGGTAGGGATGTTGCCCATCCATGGACCCGGCGTACTAGGTAAAAATTCGTGATTAAAGCAGTTCAGAAATCGATGCGATCTCCGCTGACTCTATGTCTTGAAAGGAATTATGCCAGTTACACCTCGATTGGAAACTCCCACGAAAGTTATTCGGCTAACCACTTTGTAGAGCAGATTCCGGCAAAGTGGACTCCCCTGCGAGAGTTCTTCGATGACTTCGAGGTCGACTTTCCGTAAACTAGGAGTTACGTAGTGCGAGTCGCGCCCAAAATACGGTTTCGACGGTACGTGTACGGCTGGACCGTCGATCACAGACACCTTCTGCTTTGGCATTTCTGACTTTAGAACCCGCTGAATTAAATCGATTGAGGGGTGGACATGTCCGATCTTCAAGGATTCTCTGCGATTCCCGAATCGCCCGTGGAAAGTCCCGTACGAATTGCAGTCGTCGGCTCTGGGTACGTGGGCCTGGTGGCAGCGGCCTGCTTTGCAGAGCTTGGCCACACGGTCATTTGCGTGGACAACAACCAGGATCGCGTGGCCGCGCTCAAGGATGGGCATGTGCCCATCCATGAGGATCTGCTGCCGGAGCTGCTCAAGCGGCACAACGGCCACAGCATTACCTTCAGCACGGAACTAGCCCAGGCGGTGGAAAGTTCACAGGTGATCTTCATCGCCGTGGGTACGCCATCGACGGATAACGGGGACGCCGACCTCTCCTATGTCGAGTCCGTGACGGCAGAGATTGCCCGCACCATGACTTCGTACAAGGTCATCGTCGAGAAGAGCACGGTTCCCGTCTATACCAGCGGCTGGATTGCCCGCATCATGGCGCGCAACCAGGTTCCCGCGGCTCACTTCGATGTGGTTTCCAATCCTGAATTTCTGCGCGAAGGCACGGCGGTGGGAGACTTTCTTCATCCCGATCGCATCGTGATTGGTACGCACAGCGATCGCGCCTTCGCGATCATGGATGCCATCTACAAGCCTTTGACCTCGGGGGAATACTACGAGCAGGAAGCCAGCGTACCTGGGAGCTGCAGTTCCGTCAGCCCTGCGATTCTCATCCGCACTGGAGCGGAGAGCGCCGAACTCATCAAGCATGCGTCCAACGCCTTCCTGGCGATGAAGATCAGTTTCATCAACTGCGTGGCCAATATGTGCGAAGCGGCCAACGCGGACATCTCGGAAGTGGCGCGGGGCATGGGAACGGATTCACGCATCGGACGCAGTTTTCTCAACGCGGGGCTTGGCTACGGCGGCTCCTGCTTTCCCAAGGACGTGAAGGCCTTTCGCGCGGTAGGTGCGCAGATGGGGCTGGATCTTGAGTTGCTGAAGTGCGTTGAACTGATTAACGAGAGCCAGCAGTCCCGCTTTCTGCAGAAAGTACGCTCCGCGCTGTGGACCCTTCGCGGAAAGAAGCTTGGCGTCCTGGGGCTTTCCTTCAAGGGCGGCACTGATGACATCCGCGAATCTCCTGCCATAAGAATGGTGAAGTCGTTTCTGGCCGAGGGATGCTCGGTTGTGGCATTTGACCCCGCCGCCATGCCAAATGCGGTTGAGCTATTCAAAGGGCAGAACGTCACTTTTGTCGAAGATGCCGCAGAGGCTGCCAATCAGGCTGATGCGCTGGTAATCCTGACCGACTGGAAGGAGTTCGCCCACCTGGACTTTGAGGACATCAAGAAGCGGCTCAAATATCCAATTGTTCTGGACGGCAGAAATCTTCTGGATCCGAAGCGCATGGCGGCTCTTGGATTTACTTATATGAGCGTTGGCCGGCCGGCCTACGCGGCCCAGCCAGCCTCGGCATCGGTGGTCGACAAGGCGGTGCAGTAGATGCGGGTCCTTGTCACTGGCGCAGCCGGTTTTCTTGGATCTCACCTGGTGGATGCATTGCTTGCGGAAGGCAACCAGGTGGTGGGCGTTGACAACCTGGTCACTGGCACCGAGGCGAACCTCGCGCATCTGAAGAGCAACCCGAAGTTCGAGTTTGTGAAGCAGGACATCATCGTTCCGTTTGATGTGGGTAAGGTGGACTACGTCTTCAATCTTGCCAGCCCAGCCAGTCCCGTCGACTACATGGTGCACGGCGTGGAGACCTTGCTGGTGGGTTCCTATGGAACGCGGGAAGCCCTCGAGATAGCCAAGCGCTATGGCGCGGGCTTTCTGCACACCTCGACCTCGGAGTGCTACGGAGATCCGCTGGTCCATCCTCAGCCTGAGAGCTACTGGGGCAATGTGAATCCCATCGGACCTCGCTCGGTATATGACGAGGCCAAGAGATTCTCTGAGGCGCTGATCATGGCCTATCACCGCTACTACGGGGTGAACACCCACATGGTGCGCATCTTCAACACTTATGGCCCGCGGTTGCAGATAAGGGATGGACGAGTCATCTCCAATTTTGTAGCCCAGGCACTGCGCGGCGAGGATCTCACCATCTACGGCGACGGCAAGCAGACGCGCAGCTTCTGCTACGTCTCCGACCAGGTGGATGGCATCCTGAAGCTCTCCCGCAGCGAAGAACACCTCCCGGTGAATATCGGTAATCCGGAGGAGTTCACGATGCTGCAGTGTGCAGAGGAGATCCTGAAGATCACAGGCTCAGCCAGCAAGATAAGCTTTCAGCCTTTGCCGCCCGATGATCCCAAGCAACGCAAGCCGGACATCACCAAGGCAAAGTCAATCCTTGGCTGGTCGCCCAAGGTTAACCTGCAGCAGGGGCTCGCGCTCACGCTTCCGTGGTTCAAGGAGAACCTGGCGCTGCCTCAGTCTTTGAAAGCTTGAGCCTGAGTGTTGATTGGGAAGTGCGCTTAAGGCTTGGTCAGCTCTTCCAGCAGGACTTTAGCCTTGGTGGCAAGGGTGTTGGCGCCATCTACGTCATCGACGGCCAGTGCCTGTTTGGCCTGCTTAAGATAAGTGCGGATCTGGGTGGCAGTCTCCTGCTCCGTTTCACTCAAGGTACGCTTGATGCCGTTCAATCCCGTCTCGGTGTTGTTGATCAGGTCCGAGATTTCATGGCGTTTTGTAGCGCTGGCAGAACCCTCGCCACTGGCGAGTTGGCCGATGGGCGATACGCCCGCGGGCTCAACGTTGGCGGCCTGTTGCACTGGCGCTGCCGCTGTCCCCGCGGTGCCCGTGGAAGCCACTTCGCCTGTTGCCGGCTTCGCGGCCGAAGGCTTGTTCTTGTTCGCGGTGGTGGATTTCTTCTTGGTACTCGGCTTTTTCTGAGGAGGCGGCTCGGGCGGCGGAGTCTGTTCGGCCTGCGTCGGCGCTGGTGCGGGTGGAGGCGGAGCCTCAGTCTTCTCAGGGAAGGGTGGAGGATACATCGCACCCGCCTGGTCCGTCGTAGTCGTAGTGGTAGTCGGAGCCTGCGCAGTTGCAGGAACCTTGGTCTTGTTCTTCTTCGAGGCGCAACCCGGCAACAGTGCAAGAAATAAAGCCAATAGGACAATCTTGCCTGCCTTGATCATCCCCGAGGCTCCTGCAGCGAAGTGGCCACTGATGATAACTGGCCGCGCAGCCTGGATTCTTGCTGAGTACTCAATGGGACCCGAAGTGTGATGGTTGTGCCTTCTCCTGGCACGGATTCGACATCCACACCACCATTATGCAACTGGATAATGCGGTATGTCATGGCGAGTCCGATACCACTTCCTTCTTTTTTCGTAGTGAAATACAGATCGAATATCTTCTCTCTCAGTTCGTCGGGGATGCCCTCTCCCTCGTCGCGCACACTCAGCATCGCCGTCCGTCCATCCTCCACCAATCGCACTTCCAGCTTGCCGCCATTCGCCATTGCCTGGCCACCGTTCAGGATCACATTCAGCAGCGCCTGCCGCAACAGATCCGTATCCACTTTCACCATGACCGGTCGCTCAGGTAACCGGCTGGTAACCTGTACGTTTCGCGTTTCAAGCTCCGCAGAAGCCAGCATCAGTACTGAATTGACAACACTGCGCAGGTCGTTTTCCTGGAGACGCAAGTCTACTGGCCGAGAGAAATCTACCAGCGTTTGTACCACACGATCGAGCCTCTGAATCTCACTTTGTATGATTTCCAAGTGTCGGAGGGCGCGTGAGTCGGAGCTGTCCATCTTGGTTCTCAGCAGTTCAAGATGCACTACGATGGCGTTGATGGGATTCTTGACCTCATGGCCCACGCCCGACGTAAGGCGCCCAATCGCAGCCATGCGCCGGGAAAGCTCAAGCTCGCTCTCGATCTCCTGCACCGATTCCAGATCATGCAACGTCAACAGCGCTCCCAGCGCGCTTGAGGCCGCATTCTCGTCATGAATGAAATCCAGGGAGACCTCGACACGCCTGCCCGTCTCGGTAACAATCTCCTCCTGCACCAGAGAAATGCCGCCGTCAAAGGCCTCGCGAACAATGCGCCCCAGCAGGCTGTCGCGCTCGAAGATGTCGTGGACCTCCGCGCCCAGAATGGCATCGCGATCCTTCACCAGGAAGCGCTCGATCGACGAGCTGACCAGAACCGCGCGGGCGTCGCGCGTGAACAGCATGATGCCGTCCTGCAGGTTACTAAGGATCTGGTCGAGGTTTTCCTTGAGGGCGGAGAAGACCTCCTCGACGTTCCGCATGCGGCGACCCAGGCGTTCAATTTTGTTCGAGACGAGCACGACCTGATCCGTCTCTGGCGCCGGAGCCTCCAACTCCCCGGCTATCTGGGCACGCGTCAGTGCGTCCAGGCGCTCGCCAATTTCCACCAGCGGATGCAAGGCTAGATTTGAAACCAGCGCTGCCACCAGCAGGGATGTCAGCATGGCCAGTCCGGTAAATGTGAGGGCGGCCAGCATCCAGGGCTCGAAAACATTTCGCAGGAAAGTGGTCCGGACACCGATGCGGACCGTCAGAAACGGCTGTCCTTCACGAGTCAGCGGCAATACCACGTCATAGACCCGCGGCGGCCCTGAGACCATGACCAGCAGCCTGATGATGCTACCTTCCCGCAGATCAATGTATTGCGGACGCGGAGGCAGTACTCGGTCGGTCGCCCCGGTATCCGAACTTATCAGCGCGCGTGAATCTGTGTCAGCAATCGCAATGTCAAAAATTGTCGGGGAGTAGCGAATCACCGAACTCAGCAGGGAAGCCAGCCCTTCATCGCGCCGCAGTGTGTTGGCCACGGCTACCCGCAGGGCTGCGCGGTCGCTGGGATTGGCGGGAGGATTGGTCATCCCCGTCTCAATCGCATGCCGGGTGGCAAACAGGACCTGGTGAGCCACCAGGTCGGTGTTCTGGTACGACTGTGCAATCTGCTGTCGCAGTAGCTCAGTGAGATACAGCACCGACAGAACAGTAGCCACCAGGAAGACGAGGCCGGTGATCGCAAGTACGAGCTTTGTCTTGAGGCGCATGGTGGATCCCGGCTACCCTTCGGCCACTTCGCTGCCCGCAGAAGAGCTGCCGTATTCCTTCAATTTGTTATGCAGTGTTTTCAGGCTGATGTCCAGTATCTCCGCAGCCTTGGTCTTATTATTGTGCGTCGATTCCAGCGTCTTCAGGATCAGGCGCCTCTCGGCCTCATCCACTGTCGTCCCAACTTCGAGCGAGACGGTGTTCAGCGGACCGTTGTCCCTGCTTGGCATACGGATTCCTTTACCGAAGCTGGGCGGGAGATGCTGGGGGGTCAGATAGCCCTCGTTGCACAAAATCACGGCGCGTTCCAGGGTATTCCGCAACTCACGAACGTTGCCCGGCCAGTCGTACAGCATCAGCCGCGCCAGCATTTCTCCGTCAACACCGCTGACGCTGCGCTCATGCTTGGCATTCATCTCGGCCAGCATGGACTCGACCAGTGCGGGGATGTCTTCCTTGTGCTCGCGCAGCGGCGGCATATGGATATTGAAAACATTGAGCCGGAAGTAGAGATCACCGCGCAACTGGCCGCCGGCAACGGCCTCTTCGGGATTTTTATTGGTGGCGGCAAGCACTCGCACATCCATGGGAATCTCCAGCTTGCTTCCCAGTCGGCGCAATTTGCGGTCTTCCAGTACGCGCAGTAGCTTAGCTTGTGTGCCCACAGGCATCTCGCCGATTTCGTCGAGCAGCAGGGTGCCTTCTTCGGCCAGCTCAAAGCAGCCCGCGCGGCGCTCCATCGCACCTGTAAATGCGCCCTTCTCATGACCGAAGATCTCGCTCTCGATCAGCGTCTCGGGTATGGCTGCGCAGTTCACCGCGACAAAGGGCTTCAGTTTCCGAGGACTCAGCTCGTGCAGCGTTCGCGCTACCAGTTCTTTTCCGGTTCCGCTCTCGCCGGTAATCAGCACCGACACATTGCTCGGAGCCACGCGTTCAATCAGCGCATAAGCTTCCTGCATCCTGCGCGATGAGCCAACCAGCGGCCCCAGGATGCCGGTGTCCCGCAGCTTGCGCCGGGTCACTTCAAGTTCGCGCTCAGTCTCGCGCTGACGGCTGGCATTGGCGAGGATCGTCCGCAGCCGGGTGGGGTCAACCGGCTTCTGGATGAAGTCGTATGCCCCCATCTTCATGGCCTCGACAGCGCGCTCAATGCTGCCCTGCGCGGTCAGCACAATCACGACGAAGTTTTGGCGAAGCTCGTTCAGCCGCTCCAGCAGCTGGATGCCGTCCATCCGGGGCATCTTCAGGTCGGTGACCACAATGCCCGGCGACCACGCGCCGACCTTGTCCAGGGCCTCCACTCCGTCGCCCGCAGTCTCAGTCCGGTAACCCCAGCCCGATACTAATTCGGCAAGCCCCATCAAGGCATGCATTTCGTCTTCTACGATCAGTACCTTTTCTTGAGTGGCCATCGTATCCGTTTGCGTAGTAGTTACCCCTTTTGTATCACGTTGACACCGTAAAGTATTGTCCCCGTTGGTCACCACCTGGGGTGCTCAAAATTGGGTATCTCCGTGTATCCTTGTCCTAATGCTCCCCTACGAGATTGACGCACCAACTTTGGCAACGCTCCTCAGCGAGAGAACTGCTGCAGCTACAGAGGGCAGTACAACGGCGAAATTCGTGCTGTTGGATGTTCGCGAACCCTGGGAGTATGCGACCGCCCACATTGAAGGCAGTCAACTTATGCCCATGGGAGAGATCCCCAACCGGGCTTTTCAGGAGCTTGATCCCGAAACTCATATCGTAACTTTGTGTCACGCGGGCGTGCGCTCAATGAATGTGGCTGTGTGGCTCAGAAATCAGGGATTTGAGCAGACGCAATCTTTGCAGGGCGGCATCGATGCCTGGTCCCTCAAAGTGGACCCAAAAGTTCCGCGGTACTAGCACAGGTGGCGGTGTGCAAACCTCTTCACATCAGCGTTTTCTGTGGCAAAAGTGCAACTTGAATCTTGCTTAGTCCACCTTACTGGCGCATTCTTCTCCTGTTACGGGCGACGTGCCGCTCTCAGCTGAGATTAAGACAGGAGAAATGAATGAAACTAAAGCATTTGCTGCTCTCCACGCTGTTGGCATTTCCAGCTGCAGCGGCGCTGGCTCAAAGTCCCTTCGACGGCACCTGGATCATGAACCAGAACAAGAGCCACCTGGCTGGCGACACCATGACTTTTGAGGCTGCCGGCGACGGCATGCTCAAATTCACCGATTCGGCCGTCAGCTACACGTTCAAGACCGACGGCAGCGAATTCAAGACGCCGACCGGGTCGGACCGGACCTTCAAGATGGTCGATGCCACTACCTATGAGGCGGCCAGCAAGCGCGACGGCAAACCTTTGGGAAGCAGCACATGGAAGCTGAGCGACCACGATAAGCGCCTGACGATTGATTTCAAGGGCATCAAGGCGAACGGCGAAACCTACGAGGACACCAGCGTCTATGAGCGTACCTCAGGCAAATCCGGACTCGCAGGCTCGTGGAGGAGCAAGGACGTGAAGCTGGGGTCGCCCAGCAGCCTCGTTTTTGCCTCCTCGGGTTCTGATGACGTAACCCTCTCGATTCCTGCTGAAAAGGCCACTTGCAACGCCAAATGGGACGGTAAGGACTACCCAGTGACTGGCGGAACAACCCCTCCCGGAGTAACGCTGGCTATCTCCAAAATGGGCGCAAAGGGCTTCAAACTTGTCCAGAAACTGCACGGCAAAACGACCTCAATTGAGGAATACAAGCTCTCCTCAAACGGAAAGGTGCTGGATACCAAGGGCACCGATGGCGAGGGCAAGGAGCCTTATTCGATGGTGTGGGACAAGCAGTCATAAGCAGGGAAGCTGCCAAAATCCAAAAGCCCCGGCCATCGCAGGGGCTTTTCATTTGTGCCGAGCCATAGGGCTCGATCAACTCCGCAACGCAGCTATTCGACCAGGGCGCGGCCGCCCCCCTGGCCCTTGCTGCGGTACATCACTCCGTCGGCGCATTCGACCAGGGTCTCCACCGTATCCTCCGGCGTTGCCAGCGATCCTCCTATGGAAACCGACATCGATATTCGGCGGCCATTTGGGAGTTCGATGGAGGATTGCGCAACCAGCAAACAACATCTATCGGCGAGAACCTGGAGTCCGTCTCGACCGACATTCCGGATGATGGCAACAAACTCATCGCCACCCCATCGTCCGACTACGTCGGTCGTTCGCATCACGGCAGCCAGCGTCTTTGCAACTTCCTGCAGCGCGCGGTCGCCGGTAGGATGCCCGAAGTGGTCATTGATTGATTTGAACCGATCGACGTCGATCCACAACAGCCCGCAAAGCTCTTTTTCCATCGTGCGACCGGCAAGGACACCTTGCAAGAATTTCTCCAGGTAGCGGCGGTTCGGCAGCTGAGTCAATTGATCCAGGAATGCCAGTTTCTCCAGATCCTCGGTTCTGCGATGGTCAGCATACTGGGCTGTAACGTCGCTGAAGATTTCCACCGCCCCCAGTATCGAGCCGTCGGCGCTGCGGATCGGCTGCACTCGCACCGACACGGGGACATGCCTGCCCTCCTTGTGGCGCAGGAAGACTAGTGCCTGATGCGTTTCGCCGTCTCCTACACAGGCTGTCAACGGGCAAGAATTACGGCACAACCGGGTGCCGTCGGCGTCCACGTGACACAGCGTGTCGTCTTGGCAAAACCTGCCCACCATCTCTTCCGCCCGATACCCGGTCAGACGAAAGGCGCCTTCGTTCCAATAAAGGATGCGCCGATCCTTGTCCACGAAATAGACACCATCGGCCATGTGGTCCAGCAGACCCTTGAAGAAGCCGGGGTCGGCATTGCTCAGATCGAAGCCCGCACTTCTGGGCACAGTTGAACCGCTCTCAAAGATGGCATTCGCCCCAACAGCGGACGGATATAACATTCGCATTTCCTGCAGTGAAAATTTGAACTACTCGGCCCGAACAATGTGAGTTCAACTCGCGACTTTCAAGACTTGCAGGGACAACATGACCTGTATATCCACAAGTGGACAGCCACAAATAGGAAAGACGCTGTTACAGGCCGCAGAAATTACTAATCGATCAATATTTCAATCATCATCGCGCGGTTATTATTGAGGGTCTGTGACCGCAGTCACATCTTTCTGTCAGTGAATCCACCCCGTAACAGTGTCGCCTAAGTGACATGCGCGTCGCATGGCTAATTACGTAACAAGCAGAGCATCTTCTATTCCAACAATTCCGAATCAAAACGCTTATAGATCTCGTGTTGGTGGGCCGCATCGCGATCCTCGTGCAGTGCAGCGATCAATGCGCTCAGTTGCGGTGTAAGGACGATCAGGTAGCGCGCATCGCTTGAGGCGGTGTAAGTGTGAGCGACACCTGCGGGAATAAACACCGTAGCTCCAGATCCCACGGCTTCACTTCTGTCGGCATAGCGAAAAGTCAGTTGGCCTTCGAGGACATGCCACGCCTCGTCGTCGGAATGGTGGACGTGAAGCGTGGAGGGACCAGCGCCGCGCCACTCGTGAATGGCAAACGACGCACCGCAAGCGGAGAAGGGCTCCGATTTCATCGCAACATGCTACTACGGAATGGTGGGCGGAGCCACGCGCTTCCGGTCACTCTCCCCCAGTGCGAGCCAATCAACCGTGCAGCGCTTATACTCACTAGTTCGGCTGCGAAACATACCGCGGCTGATTTATTCCCCGCCATGGCGGAAAGGAAGTTCGACCGATGACATCGAAAGCCGTTGAATACGCTCACTCCCAGCAAGATCGATTCCTGGAGGAGTTGTTTGCGTTGTTGCGTGTGCCCTCCATCTCCACCCTGCCGGAACATGCCGGGGATGTGCGCAAGGTTGCGGAACTCCTGGTCGCTGAACTGAAGCGTGTCGGCATGGAGAATGTGAGGCTGATTGATACTGAGGGTCATCCACTGGTTTATGCCGACTGGCTGCATGCCGAGGGCAAGCCCACCTGCCTCTGCTATGGACACTACGATGTTCAGCCGGTGGAACCTCTTGATGAATGGAAGTCGCCTCCCTTTGAACCAACTGTGCGCGACGGCAACGTCTATGCCCGCGGTGCGGTAGACGACAAAGGGCAGATGTACATGCACATCAAAGCGCTCGAATCGCTCTTGAAAACCGATGGCAAGCTGCCGCTGAACATCCGCATCATCCTCGAAGGGGAAGAAGAGGTTGGCGGCGAGGCTATCGCCAAGTTTGTCGAGGAGCATCCTGAAGAGTTGAAGGCGGATTTCGCTCTGATCTCTGATACCGAGTTGTTCGCGCCGGATCTGCCCACTCTATGCGTTGGCCTGCGCGGCATGATCTACACCGAAATAGAGGCTCGCGGAGCAAAGACCGATTTGCACTCAGGCATGTACGGCGGCGCGGCTCCGAATCCCTTTATGGCCCTGGCGCACGTGATCGCGCAGTTGAAGGATGCCGAGGGACGCATCCTGATCCCGGGCTTCTATGACAAGGTTGCCAAGCCGAGCGCGGAAGAATTGAAGGCGTGGGCAAGCCTGCCCTTCGACGAGGAGCAGTACCGCAAGCACGAGGTGGGTTCCAGTGTGCTGACCGGCGAGGCTGGCTACGGTGTTCTGGAAAGGACATGGGCGCGCCCGACTCTTGAAGTGCACGGCATGCCCGGCGGCTTTATAGGAGCGGGCGCGAAGACTGTGATCCCTGCCAAGGCCGTCGCCAAAGTTTCCATGCGTCTTGTGCCCGATATGACTCCAAAAGACAGCTTCGCGCTTTACAAGAAATTTGTGGAGTCACTGCAACCGAAAGGCATTGAATTGGAGGTGCGCCTAATCCATTCGGGCGACCCGATTGTTATTGGCACAGACAATCCGTATGTAAAGGCTGCTGAAAGAGCGCTGCATGAGGTCTGGCATAAGGACACGGTTTTCATCCGATCCGGAGGCTCTATTCCGATCGTCGGAGACTTCGAGCGCAACCTGCATATCCCCAGCGTGATGATGGGATTTGGCTTGCCCGACGATAACCTGCACGCACCTAACGAAAAATTCCACATCGCAAATTTCAATCGCGGAATTGATTCGCTCATCCTCTTTCTTGAGGAAGTAGGGAAGTGATATCGGCGGCTGATATTGAGGGCTTTGTCCTGGCGGGTGGCAAAAGCAGCCGCATGGGTCAGGACAAAGCCCTGATTCAATTTGCCGGTCAACCGCTGATATTCAGTTCTTTAAAACAGCTCAAAACGGTCGCAAAAACGGTCAGAATTGCAGGGAATCGCGACGATTTAGAGCGCTTTGCGCCGACAATACCGGACCGCTGGAGAGACTCTGGTCCCCTGGCAGGAATCCATGCAGCGCTATCTGCTTCCGCGTCCGATTGGAACATCTTTCTGCCTGTGGATATGCCGCTCCTGCCAACGCCGTTCCTTCAGTGGATGCAGAACAGAGTGCGACAGACAGGCGCCCTGGCTACTCTGCCAACGATTGCAGGGATACCTCAACCGCTGGTTGCCGTTTATCACCGCGCACTGTTG
Organism: uncultured Acidobacteriaceae bacterium; assembly: GCA_963725995.1. Taxonomy (GTDB): domain Bacteria; phylum Acidobacteriota; class Terriglobia; order Terriglobales; family Acidobacteriaceae; genus JANXZS01. The sequence goes on along the minus strand of CAVSAX010000022.1, from coordinate 72,630 downwards.
CCAGGCCTTGAGAAGAGCCTGCAGTCAGGCACAAGGAAGACAATTAACGCAATTTTCACAGTTGCGGAGGGAACGGCCGGGACCTCGCAGCCACTCGATATTTTTTCCGTTGAAAGTGTGTCGGCGAGTGGTCAATTCGCCAGTATTGAAAGCGATCTCCCCGTTTGCCAGTGGTTTCGCAATATGAATACTCCATGGGATATCGACGCAGCCCAGGAATGAGAACTCTTCCCGCCCATGCCAACATCCAATATCCTGCAAATAAGGAGAACGCCCTGAGCTCGATCCCGGAAGAAGAACACGCAAGCACAGATCCGCAGGATGTGGACGTGCCGGAGCTCCTTGTAGAGACGCGACCTGAGCCCTCCAATCTTCCGCAAGATGCGGCGTACATCGCGTTTCAGCACGTATCCAAATCTTTTGGTGATTTGAACGTGCTCGACGATGTCAGTTTCTTCGTGCGGCCGGGTGAAACCCTCTGCATTCTAGGGCGCAGCGGAGTCGGTAAGTCTGTATCTCTGCAGCAAATCATGGGGTTTCTGAAGCCGGACTCGGGCCAGATCTACGTTGCGGGTGAGGACATTACACATCTGGATGAGCGCCAGATGCAGGCTATCCGCAAAAAGGTCACGATGGTGTTTCAAAACGGGGCACTATTTGATTCTCTAACGGTCGGGGAGAATGTCGCGTTCCCACTTCGCGAGCGGCATGAGCTGGCGGAAGACCAGATTCAACAAGTCGTTAACGGATTGCTGGATATGGTGGGAGTTTCAGGGATGGCAGATCTTCTTCCGTCTGACCTATCCACTGGAATGAAAAGATCTGTGGCTATTGCCCGCGCTTTGGCATCTCAACCAGAAGCAATCCTTTATGACGAGCCGACAACGATGGTAGACCCGTTGATGGGGAAACTGTTAGGTAACCTGATCCAAAAGCTCAAGCAGCAGTTGCGGCTCACGAGCATTGTGGTTACCCACGATATGCGTTTTGCGGAGAGGCTTGCGGACCGGGTGCTATTTCTTCACCAGGCCAAAGCATGGTTCTTTGGGACGCTGAGCGAGTTCAGGGTTTGCGAGGATCCGGTGGTCCGGCAATTTCTTGATCTGGATGCACTTGAGGTGCCGGAGGGGTAAATAGCTCATCGGTACAACTTTTGTGTCTTAACAAGAAATTTGCTTGCGGTCTATCCTGCATGAGTAGATTCTGAATGTAGCTGCAAGTAACGTATTTCGTAACTAGCAATGGTGAGAATACGGTACCGAATTGTTCATCTGATAGGCAGGCGGTTATAATAGAGACAATACTCAGCCAGTCTCATTTGATGAGGCTCGGTGACGGCGAGACGGTGTGATGCAAATCTCCGTCTCTTAAGGTATGGCGCGGCAGCCCTCGTGCTCCGGGAGTCGAAACCGGAGGACACCAAGATCCCTTCAAATTCGAGAGTTCCGCGTGTAAGCAATGACGGGACGCTCGAGCAGGTTTCCTGATTTATTTGAATTCCTCTCCGCTGCGAAAAGGCTCATAGAGTTTCACCACGCTCCAGTCACGAGTTTGTTCAGCGCAAGTGCGTCCATGTGTTTTTTGAACCTCGCGGTTAACGTCTCCAAGTGCGGAACATAGGTCAAGATTCGACGTATGGCTACCTCAGAATTTTTGCAACGCCTGGCACAAAAAGATCCCCGCGTAAACGGGTCGGAGCACCACAGGAAACCTTCTGTGGTGACGGCGAAGTCAACGCGCAGCACTGTTGTGCTGTGGATGCTCGCGGATGTGAGCACGGTATGCCTAGCGTTGTTGCTCTCTTTCAGGTTGGCGTTTGGCGGTGTACTGCCGGGGCTCCGCGCAGTTCATGCCTCGGCATCGAACCTGCAGGCATTTCGTCATCCGGGAGCCTTGCTGCTTAGTTTCCTTATCTGGTTTGTAGCCGGACTGGTGATGATCAGCCGCCGCTATCATCTCTACGAACCGATGCGGATTACCAGCGCTCTTCATGAACAGCGCATGACACTGCAGGCAAGCTTCACTGCGGGTCTGTTGTTGACAGGCAGTCTGTACCTTGTTCACGGAGAAGTAGTATCGCGCGTACTCGTTTTGTTGACGATCGTAATCTCGGCGACGCTCCTGTGCCTTCGCCGTCTCTTCTGGCGGGGGATCATTTACCGCCGTTTCGAACGCGGAATTGAGACGCGCAATATCCTTATCATTGGCACCGGCCGCATTGGGCAGGCACTTAGGCACCACATCGACAGCATTCGCCACCTTGGATACACCTTCAAGGGATATATCCATGTACCCGGAGTGGACCTCGATATTCCGTCCATGAGCGGGGAGGTATTAGGCGGTGTCGATCACATCTTCAACCTCGCGCGCGAACACTTCGTCGATGAGATTTTTGTTGCGAGTCCGTGTGAGCGCGGCCTGGTTAAGCACATTGTGGAGCAGGCCCGGGAAGCGGGTATCGATATTCGTGTCGTGCCCGATCTTTACGATGGCCTGGCGTGGAACAGCGAGATTGAATACATCGGCCAGTTCCCGACCATCCCGCTACACCGCGGCGAAGCGCATGAGTTTGGCTACTCACTGAAGAGGTCGTTGGACGTAATGATGGCGGGTGGCGCAATGCTGCTGCTCCTGCCGTTGCTGATTGCGGTGGCAATTGCAATCAAGATGGATTCGGCTGGACCAATTCTTTATAGCTCTGAGCGCATCGGCAAGAAGGGCAGGGTATTCGGCTGCCTGAAGTTCCGCACCATGGTGCGCGACGCAGAGCGCCGGCGTGCCGATATCCTGCACATGAATGAGCGCGACAGCGTGCTCTTCAAGATCAAGAACGATCCTCGAATTACTGCAATTGGCCACATCCTCAGAAAGTACTCTCTCGATGAACTCCCGCAGTTTTATAACGTGCTGCGTGGAGATATGAGCATCGTGGGTCCACGTCCTCCGCTCGCCAGCGAAGTGAAGCAATATGAGCTCAGCCATCTGCGCCGGTTGGATGTGACTCCCGGAATTACAGGCCTCTGGCAAGTTCAGGCTCGTCAGGATCCATCGTTCGACAGCTACATTTCCCTGGACACGGCTTATATCGAGAACTGGAGCTTCTGGCTCGATATCAAGATCCTCGTCAGGACTGTGGCGGTCGTAGCTCGTGGAACCGGGACCTAAGATCGCACTTCCAGCCGCAAATCCTTCGTCCGGACGGCAGTGTTGTTTACACTGGATAAGTGAAGATCGCTCTCGCACAAATAAACCCGACAGTTGGAGACTTCGAAGGCAACACCGCGAAGATTTTGGCTTTCACCAAGCGCGCAGTCGAAGGTGGAGCGCGGTTGGTCATCTTTCCGGAGTTATCTGTCTGCGGCTACCCCGCTGCGGACCTGCTCGAGAAGACCTCCTTTGTAGCCCGCGCGGACCAGGCCGTCTACGAGATAGCCGCTGCCACGGCAAGCGATCCCATCACGATCATCTGTGGTTATGTGACGCCTGCGCCTCGGGGAGCAGGGAAGAATGTTCTGAATTCCGCCGCTGTTGTTGAAGCCGGGCGTATCAAGTTCATTCAGTCGAAGACGCTGTTGCCCTTTTACGATGTCTTCGATGAGCAGCGGTACTTCGCTCCCGCGGAAAGCCGGAACCTGTTTGTCTTCGAAGGCGAAAGCCTAGCGATCACGATTTGCGAAGACGCATGGAACGACAAGAATTTCTGGCAGGATAGCCTGTACAAGCGCGATCCCGTGGAAGAGTTAATTCACATGGGCGGCTCGTTGATCCTGAACATCTCCGCCTCACCGTACTGGCAAGGCAAGCGCAGGGGACGGCAGGAGATGCTTACCGCTTTAGCGCTCCGCCATAAAGCCCCTGTGGTGATGGTGAATCAAGTGGGCGGAAACGACAGCCTGATCTTCGATGGCACGAGCCTGGCGATCGCTGCGAACGGCAACCTGCTCGCCAAGGGCAAATCCTTTGAGGAAGACCTGGTCTTTGTCGATACCGCCGCTCTTCATGCCGACACACCTATCCCCGCACCCGGTCCGATGGATGAGATTGCAGGCATCTACCAGGCACTTGTGCTGGGGACGCGCGATTATGTGCGCAAGTGCAGCTTCTCCAAGGTGCTCGTAGGTTTGAGTGGAGGCATCGATTCCGCCCTTGTGGCCACAATCGCGGTGGATGCTCTCGGCGCGGAGAATGTTCTTGGCATTGGAATGCCCAGCCCCTATTCCTCATCGGGCTCGGTGGACGACAGCCGTGTGCTGGCAGCGAAACTCGGCATCCGCTTTGAGGTAATTGGCATCAGCGATCTTTTTGCCGAATACAACCGGGCGCTTGAGCCGATGTTCACTGGCTACGGTCCGGATCTTGCCGAGGAGAATATCCAGTCGCGCGTCCGCGGCACGCTGCTGATGGCACTCTCCAACAAGTTCAATGCGCTGGTGCTTACCACGGGCAATAAGTCTGAGATGTCGGTGGGTTACTGCACTCTCTACGGGGACATGGTGGGTGCCCTGGCGGTGATTGGCGACGTGATGAAGACACGCGTCTACGAGCTGTGCAAATACGTCAATCGATCAGAGGAGAGGATTCCGCAGGCAATCATTGATAAGCAGCCCTCGGCCGAACTGCGGCCCGGCCAAAAGGATACTGATTCGCTGCCGCCCTATGACCTGCTCGATCCCATTCTCGAGGGTTATGTGGAACGCTACGAGACGCCCGAGGAGATTGCCGCGACTACACATTTGAGCCTCGACATGGTGCGGTGGATTGTTAAGCTGGTAGAGCGCAGCGAATACAAGCGCCAGCAGGCTGCACCGGTGTTGAAGGTTACGCAGAAATCGTTTGGCATGGGGCGACGTTTTCCCATCGCCGTCAAGGTTCAGGTATAGAGCCTGATGAACAGACTCTAAGCAGGAAAGCCCGGATGTTGCCGGGATCTAAAACTACCAAGGAAGAAAGGACTTCAATGCAACTCCGTTTATCCCTCTGTACCGCGGTATTCGCGCTCGCCGTTCTGACGCCTGTCGCCGCTCCCATCGCGCTGGCGCAGGCCGCTGGAAGCGCAGCACCGCAAGCCCCTGCCGCTCCGGCGGGAGCACCAAAGAAGAATTCGAATTCGCCGATCTCGACCCTCGAGATCACCCCAACCGCCGATCCGGCCAATCCGTTTCCCAAGCCGGACCCGAAGAACTTCACCGCAGACAGCCCCACCGCCGACACCATCAATGAGTTTCTCAAGCTGTCGTGGGGATATGATCCCAATCGCACCTGGCAGATCCAGGCAATCATGAAGACCGCAGCAGCCAACGTAACCAAGGTGGTTGTGCTGGTGGCGCAGAAGAACGCCCAGGCCGGTGGAAAACCGCAGATCGCGAGCCTGCAGTTCTTTGTGCTTCCCGACGGCAAACACATCATCGCCGATGATGTGCTTCCATTCGGTACGAAGCCGTTTGCAGAGAATCGCGCCACGCTTCAGCAGAGAGCGGATGGCCCGGCCCTGGGCTCGGCATCCAAGGATCTTCTGCTGGTCGAGTTTGCTGACTTTCAATGCCCGCATTGCAAAGAGGCACAGGCCATCATGGAAAAGTTGCGCCAACAGTTTCCCAACGCACGCTTCGTCTATGAGAACTATCCTCTCGTGCAGATTCATCCCAACTCATTCAAGGCTTCTGCGTATAGCGTCTGCGTCGCCAAGCTTGGCGGCAACGAAGCCTTCTTCAAATACGCAACGGCCGTCTATGATGCGCAGGACAGCTTGACCGCTGAGGGTGCCGACAAGGCGCTGCAGGATGCCGCCACGAAGGTTGGAGTGGACGCGGCCAAGGTCACGGCATGCTCCACCACGGCGGAGGCCAAGAGTGCTGTGGATGCTTCGGTGAAGCTGGCGCAGGTTCTCAACATCAACCAGACACCCACCCTTGCGGTGAATGGCCGCTTGCTGCCGTTGGCATCGCTGCCCGTCGAGACGCTGATCCAGTTGATCAACTTCCAGGCTGCGGCGGATGGTGTGCAGGCCGCGGCAAAGTAAGCTCGAGCCAGCGTAGTCAGTAAAGGAAAGAGCGTCCGCGTGGACGCTCTTTTCCGTTTGCTCCCGTTGGGGGATTCGCCCGGCTCAATGGCGAGGAATCATCACCATAGGATCTTCCTGGTGGTTGACCCTTGAGCGCACAATGTGGGGCGTGATCATGATCATCAGGTTGGATACGTCCACGTTGTTCGACACGTCCGTGGTCGATCGGAATCCCGGGACCTCACTGAAGCCGGGAATACCGCTGACGGCGCGAGACTCCTGCCTGTTCAGATTGCTAAGCAGCACCGCGGTGTCACCGTCGCGAACTGTTATGGTTCCCGTGTACTGCCGGTTGTTGAGCACGGGATTTCCGTTAACCGTCGCGCCACTGAGTGCATCCACTTTCATGTCCAGCAGCAGCGTGACTTCGCGCGAGCGCTGGATGCGGGGTGTCGCCTTCAGCGTGAGTCCGAGATCCTCATATTGAAACTGCGGCGTATTTTGCGATACGCCCGCGGCGGGCAGGTTGATGCCGAGGTTCTGCAATGTGCTCGAGAGCCCCGGAGTGTTCAGTCCCGGGATAGCGCCCGCGATGCTCGATGAAGAATAGAGAGCGGTGACGATGGGATACCGTGTGCCGCTGCGGAACGTTGCGGCTTCCTGGTCGCTTACGCGCACCTGGAGCTGGTCGAGCATTCGCGAGTCGGAAGAATTCAGGCTCAGATTAACAGTCGTGGTTCCGAGCGAGACGCCGGTCAGCGTAAGTCCGCCGCCAAAGACAGCGAAGGGCTGCGTGAGCACGCCTCCGCTGACGGCGCCGGTCGCAATCAGAATTGCTGCGATGGCGGCGTAGTCTCCGGCCTTGGCGAGTCCACTGGCAATGATCTGCTGCACCAGGGTGGCGTTTTGCGAGAGGATGTTCTGCACCTCGGCGGGAACGTTGAATGCTGTTACCTGCTGGGGGAGCTGAATTCCGATATTCTGGACGCGGCTACGGCCGATCTCGAAGATACGCATCTCGAGCAGCACCTGGCCGCGCCCCTCTACGAGGCCGGTCAAGGTGGCGTTCACCGCCCTCAGGGTGCCCTCCGGGGCGCGCATGGTGAGGGTCCCGGCCTGGGGTTGCACCACGGCTTGCTGAGCCTCAAAGATGTTCTTCACCACGTTGCCAATGTCGCTGAGCTCGGTGGCGGTCATACCCGGCAAGTACACAGTCTCTTCGTACTGACGCTCGTATTTCTGGCGATTCTCCCGTGTATCGGCCGCGATCAGCACGCGGGTGGGGTCCAAAGGCACGAAAAAGGTGCGCGTAAGCAGGCTGGCCAACTCCGTAGCCCTCTTGAAGCTCACCCCGTCGGCGTCGAGGCGAATGGATTGCGGACGGATCGAGTCATCCATCAATGCGGTAATGCCATAGGCGGAGTAGACCTGGCGCAGGACCTCAGTGGAATTGGCGCGCACATGGAAGTCATGCCGGGAAGCCTGGGGCGCCAGCTGGATGGATGCGTAGTCTGAGGGGAGGTAGGGCGAGGAGGCGCTCTGGGCGGCAGTTGAGTCGACCAGCTCGCCAATGTGCTGCTTGACGATCAAATTCTGAGGATCAATCTTCAGTGCCTCTTCGAGCTTTCTGAGGGCGAGCTCGTCGTTGCCCATCAGCCGCGCCTTGGCCGCCTCCTGCACCAGCTGCGTGAGCAGGTGCTCTCGGGCTATTTCAGCCGCCGTCTTGTAGTCGTGGTTGGCGGGATCCAGCTGGGCGGCACGGTCAAAGTCCTCAGCTGCCTGTCGCGGATTGCCGCCTTCCATAGCTTTTGCGCCATCGGCATAGAGCTTCGCGGCCTTATTTTTGTCGCGGTTCGAAGGATTTTTTCCGGTAGCTGCAGCTGGCGGCTGCGCTGTAGCAGCGGGTTGCTGGGGCACAGAAGGCTGAGGGGCCGTGGCCGCTGGCGGAGGTGCCGCTGGCGTGCTCGATGCCGGATCCTGCTGGGCTGCCAGCGGCGATACCACCAGTGCGGCCTGCACCAGGATCGAGAGGAGCATCCGAGAGCGCGATCGATGGCTGCCACCCGCCAAATGTACCGGACGCATCATGCCTATGGGGTCGCTTGCGGTGCGGTTACGCGCAACAGGTCTTCCAGCGAAGAAGTGCAGACCTCCGGCGCGTGCTCCAGCAGTTCGTCGAAGGAGTAATGTCCAGTGGCCACGGCGATCGTAGGCAGGGAATTGGCCTTGGCGGCGGAGATGTCCCACGGGGTGTCTCCAACCACGCAAACTGAGGCTGCCGGGCCTGCGATCTGACGTGCCAGCTCAGCGGCGTGGCCTATCATGTCTGCGCGAACGGGAAAACGGTCGCTGAATCCGCCAAACTGAAACCATTGCTTTAAACCTGCCGCCGCAACCTTTAGCCATCCAATGACTTCCAGATTGCCGGTGGCCAAGCCAAGCAGTGCGCCTGAGTTCGTCAGGTGGCGCAGGGTGGCTTCCACTCCGGGCATAAGGTAAGGGCGAAGCATTTCCCGCTGTTCGCTGACCGTGTCGCGCATCAGGGCAAGGATTGTCTCAAGTTGGGGTTTCCACTCGGATTCGTCGATACAGGACGCCAGGAAAGCGTCGCGGAGGATTCCAGTGTCGGTGCTGCCATGCACCAGCACACCTTCCAGATTGAGTTCGTGGCCTAAGACAGCTCGCACGCTGTGCGCGAAAGAGTCGTAATGGACACGGTCGCGGCTGCGCAGCAGGGTGCCGTCAATATCGAAGAGATAAGCCGTTTGCCCGTCCCAGGCAAACCCGTCTTGCACGGTTACGCGTCCCGGTTGCGGAGTGTTGGCAGGCTCCAGGCTCTGCTCCGGCTTCTTTTGCTCGTCCGGGGCTGTCTGGGTCATCTCGATGTCGCTCTCCCTCGCGGCTCGGTCCTGTGTTCAGGATTGACGCGCACGCCTGTTCTCAGATACTTGACGCTCGCTGGCCGGCGGACGCTTGAGCCCGGCGCGAATTTGCAGGGGATTTATGTTCAGCTCCGCAATCGTCCGGCTGAGCGTGTTTCGGTGCATTCCCAATTCCTTGGCCGCCTTGCACTGGTTTCCCCTGTGACTTGCGAGCACTTCGAGCACATAACGCTTCTTAAACTCCCTCACTGCCTCAGAATAGGTGATTCCGCCTGAGTGCATTTGTGTCACAAGGCTTTCCAGTTCGCGTTTCACCGAAACCTCTTTCCCCCCCATATACCGGGGATGTTTTCAATTCGCGCTATACATCCACTCAGAAACGATGCTGCCTCTAAAAGTACTGTTGCAAATCGATCATGCCGGCGGCCGTAGCCACAGTGGCTGAGCCTCTTGAATCGTCTTCACACCGGCTTTGATGCGTCCTTCAAGATCAGCCGGCGTTACGGCGGCCGTCTGATGTGCTGCATTCAGAAAATAGTGCGCCAATCTTGACTGATCCAACCAGCTGACATGCGGAAAGAAGGCTGCCACGGCCATCACTCCCAGCGTTACCAGCACCACTCCTCGTATTAACCCGAATGCCGCGCCAAGTACTCGATCGGCCCAGCCCAATCCAATGGTGTGAAACAAAGCCTTCAACAGCCGCCCGGCAATCCCACAGATCACCATCACCAGGAGTGCCACCAGCAGAAAGCATACAGCCTCCGCAGCGGATTCAGAATGGATAAACCGGCTCACCACTGGCATCAGCTGCTGATAGTGCCAGCTTGCCAGCAACAGGCCGAGCACCAGGCCGCCGAGAGAAAACAGCGACACGAAAAAGCCTTGCCGAAACGCACTCAACACAGAAATTGCAAGAATTATGGCTATTACCCAATCCGCTATTGCCATGACTTTCTGTTACAACTCCAACGTTTTTCCAGTGAGCAGGCGGTATGCTTCGAAATACTTTTCCTGGGTCCGCCGGATTACGTCATCCGGCAATCCTGGGGCGGGAGCCTTTTTGTTCCAATGAATGCTCTCCAGGTAGTCGCGAACGAATTGCTTGTCGAACGATGGCTGCGGTCCACCCGGCTGGTAGCCCTCACGCGGCCAGAAGCGGGAAGAATCCGGAGTAAGCACTTCGTCTGCCAGCACGATTCCGCGGGCCGTCTGCCCGAATTCAAACTTGGTGTCGGCGAGAATCAACCCGCACTTTTCGGCATGCGCTGAAGCTTTTGCATAGATGGCCAGGGTCAGCTCGCGCAACTTCTCGGCAACCGGTCCGCCAACACGCTCCACCACGCTGTCGAAGGAGATGTTCTCATCATGCTTGCCGCCGAGACTCTTGCTGGAGGGAGTGAAGATGGGTCCAGGCAGCCGTTCCGACTCGCGCAATCCAGCCGGCAAAGGAATGCCGCAGACGCTGCCAGTTTTCTGATAATCCTTCCATCCTGAGCCTGAAAGATAGCCTCGCACCACACATTCAACCGGGAACATCTGCGCACGAGAGACCAGCATGGATCTGCCGCGCAGCTCGTCTGCATAGGGTTGCAGTTCGGCGGGGTATTCGTCCAAATTTGCGGTGACCAGGTGGTTGGGAACGATGCTGCTCAGCAAGTCAAACCAGAAGAGCGAAATCTGCGTGAGAACCTTGCCCTTGCCGGGAATGCCTGAGCCCAGAACATGATCAAACGCCGAGATGCGGTCAGTGGCAACAAAGAGCAGATACTCGCCAATGGAGTAGAGGTCTCGAACCTTGCCGCGGGCGAACAGAGGCAAAGAGGTGAACTCAGTTTGGAGTAGTGTGGGCAACGGGTGAGGCCTTCCGTGAGATGCGACTGTTTCCCGATTGTCTGTTTACCGGAACGCTTTGTCAACGCGCAGAATTCTGCAACTATTTGGGAGAATCTTCTCTTCAACATGGGCCACTTGACTTTGTCAAGATGAAAGCTTTGTGCGGTTGGCCGAGTAGGTTCATTCTGGAACCTTCCTCTCACAACAAGGGTGTTCATTTCTCACGCAGGCCTGTGACAGCTGTCACTGTCGGACTTTTCGAACCGCGAGACACTGATCTCGTCAAGTTGCACACGAAGCCGAACAAGAGCATCGCGCGCATACGACAGAGGATAGTTTTGGAAAGGGGAAGCCAAAACTGTCTTCGTTGATCCACAGGGCTTTGCAGTAGTCAGAAGCTACCGACCTCCGGCATCGACTACTGCCATCCTGTTCGTTTCTTGTATCACGCTACAGCCCCCGGAAGAGAATACTTTCCGGGGGTTACTTTTTTGCTCAAAATCCAGCGCCATCACAAAAATCTGAAGAATGGCGTTAACGACAGAGAGCCTGCGATTTAATCGCAGGCTCTCTGTTTGTCTCGTTGACTCTATTAAGCGGTGGCGCGCCGTGGTTCTTCAGCGCGCTGGGGCTGCCCGCCGAGGCGGACGCTGACCACCTTGGAGACACCGGGCTCCTGCATGGTGACGCCGTAGATCATGTCGGCGTAGCTCATCATGCGCTTGGAGTGGGTAACCATTACGAATTGGGTATCCCGGCTCATGCTGCGCAGCATCTCTGCCAGCCTGCCCACATTGGATTCGTCGAGCGGCGCATCCACTTCGTCCAGAACGCAGAATGGGCTGGGCTGGTACTGGAAGATGCCGACCAGAAGTGCGAGCGCTGTGAGAGCCTTCTCTCCGCCGGAGAGAAGCAGAACGTTCTGCAGCTTTTTGCCCGGGGGCGATGCCACGATGTCGATGCCGCTCTCGGCCGAGTTCTCCTGGTCAGTCAGTCGCATAAAGCCCTGCCCGCCGCCGAAGAGCCGCGCGAAGGTCACGCTGAAGTTTTCGTTGATGCGCGCAAACGCTTCGTCGAATTTGGTGCGCGAGATCTGATCGATCTCCTTGATGGTGGATTGCGTGTTCTCAATCGAATCGAGCAGATCTTTGCGCTGTGTTTCGAGAAACTCGTGGCGTCCGGCAATCTCGGTGTACTCCTCGAGCGCCATCATGTTCACCGGGCCCATCGCTTCCAGGCGCTGCTTCAAGCCACGGCAGGCTTCCTCTTCGGCTGCGAGTGTTTCGTCCTCCAGCCGCGAGATGTCTTCCTGGGCGCGCAGCTCGGCTGCTTCCACACCGAGGTCGTTCACGCATGCGGCCTCAATGTGCACCAGGTCTGCAGAAAGCTTGGCGGCACTTGCTGAGCAGGTGCTGCGGGTCTCTCGCAGGGCATCCGTCTCGGCGCGCAACGACTTCAACTGCAGCTCGGTCTCGGCGAGGGCGGCGCGCAGGGCACCCGCTTCCTCGCTCCACTGTGCTGCCTGCTGCCGGGCCTCTTCGCCTGCCGCGACCAACGACGTCTGCTGCTCTTCCAGCCGGGTATTCTCTATGCCTCGCTGCGTCTTCTCCGCTGCCGCCGACGCCAGTTGCTGCTGCAGGTGCGCTACGCGGCGCTCCAGATCGGCGTACATGCGATCGATGCGCTCAAAGGCAGCCTGGGCCCCGCTGCGGCGCTCTTCTAGCCCTGCAAGCTGTGCCGATACCTGCGCAGCTTCCTGCATGGCGTCTTCGCGCGCATCTCGCAGCTCAAGCATGCCCCGCTGCAACTCCGCCAGCTTCGCTTCCGCTGCCTCATGCTCTGACTCGAGCTTGTTAGCTTCGTCGGTCTTCTGCTCGATGACGGCCTGCTTGGCGCGGCGAGCATCCTTGTTCCGCTCGGCCTGCAACAGCCAGTCCTGCAGGCGACGCTCCAGCCGCTGAACCTCGGCATCCATCTGCCGCAGGGCCGCGCTCTGGTTGGCGCTCTCGCGCTCCGCGTTGCGGCGCTCCTCGCTCTTCGCCTCAAGAATCCGTGCAGACTCAGCCAGGGCATGCACCAGCGTGGCGGCTGTCGTTTCGCAGGTAGCGAGAGCGGCGGCAACGTTATCCAGCTTCATCTGCGTTTCGCGCAGTTCGCGTTTCAGAGCCAGAGGCCCTTCCGCCCTCGGCTTGCCGCCGGTGACCGTCACATTGTGGAAGCACTCGCCCGATGGAGCCAGGAAGAATGCGTCGGGATTTTCGAGCGCCAGCGTGCGGGCCGTATCTGCATCGGGAGTGACGTAGCCCTCGCGCAGCTTGGGCAGAATTACTTCGAGCGAATTGCCGAAGCCATCCAGCACACGAACGCAGTCGCGAAGCCGAACAACGCCGTGCTGCTGGCGATAGCCGGCCTCCGTCCGTCGGTGGCAAACGAAAACTTTGCCTGCGAATCATCTGGATGAACCAGGAACGTGGCGCGCCCATCCACGTCGGACTTCAGCAGGCGCATACCCTCGTCGGCAGATTCCCAGCTCTTCACCACGATGTAGTTCAGCTCGTCGCGCAGGAACTCATCGACGACGCTCTCGTACTGCTCGTTCACCTCGAGAAAATCGGCCAGCATGCCCGACCGGAGCCAGACCACCGCCGAGCGAATTTGAGTGCAAGAGCTTGCGCACCGTGTCGGTGGAGTAGCTGTGCTCGCGAATCAGCGCATCGAGAGAATTCCTGCGACCGCTGAGCGTGGCAAGCTCGGCGCGCAATCCATCGCCGACGGCGTACTTCGACTCCTGTTCCGCTTGCTCGAGATCTCGGCACGCAGCGATTCAATCTCGCCCTCCAGCCGCTTCAAGGCTTCGAGTCACAGACTCGAATGTCAGCGACGCCTGACCGCGCTCCGCGCCGAGTGACTCGGCCTCACGCTTGGCGGCATTGCGCTCGTTCTCCAGCCGCTCGGCTTCGCGTTCCAACGAAGCCAGAGATTCCTCCGCCTGCGCCGTCTGGCTGCGAGCCTGCCCGGCCAGCGTCAGCAGTTGCATGGTGGAGCGGCGATGAGCTTCAAGGCCGATATCCGCCTCGCTCACCTGGCGGGATGCGGCCTGCGCCTTCTGATTACAGGCCTGTGCCTGCTCGCGGAAACTTGCGGCCTCGGCTGCGGCGGTCTCCAGAAACCTGCGCTGCGAGTCGCGCTCAGAGGTCAGCCCCTGCAGATGTTGCTTCGCCTGCTCAAGCTCTGCAACGCCGGCTGCACTGCGTGCCTCCAACTCGGCTATGCGCTCCTCGTTGGAACGGCGGCCGCTGAATCGCGCGCTCCAGTTCGATAGCGGATTGGTTCGCGCGATTGGTCGCTTCCTTGGCGCTTGCTTCCAGGTCATAGCCCCGCGTCGTCCCGGCAGCCTGTTCGGCTTCCATGGCTTCAACGTGGTGGCTGTGCTCATCGATCTGCGTTCCAAGCGCCGCAATTTCCGTAGCAAGCCTCGCCTGCTCCGCATCCATGCTGGCGATGCGGCTGGCCAGAACGACGCGCAGCCGTGTACGCATCTCTTCGCGGAGGGCCCCGTAGCGCTCAGCCTTGGCCGCCTGCCGCTTCAGCGAACCCATCTGCCGGGTGACTTCTTCAAAGATGTCGTTGACGCGCGCCAGGTTCTGCTTGGCCTGCTCCAGCCGCAACTCCGCGAGCCGCTTCTTGGTCTTGAAACGAGTGATGCCCGCAGCCTCTTCGATGATCGAGCGACGATCATAGGGCTTGGAACTGAGCAGTTGACCGATGCGCTCCTGGCCGATGATCGCGTAGGATTCCGGGCCAAGGCCGGTGCCCATGAAGATGTCCTGAATATCGCGCAGACGGCAGAGCTTGCCGTTCAGCAGGTATTCGCTCTCACCGGTGCGGAAGAGCCGGCGCGTAACTACCATCTCGCCGCGCTGCGGAGTCTTCTGGAACTTGCGACGGCGAATCTTCAGCACCACCTGGTTTGCTGCGTGCTCCGCGTCCGCTTCGGTCAGCAGGGGAGCCGTCACCGGGAGCGCCTCTCCCTCGATCACCTGCCCGGGCTGGATCTCGGCGATAATCTCTTCCGCTTCGCTCGCCCTCTCCTGCCGCGCCTTGTCCTCGTCCCAATCGTGATCCAGCTCGTTCTCGATCACGACTTCGGGATCTTCCGTCAGCGGGCCACCTTCGTAGGCTTCCGGATCGATCAGCGTAAGCGAAACTTCCGCCATGCCCAGTGGCTTGCGGTCGCGAGAGCCGCCGAAGATCACGTCTTCCATCTTGCCGCCGCGCAAGGATTTGGCACTCTGCTCGCCAAGCACCCAGCTAACGCCGTCGAGGATATTGGATTTGCCGCAGCCGTTCGGACCGACCACGACGGCGATGCCCTGGCCGGGCACCGTCACCTCTGTGCGGTCGCAAAAGGACTTGAAGCCCAGGATCTGGATTTTCTTCAGCTTCAACATGGGATCACTCCTTTTGACGATACTTTCAGCTTATAAGGAAGCCTGCCCCCAGCGCATTTAAGACGGCTTGCCCTAGAGAAAACTCTAGCGAGGTGAGGGGGCATGGTCAACATGTACACCCCAACATCTTGTGGATAAGGCGTACGGAACTCAAAGAAATGGGTATTAGATGCATTTCCTGGGCTGATTTTGATCCAGTCCCGGCCCCAATGTTCCAAAACTGGCACACCTATATTTTTTTGACACTTAGGGTAGTTTTCAAGAATAATGCCGCTATGTCGTCGCACACCAACAACACCCTCACCATGGCCATGTGCATGTGTATGCAAATGGGACCGATGGTGCGCGTGGAGATACGCTGAATAGCTGAGCGACAAGCAGATTTCAGATTCCATACGGCCCGGGTCCCGAAGAGGATTCGGGCCGTTGCTGTCTGCGGCAAAATGGTCTAACCAATCCAGTCCAACGAACGAAGGAGCAGGGAAATGTCAGAGGAAACACCGAAGCAGCAGCTCGCCACCCTCGCCGTCCACGCCGGCAGGAGGTCGACCCCGCCACCGGCTCGCGCGCCGTGCCGATCTACCAGACCACCTCGTACGTCTTCAACGACGCCGACCACGCCGCCCGCCTCTTCGCGCTGCAGGAATTCGGCAACATCTACACGCGCATCATGAACCCGACCACCGACGTCTTCGAGAAGCGCATCGCCGCGCTCGAAGGCGGCGTCGCGGCGCTGGCCACCGCCTCCGGCCAGGCCGCCGAGACGCTGGCCATTCACCACCCTGGCCGAGCCGGCGACGAGATCGTCTCCACCACCTCGCTCTACGGCGGCACCTACAACCTCTTCCACTACACGCTGCCGCGCCTGGGCATCACCGTCCGCTTCGTCGACGCCGACGACTTCGACGGCCTGCGCGCCGCCATCAACCGCAAGACCCGCGCCGTCTACACCGAGACGCTCGGCAATCCCAAGCTCGACGTCGCCGACATCGAGAAGCTCGCCGGCATCGCCCACGAGCACGGTCTGCCGCTCATCATCGACAACACCGCCGCCTCGCCTGCGCTTGTGCCGGCCCATCGAGTGGGGCGCCGACATCGTCGTCAACTCCGCCACCAAGTTCATCGGCGGCCACGGCACCTCCATCGGCGGCGTCATCGTCGACGGCGGCAAGTTCGACTGGAAGGCCTCGGGCCGCTTCCCCGACTTCGCCGAGCCCGACCCGTCCTATCACGGCCTCTCCTACGCTGAAGCCTTCGGCCCGCTGGCCTTCATCCTCAAGGCGCGCGTCGCAGGGCTTGCGCGACACCGGCGCGTGCGCTGTCGCCCTTCAACGCCTTCCTGCTTCTGCAGGGCATCGAGACGCTGCACCTGCGCATGGAGCGGCACTCGCAGAACGCCCTCGCCGTCGCCAAGCATCTCGAAGAGCATCCGCGGCGTCGAGTGGGTCAACTATCCCGGCCTGGCCTCCAGCAAGTACTACGCGCGCGCGACAGAAGTACCTGCCCAACGGGCAGAGCGCGCTGCTCACCTTCGGCATCAAGGGCGGCTTCGAGGCGGGCAAGAAGTTCATCGACTCGGTCAAGCTGTTCTCGCACTGCTGGCCAACATCGGCGACGCCAAGTCGCTGGTCATCCATCCCTGCCTCGACCACGCACCAGCAGCTCACCGTGGACGAGCAGGCCGCACACCGGCGTCACCCCGGAGCTGGTCCGCCTCTCGGTCGGCATCGAGGACATTCGCGACATCCTCGCCGACCTGGACCAGGCGATCGCAGCGGCCAACGGCCATTCCGCCAGACAAGAAGGAAGAGCTGGCAGCACGATGAGCACCCGGCAGACTGACCGTGTTCACGATTCCCAAGCCCGACCTTCGAGGGAGACTTTGTCCTCGACGAAGTTCTCTCCCTCGAGAGCGGCGAGATCCTTGCGTACCCCACCCTCCACTACGCCATCTACGGCAAGCTGAACGCAGCGCGCGACAACGCGGTGCTGGTTTGTCACGCCCTCTCCGGTTCGGCCCAGGTGGCGACTGGTGGCCGCAGCTCTTCCTGCCCGGCGGCCTGCTCGACCTGGACGCGACTGCGTCATCGGCATCAACATCTTCGGCTCCTGTTACGGCTCGACTGGCCCCGGCTCGATCGATCCCGCCACCGGACGCCCTACGGCCCCACCTTCCCGCTCATCAGTGTCCGCGACATCGTGCATGCCCAGGCGATGCTCATCGAGCCGCTCGGCATCCAGCGCTTGAAGCTGGCCATCGGCGCCTCGATCGGCGGCATGCAGGTCCTGGAGTGGGCCATCCAGTATCCCGGAACGCGTCGCCCGCGCCATCTCGCATCGGCGTCGCGCCCGCTAGGCGCGATGGGCCTGGGCCTGAACCATCTGCAGCGGCAGGCGATCATGCTCGACCCGGCATGGAAGGGCGGCACACGAGCCCGACCAGCAGCCCACTGGCGGACTCGCCCTCGCCCGCGCGCTCGGCATCATCAGCTACAAATCCGTGCCGAATTGTTCGAGGAGCGCTTCGCCCGCAAGCCAAACCGCTACGGCGACGAGAATCCGTTCATCTCCACCGCCGCCGGACAGAACGGCCGCTTCGACATCGCGGGCTATCTCGACTACCAGGGCGTGAGCTTCATCGACCGCTTCGACGCCAACTCCTACATCTCCATCACGCGCACCATGGACATCTTCGATCCCGTACGCGCGCACGAGACGCCCTACATCGCCTACTCGCGCATCCAGGCGCACCTCACGCTGGTAGGCATCTCCACCGACTGGCTCTTTCCGCCGGAGGACGTCCGCTCGCTCGCCGCCATCATTCGTGCGGCAGGCACACACTGCGACTACCGCGAGATGGCCTCCCACCACGGCCACGACGCCTTCCTGGCGGAGCCGGAGCAATTGGTGCGCCTGCTGACGCCCGTCTTCGAATAGATAAATCAGATTGCCCGCAGCATGCGTGCGGGCAGCGTGATCAGCGCACCGATGAATTCCAGCACGCCTCCCACCGCGATCCCAACCAGGCGGAAGGGAAGCAGGATCACCCACACGAGGGGATACAACAGGATTGCCAGTAAGGCCAGCGGCCAGCACCAGATAAACAGGAAACACCACAGCAGGAACTTGAGCATACTCACCTTTCTTGCTGCCGACACAGGGGTTCAAACGGCCCTGCCGCCGCTCCAATGATATCTACGCAACCCAGTGGACGAAAGTTCCGGGCTACCGCCAGGCACTCAAAAGTCTCCCCGCCTTTCCGCGAACCGCTAGCTGATCTGCGCGGCCATGAAAATACCTGGCGTTAATCTCCTCAGTGCCAATGTCTTCAATGCTGTGAAACTGAGAAAGTTGCGCGGCAATTTCCGCCGGCGTAAAGAAAAGCTGGAAAGGCTCGCCGGCCAGCTGAACTCTCGACGCCAGGGAATCGTGTGCAAGCTGCTCCAGAAACGGCAGCACAGAACGCGGCTGACCGTAGTCCAGCACCACGCCGCTCCCGGCAGCCAGCGCGCCGATGAAGTTGACGGTCTCCCGAAATGCTTCAGGCGTCAGGTAGGGAACCACACCCAGCCATGCAAAATATGCAGGCGCGCTGAAGTCAAAGCCTGCAGCCTTGAGAGCGCCATCGAGCGACTCGCTCTCGAAATTTACAGGGACATACGCCAGATTCGTTGGCACAGGAATATCGCTCGAAGACAGCAGATCGCGCTTCCACTCCTGCGTCGCCGGATGATCCACTTCAAAGACGCGAAGCTCCGGATAAGGATTGCGATAAGCAAATGTGTCCAGACCCGCGCCGAGCAGAACATATTGCCGCACGCCAGCCGCGACGGCCCGACGCAGGTTGTCTTCGGCGTAGCGGCTGCGGGCGACAATGAAGGCACGCAGTGCGACGGAAAATGGACGATCCGCACGCACCGGAGTCCGCCGCAACTCCTCAGCGTAGGTCGCTCCCAGTATCGGAACTGCGATCGGGTCTTCAAACACCAGAGGCGAGTCGTAGATCTGATGAGCGGCGCGGCGCAGAGCCACTCGCAAAGCCGTCCGCGACGGCGTGGCGTGCTTCATTTCCGCGTGACCCTAATGTTTGAATTGGTCATCAGCAAACTTCAGATATTGCTGCCAGTCGTATGCGGTCACGTCGTGCGGCCCGGAGCGCAGATGGTAGCGTAGAACTCCGCCGACGGGATGCTCGACTGGCGGCATCGCGGTAACATCGACGGCCTGCTTTCCAAAGAGGCGATAAACAGCGCTGGTCGCGACTACGGCCTCAAACTCACCCTGAGGATCCGAATATGGATCGTCGATCGCGCTTGAAACATAGAGTGGCCGCGGCGCAATGAGCGCGAGCACAAAGTGTCCATCGACAGGAAGTGCATCGATCCGGCCAGTGTAGTTGTGGTAGTTCGGGCAGAACCAATAAGGGAAAGCGATGTTGAGGTGCGCCACCGTCTCCTCTCTCTGCGGCTTTGAGAGAGAGGCGCCGCCCTGGCCGGATTCGTTCGAGATCACCATTGCAAAGCGCGAGTCCTGCGCTCCCGCCCACAGCGCCGTCTTGCCAAAGCGCGAGTGACCAAAGGCGATAATTTTCTTTCCATCGATCGCTGGGTCGGTCAGGAGATAGTCCACCATGCGGCTCATTCCCCATGCCCACGCTCCGATTGCGCCCCAACCATCGGCCTCCGGGATCCACTGCTTGTCTTTGAAGAGGAGCGGTCGTACGCCATAGCCGATCCCCGTCGCGAAGTCCGGTTCGATATCGCCCGCGTAGACGGTCGCCAGCCCGTATCCGGCGCGAACGATAGCTTCAACCTGCCACTGGCTGGCACTCGTCCCTCGCGTTTCGGGCTTCGCCGTTTGCCGGATGTGCCCCTTCAATTCCTTTGCGAGTTGTAGGTTATCCAGCGTGGAGTCAGGCAGGTACACGGTGCTTAGATCGATGCCGGGATCTGCGCTCACCGTCTGGTTGCCGTCAAAATTCAATCCTACGAATACGCCTACAGGACCGGCTGCGTGCGCAGGAAGATAGAGCAGAATGTGTATCTGCCTCTGCTGTTTGTTGCCGATTGTGATGGTGATCTGCCTGCGAATCGCCAACCCGCCCAGCGCCTGCGGATCTGTCGAGGTCACATGGACGTGAGCCGGCAGCTTTGCCTGTGGCGTACGGCCGTAAACATTCTCCTGCACATCCAGAAAGATCTCCGGCCTTCTCTGATCGATGAACGCAGTCGAATCCCGAACCGGCGCTCCGTTGTGCGTCACCAGCAAATCAGGCTTGGCGATTGCGGGAGCTGCGCCTTGCGCTCGTGCGACAGGGGGCCCGAGATTGCAATCAGCCTGTCGGCGAGCAACAAAGCTTTCAAATCCATGGGAACCTCGAAAATCATTCTATGCGCCCGCCGCGAACCTCCGTCCCGCTGGTGCACAATAGGGATATGGGTGACGATGCAAAAGAGCCCGCCGCGAGCCGGCAGGAGTTTGAAGAAGCTGCGGAGAAAAAGCGCCGGTTGGAAGCATGGCTCGAAGGCATGCTGGCCGGCGGACCTCCTCTCGCCGAGGTCGTGAAGCAATGGCGCGAGGGTATGGCGATGTATCACTCTCCCGAAGCTCAGGATGACGACGACTCTGGTCCGGGCAACCCAAGGCCACTTGAAGAGGCTCTGTCGGAGGCTCGGCGCAGAATTCGCCAGCGTCGCGAAGAAGCCGGCAAGCCCCCGTTTGAGATTGACGACACAGAGCGCCATAAACGCAGCGCTGAGGTGACATTCGCAATTGAAGCGGATCGCGCCAGCGGTAAGGAACCCACCCCGCTGCACCTGGTCCTCGCTGCGCGCTACATTGAAGGCGAAATCAACTCCGACGAATACAGCCTGGCAATCATGCACCTGTAAGCAGGCATGCCCTCAGAATCGTTCCCAGTGAAGCATCTCTGAAAGAGGTCGCTTCTCGACCTTGGGCGTCTCAGCTGGATGCCCCACCGAGATGATGCTGATGAGGCGTAAGCTCCGGCGGCGCGCCAAAGGCTTCTGCCACGACCGGCGCATACGCCTGCTGATTCGCGGCTACCCAGCACGCGCCCAGTCCATACGCTTCTGCGGCAAGCAGAAGATTTTCTGTGGCAGCGCAGGCATCCTCTACCGCGCATGAGCTCGCCCTTGCCATGACCAGAATGCAGAAGGCCGCATTCGCGATGAACGCAGCGTGACCCAGCATCGGGGGAATGCGCTTCAGATCATCCCTCCCCGTAACGACGACAAACTCCCAGGGTTGGTCGTTCATCGCGGTTGGCGCAAAACGCGCGCAATCAATGATCTCTTCGATGATCTTCTTATCGACGGCTTCAGTGGTGTAGGCGCGCACGCTCCTGCGGGTTTTCAGCGCATTCAGAATGTCGGTCATGCTCTCTCCGGTGTCGGGACCCAGGCACCCCGTCATGGAGGTATCTATCCCGGCCTTAAGCGCTATCGTAGAGTGTGCATCGATCGCCCGTCTGTGCCGCAGAACACGCCTAAGGCTTCCGCGTGGGACGCATCAGCACTTCGCTCACAAAGGACTGCGCAGGCTGGCGAACAAGCATCTCCACCACATCGGCAACGTCACCGGGCTGGATCTTCCATGCCTCGTCTTTAAACTCGCCGGGATCGCCCTTGCCGCCAAACCCTGTGTTTACCGAGCCGGGAGCCACTGCCGACACCCGGATGTTGTCTTTCCGCAACTCCTCCGCCACCGAGTAGGTCAACCCGTTCAGCCCCCACTTCGATGCTGAATACGCCGCCCCATTCGGAAAGGGATTCCTGCCAACCAGGGAAGAGATGTTGATGATGTGCCCACTTCGGCGCTCGATCATCAGCGGCGCCAGCGCCCGGATCATCAGAAAGGGCCCGCGGAGATTGGTCGCCATCAGGTCATCCCACGCCGCGACAGACATCTCGTGGAGTGGCTTACCCGTCCACCCGACGGCCGCACAGTTAACGAGCACATCGCAGCGAGCGTGTTTCTGCCGGAGATAGCTGGCCAGTCCGTCGATGGCTGTCTCATCGCGCAGGTCGCAGGGATAGACCTCCGCCTTGCCGCCCAGGTCTTCGATGCCGGCAACCACGCTTTGGAGTCGTTCCCGGTCGCGCGCCAGCAGAATCACCGTCATCCCCAGGGAGGCCAACCGACGAGAAATTGCCTCGCCAATCCCCCGGGCGGCCCCTGTCACCACGGCAACGTTCTGCTCAAAGCCAGTATCTAAATCGTCCATTGTGCTTTGCCTCTCATTCTTTTACGATAACTTTTGGGATGCCAATGGTGTTGTCAGAGTGTATGCTTTCTCGACGACGCTGAATCGGCAGGCGTCCGCGATTAAGATGCCTAGAGGCAACGTCCGAGATCGAGAGAAAGTACGAACTTGTCACCACGTCCAGTCATTTCTATAATCCACCACAACTCGCATCGGATGCATTTGAGCACTATGATTCAAACCCGTCAGCCGTTCGAGACGCGTTTTTCCACCGCGTGCCGGCCTGTTTCGGCAGCGAGTCACAGATCAGATTTTCGCTTTTCCTAGGAGCGTTGAATGAAGAAGTTCGTGTTTGCCTCTCTATTGGCGGTAGCCAGCGCCACTCTCACCATCGTGCCGTTTGCCTTGGCCCAGGATACTTCGCAGGTAACTATCAAGGATGCTGCCGAATACAACGCTTATACGAACGCGATAGGCCAGTCCGATCCGAAAGCCAAAGCAGCGGCTATCGAGAGCTTCCTTACCCAGTATCCTCAGAGCGTCGTCAAGACCGACATGCTTGAGCAGCTCATGGCTGCCTACCAGCAATCCGGCGATTTGAACAAGACCGTCGATGCGGCGAACCGCCTGCTGCAGGCTGACCCTAATAACCTTCGCGCCCTCGCTCTCTCCGTCTACATCAAGAAGGCCCAAGCTGCCCAGAATCCCGCCGGCGCCCAGCCCTTGCTGGACGACGCCGCCGCCCTTGCGCAGCGCGGTCTGAGCGCGCCCAAGCCGCCCGCCATGTCCGCAGCCGACTACGACAAGCTGAAGAAGGCCACCACGCCGATCTTCCACAGCGCCATTGCAGCCGACGATGCTGCCAAGAAGGACTATAAGGGCGCGGTTGGCGAATACCATACCGAGCTCGAATCCGTGAGCGCCGAGCAGACCACCGCCGGTCCCGCCCTGATGGACACCTACCAGATGGGTACCGCCTACGTCTCGATGGACCCCAAGGATCTGCTGAATGGAATCTGGTACCTGGCGCGCGCCGCAGCCTACGCTCCAGAGCCGGCCAAGAGCCAGATCGATGCCCAGGCTAAGTACTGGTACAAGCGCTATCACGGTGGAGACGACGGCTACGAAGCGATCCAGGCCCTGGCCAAGACCAGTGTCTTTCCGACTGCCGACTACAAGATCGCGCCCGCCCCATCGCCGCAGGACATCGTAGCGAAGATTGTGGCTGAAACTCCCGACATGAAGGGCCTCGCGCTCTCCGACAAGGAATTCATCCTCTCCAACGGCAAGAAGGAAGACGCCGACAAGCTCTGGGCTCAGCTCCAGGGCGTAACCAGCAAGATCCCCGGCGTGGTAATTGCAGCCACCCCGACCCAGGTTCAGCTGGCCGTCAGCGAAGACGCCAAGACCTCAAAGGTTGCGGACTTTACCGTCAACATGAAGGCTCCATTGGCAACCCCGCCCGCAGTCGGTACCAGCGTCGAGTACATCGCGACGTTTGACTCCTACACCGCGACGCCTGCCATGATCACGCTGAAGGACGGCGAACCGCCAGCCGCCCCAGCCAAGAAGCCTGCTGCTACGCACACTGCTCCGAAGAAGAAGCAGTAGCGGAAAACCAGCCGTAACCTCAAGCAAGGGCAGCCCATCAGGGTTGCCCTTGCTACTTGCACCGCGAATGGTCTTCTCGCCTTCACCCGCTCTGAACCGCCACCACCGGGGAACGGAATCATGGCTCCGCATGACCCGGAGTGGTAAGGTTGAAATGGATGAACAGAACCACCCTACTTGCACTTTTCCTCCTCGGCGCAACCGGAGTCGCAACTGTCCAGGCGCAGGACGAGGCGCCGCCTCCGGTCACTCCGCCGCACCGTATTCTGCTGCAGTTGGACGAGCACGCCCCCGACTCAATGAGCTCTGCGGATCGCGAGACGATCTCGGCGCGACAGGATCAGATGAACACCGCGATTGTGGCCGCCGGCTATGATTTGCAGCAGGGAAGCTGGACGCAGGTACAATCTGGCTGCCCGGTTTTTCCCGGCGCCATCTTCATGCGCTTCAGCAGCAACGAGGGTACTACGCACGCTGACCGTTTTGTCGCCGTTGTACCCCGCGGCACCGCCGAAGTGCGCGTTGTGCCTGTCACCCGGGCGGGTAACGCCTCATTCAGCTCGGCCTACAAGAACGAAGGCACCATCGGAACCTTCAACCAGCTTCTGACCGATGAGAAGGTCAGCGTCTACGATGTCTCGATGAGTCACGACGATACCTGGGTAAAGCTGGCCCTCTGCTACGCCGAGCTCACCGGCGAGCATCCCACTACGCTGCTCACCGACACACTCTATGGCGAGGCCTACGAGCGCAATGTCGATGTGCCAATTCGCCGTATCGAAGCAAATGGTGCAATCAGTCTCGAATTCTGCGATGTGAATGATCCCAAAGCGACGGTCCAATGGAATCTTGAGTTCAACGCCCACGGGCAACTGGCAAAGGTTACGCGCGTATCGCGTCCACTGAATACGCCAATCCGGACTTTGAAAACGCAGACCGATCTTGTTTCCGCACCACCGCCACCGAAGTAACGGCTATTCGCCCAACTGGATACGCTGGATTGCCGATGCTCGACCCGTACCGCCATCGCACTCGATCAGCACAGCGGAGAGACGGGCATCGCCGCGCGCGGCTTCAAACTTGCCCGGCATGCCGGTAAGGAAGCGCGCCAGCACCAACTCCTTCTCCACGCCAATCACGCTGTCATACGGACCGCTCATGCCCACATCTGTCTGGTAGGCAGTGCCTCCGGGAAGAACGCGCTCATCCGCCGTTGGCACATGGGTGTGCGTACCGATCACTGCGGTTACGCGCCCATCCAGGTACCAGCCCAGAGCAATCTTTTCCGAGGTCGCCTCGGCATGCAGGTCCACAAAAATTACTTTGGCCTTTATCTGCTTCAGGAGTGCATCCGCCACGCGAAAGGGATCGTCACTGGAGTGCATAAACACGCGCCCCTGCAGATTGATCACTGCATATTCCTGCCCGTTGGGCAGCGCGCCCTCGTAAACCCCGTAGCCCGGCGTGCCGGCCACATAGTTCGCGGGCCGGATAATCCTGCGGGCTCGTGCATGGCTATCGGCAGGCACTGATTGCAGATATTCGATTAATTCTTTCTTGTCCCAAACATGGTTGCCGGTCGTCAGGACGTGGGCGCCCAGATCGAAAAGCTCATCCGAGATCGCCGGAGTAACGCCAAAGCCACCCGCCGCATTCTCAGCATTCACGATAATCAGATCTACGCTGTTGGTTTCAACCAGATGTCCCAGATGCTCGCGAACTATGCGCCGCCCCGGACTGCCAAAGACATCACCTACAAAAAGAATGCGCAAGAGAACTATCGCTCCAATCCGGGGATCGTTTGCATCAACGGCTGTAACATCAGGCCAATCAGTGATCGTAGCATGGCCAGCCCGACAGACCATCCGTACGTCTCGCTGGCGGAGGGGTAATTCTGAAACAAACACGGGTGCTGAATTAATCAACTTGTGTTAGTTTTTCGGCATGGCTGCCAATTTTCGTTTCGCAACCGGGGTCCACACGCTCGTCGTTCTCGCTGCAGAACCTGAGTCGCTTCAGACTTCGAATGACATTGCCAAAAAGCTCAACACCAATCCGGTCGTGATTCGTCGCGTACTCGCATCCTTGCAGAAGGCCGACCTGGTGACCAGTCAGAAAGGACCCAACGGCGGATCGAAACTTTCGCGCTCGGCGAAGTCGATCACCCTGCGGAATGTTTACCGCGCACTGGAGAAAGGCCCGCTCTTCCATTCACCCGAGCTTGCCAGCGCCGCATCGACACGCGTCGGAGGCGCCCTTCAAAAGGTCTTTGGGGCGTTGCAGGGCGTATTGGAAGAAGAGCTCGATCAGACCACCCTCAGCCAGCTCGTCAAAAAGCTCGCCCCCAAGGACAAAGCAAAGAAGTAGCCTCACTCTTCCGGCGTCAGCCCCCAGCAAGTCTGCCGTTGGCGCACAGAGCCTACTCTGAGGGCGGCTTTGCGTCTTCGCTCTCCTGCGTCGTAATCTTCCGCATCAACGGGAAGAGAATCACGTCGCGAATCGACTTTGAGCCGGTAAGAATCATCGTCAGACGATCAATTCCAATTCCTTCGCCTGCTGTCGGCGGCAGCCCGTAACCCAGCGCGCGAACGTAGTCCTCGTCCATCTGGTGGGCTTCGTCATCGCCCCTCTCCCGTTCACTCAACTGCTGCTCGAAGCGCTTGCGCTGTTCCTCCGGATCGTTCAACTCGCTGAAAGCATTGCCCAATTCAAATCCGCCAATGTAGAACTCGAATCGCTCCACCCACTCCGGCTCATCCGGCTTCTGCTTCGAGAGCGGCGACACAGCAATAGGGAAGTCGTAGATAATCGTCGGCTGTATCAGGTCGTCCTCGGCCACTGCCTCGAAGATGCTCGCAATCGTCTTGCCTCGCGGCTCGCCCGGCTTGAAATCGACGCCGACGCCGGCCGCCCTCAGCCTGTGCACAATGGCGACGACAGCCTCGTCCTGCGTAAACTCCTGCATCACGGGCTTTTCGCCCGCTGCTTGCGGCCAGAAGTGAATGATCGCCTCACGCATGGAAAACTTCCGCCACTTCGCCAGATCAATCTCAACCCCGCCAAAATGTGTCAGAGTCGTCCCGTTCACATCCTTCGCAACCTGCGCAATCAACTCTTGGGTCAGCGTCATGAGGTCGTGATAATTCGAGTAGGCCTGGTAGAACTCCAGCATGGTGAATTCAGGATTGTGCTGCGTCGAAACGCCCTCGTTCCGGAAGTTTCGGTTGATCTCGTACACGCGATCCAGCCCGCCCACCACCAGCCGCTTCAAGTAAAGCTCCGGCGCAATACGTAGAAATAAATCCATGTCCAGCGCGTTGTGGTGCGTCGTGAATGGCCTCGCCGCCGCTCCGCCCGCCACCGGCTGCATCATCGGAGTCTCCACTTCCAGGTAGTCCCGGTCGTCAAAGAACTTCCTCACAGCCTTCAGAATCTTTGCCCGCTTCACGAAAGTCTCGCGCACATCCACATTCATGAACAGGTCAACGTACCTCTGCCGATAGCGCAACTCCACATCGGCCAGCCCGTGATACTTCTCCGGCAGCGCCAGCATGGCCTTGGCCAGAAATGTGATCGTCTCCACATGGAGGCTCAGTTCGCCCGTCCGCGTGCGGAAGAGATACCCGCTCACGCCAATGTGGTCGCCCAGATCGAGCAGCTTGTACAACTGGAAGGCCTGCTCGCCAACCGCATCCAGCCTGACGTAGATCTGCAGCCGCTCGCCAGCCTGCTGCAGGTGCGCAAAACCCGCCTTGCCCTGGCCGCGGATCGTCATCAGTCGCCCGGCAATCGAAGCGGGTACACGTGTGGCCTCCAATTCCTCGCCGGTACTGGCCCCATAGTGCTCCAGAATCTGCGGAACGCTGTGCGTAGCGTTGAAATGATTGGGATAGGCCTGCTGTCCCAGCGCGGCAATCTGGCCCAGCTTCTCCTGGCGAAGAGCAAAAAGATTCCGCTCAAACTCTGACTCGAACACGTTCTGCCTCGTTGATAAGTATCGTTAGCGACCTCTGCCAGTATAGCCGCCACAATCGACCTTGCCCGTCACTGAGACAACCTGCCGCACTGTTGTAACATCGCAAGTGGCGACAATACCGGAGATGGCATGACACCGCAGGCACCCGACCCGACTCCCAGACGCGACAACGGCGGATTGAAGACCCTCGTCCAGGCCGAAAAATACCTGCAGATCGCCATCATGCTCCCGGCGTCGCTCTTCATCGGCTACCTCATCGGATATTGGCTGGACAAGGTCCTGCACCAGACATGGATTAATATTGCGGGACTTATCTTCGGAGCGGCAGCCGGACTCTTCAGCGTGGTCCGGATCGTGCTGCACGCAGGGAAAGACGGAGCAGGCGATATTTGAGCGAACAGAATTCTTTCCTTGAGTTTACCGACGACGATCTAAAGGCGGCCATGCGCCGCACCATGCGCACCATCGCCATTCTGGCAGCCATCCTCTTCGTCATCGTAACCATGTCCATGGGATGGAAAAGCGGCGTACTGCTGGTCGTTGGAGCGGCCGTATCCATCAGCGGCGTCTACGAGTGGCAACGTCTGATCAGCGCGGTTAACGCCCGCCTCGACAATGCGGAAAATCCCCGCCCGGTGGGACCAGTAGTGGCAATGTTTTTACTGCGCCTGCTGATCGCCGGCGTGGTCGTCTATGTTAGTCTAAAATGTTTCCAAGGCTCCGTTTACGCGTTGGTTGCTGGTCTGGCGCTAGCTGTTGTCGGACTGTCCATTGAAGCGGTGCGCCTGGTCCGGGTCTAGCCCGGGAAGCGCTTCAGAGAGCCAAAGGCAGAAAAGGATTTATGCACGAGTCACTCGCGTTTACAAACTTCCTGAACCATACTTTTGGCGGCCCGCTCGCGGCTCTGCTCACGAAGATCGGCATGCACCCCGCCGTCGCCGGGCGGACCGACGCGCTGAGCTTCAATGGCGCCGCCCCCTTCACGAACACCTTCGCCACAGAGCTGGGATTGGTGATCGTTCTCCTGCTGTTCTTCGTGCTTGTCAGGATGACTCTCAACGTCGAAGAGCCCGGCCCAGTGCAGAATACGGCGGAGTGGATCAACGAGTTCGTCGGCGGACAGGCCGACCAGATCATCGGGCCTGGATACGAGCGCTTCCAGGCCTTCGTGACCACGATTCTGATCTTCGTCGTCTGCGCCAACATGTTGGGCCTTATCCCGGTGCTGACAACGCCCACCGAAGACCCCAAGGTGCCGCTCGGCCTCGCAATCCTGACGTTTATCTACTACAACTATCACGGCCTGCGAGTGCAGGGCCCTGTGGGCTACCTGAAGCACTTTATGGGACCCATTTGGTGGATCTCGTGGCTGATGTTTCCCATCGAGGTCATCTCCCATCTCGCCCGCATGATGTCGCTCACCATCCGTCTCTTTGCGAATATGTACGCCAGCGAGCTGGTCACGATCGTCTTTTTCTCGATCATCCCCATCGGGCTGCCAATTGTCTTCCTGGGACTGCACGTATTTGTCGGCATTATCCAGGCGTATGTCTTCATGCTGCTGGCGATGATCTACCTGACGATCGCTGTGACGGTGGAGCACGAGCACTAAAGATTCTGCCCGGCGTCCTTTCCGGGCAAACAACATCTTCTCTCCGGAGACGCTTCCACTCCGACAGAGAAGGCCGCAAGCGTGAGGGTGCCAGCACGGTGAGCGCCAACCACCCACTGGCGGCGAATCTTACGGAAGCAAGGAGAGTGCAATGCGGAAACTTCAGTACGTCTTTATGGCGCTGGCAGCCTTGTTCATGGCGGCTCCAGCCTATGCACAGTCGGCCACCAACCAGCCGATGAGCCTGGTGCCAATCGGCGCCGGTGTCGGCATGGCGCTTGCCGCCGGCCTTTGCGGCCTCGGTCAGGGCCGCGCCACTGCTTCAGCAACCGAAGCATTGGCTCGCAATCCCGGCGCCCGCGCAGGCATTCAATTGCTGCTCGTTCTCGGCCTGGCCTTCATGGAATCCCTCTCGCTCTTCACCTTCGTCATGATCTTCATGAAGGTCAAGTAAGCAGGTTTCCTGCAGTTCAAAATCAAAAGGCCCGCGGAGCGATCCGTGGGCCTTTGATTTCCCCTGTGATCGCGACTCTAGTTGGCTGGCGCCCGAAGAGCCACACCGGCATCCTGCGGCGTAGGCGGAGCATCCACGGAATATGTGTCCGCCGCCTCGTGCGCAGCACCGAGAATTCGTCCCGGAAGAATGCCGAGGATCAGCGTCGATCCCACCGTCAGCACCAGCGCCAGCATCAGCGGCAGGCTCACGGGAGCCATCTTCCACTCGGGAGCATCCTCATCCCGCCGCGTATACGCAGTCGTCAGCAGCCGCAGATAGTAGTAGGCCGCAATGCCGCTGTTCAGCAACCCAATCACCGCCAGCCACACTGCTCCCGAATGCAGCGCCGCAGCGAAGACATAAAACTTGCCGAAGAATCCGCCGGTGAAGGGAATCCCGATGAGCGAAATCAGGAAGAAGGCAAGCACCGCGCCAAGCATCGGAGAGCGATACGCCAGGCCGCGATAATCCTCGATTGAGCTCAGCTTCTCATCGTATCCGCCCACGTGGCTCACCACGGCGAAGATGCCCACATTCATTGCGCCGTATGCCGCCGCATAGAAGCACGCCGCCGACACGCCATCGGCCGAGCCCGCTGAGAAGGCCACCAACAGATAGCCTGCATGCGCGATCGAGGAGTAGGCCAGCATCCTCTTCACATTCTGTTGCCGCAGCGCTCCCAGGTTGCCAATCGTCATCGACAGCACCGCCATGATCCACAGCAGCGTGGACCACTGCGCGTGCAGCGCCGGGAAGATGCCATACGCTATGCGCAGCAATATTGCGAAGGCCGCTGCCTTGGGCGCCGTGGACATCAGCGCAACCACCGGCGAAGGAGCGCCCTCATACACATCCGGCGTCCACACCTGGAAGGGCGCGGCCGAAACCTTGAAGCCGATCCCGATCAGCATCATCGCCAGCGCAATCACTGCAAAGGCAGGCGTCGGCGTCATAGGAAGGCGCTCGGCGATTTGGTTGATATTCGTAGTCGCCGTCGCACCAAAAACCAGCGACACGCCAAACAGGAAGAATGCCGTCGCAAACGATCCCAGCAGGAAATACTTGAGCGACGCTTCAGGCCCCTTGACCGTATGTTTCCGGAAGCCCGCCATGATGTACGTTGATATCGACGAAATCTCCAGCGCGATGAAGACCAGCAGCAACTCCACAGCGCTCGACATCAGCACCATACCGGTAGCGCCGAAGAGAACCAGGGCAAAGAACTCCCCTTGATTCTCGGCGTTATCGGGAAAGCTATCCAGCGCAATCAGGCACGTCACCAGCACAATCCAGCAGATCAGCACATGGAAAAACGCGCTGAAGGCATCCGTCTGCACCACGCCGTGAAAGCCTGTCCCTGCGGGCATCTGGAACTGCGCCAGGCTCGCCCACAACGCAGCCATCACGCTCACCACAGCAAACCAGCCCAGCGGCTTGCGGCTCGCAGCCTTGGGCAGCGCCGCTTCAATCATCATTACCGTCACGCCAGCCAGCGTAAGGATGACCTCGGGAAGAATGCGGAGAATGTCGGGCAGTTGGTTCATCGCTCTTCTGGCTCCATCGTCACAAGCCCAGTCTGCGGAACATCCACCGAGTGAGTGTGTATATGCGTAGCACTTCCCACCAGCGCCGTTACCTGCCCATCAATCGCGCGAATCCAGTACGGCGACGCCACGCCCATCACCAGCGTCAGAGCTACCGCGGGCCATAGCGCCGAATTCTCACGGAAGGTCACGTCTGGCACAGCATGCTCCGTCACCATCTGTGAAGCCGTGCCATAGAACAATCTCTGCACCATCCAGAGCATGTATGCCGCGCTCAGAATCACGCCGATTGTTGCCAGCGCTATCCATCGCGCATGACCGGCGAAACTCCCACTCAGCACCAAAAACTCGCCGACGAAGCCATTCATCATCGGCAGCCCAATCAGCGAGAGCGATGTGATCACGAAGATCGTGGCCATCCATGGCATCTTCGCGGCCATGCCGCCGTAAGCTGGAATCTCGTAGGTCCCATACCGCTCGTAGAGGAAGCCCAGCAGCAGGAAGAACGCGCTGCCGGAGACGCCGTGATTCAGGATCTGGTATACCGCGCCGTCAACTCCCGAGACTGAGAAGCAGAAGATACCCAGCGTGCAGAAGCTCAGATGGCTAACCGTGGAGAAGGCCAGCAGTCGCTTCAGATCCTTCTGCACCAGCGCCAGCGACGCGCCATACAGTATCCCAATTACCGCCAGCGCAATCATCAATGGGGCGACGCGGCGCGATTGTTCAGGAAACAGCCCTAAGTTGAATCGCAGGATGGAGTAGAGCCCCAGCTTCCCGGCCACTACCATGCCCATCGCCGTGGGCGCTTCGCTGAAAGTGTCCGCGATCCATCCATGGAGAGGGAAGACGGGGACCTTCACCGCGAAGGCCACCAGGAACGCCAGCGAGGCCCAGGTCAGTCCGCGAGCCGGAAGGCTTGTCAGACCGCCGCCAATCGCCTGTTGCAACTCTACGAAATCAAACGTGCCGGTATGCGCGTACAGCCACAGGATCGCAACCAAGAACAAAGCCGACGGCAGGAACGTGTAGACGAAAAACTTCATCGCCGCCTTGGGTCCCTTTTTCGTTCGGCCAAACATGGCGATCAACATCGCCATCGGAACCAGCGACAACTCCCAGAAGCCGTAGTAGAGAAACAGATCCAGCGACACGAAGACACCGATCATTGCCGTCTGCTGAATCAGGAACAGCAGGTAAAACTCGCGCGTACGGTTCTCAATTGTTTTCCATGACGCCAGCACTCCCATGGGAGCTAGGAATGTCGTCAGCACCACCAGCCACATCGATATGCCGTCCACTCCCAGGTGATAGCGAATAGCAGGGGACTGAATCCACGGCGAATTCCGCTCAAACTGGAATCCCACGTGCCCATAAACAAAGTGCGCCGGCAGGTGCAGCGCCAGCAGGAACGTAATCAGAGTAACCAGCAGGGTAAAGCCCTGGATGACGCGCCCGCGCCGCGGCAGCACAGCAACCACCGCCGCACCCACCAGGGGTACGAAGGTGATCAGCGTCAGGATTGAATCGTTCAGCACGTTATGCGTTCCTTCACTTACCAAATCTTGAAATGCGTTTGAGCTCCCACTGCGAAGCCGAAGTACGAGATCAGCAGCATTGCCGCCGCGCCCAATGCCAGCCATCCAGCATACGAACGAATATTTCCAGATTGAATCCGCCGCAGTATCTCTCCCAGCCCCTTCGCAGTGCCCGAGGCAAGGTGCCCGCTCCCCTGGACTACCGCTCCTTCAACGCCTCCGCCCAGCAGGTACCGCGACGTCAACAGCAGCGGCTTCACAATCACCGCCTGGTACATCTCGTCCACCCAGTACTTGTGAACCAGCAGCGAGTAAATGCCACCGAAGCTCGCCGCGATCTTGCCCGGCGTTTCGGGACTGCGGCGATAAAGAGTGTCCGCCAGGAACCAGCCCAGCGCAGCCACCAGCATTGCCAGTCCGCTCAGCGCGCGCTCCAGGTGGGGCGTGGTTGCCGCCTCCACGTGCTGCGAAAGCAGCAGCACATCTCCGTTGCCCGCATGGACTACCAACGTATTCTCGAGCGCCGGCTGCAGGAAGTGCCCGAACCAGTCGCCCCCATGCAGCGCCTCCGGCCATCCCATCCAGCCACCTACGAGCGACAGAATGCCGAGTATCACCAACGGCCCCAGCATGATCCACGAGCTCTCGTGCATCGCATGTCCATGCGATCCCTCGGTTGGCGTGAAGCGGCTCTTCCCCCAGAAAGTCAGGTACCACAGCCTGAACATATAGAACGAAGTGAAGAACGCGGCCAGCAGCCCGATGAACCACAGCACCAGGCCGCCATTCGGCGAGCGAAACGCCTCGAACAGAATGGCGTCCTTGCTAAAGAAACCGGCAAACGGAAAAATGCCGCAGATCGCGAATACGCCCGAGCTCATCGTAATGAACGTGACAGGCGTGACCTTCGCCAATCCGCCCATCTTCCGCATATCCTGCTCACCGCCCAGCGTGTGAATCACCGAACCCGCCGCGAGGAAGAGCAACCCCTTGAAGAACGCATGCGTAACCAAATGGAAAATTGCTGCCGAATACGCCGCCACTCCGCAGCCCAGAAACATGTACCCCAGTTGCGACACGGTCGAGTACGCGAGCACACGTTTGATGTCCGTCTGCACCATCGCAATCGTCGTTGCAAAGATCGCGGTCGCCGCACCAATGATCGCCACCACCGACAGCGCCAGTGGGGAACGATCAAAGATCATGTGCGTCCGCACGATCATGTAAACGCCAGCCGTCACCATCGTCGCCGCGTGTATCAGCGCAGAGACAGGCGTCGGGCCTTCCATCGCGTCCGGCAGCCAGACGTACAGCGGAATCTGCGCCGACTTGCCTGCCGCACCCAGCACCAAGAACAACGCGATCATTGTCAGGAAGCCACCCTGCCACTCGGGATGGCTCGCCACTTGCCCGAAGACCGCAGAGAAACTCAGCGTGCCGAAGTGAGAGACCAGCAGGAACATCGCCAGCAAGAATCCAAAGTCGCCAATCCGGTTGACGATGAATGCCTTCTTGCCCGCATCTGCGGCCGACTTCTTCTGAAAATAAAATCCGATCAGCAGGTACGACGCCAGCCCCACGCCCTCCCAGCCCACAAACATCAGCAGGAAGTTTTCCGCCAGCACCAGCACCAGCATGAAGAACATGAAGAGGTTCAGATACGCAAAGAAGCGCCAGTAGCCCTCTTCCCTGGCCATGTAGCCGACCGAGTACACGTGAATCAGGAAGCCCACGCCCGTTACCACGCACAACATCACCAGCGTCAGCTGGTCGAGTGTGAATGCAAAGTCCGCACGGAACGTTGCCGTCTGAATCCACGGCGTAGCCAGTCTCTCAACATAGGGCAGTGTGGTCTGGTTCAGATGCAGCGCAATATTTGCAACCAGCGCCGCAGGCACCAGTGTCGCCAGCAATGCCACCGCTGATACCACGACCCGCGACAAGCGACGGCCTAACAGGCCATTCACCGCGAAGCCGGCTAGCGGGCACAGTGCGATCAGCCACAGATGGAGGGAGCCGTTCATAGTTTCATCAAATCGATCTGGTCCACGCTCAGCGTGTTCCGCGTGCGGTAGATGGCAATGATGATTGCAAGCCCCACGGCCGCCTCGGCCGCCGCTACCACCATCACGAAGAAGACAAAGATCTGGCCGCGAACCGCGTGCCACTGGTATGCAAAGGCTACGAATGAAAGATTCACCGCATTCAGCATCAGCTCAATCGACATGAACACGGTAATAACGTTGCGCTTGATCAGAAATGCCGCCGCTCCAATCGCAAACAGGATGGCGCTTAGCACGAGATAGTAGGCAATGGGTACCATGCGCTCAGTGCTCCTTCCGCGCCAGCGCCACTGCGCCGAGAATTGCAACCAGGATCAAAACCGACGTCACCTCAAACGGCAGCAGCAGATCGCGGAATAGCACCGCGCTCAGGTCATAAAGCGTCGCTGGATTCGCCAGTCGCGTACTCCCCAATCGATCTCCCTGCGACAGAAACACAAAAGCCAGCAGGCCTACCAGCACCGCCACTCCGGGAACGCCCACCAGGTAGGCAGCGCGACTGCCCCGCGTCCGCACTTCCTCGCCTGCATTTAACAGCATGATCACGAAGGTGAACAGCACCATAATTGCGCCCGAGTAAACAATCACCTGCGCCGCCGCCAGGAACTCTGCTCCCAGCGACAGGTACAGCACCGCGAGCGACGTCATCACCACGATCAGCGAGAGCGCGCTGTTAATGGGGTGGCGGGTCAGCAGCAGGTTCAACGCCGCCGCCACACACAATCCGCCAAAGATGAAGAACAAAGCTAGTTGCATGCCCTTGGGTCGCTCATTGCTACGTTAAGAACAGCAGAATCAAAGCTCGGAAAGTGCATTCTAAAACAATGCGTTAGCTGGTGCTGAGCGCCAGCCAAAGGCTCGTTCCGATAATGTTCGCGATGGCCAGCGGCAGCAAAAACTTCCAGCCGAAAGCCATCAGTTGATCGTAACGGAAACGCGGCAACGTTCCGCGCACCCACACATACAGGCAAAGAAACAAAAAAACCTTCAGCACAAACCAGGCCATCGGGATCACGCCCGCCAGGAAGCCGTTACCCAGACTCGGAAGTATGTCTCCGAAGGGGCTCGTCCAACCACCCAGAAACAGCAGTGTCGCCACGCAGCCAACTGTGATCATGTTGGCGTACTCCGCCATGAAGAACATCGCGAACTTCATCGAACTATATTCCGTGTGATAGCCCGCCACCAGTTCCGTCTCGGCTTCCGGCAGATCAAACGGTGCGCGATTCGTCTCCGCGTACGCCGCCATCAGGTAGATGAAAAATGCAATGAACTGAAAGCCGCCAAGAATGTTCCACGAAAGCATCCCATGCGCGGACTGGCTGTTCACAATATCGCGCAGGCTCAGAGATCCCGCTCGCAGCACCACGCCCACCAGCGAAAGTCCCAGCGCAAGTTCGTAGCTCACAATCTGCGCGCTCGCCCGCAGCGAGCCCAGCAGCGAATACTTATTGTTGGAAGACCACCCCGACAGCGCTATCCCGTAGATGCCGACCGACGTCACTCCCAGGATCACAAGCAGACCAACATTTAGATCAGCGATCTGAAAAAGGTCCACTCCGTGAAAACGGATCTCCGGTCCGAAGGGAACCACTGCTATCGAAAGCAGCGCACAAGACAAGGCAATGATCGGCGCCAGAATATACAGCGGCTTGTAAACCCCCGAAGGAATAATGTCTTCCTTCAGAAAAGATTTCGCGCCATCTACCAGCGGCTGCAGCAATCCAAACGGCCCTACCCGGCTCGGTCCCCAGCGATTCTGAATCCGGGCCACAAGCTTGCGCTCGAGCAGAACGGTATAGGCAACCCCCATCAGCAGGACCACCGTCACCACGATCACCTTCACCAGGCTCAAGAGCAGAAACGTCAGCATGCTTACGCGTTCCTATCGTCTTCTACAAGTACTGTTCGAGCGGCCACGGTCTTTGCTTCCTTCGCCTCTATCACCTGCTGAAGGATGCTGCTGTAGCGGCCAAGAGTGCCGGATGTAAAGAGTGTATCCTGTGCCGGCAGTACGCCGTCGTGCCGTGTAGACGCCACTTCGATCTGCACCAGCGCAGGCTCAGTGTGTTCGTCATTGCCGGCCAGCAGCGTCATTCGCTCCATCTGGTATCCCGGCACCAGCCGCTGAATCTCATCCAGAATCGCAAACGGATCGAAGGGGCTCAGCTTTGGTTCGAGATTATTCGCCGAGAGCCACACGGAGTGCCGATCCGCTTCGCCTGATTGCACTCCGCGGCTCTGCCCCATGTCCGCACGCATTCCCGCTCCATACGGAACAAGCTGATTTGGATTCGCACCCATGCGATCGGCCAGCCGCACGATCAGCTCGAAATCGCTGCGCACACCAGCCTTGTCCGCGGCCTTCTTTACCAGTTGAACGTCGCCGTATGTATTCGTAACAGTGCCGGTCTTTTCGTAGAGGTTCGCCGCCGGCAACACCACATCGGCCAGCAAAGCCGTCTCCGTCAGGAACATATCCTGCACCACCACGAAGGTATCCTTCAGCGACTCCGGCCGAATGTTGTACCGGCTCACCGGGTTCGCCCCAACCACGTACAGCGCGCCTAGCTCGCCTCGCCCCGCGGCGTCAAACATCCCCACCAGGTCAAGCCCCGCCGTGGATGGAACCCCGCCATACTCCTTAGCAAACTGCGCCGACGACACGGGCTGATATCCCGGCAGCAGATCCGGCAACAGGCCCATATCCGCCGCGCCGCGCGAGTTCGCATAGTCTCCCAGACACACAAATTTTGCTCCCGGAAGGCCCAGACCAAACTTCACCAGCGCATCGATGTCCCCGCCGCGATACTCCGATCCAAAGACGATCAGCAGCGTCTCTTCCTTGCGGATCGCGTCGCGGAATGCAGCAGCTTCACCGCTCGCAGCCAGCCCGGAATCATCCCCGCCCAGGTAAGCAATCAATCCTGCATATCCATCCTGCGGAAGCATCAGCGAAGCTTTCGCCTGTCGCCGCAGCTTGATCTCCAAGTGATTCGCAACATAGATCCGCGCCCGATTGTGCCGAAGATTCGTTCGCAGATTCCACGCGAGCATGGGATGCTGTTCCGTCGGATCGTTCCCGATCAGCAGGATCGCAGGAGCACTCCCCGTATCGCGCAGGCTCGCCGTCCGCCCCTTCTGCCCGGCCAGCGCCCGCGCAAACGCGGCGTAGTCCGCTGTGCGATGGTGATCGATATTGTTTGTGCCCAGCACCTTGCGTGCAAATTTCTGCAGCAGGTAATTCTCTTCATTCGTCGTGCGATTCGAGCCGATCACCCCGATGGCCGCACCACCACGCGCATCGCGAATCTCCGCCATCCGTTTGCCGGCAAAATCCAGCGCATCTTCCCATGTTGCCGGAGCAAGCTTGCCGTCAGCCCCACGCACCAGCGGTTTGGTCAACCGATCCTTGTGATTGGCAAAGTCGAATGCGTAACGTCCCTTGATGCAAAGAAAATCACCGTTGATCCCGCTCTTGTCGCGATTGTCCCCGCGAATAATCTCCACTCCATCATCCACGCTGCGCACGCCGAGAGTCGTCTTGCAGCCGTCGCCGCAATGCGTACACACCGTCGCCACATGGTTCATCTCCCACGGGCGCGTTTTGTAGCGATATGCGCCAGAAGTCAGCGCGCCCACCGGGCAGATGTCGATGCAGTTGCCGCACTCCTCGCAGTCCAGATGATCTTCGCCGCCATTCATGTGCACGTTCGGAGCAATCACGCTCGTCACGCCGCGATTCTGCACACCCAGCGCCCATACATCCATGCCCTCGCCACACACGCGCACGCAGCGATAGCAGAGAATGCAGCGCGGGCGATCGAAGTACACCACGGGGGACCACTGCTGTTCGTCGCGATGCTGCTTCACTTCCGTATAGAAGGAGTCAGCCGCGCCATACTTGAAGGTCATGTCCTGCAATTCGCACTCGCCGCCCGCATCGCATACCGGACAGTCCAGCGGATGATTCCCCAGTAGCAACTGGATCATCGCCTTGCGCGCCTGCTTGATCTCGTCCGTCTCGGTGGCGACAATCATGCCCTCAGCCACGGGAGTAGTACACGCCGTCTGCAGCTTGGGAATCTTCTCGATCCGCACCACGCACATGCGGCACGCCGCCTGCAGCGAAAGTCCCGGGTAATAGCAGAACGCAGGAATCTCGATGCCGGCTTTGCGGCAGGCATCGATCAGCAGCGTGCCCGCGGGCGCTGTGAGTTGCTTGCCATCCACTGTGAACGTTACGTCAGCCATCTTTTGAACTCGTCCTTATGTGCCGGGGCTTAACACGCCCTAAACCAGCGCGGGTTCTGTGCTATGTGCATACGGGCAAGGCTTGCCGTCGAGGTGATCCTCAAACTCCTTGCGGAACTTCTTCACGAACGCAATCGTCGGCATCGCCGCTGCATCGCCCAGCGGACAGAACGTCCTGCCCATCATGTTCTCCGCCAGGTATTTAATGTTGTCGATGTCTTTGCTCACGCCGCCGCCCGCATGGAAGCGCGTCAGCGTCTTCTTCAGCCAGTCCGTGCCTTCGCGGCAGGGAATGCACCATCCGCAGCTCTCATGCTGGTAGAACTTGATCGTGCGCAGCGCAAACTCCACCATGCAGACCGTATCGTCCAGCACCACCACGCCGCCGGAGCCCAGCATGCTTCCCGCCTTGCCCACCTGGTCAAAGTCCATGCCGATATCAATCTCATTCGGCAGCAGCACCGGAGTTGACGATCCGCCCGGCACCACGGCCTTCAGCTCGCGTCCTCCGCGAATCCCGCCCCCTACTTCGTAGATCATCTTCTGCAGGTTGTAGCCCATCGGAAGCTCATATACTCCGGGCTTCTCCACATGCCCGCTCAGGCAGAAGAGTCGCGTGCCGCCATTGCGCTCCGTCCCCAGCTTGGCGTATTCCGCTCCGCCCATGCGCAGGATGTGCGGCACCGTGGCAATCGTCTCAGCATTGTTAATCACAGTAGGCCCGCCATACAGCCCCACCACCGCGGGGAAGGGAGGCCGAATGCGCGGAATGCCGCGCTTGCCCTCCAGTGACTCCATCAGCGCAGACTCTTCGCCAACTTCATACGCGCCCGCGCCCGTGTGCGACACCACATCGAAGTCCACGCCGCTTCCAAAAATATTCTTTCCCAGGAAGCCCTTCGCGTAAGCCTCTTCAATCGCGCGCTCCATGATCTTCAGCAGGTAGCGATACTCGCCGCGCAGATAGATGAAGCCCATCTT
The DNA here is from genome assembly GCA_963725995.1 of uncultured Acidobacteriaceae bacterium. Taxonomy (GTDB): domain Bacteria; phylum Acidobacteriota; class Terriglobia; order Terriglobales; family Acidobacteriaceae; genus JANXZS01. The sequence continues at coordinate 32,160 of CAVSAX010000022.1, read as the reverse complement.
CGCGTTGATCGCCAGGCCGGCAATAATCACGCCCTCGATCACCGAATGGGGATCGTGCTCAAAGATCAGCCGGTCCTTGCAAGTGCCCGGCTCGCTTTCGTCACCATTCACCAGCACGTACTTCGGCTTCTCTGACTGCTTCGGCACAAACGACCACTTCATCCCGGTAGGGAAGCCGGCTCCCCCGCGCCCGCGCAGGTTCGAAGCCTTCATCTCCGCGATAATCCAGTCAGCGCCCTTATCCAGCGCCTTGCGCGCGGATTGGTAGCCCTCCAGCTCAAGGTACTTGTCAATCGCGGTCGCGCCCTTGCCAAAGCGGCTTGAGAGCACCGGCACAACATCGGGATGGGAGACGAGATACGCCATCTTTGAAAACTCCTACTTGTCTTCCTGTGGCGCGTTGGTCCGGTACCGCTCGAGCATCTTGTCGAGTTCCTCCGGAGTCAAATTCTCATAGAAGTCGTAGTTCACCTGTGCCGCCGGACCCCAGCTGCAGGCTCCAATGCACTCCACCTCTTCCAGCGAAAACATCCCGTCCGCCGTAGTCTGCTTGTTCTCAATCCCCAGAGTCTTCTTGCAGTGCGCGAACACTTCATTCGCACCCCGCAACATGCAGCTGATATTCGTGCACACCTGCACGTGATACTTGCCCACGGGATGCATCCGCAGCAGCGAGTAGTAGCTCGCCACATTCCGCACATCCAGCTCCGTTACGCCAACCCGCGACGCAACTTCCGCGATCACTTCCTCTGACAGGTAGCCCTTCTCATCCTGTGCGTACAACAGCATCGGCACCAGCGCCGAGCGCCGCAACGGATAAAGCGTCACCAGCTTGTCAAAACGCGCAGCTAGCTCCGGCGAAAAGATGGTATTGCTCGCAATGCTCATTTCGCTCCGTCACCCTCCGCACCGCCCTCATAGGACACGAGGCGCTCCACCAGGTCCATCGCCGCCATATCCAGTTCCACCGGCTTGCCGCCCAGGATCAGCGTTCCGTCCTGTTGCACCTCGAAAGTGCCCGAATCTTTGACGCCGATCTTCTTCAGGTGCCACATGCCAATGCCCCGGCCCGGACGAAAATCCAGCTCCAGATCGGCATGCTCCGTCTCCAGGATCGCGATATCCAGACCGCCCATCGTCCGCTCCTTCACCCAAAGTCCGGGATGAACCGAGGCATACGAACGCAGCATCGCCACCAGCGATGTCCATATCTCGCCGCGAAGCACGGTCTCTGGAGTCACATACACGGTCATCGGTCTATCTCTCCCAGCACAATGTCAATCGACCCGATTACCGCGACAACGTCCGCCAGCAACCTGCCCTGACACATCGTCTGCAGTGCCTGCAGCGTGGCAAACGAAGGATTCCTCATATGCACGCGGTACGGCTTGGCCGTGCCATCGCTCACCACGTAGTAGCCCATCTCGCCCCGCGGAGATTCGATCGCCTGGTATACCTCACCCGCAGGCACGGCGAATCCCTCCGTCACAATCTTGAAGTGATGGATCAGCGACTCCATCTGCGTCTTCATCTGCTCGCGATCCGGCAACACCACCTTGGGAGCATCCGCCTTGATCGGCCCTTCCGGCATCCCGTCCAGTGCCTGCTGGCAAATCTTCACGGACTCGCGCATCTCCTTCAACCGCACCAGGTAGCGCGCCCACACGTCGCCATCCGTCGAGACCGGCACCTCAAACTGAAACTTCTCGTAGCTCGAATACGGCATGTCGCGACGCAGATCCCAGTCCACTCCGCTCGCCCGCAGCGGCGGCCCCGTCACGCCCAACGCAATCGCATCCGCACCGCTGATGTACCCCACACCCTTCAGCCGGTTATAGAAAATCGGATTCCCGGTCAGCAGGTTCGAATACTCATCGATCTTTTCCGGAAGAATCTTGATCAGCGCCTGCACCCGCCTGTGAAAATCCAGTGGCGGCTCCAGCGCCAGACCGCCGATGCGGAAGTACGAAGTCATCATCCGCTGACCGGCGACCAATTCAAAGATGTTCAGGATCTCTTCGCGCTCACGGAAGGTATACAGGAAGACGGTCAGCGCACCAATATCCATCGCGTGCGTGCCCAGCCACACCAGGTGCGAATTCAGCCGCGTCAGCTCATTTAGCAGCACCCGCGTCCACTGTGCTCGTGCAGGAATCTCCAGTCCCAGCAGCTTCTCCACCGCCAGGCAATAGCAAAGATTGTTCGACATCGGACTCAGGTAATCGATCCGGTCCGTCAGCGGCACAACCTGCTGATAAAACTTTGCCTCGCAGGTCTTCTCAATCCCGGTATGCAGGAAGCCGATATCCGGCACCACCCGGTTGACTGTCTCGCCGTCAATCTCCAGCACCAGTCGCAGAACACCGTGCGTCGAGGGATGCTGTGGCCCCATGTTCAGGACCATCGTGCGATCCTGCGATGGATCGTCCGGCCTGCTCTCAATGATGGGTGTGCTCAGAAAATCAGCCATCAGCGGTAGCCCTCCACCGGGTAATCCTTGCGCAACGGATGTCCCTCCCAGTCGTCCGGCATCATGATGCGCCGCATGTTGGGATGCCCATGAAAACGCACTCCGAAGAGATCGAAGACCTCGCGCTCGTAAAAGTCCGCCGAAGGCCACACGCTGGTAATGCTGTCGACACTCGGATCCACGCTGTCAGCCAGTACCCGCAGCCGCACCCTCTGCTTCAATCCATGCGACAGGATGTGGTACGTCACGTGAAAACGAGGCTCCACTGGATACCTATCCACGCAGGTCACGTCTTCCAGAAAGTTGTAACCTGCCGCCAGCACCGCACGGCACGCATCGCGAATCTCTCCCGGCGCTATCGTGACCGTTAGCTCGTCAAACTCAAACTTCGCATCCACCACGGCGTCAGATTTCCACGCACGCAAACTCGCCACCGCCGGATGATCCGGCATGCCCTGGAATACTGCGTCCTTGTTGGAAAGGGAAGGGGTCATCCTACAAATCCGCCTTATCGGAAGACCAGTCCAGAATGCCCTTCTTGATGATGTAGAACATTCCCACCAGCAAAAAGCCGATATACACCAGCATCTCCCAGAACCCGAAGAGCCTTGACCCCGTCAACTCCGGCAGATGCTTGTAGATCACCGCCCACGGCATCATGAACACCGCTTCCACGTCGAACAGGATAAACAGCATCGCCACCATGTAGAAGCGAACCGAAAACCGCCCGCGCGCATCGCCCTGCGCCACAATTCCGCATTCGTAGGCTTCCAGCTTCACCCGCGAATTGCGATGCCGGCCCACGAACCACGACGCCAGCACCATCACGCTGGCAATCGCCACCACGGCAAGAACCTGTAGCATCAGCGGAAGATAGTTCCAGTAGTAGGGATGGTTCATTATCTCGTGCCTGCTCACGAACTTCGGATTCGGTGTAGAAGCGAAATTTGCCCGTCTCCTGACTTTAGGTTTTCGCCCCCTCAGAGTCAAGCAAAGTCCACCCCGCATCCTGCCTCGTCAAACTTTGTGCCTATGCCTCCTTTCCACCCCTCAAACCTCCCAAAACCCGGCATTGAACCCCTCAAAGCGCAGGAGTACACTCAGTCCACATATTTGCAAAGAAGAACGGGACTTATCCGGTGCCCACCGCCAGTACCCCCGGCCAAAGGCATCGGAAACCGCAATCGCGCTCGCCAAAAAATCCATTTTCCCGTTGTAGCGAGGTTTGCCCTGCGCTCTCTCTTCATAAACTATCGAAGAAACGACTCAGCAGGGGAAACTGGCCGCCTCTTTGACGACCTGACTGCGCGCTTCAGCGACAAATCCGTATTTATGGATGTAGCCGGAATCGAGCCGGGACGCGATTTCCGCAAGGCCATTGACCTGAGCGTCGCAAATTGCAGCATCCTGTTGGCGATGATCGGCCAGGAATGGCTCGATTGCAGAGATTCCCTGGGCGGCCGACGCCTCGACGACCCCAACGACTTCGTCCGGATCGAGCTGGCCTGTGCCCTTCGCCGCGATATCCCGGTCGTGCCCGTGCTGGTGCGCGGGGCAAAAATGCCCTTCGTCGAGCAGCTTCCCGACGATCTCAAAGATCTGGCCTTCAGAAACGCCATGGAATTGACCCACGCGCGCTGGAAATCCGACGTCGAAGTGCTGGTCCGGGCCGTGCGACCTTATATCGACTTGCCGGAAAACGACGCCCCTGCCATCGACCTGGCTGCCGCCACGAGACCGGAAGTCTCGACAACGCTTCCAGTTGGCGCGCCGCATGAACAAGCGTCCCCGCCCTTCAACATCGATCCCCAGGACATCGAGCGCATCGGCAGGGAACTGGCCGTATATATCGGACCGATCGCCGACCTGGTCGTCAAGCGTGCAGCGCGGCGCTCTGCTTCCCTCGAAGATCTCTACCGCGAAGTGGTCCATGAGATCGATGACGAAACGGATCAGGCGAACTTCCTGCGCTCCGGCCGCAACTAGCCTCTCTCGCCAACGCCCACATCTACTCCTTTTCAATCAGCTTCAACGCCTTAGCCAGGCTCACCTGCATCCGGTTAAACGACGAGGCCACCGTCGCGATTTCGTCTTTCCCCTTCAATTGCACTGGAGGCACGTTCTTTTCTCCGCGGCTCACCCGGTCGGCCGCAGCGGAAACCAGCCCCAGTGGGCGAATCACAAACCAATAAACGCTGGCGTCCAGCGCCACGATCGCGAGCAGCAGCGTCACTACCAGGAATATCAACAGCTGATGATAGGCACGATTCGCGATTGCCACCGGCACGGACATCGGCACCGAGACGATCTGCGCACCGATAACCTCGTTTTCCTTCCATCCAAAGCCGTTTGCCGAGCCATATACCGCAAGCATGGCTGGCGGCGCGGCCGACGGAACACTATGGCACTCCAGGCACGGCGGATCTGCCTTCAGCGGCTTGGCTAGGTACAGCGATGCCCCCGACGGCGTCTCCCGCTCCCCCGTAAGCTGCGTCTCATCGGGATGGTCGCGAAGATGCCGGATAATATCCGATTCCCAGTCAACGGCGCGATCCTCGAGATTGGTGGGATTAAGCGCAGCTTCCTTGTACGTGTAGTCCGGATAATTCTTGCGAAGATTATTGAAGGTCGTTGTAGCTCCCAGCGAAGGAATTGTCTCCGCCAGAAAGTGCACCTTGTGCCGGGGATTCTGCTTCAGCAGGGGAGCAAGATCGGTCGAAGTATAGTCGCGCACGGATGTGGCGCCGGCCATCATCAACTGCGCCTCCTGCAACACCTCCCGTCGCGCGTTGCCCACCAGGAAGCGGTAAGCAACCTGTGAAATCAGCAGACCCGCAATTCCAAAAATTACGAGCAGGATCAGATTGAACTTGGCTAGCAGTCTCATCGATGCGTGGCCCCATTCCTTGTGAAGTAGCCCCACGGCAGGCGAGTAGTCGCCCCCTTATAACACCACTACTACAGGATGAGACAGACCTTTCCTTCCACCGCTTCGTTTTCCCTTGCGCGGAGCACGGATGGATTCAGGGTGTGCGGAACCAGCCATCTGCCTGTACTATGGACCGGCAACCAATCACGCCCGATATCCAGACACTGCAGGAAGGAGATCTCCTCATGGCTGAAGCGACCGCCCCCATGCCCTCCGGCGATCCAATCACCGACCGCCTCGAAGATCAGATCAAGTGGTACGACCGCAACAGCCGTTCTGCGCGACGCATCTTCAAACGCATCAAGGTGGTCGAAATCCTCGCCGCCGCCATGATCCCTTTTCTCGCCGGCGTCACCTTCCCGCACGACAAACTCGTCACCGCCGGACTCGGCGTACTCATTACCATCCTCGAAGGCATCCTCCACCTCAACCAGTACCAGGAGCTATGGAGCACCTACCGCTCCACCTGCGAAGCCCTCAAGCATGAGAAGTACACCTACCTCGCCACCGCCGGACCTTACGCCGCAGTAGCTAATCCCCACGCCCTCCTCGCCGAGCGCATCGAGTCCCTCGTTTCGCAGGAACATGCCCAGTGGAGCTCCATCCAGCAACAACCCGCCAAGTCAACAAAATCAACTGACTCCTAAGCATCTCCCATCAGCAAAAAGCCCCCGGCTCCAGCCGAGGGCTTCTGTTTTTCTCGCAAGCGTACGCAGAACCGGAAGACCAGCTCTGGATCAATCGAGCGGGAACTTTTCATTGCTTTTCGTGCCCTGTTGGCCCTTGCTCGCTGCGATGATCTTTCGACTCAACATCAATGCTCGAGCCATCGCTTGATCCATATCAAAATACCGATATTCGCCGAGCCTTCCGCAAATCAGCGTGTCGGAAAGAGTCGAAGCCTGTCTGCGATATCGGGCGTACAAATAGTGATTTAACGAGTCAGGAAATGGATACTCATAGTCATTCGGATCGTCCGGGGTAAACGGATATTCGCGAGTAAGTACGGTGCCTTTGATTGACGCGGAAGACTGGACCGGAATCATATGTTTCCATTCAATCGTTCTGATAAACGAGCCATTATCCAGTCCCGGATTGTTAACCTGGCCGACTGGTTGAATGAGGGCATGATCTTCAAAGAACTCATGAACACGACGCTGTGCGCGGTATTTCAGCTTGCCCAGATTGAAGCCGAAGAACTCGTCGATGGGACCGGTAAAAATCAACTTCTTTCTATGCCGGATCGACTTTCGGTGTCGCAGGTAATCCAGATTGAGATGCTGAGGAACACCTTCCAACATCTTCCTCATTAACGCCGCGTACCCATCGGATGGGATGCCCTGGCGCTTGTGACGGCTGAAATACGGCTCATCGTCTTCGCGAACAATGAACCGGGAAGCTAATTGCTTTTCCAATAACGAAGGCGAGATACCCCACTGCTTTTCTGTGTAGCCGCTGACAAATTGGTCATAGATAGCCCGCGGCATCATGGCAAGGCAGGCCTCTTCAAAATTCGCGGGTGGCCCAATGAAATCTGGCTCCCAATCCGGCCCTGCCACAGACAGGAGATACCCTTTGCTCAAGGGCCACCTCTCGTGTCTTCCCCTCACCCAGGAATTCACCTTTGCTCGATATGGATCAAAGGCGCTGAAGCGACTTATGTAATTCCATAACGAATCGGAGTTTGTGCGGAAGTAGTGAGGCCCGTAAGTGTGAACGCGAATGCCGCTTGGATGTTCGAAGTCGTGAACATTGCCCCCCACTTGGCCCCGGCGATCAATCACAATCACATCTCTGCCCGCATCGACCAGTTCACGCGCGATTGTGGCGCCTGTAATACCCGCGCCCACTACGACATAATCTGCTTCGAATGCGGACATGGTCGCCTCTCAATTCTGCTTGAAACGAGACAGCAGTTGGATTGCGCGAGTCAGTCGGCACCGCTCCCAAGAGCCACGACCCATGGCGTGATCAGCAGGACTTTGACATCCAGCCATAGACTGAAGTGCGCAATGTAGTCGGCATCATCGTCGATCATGTCCATCACGCTTGTGTTATTCGCCCGGTTACGTATCTGCCAAAGGCCGGTGATTCCTGGCCGCATAACGCATCGCACATCCCTGATCTCGGGAAATGGTTCCAGCATATGAATCATGAGTGGCCGTGGTCCAACCAGACTCATATGGCCCAGGAGCACGTTGAAAAGTTGTGGCAGTTCATCGATGCTGGTTTTTCGGAGAAGCGCCCCCAGCGGTGTTACGCGACAGTCATTTCGCGTCTTGAAGAGAATTCCCCGACTTCTATCCTCCTGCGATTGTTGCGACTCTTGATGGACATGCATGGTTCGCACTTTGAAGCAGCGAAACTGTTCCTGATTAAGACCCCAGCGTAACTGGGAAAAGAACGTTGGACCGGATGAAGAAAATCGGACGGCAAGCAACGCTGCCAGTAAGATAGGCGAACAAACCACAATTAGAATGCCGCTGCCAACGATGTCGCAGATGCGCTTGATGCGCAGCTGTACACGAAAAGCGAAAGACTCCGTGACTCTGTTTCGAAAATGCGTGCCTAACCTGTTTGCCTGAACAAACAGCACAGCCGGTTCAGGAGTCAAAGGCTTGCGTGATGTGTTGGTTCTCGACATTGTTCGAAATCCCCGTTAAGAAAACAGGTTTTCGGCAATGGTCCGCCCGTTCGGATACATTCCGTGGCTGCTGGAGATAAGCGGCGGCACACTCGTAGAACGTGTCTCGCTGCCGCCGCTACTTTACTTCAGATCGAGGTCCCACATCAACATCAGTTCACGTGCGTAGTCAAAGTTCCGGAATTATTTGCAGGCACAAAGTCCTGCATATTTGAAATCGCAGCAGCGGTATTCGAAAGATTCGCGCCGCTCGCCGCATTCACTTTCACCGTTAAGGTCACGTTCCATGTCGCGCCTTTGTTCAACTGTAGCAATGTGCAATTCAGCGTCCCCGTGCCACCCACCGCCGGAGCAGTACACGTACCGCCGCCCGCGCCATAACTCACAAAAGTAGTCCCGGCCGGAAGTGTATCCGCCACGCGCACGTTATACCCAAAGTCCGGCCCCTTGCTCGTCACCGCAATCGTGTAGGTCAGGTTGCCACCATGCACCACTGGACTAGGCGTACCACTCAGCCCCAGCGCAATGTCATCCATGATCACAAACTTGGAGAGGAAGATATTATTTTCAGTTTCCGGGCTGCTCAGCGCCCCAGGTGTGATCGGGATGCCAATGGCAAATCCGGTCAAATACACGTTGAGAGCCCTGTCCACAGCAATCTCTGGGCCGCCCCCGACACGATTAGAGCCAGTCCCAAAGTAAGTGGAGTAGTAAACAATCGAGCTCAGAGTTGAGGAGAGTGTAGTAACGAAGAACTGGGCATAGGCACTCGTTGGCGCTTGCAACGGCGCCTTCAACGGGAAGTCCTTAGACTGGGTATATCCGGTGACATAGACTTGCCGGTACCGGTCGAAGGCCATGCCGGTGATGTCGTCGTAGTTTGTGCCCCCAAGATAGGTAGAGTAGACCAACCCAGTTCCAGCAGCGTTCAACTTGGCAACAAAGCCGTCCCGGCCACCACTGGGTCCGCCGAAGGTCTTCTGAAAAGCGTTCGCTGTGGTCGAAAACCCGGCCTCGGTGGAGCCCGCCACGTATGCCTCTCCAACACTATTCACCGCAATTGCATACACCCAGCTTCTTCCTGCACTCGGTAGAAACTTACTGTAGAGGAGAGAGGTTCCCGCAGGGTTAAGTTTCTCCGCAAAAGCGACTTCATTGTAGGTGAACCCTCCGACATAGACAGCACCAGCCGCGTCCACCGCTAGGGAGGAAATATTCGGTGGCGGATCGTTGTCTCCAAATACAGTTGAATACTGCAAAACGCCCGCGCTGTTGAACTTCGCAACAAACAACGCCCCATCGCTATTCAGCGTGTGCGTCGCGGGAAATCCCAAGCCACTTGTACCTCCAATGTAGGCGTTTTGGGAGGCATCCAACGTAATCGCCCGTCCAAGGCTGTCCTGGTTGTGGCCCGGGTCCCCACCCAGCAGAGTGGAGTAGACAAGGGAATCACCCGCCGGGTTGAAGACCGTAAGGAAAGCGTCAAATCCGTTTCCAGGCAGCGGCTGATAAGCATTCTTCACGGGAAAACTGCCTCCCCGGTTATAGCCCACCACGTAGGCGCGCCCCGTACTATCAACAGCGATGCCGGTTCCACCGACGGTTACGTCCGTCCCTCCGCCCAGGTACGTTGAGTAAAGCAGCGCTGTACCAGATGCATTCACCTTCGAGACGAAGGCGCTTTGCCCGCCCGATGGTCCGGAAGTTTGGAACGCGTGAACAAGAGGGAAGTCTGACGACGTCGTGAAGCCCGTGACATACGCGTTGCCCGCAGCGTCGACCGCGATTGCAAAAACCTGGTCCAACCCGCTACCCCCAAAGACTCCGGAATATCCCAGCACCGGATCAATGATCAGCGGCGCATTCCTGTCATAACTCCCCAGCTGAAATTTGACCTGGTTATCGGCCAGCAAGTAAGTCGCGGGAATCGTCTTCCGCTCACCACCTATCGTCTGATAGACCGTCGGGCTGTGCAGCGTCAGGTCCCCAGCCTTGGTGTGCAAAGTAATCCCACCATCTTTGTCCGCCACAACTCCATCGCTATCCTGCAAGCCAATCGCGATCGCATTCGGATCAGCTCCGGCAGCAACAACAAAGTCGTGCTCGAGCCGTCCCTCCTGGTTGCCGTAATACACCAGGTCCACACCGGGATACACATTGCTATATCGAACCTTCGCGTAGGTAGGCACATCCGTGTGCCACTTCGCAGGATCGTTGCCAACAAAATAATTGCTCTTACCCGGCAGCGCATCCACGCCCTGCACCTCGGCCTTCGTGTTCGACCCGATCAACTTCAACCCCACCGTGCTCATCAACGAAGCTTGGGCCGCTGGTGCGTGCGTCCTCACTGCACCCTTAGCCCCGCCCTTATCCACCGCATGCAACGACAAAACCGCCTCGCCCGGTGTAAGAAACAACGTGTACCCCGCTCCCCGTGCCAAAAACTGAACAGCCCCATCCGTCTGCCCCTGGTTCACCTCAAAGCTGATCGGCAGCTTGCCATACGAGGCACTCATCCGCGGGCGAGCCCCCCATCCACCACGGTCCCGGGCACCGCCGGCGCCGCTGTTAAGGCTCTTGTGCTTTGAAGATTCCCATGCGTAGCCGCCGCATCCTGCGCGACCGTTGAATTTGTGAAGGTGGTGAGGGCGAGGATCGTGGTCAGCACGACCCCTGAAGGCAGAAATTCGTTCCAGCGAAAAGGCGATTTCATCACGGCATCTCCTGAGCAACGCCTCAAACGCCCATGCAGGGCGCAGAGTCATTGCAATTGAATTGGTCGATGGCCCAGGTTCCCGTGCTAGGTGAGCGCCTCTTACATGAGCCAACCGAGATCAGCTTCAGTTCACGTGCGTAGTCAATGTCCCAGAATTATTTGCCGGCACAAAGTCCTGCATATTTGAAATCGCAGCAGCAGTATTCGACAGATTTGTCCCGCTGGCCGCATTCACATTCACCGTCAGCGTCACATTCCACGTGGCGCCTTTGTTCAGTTGCGGCAACGTGCAATTCAGCGTGCCCGTGCCCCCCACCAACGGAGCAGTGCAAGTACCTCCACCAGCGCCGTAACTCACGAAAGTAGTCCCCGCCGGAAGCGTATCCGCCACCCGCACGTTATAGCCAAAATCCGGCCCCTTACTAGTTACCGCAATCGTGTAAGTCAAATTCCCGCCATGCAGCACCGGACTAGGCGTACCACTCAACCCCAGCGCCAGATCATCCATAATCACAAATTTGGACACGTACACGTTGAGGGCGGGCCCCGGAATATTTAATGCACCCGGTGTTACCGGAATACTGCCATCGGGAAACCCGGTGACGAGCAGATAGACATTGAGAGATTTGTCCACCGCGATACCAGCCGGCGCCCTGCCATCCCCACCAGGCCCAAAGTAGGTGGAGTAGTAGACAATCGAGTCGAGCGGCGCGGTAAGCGTGGAAACAAATCTCTGGGGAGCGCTATTAGGATTCGTCTGCAACGAAGCTTTCAAAGGAAAGTTCGGCGACTCCGTATAGCCCGTGACGTAGACTTGCCGGTATTGGTCGAGAACGAGACGGTTGATGTCATCGTAGCCACTGCCGCCTAAATAGGTAGCGTAAACCACCGCGCTACCAGTGGAATTCAGCTTCGCAATGTAACCATCGAAGCCGCCGCCTCCAAAGGTCTTTTGGAAGGCGTTCTTTGTCACAGGAAGTCCCGGCCCAGTTTCACCAGCTATGTAAGCCTCCCCTGAACTGTTCACCGCAATCGTCTCGCCAGAGATTTGGGTGGAACTCTTCAACGAAGCCGAGTAAACCACTTGGGTTCCCGCAGGATTCAGCTTGGTGACAAATGCAGAAGCAAAGTTAACCGTGAATCCGGCGACATATGGAGATCCGGCTCCGTCGATCGCAATGGCATTTGGAATTGTTGAACTGCTTCCAAAAGTAGTGGAATATTGCAGAGCGCCCACATTGTTGAATTTCGCAACGAACACGCCCGCCCCGGTAGTGTGGGGGTTGTGGGTTGCTAAAAATCCATTGTCATAGCTCCCCATGACATAGGCATTTTGGGCGGCATCCAGCGCAAGGGCTAGTCCATAGCTGTTGTAAGGACCTCCTAGCAGCGTGGAATACACCAGGCTATCGCCAGCGGGACTGAAGACTGTAAGAAAAGGGTTGTAACCCCCGCCAGGCTCCGATTGATACGCATTCTTCACCGGAAATCCGGATCCCGAGCAAACGCCGGCTACATAAGCGCGCCCACTACTGTCAACCGCAATGCCATTTCCGTTTGAGTAAGCTTCCACTCCCCCCAGGTACGTGGAATAAATCAACGCCGTTCCTGACGCGTTCAGCTTCGAGACAAAGGCACTTGCTCCAGTCGCCGCTGTCTGGAACGGATGAACCAGGGGGAAGTCTACTGCATCGGACTGGCCCGTAACATAGGCATTGCCGGCACCGTCAACGGCGATTGCCGTAGTATAAGTCGCATTAGTACCGCCAAAAACGGCCGAATATTGCAGCACAGGATCAATGACCAGCGTCGTGTTCCTGTCATAGCTCCCCAGCTGAATCTTGATCTGATTATCAGCAAGCAAGTAAGCCGCGGGAATTGTCTTCCGCTCGCCACCTATTGTCTGGTAAACCGTCGGGACGTGTAACGTCAGATCCGCGCTCTTGGTGTGCAGCGTGAGCCCACCCTCTTGGTCCGGAACAGCCACATCGCTACCGTTCAATTCAATAGCTATCGCATTCGGATCTGCTCCCGGAGCAACAACAAAATCGTGCTCAAGCCGTCCCTCCTGGTTGCCGTAATACACCAGGTCCACGCCCGGATAGACATTGCTATACCGAACCTTCGCGTAAGTAGGCACATCCGTGTGCCACTTCGCAGGATCGTTGCCGACAAAGTAGTTGCTCTTACCCGGCAGCGGATCCACTCCCGCAACCTCAGCCTTCGTATTCGACCCGATCAGCTTCAACCCCACCGTGCTCATCAACGCAGATTTATCGGCCGCTGGGGCATGGGCCCTGACCGCACCCTTAGCTCCGCCCTTGTCCACAGCGTGCAGCGAAAGCACTGCCTCACCCGGCGTAAGAAACAAGGTGTACCCCGCGCCTCGCGCAAGAAACTGAACCGACCCATCCGTCTGCCCCTGGTTCACCTCAAAGCTGATCGGCAACTTTCCATACAAAGCACTCATCCGCGATCTCGCCTCCGCATCCAGCGTTGGCGTGGACGCCGCTGCTGCCGTTAAACTTGTGTTGCTTTGAACGTCCCCATGCGTAGCCGCAGCATTCTGCGCGACCGTCGAATTTGTGAAGGTGGTGAGGGCTAGGATCGTGGTCAACGCGACCCCTGAAGGCAGAAATTCGTTCCAGCGAAGCATTGACTGCATCACGGCATCTCCTAAGCAACACCCAGACACCCATGCGGGGCGCAGAGTCGTTGCGAATGAATTGGTAGATGGCCCAGGTTCCCGTGCTAGGTGAGCGCCGACTAAAAGCCGCGCTTACAGGAGGGCTGCGTGTTACGAAACGCCTGACCGCTCACCGGTGCGTTCTTGGTCGAGAAGTATACTCCGGGTCGCTCCAGGCTGGCCGACCTACTTACTTCATGAAGGTGACAAAGATCACCTGCCTCTAACTAACTCGCCAGTAACTCCGTCACCAAAGATTGGCAATTTCGTTGCACAGGTGTTTTTCTCCCTTAAGCGCTGACTTGGCAGCCAAGCCGCCCGCGGCTCGCAAAACAGTGATCTAACTCACGAAACGCCACCACCACTTACTACGCTGAAATGCGCCTATAAGTCGTTCCAGCGTGTCAAAAAACGACCAGATTTGCACCGCCTTTTGACCCAAAAAACAGGCCCGGAGGAGAGGGTTCTCCCGCCGGGCCAACTCTAAATTCGGTCCGTCCAAACACCGGATTACCAGTCAATCCACTCTTGTATTCGAGCCTGATCAGTCGGCCTCTGAAACCATCTCTTCCATCTCTTCGCTGCGGAAATGGCAGTTCGCACCACGTCCGCCGCAACCGCCACCGCACGCATCGCCCATCGCATCGGCGTTAAAGCCCGCAGCCTTGTGCAACATTTTGCGCAGCGTTGTGCTTGAGACTTCCTGCATTTCCACTTCCTGAACCAACATTAGCCTTCTCCTTTTGGTTAAATCACTACCTTGTATTCCGGCTCATTCACTTGCCCACATGAGCCGCAAGCTGCAACACACACTCTTCTGCAATCGCCTGCTGAATAGGCGCGAACACCGGCTCGCTCATCGTGCCGGCAACAATCGCTTCACCCGCCACGCAACCTTCAGTCAGCGCGTTATACCAGGCCTGCGGACGAGCATTGAACTCCGTGAAGTAATTCCGCAACACCCGCGCCGCTGCGGGCCCTGGATAGCTTCCGTCCAGCAAATTGCCCATGCAATATGCCGCATTGCCGGCCAGCATGAAGCACGGATAAACAGAGCCATCGGTGGCCACGGTAATCTGCGTGAAAAACGCCGGACAGTATGTCTCCACCGGCCTGCGCGTCGCCAGGTGCTCCGCTACGCGATAAGCAAATTGCAGTACCGGTCCTTCACCGCGAGCCAGGTTCTCAATCGACAAGCGGGCCGCCACGCGATAATCCTCCGCGAGACTCGCAAGATCCACGTAGTCGGCGCGGCTGCTCAACTCAAACATCGCCGGACGCGGAAGAAATGCGGGAGCAATATGCAGAACCCTCTGGCCGGTGTGCGTATAAAAGAAATTCATCAGGTCCACGATCGATATGCCGTTCGCCCGATGATGTCCGTTGTACGTGCACTCAATCTCGAAAGAAATCTCGCTCTCGCGAAAGCGATGAATGGACTCCGCCAGTAACTCATAACTCGATCCACCGGAGAGCATCGGCCGGCAATGATCATGGATCTCGCGCGTTCCATCCCAGCTCACCGTCAGCGCGATATTCCAGTGGGTCAGTACATCGATCACTGCTGGACCCGACCAGGTCCCGTTGGTGGTCAGCGCCAGCCGCGGCATGCGTGGCAATACTCCATCGGCCACTGCGTTCTGAAGAAACATGCATGCGGCGTCGATCGCTTCCAGATTCATCAGCGGCTCGCCGCCGAAGAAGTGAACCACGGATATTTGCCCGTACAACTCAAGTGCGCGCTTCAACACGCCTTCAACCTGCGCCGCTGACATCAAGCGTTCTGATGCGTGGTAGCGGCCTTGGTCGGCGTAGCAATAGCTGCACGCTAGGTTGCACATGTTGCTGATGTTCAGCGTTAGCCGCTCCAGTCGCGGCTTTGAGCCTGACACTCGCTCGTCGCCGTCGTAAAGGATCGGGAACATTGCCTCACGAGGATGCTCAGTGTAGGCACCATGCGGTTGAGAATCCTCTAAGCTGAGCGAGTGCTTTTCTTCCGCCATGCGCGCGACTACTTCCAGCGGAATATTCGACGCAGCATCAAGAGAAAACAGGCGCATCTCCGCCGGCACGAAGTACGCACATCGCGCACCATCGCGAAACAGAATGCCCCCAGCTCGCTCAATCACTTCCACTCAGGCAACCCTCGCCGACTCACACAATTCACAAGAAACGCACAACCACTCCCGCACCACGATCGGGTGCTAAGTACTTAAATATCAGGAAAGTCATATCGGGGGCTGTGAGCGGCATCACGGTGATTCTTCCCGCGGAACCCAAAAGGGTACCAGGTTCCCAAAAGCGAATCAGGGTCTCACCAAAGAGATATTTACTCAAGGGATTCGATTCACCGGCCGATACAGTGTTCAGGGAGAAGATCGCCATGGCAAGCCATGCTCTGAATTCGTCAACGGACACGCAAAATTCGTATTCCGCTACTGCCGCCATACCTCAGACCGCCCGCCCCCTAGGGCGTTCCGTTGCGGCTCCCGCTCGCCGCCGGATTCCGCCGGTCAGTGGTCACCCACTTGAAAAACTCGGCCACGCAATTGAGTACCTCACCGACGAATACATCCACGATGGCTGCCCCAGAGGGCAGAACAGCCCACGCGTCGAGGCCATTCAACTGCTTATGGCGGCCAATCGGGGGATCTACTTCGAGTGCCCGGTGGTTCCGTCGTTAAGCGAGCGCATCCGGAGCTTTTTTCAGCATCATTAAGACAAGCCGTTCTTCCGCAGACTCGACCGTGCCCTCACAAGGACAGGCCAGCCGTAGCCGAAGAGGCGATGATATCCTGATGCTGCAATGACCTTTACCATCAATGGACAGAACCGGGACTTTCCTGCCCTGGCCCCGGGCGCAACCCTGGACAACCTGATCGATGCGCTCGCACTCAAAGGTGACCGCGTTGCCGTAGAACTCAACGGCAACATCGTCTCCCGGCCCGCCTGGCCGACCACTCCGGTTGCCGACGGCGATAAATTCGAAATTGTCCATTTCGTGGGCGGCGGCAGCACCCCTTTCGCCTTCGATTCAAACTAATTTCCGGCACATCCTGCGATATAGTCAGCCAAGATGAATCGAAAATCGCTGTCCATGGGCAGAACCTCACTCGCAGGCCTTGTCTTGCTTTTGGCCTTCGCATCTTTCCAGCCCGGCCCGCTGCTTGCCCAGGCACAGCCAGCCGCGCCGGACGGCAAGCCAACCTTCGTGCTCCCCGACATCGCGCCCGGCGCTGACCTGAAGATCATTGCCTATGGCGACATGCGATTCACCGCCACAACCAACACGATCGACACCAATCCCCGCGTCCGCAAATGGCTGGCTGAAAAGGTAGGCGCGGAAAAACCCGATCTACTCTTCCTTTCCGGCGATATGCCCCATCGTGGCGCCCACCCAGAAGACTGGGCGATCTACCGATCAGAGACAGCGTCATGGACCCAGAATCACCTTCGCGTCTATCCCACCCTCGGCAACCACGAGGGCATCGGTGGTATGGCTGCCGGCTTGAAGAATTACTTCGGCGTCTATCCCCAGATTGAGCAGCATCGCTACTACTCCATGGTCGCGGGCAGCGTGGAACTGATCACCCTCGACACCACGGAAAAAGTGGAGAAGGGAAGCCCGCAGTTGGCCTGGCTTGACGCTCAGCTCGCCAACATCCCGCCGCAGGTCAACTTCGTATTCTTTCTCCTGCACATGCCGCTGATGGCCGACGTGCAATCTCAGGTCATCGTCAACCTGCCTGCGCCGGAGATGTGGGAGTTGCGCCGCTACCTGGAAGAGAAGGCAGCCCACTCCCGCGCGCGTTACATTACCGTGAGCGGACATATTCACAACTATGAACGCTTCCAGCACGGCGGAATTGCCTACCTCATCAGCGGCGGAGGAGGAGCCATACCATATCCGGTGCTGGTTCGCAGCCCCGAAGACCTCTATCAGGACACGGGCTTTCCCAATTACCACTACATCGTGCTCAACCTCCACGGCAAGCGCATCGACGCCACCATGTATCGAGTGGCCGATCCAAAAGCTGACACCCTCTCTGTGGAAGTGAAGGACAAGTTCGCCCTGGTCGCCCCGTAGCGAGAGCGAGCAATCAGTGACTAGCTGCGTGGCCGCTCTTTGAAGCGATACGTCACGCCGAGCATTGCCAGAAAGGCTGCTGCTGCCGGGATCCCCAGCACCGGGATCGCCCGGCGCAGGCTCTGGCGCATCTGCGGAGAACTACCCGCGGCCGTATCCCGGCACATGCTGCAGCCTTGCGCGTTAGTGAGAGCAGGGAAGGCTAATGCTCCGGCCAGCGTCGTCAGGAATACTATCCGGCGCATCATTGTGCGTAGACGAGCAGCGCGAACAGGAAGAGCCAGAACACGCCCATCGTGTGCCAGTACCATGCCGTGCAGTCTACTAGAATCTGGCGAAACTCCACCCGGCGAAGCAGAGACAGAGAGATCAGGGCGCCGATCAGCGCCAGCAGCCCAAGCACAAGGTGAGCGCCGTGAACCACCGTGATCAGGTAGAAGAAGTACCGCGCAGGATCCGACGCGAGAAGAGATTTATCCGTCCACATCTGCGTCCAGGCCACCCACTGGCCCGCCATGAAGACCAGGCCCAGGACCATGGTCGCCGCCAGCCAGGGCGTTGCGCGGCGCAGTGCCGGACGACCCAGTCCCAGCCACTCCTCCATCACATCAATTTCTCTGAAAAGCTGCCGGCGGGCCATCTCCATCGTCACGCTGCTTAGAAGAAGGATGGCGGTGTTCAGCCACAGAATCGATGGCATCGAAATGGGGCGCCAGGTCGAGACGTAGCTTTGGGTGCGCGGATCGATGTGGCCGCCGCCTTGGGCGAAGAAAAATGAGCTTACGATGGCGACAAAGAAGATCATGTCGCCCATCAGCGCGAAGAAGATCCCCAGGCGCCAGCGGGTAAGCAGCTGTCGGGGACCGTTCCGGCCACGCTGCCCGTCCCAGTTATCGCCGTCGCCGCCCCCGCCCGTAGGACGGCGCGTTACTGGCGGTTTGCCACCGATGCCTGTATCTTTACGCTCGGTGTCGACCGGAATTCGGGTAAAAGTGACGGCCATCACAATCTCCGTTAACCAAGAGATTACTCCGGATTTGATTCGTGAGCATCCTGCGGCACAAAATCTACTTTTCCCGGCTGAACGCGATATTCATATGGGCCACGAAAAACTCCCTTGTACCCCCGCCCAAACACTGACCATTCAAGGGTTGTAGCCCGCCAGGGATTGGCCTCTGCCTGCCGCCCGCGAAAAATGCTCCATGCCAGATTCACCAGGAAAATCAACTGCGCCGACACCAGCACGATCGCTGAAACAGTAATGTATCGCTGCAGCGGTACCAGCGCGGCCAGTTGAGCCGCTCCCCCGGTAAGCTGCGAATAATGCCGCGGTTCGCCCGCCAACCCCGCAAAGTGCATCGGCAGGAACGTCGAATACGCCGCCACAAACGTAATCCAGAAGTGCGCCTTGCCCCAAGTCTCGCCCAGGTGCCGCCCGCAGATCAGCGGGAACCAGTAATAGATGCCCGCATAAATCGAAAAGACTCCCGCCATCGCCATGATCAGGTGAAAATGGCCGACCACAAAGAAAGTATTGTGCAGGTAGGCGTTCAGGATCGGCAGCGAGAGCAGCGGCCCCGTAACGCCCCCGGCAATGAAGAGCGAGACGAATCCCAACGAAAACAGCATCGGAGTGGTCAGCAGCAGGTTGCCACCCCAGACCGTCCCAAGCCAGCTCAGGACCTTCGCCGAACTCGGCACGGCGATCACCATGGTCATCAGCGCAAAGGCCGTCCCGGCATAGGGATTCATACCGCTCACGAACATGTGGTGTCCCCACACCAGCAGCCCGAGAAAGCCGATCAGCACCGTCGTGATCGCCATCAACGGATAGCCAAGCACCGGGCGCCGGCTGAAATTGGCCAGCAATGAGGACGTGATTCCCATCCCCGGCAGAATGGCGACGTATACGACCGGATGCCCAAAGAACCAGAAAAGATGCAGCCACAGCAGCGGCGTGCCATCTCCATGACCAACGATCTGTCCACTCACCAGGTCGCCCATCGGCACAAAGAAGGCTGTTCCGAGATGACGGTCGCAGAGCAGCATGGAGGCGGCGGCGAAAAGCACGCTGAATACCAGCATGCTCACCATCGCGCCCACCAGCCACGACCACACCGTCAGCGGCATCCGGGTCAGCGTCATCCCCTCGCAGCGTTCGGCCACAATGGTGGTCAGCAGGCTCACCGCTCCCACCGCCGCCGCAATGCAGAAGATGCCGATGCTCACCAACCACACGTCCATGCCCAGCGCCTGCCCCGGCCCAGAGGCCGGCACCGCGCTGAAGGGTGGATAGCTTGTCCAGCCGGAGATAGGAGCTCCACCCGGCACAAAGAATGCGCAGACCATCAACAGCAGAGAGAGCGCCGTCAGCCAGAACGAAACGGCGTTCAGCACCGGAAGCGCCATGCGGTGCGAACCGATCTGTTCCGGCAGCACGAGATTGGCAAAGCCGCTTTGAGGAGCCGTGATCAGCACGAAAAAGACCATCAGCGTGCCGTGCATCGTCACTAGGGCGAGGTAATCCTCCGGCTTCATCGTGCCCCAGAAGGGCATCGGCAATTCCGGCCAAGCCAGGTGGATCCGCATCAGCAGCGAGAGGGAAGCGCCGAGGATAACCGCCGTTAGCGCCAGCACCAGGTACTGGATCGCCACCATGCGGTGATCCGTCGTGAAGATGCACCGCCTTAGCCAAGAGCGTCGGGGCGCTGGAATCGGCCACGCCGCATCTCGCCGATTGCTCCCCGGTGCGAAGTTGATGGGATCGCTCATTGGCCTCCCGTCGCCGCGTTCGCAGCACGCAGCCGCGCTTCGCGTGCAGCCATCCACTGCGCGAATTCCGCGACAGGCAGCACCCGCATCGTTGCCTGCATTTTTGCGTGCCCCAGGCCGCACACCTGGCTGCACAGGATGGGATACACGCCCACAACCTGCGGCGTGAAATGAACATGCAGAACCATGCCCGGAACGGCATTCTGCTTCAGACGCATCGCGGGCACAAAGAATCCGTGGATGACATCCTGCGCGCGCAAAGTAAGGTCAACTTCGCGCCCCTCCGGCAGCACAAGCTCGCTGGCAACCACGTCGTCCCATGCTTTGGGATCCCGCTTGTCGAGCCCCAGGGGATTGCCCGCCGCGGCTTTTACCATCTCAGGCCGCACCGTTCCAAAAGCAGCATCTTCGCCGGGATAGCGGAAGTACCACTGGAACTGTACGCCCGTGACCTCCACCTGCAGCGCCTCGAGCGAAGCGCCCTCAAAGCGGTTCACCGCCCACAGCCGTTGCGCGGTGAATGCCATCCACGCATAGAGAAGGCACAGCAGCGCCACCGGAATCACTTCCACCACCCACATGCTCGGCAGCCCAGACACAGTAGCGCGCCGCCGCAGCACACCAAAGATCAGCAGCACATGCGCCAACAGGAAGCAGAGACCGAGCGCTATAAGATTCACGCGCATCAGGCGATCAACAGCGATGCCGTGCAGCGAGGCGTTGGGAGGCATCCAGTAATGGGAATCGGCCGCAAGTCGCGAAATCGCCGTGAGCGGAATCGTCATGGGCTCAGGCGCGCGCTTGACGAGCCTGCGTCACCATCTCGACAAAAAGACGATGCACGCGACGGTCGTCGGAGAGTTCAGGATGAAACGTCGCCGCCAGCAATTCGCCCTGGCGCACAAGGACAGGGAAGCCGTCGCGCTCCGCCAGCACTTCTACATCCTCCGCAACCTTCAGGATGCGCGGTGCACGGATGTACACCATCTCCAGCGGATTGCCCCCCAGCTTCGTAGCTGCGTGCTCTATGGAGCTATCGATCTGCCGCCCATACGAATTGCGCTCCACCGTCGCGTGCAGAACTGCGAGACTGGCTTGCGCGGGATGCACCACTTCGTCGGCCAGCAGAATGCAGCCGGCGCATGTGCCGAAGGTAGGCTTCGTCCTCACGTACTCCGCCAGGTCAGCAAGGAAGCCGTCGCGTTCCAGAAACTTGAGAAATGTAGTGGATTCACCGCCGGGAATGATCAGCCCATCCAGCCCTGCCAGTTGCGCCACGTTGCGGACCAGCACTGCATTTGCGCCGACTTCTGTCAGAGCCAATGCATGCGCAGCGTAGTCCCCTTGCAGCGCGAGCACACCGATCGTAACCAGTGTGCTCGCCTGTGTTTCCCCGGGGTCGGATCGCGTCGTTCCTGAATCCACCTGGCCTGCTCCGCTACCAGCCACGAGTCTGCAGCAGTTGCGATTTCTCGAGCCCGGCAATTGCGAGACCTTTCATCGATCCGGTAACCGCATCGCTGGCTTCCGCCACCACCTTGGGATCGTTGTAGTGCGTCGTTGCAATCACGATAGCCTTTGCCCGCGATTCGGCCTCGGCACGCTCTTCCTTCGCCTTGCCCACGGCAGCATCGAAGTTCTGCTGGCTGTCGAACAAGCTGCGGTCCTTGTCCACCACTACGTCCAGAGGAGTCGCGCCGTCCTTCATGAAGATGCCCGAGCCCACGAACACCGCCTCGGCTCCCAGCTGCATCATCAACGCCGCATCTGCGGGAGTAGCAATGCCACCGGCAGAGAAGTTCGGCACTGGAAGCTTGCCCGTCTTCGCTACCATGCGGATCAATTCATAGGGAGCCTGGTGATTCTTCGCGGCGGTATAAAGTTCCTCGTCGCCCAGCACGGTAAGAGCGCGCATCTCGCTCACAATCTGGCGCATGTGCTTCACCGCGTGGACCACGTCTCCCGTACCCGCCTCGCCCTTGGTGCGGATCATCGCAGCACCCTCGGCAATCCGCCGCAGTGCCTCACCCAAATTGCGTGCGCCGCACACAAACGGAGTCTTAAAGGCATGCTTGTCGATGTGGTAAGCCTCATCTGCCGGGGTCAGCACTTCCGACTCGTCAATGAAATCGACACCCAGTTCCTGCAGTACCTGCGCCTCGGCAAAGTGCCCGATACGCGCCTTGGCCATTACCGGAATCGACACGGCTGCAATGATTGCCCGAATCAGGCTCGGCTTGGCCATGCGGGCCACTCCGCCCTCGGCACGAATCATCGCCGGAACGCGTTCCAGCGCCATCACGGCGGTAGCGCCCGCGGCCTCGGCAATCAGCGCCTGCTCCACGCTCATGACGTCCATAATCACGCCGCCCTTGAGCATCTCCGCCAGCCCCACTTTGAGCCGTAGCTGTGTGCTGCCCGAGTAGTTGCCGTTATTGCCGTTGCTGTTCAACTCTGCCATGATCGTGTCTCCCAAAATATGCGCCAGCCGCACTCGTATGATTCGTCGAAGGATGTTCCGGAAGCTCTCGGCGGGCGACTAATGCTGATACTTAAGTTTAACAGCTTCCGGGGCAGCAATGCGCCATCGAGCGCCTGCCAAAGATTGATCGCCACAAACGGCAAGCAAGCTCACATTCCTGCGCCGGGACTTTCCCCTGCAAATCCTCCGGAGAGATTGAAACTTGCCCCCTGCAGACTCGTCAGACAGGTATACCATTCTGTGTGGGTCACCGGGGGAAGAGTGTGAAGAGCAAAATCGCTTTCCTTCTGCTGTTTTTGGGTCTCACGCTCCCCGTCTATGCCAAGCAAGTTACGCTGGCGCAGTTGGAAGAATTGCTGGCCTTAGCCCAGGGCAAGCCCGACGCCGATGTGGCTCGCCAGCTATGGGATCTGGAGCTTACCGAGCGCCTCAGCAGCGCGCAGCTCGCTCGCTTGCAGGTGCAGTTTCCCGGCACCAAGACCCGTCAATCGCTCCTCGCCATCGCAGACGCATCCGCATTTCTCAAGCTTCCTGCCGCAGAAGCGCCGCCAGCCCCCAGCCTCGCCGCTCAGCGCCAGATCATGGGTCTCGTCGCAAACTACGTGGCCGACACCATCCACCAGTTGCCAAATTTCTTTGCCCGCCAGCTCACCACCCACTTTGAAGATCAGCCCATGAGGCGCTCGACGGTCACTACGGCCGCCGCGTTCTACAAGCCACTTCACGCCGCGGGTGTCGTCACAACCTCCACCGTGTTCTATCGCGATGGCCGTGAAGTCATCGACCCCGGCCCCGTCAAGGTCAAAAAATCCGACGCGCCTGTACCCGGTCTGAAGACCCAGGGAGTCTTCGGCCCCATCCTTCAAATCGTGCTCGTCGATGCCGCCCAAAACAAGCTGGCGTGGAGTCATTGGGAGCAAAGCGACGCCGCTCAGTGGGCCGTCTTCGCCTATTCCGTTCCCCAGGAAAACTCCCACTATCAAGTGACGTATTGCTGCGTTCCGAACCCGAACAATCTCGTCGATCCCAGGAAAGAATTCAGACAACTTGTCGGCTATCACGGAGAGATCGCGGTGGACACCGCAACCGGAGTCATTCGAAGGATCACGGCGCAGGCAGACTTCAAGCCCTCCGATCCCCTCAGCAAAGCCGACATCCTCGTCGAATATGCCCCGGTAGATATCGGCGGCTACACATATACCTGCCCTACAAAAAGCATCGCAGTTTCGCGCGCCGTGCTCGACACCACCTCTGACTCTGCCGGCTCCGAAAGTTCTGGCTCCCTCCTCTGGCAAACCTTCCTCAACGATGTTCAATTTCAGGAGTACCACCTCTTCCACGCCACCGCCAAGATTGTCCCCACCGAGAGAGCCTCTACCGGTGGCGCCACCGGCGGATCTTCCGTAGCTGCAGCGGCGGCGGGAGACACGTCTCAGCCTGCGGCCGATGCGGAAGTAGCCGAGGCCACCCTTGCGCCCGAACCAACTGCTCCACCTCCGCCCAAGGTAGTCGAAGCCCCTGAGTACAGCCTCGCGCCAATCGAGCGACAGCCCTTCACCACTGCGACGCCTGCCGGATTCGTGATCAAAACCACCGCCCGCCTGGTCGATGTGGGATTCGTGGCCTATGACAAGAAGGGCAAGCCGGTCACCGATCTTAAGCAGGACGAAATCGCCGTCTTCGACAATGGAGTCCCGCAGCAGGTGCGGCTCTTCTACCAGGCCGCTCCGGCAACCCCCTCCGCAGCGGTAGCGGCGGCTCCCGCGCTTACCACTCCCGACACATTTTCCAACCAGCCGGTCGCGGTTTCGGCCACCGCCGCCAGCCCAATTACCCCCTCGGCAACGGTGCTGCTTATCGATGCCGCGCATTTGCCGTGGCAGGACCTGCAATTCGCACGAGACGCAACTATCAAATTCCTCAACAAGCTTGCTCCGGCGCAACCGGTCGCGCTCTACACCATGGACGACATCGGCTTCCACGTTCTGGTCGAGATGACGCAGGATCATGCACTGCTCGCCGCCAAGCTCAAATCGTGGACCCCATCTGCCGGAACGGCTGCCCTCGCACAGGAGGCTCAAGACCGAAACACCCGCCATATCGACGAGGTGCAGAATCCCACAGACCTCCAGACCGTAAATGGCAACCGCAATGCGGCTGCGGATGACGAAGCTTCCATGCCCCTCGATATACAGTTGCGCGACTTAGGAGCGAACCCGGGCCGCGAGTCCCTGCGGGTGCTCATCGCGATCGCCCGGCATTTAGCGCCAGTGCCCGGCCACAAGAGCCTTATATGGGTCTCGGGTGACGCCGCCATGGCCGACTTCGGCGATCAGGTGTCAGTCACCGGCCCTCAGAAGAATAAGAAGGAATATCTCAACGAGATCGCAAATTCCGCAGGCGAGGCCCTCAACCAGGCGCACGTCGCACTCTATGCGCTCGATGCCTCGTCGATCGAAGCTGGTGGCGTCGATGCCAGCCTTGGCGACATGGCCGTCTCACTTAAGCCCACCAGCATCCAGGGGCAGGGTCAGACTCCCACCAGCGGCCACATGGGTTCGGTTCCCGGCAATGCCCGCGCCTCCGAACAAATGCAGAACGACATGCACGGCATACAGGAACCCATTCGCCGCGTTGCCGAGGCCACCGGCGGCAAAGCCCTGCGCCGCGCCAGCGACATTGGAAACTCACTCGACTCCATACTGCGCGATACCCAGGCCACCTACATGGCGAGCTTCACGCCCGACACGGCCCCCGATGGCACCTTCCACAAGATCACCTTGAAAGTCACCAGCCGGCAGGGAATCACCCTTCGCTATCGCTCTGGCTACTTCTATCAGAAGGAATCTACCGATCCCAAGGCGAAGTTCCAGGATGCAATCTGGCAGCCCGTCGATCCCAGCGAAATCGGCCTCACCGCCAAGGTTGTCTCCCATACGCCGTCCAAAGTTCAGCTCATGATCGCCCTCAAGGACGTCTCCATGGAGACGCAGGGGGATCGTCGCACCGGCAAAGTGGATGTCTATCTGGTCCAACGCGAGGAGTATGGCGGTCGCGCCAATTCATCCGGCGAAGCAGTGAAGTTCGATCTCAAGCCCGAGACCTACGCATCCATGGTGACCGACGGCTTCGCCTACCAGCGCAGCTTCAATGCCATGCCGAAAGTCGGCTCCATCCGCCTGATCGTCTTCGACGAGAACTCCGGACGAACCGGCTCCGTCACCCTTCCGATCACAGCGCTTTCGCCTTAGCGTCTGCTACTGGGGCAAGTTGTCCTTTGTGGCAGAAACGCGTTTCAAAATCGCCGGATCAATCGCCAGAAACAAGCCCTTGGCACGCGCCAGCACGCGGCCTGAAGCGTCGGTCAACTCAGCCTCGCAATGGTGCTTGCGGCCCTCCACCTTCAACAGACGTCCCTCCAGTAGCAGGGGAACAAGCAGCGGCACAGGCTTCAGGTACTCCACCTCCATCTGCCGCGTCATCGCCACCACTCCGTGAGCGCGGTTGGCCTTGCTCATGGCCTCGTCCATTAGCGTTGCGATAGCCCCGCCGTGCATGTGTCCGGGAGGTCCTTCAAAGCGCCGTGGGACGCGAATGCGACTCAGGATGCGCCCCTCCTCATCGGTGAAGAACTTCAGCCGCAGCCCGGTCCGGTTAGCAGCCCCGCATCCGAAGCAATGGTTCGGCGCCCCGTGCGCCAGTGGAATCAGCTTGCTCATTGCTCTAGGTCCTCCGCCCAACTGGACTGTGGGAACGCGAAGCCCCCACCTACAATCTACCCTGATTACGACTGGGGTCCCTGCGCCCACGCGGAGACGATGGAGGCCGAAATCGTGGGGTTAACTGAGATATACTCAGCGTAATCATGGCGACCGATAAGACCTTCTTTCTCGAAACCTTCGGCTGCCAGATGAATGCCCACGACTCCGAAAAGGTCGTTGGCACACTGGAGCACGAAGGCTACCGGCGCGTCGAGACCGAAGACGCCGCCGACCTGATCCTTTACAACACCTGCTCCATCCGCGACAAGGCGGAACAAAAGGTCTTCAACCGGCTGAACGACTACAAGAAGCTCTACAAGCAGGGCAAGCGCTTTGCCGTTCTGGGCTGCGTGGCCCAGCAGGAGGGCGAGAAGATCTTCGACCGCGCCCCCTACGTCTCCATCGTCTCCGGCTCGGCCTCGTACCGACAAGCTGCCCCAGATGCTGGTTCAGCTCGAACTGGCGAGAAGCACGTATCACCGGCCTCGACGACCGCCAGACCGACGAGACCTTCGAGACCGAGTTCACCGCGCGCACCAACCCGCATCGCGGCTACATCACCATTATCGAGGGCTGCGACAAGTTCTGTGCCTACTGCGTGGTGCCGTACACCCGCGGCAAGGAACGCAGCCGCACCTCCTACCTCCGTGCTGGCGGAAGCGCGCAGAATGGCCGACTCCGGCTACACCGAAATCCAGCTGCTGGGCCAGAACGTCAATTCCTACGTCGACCCGGAAGGGAAGCAAAGCTTCGCGGAATTGCTGACCTCCGTCGGCCAGGTGCCCGGCATCCGCCGCGTCCGCTTCATGACCTCGCACCCGCGACATTTCACCCGCGACATCGTCCAGGCGATCGAGACCTATCCCACCCTCTGCGACCATGTCCACCTTCCGGTCCAGAGTGGGTCGTCCGACGTTCTTCGGCGGATGAATCGCGAATATACCCGCGAGCAGTACCTTGAGCGCATCTCGTGGATCCAGTCAGCAAAGCGACCCATCAGCCTCACGACGGACATCATTGTGGGCTTTCCAGGTGAGTCAGAAAGTGAGTTTTTAAGCACTCTAGAGCTGCTAAAAAACGGTCGAATACGACGCTGTGTTCGCGTTCAAATACTCGCCCCGACCCAACACTCCGGCGATTTCGATGGAAGATATACCGCGAGCCGACCGAGAAACAGGCGAAATGGCTTAAGGCCATCTTCTTTCGATTAGGCGGGAGGCTGACATGAACCCGACCGAGCGGCGCCTTTTGCTTGTGCGCGCCGGCTTCACGCCGGTCCCGCTCCACGGGAAAATTCCGCCATTGCAGAGCTGGCAGACGCTCGCCGACGTCACCCCCGAGCAAATCGGCATGTGGGCCAAGAGCTGGCCCGACGCGAGAAACACCGGCGCGCTGACCGCGCGAATGCCGGCCTTCGACGTGGACATCGTCAACGAGGACGCGGCGCGAGCTGTCGAGGACCTTGTGCGCGAGCGCTACGCGGATGCCGGCGTGCTGATGACGCGGATCGGGCGCGCGCCGAAGCGCGCGTTTTTGTTCCGCGCGGACGAGGTGTTCGACAAAATAGAGGTCAGCTTGATCGACCGCGGCGGCAAGCAAGGCGAGAAGATCGAATTTCTGGCCGACGGCCAACAGGTCGTGCTCTTTGGCGTTCACCCCGACACCCGCCGGCCGTACCGGTGGCACGGCGGCAAGCCCGGCGAGATCAAGCTCAACGATCTGCCGTCCATCCGTCAGGACGAGGCGCAGGCGCTGATCGAGACGGCGGCCGAGCTGCTGGTGCGGGATTTCGGCTACCAGCCCGCGCCGACGCGGCGCAAGCGCCGCGAGGGCAACGGCGCTGCTGCCGCGGAGGCCGCTGCCGGCGATTGGCAGTTTCTGATCGACAACATCCACGCCGGCCGGCAATTGCACGATAGCCTGCGCGACCTCGCCGCCAAGCTGATCGCCAGCGGCATGTCGGGAGGCGCCGCGGTCAACCACTTACGCGCGTTGATGGAGGGCTCGACCGCGCCGCATGACGACCGCTGGAAGGAGCGCTATTCGGAAATTCCGCGCTTGGTCGAGAGCGCCGAGGCCCTGCGCGAGGCACCGGCCGCCGATGCGCCAAACGATGACGCGGAGCTGGAACGGCTCGCGAGGCTGCCGCTGCTTGATTATGAGCGCGCTCGCAAGGACGCCGCCAAGCAGCTCGGCATGCGATCGTCAATGCTCGACACCGCGGTGAAGTTGAAGCGCACCGAACTCGGCCTCGACGGTGATGACGGAAAGCAGGGACACGCGATCGAATTTTCGGAGCCCGAGCCGTGGCCCGCGCCGGTCGAGGGAAGTGCGCTGCTCGACGATATTGCCGCCGCCATCCGCAACTACGTTGTCATGGCCGAGCACGAGCAACATGCGGTCGCGTTGTGGGTCGCGCATACTTGTCTGCTCGATCGCGCGATGATCACGCCGCGACTGGGAATTAGGTCGCCGGTCAAAGGATGCGGCAAGACCACGCTGCTCGACGTCGTCGCTCAGCTCGTTTTTCGCCCACTGCCGGCGGCCAATGTCTCGGCGAGCGCCATCTTTCGCGTGGTCGAGGGGCATCGCCCGTGCCTGCTGATCGACGAGGCCGACAGCTTCTTCGCCGGCAATGAAGAGCTTCGCGGCATCCTCAACAGCGGCCATAGGCTAGGCGGCTCCGTTCTACGGAACGTCGGCGACGACCACGAGCCGCGCGCGTTCTCGACCTTCGCCGCCTGCGCGATCGCGTTGATCGGTCAGCTGCCGGGCACGCTGGCTGACCGGTCGATCACGATCAATCTCACCCGACGCAAGTCAGACGAGGCCGTCGAGCCGTTCCGGTTTGACCGGGTCGATCATCTGGTCGAGCTGCGACGTAAGCTGATGCGGTGGACGGCCGACAACGCCGAAACCATTGCTGCCACCGAACCGCACATGCCGGCCGGGCTTTACAATCGGCTGGCGGATAACTGGCGCCCCCTGCTGGCGATCGCCACCGTGGCCGGTGGCGACTGGTTGGCGCTCGGGCACCGGGCCGCACTCGCGGGAGCCGGAGCCGACGTTGACGAAAATTCGCGGCTGGAGGTGCTGCTCGGGGATATCCGCGACATCTTCGACGCCGTCGCGAGTGACCGCATGGCGTCCACCGTACTGATCGAGCACCTGATCGACGTCGTGCCGAGGCCGTGGGCCGAATACGGCAAGAGCGGCAAGCCGATCACCCAAAACAAGCTCGCCCGGCTGCTCAAGCCGCTGGGCATCGCGCCCGGCCAAGTCAGGTTTGGCCCCAAGGATACCCGAAAGGGATATGCGCGCAGCCAGTTCGAAGAGGTTTTCGAGCGCTATTTGCCGGAAAGGGGGACTTCAAACCGAAACACCGAAACAAATGCAGCAAACACGGGCACTTCTGGCACCTCTCAAACCGAAACAAGCAATCTCGATGTTTCGGTTGGAAAATCCGAGAAGTCCAATAACGACGGGCTTTGTTTCGGTGTTTCGGTTGGAAAGGGGGGTGACCCCTCTCTCTGCGCCTATTGCGGCCGTCCAGGTGGCGACCGCCACGCCTGGGATAATGGCACCGAGCTTGTCCTGCACCCGGGCTGTGAGGACCCCTACATCGACAAGCGAATGGCCGAGCAAGGCATCGACCCATGAGCCGGCGCTTCGTGCGCCGGGTCCGGTCGTGGCATCATGGTGTGGATCACGGAGTTGGTGCGAGCACGATGAGCACACTCGGCGGGCGAGGCGACGGGCCGCGACACCGTTCACATCCGCCCAGCAAAGCGCGAGCAGCAAGAGCGTGAGGTGGAAGCGCAGTAAGCGCGACTCGTTGAGCCCGAGCATCGAGGCACGCGCGAGCAGCACTAGAGGGCGATACCTCTCAATAAAACCTTGTACGCCACAAGCTCGCGCCGCGCGTCGATGAGCAAAGGCAAGCGCGATGCCATGTCGGTAGAGGCCAAGGTCGGAAAGTCGCTATACGGCTAGCCGCTGGCGGCGTACCGGCTTGCGCAGCTACAGAGAAACCCGCTTTGCCGCTTCTGCCTCGATCGAGGCTTGATCGTCCCGGCTACCGTGGTCGACCATATCGTGCGCCACGCAGGCGATACCGATCCGCTGTTCTGGAACACCAGCAACCATGCAATCCTTGTGTAAGCGCTGCCACGACAGCGTTAAGGCGCAGCTAGACGAGAAGGGTTGGGCACGAGGTTATGATGAGCAAGGCTTGCCGCTCTATCCCGATACGCGCCGCATGCAATGAATATAATATTTTTTGTTTGGTCGAGCCGCTCGACAGCATCAAAAACCGGGGGGGGCAAAAACGCCAGAACAAAAACGCGAATCGAAGGGCAATGGCATGCCGAACAAAAACTGAAATAGCGCCTTTTATTGGCGCGAGGCAATTACGGAGGAAAAATCCGTGGCGAGAAAACTAGCGGTGGCCGCGGGCTTACCGGAGGCTGTCCCGCCGGCGTCCCCCGACAAACTTGGCCCTCACGGCTGGGCGTTGTGGGATCGAGTACACCGCGAATACAGGATCGAGGACGCGGGCGGCGTCGAGCTGCTCTTGCTGGCATGTCTGGCGCGCGATCGCGCCGCCTCCTGTCGCCAGACGATCGATCGCGATGGTGAGCTTATCGCGACGAAGCACGGGCCGCGCGAGCACCCGTTATTGCGGGCCGAGCTGGGTGCAATGGCGTTTTGCGTCAAGACGCTGCGCGCTCTTGGGCTCGACGTCGAGCCGCTCCGGGCGACGGCCGGCCGGCCGCCTGGGTGGGCCGGCTGAATGGCTACGAAGCGGACCCGGATCGCTCGCGACGTCCGCCGCGTCATCGGCCGGGCGGCCATTGCGGCGTTCGAGCGCTTGCGGGCGGCCAGCACCGAGGAAGAAGAGGTGGCGGCGCATTCCGCGCTGCACGATTTGCTCGGCGTTCCGCCCTGGGAATGGCCGTGCGTCGCAAACCCACACGCGCGCTGTCCGTATCCCGCGGGCTGTTTCGCCGCGCAGCGCTGGGAGCGGGAGCGCGTGGAGAAGCCCGAGCCGATCGCGTTATGGATCGAGCTTGCACGCCTGGTGAAGGCCGCGGCGCCACGGCGGACACGAACCCGTCGGTCTACGCGCAACCTTTCGCCATGAGCACAGCCGCCCTCCGCCAGCGTCGAGAACCCGATTCGTCCTTTGCGACCCCGCGATTACGCAGGCGTCCTGCGCACTGTTGGCGAATACAGCTACGACTGCCGCGTGCGCAAGATCGACCGCATACCGACGCACACAATCATCATGGGCCGGTACGATCCCGACGATGAGGAGAACATCATCCCTGAGGAACCACTGCCGCTGCGCCCGAAGACCTCGAAAGCTTGCGGTCCGGCTAGTACCTCTGGCGCTAAGCCCGGTCCGGGCACGGGGTGGCGATGCAGCAGGTCGCTGACTGGCTTGAGAAGCTCGGTCTGGCAGGCCCAGCGCTTCGCCGAGAACGACATTAGCTTTTCCGTCCTGTCCAATCTCACCGATCAGGACCTTAAAGAGATCGGGGTGTCGCTCGGTCACCGGCGTTATTCTAGATGCAGCCGCGTAAGGACCCAGCGCAGAGACGGGCGTTCGCC
>CAVSAX010000021.1:0-299185 GCA_963725995.1 uncultured Acidobacteriaceae bacterium | reverse complement strand
AGCTAGCGGGCAAGAAATTTGACAGGTCACCGGCAGCGATGTGGCAGGTTCTGAAGAAGTATTACCGTGAGAGTGATGCACACTTGGACGCCCTCGTAGAGAGGTTCGTGAGTGGGTATGAGGCCGATCTCGGGAGGCGAACGAACGGCACCGTGGCGAGACCGATGATGATGAGCCTGACCCCAACACCGAAACGCAGCCTTTCAAGACGCTAGCCAAGGAAGCCATCGCGGAGATGGTAACGGACACCGGTCGCCGCGAGACCGAGGTCGTTGAGCGCTTCCGGCGAGCGATCCGCGCCCATCCGGAGATCGGCGCCACGTCCGCTGATCCGCCCGGAGCGCATGACGGGATGGGAGTCTACGGGCGGTTTCGCACTACAAGATATGGCGTGTTTGCGCCGGGAGGACTGTGGGGCTGGGAGCGAATTTGTAAGACGCGTCTCGATCCGCTTGCGCACTCCTCAATGCACCGGACCGATCTGAATCCGCGCGTGCATCTCATTCGAACGACTTATGAGGGCGCACGTGAAATCAAACGTGAGATCGAAATTCCGCGCACAAACATCTCCGCCTAAGTCGCCCTGGTGCTGCGGTCACGGCGCTGACGCACTTCAACGCATATGTCGTTCGCAGCGAATATGCTCGCGCCGAGATGGTCGACTTTCTCAATTGGAGACCGACGAAGCTCAAGATCGTCCGGACCAAAACGACCGGCTGGCTGAAGATTGACGGCAGTCACCACTGCTTCGTGCAGCCGCTGGCACCGCCCGATCTTGCGCCGATCATGCCGAAGGCGAGCACGGCGTTGGTGCCCAAGAATTCCAAAATGCAGCCCACCCCCAGATCTTGGCCCGCCTCGACACACCAGTCGGCGCTGCCGGGCAGACTTATGGCTTTCACGTCGCCGGTACGGTGCCGGAGTGGCAGGACGAAGTAGCCCGGCCGCTCGAAGGCTGCTCCAATATTGCGCTGGCGGCCGGGACCGCCTTGGCGGCGCCTTTGCTTCCCTTTGCCGGGGAGCAAACGGGCGGCTTCCACATCTGGTGCCGCAGCACGCTCGGAAAAACGGCGGCGCTCACGGTTGGCGAATCGTTTTACGGGCGACCGTCAACAACACTCGCGACCCGCGATGTCGAAGCGTTCGGCTCGAAGTGGGCCACTGCGTCAGATGTGGGCATTGTCGGATTGGCGCAGAAGCGTACCGATCTTCCTCTTTCTCGATGAAATCGGATCGGCCAAAAGCGTCAGTGAGAAAATCGTGGAGGCAATATACATCCTGACCGGCGGCACACCGAAATTGCGCGCCGACTCGCAGGGCAATATTCGCCAGCAGCACGGCTTCTCGACGCTGGTGTTCTCCACTGGCGAGAAACCACTTCGCACGTTCCTCGAAAGGATGGAGGACACTGAAGGTCGGAAGAAGCGTATCGTCGATGTCCCGGCATTGGTCGGGGTGGACACCGCGCTTGAGACCGTTCCGTGCGACAGGCTGGGCGATGTCTGCGGCCGCATTTACGCCGTAACCGACCGTCTGCATGGTGCCGTCGGACAGGCGTGGCTGCGCCATCTTGTTGATCTCGGCGAGGCGCAGATCAAAGCGAAGCTCGACCAACATCGTGCGGCGTGGCTCGCGCTGCCCGACATCGCCGAGCTCCTGCACCACGACCCGAGAGACGATAGCGTTATCCGCCGGTTCGCGTTGCTCGCAACAGCACTGCGCATGGCGGTTGAAGCGAGCCTCTGGCCGTGGAGCATCGAAGAATCCGATCGGAGCATCGTCGCCTGCACGCTGCGCTGGGCTGCAGACAAAGGCCTGCCGGTCGCGACGCTGGAGGATAAGGCGGCAGAGCAGAAATTGCGGGAAGCGATCGGGGCTGCGCGCGCAAAGTTCGTCGTCTTGAAAAAGCATCCGGGTCCGGGCGGCGGCTTGTTCGTTCCCATCCCTGAGCAGGCGATCATCTACGAGAATCCGGCAGCATTCAAGGAAGCAGGCACGCTCTACGGCTTCATCAAGATCGATGGCGAGAACACGCGCATCCTGATCGACCGCGACGCCTTCCACCGCCTCTGCGCGGGGTGTAGCTCCGATGCCCTGGTCGCCCACCTGCAACGCAATGGGCTGCTGCAGATCAAGAACGAAAAAATCCACGGCAGGACCGCGCAGTACTACGTGCTCGCCGACGGATTCCTGCGCGGCGAGACAAATCCCTGAATAATCCACTGAACCGTCGAACCGTTGAACCGCTGAACCGCTGAACCGCAGAGAGGAGCGAACCGTGAGCAAGGAAGTCATCGTCCACCAGAATAGCGACGACGATCTGGCCGACCTGAACCTGATGCAAGCCCGCATGATCGCTGCGCTCGATGACGATCCGGTGGTGCGGCCGGGGCCGCCCCGCACCGTTGTCGTGGTCGACGACACGATAAGCATGGGCGAGTATTTGCCCGAACGGAAAGTGACACCGGAGGCCGCCCGAAAATTCCTCCACGCGATGTTCGCGGCAGCCCCGGGGCTGCGAGTGCAGGTCGTGACCTTCCGTGGCCGACCCTCGCAATGGTTTGCCGATCCCGAGGAAGCGGCGCAATGGATCGGAAGCATCGAGCATGCTCCGGGCTGGACCCAGCACGGGAGACGCGTTCGCGCACATCATCCGCGAAGCCAAGAAGCAGCCAATTCACGCAGCCCTCGTCCTCACGGATGCCGTCGAGTTGCGGGGCCCGGGGAACCCGGACGGCGATGTTATGGAAGACCTCAGCAAAGACGCGATTCGGCTGAAGCGAGTCGGGTGCACCATCAGCTTTGCCTTCAAGGGAATCATAAAGAACGGTTGCCCAATTGACCGCGCCGGCCCGCACGCTGAGCAGCGGATCAAGGAGATCGCCGAGGACAACGGCGGCGCCTTCTTCCTGTACAACCCAGCCGATCCGGAGTTTACGAAACGGTTCGGCGAGATCGCGGCCCAGGCGGCGCTGACGGCGAAGGGTGACGCCGCCGGCGCCCGGCTGCTCCTTGAACACCTTCAAGCTTTCCCGTTCGACATGAACGTCGTCGGCGAGCAGGTGCCGAGCGCCAAGTGCGAGCGATAGGAGCGTGAAAGCTGTGAACCATTCGACAGGCCTGATCCTGCGGAAATGGCGAGCGGTCAATGCTCCGGCTGCCGCCCAGGCCCAACCGTCGTTTCCCGAACAAGTGGGCGGCGGAGATGAGCCACCAATTCGGTGAAAACTAAGACAAGCCGAGGCTCCCGCATTGAACAACAAGCGAATTCGTCTGACCAACGCCAACACCAGCAAGAAAATCCTGGTAAGCCTGCCAAGCCGACAGATTGTTTACTCGCCGCGCCTCCCGCCCACGTAACAAATCCCTTCGACGCCCGGGAAGCCCTCGAAAACGGATCGGTCGCCGGCATCGGCCGTTACCTCCGCGACGATGTCGCGTCCTTGTTGAAGCCGCTTCGACTAGACTTCGATCGGCTGTACGCAAAGTCTCGCTGTCAGCACTACGAGGGCAATCCAGAGCAGGTCTGCGCCGAGCAAATGGACGATCTGCATCCACACCGGGGCCAGCAGTATGACGTCTGCAAGTCCGAGACTGTATTGGAGTAAGAGGAGCGCGATGACCGCCAATGCCAGGTTCTTGTTCTTCCAATAGCTGTGCTGAAAGACGCTGCGGTAGATGAGCCAACTCAAGAAAAATCCCGCGGCCAGGCCGAGTAGCGGGTGCATCCAGCGCAGGCGGAGAAGGAGAGTGCCCGTGCTCGCAAAGTCTTGTCGTAGTGCGGTTTGCAGCGAGGATGAGGGATACAGAGAGTCGCCCAGGGCGGCGAGAGATCCGCTCACTCCGACAGCCAGAGTTGCGACTAAACCCAAGCAGGCCAATGCGATAGAACGGTACTTCACTTCTCCACGCAGGAAGCCGACTCTCCGCGACAGAAAGTGTGCTGTCAGGGTAAGGGCTGCGACCAGCATCAGCGTGTTAGCCAAATGGAATGAGAGATATACGCCTCGCGAGGGGGACTGGTCGCGGGCTACTTTGCCTAAAATTACGATTAGGGCGCCTAAAAATGCTTCGTTCAACATCAAAACCGCTGCAACCACAGCAGTTACGCGTGCAATGTGCCTGCGAACGGTGCCGCGAAACGTCCAAATCAGCAGCGCAAGCATCGCTAACACTGTGATTCCACTGGTGATGCGGTGCGTGAGTTCAATCATCGTCTGCACGCTCGGCGAATGCTGCACGACGACCCCATTGCACAGTGGCCAGTGCTCGCCGCAGCCTGCTCCCGAGCCGGTTGCGCGCACCAGTCCGCCCCACAGAATGACCGCTATGTTATAGGCCAATAAGGCCCAGGCGAAGCGTTTGAGGTTGCTGGACGCCGGGTTTTGAGCGGTAACTGGGACGGTTAGGACGTGCGCGTTCATCAGGGAATCTCCTGGACCGAAGGGCCGAATTGATGCAATTTTACGCGTGTTTAAGCGCGCAAAATGATGTCGTTTTGACGCGTTTTTGACACCCCACAGCGTGTTTTGGAAAGTGCAAACGGCGTGATTCAGATCACGCCGCCCGCCTTAACTTCGAATTCTCCGACCAGGAGTGCGCCAGAGTCCTGCTATTTATTTTGCATCAGCCTGTATACATGGTTGACGATCAACAGGTCTTCGGCGGGTGGAATGACCCGAACCAGGACCGGCGACTTGTCGCTGCTGATGACGGCTTCTCCGCGCACATCGTTCTTCTTCGCGTCGAGGACGATGCCGAGGTGTTCGAGGCCGGCGCAGATCTCAGAGCGGGCCGCGATATCGTTTTCGCCGATGCCTCCGGTGAAGACGAGCATGTCCAGACCGCCAAGCACTCCGATGTAGGTGGAGATGAATTTTTTGACGGAGTAGGCAAACTGCGCGACTGCCATCTTCGCGTTTTCATTTCCAGCGGCTACTGCATCGCGCAGAACGCGCATGTCGTTCGAGAGTTGCGAGACGCCGAGCAGGCCGGATTTTTTCGCGACGATGGTTTCGAGTTGATCGGCTGCATCAGAGGTGTTGGGCGCGGTGGCGCTGAGATCGCGGAGGATATAGAGGAGCACGCCGGGATCGATGTCGCCGGTGCGCGTTCCGGAGATGAGGCCGCCGGTCGGCGTAAGGCCCATGCTGGTATCGAGTGATTTGCCGTGCTTGATGGCAGTGATGCTGGAGCCGTTGCCCATGTGGGCGACGATGAGGCGCGCGGGCACAGGACCCTCGCGTTCCAACTGATAGACGATCGACTCGTACGAGATGCCGTGGGCGCCGTAGCGGCGGACTCCCATATCCCAATACTTCTCTGGAATGGCGAAGCGCTGGGCAACTTCGGGGATGGTGGTGTGGAAGGCCGTGTCGAAGCAGACGAAGTTGGGCACGCCGGGAAAGAGCACTTCCGCCTCGCGCATGATGTAGACGGCGATGGGAGTGTGAAGAGGCGCAAAGGCAACGTTGCGCTCCATCTCGTCCAGCACTGGCGGCGTGATGCGCTGATGCACGGTCAGGTGCGGTCCGCCGGCAACCATGCGGTGGCCGATAGCCGAGGGGTAGGGGAAGGGAGGCTGGCTGAGCGCATCCGCCACGAGTTTGAAGGCGACGTTGCGGGTGGGCAGATTTGGAGCTTCATCGCGCAGCTTGTTGCCTGCGGCGTCCTTGATCCAGAACTTGCCATGCGCGCTACCGATGCCGTCCACTGCGCCTTCAAAGAGCTTTGTCTTGTCATGCTCAGAGGCGTGAAAAAGAGCAAATTTAATCGAAGACGATCCGCTGTTGAGTACAAGTATTGGTTTGTTTTGCATCCGTTCCTCTAACTGATTTCTGACCACGCCTGTTAACAGGCTTAGCCGACTTTCCATTTCCAATTTCGTATTTCGGGCAGGTCTTCTCCATATTCGGAGACGTAAAGTTTGTGCCGCTGGATTGCTTCCGAGTAGGTCTGGTAGGCCTTGTCGGTCACATCCTTCAGCCGGGGCACGCGCCGGATTGCGTCGACAGTGAGCTGGAAGCGGTCGATGTTGTTCAGCACGCACATATCGAAGGGAGTGGTCGTGGTGCCTTCTTCCTTGTATCCGCGCACGTGAATGTTGTCGTGATTGTGGCGGCGATAAGTGAGCCGGTGAATGAGCATGGGATATCCGTGAAAGGCGAAGATGACCGGCTTGTCCGCGGTGAAGAGTGCGTCGAAGTCTTCGTCGGCGAGTCCGTGTGGATGCTCAGACTGCGGCTGCAGCGTCATGAGATCAACCACATTGACCACGCGAATGCGAATGTCGGGCACTTGTTCGCGCAGCAGTTCCACAGCGGCCAAGGTCTCCATCGTTGGCACGTCGCCGCAGCAGGCCATGACTACGTCGGGATCCTTGCCGTCATCGGTGCTGGCCCATTTCCAGATGCCGAGTCCGGTGGTGCAATGCGTCTACCGCCTCATCCATGGTGAGCCACTGCGGGGCAGGCTGCTTGCCGGCGACGATGAGGTTGATGTAGTTGCGGCTGCGTAAGGCAATGGTCGGCGACCGAGAGCAGTGTGTTCGCATCCGGTGGCAGATAGATGCGCACGACGTCGGCCTTCTTGTTCAGCGAGGTGATCGATGAAGCCCGGATCCTGGTGCGAGAAACCGTTGTGATCCTGCCGCCACACAGCGAAGCTGAGCAGGTAGTTGAGTGAGGCGATCGGCTTGCGCCAGGGAAGACCGCGAGTTACCTTGAGCCATTTTGCGTGCTGGTTCACCATCGAATCGATGATGTGGATGAAGGCTTCGTAGCAGGAGAAGAAGCCGTGGCGGCCAGTGAGCAGATAGCCCTCGAGCCAGCCCTGGCACATATGCTCGCTGAGGATTTCCATGACGCGGCCGGTCGACGGAGAGATTCTCGTCGACCGGGAGCATCTGCGGCCATCCACGTCTTGCCGGTCCCTTTAATAACATCGCCGAGGCGATTGGAGGCAGTCTCGTCGGGTCCGAAGACGCGGAAATTTTTGGAGTCGAGATTGCTTGCGCATGACTTCGCGGAGGAACTGGCCGAGGACGCGCGTGGATTCCGCATCGGCCTGTCCGGGCGCGTCGAACCTTGACCGCAAAGTCGCGGAAGTTTGGCACACGCAGAGGCTTGCAGCAGCAGGCCGCCGTTGGCGTGGGGATTCATGCCCATGCGGCGACGGCCCTGCGGAGCGATGTCGGCAGACTCGGCGCGGAATGTGCCGTTTTCGTCGAAGAGTTCTTCGGGCTTGTAGCTGCGCATCCACTCAGCTAACAGGTGTACATGCTCCGGCTTCTCGCGCATTTCGGAGAAGGGAACCTGATGCGCGCGCCAGGTGTTTTCGACGGGCTTGCCGTCAACTTCCTTAGGTCCGGTCCAGCCCTTTGGCGTGCGCATGATCAGCATCGGCCAGCGTGGGCGCTCGTGTTGCTTTCTTCGCGGGCGGCTCTTCTGGATGGCGGCGATGCGATCGAAGATAGTGTCGAGCGTGGCGGCCATCTCCTGATGCATCGTCGTCGGGATCGTCGCCGTCCACGGTGAAGGGTTCGTATCCGTAGCCGCGCAAGAGATCTTCCAGTTCCGCATGGGGAATGCGCGCGAGGATAGTCGGGTTGGCGATCTTGTAGCCGTTGAGGTGCAGGATGGGCAGCACCGCGCCGTCGGTCGCTGGATTCAGGAATTTGTTCGAGTGCCAGCTTGTTGCCAGGGCCCCCGTCTCTGCTTCGCCATCGCCAACCACGCAGGCCACGACGAGGTCGGGATTGTCGAAGGCAGCGCCATAGGCGTGTACGAGCGAATAACCAAGCTCGCCACCCTCGTGGATCGAACCGGGCGTCTCCGGCGCAACGTGGCTGGGTATGCCATAGGGCCAGCTGAACTGGCGGAAGAGGCGCTTCATGCCGTCGCGGTTCTGCTCGATGTGCGGGATAGATCTCGCTATAGGTGCCCTCAAGGTACGTGTTGGCCACCAGTCCCGGGCCGCCATGGCCGGGACCGATGATGTACATCATGTTCAGATCGCGCTCGCTGATCAGGCGGTTGCAGATGGACATAAAGAAAGTTCAGTCCGGTAGTGGTTCCCCAGTGGCCGAGCAGCCGGGGCTTGACGTCGTCGATGGTGAGCGGGTTCGCTCAAGCAGCGGATTGTCCTTGAGATAGATCTGGCCGACGGAGAGATAGTTTGCCGCGCGCCAGTAGGCGTGCATTTTGGCAAGAAGTTCCTGACTGAGGGGACCGTTCATGGCTTGAACCTCGCAGAGTTGTCGGCTTGCTATGAGGGTATCTTGCGAGCCGTGTTTGCGCTCGTGATGATTATCACAAGCAACACGTGCTCTTTATCGTGAATGTGACGTGAAATGGAGCGTAGTGCGCGCCATGAAAGTAAGATGCGTGGCCCGAGGAGGCTGCACCTGATTAGTGACGTTTTCAGGCCTGGGTGAAGCTTAGCTGTTTGCCAGTTCCTTGGCTCGCTGCGCTGCGCGCATGACGGCTTTGATGAGGGTGACGCGGAGACCACCTTCTTCGAGCTCCAGAATGCCATCGATGGTGCAGCCGGCGGGAGTGGTGACCTGGTCCTTGAGCAGCGCGGGATGCGATCCGGTTTCGAGGACCATCCTCGCGGCTCCATATGTGGTTTGCGCGGCGAGGAGAGTGGCGACGTCGCGGGGCAGGCCGACCTTGACGCCGGCTTCGGCGAGTGATTCCAGGATGATGTAGATGAAGGCAGGCCCGCTGGCTGATAGGCCGGTGACGGCATCCATGTGTTTTTCGTCTACGACCACGGTGCGGCCGACGGTCTGGAAGATGCGCTCTGCGAGCGACATCTGCTCATCGCGGACGAAGCGTCCCCTGCACAGGGCAGCGGCTCCGGCACCGAGCATCGAGGGCGTATTCGGCATGGCGCGGATGACGGATATCTCTAGGCCTGCTGCGTCTTCGATGGCGCTGGTCTTGACCGACGCCGCGAAAGAAATGAGAACCTTGCGAGAGTTGAGGGCGGGACGAATCTCCTCCATGAGGCCGGGAATCTGAAATGGCTTGACGCCCAGGAGGATGAGGTCGGCGGCTCCGGCAGCGGCGACGTTATCGGTGGAGACCTTCACTCCCCACTGCGTGGAGAGAGCGGCTGCGCGATCTAGGTGCGCGACGGTAGCGAGGATCTGCTCCGGTGCGAAGAGCTTCTGGTCAAGGAAGGCCTGCAGAAGGATGCCACCCATTTTGCCCGCGCCCAGCACGGCGATGCGGAGGTTGCGTATATCTGTAACTGTGTCGGTTACGTTCATCACTGCCTCGGATCTGAACGGCCTGAGCCGGAAAACGCCTGACCTGAATTGAAGGTTCTGAACTGTACTCTTTATATCAGGCGGCGGCGCTGCTGGTATGGGGCTACTTTGCCGCCTTCTGCTGATTGATCCATGCGTTGACACGCTCTTCGAGGAGATCGAGGGGCAGCGCGCCCGAGTCGAGGACCTGATCGTGAAAGGCACGGATGTCGAACTTGGGACCTAGCTCCTGCTGCGCCTTATCACGTAGGGCGATCATCTTGAGCTGGCCTATCTTGTAGCCGAGGGCCTGACCCGGCCAGGCGATGTAGCGGTCTGTTTCGGCCTGAATATTGGTTTCGTCGATGGCGGAGTGCTGGCGGAAGTAGTCGACCATCTGGTCGCGGGTCCAATGCTTTGAGTGGACGCCGGTATCGACGACGAGGCGGATAGCGCGCCAGATATCGGCTTCGAGGCGGCCGTAGTCGGAGTAGGGATCCTGATAGAAGCCGGCATCCTTGCCGAGGCGTTCGGAGTAGAGACCCCAGCCTTCGGTGAAGGCGGTGAAGTAGGTGTGCTTACGGAACTCGGGCAGTCCTTCGAGCTCCTGGCCAATGGAGATCTGCAGGTGGTGGCCGGGAAGGCCTTCGTGGTAGGCAACGGCCTCGACGTCGGCGAGTGAGCGGGTGGTGGCGTTGTAGGTATTGACGACGACTTTGCCGGGGCGCGATCCGTCGGGGGTTCCGTGCTCGTAGAAGGCCGCGGCCTGATCCTTCTCGATGTAGGAAGGCATCGCCTCGACGATCAGAGGGGCCTTAGGCAGGCGCCCGAAGAGTTGGGGCAGCTTGGGGCGCATTTGATCGAGATAGCCCTGGTAGGCGGCCAGCAGGGCTTCTTTCGATGCCGGGTGGAGCTTGGGATTCTTGGTAATGGCTGCCTGCATCGACTTCAGATCCTTGAAGCCCAGCTTCTGAGCGATGACGAGCATTTCCTGTTCGTCGCGCTTTACTTCGGCCAGGCCGATCTGGTGGATCTGGTCCGGGGTGAGGTTGGTGGTGGTGCTGCGGCGCACGCTGAAGGCGTAGTAAGCATCGCCGTCGGGCAGCGACCAGATTCCGGGCTCGGTGCGGCCGAGGGGGATGTAGTCCTTCTCAAGGAAGCGCGCGAAGCGGGTGTAGGCGGGCTGTACTTCCTTGCCGATGGCATCGATCATCTGTTCGCGGATTCTGGCCCGCTCTTTTGCCGAAAAAGTCGCAGGCATCTTCTTCAAAGGCAATCCGAAGGGACTGTCTTCGGGCGTCATTGCGGCGATGGCGTTCACCTGGACGAGCACCTTTTCCATCAGGTACCGGGGAGGAGTGCGGTGAGCTTCGGCGCCCAGGGCCATGTCGTCGGTAACCTGCTGCATGGCGAGCGGCATCTTGTGCAGACGCGTAATCCAATCGTCATAGTCCTTCACGGTGTTGAAGGTGACGAGCTGCGCCAGCTGCGGCAGATCAATCTGCAGGCCGCTGAACTGGCTGACGGGCATCTGCCAGGGCTTGAAGCCGGCTTCGTCCTGC
The DNA here is from genome assembly GCA_963725995.1 of uncultured Acidobacteriaceae bacterium. Lineage (GTDB taxonomy): Bacteria > Acidobacteriota > Terriglobia > Terriglobales > Acidobacteriaceae > JANXZS01. Next base: position 288,367 of record CAVSAX010000021.1, on the reverse strand, counting down.
TCATTCACGAGCTGACGAATCATGAGGTCGTAGCTTAATTTCTCCTGCTGGCTGAGGCCGGTTGTATCGACCTCACCCATGCGCGTGAGGTACTGCCGCCCGCGGTCAAGCCGGTCATTGTAGGCCCTGACGGTGTAGTCGGTGAGCTGGTCGTTGTAGCGGGTATCGCCGATGGAGGAGGCAAACTCTGGATCCGAACGCAGGCGGTCCTGCCAAATGTCGGCATAGATTGCGTTCAGGGCCTTGCTGTGGCTATCTGCACTCTGGCCGGAAAGGATGCACGGTGTGATCGAGGCGGATACGAGGAGAATGAGGGCAACGACTCTGGATTTTGTCATGTTTTGAAAACTGCAGTTGCAGCGGGTGCGCTAAGCGAAGTTTATCTGCAAATCGTGCCTCGCGCATAGTTGGGCGGGGAAGAGGGCTGGCCGCGAAGTCGCGATCAAGCCGCGCGGACCGGGTGGAGAGGATGGCCGCGCTATTTCGCATATGAGGGCAGGATTTTAGGTGCGCTCCAGCATGCGATAAAGAGTGGACCGGCTGATGCACAGAAGTTCGGCGGCACGCTTTTTGTTGCCTCGCGCGTAGGTCATGACGTTGGCGACGTGGCTGCGTGTTGCGGCATCGAGCGACATGTCGCTTTCGGCAGAGAGGATCGCGGCTGGTCGTTCGAGGGGCCGCAGTGGCAGGGTTGGCGTCAGGGTGATGTCTAGGGGGCGGATCCACTGGCCATCACATTCCAGGACGGCGGACTCCAGCACACTTTGCAGTTCGCGCACATTTCCGGGCCAGTTGTGGGAAAAGAGCCGTGTCCAGGCGCCGGCACCGAGACCCTGAATGGATTTGCCATATTTCTTTGCAAGGCGATCGAGGAAGTACTGCGCAAGGACCGGCAGATCTTCGTGTCGTTCGCGCAATGGCGGTATGTGTAAGCGAACAGCCGTGAGGCGGTAGGCGAGATCCGGCAGCAGGAAGCCGGTTGCGACCAGCAGGCGCAGAGGAGTCCAGGAGCAGGCGGTGATCTGCAGAGGGATCAGGGACGGTTCCATGGTGAAGGAATCGCGGCAGCGCAGGAAGTTGAGCAGCATGCCCTGCCGGTCGGGGGGCATTTTGTCGAGTTGTTCAAGAACGAGCATGCCGCCGTTGGAGGGCACAGCGCTGGGTTCAAAGCTAGCTGCATCCATGGGCACGAAAGGTCCATCGCAGGCTGGGCCGAGGCGATGCAATTCGGAGGCAACGAGCGTCTTGCCGGTGCCGCTCTCCCCTTCGATCGCGCATACGCTGAGGTGCGGAATGGCACGCTGCATCTGCTCGACGAGGCGCTGTATGGCAGGCGAACGCCCGAGGATGCGCGTATGACCGGAGTCGAGCTGCCGGGCGGCGGTTGGCGGCTCCTCAGGTGGGGGATGGACTTCACGTTGGCTGGGCAGGAGGATGCGCGGGACGACGCGCAGGAATTCGCTGGTGGCTGCTGGAGTCATAGCTGTGGGGTCTATCGGCCGCCACTGCCAAAAAGATGAGCAAAAAGAAACGGGGTGCTTTGAGGCACTCCCGTTTCAGGAATCGGTGGTCAGATGTTTAGTGATGGCTCTTGCTATGCATTTCCGCAGATCCACCGTCGGCCAGTCTCTGGCCGCGCGCGGAGATGACATCAGAGGCGATGGAGCCGTCCTTGATATGAACCACGCGGTGAGCGTACTCGGCGATGTCGGGCTCGTGGGTGACGAGGACGATGGTATTGCCTTTCGCGTGCAAATCGTCGAAGAGTGCCATGATTTCGTCACCGGTCTTGGAGTCCAGGTTTCCGGTAGGCTCATCGGCGAGGATGATCGAGGGGCTGTTTACCAGGGCTCGCGCAATGGCGACGCGCTGGCGCTGTCCGCCGGAGAGCTCGTTAGGTTTGTGGCCCATGCGGTCTTCAAGGTTGACGTTTCTGAGGGCGGTGCGTGCGCGCTCAAGGCGCTCGGCTGCCGGGGTGCCGTTGTAGATCAGCGGCAACTCGACGTTGTGCAGGGCGCTTGCGCGTGCCAGCAGGTTGAAGGTCTGAAAGACGAAACCGATTTCCTTGTTGCGGATGCGCGCGAGTTCATCGTCGTTCAGTTCGCTGACCAGGTGGCCGTTGAGCCAGTAATTGCCCTGGCTGGGGGAGTCGAGGCAGCCGATGAGGTTCATCAGCGTCGATTTGCCTGAGCCGGACGGTCCCATGATGGCGACGTATTCATTGTGCCTGATCTTGACCGTGACTCCGCGCAGGGCGTGAACCTGCTGTTCGGAGCCCATGTCGTAGGTCTTCCACAGGTTCTCGACAACGATCACATCTCCGTTGGGCACAACGGGCGGTCTGGTCGCGGTCGCTTCGCTTGTCATCTCAGTCGCCATCCGAAACTCCTGTTTCCTTTATCGAGCCTGGATTACCCCTTGCAAGCCAGGCCTGAATTCGTCGACACGGGCTTTCCCGGTACGTGCCGAAGTCTCTGTCTGTTCCTATTCACCAGCCTGATCGGCTTCTGCGCCTAGGATTTTTCTTCTGCCTTAACCGGGGCCGGTGTGTTATCTCGTTTGACGAGCGCGGCACTCTTCAGTGTGCGCAAGGTCTTATATGGCCCGAGAACGATTTCGTCGCCTTCCTTGACGCCGGTCAGCACTTCGATATCCGTTGCGCCGGTAATGCCTGTCGTGGTGGGAACGAACTGTGTCTTCAGCTTGCCGTGGTCTGTGTGCACGACGAAGACCCCCTGAACCATTGGCGCATCCTTGGTGGCGGCCACGGGTGCCGAAGCATTCTCGATGTGCGCCTTGTTTTCCGATCCGGGCGAGTACATGGTGAGAGCCTGGATGGGAACCGTCAGGATGCTGTCTTTGTGCGCGGTGGTGATTTTGGCAGTCGCAGAAAGTCCGGGGCGGAGCTCTTCAGGAGAGCCGTCCAGGGTTACGACAACCTTGAAATCCTTGGCTTCTTCCGTACCGCTGGTGCTCTGGCTGGTGGCGATGCCGGTGGAGCGGAGCAGCGCCTGATCGCCGACCAGAGTGACGTGACCCTTGAATACCTTGCCCGGCAGCGCATCGACGGTGACGTCGGCTGCCTGACCGATCTTCACGTTCACGATGTCGGTCTCGTCTACCTTCACTTCCGCGGTGATCACGGACATGTCGGCCAGCGTCATCAGGGTGGAACCTTCGGCGTTTTGAATGCCGATAACGACGGTCTCTCCCTCGCGGATGGGCTGGTTGGTTACGATGGCGTCAAAGGGAGCGACAGCGATGGTGCGATCCAGCAGGTCAGTGTTGGAGCGCAGGGCCGCAACCTGGGTCTGCATGTGGCCGCGGGCTGACTCCGTCTGGGCCTTTGCCTGTGCGAGGGCGGCTTCGCTTTGCGCCACAGTCGCCACGGCGGTGTCATAGGCGGCTTTCTTGGCGTCGTAGTCCTGCTTGGCGATCAGTTGCTCTTTGTAGAGGTTCTGAGCGCGCTCGTAATCGAGATGCCTCTGCTCGAGGTCCGCTTTAGATTTACCAATATTGGCGTTGGCGGTATTCTCGGCGGCGATGTAGGAGTTGATGTCAGTCTTGGCGGCGGCGATGGTGGCCTTCTGGCCCTCGACGTTTGCGCTTTGCTGGACGTTCTCAATCGTGGCGACGATTTCGCCCTTCTTGACCCGGTCGCCTTCCTTGACATAGAAGTGCGTGACGCGGCCCATGGCAGTGGCGCCGACGTTGACGAAGGTCTTGGGCTTGATCTGTCCGGTACCGCTCACGACCGAGCTGAGATCCTGCCGGGCAACTTTGCCGGTCACGACCTTGGTGTATCCGGATTGGGCTCGCACAACCGTGAAGGCTACAATGATTGCCGCTGCAATCACGACTCCCGCAATGATAAGGATCTTTTTCAGGCTCATTCTTGTTTTGTCCCGCGCAAGGCTTCTTTCGGAGTAGATACGGTACTGCTGGGGTTGAAGTTCCCGGAAAGGGCACATTCCCGTGAAAAAACGGTTGCCATTACTGCTTACTTTCCGGTCTTTAGCGACGTCAAACCCAACGCACGTAGGCACCTAATCATAACAGGGGATGTGCTGACGTGACTTCAGTTTGGCGAGGCTCTTGGAACTGGAGACGGTGGCTCCGCCGGGGGAGTTTCAAATAAGCTGGGCGTTCGCTTGATTCCCGGATTACCAGACCTTAAAATCGTATAGTTCGATAGGAGTACCAGCAATCTATGTCAATGGGCCGTTCTTCACTGCTGCTTGCCTTTGCGACGGGAGTGGTTTTGTTGTCATTCCCTGCTCTGCGGGCACAGCAGTCTCAACCCTCGCCAGCAACTGGCCAGGCCGCTTCTCCAAACGACGCACCGGCTGCTGACCCGCTCAAGCGCGAACTGACCGATAAAGAGAAATTTGAGCGCCAGAAGGCTGTCAAGCAGGAGTTGAAAGGCCCCTACAAGACCTGGCTGAACGAGGATGTGGCCTGGATTATCACCGACCAGGAGAGAAGTGCCTTCAAAAGCCTGAGTAACGATGAGGAGCGCGACGCCTTCATCGAGCAATTCTGGCTGAGGCGCAATCCCAATCCCGAATCGCCGGAAAACGAGTTCCGCGAAGAGCATTATCGGCGCATAGCCTACGCGAATGAACACTTTGCAGCGGGCCGACCAGGCTGGAAGACGGATCGCGGGCATATCTACATCGCGTTTGGCAAGCCTGACAGCATCGATTCGCACCCTTCCGGCGGCGCCTACGATCGCCCGGTGGAAGAAGGCGGCGGCAGCACGGCTACCTTCCCCTTCGAGCAGTGGCATTACCGCTACCTTGAGGGCGTGGGAGACAATATCGATATCGAGTTTGTAGATGCCTGCATGTGCGGGGACTACCACTTCACGATCGATCGCTCTGAGAAGGATGCGCTGCTGCATGTTCCTGGCGCTGGTCTTACGCAGATGGAGTCGATGGGTGGGGCCAAAAAGGCGGACCGCTTCAACGGCAACAGTATCGAGCACCTGGGAACGGGTCCGGGAACGCAGGGCAATGGCAGTAAGCAGTTCGATCGACTGGAGTTATTCGCCAAGCTGAGTGCGCCGCCTCCGATTAAATTCAAGGATCTTGAGGGTTATATGACGGAGCACAAGCTCCTGACTGGCCCGGTATTCCCGTTTGACGTGCGGACGGATTACATCAAGGTGACTGCGGATACGGTTCTGGTACCGATTACGATCCAGGTGAAGAATCGGGATATCACCTTCAACACCAAGGACGGTGTTGCCAAGGGTGTAGTGAACATCCTGGGGCGGGTATCGACGATTTCCCGCCGTCCGGTGCAGACTTTCGAGGACACGGTTGAGGTCCAGGTACCTAGTGAGTTACTAGCCAAGACCATGGACAACCAGTCGCTTTATTGGAAGTCGCTGCCGCTTCGTCCGGGGATGTATCGCATCGACGTGGTGATCAAGGACGTGAACAATCCGGATCACGTGGGCGTGTGGGCTCAGGGTGTCAAAGTACCCAAGTATGACGATGAGAAGCTGGAGACGTCGTCCCTGATCCTTGCTGACAAGATGGAGCGCGTTCCTTCGAAGCAGATTGGCAGCGGCAGCTTCATTATTGGCAACACGTATGTTCGGCCCCGGGTGGCGGCAAATCCGGTAACGCCAGTTCAGTTTACTCGCGGTCAGAAGCTAAATTTCTGGATGCAGGTTTACAATTTAGGTATTGATGAAAAGAGCAAGTCGAATTCGGCGACGGTGCAGTACATTATTACCAATACGGATTCTGACAAGACGGTGCTCGATTCGTCAGAGGACAGCAGGCAGGCAGGGCAGTCCAATTCGGACCAAATGACTGTTGAGAAAAGTGTCCCATTGACGAATCTTGTCCCGGGAAAATATAAAGTTGTCATCAAGATAAACGACAGTGTGACCAAGCAGGAGATTGTGCAATCGGCTCCTTTTTCGGTCGAATAGAGTCTAAAGAACGGTAGTCGAAGGGTTTTGCCAGAGCAGACACCCAGAGCTGCGATGAATTTGCTGATTTATTTTGGAAATCCAGGCCAGGGAGCGTAAGAGCGACTGATTAAGTGACTCGCGGCATCCTCAAACTCGGCGGACAGATTGCGTTGCTGCTAGCGGTATGTGTACACGCTGGGGCGGCAAGCGGACCCGCGTCGGTAACGGGGATGGTTCGTGACACCGAGGGCATACCGCAAGTCGGTGCGATGGTGGAGTTATTGGGAGCCAACGCACTGGTAGTCGCTACCACGTTCACTGACGCGCACGGCCAATTCTTTCTTCGCCACATCGATCCCGGCACCTACAACCTGAAGGCAGTAGGCAGCGCATTTCTTCCGGCGCTTCGTGAAAATCTGAAGGTGCGGACTGACACGGTAGTGAATCTGACGCTGACCTCGTTGTTTGAGGCGGCGCAGTTTATTCCGGCACAGAAGCGCTCAGGCAGCGAGCCCGACGACGACTGGATCTGGACGCTGCGTTCCTCTTCCAACCGGCCTTTGCTGCGCATGCTTGAAGACGGGCCGCTGGTGATCGTGACGCAGTCCGACAGCGACAATCGGCCGGTGATGAAGGCTCGGGTGACGTTGAGCAGCGCCGATCACACCTTTGGCGAAGGTGGCCTGAGAAACGCATTCGAAATCACAGAGACCAAGAGCGACAGGAAGCAGCTAATTCTGCGGGCGAGTTTTGCCGGCGGGGGGAGTTCGGCTTTCGAATCCATGGTGGGCTACCGCCAGGATCTAGGTCCGGGGCGGACCCTGCGCACGGTGGTTTCGGTAGAGGACAGCCCGCAGATTGTGGGTACACCGAATCAGATTGGCGCGCAGTCCATGGTGGTGCGTAGCTCGCAGACGCTGGAGATTACTCCGGAGCTGCATGCCGAAGTTGGCAACGAGCTACAGGCGGTGCGGTTAGGCCAGACTCAGATATCGAACCATCCTTTCGCAGGAGTGGTCTGGAGCGATGGTCATAACTCGGCGTCCTATCGCCTGGCAACGTCGCCGGAGTTGCAGCGGGCCGACGAGGTTGACGTTGGCAGATCCACGGTTCCGGTAATTTCCAATGCGAACGGCGCTCTCCGCGTCGCTCACGGATTACACCAGCAATTAGGTGTGGAGCATGCTGACAGCAACATCCACATGAAATTGGCTGTCTACACAGATGAGCTGACGTCCCCGGTAATCACTGGTGGGGGGAACGTCTCCGAGGCAGATCTTGCTGAGGGCCAGGTGCTCTACGATACGGCCAGCGAACTGCTTCGCGTGATGGGGCCGAACTATTCAGCAGAGGGTTTTGTAGGCGAGCTGCAGACCAGGGTCTTCGGCGATACGTGGGTATCTTTTGCCTATGCCACGGGTTCCGCGCTTGAACTGGGAGAATTCAGCCAGCCGGCAAATCTGACGCGGACAATCCACAGCATTCGACCGGAGCGGACGCAGATGTATGCTGCAGTCGTGAATGGGCGCGTGAATCGATACGGAACGAAGTGGCGTGCGTCCTATCGTTGGCAGCCTGCCGATAGCCTGACCGAAGTTGCACCATTTGATTCAAGCCTGCCAGACGCTTATCTTGCTTTATATCTCCGCCAGCCAATCCACTACGGCAAGATTCTACCCAACGGTATGGAAGCCTTGGTTGATGTGCGGAATCTGTTGGCAGAGGGTTATCGTCCCTTCGTGACCAGCGACGGAAGCACGCTCTACTTTGCGAAGACAGAGCGCTCTATCCAAGGCGGACTTTCCTTCACCTTCTAGTTGTATCCCACGCTTTTTGGCACACTGCCAAGCGCTCTTCATTTGTTCGTCGCAGAGTAGTGCCAGCCCGATCCAATGTGTTATATTTTGTTGAACGCAATAGCATTCTTATTCGCGTTCCCTCCGCTCGATTCTGCAATCCTGCCCCAAAGGCAGCACATCCTGGACGCGTAGCTCAACTGGCAGAGCATTCGGCTCTTAACCGACAGGTTGAAGGTTCGATTCCTTCCGCGTCCACCAAACTCAGGAAGTAGATAATGCCGAGAGCTTACGTGTTGCTTCAGTCCAACGTGACCGATCAAGAGACGTTTGGCAAATACCGTCTTGGTGCGAAGCCCACGATTCTTTCGAATGGTGGCAAAGTGCTTGTGGCCGCCGGAAACACTGATGTTCGCGAAGGCGCGCTTCCGGCGAATCTCATAACGATCATCGAGTTTCCCTCCCGCGAAGCGGCCGAGACCTGGTATGCGTCCCCTGAATACGGGGCTGTTCACCACCTGCGCGAGGATGCCACATCTGCGGGCAGCCTTGTATTTCTCGATGGGTTTGAGATTCCTGCCGGTGCCGGGAAAGAAGATTCCCAGAAGTAAGTCATCTGCGCGGGACGTGTCCCCGTGCTAATCCTGCAGGCACGCTCGCAATCCGGGAGCGTGCCGTGACAGGTTTGTTGATCAGAAGCGCTCCCCACTATCCTTCATCCATTTCACGCCAGCGCCTACCAGTGGAGCGTTGTCCATAAGGCTTGCGATGACAAGGCGAATCCCGAGGGCGGCCACTTCGGGTTTGGCGGTGGGAAGGAATAGTTGTGAAGAGCGAGCGATGCCTCCGCCGATGACGACGGCCTGCGGCGCGAAATCCGCCATCGTTGATCTCACCACCGTTCCGAGGTCGCGACCGAATTCTTCGAAGACCCGGCGAGCGTCAGAGTTATGCGCTGCTGCTTCCGCGATCTCGGAGACTTCGAGTCGATTGCCAGTGAGACGCTCGTAGCTCGCCTGAATGGCTCGCGTTGAGATCACATCCTCCACGATGCCGCCGTGGTAGGGGAAGTCCCAGATTTCGCCGCCCTTGGGCACGCCGACTCCCGTGGTCACGATTTCGCCATCGACAGCATAGCCGGAGCCGATTCCCGTTCCGAGCGTGATGCCCACGGCGCGGGCGACACCCTTTACGGCACCGGCATGCACTTCTCCGAACATGAAGGCTGCAGCGTCGTTCAGGAACCTGACGTTCTGCGGAGCCCAATTGAAGCGCGAAGCAATGGCCTGCCTGAGGTCGAAGCCATAGAGGTATTCGAGCTTGTGGCGCATGCGGCTGATTCCGTTGTCGTACTCGAATGGCCCGGCGATGGCAAGCGATGCTCCGGGTGGCGTTTCCATGGCGCTCGCCGCTTGCGTGGCTGCTTCGACAATGACATCCACGAAGGCATTCGCGGATTGCCGTTCGGGCAAATCAGCGCGAACAACCTGATGGAGCGCAAAGCCGGGGTAGTCGCAAACCGCGGCGGAGATGTGACTTCCGCCGACATCAAAGACGAGTACGGATTTCGAGCGATCTGGTGACACCAACGTCCTCCTGGAAAACTGCGCTACTAAGTTGAGTTGACGGGCTCAGAAGAGATCATATGCCTGAGTGCGGTGCGCCGCGAATGTGTTTTGGTCTCGCAACTGCGTGAAGGGAAATGGGCGATACTCTGGCTGCGGCTTTGCGGCCATCTTTGAGCTTGCAGGAGCTATAGGGAGAGAGCTAGGCTGATGGCTCCACGGGCTATTGGAGGGTGTTGCCATGAGCACTCAAACCTCTGTTCTCCAGGCCAAGACCAAGCAGGCATCCCAAGTTGGAGTTCCTTCGCGCTCGAAGGGCAAGGCGACTTCATCGGCGGGAGCCCACGATCCTGCGAGAGTTTTGCTGCCCTCGGATATCAGCCGGATCCCAGTGCATCCGTTGTCTGCTGGCGTGTCGCCCGGAGATCCGCTGGGCACATCTGCGCTGCGGCAGATGGAGCCTCACTTTGGCGATCTCAGCGGCGTGCGAGTACATACGGGAGCTGAGGCGGCGGCATCGGCACAAGCGATCGGCGCGGCCGCTTATACCGTTGGCAAGGATATAGTCTTCAACGCTGGAAGGTTTCAACAGGGTTCGCGGGAGAGTCAGAGTTTGCTGGCGCACGAGCTTGTGCATGTTGCGCAGCAATCAGCGGCCGCGCCCGTTGCCACGCCGGAGCTCGCCGAGAGGAATGATCCGCTGGAGAGAAATGCAGTGTCAGTGCTGGCGGAGGGAGCGGCGATGCAGCGCGCTCCGCGTGCGATGGTGCAGCGCCAGGGGCTGAATGATCCACTGCCGCCAGTGTCGCTGAATCGGCCGCGACAACGGCCTTCGATCATGTCGCAGCAGTTGGGTTTTCATTTGACTCCCTCGGACCGGGCCGAGATTAGGGATTTCCTAGCGGTGGGAAACTTTGCGGTGGGTCCGCACATTGAGCCGATGTATCTTGGCAGGCCGACGACGCTGGACGATTTGACGGACCAGGCGCGCGGAGTGGTGCTGCCGATTATCCCGCGAGAAGAAGTTAGAAACGCAGTGCTGGGACGATGGCTCGTCCTGCTGATGCACACGACAGAGATACCGGGGCCGGATCCGTTTCAATTCACGATTCCTCCAGAGAGCGGCGCTGATCAGAGTGCGGGCCAGGGTGGCGCTACGGCCGGTGGGAGTACTCCAGCGATTCTGAGTGACTGGAATGCGGCGGTGGGAGGGCAGTGGGCGTTTCATTTGAACAGCAGGGATCCCGCTTCCTCGACGGTACAGGTCCAGTTTTCGCATGGCAGTGGCGCCGTGCAGGAGGTATTTCAGTTAAGCATCGACCTGAACACCCGTGCTGTCCAATCGATGGGTGGCATACAACTGCAGGCGACGCGCTCGGGCAGAGTACTCGGAGTGGCGATACAGGGCGCAGCATTTCTGCAATTGATGGCAGGGCTTACCCAAAGTCCTGGATCGGCATCGGGAGCGATCACGCTGCAGGTGCAGGCTGGGTTGCAGGTGACTGCGACGTTCAGCAATAAGATTCAGCTGGCATTTCAAGTGGGTCCGAGCCTGACACTGCAGGATCAGCAGAGACCGGCAGTGGACTTCAACGTTGCGCCGCAAGCTGGAGGACCGGACACATTTGGACCGATCACAACGCCGCAGGGTGGGCAGTTTGCGGGATTCACGTTGAGGTTCTGAAGATGCTGGTGCTACGCCCCAATTCTCGCCATCAAGTCATCATTGCGACTTAGTTGCATGCAGTGTTTGTAGAAGGCTGCATCCTGTAGCTGCATGCGCTGTTCGAGGCGCCGCGCGACGAAGTGATCGCGCTTAGCGTCGCCGAGGAGATGAGTAAAGCCGGCACGCGCCGCGCAATCGGGATTGAATGCCTCTTCGAACGATGAGAAGAGATAGCGCATGTTGATTCCTCGAAACGGCGAATCTGGATTTGAGCGATGGAATTCCACGCAGGCAGCGAGCAGGAATTGCTCGACCACCATGTTAAATCCAGAGGTGTCAGTGAAGGCTGCCCATGCTTTCGCATTGACGGGATTGAGCACTAGATCCATTGCGAGATTGGCATAGTAATGGATGAAGTCGAGTTTGGTCCCGCCCATGATGCCGCAGTTTGCTTCGCGGTAGTAGGCGAGTCCTCGAGATCGCGACCACTCCCATTCCGCGGGCAGTTCGATGCCTTGCTGGGCGAAGGCGGGCTCAACCTCATGCGGGCCGCACCATTCTGCGAGGGGCGGATGGTCTTCAGGACATTGCGCGAAGACGGGCGCACTGGTGAGGCTAAGCGGCAGGGGCTTCCATAGAAAGACATCGGTATCGAGATGGATGAAAGGCTGGTCCTGCAAACTGTAAGCGGCGAGTTTGCCGAGTGCCCACCAACCAGGGTCAGCTGAGCGGATGGAATCGAGTGCGGTCGAGACACGCGTGAAGGATAAGCCGAGGTTGTCGACGAGCAAGGCCTTGCCTGCGGAGTCTGTAACCAGCATTGTCTCAGGATAATGTTTGCGGGCAAGCGAGAGCGAAAGCCCCCACGCGAGGAAGTGATGCAACGGACTATGCCAGATGCGTCCCTTGTACTGCTGAAACGGCTTGCTCCAGAACGACCAGACAGCTCTTATAGGTGCGCTTGATTTCATTCATCCTACCCGGGAGACGGCGTGGTGCCGGTGATGGTGAAGGTGGCGGTAGGTCCCCCGATAGGTCCCAGCGCAGTTGCAATCGCACAGCTGATGGTCTCTGTTATCGTGCTGTCGTTGGGCGGATTGCTGACGACCGTGATGTAGGCGTTTGCCGATCGCTCGCCGGCATGAATCGTGATCGGAGACTGAATGGTGGCGGTGGGGTCAGACAGTGTCAGCGTCACCTGCGTGTCTACAAGCGCAGGATAGTTCACCGTGACGGTGGCATATGGGCTGACGGTGGGTCCGGAGGGCGAAGCTTGCACGCCGGTGACGTTGTTGTTGGAGTCGACGAGAGCGAAGAGAGCGGGGTAGAGAACCGTTAGACCGGTAATGAGCACTGTGGGGGCGACGTAGAACCACGATTCGAAGTTGCTGGATTTTTCGCCGTTACCTGATGGCAACTGCAGATCGACGCGAACTGTGCCGTCGGCGTTGGTGGCGTTTTGGCCCATGCTCTCTCCGTCGAGATACAGTTGCGCGTTGCCACTCGTGGAATAGATTGTGCTCCCGAGCAGCTTGATGCGGACTCTGCCATATTGACCAAGCAACATGCCGAAGAGCAGAGCGGCATCGATTGCGTTGACTGTAGCTTTCTGCAGGTTATTGGCATTGTTATAGGGCATGCTCCAGGCGATCGTAGAACCATTGACGGCAATATGGGAATCGATGATCAGTTCGGTGCGGAGGATGGTGGTGGGCAGAATCTCCGACACGAACGCTCGCTCGAGTTCGCCGGTTCTCTGGCTTACGAATGCATTGAAGGGATTAAAGACAGACTCCAGGGTCACCTGAAAATTGCCACCGGTCATCGGGCTGATCGGAGCGCTGTCGAGCACCACCTTCAACCCATTGGCCACCCACTGATCGGCGGTAACGACTGCATCGTTGGTCCAGTTGATTGCCGTGACGTGCAGAGCCTGCGTGGCGGCAGGCGCGGTAAGCGCGGTGAGCGGCGAGAAGCTCCGTCGGCAATCGTCGATGCGCGCTGATTCTTTCTCCGGTATCCAGTGAATGCAGGCGAGCGGCGCCATATAAATGGGAATGGATTGCGGAGACTGGAATGGGTTGCCATTACCGCCGCAGGGGGGCCAATCGATCTGGCCAGATGCGGTGCGTGCGGGAATCGTCCAGTAGTCGCCCGATTGATAGGTCCCGACACTGAAGTTTACCTGGATACCATTTTCAAGTGGCAGCCAGTTACCTGAAGAGAGTGAGACGCCAGCTGCTCCCGCAGAAGCTCCGCTCTGATCCCAGCGACGGACGCGTGCATTCCGATTTTTGTCCACAAGCAGGACCGGAGTTGTCATCGTCATCGACAAGTTTGCAGAGTCGATGCTTTGGATCTGGTAGAGCGCTCCGGGTTGATTCGGAGTCATACCGAAGAGGTAGGAATCGTCGAGTATCTCGACCCACGTGTTCACCTGAAATCCGAGGTTTGCATCGGGTCCAAGGGAATCCACCGTAATGGTTGCACCTGAAACATTTTGAATAGCCGCGACGACCGAGCCATTCTCTCGCGACCACTTAAAAGTTGCAGTGGTTTCGGTACCGCCCTGCTGTATCTCAATGCGATAGAGCTGATTTTCGATGCCCTGGTATCCAGCAGAAGAGATGGGCTGGCATGAGCAATCGGTGGTGCCACCACTGGTGGCCGCGCTCATGGTGCCGGTGCTGTGGGGCAGGGTGTTGGAGTACATCTCCGTACAGCAGTCGAGCGTGCCGACAACGACGGGCGGTTGTGGAGGTTTGGGAATCGGTCTTGGTCTGGGTATCGGCTTTACGATGATTGGCGGCCGGGGAAATGGCGCGAAGGCCTTTGAGGTGGCGGAGCGTGTGCCCGCACCTTCAATGGTGGGTACTTCTTCCTTAACCAATCCGCTCTTCTCGGTTTTATTGCCGATGGATGGCAGGGTTATTTCGGCAACGACGCGCCATACGGTCTGCAGTCGTGCCGTGGTGTCAGCCTGGCCGAGCGCAGGCTCTCGCAGGCAGGGATCGTCCAGCGCCGTCACTAATCGTTGCCACACTTCAAGGTAGATCTGGATGGCTGCTCGACCTTGGTAATTGGAGAGCAGTGACAGTAGATCAGCGTCGCCCTCATCAGGATTGATGAGGAATGGCTGGCTGCCATACGCAATGCTGGCGGGATTCTCACACATCAACCCTTCGACGTAATAGCGGCCGGGGCCGATGAGTATCTGATTCTGGTCGATGGAGATCGCGAATCCTTCGTCGCCGATCGGGCCGCCAAACTCCCCAACTACATCGATCGTTTCCGTGCGACGTAGATGGTTGTTGATCGCGCATTGTTCGTTCGCGTCTGCGTCCAGCGATACGCGGCCCTGCTGTTCGAGCACAGAGGTGTACTGCTTCGAGGGGTTGAATCGGATCCGACTGAAGTCACCTTTCATCGCGGGCACCTGACCATTTCTTTTCGATACAGCGGTTTAGATAAGGGCACTACCGATCCCGACAAAACTTGTTTGCTCATCATCTCCGTCATCGCAACAACGGCGAATTATCCCTGAGCCGTAGGTAATGCGAGGACGTTCAGCTTCGCGGAGCGGATGCGACGGATGCAGAAAACTGCCGCTCTCGAGGCATACCGGAAGATTCTCCGGAGCGCGTAATTGCACGTTTCGGATCGCTTCGGTTTCCTGAATCTGGTAATAGACACCTATCTGAGAGCCATTGTCAGCGCCTTGCCAGATTGCCAGTGGAACGTCGCCGCTGAGCAGGCAATACGCGGGTCTACCGTAGCGGAGAGCAACGAATGTGGGCTGCAGAGCGGACTCGCTGGCAGCGTCGGGCGGCAAACAGCGATACCGCCGCGGAGTGAGAGAGTCGAAGGAAAGGAAGCAGAAGCGAACACAGCCAGTCTGCTTACGGCTGATCCACACTGCCGCAGGCCATGGATCGCGGCGCGGACGCCTTGCAAGAAAAATTGTGTTGGATGCGAGGGGTAGCGTGCGGGCGTGAACCTTTCCGATGATGGTGCTGTCTTCAACGTGAAGGTCGGCGCCAGCGGAAGCGAGATCTGAAGCCGCATAGGCGACGCAGCAAGGCGAGGTCGCGTCCACGATGCTGGAGCAGATGCGCGTGGCACCGCCAACACCGGCGGCAATTGGTCCGTTGATAGTGCGCGTGAGGCTAAGGCTTGCTTCCGACGCATCGATTATGATGCTGGGCTCCCCCGGAGAAACGGGATCGCCGCAGCGCGTTAGCGCAACTCCCGGGACCAGCGTAGAGTCGGAGATCTGAAGTGTCGCCGTCTCTCCGCTAACAAACAATTGTCCTGCGATCCACACGCCGCTGATCATGAGTTGTCCCGCGGGAGGAATGTCGCCATTCGGCAATGGCGCACCAGGCACGCCGTTGATTTCAATATTCCCGACAAGAGTCACACAGGAGTTGCTCCAGACGATATCGCGCGGGCCTCCTGTAAGGATTGGCTGGCCGGATGCAATGGTGAGCGTGCTTTCTGCAGGGAGTTGAATTGCAGAGTCATCCGTCAGGTCGATCTCCATGCGCTCGAAGTTGGGAAGAACGATAAGGCCAGATGATCCCGGTGCCATCTGATTCCATGCGAGGGTCGCGGCCTCGAGAGTTGGGAAATCCGCAGAGCCAACGATGGCGAAGAAATTTGCGCTGGACGGATTCAGTAGAGCGAGATAAGTTGAGCGGTCGTACGGGCCACCCGAGATTTCCGCGGGGAAGCCATAGGAGTAGTTCAGGCGCAGAGATTGCGGCTCCTGAACATCGGCGGCAAACAGAATTCGTCCGAGCTCTGGATCGATTGCTATTTTGCCTGGAGGCACAGTGCACCACGATCCGTCGCTTCGATCCGAAAGGTTGGCGCAGCATATCTGGCCGCAATCGACGGGTGTGCCGTCGGCGGTAAGGAGAATGCTTGCCAATGGTCCGTAGAAGGCTGGGCCATTGGCGGAGGGAGTGTGACATGCCTGAAGACTCTTCGCAAACTCAAGACGGTCGATGGGTTGAGGCACGTCAACGCGCTTGGTGAGACTGCTGAAGGAACTGCGCGCGGGCGGCTGCGAAAAAAGCGCGATGTTGTGGCCGAGCGGGCTAAACATATAGCGCCCGCCGCCGAGTGGCAATGCAGGAGCGTCGACAACGGGCCAGCTTCTCCAGCGCCACAAATGGATGGCGATGTCGGGAATGTTGAAGCGTCCCGGACCATGCAGCGAGATGTCGAGAGGGGTTGGATCCGGATCTACAGCTAGCCGCAAACGCTGCGCGATTCGACGTACATCAATCGTGCGGTTCTCCTTGTCGAAGGCGGTGTTGAGCTTGTCCAACTTCGACATGTTTCGCAGGTTCGCAGTCGCGCCGTGATGGGGACGGATCAGGCGCATACTTTCGGTGGTGATGAGTCGGCGAAATTCTTCAACCGCGACTGCGGGACGTCCTGACACGTCCATTGCTAACTGCTCCAATGCGAGCAGCGTGCCCTTGCGCCGCCGGTAGCCGATGGTGTTGGCAACTTCCGCGCGGCTATCGAAGTTGGAGGATGCGACCTCGTAGATTGAGTTGTAGCCGATAAGATCGCCGATGTAGGGGATCACCCATTGAGAGCATGTCTCAATGAATTGATCGTCATATAGCTGCTGAATGTTTTCTTCCACCACGCCTGATTGAGCAGCAAGCACCGTGAAGAGCGCCTGCAGCGGGTTTCCATTCGCCGCGTCGCGCGTCCGATAGACGGCAGGGAGAAGCGCGAAAAGCTGATCGGCGTTGAGGCTCATGACCAGACTCCAATGTTGCTCTGTGCCTGCGGATCGAGCAGGAGCATCTGTGCACCTTGTGGCGGCTGCGGCGCTGAAGCACAGAGCATTGCAGGGACTATGCCAGTGACTGCCTCTCCGCTTAGCTGGAGCGACTGTAGTTGCGCTGCGATGACGCCGGGTGTCTGCTGAATGATCTGAATGATTTCGCTGGAGACAACATTTTGCGCGGGCTGTCTATTGTCGAAAGCGAATGCGCTGGAAATGTTTTGCCACACCTGCGCGAGAACCAGGGTTGAGTCGTACATCGGATCTGTTTTTAAGCCAGCTGAGAAGCCGAAAAGAATCGGCACGTACGAAGCGACCAGCAAAGGCACAAAGGGATTGCCGCGAGACTGAATCGCCCCGATGAGATTGCTCACGATGGGATCGCTGTTGGACAGGGTTGTGCCGTTCTCGCCAGCAACTGTAAGAAAGACGCCGCGCCGGCTGCCGAACCATGTCCATGTCGCGATTGCCTTGGCGATACCGGCGAAAGCAAGCGCGAAATTCTGGTAGTCCTCGAGAGATACGACGCGGCCGATGGTGAGAGTGGGCAATGGGGCACTGGCGCGCGCATCGTCAGCGGTAGCGGGGTCTGCCGCGCCTGAGGCTGGCCCGGGATTGGTGACGGCCTTGAGCCCTTGAGGGCGATCGAGCGGCTGTGATAGTTGAGAGGCATTCACCATGCCCGGAGAGCCGATTCCTTTTCGATAGATGGCGCGGATATTCGATTGTCCGGTCGGTGTGCGCTCTCCCTGGGCGCCATTTCCGAACTGAACAATGATCTTCCCGTCAGGATTGACGCGCGTGACGAAGACGCGATCCGCAGGGCCCGCGGCGAGCAGGTTTGAGACTTCACTCCATCGAAGGTTATTGACCCACACCTGCAGAGTTGACTGAGAACCATTGCCGCCGGATGAAGAGACGTAGGTAAGGGGCGACTGCTTGAGAGTGAATTGCAGGGCATCGTTGGTGGCGTCGCCGGATCCAAGTATTTCCTGCACGGTCTCGCCATTGGTGGACTCGACGGCATTTGCATTTACCCGCGTGGTATTTGCGTCATAGATTCGCGCGAGCGCTGACAGCAAACTGAGCGTTGTGATGTTCCCAGAGACATTCGCGACGCTAACAACTGCAGATTCGCCGACAACTGGATCGTCTTTATCCGCGGGCGACAGTTGAACAGAACCATCAACTACCAGCCAACCGGAGATGCCACTGGTCGTCAGCACTTCCCAAATGATGCTGCCTGTGGAGGCATCAGTCACGGGAGGGAAGTTGTCGACGAGAAATTCCTGGTCACTGGTAACGGCCAGCGATGCCGAAGAATTTGCCGGCACGAAGATTGCACTGCTGCCGGCGGTGACGTTCAGGCGCACTCGCTTGCCGGAGATGCCAATGGGTTGACCTGCGGCAACCTGCTGTCCTCCAACTATAGCGATCGATGACCCCTGCACGGGAGCAACCATTCCGTCGGTGAGGGGATAGAATGCGTCGAAAGGCCAAACGGTGTTGGGGAGATCGGCAGGGGTAAGCGCCGCGCTCTGCACCCAGGCGGTGATGTTGCGGGTCTCCTGCACGAACTCCCAGAGCACTTCGTTCAGCGTGAGGGCATTGTCCCCGCTAAGAATTCCTCCGAAAGCAAGGGTGAGTTGCGTGGTCTTTGCGGTGAGTGTGTAGCGCCCGGGATTGGAATCCACTGCTTGCTTGATCTGAAAGAAAGAGGTGTAGCCAAGGCCGGTGAGAACGATCCACTGAATGGGACCATTTGCCTGGGGCGCGAGACCGGCATACGACGCGTCGAGGTTGATCTGATTACTGTATTCCGTGTACGAGAAACTCCAGTCTGCTCCTGAACCAAGGGTCGGCGGATATCCGGGGATGTATTGAACGTGATCTCCTGAAAGCGTTAGTGGACTGGGTGCCTGCACACCGTAGAGCGCAGCCTTTTTGCGGAAGACATAGATCAAAACATCTTGCGATGTCATGCCGGCGGTGAAGGAAGTTGAGAGCGGATTGTTCCAGGTGATCCGTGTGTTGCCGGAGATTGGATCGACAGCGGTCGCCGTGACGTAGTGAAAGCTTGCCGGGCCAGTGGCGTTGGGCTGGCCGGCTGTCGCAGACAAGAACAGCAGCGCGTCCCCGACGTTGATGTTGTTTGTCGTTCCCGCGATCCACGTACTCGTATCTCCGCCGAATAGCTGCCAGGGAAGCGTCGTCTGTGCGGGAATTGAGTTGCACGCAATGACTGCATTGAGATCGGAGGAGGTTTCAAAGACCTGTGGCTTTTGCCCGGGAGCGGGAACGCTTTGCACACGCGTACCGGCGGAGATGACTACGTTGTCCGGCGAACCGGCGGCGCTGGAGAGAGTGATGGCGAGGACCGTGGAGGCGGAGACGCCGGGAGAAGGTACATATCCCACAAGCCTTGCGAGCTCAAAGACTGAGCGTTGGTTGATCGCGGTACGCAGGAAAGCCTCGTTGGCAAAGCGCTCCTGATAAAACGTGAGAATGTCGAGGGTGACGGACCATGCATCCAGCAGCGCTATTGAGAAGTCGGACGCGTCGCGCGTGCGCAGCAAGGCAAGCGCCGGGAGTGATGGGTCGGAGAGAGCAGCGAGCATGCTCTCGCGGAATGTCGAATATCTTCCCGCCCTGTACGCGATGGAAGAGAGAGCAGGCCGGTTGCGGATTACCTCCGGCGTCTCACTGGTCACACCAGCGCAGCAGCCGCACAGTTCTTCATTCGGGATCACACATTCGCCGCTCATTTTCCGCCATCCATGTGGAGCAGGAATACTCCGTGATCGAGATGATTTGGGTCGTTGTCGCAGCGGGCAATCTGCAGGCGGCCCATGGCCAGATATCCATTGGCTACGCCGTTTATCGAAGGATCATCCATGCGCGTGAACACCGTGAGGGTGGCCGCGAGTACGCCTTCGACACCCTGCGCTGCCGCGATTAGCGGGCTGGCATACACAGTCTCACCGAAGGAGAAGTTTGCCGCGTTTAACATGCCGCCCTGCCCGCTGCATTGGTTGCCGGTGATGAAGACCTTCATCAGTGCCGTATAGACATCTCCCTGGAAGTGCTCGGGATCGACACAGATATTCATCTCGATTCGCAGCCCTACAATCACAGCGCCTTCCACTGCAAGGTCCGTCCCCATCATGCGCAGCAGGTTCAAGCGCTCGGTGGTGTCGCTGACAATTTGCGGAGTGACAGCGGAGACCGGGTCGATCGACACGAAAGCTGTGTACCAGCTGCCTGTCCACCGGAGAGTGCCGCGAGCCTCGCGGATCATGGGCGATGCAGCCGCGGCCTGACCGTAGTCAGCCTCAGTAACGCATCGAAGCTGGGTCTGGTAACTGAAGGGTGCGTACTGGACGATATGCTCCATCGCCTCAGGGTCAACGCCACCGGTGGCTGCAAGCGGATTTCTTGCGGCGTTGATAGAGGCTAATGGTGGAAGGAAGTTAGCAGGCAAAACGAGATGGGCGATGCTATCGCGGCCGATGTTGCCAGCGCTGCCATTGCCCACGCGATACGTCGCATCGAATGAGACGCCTGTATCCGGCGCCTTGCCATAAAGTCCGTCTCCGAAGCGCAGGAATACGGAACCGTCTCGATCTATCTCAGCTACGAATACGTGGTCCGTATCGTTGCTGGATAGCAGATCCTGTTGCGGAAGCCACGTGGCGTGGTCATCGCTGTTGAGTGCAATCTGCGGCATGGCGCTTACGGTGTTCGGATGCATGAAGGAGTTTGCCGATGTGATGCCGGTGAGGGGAGGACTGAAGGTCAGCGGCGAATTTGCAAGCTCTGGGTAGAAACGCGGAAGCGGCGCTATGCCAGTAGTCTGACTGCCGCAACAGCAACCTGCGCTGAAGTCTGGAGAAGGCGGAGCGACCGGTACCTCGCCGAGGGGTTCAGAGTCAACCCACACACCGTGATCGGCAGGGACAATGTTCCCGCGCGCAACGCTGACTCCGTGCACGGCTATCGAACCATGCTCGACATCGCTTGTGGAGGAGATGCAAAGAGGAAAGGGAAGAGCATCGTCCGCAGCCCAGGTGATCCGCGTGATCGGTTCGCCGTTGAGAGGGTCGACGAGCAGTCGATTCTGGTAGTCGATATACGAGACGCTCGTGAGACAGACTGCCCACCGATTCTCAGGATTTGCGTCCGCAGCGTCTCCGGTATCCGGGCCCAGTACCTCTTCGAAGACTAGTACGTCGCCGGGTTGGAGCGCCGAATGGCTGCCAGCCAGAGTTGCTTCGCAGGCGCCCGGCACGAGACAGCAATCAGTGTCGCCCCACGTGTAGAAATCAATGCTGTTGTGATCCTGGTAGAGAGTTATGTTCTGCATGCTGGCGAAAGCGGGCTGCGCACCTCTTGCCAATTGCTGCGCGACGGCATCTCCGTATTTCCCCACTGTGGGTAGACCCTGCACGCGGACATAGAACAGGGAGCCGGCGGGCACGATGGTTCCGTCCGCCGCGGCATTTAGATAGACCCATGTGCGAGCATTGCTGCCTTCGCCGATCTGATAGTCAACCAGGCGCGCGTGCCGGCGCAGGGAAATGCGGCTGCGGGCGGTTCCGAGATATGCTTCCGTGCTCACAGCATCCTGCTGATAGCTGAGGTGATCTGCTGCATAGGCCAATGTCTCAACCATGGCGATGCCAAGATCCGCAGCGTGTGTTTCTGTCCACGCAGGCGTGGTGACCGCGAGGCGGTCGAGCATAATCTGGCGGAAGCCTTCATAGTCTTTTGCGAGGTAATTGATATCCGGCTGCGTCTGCGGTGGGCCTGGACAACACGTATCCGGAAGGCAGTCGGCTGGCGAGGGGCAGCCGGCTTTGAATGAGAACTCGACGGAAGAAAGCTGAGGATCGAAGCCGTCGGGTGGATAGAGAACATCTTGGGCGACCACTAACGCAAGCGTGTAAGGCGAGAAGTCGCCGGTCGCGTCGAGGTTGAGGACAATAACGTAAGGATCGTCATCCGTTGCTGGTGTGATGGAAAGAGCATTGATCGGTGCACCGCCGGTGATGGCGATATTGGAAGGGGAGAGCGCGAGTTGGCGCGCATCCTTAAGAAAAGTTACGGCAAGTTGTTTGCCGCAGCCCGCGCTGCCCACCACCTCAAGGTAGTCAATGCCGTTCAGGCCCTGCTTTTGCAACACGAGAGCGCGGCGGTGTTTCTGTGAGCAAAAATAAATCATACGTTTGCTCCGCCATAGACGAATTGCTGTGTCTGCTGTTGTTGCGTCTGGATCACTGTGTATACGACCGTGATGAGCAAGGTCGCGTCATTGGCTTCGACGGTTACGGACTTAACGCGGATGAGATCGGAGAGCCATTGCTGAAGGCCAGCCTGAATAGCCTGCTGCTGCGCCGCGGCGAGTACATCGCTGTTGGGTGCGAACACCAGTTGCGCAGTACCGCTGCCGAACGTAGGACGATTGACACGCTCACCAGGCGATGTAAGCAGAACCTGCTCGATCATGTCGTTGATGTGCGCCAGCAGATCGGTCTGCGCAGTGTGCCCAGTTGAATCGAAGTTATACGCAAAGGCCAAATTCATAGACGCCTCAAATCGCCGTGACCCGAGTTTGTGTGACCACAACAAGCAATGGCGTACCGGCTGGAGTGCATACCGCCTGGCTGCTCTGAACGAGAAACGGTTGGCCGTTGGAGGTGACGCGCGTTGTGCCGACAATCCACTGAGCAGTAACGCAGGGAGGGACAGAGGATGGCACGCCGGGGCAGCCCGCGACCATCCAGGGATCAGAGAGCAGGCAGGTCGGCATCCCGTCGAGCGTGACCGCAGGGTTGGGCACAACCGCGGAAGCCTGCCCGCCGTGAACGCACATGACGGTTGCTCCTTGTTGAACGAGAGGGCCCGGCATATCAGATCACCTCCAATGCGCCTTCGTTGACAGATACGGAGGGCCCAGTCAGGGCGAGCGTTGCGCCTTGTCCGTTGCTGATCGTAATTCCTGTGTCGGTTATCGAGATCAGCGCGCCGGCAGCGGTCTTAAGCAGGATGCCTCCGGTTGGGCCGGGAACGTCGCTGACCATCAGCATGTTCTGTTCTGTTGTCTGGATGACGACCTGCTGAACCCCTGGTGGCGCTGCAAGGGCGAGTGCAGGAAGATCCGCGGCCGATCCCCAAAAGCAGCCGACCCAGATTGGATAGTCAGGATCGCCATGCTCAAACTCTACCCACACCCCTGAGCCTATTGTGGGCACAGCGTAGAAGCCCGACTGTATGCCGGCGAATGGCACGCACGGCATCGCCCATGTGGAAGGGATAACGTTCGAGACGTCGGGCACTTGCACCATGAGGCGCCCGATCTGCAACGGATCAATGTTGTCCAGTACCGTCGCGCGATATTTTCCGAAGAACGTGCTCACGTGTTCATCCTTGAAGCGCTAATACGGAAGTGCGGGTACGAGCGGAACATTCGAGATCAGTGCATTTCGCTTGAGCACGAAGCTCTGTTTGTACTCGCCGGGTTTCAATCTGTGTGTAGTGCTATCAACGTAGTGCATTCCATCGAACGCTACACCCGCTCCGCGAACGCCTACGAGACTGCGTGCGCGAAGGACCTGCCCGTAGCGAACGACGTCAAGTGTGCCATCGCCTGTCACAACATCGGCGGACTCAACCGCGCGCGCCATGCCCCGCATCAACGCCTGTGCGGGCGACAGGTTCGCGGTGGATGTCATCTGTTCAATCCTTTGCGGAGTAGGTACGACCAGACCCAAAGGGGGATTAAAAGGTGTCACTGGTGGAATGGGAATCGGAATGGTGACATTCGTTGTCTGGTCCTGGATGTAAACGATCGGGGTTACTGAGTTCTGTGGTTGATAGCGAAAATTCAGACTCTCCACGTTGGTCCACGAATCCATGTTGATGTTGAGAGCAGTCTGTGGAACTCCGACTCGGATCTGTGGTCCCCAATACGCCTGGTTCATGCCGGGCAGTGGACCAGGAGTGATATAGAAAACGTAGCCCGCTTCTCTTGCCAGAGTCTGGATATAAGAGAGGTCGGTCTTCTTCTGCGAGGGAGTTTGCTGAAGTGGAACCGGCACGTCTGGCGCTGGCACCGGAATAACTTCGGGTATGATGCCGAAGGCGGCGTACTTGGCAAGGACCGTGAGGACGCGAATGTCCGGGCTCATCCCGGGATAGGGCAGGCCGGAAAAATCGATCAGGTCCATCAACGCCGACAGATCCTGCCCGGTAACCACGAGCTTCGACGCGCCATGAGCGGCATCAGGCACGACCTCATGATGCTGGATGATGCCGTCCATAATGACCTGTGGCAACCCGCCGAAGCTGACCACGAGAATGACTCGGAGAACCGGGATAGGCGCTCCGCCCGCCAGCAGGAACAGCGTCTGCAGAATCGAATTGTTGGCCAGCGTAAAAGTCAGCTGAAAGCCGCTGCGGCCGGTGGCCGACTCCGTCACTTCAACGGAGGTAAGCGCATCGATCAGCGGCTTAGGCACCGGCACTGCTTCCACAGGCCCAGCTAGCAGCGTGAGGTAGAGGGGGCTAGCCATTGCGTGCTCCCGCGGGAATCGCAGAGGCAACAGGGATCAGGATTGTGCGGCCTGCCTGCAGCGTCAGGTTGTCAGGATCAGTCACCCCATTCGCATCGCAGATCATCCAGTAGAGGAGTGGGTCACCCAGAAATCTGGCAGCAAGGTTGTCGAGACGATCTCCGTCGACGATGGTGTAATTCTGGAGCGACGTATAGATTTGTGGTTGTGGAAGAATGCGGCGTGCAAGATACTTCACCGGTGTGCCATCAGGCGCGACGTACTGCTGAATTTGCGCACCATAGTAGCGGCTGGTGGTACTGGTTGGACCACCGGTGCCTGCGGCGGAGGTGATGAGAGATGACAACGCATTATCCATAAGTGACCTCGCCTTCTTCACGCCTGCTGCGCAAGGGATTCCTTGGTTGTTTGATAGATCATGTACAACGCCCCCGCGGGTGTTTGGAAGCCGACGTCATTGATGCTCAATACCCTCATGCCGAGCGAGACTTTTGCTCGAATCGGATTGAGCTGTGGGTCAAAGGCCTCTTCGGTGATCTGCAAATCGGTAATGCGAACCGGGGTGATGCGACTCTTGCTCCAGGCGAAAACCGTCAATGCAGATTCCATCGGCAGGATTTCGATAGTCCCCAGAAGCGAGAGCACTTCGTTGGCGATGAGAACGGAACTGGATGGATAGACCAACAACTCAAGCACCGCGAGCTGAGGTTGTATCCCCAGGCTCATCGCTGTCGAATTCGAATTGGCGAGTTGATCGGTTGCGTCGATTTCCACATCGCACTTGATCGTCTCGACGGGTGGTCCCTTCAACCGGAGAATCTCGCTGCGATCTGGCGACTCGCCGACGCTTTGCGGTCGCAGGCTCCGCGTTAGCGAATCCGGGTTGTACTGAAGCATGATCTTGCCCAGCGGGACACCGGTTGTCGGATCGAATGTCAGGATTGCGCCCTTTTGCAATCGCGGAGAGATATTAGGCATCGTGACTTCCTCCGCTTAGCTGCAATGCGTGTTGCACGATCTGTCGTGCGACGTGCATTGCTGCCTCTTCGGGCGAGGCGCCCGGATTCAACTTTCCGCCACTCATCTTGCGGATCCTCAGCGAGGTCACGTTGGACCAGTCGGAGTCACGGCGCGCCTCGACCAGTTCTCCCAGCGATCTCTGAAGTGAATTCGTAAAGAGCCGTTGATGAGCAGTGGTGTACCCATGCAGTGTTATGCGGCCGATGTTGAAATGAATCGAAGCGGGATGCTGAGGATTCTGCACACCTGCCGTGGTCACGGGAGTCGAACGAGAAGCAGACAAACTCGGTTTATGCCTCATAGCCATCCCCGCGTCTCTGCCGAGGTGAGCGGCTTGTCCAGCTTGGAGTACTCAGAGCGAGTGGCGGCCAAAAGGTGACTCGTGCCGATAACTGTCCGATCCTCGGCGGCGAGGAATGCGGCCTGCATCGCTATGTTACGAATGATTCCTCCAGAAACATTTAGCTGTGCGAGCCGCTCGAAATCAATCGGTCCGACGGGCGTTGCGGTGGGAAAGATTCGCTTCCAAATGCGGGCCCGTGAGCTCGCATCAGGAAATGGGAACTGCACGATGAATCGAATGCGCCGCATGAACGCGGAATCGATAGCGTGTTGCATATTTGTTGTGAGAATTGCCACACCGCGATAGGATTCCATGCGTTGCAGAAGGTAGCTGATCTCAAGGTTTGCATAGCGATCGTGGCTGTCGCGCACTTCGCTCCGCTTGCCAAACAATGCATCGGCTTCGTCGAACAGGAGAATGGCGCTGCTCTCTTCGGCGGCGTCAAAGATTCTGCGCAGATTCTTCTCTGTTTCGCCGATATACTTGCTCACGACCGACGCGAGATCGATGCGGTAGAGATCCAGATCCAATTCCGCGGCGATCAGCTCCGCCGCCATCGTCTTGCCGGTCCCACTGGCTCCGCCGAAGAGGGCACTCAGGCCCAGGCCACGCTCATACCTCGCTGCAAATCCCCATTGCTCGTTCACAATTGACCGCTGACGTACATGAATCGCGATCTGACGAAGCGACTCCATTTGCGCCGGGGGCAGGACGAGATCTTCCCAGGTTCCGTGCGGGTTCAAGCGCTGAGCAAGCGCATCCAGCGAGCGCCGCGCATGTTGACGACAGATACGCCAGGTGAGATCTCCGGCATCTTCGCCGGTTGCTGCTACTTCCTGGCGAGCTGACATAGCCGAGATTTGAATGGCGTCTTCGTCGAATTCAAAGTGCTCGACAATGCGATCAAGATAGCCGTTCAGGCTAGCGGCCACACTGCCCAGATGTGTCGTCCATGCCTGCTTACGTTCCGACGCGGTCATCGCAGGCAGGTGAAGTCGCAGACCATCCAATCGCTCCACCGGGCCGCCGGGACGCACTTCGATGGCAACTGGTGTTTCCAGCAACTGCACGAATGCCGAAAGGTTACGGATGTCCTCTGTCTCCGACGTTCGGATGTAAAGCGCCGCTGCACCAAGGACGTACTCGCGGGTCCACAGCCGTGCAAGTTGCTCGCGCTCCGTTGGTGTCGAAGGAATATCCGCTGCATTCAATGAGTGCGGCCGCATGTTGGCCTGTTCACAGAGATGACGAAAGGCAGAGAGACGAGTCGAATCGTGATTCGCGATCAAAAGGATGGGCTGCCTCGCAGGCGGTAGCTGCTGCCAATGACGTAGGCCTGTGCGCAGAGTCTCTTCCATACTCCCGCATTGCGCTACTGCCGATGACGGCGCTGAAGTCAGCGGATGCACCAGCGCTTCAAGGCGCTCATCGATGGATGGCGATCCCACAAGATACTGAAGGATGTGCTCGTCGAGGCGTAACTCAGCGTGAAGTGTTGAGGCGCCGGCCACGTCGATCAATTTCCAATACCGAAGGGGGCGGGCGCGGCTGATCGCGCTCCAGTGCGGGTCTTCCAGTACAGACAAGGCCAGTCCGAATGTGGGCCAAGTGGTCCCCGGATCGCCGTGTGCGGCCGCGAATGCCGTGAGAAACCTGCCCTCCAGCGCGGCGCCCGCGCAGAGCAGCAGCAGGTCCTGCTCAAACGATGAAAGTCCGAAAACCGAGTTCAATCTCTGCAATCCTTGGCACGGTTGCGCAGAGGCGAGGTAACTCGAAGGTTTGCCGAGCTCCTCTATGCCAGACGAGCGCACCAATAGGCGATATACGCGATCGAGAGATTCTTCCAGCGATGCGATTCGCAAGTCCTGTGGAGTTTGTGTACTCATACTTTCACCTGGACCTGCGGCGAGAAATGGCCGCTGCTAAACGTGAGCTTGCTCTGCGCTCCATCAATTTCCACACGCAGGGGGAAGAGCCCGATGGGAAGCGTAGGCGGAATCGGGAACGTGAGAGTTGCAGAGGAAGGGGGACCTGTCACGGGGCGTGCTTCGATTGGAATGGCAGCGTCGCCAATGTAGAGGGTTGCCTGCTGTGTGCTGTCCACAACCGGGGCGAGCGTGACTATAAATGGTGTGCCCTGCGTTGCCTGGAAGGGAGATGTCCCTTGGATTGTAGGCGTCAACTGGAATGGTGTGGGGTTCGAACTGAAGCCGCTGTGCGGTGTGGTGGAACTGGGATAGGTAACGTTGCGGATGACGCGGACAACGCGGGTGCCTGCGCGCAGCGATGCCGGCAATGTAATGCGAATGGTTTTCGCCTGCACCGTATCCGGCATGATCGCTTGCGCCCCGTCAAACGAAACGAGAGTGTCTGCAGCCGAGTCTCCGAGGAAGTTGCTGCCGTTGATGGTGAGTACCTCGCCGCTGGCGACCATGCTGGGCGTTAGTGAATCGATGACTGGCGATTCAAATGGAAGCACCATGACGGTTCGTGACTGCACCGGGAGATTCGACGCGAAGGCCTTCGTGTCCTGAATGACTACGACGGAGACCTGGTAAGAGGTAGTGGGCCGGTAGCTCGTCTGAAAGGCTGTCCATAGCCGATAAATCTCGTCGGTGGTAAGGGATTCAGGAGTGATGCGAATCTGTTCAATTTGATTGGGCAGTGTGCTGCCAGCCACTAATTGAGTTTCAGGGTTGGGATGAGCCAACAGGCCAGTGAGGGCATCTTGAATTGTTTGGCGAGAAAGCACTGGACTGTCATGAAAGACCTTCATCGCCCAGCCCAATAAAATCTCGGGATCAAACTGGTTTCCACCGTATGCGGAGACGAGGTAATGGAGATTGAGCGCGAGCGGAGGATTGCTCAATTGCGCGCCCTGGGCATTTGCCGAAGGCAAGCCGAGGCTGCGGAGTGCCGGGTTCAGGCTGGCGTAGTACATGAAGATATTTACCTGCGGCTGCTCGCTTGGCCCAGTGGTAATCAGGTCGGGCGTAGTGGCCGTGATGCCCGTGGTTGACGAACCGATGATTGAACTGGGGCCGCCGCTGGTGAGAGCGGTTGTCAACAACGAGCGCAGCACCGCGCTGACAGCTGCGACTGCCAGGTAGTCGCTCATGATTGCTTTCCGCTGTGCTGGCCTAGAAAATCATCGAGGGAAACGCGAGGCCGAAACTGTGATCGCGATATTCGCTCTGCCGGCTGCGCAGCATGCACTTCGATGTGCCCAATCGTTATGCTTACGTCGGGAGCGGTCCTCTTTTCTCCCGAGTCATTCTCTTGCCTGGGTCGATGCATATCGTTCGTGAATGAAGAATCCAAGTCTTGCTGCGAGGCCGCGCGCACACGTTCAGCGGGAAATCGTTCGGATGTATGGCTCGGCTCCACACTACTTTGCGAGGAGCGCTCAACATGCTGAGTTGCTGCGGCGATCTCTGTCAGGTCTTGCGAAGGGGCCTTGTTGGCGACCTGCGTTATTGCGAAGGAAGCACCGCCGTCGCGAAGATCACTACTACTTCGCCGACGATCTGCAAGTGGAGCTCCTTCTGTCTCATGCCGGAGTAAGCGGCTGGGGGGGGTGGGAGAGGGGGAGTCACTTCGGGGCTCTTCGCCAACCGAAGCTTTCGTGGCGGAGTGCTTTGCTGGGGAGTCTGCATCCCAGACCAGCGAGTGAGCGGAGTGTAACTCCAATGGAGTCTCATCTGCGACCCCTTTGAGAGCGTGAACGGCAAAGCGTGGCGGCAATAGCGGCTGGACGCCGGAAGAATGCGGGGCGCGGGCTCGCTGGATCATCCTCTCGATCACGCTCATGCGCTCAGCATCTCCATGTATTGATTTCGGCGGTTTGAATTCATTGATGCGATGGAGCTTTCGCTCCAGCCATAGGCCCACGCTAATGCATGAATCTCATGCATGAGTCTCTGTGCGGCATTGCGCACCTCGAGCCACAGAAAACGCCCGATCTCCAAATCGAGCAACTGGCTTCGAGAGCATTCCGGGCACTCGACGGAGAGGTTAAGCTCAGCTGTCCCATGTAACTCGTCGAACTTGTCGATCACCACAGGCGAGAACTTTGGGTCTGCTGAGTCGCTTAACTGCCCCGAGACGGATAAGCAGCGGGTAAGAAGATGGCGCTGCGCTGCTTCAGCATCGGGCAAGGTCAGGCACGCAAGCAGATCGTTGCTGTTCACTGCCCGCAAGCGGTAGTCTCGGCCAGCGTCACTCCAGCCAACTGACTGTTGCCCTCGCTGGCTCTCGAGCTGCGCAATCAACGTGCGAGCGTTGAAGGCGAACTCCAGAGGAGCACCACATTCCGCACACTTGGCGAGTCCATCCATTACCGGGCCGAAGGTGGCTTCCCGTAGCTGCAGCAGCAACAGATTTCTTTCTGCAATAGAGCTCTCGGCGAGTTGCTGTCGACTGCTCGCGGGCATGGCGACAGCAAGCATGGTCAGAGCACGAGCCAGATCGTGCTCCTCCATCCCCTTGTCGAACGCTTCCAGCAGAAGCTCTCCGCTCAACGCACGCATTTGCCCTCCTACGCCTTAGGTCCTCGGAGTCAAGGTTGGTTCAGTCGGTTCGCGCACTGAGAGATCGCGTTCCCACCCCTCGTTCTCCAGCTTGATGTGTTGGATGGCAACGGCATTCGCGTTTGCATCCAGGTCAGGGAGTGCCTGATACTCCGATACCCACGCACGATGGACGAGGTAGCTGATCGCTAGCTGTCCGGCTTCGTTATAGAAATCGAGAATGACATCCTTGCGGAAATCAGCCAGTGAGACTTCAGAGCCAAGCCCCGCACCCACCTGCCATACCTTGGCGGCCCAGACTTCAAACTCCGTGTCATGAGTAACGCCGCGCTCAAGAGTGATGGCGTCGAATTCAGTGCGCCCCGGGGATTTGCGGCTGGTGCTTGGATCTCCACCTTCGCGGTGCTTCACCACTTCGGTAGTTCTCTTCAGCACCGACACTTTGCTAATGCCTGCGACGTAGCGTCCGTCCCACTTCACTCGAAATTTGAAATTCTTATATGGATCGAAACGCTGCGCGTTCGCGACAAATTCTGTCATAGGTCACCCTTTCAATTAGGAATTCGCTTGTCCGGTGAGTTGCTCAATCTGGATAATCACAAACTCGGCCGGCTTCAACGGCGCAAAACCGACCAGGATATTGACGACGCCGTTGTCTATGTCAGTTTGTGTCGTGGTCTCGCTGTCACACTTAACAAAGTAGGCCTGATCCGGCGTCTGACCTTGGAAAGCCCCTTTGCGGAATAGGTCCTGCATAAATGCACCGACGTTCAAGCGGATCGAAGCCCACAACGGTTCGTCGTTCGGCTCAAATACCACCCACTTGGTTCCGCGATACAGGCTCTCCTCGATGAAGAGCGCGGTTCGCCTGACCGGAACGTACTTCCACTGGCTGGTCTGCGCGTCCGCGCCCACCAGAGTGCGCGAACCCCAAAGCACCGAGCCATACACAGGAAATGTTCGGAAGCAATTGAGGCCGAGCGGATTGAGCACGCCGTTTTCCGCGTCGCTCAATTTGTAAACCATGCTCTGGACACCATTGAGCGTGGCCTCGATTCCGGCCGGCGCCTTCCATACACCGCGCGATCCGTCGATGGTTGCATATACCCCAGCCACAACGCCGGAAGGTGCGAACGTGCGCAGCTGGTAGTTGTTGACGGGGTCAGGCAAGCGAAGACGTGGAAAGAACGCAGCGCCGTTAGGATCGACGACCGCAAGCTGGCTTGAAATCCAGTCGACAGCTGCGGATACGGTCGCCACGTTCGGAGGTGCATCGGCCAGTAGAAATGCGCGACGATCATCGCAAAGTCTAATTGCGGCACTGTAGATCGCAGTTGTATCGATGTTGGGGTCGAGCGAAGAGGGGTTGCTGGGAATCGCGCGTGTTGCATCCGGAATGCTCAGCAAGTTGAATATGTCAACCTTCAGCAGCGCGTATATTCCGCTGAAGGCTGCGGGGTCGCCGATGATATCAGCGGTCTGCGGTAGTCCGGAGCCATCCGAACCCTTGGCGGAGCTGGTCTGTTTTTCGAATGCATTCGTTGTTCCCAGTGCGTAGTGCGCGACATTGGTGACGGTGAGCGCGGATAGCCCAAGAGCCGCCGCCGCATTGCCGCCACTCGCCGGGGCACTGAAAAGAAGTACCGCATCCGGGTTTTGAGGAAGCAGCGCATTCACGCGGATGCCCTGTCCGGTCCCACTCGGCGCCAGCGTGCACTGTACCGATGCACCGGGCATCTTGACCGACAGTGCAGCATTGAGGGCCGACTGTAGCTTTGCCGCCAGCCCGCTCAATGTCTGCGGGATCGGAGTGCCATTGCCAAATATCTTTATTGTTATAGGAAGGGGAGACGGCACTGAAGCCGGCAGGCTTGTCGACAACTGCAGGCTGAAGTCTTCTGAGGCCACAGTGGTCGTAGCGGTGCCTCCGACTGCCGTATTCACATTAGCCACAGTGATAGCGGCGCCGACGACTCCGCTCATGGTTACAGCAGTGGTTGGCGGCACTCCCGGAAAGGACGCCTTGACCAGCTGCGAGCCATTGTCTGGATCGTTGACCACTGCGGTCAGGTAGTGGCTGCTGGTGCTGGTTAGAGTGACATTGGGAAAGTATTCAGAAGTCTGGTCGGCCAGATCGGTGATCGTCAGATTGAAAGCAAGCGGGTCGGCGACGAGATTGACACCCTGCAGATCCACATCAACAAGCAGTTGTCCGTCCGCCCATGATCCGCTACTGAGTGCTGTGAACTGGATGCCGTCGAAGACCACGTTCGCGCCCGTCGCAGAGTGCATCGGTGTTCGCACGGCGTACGCTTGCGAGCCACCGTTCTGGAAAAACTGCTGCACCGCATAGCTGAGTTCGCTATTGGATGCGAGGCCGCCAAAGAGGCGCTCAAAATCTGAGAAGCTGAAGATTTCCTCTGCCCGGTTGTCGATGCCACGCGGCGTGTATCCCACGAAGGCGGCGATCGATGTCGCGACTGCTGTGATGGTGTGAACAGGACTGGGGAGCTCCTGGATGTAGACGCCCGGATAAGTCGGTGTAACTGGCATGGATCATCTCCGTTTCTCGCACAAATGCTTTCGAGCTTTACCAACCCACTTCTTCTTTCTCAATCCTCAGCCCACTTGCGGTTCAGTCTGTCCTGACGGTTCTGAAGGCCCTGGCAACTTTAGCTTGTCCACGGGGAGGACCACGTTGTGGTGCGCGATTACGTCAACGACGGCAAAAACGCAGGGCTGGGGTCCGGAGTCAGAAAAATCGGTAACAGTGCCTTCCAACTCGTGCGCCGTCGCAAGCACCTGTGGCAAATCATCCCGCGTAGGCAGAAAGATGTCTGCAACTTGAAATCGGACTTTGTCTCCCACGCGAATCTGATGACCTCCCGGTAGTGCGACTGCGGTCGAGGCGGGAACTGTAAGCACCAACTCATTGCACGGGATGTGCCAGAGCAGATGCTCTGTCGAGCCAATTCGGCGGGAACGCGAGGCGAGGCTTGTAACTTCCTGTCGCAACATGAAGATGGTGACTGCAACGCTTCGGATCAAGGTCTGGGCTCTAGTCTGTTGCGCGGAATTCAATGCCGCGGAGCCGCAAGATCAGGCAGTCGAAATTCGGTGTGTAAACGAACGTCTCTCCAGCCGGATTTTGGCGATGTCATCCAAACGCAGTGATTCTAATGGGATTGCTCGTTGCGGACAGGTCAATGAAGCTCGTTGCAGTGAGGCTGCATGTTCTGGCAGTTGCGTCGGCCCTGCTTGCGCAAGAGCATCCGCCAGAGGTTGGGCCTCGATGGGCGCTCCTGATTTGAGAGGATGAGATTTGTTAGCGAGTGGTTATGCCGCATGCGCGCATTTTGTAATACAGCGCGCGTTCACTGATGTGGAGTTGCTCCGCGGTCCGTCGCCGCGTCGATCCCGGAACATTGATAGCCGTCTCCAGCACTCTCTTCTCGACTTCCAGAAGAGCCTGATCGTAGCCCAATCCCCGTCGCGAGATGGTTCGCCACACAGCACTCGCGGTTTCAGCGAACAAGTCCGCATCCTCCTGGCATGGCTCTGAACCGACTTGTCTCATCCAGTCTTCCAGGCCGAGCGTAGTGCCTTGCGTCTTCGAAAAAAGCATGCGCTGCACAGCGTTCTCCAATTCGCGCACGTTACCGGAAAGAGGAAGGGTGGCAAGGAAGTCGAGCAACCCGGGTTCGATCTCCGAAATCGGCTGGTAGAGGTTGCGATGGCGCAACGCAAAGGCCAGGAGGAGGCTCGTGAGGTCCTCATGCCGGGCGCGCAACGGCGGCAGCGCCAACCGCACGACATTGAGCCGATGAAAGAGGTCCGAACGGAATTGACCGTTGCGGGTGACTGTTTCCAGAGGCTGATTTGCGGCGGCAATGATACGAACATCGACGGGAGTTTCGGTATCCGATCCCACTGGGCGAACGGTTCCTCGCTGCAGAACATCGAGTAACTTTGGCTGGATCTGTAGAGGCAAGTCGTTTACGTCGTCAAGAAAAAGCGTGCCTCCGTGCGCGGACTGGAACAGACCCTTGCGATTCGTGACGGCGCCAGAGAAAGCACCCCGTTGATGGCCGAACAATTCGCTCTCGGCCAGTGCCTCGGTGATCGTGCTGCAGTGAACCGTGACAAAGGACCTGGCTTTACGTTTGTCATCAAGCAGGTGTATCGCATGCGCAAGAACCTGCTTGCCAGTACCCGTCTCTCCTTCCAGCAGGACTGTCACATCGCTGACTTCAGCAGCCTTCCGCGCGCGCCTCAGCACGGGAAGCAGAAGAGGCGAGCCAGTCACGAATCCCAGTTGCTGGAAGATTCTCTGTAGCTCCGAATCCGAAGGATCGTATCGCATGTGCCCCCTTTACCGCGACAGGCGAATATTTCTCGAAGAGGGTGGGGCGTCAAGGCATAGCTCCAACTTGCCGAGCATGTGTGCCGGGCCGGACGCCAACTTCGCACTAAGAGGCCGTGTCGTAATCTATCGATGACTTGATTGTTCTCGTTCAGCGCTCAGTAGCATGTACTGGCAGAAACTCCGCGGAAGCAGAGAAGTGTACGTTTCATAGCCCGAGAGGAAGATCCCTTGTTGCAGGGCAGGCGCCGGGCTTGCTGTTACCGGCAACGGTCAAGTGGTTGATCCGGCCCGAAGCTCGCAATATCGTACTGCTGTCCCACAACACTATAAGCCACTCATCCGGGATCTGGGAGACCTGTTTGATTAATTTTGACGGCCGGAAGAAGAGCTATCAACGTAATAGTGCGGTCGCGGTTGAAAGCGTTACAAGTGGGTCTCGGGTAGGCACGCCGGTGGGGATGGCGGGTCGGGTAGTCTACCGTTTGGACACGCCTTTCCAGGATGAAGCCCGTGAAAGGCGATGTTTTTCCGGCAGGGATTATGATGGTTGTCGACGACACTGCAAACGACTGCGAGTGGGTCATCCAAATAACAGAACTTTAAGATGATAAGGATGCATCGCTGATGGACTCAACTACAAATGTATCTACTGAGGGGATGGCGGTAGCAACAACGCTGACCAGGGAGGCGTGGGGCAGCGGACCGGACAACGCGGCCGTCGAGTTATACACGCTGAAGAGCGCTACAGTGGAGGCGCGTGTCACGACGTTTGGCGCCAGGCTTGTAAGCGTGAAGACCGCCGACCGAAACGGAAAAATGGCCGACGTGGTGCTCGGCTACGATTCTCTCGGCGGCTTTCTCGAAGATAGAAAGACGTACTTCGGCGCTATCGTTGGGCGTTACGGCAACCGCATTGCATCTGGCCGATTCTCAATCGACGGCGACGTCTATCAGCTTCCCCTCAACGACAAGCAGAACACCCTGCACGGAGGTCCCGAGGGATTCGACCAGAAAGTGTGGTCTGCACAGGAGATACCGGGCGGGGTGGAGATGACGCTCGTGAGCGCGGATGGCGACATGGGCTTCCCCGGCACGCTTACGGTTAAGGTCAGGTACACGCTGGTTGGCGATGCACTCCATATCGATTACCTGGCTACCACCGACAAGGCTACCGTGATCAACTTGACGAATCATGCCTACTTCAACCTGAGGGGTAATGACGACGGCGATATTCTTAGCCATCAGCTCAAGTTATACGCGGATCGCTTTACACCGGCAGACGCCGGGCTCATTCCTACAGGAGAGCTTGCCTCTGTAGCGGGTTCTCCTCTGGACTTCCGCGAGATGACCACTATAGGCACGCGCATCGACGAGGAAAATGAACAGCTTACGCGGGCCGGAGGATACGATCACAACTTTGTGGTGAACGGAGCCAGCCGGGCACTAAACCTCGCCGCAGAACTGTATGAGCCGGTCAGTGGTCGCCTGATGACGGTGAAGACAACGGAGCCGGGCATTCAGTTCTATGCAGGGAATTTCCTTGACGGCTCGTTCACTGGCCGCCACGGCGCCCAATACACGAGGCGCACCGGCCTCTGTCTCGAGACACAGCATTTCCCTAATTCGCCCAACGAGCCGCGTTTTCCGACGACGACTCTTATGCCCGGGCACACGCTGCGTTCGACAACTATCTTCACGTTTGGATTGCGGAGGTAGTCTAAAAACGGGGCGGTCCATCAGGGCCCGCGTGCCCATCAACTGCCCCGCACAGCTTAACTTCAGCTCGCTCTACCGCTGTATGCCACGAGCCGCCTACTGTGCCACATCAATCCGGAAAGCATAGGCGAACTTGCCCGGAGCCTGCGACGGAACCTGGATATGCAGGCCATCCGCCTCCTGCTGGAACTTCAACTCGCCTTCAGAGCCCAGCAGCGCGACCGACTGTACCTTCTTGCCCAGGCTGGTTCCAAAGGTGTGAATCACAGCCTCGCCGTTCGCTGGCCAGGCCATCTCGATGGCATAGAGAATCGCGCCCTTCGTTGTGAAGCGGAAGTCTGCCGCAGTGTAATCTGACGCCTTCGTGTCGTTGAAAGAACCACCGACAACTTTAGATGGACCTTCGCCGTAGACTTTCCACGCGCGAGTTCCGTAGATCGCATCGCCATTCACCTTGAGCCACGCGCCAACCGAAAGCAGCACCTGCTGCACCTCCTCGGGAATCGTGCCATCCGAGCGCGGGCCAATGTTCATCAGAAGGTTGCCATTCTTGCTGACGATGTCGATTAGCTGGTGAACCACAAACTCCGGCGTTTTGAAAGTATCGTGCTGGATGTAACCCCAGGACTGGTTGCTGATCGACGTATCCGTCTGCCAATACAGCGGGCGAATATCGGCGAGTTGCCCCCGCTCGAGATCAAGCACAGCGGAGTGCTCTTCGATCGCGTAGTCCTTATAGTTGATGACTCCGACGTGATCGCCGTAGGTCAGCGATTTGTTGTAGTAAAAGGCTTCAAACTTGGCAAGCTTATTGCGAAGTCCGGGCTGGCCAATCCACCAGTCGAAGTACATGATGTCGGGGTGATACTTCTCGACAATCTCGGACGAACGAGCAAGCCAATCATCGCCGTAGGCATCGGACAAGTACGTGAAGTCATTCGACAGCGGAGTAGGTGATTTGTTCTCGAGCCATGCATGCGCGGGCCCATAAAAGCCTGCATACTTCGGATCATTCACGTCGGAATCAATCTTGCGGCCCTCACCCAGAAAAAAATTGTGTTCGACGCGATGCGATGAAGCTCCCAGACGCAATCCTTCGGCGCGCACTGCCTTTGCCAGTTCGCCGCTGGTGTCTCGCTGTGGCCCCATCTTGGCCACCGTCCAATCTGAGAGGCCACTGTCGTACATTGCAAAACCATCGTGATGTTCAAAGACCGGGACTACGTATTTTGCGCCCGACTCTTTAAACAAATGCGCCCATGCCTGGGGATCGAAATGTTCAGCCTTGAACATGGGAATGAAATCTTTGTAGCCGAACTTATTTTGCGGGCCATACGTTGCGATGTGGTGCTTATAGATGTCAGAGCCCTGGATGTACATCTCTCGCGGATACCACTCGTTACCGTAGGCAGGGACCGAGTAGACGCCCCAATGAATGAAAATTCCAAACTTCGCGTCCTTATACCACTCCGGAACCTGGTATTTGTCGAGCGACTCATAATCTGGTCGATATGGGCCGGCTTGAATCGCCTTGTCAACTTCCTGCAGGATGCTCTTTCTTTGCGCATCGTACTTGCTGTTGCCGACCTGCCACTGCTGATCCAACGAGGCGGGAAGCTGGCCTGCAGTAGGTGCCGTGCTTGAGCTCTGCCCACGAAGTGGAAGTGTGCAGGCGAGCAGAACCGCAATCGCAAACGAGCAGAGAGACCGCAGGCAGAACCGCTCGGCTCCGATACACCTTGAAACAAAATGAGTACGCCGTCGCGTCGGATCAGACGATGAGCAGGAATATCTATTTGACATCCAATGGCCCCTTTCAATTTGCGCCTGGCGAAGATGGTTGTTCAGCAGGTAGTCACTTCGAGGCCGGTGTTATTTACTTCGAAATCGAAGAAACGAGACCTGTCGTTGAGCGGTTCCTCATCAAGCAGTTGGCGCACGTGCGCCGCATCCCCTGGAGACTTGCAGATCAGCAGAAGAAAACCTCCGCTGCCTGCTCCAGAGATGCGCATACCGTGGACAAATGGACGGACGCGCGCAAGCAGGGCCTCGATAGCTGGATTCGTCACGGTCTTGCAAAGCCGCTTCTGCAGCGCCCACGCCGCGTCTACACCCGCACCAAATGCCTCGATATCTTTCCGCGACATGGCATCGGCAATCGACCGTGCAGCGATATGCTCGTCTGCCAGCGCATCCAGGATCGCGTGATCACGGTTGAGGTATCCGCCGACAATCTCTTCCAGAATATTCTTGGCGATGCGCGTCAGCCCCGTGTAGTACAGCAGTGTACAGCCGCCATTGAGCTTCGGGTCAAGCACGTCGCTGGGGACAAAGTGGATGCGGGCATCCGGGAAGAGGCCCGGCTGCGTAGAGGTGATCTTTGTGCCACCCACGCAACCCCCCACCTGGTCCTGCCAGCCGCCTCCGGTGGTCAATCCCTGCTCAAGGCGAAGCACGTCATGAAATAGTTCCTGCTGGTTGAGCGCGCGCCCCGTCATTCTGGCGATCACCCCCAGAATAACTGCGCCGAGAATGCTCGAAGTTCCCAACCCGCTGCCTTGCGGAATGCCGACGATCGTGGTGATCTCAAATCCTCCACCGAAGGACTCGAGCATTTCCCGCAGCGTAATGTCATCCGGCCAACTGGCCATTCCGGGCGCAAATCCCGAGATCGCCAGAGCAGCCTTTGTCAGTGCAAAACGATCGCC
The DNA here is from genome assembly GCA_963725995.1 of uncultured Acidobacteriaceae bacterium. Classification (GTDB taxonomy): domain Bacteria; phylum Acidobacteriota; class Terriglobia; order Terriglobales; family Acidobacteriaceae; genus JANXZS01. The sequence goes on along the minus strand of CAVSAX010000021.1, from coordinate 249,349 downwards.
CGGTTTGCGATAGTCAATGAGTTCAGCAAGCTCGGTGATCTCGAGTCGCATCCCTCCGTCAATCGAATTCAAGCGAATCAGCGGCTCGTCAAGAATGCGGCAGTAGCAATGGATCGGCGGTTGACCGTTCAAATTGATGGCGGTGTTGGTCACGTCTCCACCACATTCCAGTGTGTAGGGTGGAGTATCGGTCCACCCCCCTGCGAGTTCGATGCGCGCTGGACAGCGTCCCCAGATCGTCTCATCGGGCCGCAACGCGTTGCGCGGTCGCGCACCTGATCCGAGGGAGCTGCTCACAATGGTCTCGTTGATCTGCTGAAAAGCCAGTTTTCGCAAGCGCTCCGCCCAACTGGCGGCAGTTCTGCCGGATGGCAATGAGAGGCAATGTGCATCGGTCCAGCTCTTGATTTCGGGCTGCAGCTCGTTTGCCAACCCTGGAATCAGAGCGTCCAACGAAATCTCGGCGTCCCCCGAATTCTCGATCATTTCGTCGAGCGCGCAGCCAAGAGAATGCGCGATACGGCAGAAATCGAAATCGGCATGCGTCTCGTCAGGAACCTGGTGATCATGGGCGAGTTGGAGCAGGCTCGCGACCATGTGTGCTGGATGCAGTGATCGCCTCAGGGCATAAGCTAGATCAAGCGACGAGAAGCGGCTTCCGGTGGCAAACAAACGAGGCAGCGAGCGCGCCACTTCTGCCGATCGAGTTACTGACCTGCGCTCATAGAAAGCAGCCTGATCGACCTGCATTGCGACTTCCATCGCGCTATAACGATCCGCCGACAGAAAAGTCTTCTGCTGCTCAGGCGTAGCATGCGCAACATCAAAGAACCACAACCATTCTCGATAGGCTTGCGGGTCGCCTTCAGCGGGGAAGAGGCGCGCATTCCACAATGTTCGCTCTTCATCCAACGGTGCATCCGGCCAGATCTGCGAGTGCGCAACGCCCACCGCTTCTATCCAATCAGCCAGAGAGATACCACAGAACGTCGCGCCCTTGCCCAAGCTGTGTTTGAACGTGTCATCGACGCCGTAGCAGCGCACGAACCACACCTTTGCTCCGTGCCGGCTCACGCCTGCGGAGACATCCACGCACGCGCCTTCGCTCAGCGTGAGCTGCGAGGTCACGTCAATCCCGGTCACCACGTTGCGGCGCTCCAACCTAAGGGGAGCGGACACTCGGCAACCCTCCACCCACGCATCGATGCCCGCAATCACGCCTTCGCCGTTTACATCATCGTTCATGGCGAGCGTGGTCATTACAGGTACCGCGCCCTCGTCTTGCGTCATCAGCGCAATCCCGCTCGTAATCAACTGCCGAGTCGAGCCAAAGTGCAGAAAGCCGCAGTGGGCCAGCATCTCCAGATTGAGAGGAATTCCATGCAGCGCATGGAACAACTCTGCGAGCACAGAATCGTCCAGCTTGCTGCCGCTTGAGCGGACCGAGCGCATGTAGTGGTCGAGAGTCGCTTCCGTTCCCAGAGCACAGCAGATCTCTCGATAAAGATCGATTCCGTGTTCGAGGATCGCCGTCTGCATAGCCGGCTTCCACGGCAGCAGTGAACTAGGCGCTTCCAATTCGCAAAAAGCATTCAACAGGTGCGCCGCAGCGCCGGCATCGAAGCTCATCACGCCAACGTCGAGCACTGCTTTTCTGCGCCGGTCCAGAGCGCCAGTAGCAATCAGATCTGCCATGCTCGGCTTCTGCAGAAACAGGCGAATTGAGCCATTCGTTCCGGGACAGAATACGCCGTGCCGCGAAGCTTCTTCAGGAGTAGTGGGCGTTCCTAACACGGTCATACCGGCACGCAAAAACTGAAGAGAGGATGGATCGAAGTTGATAAGCGCATCCCCGGATGCGACGACTACCTGCCCGCCGTGCGTGAGCGGAAGTGCCATGAATTGCGGCGCGATGCGATCAAAGAGGGTAGAACCGAGAGCGCTGTAGCTTCCGCCTGGCAGGGGCACAAAAATCTTGCCGCACGGCGAGTAGGCCGGCAATCGCTTTGAATCGCCGCCTGCGTGAAGAACGAGAATTCGCAGCTTGCTGAGAATTTCTTCGGCGGAGCGCGAGGGGCTATTTTGCCGCTCTCGCGCAACTACCTGCCTCAGGCATTCGAGCGTGCTTCCGCCACTGCCGATGCGTCTGCCGTCAATGTCTGCGACTACCATCGCCTGCTTTACCTGCGTCAGTTGTCCCAGCCGCCTGCGAGTCTCGATCTGAGACTCGTAAGCCGCTGCCTGCAGGCTGTTCGCTGCGGTGACGATCAGGTGATCCCACGGCCCTGGCATTTGTTCCGTTTTCTCCGTTCCGCGCTAAATGGTTTCGACAGCTTCTCTGACGACGCCTTGGAGTCCCTTTTCTCTGCGCTGGTACTGGTCGTAGATCCAGGCGTAGGTTTTTTCGAGGCCCTGTCGCAGGGAGATGCTGGGCTCCCATCCCAGGTATTTCTGGATGAGGGTGTTGTCGGAGTTGCGGCCGTTGACGCCCTTGGGAGCGTCCAGGTTGTAGTTGCGCTTGAGCTTGATCTGGGCAATTGCTTCGACGATATCGACCAGCTGGTTGATGCTCACCGCTTCGCTCGATCCCAGGTTGATGGGCTCGAGGATCTCCGAGTTCATTATCTTGTCCACGCCCTGGACGCAGTCGTCGATATACATGAAGCTGCGCGTCTGGTGGCCGTTGCCCCAGATCTCGATCTCATGCTCGCCGCTCAGCTTGGCCTCGATCACCTTGCGGCAGATGGCCGCAGGAGCCTTCTCGCGCCCACCGAACCAGGTTCCCCAGGGGCCGTAGACGTTGTGGAAGCGGGCCACCCTGGCGTGCAGGCCGAAGTCTTCCATGTAGTGGCGGCACATGCGCTCGCTGAAGAGTTTCTCCCAGCCATAGCCGTCCTCGGCGAGCGCCGGATAGGCGTCCTCCTCCTTGAGCGAGGGCGCGTTGAAGCGGTCGCCGGTGTCGGCGGTATGCTGCAGGTCGCCGTTGTAGACGCAGGCCGAAGAGGAGTAGAAGAAGCGCTCAACGTTATACTTGCGCGCTGCCATCAGCATGTGGGTGTTGATCAGTACGGAGAGCATGCAGAGCGCCTTGTTCTTCTCGATGAAGCCCATGCCGCCCATGTTGGCGGCGAGGTTGTATACATCGACGGCGCCCTCGGTGGCTACTTCGCAGCTGTTCTTGTCGTTCAGGTCCAGCGACAGGTTCTCGACCCCGTCCAGCTTCTGGTACCACTGCTCGAGGGGCTTAATGTCGACCCCGCGCAGTCGGCTGTGGCCTTGGTCTTTCAGGGCGCGGATGAGGTTGCCGCCGATGAAGCCTCCTGCGCCGGTGACGACGATTAGCTTTTCCTGCTTGCTGTGTGCCACTTGGTGCTGCTCCTTAAGCGATGAAGTTATCGTACATCATAGTAGCCCTGCCACCCGGCGACGTCAAACCAGAAGGCTGCACTTTTAGACACCGCAACCCGTACACCTACCGTGCCAGGCTGCTCGACCGCACCCGCGAGCCGGTGGTGTTCGTATCGATTAGTAGTGGGCTTTTGCGGCCCCAAAACGCATGTTTTCGACATGCATAAATCGATAAAGGTAACGACAATTGTTGCACGTTTTGGAGCGCAAAAACACATCTTTTCGCGCGGCTAATGCGAGAGGCAAACGAGGCCGAGGCAAAACCAACCCGTCGAATCCTCACCAGATCCGGCCCAATCTGCACAAATCTCGCCGTCTGGAAGCGTATTACCTGGCCCAGGCCAGGCCGTCGGGGTAGTCGCCCGCCTCGATAGTGGCTGTCATCTTCCACTTGGATAGGTCGATTACGCCGATTTTGTTCGATGGCTTGCCTGAGACGTAGGCGAATTTGCCGTCGGGGCGAATGAGCATTTCCTGTGGCTGATCGATGACGGGAACGGTGCGTGCGACCTTCATAGTGGCGAGGTCGATGACGGCGACCATGTCCTTATCATGGATTGCGACGAGCAACCATTTGCCGTCGCTGGTGGCGGCCGATCCATAGCCCAGCCCGGGCAGGGCGATCCATTTGGCGACTGTATTTGTAGCGGTATCGATGACGGCCATGCGGGGCTCGGTCTGATCTGACGTGAAGACCCACTTGTCATCGGCGGAGAGCGCGATGCGCTGCGTCATGGATGAGACCGGGATGACCTTGACGGTCTTGCGTGCGGCGAGATCGAGCACAGAAACGGTGCCGGGTCCGACGTTGGCGGTGTAGCCGTGCTTGCCGTCGCGCGTGATGGCGAGCATGTGGGACTGTTCCTGCGTGGTAGGCACCTGGCCGACGATCTTGAGCGATTTGGGATCGATGATGGTGACTGCGTTGTCGAGCTCAGTGGTGACGTAGAGCATTCGGCTGACCGGCTCATAGACGGCACAGTGCGGACGTACGCCACGTCCGAAATCGACGCGGCTGGTGATTTTGCCGGTGGCCCAATCGACGACGAGCATCTCATGCCCATCGAGACCGGGTTGACCTACGCCGGCGTTGCCATAGATGGGCAAGTACACGCTGCGATTATCGGGCGAGAGTGCGAGCTCATGCGCGTGCATTGTGGTCTGCTGCTCGTCGATCGCCACAAGCTGTTTGTTAGTTGACGGATCGATGACACTGAGGGTCTTATCGCCCTGATTGACCGCCAGCAGGCGAGGCCCCTGGGCGCAGGCGTTTGCACAGAGTGCTGCCGTTACGATCAACGAAAATAGAGATCTCTTCATAGGGCGCGAGGATATCACGCGGCTGCGAATAGGAGTAGCGTTCCTCCATTCGCTGCGATCTGAAGTGCCATCACTTCACACATCGGTCCCTGCGTCGATATCCTTTGTAATTCTGTGGGTCACTCAATGCCACTGGCGATCACTTACGGGTAGTTTGGCGATGCATTTGGCGGCCCCGTCGCTGAGCAGGTCTTCGCTCAAGCGCCACTCGTTGCCGAAGAAGGCGCGGGCTGCGGCTGCATCTATCTCGACTGATGCGAGTTCGGCGTCGGCACCCTGGCCCGGAGAGAGAGATTCAGCGTAGATCATGCGCACGCTTTCTCCGGGGTAAGACCACTGCGGTCCCTGCGTGTTGAAGAGCCAGCCGAAGTATTGCGTCTCCACGTTGCGATAACGGGGCTGATGGCCGCTCATATTTACCACCACAAGGTGAGTCCATTCCTCACTGGTGAGGACGCTCTTCCACTTCATCATCTGGTTATGCGTTGCCTGGATTTGATAGCAGGCGGCGTCATCCGCATCGGCAAGGAGAAGTGGCGCGACGCCTCGGGTGAATGATTCCAGGGCGGATTTGGAGATTTGTTTCGCCGCGATGGTCGAGTTTAGAAGCGACATCGAATCATCGAAAATCTTTTGCTGCCGGTAAAGTTGCACGGCATCGAAGCCTGCGGCGGTGAGCGCTGTACGGCCGGAGACGAGCTGAGACGAGAAAGATCGGAGCTGAGCAAGCTGCTCGTCGGTGAGTGGCATGCCGGAATCGGCGGCGGCCACCAACCGGAGATAGATGGTGAAAGGAATGTGTGCGACGTCTTTGAGCGCGTGGTAGATGTCTGGCAAGACCCGCACTGATTCCTGCTGACCCTTGCGGTGGAACTCCAGGTTGCTGCCGGCGACGACGATATAGGGCCGGCCCGCTTTAGTGACCGACGCCATGAGCGAGGTGTAAGCCTCAAGAAAACTTGAATCCAGGTCGCCGAGCGGGTCTGGAGCATGTGCAGCGCTGGCGGCAGGCTGCTGCGCATTTTGCGCGGGATCGGAGACGGGGGCGGTTGCAGCCACGGAGCTATGCGCGAGTACGAGAGCAAACGCGAGAGTCTGCGTGCAGAACCACTTCATGGAGATGCTCCTTGAGCCGGGCTGTGAGAATAAACCTGCATCGACGATAGACGAAATGCGCGGTCGAAGGCCAGCATGCGGCGTATCCCGAGGACGCCGACTTTTCTCTTGTGGCGCGCGGGGATGGGTAGGCGGGTGTGCGTACGGCTAAAAAGAAGGGGAAAAGGAAGACATGAATTTTGAGGGGTTTACGCGGCGGTCGTTTTTGAAGAGCTCGGGGCTACCAGTGCGGTGGCGTTCACGGGAGCGGCGAGCAGCGCGGCTGCGGAGGGGCAGACGGCTGCTCCGGTTACGGAGGCGCAGAAGGCGCAGGCGGCGACGCGCGCGAAGCGGATGAAGTGGTGGCACGAAGCGAAGTTCGGCATGTTCATCCACTGGGGACTCTATAGCGTGATCGGGCAGCACGAGTGGGCGATGGAAGTGGAAGGCATTCCGATTCCGCAGTACGAAATTCTGGCGAAGCACTTCAATCCCAAGCCGAACGCCGCGCGCGACTGGGCGAGGCTGGCCAAGCAGGCCGGGCAGAAGTACATGGTGATGACGACCAAGCATCACGAGGGCTTCTGCCATTGGGACACGAAGCTCACCGACTACTGCGCGCCGAAGCAGGGGCCGGGGCGCGACCTGGTGCGCGAATTTGTCGACGCGGCGCGCGCCGAAGGGTCTGCGCGTCGGCTTCTACTACTCGCTGATGGACTGGCACCATCCCGATGGCGCGACGTGCAAGACCGACGAAGCGGCGCGGCGAGCGCTTTGTGGACTACACGCACGGGCTGATCCGCGAACTGCTGACCAACTACGGCAAGATCGACGTGCTCTGGTACGACGTGTGATTGGCCGCTGACGCCGGAGCAGTGGGAGTCGGAGCGGATGAACGAGATGGTGTTCGAGCTGCAGCCGGAGATCATCGTGAACAACCGCAACGGACTGCCGGGAGATTTTTCGACGCCGGAGCAGCACATTGAGGCGTCCGAAGGCGGGCGCGCGTGGGAAACCTGCATGACGCTGAACGATAGCTGGGGATTCGATCGCGGCGGACGATGCGTGGAAGACGCCGAAGACGATTGTGAACAACCTGGCGACCTGCGCGCGCGGCGGCGGCAACTATCTGCTGAACATCGGGCCGAAGCCGGACGGCTCGATTCCGGAAGAGTCGGTAGAGATGCTGGAGACGGTTGGCAAGTGGCTCGAGACAACGGCAAGGCGATCTACGGGACCGAGCGCGGCAAGTTCGGCTGGAACACGAATGCCAACTTCACGCGACGCGGCAACACGCTGTATGTGCAGCAGCATTACTGGCCGGGTGACACGCCGGCGGCGGAGTGGCTGAGCTTCTATCCAGCCGGGTGCGGTGATTGCGATTGGCGGATTGAAAACGAAGGTGCTGTCTGCGCGGATGCTGAAGACGGGGCAGAAGTGGCGTTTACGCAGGATGAGTTTTATCTGAGGCTCACGGGCTTGCCGCTTGCGGCGCCGGATAATCCGGCGACGGTGATTGAGGTGGAGTGCGACGGCGAACCGTCGATCGATCACGAGGCGATGCGGCCGCTGTGGCCGCGGTACAAGGTAGGGATTAGCTAGAGCGGCTGGCCGCCGCAAGCTAAGGAGCGCTTAGCTAAAAGGCGGTTAGCGAAAAGCCAGTTCGAGAGTCAGCGAGTTTTGTGAAGACGGGTCATCTGCGCGGAGTTGGAGATCCGGCGAGCTCACTGCTGCGTTTTACCTGTGGGAGGCAATCCATTACAGTGCAGAGCATGGATACTGCGGAGACGGGTGCGGGTACAGTTGGCCGCAAATGGATTGGCCTAACGAGCTTCCTGTTTGCGCTGCTGCAGGCCCTGTGCCCGGCGGTGATTGCTTATAGCGGGATACGCGTACTGATTGGGTTGTCGGCACTGGCGGCGGTTGCGGGCACGGATGCTCCGGCGCGGGGATGGCACGCGGACATTGTGCGGATCCCGATGATGGTCTTTGCTTTCGCCGGAGCGACGCTGAACTTATTCGTAATCTGGCAAGTGCGGCGCTTGCGAAATCGGCCTGCAGCACAGTGGCGGCTGCAGCCGGTTAGCGCGAAGGCGCTGCGTTCGGAGCGTTGGCAGATTGGCCTGGCGGTGCTGACGTTTGCCGGGCTGGTTGCCGAGTGGATTACCCATCCGATGATCCACCATCCCCACTAGAATTTCCGGCGGCGGCGAGTTCGAGCGCAATGCGATCGTGCAGGCGGTCGCTGTAGCCGAGGGGCAGAGCGAAGACGCGGTTATCTGCCGTGAGGATGAGGATGTTGTGGATGGAATCGAGAATAGCGGAACATATCTCGCAGTGAGCGAGGTGGTTCTCGATATCGGCGCGCTGCTCGGGCGGGACCGAGCCATCGATATAGTCCGAGATGTATTGCCAGACGTGCTTGCACTCGAGTCTCACAGTGCACCTCCTGTCTGGAAGAAGCGGGGCCTGCGCGGTTTAACGGTGCTCTTGAGATAGGGCGCGAGGGTTTTCTGCAACATCATGCGGGCGCGGTGGAGGCGGACCTTGGTGAGGTTCTCCGTAATGCTGAGCAGCGAGGCTATCTCTTCAATTGCGAGTTCGTCGCGATCGCGCAGGACAAAGACTTCGCGATAGTTCAGCGGAAGATTGTCGATTGCCTGCTCGATGTGGCGGATCAACTCCTGCTTCTCCAGTGCCTCTGAGGGTATCTCGCGCCAGTCGGTAAGGAGCGCGGGATTGACCACTTCCTGATCGTCGTATGACTCGGTGACGGCGCGGTCTTTCTTGCGCAGGCGGGCGCGCGCTTCGTTAAACACGATGGAGATGACCCAGGTGCTGAAGCGCGATTGTCCGCGAAAGTTTCGTAGTGCACGGAAGGCCTTGATGATCGCTTCCTGAGCAGCATCTTCGGCCTCGGCTTCATTCCTGAGCAGCGAGTATGCGGTTCTGAAGACGAGTTGTTCGCAGGGCCGGATCAGGTCGTGATAAAGGTCGCGCTCTCCCTGGAGGATTCGCGCGATGAGTTGCATTTCCTGTTCGAGCGTGGCGGTCATGCTATTGGAGCGCCTGGTCGAGGAGGCGGCTTAGGGCAGCTTCATCTTCTTCCCCGGCGCGCGAGTAGAGAGTAGCGCCCTTGCTGTCGATGACGACGACGGTGGGGATGTATCCCTTGTAAAAAGATTTGAGCAGCGGTTGCTGCGCCGTCGATGGATGCTGGTCAAGATCCACGATGACGAAGTTGACGCGGTCGCGATAGCGCTGGTAGAGGTTGACGGTTCGACGAGCCTGTTGCTTGGAGTTGAAGCATCCTTCGGCGTAGATGATGATGTAGTTCGGCTTGCCCGCGGCGGGTCCGGTGGAGAGATTGTCGCCGGTGATGAGGGGGCCATCCTGACTATCGCTGGTGTAGTCGAGATGCTGATTGAGCTTGAGGTTGTCCGCGGCGTAGAGCGAGGCGCAGACGAAGGTTGAGGTTGCTATTAGCGCTGTGATGGACAACCGCGACCTTATCCCCATAGAAATACTCCTCCCTGGTAGTGAGATTCAGCGGGAGGGGAAAGGTTACAGGCATTTAGCTAAAGAGCTGTTAGCTGAAACAACGGTTAGCTAAAGGGCGGTTCGCTGAAAGCCGGTTAGCGAGTGAGCGTGAAGTCGCTGGAGGCCGTTGAACGTACGGGCTGCGGTTACTCGCCGTCCTCGGACTGATGGCAGGAACGGCCGGGCACGCAGAGCGATTTGTGGACGTAGTGTTCGTCGGGTCCGGACTTGCTCATGGTTTTGAGGCACCAGTAGGTTGTGGTTGCTCCCATGGTGCTTTCGAGGTGCTCGAGATCCTCGCCGTAGACGCCATAGGACGACTTGCTGCGCAGGCAACTGCATCGGGTTGTTGCAATCAACTCACTCATGCCATACCTCCTACCGCGCTGGGATCGTTCTTCATCTGTCCGGCTGCCACCAGGATGGTGCGATAGATGACGGTGCTGAGGAGCTGGACCTTATATCCATTCTGGGCGAGGGGCGTAGCACCCTTGACGGCGGCTGCTCCGGCAGCGCGTGCGGTTGCTTCATCGAGAGTCTTGCCGCGCAGCAATGCTTCCGCCGCGGTGGCGTGAATGGGAGTGGGGGCGGCGGCGCCGAGGACGATGGAGGCGCTGCTGCAGTTGTCGCCATCCATCACGAGCACGACTCCGGCATCGGCAAGAGGCCAGTCGAAGCTCTCTTTCTCGCCGTATTTTTGGTAGGCCGAGCGGGTGCCTGGCCGGGGCGCGGGGACGAGGATGCGCGTAATGAGCTCGTCGGGCGACACCACGGTTTCCTGAAGCAGGTTGTCTTCCGGCTTGAAATAGAACTCGTTCAGAGGGACTGTCCGTTTGCCTTTTTTGGAAGTGATCTCGATGAGTGCGCCGAGGGCCATCAGGGGAACGGCCGTGGACGATGGGCTCACCATGGCACAGACATCGTTGTTCATCACGGCGTGGTACTGGTTCTCGCCTTTTTGCGCGTAGCAGGTGTCGCCGCCTTTGCGCAGGCAGTTGAACTCCGCCGATCGGTAATACCAGCAGCGCTGCTTCTGCACGAGGTTGCCGCCGACAGTGGCCATGTTGCGGACCTGCGGCGTGGCGGCGTGTCCGGCTGAATCCGAGAGGGCTGTGTACTGCTTCTGGATGACGGGATGCGCGGCGATCTGGGCGAGCGTGGTGAGCGGCCCAATGCTCAGACCCTGGGCGGTGCTTTCGACGCCGTGCAGAGACTTGACCTGTCGAATGTTGACCAGGGTCGGCGGGGTGAGGATACCGTCTTTCATCAGGTCGAGCAGGTCGATGCCGCCGGCCTTGGCGATGGCGTCGCCCTTCAGGTGATGTAGCGCCTCATCCACGGTGGTGCAGTCAACGAACGTGAAGCTGTTCATGCGTGCATCTCCTTGCCGGACTTGCCCAAAGCATCCAGCACGTTTGCCGGTGTCATCGGTATGCGCCGCATGCGCACGCCGGTGGCGTTGTAGAAGGCGTTGGCGACGGCGGCAGCGAGGGCGATGATGCCAGCGGATTCGCCGATGCCTGCCGCGTCAGTTGAGCTTTGCGCGATGTAGTTCTCGACGAGGACCACTTCAATTTCCGGAATCTCCCGGGCGCCGATTATCTTGTAGTTTTCGAGGTTGGCATTCATCATGTAGCCCTTTCCGGCGTCCATGATGCGCTGCTCAAAGAGCGCGTAGGAGATGCCCTGGAGGATGCCGCCGTTGATCTGGCTGATGACTCCGAGGGGATTCATGGGGCGTCCGCAGTCATGAGCGCCGAAGACTTTTTCCACGTGGACGCGACCGGTTTCAGTATCGACGGCAACCTCAACGTAGTCGACGCCGCCATAGGTGATGCGGTCGCGGGTGTAGTCGGGTATGCGAGTGGCGCGGGCGGAGATTTCGTCTGTGGGCATTTTCGCCGCAGCCTGGCGGAGAGTCCACGAGCGAGATGGATCGGAGGCCACGCTGACGCGACCATCGGCGACGACGAGCTGATCGGCGGAGACACCGAGGGATGGCGCGATGGCTGCGAGCAGGTGCATCTTGGCCTGATGTGCGGCATTGCGAGCGGCGGGCGAGATGGATCCGGTAGTGATGCTGCCGCCGGAGTCTGGTCCGATCGGGTAACGGGTATCGCCGACACGGATGACGACGCTTTGCGGGGGGATGCCGAACTCTTCCGCGACGCACTGGGCGAGGACGGTCTTGATGCCGCCGCCGATGTCCTGGACCGCGGACATCAGCTCGACAGAGCCGTCTTTGGAGATGCGCACTTCGCAGGAGGAGTTGAGATTGACAAAGCGGTACCAAACGGATTGCGAGATTCCCATGCCGCGCTTGAGCGGGCCGGGATCAGCGCCGGCGGCGTGGCGATTGCTCCAGTTTGTTTTTTCGAGAATGAGCTGGCGTTCGACTTTGCGGGCGGGACTTTCGTCGATCTTGCCGCGAAATTCCAGGGGATCCATGCCGAGTTTTTCAGCGACATCGTCGATGGACTGCTCGAGCGCGAAGCAGCCCTGGGGATGGCCGGGTGCGCGAAACGCTGCGCCAGGACCGGCGTTGATGAAGACGTCGTATTCCTCAGTGAGCAGGTTGGGGCACTTGTACATGTTGGTGACGGGGCCTGCTGTGCCGGCTCCTGTACCCACGCCAGCGGTGCCATAGCTGGTGAGCTGCATGGCGGTGAGAGTGCCGTCTTTCTTTGCACCGATCTTGAGATGCTGGTGCGAGTCAGGGCGATTGCAGACGATGTGTTCCTGACGGCGATCAAGCATGAGGCGGACGGGCGCCTTGGCCTTGCGAGAGAGTTCGGCGGCAACGACACCTTCATTGCCGGCTCCAAATTTTGCTCCGAAGCCGCCGCCCATGTACTCGGTGATGACGCGGACCTTGCTCTTCGGAAGCTTGAAGTAGCTGGCGAATTCGTCGCGCACGCTGGCGGTGCCCTGGGTGGATGCGTAGACGGTGAGTTCTTCGGGCTTCCAGTCCGCGACGACGCCGTGTGTTTCGAGCGCGGAGTGAGTCTGGACCTGGGTGAAGTATTCGGCTTCGACAACAACGTCGGCGTCGGCAAATCCCTTTTCGACGCTGCCAACGGTCTTGCGGGCGGGACCGTGGACGTTGCCGACCTGGGGGACATTTGCCGGACCTCCGCCACCGCCTGCGGTCCCTGCTTCGTCAGCGGGTCCGGGATAGACGAGGGGAGCGTCGGAGGCGCGCGCTGCATGGCGTTCCACGACGAAGGGCATGGCGTCGTACTTCACGTTGATGAGGGCGATGGCGTCGTTGGCTGCTTGTTGCGATGTGGCAGCTACGGCGGCGATGGGCTGACCGTAGTAGCGGACGATGGGGTAGCGGGAGGGGATTTCCTTGGAGGGGTCGCGCAATTCGGCGACGCCCAGGACGTGCTGAATTACGTGGACGGCCTTCACGCCGGGATGCTTCTCAGCAGCCGAGGTGTCGATGGAAAGAATCTTGCCGTGAGGAACTGTAGCGCCAGCCATGTGGGCGTAGAGCATGCCGGGGAGGTGGACGTCAGCGGTGTACTTGCCGCCTCCGGTCACCTTGAGCGCTCCGTCATAGCGGGGTGTAGGCTTGCCTACGAACTTGAGGTCAGGGTTGGCGGCGAGCGGTGGCGGCTCGCTGATGGGCACCTGGCGATCCACGTGAGTGGTGCCGAGCTGGGGAATTCCGTATAGGAAACTGTCGGTGCGCTTGACCTCTGTCTTAGCATCGGGAGGGGTGGCTTTGGCCGGTGCGGGCTTGGGCTGCGCGGCCTTCTGTGCACTGTGATCTGAGGATTTCGCTTGTGCCTGCTCGAGTGCGAGTGCTTCGCTATCCATGGATAACCTCCTTGCCGTTGGTGGAGGAGATTGGCTGCACGAGCGACTTATGAGCTTGCGCGACTTCAAGGGTTGCGGCGAAGACCTTGGGATAGGTTCCACAGCGGCAGAGGTTGCCGCTGACCGCATGTTTGACATCATTGAGGTTGGGATTGGGATTGTGTTCGAGGAGAGCTACGCAGCTCATGACCATGCCGGGAGTACAGAAACCGCACTGCAGGGCGTCGTGCTTGACGAAGGCGGCCTGGACGGGATGGAGGTGCTCGGGAGTGCCGATGCCTTCGATGGTAGTGATTTTGCGCGAACCTACGTCTATTGCGAGGGTCATACAGGAGAGGGTGGGAACCTTGTCCAGCCAGACAGTACAGGCGGAACAGGAGCCACGATCGCAGACGACCTTGGTGCCGGTCAGGGCGAGGTGGTCGCGGAGCGCTTCGGCAAGGGTTGTACGCGGCTCAACCGAGATGGTGTGAGGCGAGCCGTTGATGTGAAGGGTGACAGGAACAGCGCCCGGTCCATGGGTCGGCGTCTGGCTGGTGGCTTCGCGGAGGTCCTTGGTGATGGCCTGCGCAGATTCGACGACAGTGGAGGCGGCTGTAGCGCCCGCAGCTTTGAGAAAACCGCGGCGTGTAACGGTTCGCTTTTCGGTGTCAGACAACGGAGCACCCCCTTGGGCCACTCGGCGACGCGCAGAATGTTAGGTAATAATACGGTATTCAAAGGGCACGTGTAACCGGAGCAGCGGAGCTGGTTACAAGCAGATGAAATAGAGTTTCAGATAGTTAAGCAGCAGGGTCAGATTTCTCCGATAAGGGTGCGATGTGAAAGAGCTGGATGAACTTTTAGCTGCGTACGACTCCGCTCGACGAGGCGGAGACCGCTGCCTGTTGGCGACGCTGGTGAAGGTGGAAGGCTCCTCGTACCGGGGGGTGGGCGCGCGGATGCTGCTGACCGATAAAGGTGAGCGCACGGGTGGGATGAGCGGCGGATGTCTGGAAGGGGAGATCCAGAAGAAGGCCTGGTGGCTGACCGAGCAGGGGCCGGTGGTGGAGCGATACCAGACTTCAGGCGAAGATGGCATTCCGTATGGGTTGGGCTGCAACGGGACACTGTATGTGCTGTTGAAGCGCGTGACGCCGGAAGATGCTGAGCGGATGGATAAGCTGCGCGAATTGCGGGGGTCGAGGGCATATGCTGCTATGGCCACCGTGTTGAGCGGAGATGAGACCGGGATGCAGCGGCTGTATCCCGGCGATGCTGGCGGCGGAATTTTGGAGAGCGCATCGGTAGGAGAGGCATTGCAGCGGGTTGCGGAGAGGGAAGCCCATGAGTATTTGACCCTGGGGGACGCTGAGGTTCTGGTCGAGGCGTTGCCGCCGCGACAGAGGATTGTGGTCTTTGGCGCGGGCGACGATGTGAAGCCGCTGGTGCACATTGCGCGCGTGATGGGATGGGACGTGACGGTTGCGGATGGGAGGTCGCAACTGGCGACGACGGCGCGCTTTCCTAATGCAACCAACGTTGTGACTTGTCCTGTGGAGGCGTTGCCGGCGGGATGTGGGTTGCGAGCCGATGACGCCGTTGTCCTGATGACGCATAGTTTTGAGCAGGATCAGCGACTGCTGAATGCGCTACTCTCGACCCCACTGCGCTACCTGGGGCAACTGGGGCCGAGGCAAAGGACGCAGCAGCTTCTGGCGGATGTGGCAACAGACGGGGAACGCATGGCGGGAGCGGCGCGACTGCATTCACCGATTGGACTGGATATTGGTGGGCATACGGCGGAGACGATTGCGCTGGCGATTGTTGCGGAGATTCAATCGGTGTTGAGTCGAGGGGATTCAGGCCCGTCGGTGAAGAAGAGGGAATCGGGCGCGATGGAGGTTCCTGCGTGAGATTGCGCTGGCGAGTAGTTGTGCGAGAGGGCGGACGATAATCATGGCGAATTGTGCGTCGATACTGCTGGCGGCGGGCGCTTCAACGCGGTTGGGTATGCCGAAGCAGTTGCTGCAGGTTGACGGGGAGAGCCTGCTGCGCAGGACGGCGCGGATGGCGGTGGAGGCGGGTTGCGCTCCGAACGTGGTAGTGCTGGGCGCCGCCGCGGGAGAGATGAGCCGGGAACTCGATGGGCTGGATGTGGCGACGGTGGTCAATGAGGCGTGGCGGGAGGGGATGGGATCCTCGCTGCGCTGTGCGATGGCTTCGCTGCTGACCCAAGGGGCAAGGCCGGATGCAGTATTGCTGCTGGTGTGCGATCAGCCGAATGTGAACGTGAAGCTGCTGCGTGCGCTGATGGCGGAGCAGGGCGGCAGAGCAGGCACAATTGCGGCGTCGCGATACGAGGGAGTCTTCGGTGTGCCGGCGGTCTTTGGCTTGGATTACTTCGCAGAGTTGGCGGAGTTGAGTGGGGACCGCGGTGCTCGTGGAGTGGTGATGCAGCATGCGGCCCAGGTGAGGTGCGTTGATTTCCCAGGCGGGGAGTTTGATGTTGATACTCCCACGGACGCAGATGCGCTGGGGGCTAGCTAAGAGCCGGTCAGCTGAGAACCGGTCAGCGAATCAGCGGGCTGGGGATTGAGCGAGTTATCTTTAGTTCGTTACACGTCGCAGAGGTCCACGGCCTGGAGCAGGGAGGTTAGCGGGTCGCCTGTGGGGACGAATTCGTGGGCTACATAGCCCTTGTATCCCGTAGCTACGATGCCGCGCATGACGCCATCCCACTGGACTTCCTGCGTATCGTTGAGCTCGTGCCGGCCGGGAACTCCGCCGGTGTGGTAATGGCCGAACCATTGACTGTTCTGCTGGATAGTGCGGATCAGGTCACCTTCCATGATCTGCATGTGGTAGATGTCGTAAAGCAACTTCACGTTGGGTGAATTTACTTCCTTGACCACGGCGACGCCCCACGCGGCGCGGTCGCACATATATCCCTTGTGGTCGATCTTGCTGTTGAGCAGTTCCATGCAGATGGTGACGTTGTTGTCTTCTGCGATCTTCTTGACACGGTTAAGACCGATGACGCAATTGCGCGCGCCTTCTTCGTCGGACATCCCGTCGCGGTTCCCGGAAAAGGTGATGACGTTGGGAACTGCCGCTTTCTTTGCGAGCGGAATGTTCTTCCGGAATCCCTCTTCGATGCGGGCGTGGTTCTCGACGCGGTTGAGGGCGGAGTTGATTTCACCTCCGCCGGCATAGCCCATGCTGCAGACGAGTCCGTATTTGCGCGGTATCTCCCACTCCTCGGGCTGAAGCAGATCGATGGCCTTGAGGCCGATGTGGGCGGAGTAGACGCAGAGGTCGTCGAGTGGGATCTTCTGGTAGCACCAGCGGCTGACGGACTGGTGGATGCGATCCTTGCGATGAATGGGCGCGCTGGTTTCAGAGAATGACATAGGTGATGTGTAGGCCAAGGCTGCTCCTGCGAGGACCCCTTGCAAAACGCTGCGGCGAGATGGATTGGGCATAGTTGTTTTCTTGCACTTCACGGGAGAGAGCGTGAATTACACGCTGCTGTCGCCGGATAGCAGTGTAGCGCATTGGTGACGCGGTGGTCGCGGGGGCGTGTGTCGGCGGTAGAGAAATGCAGGTCCCGGTAGCGCCGCGACATTATGAGTTATGTGGTTGGCGCCGTCTCTATGTGGCGGATCTCTCGCTCGCGCAGCCAGGTGAAGATGACCGGCGTGACGATGAGGACGTGAACGAGGGAGCTGATCATTCCGCCCAGTACTGGAGCGGCGAGGGGGCGCATGAACTCCGCGCCGGTGCGGGTGGACCAGAGGAGCGGGAGCAAGCCGGCGACGACGGTGGCCACGGTCATGACCTTGGGGCGCAGGCGCAGGAGGGCCCCTTCCATGACCGCGGCGTGCAGGCCCTCGCGGGTGAGGGTGCCATCGAGTGCAGTGCGACGGGCGACCGCCTCTTCCAGATAGATCACCATCACGACTCCGGTCTGCACGGCGGTGCCGAAGAGGGCGATGAATCCTACCCACACGGCGACGGAGAAGTTGAGGCCGAGGAATTTGACGAGGAAGACTCCGCCGGTGAGCGCGAAGGGAACGGCGAGGAGCACGTGCAGGGCTTCTTTTATTGAGCCATACGTACGATAGAGAAGCGCGAAGATGATGAGCAGGACAACGGGGATGACGAGTTCGAGGCGCCTCTTTGCACTGATTTGATTCTCGTATTGACCGGTCCACTCAAGAAATAGCCGGGGGGCATTGCAACCTGTTGTTTGACGGTGCGCTTGGCTTCTTCAACGAAGCCGCCAACGTCGCGGCCGCGCACGTTCATGAGGACGGCACCGCGTAGCAGGCCATTTTCGCTGCTGATCATGGATGGTCCCATGGCGGTGCGGATGTCTGCGACTTCGTGCAACGGCACCTGCGAGCCGCTTGCTCCCGTGACGAGGACGTCGCCGAGCTGCTGCGATGTTGTCGCGAAAGTCGCGAGCGTAGCGAACGCGCACGGGGAAGCGCTGACGGCCTTCGATGGTGGTGGTGAGGTTCTTGCCGCCGACCGCGGTCTCGATCACGTCTTCGACGTCAGCGACGTTGATGCCGTAGCGGGCAGCGGCGGCGCGGTTGACGTGTCATTTCGAGATACGGTGCGCCAGTGATGCGCTCGGCATAGAGATCGCTGGCGCCTGGAATCTGGTACGCAGGACGTCGCTCGATCTCTTCGGACTTCTGCTCGATGACGCGGAGGTCGGGGCCGAAGACCTTGACTCCCGACCTGGGTGCGGATGCCGGTGGAGAGCATGTCGATGCGGTTGCGGATGGGTTGTGTCCAGATGTTGGTGACGCCGGGGATACGCAGCTTGTCGTCGAGGCGCGCGAGGATCGAGTCCTTGGTGGTGCCTTTGGGCCACTCGTCTTTAGGTTTGAAGACGATGGTGGTCTCGGTCATGTTGACCGGCGCAGGATCGGTTGAGGTTTCGGCGCGTCCTACCTTGCCTACCACCATGGCGACGTGCGGGATCGGCGCGCGATGATGCGGTCCTGCTGGCGGAGAATCTCTGTCGCCTTGGTGAGAGAGATGCGCGGATCGGTGATGGGCATGAAGAGCGCGGTCTCCTCGTCGAGGGGCGGCATGAACTCAGAGCCGATGGTGGTGGCCGTGTAGATAGCGGCGGCGAAGAGAAGGATTGCGGCGGTGAGAGTAATGGCTCGATGGCGTAGCGCCCAGCGCAACGATGGGCTGGTAGATGGCGCGAAGCACGCGCATGATGGGATTGTCTTCTTCTCGATGCAGCTTGCCGCGAATGAGGAAGGTGCAGAGCACCGGGACCAGCGTGATGGCAAGGATGGTTGAGCCAACCATCGCGAAAGTTTTGGTGAAGGCCAGGGGATGAAACATCTTGCCTTCCATGCCGGTGAGTGCGAAGACGGGAACGAAGGCCAGGATGATGATGACCATGGCGAAGGTGATGGGCCGGCCTACCAGCTGGCAGCGTCGAGTGTGATCTCCCAGATGTGATCGCGATAGTTGCCGTGCTCTTCGTTTCGTATTGCTCGGCATGGCGAATGACGTTTTCGGTCATCACGATGCCGGCGTCGACGAGCACGCCGATGGCGATCGCGATCCCGCCGAGCGACATGATGTTGGAGGAGATGCCCGCGCCCTTCATAAAGAGAAAGGCTCCGAGGACCGCGAGCGGCAAGGGCAGCGTGACGACCAGGATGCTGCGGAAGTGCCACAGAAAGAGGATGTGGGCAAGGGTGACGAGGATGATCTCTTCGATCAGCGCGTGGCGTAGCGTGTCGACGGCGTGATCGATGAGAATGCTGCGGTCGTAGAACGGAACGATGCTTCACGCCTGCGCGGAAGTCCGGGCTGAATCTCGGCGATCTTCTGCTTGACCGCGGCGATGACCTCGCGCGCATTGGCGCCGTAGCGAATGACGACCACGCCGCCGACGGCCTCCTTGCCGTCCTTGTCGAGCACGCCGCGACGGAACTCCGGACCCAGTTGCACGCTGGCGACGTTGCCGAGGTAGACGGGGGTGCCGTTGTACGGCGGCGAGCGAGATGTCTCGATGTCCTTGACGCCGCGGATCAGGCCGATGCCGCGCACCATGTCTTCGGTGTCGCCGATCTCCGATCACCTTGGCGCCGACGTTGTTGTTGCTGCGCTCGACGGCGGCGACGACATCTTTCAGCGGCATGTTGTAGGCGCGGAGTTTGATGCGGGTCGAGATCGATCTGATACTGGCGTGACGAAGCCGCCGACGCTGGCGACTTCGGCGACTCCGGGGACGGAGTTGAGCTGATACTTGATGAACCAGTCCTGGATGGAGTGCAGAGTGCCGCTGTCGTACGGGCCGTCGACGGTGTACCAGAAGACCTGACCCACGCCGGTGGCGTCGGGCCCCATGACGGGCGTGACGCCGGGCGGGAGGAAGCTGCTGGCGAGGCTCAGCCGCTCGAGCACGCGGGTGCGCGCGAAGTAGATGTCGACGCGATCCTCGAAGATGACGTTGACCATCGAGAAGCCGAAGGCGGAAGCGGAGCGCACAGTACGCACACTGCGGCAGGCCCTGCAGGTTGACGGTGAGCGGATAGGTGATCTGGTCCTCGACCTCCTGCGGGCTGCGGCCCGGCCAGTCGGTGAAGACGATGACCTGGTTTTCGCTGAGGTCGGGGATGGCGTCGATGGGCGTATGCAGCAGCGCCCAGTAGCCCCAGGCCGCGAGCGCGGCGTAGACGGCCACGACCAGCCAGCGGTTCTTCATCGAGAACTCGATTATGCGATTAATCATCGCTGCCTCTTACCTTGCGTTGAGGTGTGTGTGGAAGGTGGCGATTGTCTTGCCATCTTTGGTTGCGGTTGCGACAACATTCCACGATCCGCCATCGGACCTGGCCCTTGCCCATGTACATTCCAGCCCATCTCAGGAAGGTCGAATGAATTCTTCATCTCCGGCATATTCATGGAGGGCATGGCGGGCATGACGAGCGTGACGGTGACTTTTGCGCCGGGGATTGGCTTTCCTGCGAAGTCGGAGAGCTGGGCGTGGAAGTTATTTTCTTCGCCGCCCTTCGAGGATCGGGATCGATGGTGATGCTCGATCTTAGCTGCTCCGGGCAGAGCCGGCTGTGGTTGCGCCCTGCTCGATTGCCGCTAAACTCTTTGGAGCCGCCAAACTGGCCGCCAACGCCGGAGCTGAGGTGGGCCTGCGAATCGATGAGGAAGTTGCCGTTGAGCACGACCTTGTCGCCGAGCTTGAGGCCGCTGCTGACCGGGAAGAAATCTTCAGAGGGGGCTCCGACGTTCGACTTCGCGGGCCTCGAAGACGCCATTGTTGCGGGCGAGGTAGACGATCTTGCGCATGCCGGTATCGAGCACGGCGGAACGAGGGACGACGAGGGTTTCGCGGTCGGCGCGGACTGAGAAGATTGGCGCTCACGAACATTCCGGGGACCAGGCGCATACCGGGATTGGCGACGTGCACGTGGACGGGAACGGTGCGCGTCTGCGGATTTGCGGCGGGCTCGATGAAGTCAACATGGCCGTGCAGGATGCGATTGGGCAGGGCTTCGGAGGTGATTTCGACGTCCTGGCCGGGACGGATCTGGGGCAGCTGATCTTCATACACGTCGGCCTTGATCCAGACCTGGCTGAGGTCGGCGACGGTGAAGAGGGTATCGCCGGCGTTGACGTATTGACCCTGCGTCACCTTGCGATCGACGACGGTGCCGGATGCGTTGGCGTAGAGCGTGACGTGCGGCGTGCCGTTGCTTGCGGCCGGCTTCGATCTGTCTCTTGATGCCCCACAGATCGAGCTTGCGCTGGCTGGCGGTGACGAGCGCGTCAGCCTGCGATGCGCATCGGCATCGTCGGACTGGGCGAGCTGGCTGCGATTATCCTGCGGCGAGGCGATACTCCTCGATTGCCGTTGCGACTTCGGGGCTGTAAAGTTCGGCGACCGGCTGGCCGCGGCGAACGCTTCTCGCCGGTGTACTGCACGTAGAGCTTGTCGACGCGTCCACCGATGCGCGCGCTGATGGCGGCGAGTTGCGCCTCAGGCTGCTCGACGCGGCCGAAGGACTCGATGTCAGTCTTGAGCCGTGCGGTGCGGACTGCGGCAACCTGCACTCCCGCCGCGGTCATCTCGGCGGGGGAGAGTTGAAGTGTGGCTCCAGGCTGAGGGCCGGAGATCTCCGGGGGTGTCGGAGCTGGTTCGGCAACCGCAGTGGTGGCGGTCCCCTTGACAGCGTGCAGGCGCGGCCAGTTGATGGCAAGAACGCCGGCAAGAATCGCGAGGGCAATTCCGGCAGCCGCTCCAAAGGCGAAGAGCTTCTTTTCGTTACGGGTCATTTGCTTTCCCCTTGAGTGGCATTTGGCGTGTCGTCGGTTGAGCCAGGGAGCGGGGCTCCGATGGCGCGCTCGAGATCTGCGAGGCCCGTATCCATATCCGCCGCGGCCTTGAAAGTTGCGGTCTGGATATCGAGCAGCAGGTTCTGGCTGTCGATGAGGTTCAGGAACTCGGCTCGGTCGTTCTGGTAGGCGGCAACCGAGGCATGGAAGGTGGCTTCGGCCTGCGGCTTCAGTGTGTCGCGGTAGAGCACGAGACGCTTCTGCGCAGTGAGCACCTTGGTGAGGGCCTGCTGGATTTCGAGGCGGGCGCGGGATTGCTGCGCATCCATTTCAGCGTGGCGGAGATCGATGGTGATGGCTGCCTGGCGGACTTCGCCATCATGCTTCTGGCGGTTAAGCCAGGGAAGTTCGATTGAAAACTCGGCCATGTACGCATTGCGGAAGGGCGATCCGGTGGGCATGACCATGTAGCCGAGGCCGACGGTGTAGTCGGGCTGATAAGCGAGGCGGCCGAGCTTGACTTGGTCCTGATTGGAGGCCATCTGCTGGCGGATCGCTGCGAGTTCTGGCCGATGGGCGATGGCGATGCGCTCGAGTTCGTCGGCCGAGGGGAGAGTAGCTGGGCTGCGATAGACGCCGAGGACCTCAGTGGGGTTTGCGGGGTCGATACCCATCAGGATGTTGAGTTCTGCGCGCGCCGTGTCGCGCTCTTCCTCCAGCTCAAGCATGTGCTCCTTCAGGCGGGTGAGGACGATCTGGGCGCGGAGCACATCGGCCTGGGGAACCTTGCCGACGGTGTACTTGGCCATGGCCACGGCGAGCGCCTCGCGCATGAGGGTGGCCTCGCGGTCGTGCAGACGCATCTCGTCTGCGTTGCGAAGAAGATCGATGCAGGCCTTGCGCACGGAGGCGGTGACATCCTGCCGGGTCTTTTCCATTTCGGCGGAGGCCATCTGCACGTCGTCGCCGGCGAGGACGGTGCGCAGAGCGCGCTTGTCCTTACGCTGGAAGGTCTGTTGAATCATGAACATGTTCTGCGCCTGATTCAGATCCCAGGGCTGCTTGAGTGGCGTGCCCCAGTCGCGATACTGAAACATGGGATCGTCGCGGCTCCCGGCGGTCTCGGTCCGGGCCTGAGCGGTGGAGACCTGGCGTACCGCGGCACGGATGTCGGGATTGTCCCGGAGAGCGATCTGGATTGCTTGCTCCGTGGTGATGGGGGCAAGTGCGCTGGGATGGTCGCCGGGGTGAGCCTGGGCGTCGGCGGAGACCGCAAGAGCCAGGAAAAGAACGAGCGATGGGTAGAGCTGTTTCACGCTTAACTCCGCAGTTGGACTGCAAGGGGTCTTGTCCGGATGCAGTTATGCGAATCCGGGCGGCGACGGAGAGAAGCGAAAGCTAGAGTCTGAGGACGGAGGGCTGTGCTGGCGGACCCGGCGGGTGTGAGGCTGGATGGTGGTCCGAGGTATGGCTGCTGGAACTGACCATTGGGGCCTGGGCTTCAGCGAGAGTTGCAACTGGCGCGGCCTGGTGGTGCACCGCAACTACCACGGCACTCGGGATCGCGGAATTGGAGCAGCAGGAGCGCGTGTCGTGGTGCTGATTGGGCCTGGGTGCGCAGCAACCGTGTGTCGAACGGGCAGTGCTGGAGGCAAAGCATGCGGCGGCGGGTGCGAGGAGCGCGAGAAACAGCGTCATCGCGACCACTGCCCGTTTTGAGAGAAATGCCGACATACCGACAGTTTACGCGAGATCGCAGGCTGGTCAGTGATCTAAATCACATGGTGCAGAGTTTTACGGCGGGTGTTGGGGGGGCGAATGTTCGTTGTATTGGCGTGCTAAGCACTCAGCGCGTTGATGTCGCGATTCTCAAGGATGACTCTTGGAGAGCCATCTCTTGCGAGCTTGATCATCGCTCGGCCGACGCGTTCGGTCGTGGTGACGTAGTTGGGAAGCAGTGCGTTCCAGACGGGGAAGAGCGGTGCGGAGACGGCGTAGAGGCTGCGATAGAGCCTGGTCTTCGACTGGATGCCGTGCATGGGCTGGATGAAGCCGGGGCGCATCATGTAGTGAGCTTTGAAGGGGAGTTTGAGCAGCGCATTCTCGGTCTTTCCCTTGATGCGCGCCCACATGACGCGACCGCGTTCTGAGCTATCGGTGCCGGTGCCGGATACGTAGATAAAAGTCATGCCCGGATTACGCGGGGCGAGAGTTTCGGCTGCGGCGAGGGTATAGCCGTAAGTTACTCGCTGATACTCTGTTTCGCTCATGCCGGCAGAGGAAATGCCGAGGCAAAAGAAGCAGGCATCGAAGCCCGAGAGCTGTTCCTGGATATCGGTGAAGTCGAAAAAGTCAGCGTGCAGTATTTCCATGAGTTTGGGATGGCGCTGGGCGGTGTCTGTTCGGCCGATGGCGAGAACGATTTCGACGGTAGGATCGAGCAGGCACTCGCGCAGCACGCCCTGACCCACCATTCCCGTGGCTCCAAACAGAATGACCTTCATGGCCGTCCATACCTCCGCTCGAGATCGCTTGTGTGTTTGGCCGATTCGGTCTTGCGGCTGGCTGACAAGGCCAGTTCAGATTCTGAGGAATATCTTGCGGCGATACAACCATAGCAAGAAGAGCCAATAGGCGAGCAGGGTGGCGGCTCCCAGGAGAAGAGGCTCGAGTGCGAGCCCGAAGATCTGAAAGACCCCGTGGCCGAGATTGATGAGGAAGCTGCTCATGATGAAGTGCTCCCCAATATGTGCGATGAGATAGGCAGCAATGGAGTTGGTGCCTATGACGGCGAGGGGGAAAGCCCATTTGCGATGTCCCCTGACATCGATGATCTCGCTGAAGGCGGCGAGTAACAAGAAGCAGGCTCCCCCGCTGAACAGGACCCAGCTCGGGGTCCAGATGCGCTTGACGATGGGGCAGATGCCGAGGACGTGAAGCAACACTCCCGCGGCGAGGAGTGCGATGCCCGCGAGAGCGAATCGCTTGATGGGGATGACAGGAGCCGAGGACCGGAACCAGCGTCCGGCGGCGAGGCCAAGGATCATTGTGCCCAGTGTGGGGATAAAGCTCAGGGTAAGGTAGCCGCCACTATTAGCTATGAGGGGCGAGGTGCGGGGAAATAGGTTGAGGAACCAGCGGTCGACGGCGACTCCGAGGTTGCTGCCCTTGTTCCAGTGCGAGGCGAATCCGCTGAAGTTGTGGTGCCAGTCTGCGGGAACTCCCATGGCGGCGTAGTCGAATGCTGGACCGGGAGCAGGATACAAGGCCCACGCCAGCCAGTAGCCGAAGAGGATGACGCCCAGCGCAGTCCACTGCAAACGCGGCGAGAGGAAGGCCAGCAGGAAGAGGAAGGTGTAACCCATGCCGATCTGGGTGAGGGTGTCTTCGAAGGTGAAGTTGGTTTGCGTGCTGTACATGGAGCGCAGAAAGATGCCGAGCGCGATGAGCACGAACGAACGCCAGATGGTGTGCGCGAACATACGCGCAAATGACTCCTCTTTGCGTACCCGACTGGCGATGGAATAGGGAAGGGAAACGCCGACGAGAAAAGTGAAGGATGGCTGGATGAGATCGTGAAGGGAGCATCCTGCCCATTCGGTGTGACTCTGGTTGAACGCGAGGACTTTCCAGATGGTGCTGCCGGGAAAGGATTGCGCTACGTGGGCAAATTGGAGCACCTCGGCCATCATCAGGAGCATGACGAATCCGCGATATGCGTCCACCGCTATGTTGCGAACGACCGGAGCCGACTTGGTGACGGGCACGCCGATTGAGACTTCCGAATTTACGGTGGGCTCGTCCTGCGTAACCGTCGATGGGAGCATCGGCATCTCCAGCCAAGTCTTTATAAGGTAGCCTTATACGTCGAATGGAAGCCGGTGTAAAGCAGGATGCTGCGCGGTGCTGTAGATCGGCTCGAATCGTGCGGATGGTGATATACAATCAGGCGACTCCAACGCCTGATTCGTGTTCGGAACGAAGACGGTGCAGGTCTGCGAGGTTGGCAGGCGATTTGGGTGCAATCTGGAACTTAGAGTCGTTGGATCGGGAGGTTAGAAATGGCTATTGGGGATTCGGGCATTCGTTCATTGCTTTCACGCCGGAATTTTCTGGAGTTGGGCGCCATGGCCGCGGCCGCGTTGGGACTGGAGGAGTCGAACGCGGCAGAGAATAAGCCCGCTCCCAAGTCGGTGATGGGGATGCCGTTTGCGGCGGCCAATCCCAGAATCGGCTTCATCGGCGTGGGAGGGAGAGGAACGTCGCTGCTCGAGGACTTTCTGGCGGCGGATGCGCAGGTGCTCGCGATCTGTGAAGTAGTGGCGGAGAAGGCGGAAAACGCGAAAGCAATGGTAGAGAAGGCTGGCCAGAAACCGCCGAGTCTCTATACCCAGGGCGATTACGCATATGAGAAGCTGGCTGCCCGCGAGGATCTGGATCTGGTGGTGATTGCTACACCGTGGGACTGGCATGCAAAGATGGCGGTCTTCGTGATGGAGCACGGGAAGCATGCGGCGACGGAAGTGCCCGCAGCCTACACGATCGAGGACTGCTGGACGCTGGTGGATACGTCAGAGAAAACCCAACGGCACTGCATGATGCTGGAAAACTGCTGTTATGGCTATAACGAGACGCTGATCCTGAATATGATTCGCGCGGGGCGGTTCGGCGACCCGTTGTATGGAGAGGCCGCGTACCTGCACGATCTGCGTGACGAGCTTTTCTCGGCGAAAGGTGAGGGATTGTGGCGCCGTACCGCGCATACGCTGCGTGATGGGAACCTTTATCCCACACATGGGCTTGGGCCCGTGGCCAACTACATGGGGATAAACCGAGGCGATCGCTTCGCGTAC
This sequence comes from uncultured Acidobacteriaceae bacterium, assembly GCA_963725995.1. GTDB lineage: Bacteria > Acidobacteriota > Terriglobia > Terriglobales > Acidobacteriaceae > JANXZS01. The sequence goes on along the minus strand of CAVSAX010000021.1, from coordinate 222,992 downwards.
ATGGTTTCGATGAGCACGCCGCAGCGCGGACTGGATGAATATCGCAAGACACACCTGCAGACCGGCGATCCTCGCATGGCAGAGAAGTATATTAACGGCGATTTGAATACTTCCCTCATCAAGACCGCGAACGGGCTGACTATAACGCTGAAACATGACACCGTAAATCCCCATCCTTATGACCGGATTAATGTGATTGGCGGAACGAAGGGCGTGTTTGCTGACTATCCTCCGCGTATCTACTTGGAAGGGCAGAAGGGTGACGAGGCATGGGCCACGATTGACAGCTTCAAAGATGAGTATGAAAACCCCCTGTGGAAGAAAGAGGGCGAGATTGCGCGCAAGCTGGGGGGCCACGGAGGGATGGACTTCATCATGGTGTATCGCCTGCTGCAGTGCATGCGGGAGGGGCTGGTTCCGGACTTTGACGTATACGATGCTGCAGCCTGGTCCGCGCCCGGGCCTTTGAGCAGGTCGTCAGTAGGCGAGGGTAGTGCTCCGATGAAATTCCCTGATTTTACTCGCGGCCTCTGGAAGAAGCGGAGCGGTTCGTCAATAGGACTTAGCTAAGTCGTCGCATAAGTCGGTGTGCGAGTTAGAAGGGTTAACTTTACTTTACTTGTCATGGCTATACGCGGCAGATATGGGGTCACCAAGAATTGAATAACTTCGGCAAGGTTTCTATTTCGACAATCGGCCTAGCTCTTCTGCTTTGTTTTGGGGTTGAGAGCATGGCTCTCGCGCAGGTCTCCGATCTGCCGCTTATGCCACTGCCTGCGCATTCGCGGCGTGGGTCGGGCACTTTCGTTGTTGATCGCTCCATTGGAGTTGCATTCGAGGGTTACACGGAACCCCGGTTAGATCGGGCGCGCGACAGATTCCTTGAGCGGCTGTCGGGCGAGACCGGGATTCTGATCTGGCCTACGATGGGCAACAAGCCGAAGATATTTATCCATACAAAAGGTCCTTCCGCGGAAGTGCAGAAGCTGGGCGAGGAAGAGTCCTATCAGCTGAAGGTGACGCCCGAGGAAGTTAGACTCGATGCGCCAAACCCGCTGGGTGTTCTGCGGGGACTGCAGACATTGTTACAACTGGTGCAGATTACTCCCGACGGTTTTGTGGTGCCGGCCATTGAGATCGAAGATGGTCCACGCTTTCCATGGCGCGGCTTGATGATTGACTCGGGTCGCCACTTCATGCCGGTTGAAGTTATTAAGCGCAGCCTGAACGGCATGGAAGCCGTCAAGCTGAATGTCTTCCACTGGCACTTGTCGGAGGATCAAGGTTTTCGCGTCGAAAGCTTGAAGCACCCGTTGCTGCAGAAAGAGGGTTCCGACGGGCTGTACTATACGCAGGCTCAGATACGCGATGTGATTGCATTCGCGCACGATCGCGGCATCCGGGTAATACCTGAATTCGATATGCCGTGCCACACTACGGCGTGGTTTGCGGGTTATCCGCAGTTAGCGAGCGGCAAAGGACCCTACCAGATCATGCGCGAATGGGGTATCGCCGATTCGGGCATGGACCCAACACGCGAGAGCACTTACGTTTTCCTGGACAGCTTTATCGGTGAGATGGCTGCTCTTTTCCCGGACGCTTACTTCCACATTGGAGGGGACGAGTGCAACGGGAAGGAATGGGATGCGAATGTCGCGATCCAGAATTTCAAGCGCGACCACAAGATGAAGGACAATGCGGAGCTACAGGCTTACTTCACGGCGCGCGTGCAGCAAATTATTGCGAAGCACGGAAAGATCATGGAGGGATGGGACGAGGTGCTGCAGCCGGGCACGCCGAAGGATGTGGTTATCCAATCGTGGCGTGGACAGGAGTCGCTTGCGGCCGCAGCCCGAGGGGGATATCGCGGCCTGCTTTCGTTCGGATACTACATTGACCTTAACCAGCCAGCCTCGCAGCATTATGCGGTTGATCCGCTGGGCGCGGCTGCGGGCACATTTAGCGCGGAAGAAAAGAAGCGGATTCTGGGAGGCGAGGCGGCGATGTGGGCGGAGTATGCCACCCCTGAGAATATTGACAGCCGCATATGGCCGCGCACTGCCGCCATTGCGGAGAGGTTATGGTCTCCGCAGAATGTCCAGGATGTTGAGTCGATGTATTACCGCATGGAGCTAGTGTCGGAGAAGCTTGAATACCTGGGGATCCAGCCCCGCGCGGTGACGCGGAGGATGCTGCGGCGCATGACAGGACTTGAGGATTCGGCGCAGCTCATGGTGCTGGCGAGTGTGGTGCAGCCTCCGGAAGGCTATGAGCGCGGAACCTATGGCAACGACAACAGCCTGATGCCCCTGAATCGACTGATTGATGCGGTGCCACCGGAGAGCGAAACCGCGCGCCAGTTCATGCTGATAGCGAAACGGATTGCCGCGGGCACCGCGAGCGAGGGCGACTGGAAGCAGGCGAGGCAGAGTCTGACGTTGTGGCGTGACAACGATGTGCAGCTTCAACCTATACTGCTGCGTTCCAAGCTGACTGTGGAGCTTGTTCCCTTGTCGGCAAATCTGCGGCAAGTCGCGGAGATGGGGCTGAAGGCGCTTGATCAACTGCAAAACCACCAGGCAATGACTGAGGCGGAACGCAATGAAGCTCTGGCGTTCCTGAAAAAGTCAGAGAAACCTCAGGCAGTTCTGGTCAACATGATTGCTCCCGCGGTTGCAGTTTTAGTTCAGACTGTTCCGAAGTAATAGCAACAGACGATAACTCGTTCGCACTCGCTTGTCTATTAACTCACTCACGTACTACTTACTTCGAGAGGTTCCTTCGGCTCATGACTCGAGATTCCTACAGCGCGAATTCAGTGCAAGGCCTGGACCCTAAGAAGAGGAGTTACAACCGCTTTCTACTGCTCGTAGCAGGGTTGGGCGGTTTGTTGTATGGCGTTGATGTCGGAATTATCGGGGGCGCGCTGCCGTACCTTGAAGCTACCTCCGGCCTAAATGCTGGGCAACTCTCCGTTATTGTGGCGGCGGTGCTTCTTGGTAGCGTGATTTCGACCTTATTTGCCGGCCTACTGGCAGATTGGATGGGACGGAAGCCGCTGATGATTCTTAGCGGCGTGTCATTCATTCTGAGCATTCCGGTGATCTCTCTCTCACATGGTTACGGCCCGCTATTCATGGGACGCCTGCTGCAGGGAATCAGCGGCGGACTTATCGGTGTCGTCGTACCTCTCTATCTGGCAGAGTGTTTATCGGCGTCCAGTCGCGGCAAAGGTACGGGAATTTTTCAGTGGCTTCTGACACTGGGTATTGTTGGCGCAGCGCTCATCGGAATTTATTACAGCTATCGCGTCGCGGCCGTGGCGAGGGTCGCAGATGCGGCGAGCATCCTCGCGTTCAAGAACCAGGCTTGGCGGAGGATTTTCTGGGTATCCTTGCCCCCGGGATTGCTGTTCGTTGCGGGCAGTCTAATGATCGGGGAGTCGCCGCGCTGGCTCTTTCGGCGAGGCAGGAACGAACTGGCCTATGAGGCGCTGCTTCGCTCGAGAACGGCGGAACAGGCCGGCATCGAGCTAAAGGAAATGGAAGAGACGATGGCGCAGACGCGGGCCGCATCGTCGGCCCAGGTCAAGGATTCGCTGCTGCGTCGAAAGTATGTCATCCCGTTTGTGCTGGCCTGCGTCATCCTGTTTTGCAATACTGCAACCGGTGTGAATTCGATTATCGGGTACAACACTGGCATCCTGCTACAGAGCGGCTTGTCAGATGTGCGTGCGCATTGGGGCTACGTCGTACTTACATGTGTAAATTTCCTGATGACCATAATCGGGATGACCCTTGTGGACCGAAGGGGTCGCAGGTTTCTGCTGATCGTAGGAACGTCGGGGATTATTGTCTCAATGATCGCGACCGGAGCAATCTTTCTACGAACAGAAAAACTGAACCTTGAATGCAGTGAACAGGTGCAGGCAATGGTCGGAGCCGATCAGGCGCTATCGCTGCGCTTCGATCCGGCGGAGGCGAACAAGCTGCTTGCAGCAAAGGGATACTCCGGTGGCGAGATAACAGGCGATCGGGCGTCGCTGGCGGTGATTTACTCTTATGGGGACTTCACGGCGGAGACGAGCTTCGTTCGGTCGGACGACGCAGGGGCCGCTCCTCTGCTGATCACCCGCGCGAGTTGCGTTCCGACAAACAAGATTGAAGCGTTTTTCAAGAATCCGTTTGCGGATCTGGAAGCCGCGCGAACGGCACCTCTGAAGATTACAAAAGCTGTGCTGGGTCCGGTGCCGAATGCGGCGCATGGATGGCTGGTCGCGTTTCTGCTCTATGCTTTCATGGCTTTCTATGCGATGGGACCAGGAGTGTGTGTGTGGCTGGCCCTGTCCGAACTGATGCCAACGCGCATCCGTTCTAACGGGATGAGCTTCGCACTGGTAATTAACCAGATGGTTTCAACCACGCTTGCCGGTATCTTTCTGCCCGTCGTGAGCAAGTACGGATACTCGACGATGTTCTTTGTCTTCGCTTCGTTTACCGTGATCTACCTGATTACGACTGTGTTCTTCCTTCCCGAAACAAAGGGCAAGACGCTGGAGGAAATCGAAGAGCACTTTGAGCGAAAGGGCAGGAGACAGGCTTCGGCCTGAGCGCAGGCTTATGAAAGCAGCGAGGCGGAAGAATCCAAATGTGGATCCTTCCGCCTCGCTTTGTTGCGCATCAATTGTTGGCCTGGAGTGAGCTTCAGAACGGGATGTCGTCGTCGGTGATCTCGGCAGCATGGCCGTAGTCTTCGGCTGGTCCTGAGGGGCGCTGGTCAAACGAGGCGGTGCTGGAACTGGAGGATTTTGCGTAGCTTCCGCCACCTTCGCCTTCGCCGCGGCCGCTCAGCAGAGAGATATCTCCCACGATGATTTCAGTCCGGTACACCTTCTTGCCGCTTTCCTTGTCGTCCCACGAGCGGGTTGTCAACCGGCCCTCGACATAGAGCTTCGCGCCTTTTTTAACGTAGTCGCGGATGATCTCGGCGAGCTTCCCATAGGCCGCAAGGTTATGCCATTCAGTCTTGTCCTGCCATTCACCGCCCTTGTCCTTGAAACGTTCCGTTGTAGCGATTGAAAAGTTAGCGACCGCCGAACCGCTGGGAAGAAACTTGACTTCGGGATCCTTGCCTACGTTCCCTAAAAGGATGACCTTGTTGACGCTCTTTGCCATGATCTTTTCATCTCCATTCGTCGAAAAGAATATCAGAATAACGTTGCCGGGGCCTGTGCGTTGCGGCAGGGGCCTATTTGGCGTGACGGCGGTTCCTGAGCCATTTGGCCGCGCCCAGAATGAACAACATTGAGCCGAAGGGCAGGCACATCATGGTGACGATCAGGCCCAGCCATCCTGCGTTGGTGTGCGGTCCCTGATCGCCGATTCCGCCGAAGACGGTTTTCGTGAGAATAGCGAAGACGACTCCGGCGAGCAGCGTAGTGGCTCCCCAGCGCAGCAACTGATTGGTGCCATCAGTTTCAGACTGCGTCGTGGAGTTGCGGGTTGTGTCCAGGTCGCCGGAGGTCACAGCTGTCATCTCTTTCGGTCACCGCACAGCGTTGGAGAGCATGTAGTAAACCACGACTCCTGTGACGGACACATACAGCCAGACAGGCAGGGTAAAGCGCGCGATCCTGCGGTGCTGCGCGATGCGGCCGCTTAGCGAGAAGAAGAATGTTGTGAGCACCATAGGTAGGGCTACTACCGACAACAGCACGTGGGTTAGCAGGATGAGCAGGTAGAGTGTGCGTATGGCGCCGTGACCGGGATAATGCGACTCGCCGTGCAGAGCGTGATTGGTGATGTAGCTGGCCAGAAACACGGACGAGAACGCGAAGGCCGTAATCATGGCTGTGCGATGAGCGGGGATGTTCCCGCGTGTAATGAACACAAAGCCGGTGATGAGTGCGATGGCGGCGAGTGCGTTCAGAAGGGCGTTCAGCGCAGGCAGGAATCTCAGGCGGTCAGCAAAGGCCGGGGGCGCATGGTGGATGTAGATGAGCCAGAGCAGAAATGCAATAGCCGCCGCGCTGACTATCAGGATTGCAGCGATGGGCTTGCGGGTACTCGAGGTTGCTACAGGCATCGTTCTTCCTGGTTCGCCGGAGTCTATGCTGCCGGCTTGGTAGTTCTGCGATTCACAATGGCCCACGACGCGCCGAAGCACAGCAGGCAGAATCCCACGCTGACGGCAAGATTGACCGCGAGTGGGAAGTCAGTATGCGCTGCCGGAAAGAGTGCGTTACGGAGCGCGTCGACAGTATAGGTGAGTGGATTGAGCCGCATCACCAGCTTCAGCCAGCCGGAGGCGCCGCTTGCGGGGAAGAGCGCTCCGGAGAGCATCCAGAGGGGAAGCAGGATGAGGTTGACGATAGCGTGAAAGGCCTGGGGTGAATCCATCGGCCAGGCGATAGCGAAGCCCAGCGCGGTGAGCTCGAAACTCATCAGAAGAATGACCACTACGGCGAGACCAACAGTCGCAAGCGTGAGATGACCGCCGACGAAGGGGGCGAAAGCCAGGAATATCACTCCCTGAATGGCGGCGAGGGTGGTCCCACCGAGAACTTTGCCGAGCACGATGGCGGAGCGGCTGACGGGAGCCGCCAGGACCGACAGAAGAAAGCCTTCGTTGCGATCCTGAATGAGCGACATCATGCTGAAGATGGCCGTGAAGAGCACGATCATGGCAACGGAGCCAGGAAAGATGTAGGCGGAATACTGGCTGGAACTACTGCCGCCCTGGTGGAAGCTGTGTGCAAAGCCGGAGCCGAGTACCAGCCAAAAGAGCAAGGGGGATGCGATGACGCCAACCACTCGGGCGCGCTGGCGAAAGAATCGAACGATTTCGCGCAGCCAGATTGAGTAGGAGGGCAGAAGTATTCCCGGCGAGGAGACGTTGGTTGCGCGAGGTGCAGTTTGGGCGATGGTGGCCATGGTTATTTCTCTGCTTTCTGGGCGAGGGCGTCTTCGCTGTCGGATTCGTTCCAGAAGCGGTGGCCGGTGCGCTGGATGAAGACGTCCTCGAGGCTAGGCTTGGAGACGGATACTGCTTCAATCTCACCGGGGAAGGCTTCTATCACGTCGGTGACGAAGCGATGCCCGTGTTCCTGCTCAAGATGGATAGATTTGCCGAAGACGGAGGTGTGAACGTGAAACCGATCCTCGATGCGTGCTGCTGTCGACTGCGCAGACTCTTCGCTGATCGCTTCGAATCTGACGACGTCGCCACCTATTTCCGACTTGAGTGCGAAGGGTGAACCCAGCGCCACTAATTTTCCTTCGCTCAGAATTGCAAGTTTGTCGCAATGCTCTGCCTCCTCCATCAGGTGAGTGGTCACGAGCACGGTGACGCCTTCCTGATCTCGCAGAGTGCGCAGGTATTGCCACAGATCGCGCCGTGCTCCGGGGTCCAGTCCGGTGGAAGGCTCGTCGAGAAGAAGAACTGAGGGAGAGTGGATCAGGCCCTTGGCGAGTTCCACGCGGCGCTGCATGCCGCCGGAGAGCGTTTCCACGAGTTCCTTTGCGCGGTCGCGCAGTCCCACTCGGCCGAGGACCTCGTGGATGCGAGCCTTGAGATGCGCTCCGCTCAAGCCATAGAGATGTCCCTGATGCTTGAGGTTCTCAGCAACGGTGAGCTTGATGTCCACGCTGCGGGCCTGGAAGACGATGCCGGTCTGCTGGCGTACGCGATTCGGCTCCGTGGCGACGTCGAAGCCCTGGATGAGCGCGCGTCCGGCTGATGGCACCATGAGTGTCGAGAGGATGCGGAAGAGCGTGGTCTTGCCGCTGCCGTTGGGTCCGAGCAGGCCAAAGATCTGCGCCGGCTCAACGTCGAAGCTGAGATTGTCGAGAGCGAGACGGGTGCCGTAGTCGTGGGTAAGCCCTTGCAACTGGATCGGCGCCTGGCTCCGGGTATTTTCGAGAGAGCTGGTTCGCGGGTGTTCACTCATGGTTGCCAAGCGGATCATCTCTTTCCAGCCGCGTTTACCATCAACGCGGTCATTAGCAGGGGCAGGTAAATGACGCTCACCTTCAGCAGATCGCGCGCGTACATGCGCGACTCAATCATCGACTTTGCGCTGGTGATCCTGGCAAAGCGGATGGTGTAGGCGAGATATACGAGGCCGAGCCCAAAGGCCGCCACGCCATAGGGGATTCCGGTCATGTGAAGGTAGACGGGGACCAGGCTGACGGGAATCATGAGCACGGCATAGACGAGGGCTTCGATTACGGTTGAGCGCCCGTCAGGCTGGGCTACCGGCAGCACCTGGATTCCGGCGCGGGCGTAGTCGTCGCGGTAGAGCCAGCCGATGGCCATGAAATGCGGAAACTGCCAGACGAATTGAATGGCGAAGAGCGCCACGGCAGGCCATTCCAGTCGGCCTCGAGCGGCGGTCCAGCCGAGTAGAGGGCCCATTGCTCCCGGGAAGGCTCCAATGAAGGTTGCAAGGGTGGTATGGCGCTTTAGAGGCGTGTATACGGCCACGTAGGTAAAAGCTGTGATGAGGGTAAGCGTGCCGGTGATGAGATTGGTGCGGACCGTCAGCCACGCGCCACCGGCGGCAATGAAGAACAGGCCGAGAATAATGCCGTGCGCCAGGCTGATGCGGCCGGCGGCCATGGGACGCTGAGCCGTGCGAAGCATCAAGGCGTCGGTCTTGCGTTCCATGGCTTCATTGAGTGCGCTGGATCCGGCAGTCGCCAGGGCTATTCCGATAAGGGTGTCCAACAGGCCGCGCTGGACGCTGCTGATGCCTGACATCATGGACCCCAGGTAGAATCCGGCCCACGCCGTGATGACCACCATCGCGGTGACGCGAAACTTGAACAGATCGCGGTAGTCGTTGATTCGAGAGGCTGTTTCGCCGGCAGCCGGGACGTGAATGGAGTGCGGCTGGTGGGTATCAGGCGCCGGAGTCGAACTTGCGGGCTCTTCTCCAGAGACTGTTCTGGGAAGTCCGGCAGGTGCCTGAATAATTGGGATCACGAGCGACAAATCCTTCCCGGTCAGAGCGCAAAGATATGTGAGTCTTTCAAGTGGACGGCGCGTCGCTGTTGAGCGGTCTACAGCGCCAGTTTCGAACCAGACTTTAATGATACCAAGGCAACGGGCAACAGGCCGGGGCGACGTTCAATCGGATGCAAATGCGCTTGGCGCTTGCGGTTACTCGCCAGTGGGCAGGTTCGCTGGCACGGGATCACGATTGACCAGGTATTCGTCGATGAGCACCGCCACCAACACGGCCGTCGGAACTGCGACCAGGGCCCCGGCGATCCCTGCCAGCTCCCCTCCAAGCAACAGGGCGATCAGAACGGCGAGACCGGAAAGGCCCACGCTGGATTTCATGATTCGGGGCACGAGGAAGGTGTTTTCCAGTTGCGCCCAGATTACGTAGAAGATAAGCGCCCCAGCCACCCGACCCCATGAGTCTACCCCGGCAACCAGCAGGACGAAAGCCATGGATACCAGCGCTCCCGCAACGGGAATGATATTGAAGGCGCCCATCATTACGCCGAGAGCGTAGGCGTAGCGGACATGGAGCGAAAGGAAAACCACGGTGCTGACGACGCCCAGAATGACCATGAGTGCGCCTTGACCGAGCAGCCATTTTCCCATGCGAACCTTGGCGCGGCGCAGGGTGAGGTCCAGCCTTTGACGGGCTGCCGGTGGAAAGAATGACAGCAGCCATGTGTAGGTTTCTTCGCCCTCCAGCATGAAGTAGATGGTGAGCACGATGGTGGTGATTACATTCACAACCTTGCCGGCCCAGTTGCCGATCGAGAGGAAGACGTAGGTAGCAAGATTGGAAGCCGTATCCTGCATTTTGTTTGTGACAGCCTGCAGGTTCAGGTGCTGAACGAAGGGCAAATGATGGGTTCGCTCAACGAGGGCAGGGGTTCGTGAGGGCAGTTCCTTGGCGAACTCTTGTAAGTCGCGGGCGATGGGTGGAAGAGCGAATGTTGCAAAGAGGACAATAGCGCCAATCATGATGAAAATTTGAATGAGGATGGCGTGGATCAGGGTGATCTTGCCTCTCCCCAGCTTTATGTTCATGATGGCGTGGGCAATGGGCATCAGCACCACGGCGAAAAGCGCACTCATGTACACGATCATGATCACACCACGAAGGTGCCAGGACAGAGCAAGAGCCAGGGCGATGGCAAACGCGAATGTGATATTGCTGCGAACGGAGTGGTGCGTGCTCGGGATCAAGTCAGAGGCCTCATGCGCAAGTTCAGAAACGGTTCAGGGGCTCGGCCTTGTTGCCCGTCCCGCGGTTTCTGTCTCTTCCGCTGGCTCGGCGAGGCGGCGAAGAAGAGTTTCGACGATCGCCTCCGGGGTCAGTCCATCAGTCGGGACAGTAATGGTCGCTTTGCGATAATGAGGCAGGCGACGGTCGTATCTCTCCGCGAGCCCTGCTCTATCTTTAAGCAGGGGGCGCACCGTAGTTGAGCGATCGCACCGGTCGATCATTGTCTGCAACTGAGCCTCAAGAAAGACCGTGCAAGTATCGTCCATCTGCTCAAGGAGGTCGCGAGTGCACTGACTCTCGATGGCTCCCCCGCCTAATGCTATGACAGTGTGATCCTGCCGCAAGAGGTGAGCCACGGTGGCTGCTTCGAGCTCGCGAAAGCCTGATTCGCCGTGCTGAATGAATAACTCTTCGATGCTGTGGCCGGTTCGCTGAATCAGCACATCGTCGGCGTCAAAAAATGACCATCCCAGACGACTGGAAAGGAGAGGTCCGGCGGTGCTCTTGCCGGCTCCCATGAAGCCGAGGAGCACGATTCGCGAAAACTTCGGAACTCGCGCAGCAGATTGCGTCATCTTTCTTCGCATTATACGAAGGAAGGCGTCAAAAGCCATGGGTCTGCCGAGATGTTATCGACGCTTTACGGCGGAAGGCTCTGTCTCTTCCGGTCCACGCTCCAGTGCGGTCTGGATCTTTTTCCACACATCGGGGCTTGGATCCTGAATTGGCAACAGCAGCTTAGCCTGCTGGGCGATGTAATTCAGATCTCGTACCAGGGCAGCACAGTTATCGCAGGTCTGGAGATGTGGGTGCTTATCCAGATCAATTCCAGACTCGAACAACTCTGGCAACTGCTGTTGAAACTCGTCACAGGTCATTTGTCTTCCATCTATCGGCAACGGCTTCTCTGTCAAAGAGCTGCCTCCTTCCGCTGACCGGACCGTAGGAGGTCGCGGAGTTTCATGCGAGCCTTGTGAAGTTGAGACTTGCTGTTTCCGATCGAACAATCCAGCATTCCGGCGATTTCATTGTGTTCATAACCTTCCACATCGTGCAGCACGAAGACCAGTCGATATCCCGGGGGAAGGTTCTCGACGGCTCGCTCGAGAGTGACGCGGTCAATGGAGCCTGACAGCGTTAGATCGCGTGCGCCAAGGTCCTTGCGCGGACCGTCTTCCTGCGTGGGCTCGAGGGTTTCTTCCAGGGAAACCAGCGGGAGACTCTTCTTGCGCAGGTGCATCAGCACAACGTTGACCGCGAGCCGATGCAGCCACGTTGAGAATGCCGAATCGCCCCGGAAGGTGCCAATCTTGCGATAGAGCTGCAAAAAGGCTTCCTGGGTAAGGTCCTCTGCCTCTGCCACGTTCCCCAACATGCGCAGGCAGAGGGAATAAACGCGACGTTTATGGAGCGAGTACAAGTCCTCGAATGCTTTCGCGTCGCCGGACTGCGCCCTGGCAATGGCCTCGGCTTCGCCCGCTATCGGAGGGTTGCGCCGCGTGTGCTGATTCACAGCCCGAACGGGAGCCCCTGCATCTGCGACCGCGCTGGTTGCTGTGGAGGGCGTGTTGTCCTGACCAGGCTCTTCGTGCGCGTCTAAGGCCATATTTGTCATGCTGTATCTAGCTGCGTTCTTGTCGCGGAATCACTAATATGAAGTCGGTTGAGGGTGAAAAGGTTGCCTTCTAAATCCAGTATTACCCTCATTTTCGGGATAGTTAACTGCCAATAAACCGTGCGTACAGGCTACGGGCCAGCATAGTGTCCGTGGTTCCCTGAATGATGGCGCGACCGTCCCTGAACAATGTGATGGTATGCTCACCCCGTTCAAAGCGTAGTAAAAGATCGTTAAAACGAACATTCCCGTGGGGCTGCAGCCGGACTTTCATCTCGGCAAAGTCCACCGGGCGGGAGTGCTCGTGTATCTGGACGGAATTTCGGCCGCACAGGGTGATGTGGGCCCGGCCCTCGCCGCGCAGATGGGAAAAGTCGCGCAGTTGGCAGACGCTGCAGCCCTCGCGCGGACTGGAGGCGGAGACTTCCGCCCGTTCGTTCGTCCACAGATCGTGAGACAGCAGAGTCCGCCGCATGGTCTCGGGTTTTCCCACCAGGAATTTGAGCGCTTCCGTTACCTCAACCGACGCGGCCAGGTTGACTGCCGTGTTCAGGATCCCAGCAGTGTCACAGGTCTCTACCGGACCACCGGGAGGCTTGGGAAACATACAGGCCAGGCAGGCCGTCTCCCCCGGCAGAATATTCATTGTGACGGCATAGGCTCCAATGGCGGCAGCGTAGATCCAGGGGCGATTATTCTGTACCGCGAAATCGTTGATGAGGTAGCGCGTTTCGAAGTTGTCGGTGGCGTCGAGCACGAGTTGGGCTGGGCCGAGTAGTTCCTGCACATTGGACGGGTTGAGGTCGGCGATGTGCGCATGGACTTGAACTTCGCTGTTGAATAGCGCGATCTTTCGCCGCGCCGCTTCGGCTTTAGGCAGGGATGCTTCGGCGTCGGCTTCATCGAAGAGAACCTGGCGTTGCAGATTGCTGGGCTCCACGAAGTCGCGATCAATAATTGTCAGCGTTCCGACGCCAGCCCGTGCGAGCATCCCGGCTGCCGCCGCACCAGTGGCTCCGCAACCCACCAGCGCAACATGCGCGAGCTGGAGCTTCGACTGGCCTTCCTCGCCGATGCCGCCAAAGAGCACCTGACGGGAGTAACGCTCCCCGCTCAATTTCACCAATGTGTGTTGAGACATGACGTTCCATCATTAGTATAGAGAAGAAGTTCAGAGCAGGTCGGGTGGGTTGATCGGTTCGCGGGCATGGAGGGCGTAGCCCTGCTACTGTCTCCCAGGGTAAGCGGGATGGACCCGTGCGGCATCTCACCTTTGTATTCAGTGGAACGGCGTGCAGGCCAAGGGGACGGATTGTTTTTTCCGCAACGATGCAGAGAATTCGCTCGCAACGCCCGCGCCGCCGGTGTGACGGGAGCCATCCTGTTTTTGACCTTCCAATTTTTCTCGGTTTCGGGCGCTTTCGGGCAGGCCACCACCCCAGCACCGTCAAATGCCGGCAGCGCCAGTCTCCGCGCATGGCAGGGACAGAGAGTGGAGCGCATCGAATTTGTGGGCGTGGATGCAGCCAAACTGGATCCGCTGCCTTCGCTCCTTGCACAACAACCTGGCAGTCCACTCGATCCCGAACTCGTTCGCCAAAGCCTGCGGCGTCTATTTTCTACTGGCCTGTATCAGGGCATTGAGGTCAGGGGGATTCGAACGGCGCAGGGAGTGGTGCTGATTTTTGAGGGCAAGCCACGTTTTTTCTTTGGACGCGTGAACGTGGAGGGCGTCAAGAGCGACCGCCTGACAGCCCTGTTGCAGAGTGCGACGAAGATTGCTCCTGGAACTGCCTACAGTGAAGACAAGCTGGTCGAGTCCGACAGGTTGCTTCAGCAGGTGCTGGCGGATAGTGGCTACTATGAAGCCAAGATCTCGCGCGTCGAGCACGAAGAGCCCGCAGATCTGCAGATGAATGTTGTGTATACCGTGACCGTAGGCAAGAAGGCCCGAGTCGGCGACGTGGCGGTAAAGGGCGACAGCGGGATGCCCGTGGACGCATTTCGCAAGAAGGCAAAACTAAAACAAGGATCGAAGGTGAATCGCAATACCGTCAGTCGCGCGCTAATGCGGCTGAGAAAGGATTACCAGAAGAAGGACCGCCTTGAGGCGGATGTCACTCTGGACTCAAAGGAGTATCGGCCGCCGCAGGCAACGGTGGACTACGGATTCAATGCGAACCAGGGTCCAATCGTGACGGTGGAGGTTCTGGGCGTCAGTCTGAGCTCGGGGAAGAAGAAGAAACTGATCCCCGTCTTCGAAGAAGGGGCAGTGGACGAGGATCTGCTGAACGAAGGCGCGAAGAATTTGCGCGACTACTTCCAGCGCGAGGGATATTTTGACGTCAAGGCAACACATGCGCTGGCGACCCTGGACTCCGGTCATGCGAAGGTTATTTTCCAGGTGGATACTGGACCCATTCACCGGGTGGACGCAGTGGCAGTTGAGGGAAACAAGTACTTCGATAGCGACACGTTGCTGGAGAATGTGGCTGTACACAAGGCCGACGTCTTCAGCCGGCATGGGCTGTACAGCCAATCCCTCGTAAACGCCGATATAAACAGGATTACCGCGATTTACCAGATGAATGGCTTTAACCACGTCAAAGTGACACCCAGGGTAGATGATTCGGATTTGCGCGCAAACAATCCCAAGGATTTGGCGCATCTCCAGGTGACATATGAAATCGACGAGGGTCCTCAACAAAAGGTGGGTCGATTCGATATTGAAGGCGCGGGCAAAGTTCCGGTGGATAGACTGAGGCCACTGCTGAATACGCAGGTGGGGCAACCCTATTCCCCTCAAAATGTGGAAGGCGACCGCGATGCCATTCGTTCTTTCTACCTGAGCCAGGGCTTCGAGCACATGCAGGTGCAGGTTTTGCAGGAGGAGGACCCGGCAAATGCCTCGCTGGTAAACATCACGATGAAGGTGACCGAGGGTGATCAGTTCTTCGTCAATAAGGTGCTCATCTCAGGAATTCACTATACGAAGCCAGAGGTGGTAGACCGCAAGGTTCAAATTCATGCGGGCGACGCGCTGGATGAGACATCTGTGCTGGAGACGCAGAGGAGCCTGTACGATCTCGCGTTGTTCAACGAGGTGAACACTGCGGTGCAGAATCCAACCGGAGACGAACTCCGCAAAAATGTTTTGCTGCAGCTGACCGAGGCACGACGCTGGGATATCAATTATGGCTTTGGCTTTGAAGCGCAGACCGGCACCCCCTCAACGAATTGCACCGTCCCCGGATGCACTCCCGAAGGCAAGACAGGAATAAGTCCCAAGGTCCAGTTTGACTTGAGCCGTATCAACATTCGAGGCCGCGATCAGACGTTCTCCCTTCGCACCGCGTACGGCTCGCTCGAGAAGCGAGCGACGGCTGTCTACGAAACGCCTCATCTCTTCAACCACCCGAATTTCACTGTTTCATTTTCGGGCGGCTACACCAATGCCCAGGACATTACGACATATGCGGCTGCATGGCTGGAAGGTTCCTTCCGGGTCACCGAGCGCTTCCTCTCGCCAAACAGCCGCTTCAGTCGCGCGAATACTCTGATCTACTCCATGACGTATCGGCGCGTCGAGGTTGATCCCAACAGTTTGAAGGTTGCGCCCGAATCTATCCCGCTGTTGTCGCAGCCGGTGCGTGTAGGTGGTCCGGGTCTTACATGGGTCAGGGATACGCGCGACCAGCCTCTAAATGCTCACCGCGGCACCTACAACAGCATGCAGGAGTTCTTTGCGGCATCGTATTTTGGCTCACAAGCCGACTTCAACCGAATTGATTTCATCAACTCAAGCTACTATCAATTCGGCAGGCGTCACTGGGTCCTGGCCAGAAGCACACGCTACGGATTCGAACTGCCATATGGAAGCGCGGCAGAAGAGCTGGTACCACTGCCCGAGCGGTTGTACGCTGGCGGCGCAACCTCTCATCGTGGATTTGCCATCAATGCCGCTGGGCCGCGCGACCCTCAAACCGGTTATCCCGTCGGCGGTCAGGGGGTGTTCGTAAACATCCTTGAAATAAGAACACCAGCTCCCACACTTCCATTTGTAGGAAACGCAGTGAGCTTTGTGCTATTTCACGACATGGGTAACGCGTTCGAAAAGCCTGAGCAGATATGGCCCAGCTTTCTACGTGTAACCCAGCCAAATCAGAGCGCTTGTAAGTACCTCGGGACGCCCGATCCCAATAACCTATGCAGTTTTGCTTATTTCTCTCATGCCATTGGCCTGGGCTTGCGCTACAACACACCGATCGGGCCGTTGCGGGGAGACTTCAGCTGGAACTTGAACCCACCCATCTATCCGGTTACCTATAGCAGCACCGATCCGAACTTTGTACCCTATGTTGGACAGGCTGCTCATTTCAATTTTTTCTTTAGTATTGGACAGAGCTTCTGATGCGCATGCGACACATATCGCGAGTTGGCCTGATGAGCGTGGCTCTAATGTGTGCATGCTCTGTACGGGGTGAGGCTCAATCTCAGGAGTCTGTTCCTCAAACTCCGCAACCTGTTACACCGAGCGACGCTCAGGGGTCAGCTGGTTCAGGGCAGCCAGTAGTGCTGGATCACGTGATCGGGGTTATCAACGGCGATGTGCTGCTGGAAAGCGACGTGCAGAGCGAGATGCGATTCGCGGCTATGCAACCGTATAGCAATCCCACGCGCGAGACGAGCCGCATGGTCGCAGCCGAGCGGTTGGTGAACCGCACGTTGATACTGCAGCAGATGGACGATCCGCAGCAGCAACTAAAGTTGCCGCCCCCCACAGATGAGCAGGTGCAGGCGCGCATCTCCGAACTGAGAAAGGCAATTCCCGAATGCAAACGCTACAAATGCGAAACGGCGGAAGGCTGGCACGATTTTCTTGATGCGAAGGGTTTTACAGAGCAGCAGGTGGAGGACCGCTGGCGTCAGCGCCTCCGCATTCTGCAGTTCACCGAGGCGCGTTTTCGCTCGGGGATCCGAGTGCCCCGAGCCGACATCGAGGCTTACTACAAGGATGATCTGCTCCCGCAGTTTGCGAAGGAGAAGGTGACTCCTCCTTCACTGGAGTCGATCGAGTCACGCATTGAGGAGATTCTGCTGCAACAGAGAGTCAACGCGATGTTGCAGGACTGGGTAAAGAGCTTGCGGGACCAGGGTAACGTGCTGATTTTGGATCCCAGTTACGGGAAGAGTAATCCTGCGGGAAGTGACATGCCGGGAGGCTCCGCATGAGCACGGTGCAACGCTTGCCGGACACACCTCCTCCGCCGGCGCCAGCGCGGCGTGGCTTCGGCTGGCGGCACCTGCTGATAATTCTCGGTGGCGTGACGTTGCTGCTTGCTACGTGCGTCGCTGGCTTGGCATGGTACGCGAATACTCAGGAGTTTCAGGATCGAGTGCGCCGCCAGGTGATTGCAACCATCGAGCAGGCCACTGGCGGCCGCGTCGAGTTGAGGTCTTTCCGATGGAAGTTAATTCATCTGCAGATCGACGCGGAGGGTCTGACTATCCATGGTCTTGAAGCGCCAAATGAGATTCCGTACGCCCACGTAGACCGGCTAAGCGTGCAGGCAAAGATCCTGTCCTTCTTCAGGCCAAAGATAGGGCTCAATCTGCTTACGGCCGATCATCCCGTTGTACACCTTCTGATTTATCCCAACGGAACCACCAACCAGCCACAGCCGAAGACCGTGCGCGAGGGTAAGCCTTTAGGCGATACGCTGTTTGATCTGGCTATTGATCGCGTCGCAGTCGGGAATGGTCTCGCCGTCATAAATGAACGCAAGATTCCCTTCGACTTGTCAGCAGAAAATGTGGGCGCGACTATTACCTACGCTGCCGCTCCTAACGGCACGGATCGTTATCTCGCAAATGTAACCGTCGCTGATCTAATGGCCCACCGCGGCAAGCAGGTGCCGGTACACTCGACCGTAGACGTGAACGTATCGCTGGGCCGCAATGCCGCCGAGCTCAAGTCTCTTCACATGAAAACTGGAGACTCATTGCTGGAAGCGTCGGGCGCGGTAGAGAACTTCTCCGATCCGACTTGGCACATCGCTGCCACGGGAAAGATCGACGTGCGCGAGCTTGAAGCTCTGACAGAAATAGAAGGCTTGAGCGGTGGCACCGCCGATCTCCGCATCCAGGGCAACGGACAGGGTGCAAGGGTTTTCACGGTGGAAGGCGACGCCCGTCTCGACAAGGTTAGCTACAAGACCCCCGATGTGAAGCTTGCAGAAGTAAATGCTACGACCCGCATTCGAGCGACCCAAGAGCGTCTTAGCCTGACCAGCTTCGCTGCCAGGCTTCGCGATGGCGGCATGGTTCAAGCCGACTTTCAACTGGAGAATTGGTTGGCGGGAGAGAGCACTCCACCGGCGCAGGCGACGAATGCCGGCGCGACTGAAAAGCGTAAGGGCTCTTTGCCGCCGAGCAAGCAAGCTACTGTGAAGCCTATGCCGGCGAAGGCGCCCGTGACCAAAGGCACCATACGTGCGAAGCTCAGCAGCGTCAGGCTGCGCACCATTCTCACCGCTACGCTCCCCTCACGCTATCAGGATTTGGGGTTTGATACTGCGACCAGCGGCCCGGTGAATGTGGATTGGACCGGCTATGGAGACGACTTGACCCTGGATGGGAATCTAGTCCTCGCGCCGGGCCCCCCCGCAAGCACGCACACTTCGGACCGCGGTGTCCCCATGTCTGGCGTGGTGGTAGCGAAGTACTTCAATCGCAGCGGCGCCGTAGCCATCCGGGCTCTTGATGTGAAGACACCGGGCACTCACCTGACTGTTGAAGGTTCGTTGGGCGTTACATCTCCTGATCGTCCATCGAGCTTGCAAGTAGATCTCTACACCAGTGACCTGGCGGAATTTGACCGCACGCTGACCGCCGCTGGCCTGGTGGAAAACGGAAAGAAAGGTGTGCAGGCTCTTCCGCTCCAACTGCAGGGCCAGGCGGAGTTTCACGGCCAGGTATCTGGAACGATCAACGAGCCGGATGTGAAAGGCCATCTTACCGCGACGGATTTTGCGACCATACTACCGGCAAGGAGCGCAGCCGCGCCTGTACCGGCAAGCGACACTCATCATCCTTCCGCTACTCCGACGCAACCAGCACCCGTCGCACCGGAGAGAGCGATTCACTGGGACAGAGTGGATGTAACTGGTGAGTATGCGCTTGAACAGATCACAATTCAGCAGGCTACGATTGCCCGGGGAAAGACTCTGGTTCATGCCTCCGGTCTCGTACGGCCCCACCGAACGGGTCTGCATACCGCGGAGTTTGACGAACTGTCCACGATAAACGCGACCGCTAAAGTCGACGACGCAAGTGTGACGGATGTGCTCGAAATTACCGGACAGCAGCAGGTTCCGGTCACGGGAACGCTTTCCCTCGATGTGCACGCGGGGGGCACATTCGACAACCTGAACGGGGGTGGCCATATCCTGGTGAATGGCGGCGCGATTGATGGCGAGCCCTACAAGAGCCTTGTCGCCGAAATGCAATTCGACGGTCGTGAAGTGAGTATTACGAAACTGACGTTGCTGCAAAACGGCGGCCAGATTGTTGCGAATGCAGCGTACGACATGGGTCAGAAGTCATTTCGCGCCGGCGCCCAGGGCAAAGGATTCCAGCTTGCGCATATTCAGAAGCTGCAAAGACCTAAGCTGGCACTGGCAGGGAAACTTGATTTTGAAGCGCTGGGTTCCGGCACGTTGGATGATCCAATTATCCACGCCAAGGCGCACCTTGCTGATCTCAAACTGGGCGGCCAGCTACTCGGAGACATAGAGGCTGATGCTCATTCAGAGCGTGGATCCATCTTCTACACAACCCAGTCACGAATGCAGGGAACTGAGCTTAAGATCACCGGCCAGACCGAGTTGCATGACGGGTACGTTACACAGGCGAAGCTCGTCTTTTCCGAATTGGACATCGATCCCTTCCTGCGCATGACGGGCATCGAGGGCTTGACTGCGCACTCCTCCGTGGAAGGCGAGTTGACCGTGAGCGGGCCGTTGAAAGAGCCGAAGCGATTGAACGGCGAGGCGAACGTCAGCCAGTTTGGCGTGTCATTGTCGGGCGTGCAGTTGCAGAGCGATGGTCCCGTCCACGCTACTCTGAAGAATGGATTATTGTCTCTCGATCCCGTGCATGTGACGGGTCAAGATACCGACCTCAGGGCCAAGGGAACGATGAACATCCTCGGACGCGGCGACCTGAATTATCACGCCGAAGGCGAAGTTAACCTGAAGCTCGCACAGACGCTGAATTCCGATATAGTTTCGTCCGGGCGCGTCGATTTCACGCTCGACGCACGTGGAAGTTTCGAGCGTCCTGACCTTACCGGGCAAGTTCGCTTTACGAACGCGGCCATGGCGCTCCAGGATCTCCCCAACGGCCTTAGCCAAATCAACGGCACGCTGCAGTTCAACCAGGATCGTCTGGACGTGAAGAACGTTACAGCCCAGACTGGCGGCGGCCAATTAAAACTGGGCGGATATATCACTTACATCCAGGGCCTCTACGGCGATCTGACTGCAACTGGAAAAAATATTCGAATTCGGTACCCGGCGGGCGTAAGTTCCATGGCCGATGCCACTCTCAGGCTGCAAGGTTCGCAAAAGAATTTGATGCTGAGCGGAAACGTTCTGATTACGCGATTTTCCCTTAGTCCAAATCTGGATATTGCGGGGCTTGCGAATCCTGCCACCAGTGTGCCGCCTCCGGTGGATCCGAACGCGCCCTCGAACCACGTCAGGCTGGACATTCACGTTACGTCTGCTCCGGCTCTCAACTTCCAGAACACCTTTGCCAAGCTGGCCGGTGATGTAGACCTTCGACTCGGCGGAACGATTGCGTCGCCTTCAGTGCTGGGAAGAATTAATGTCACCGAGGGCAGTACTACCTTTGCCGGAACCCAGTACCAGTTGCAGCATGGGGATATCTTCTTCAGCAATCCAGTGCGCATCGATCCAACCATCGATCTGGAAGCCACTGCGCGAGTAGAGAACTACGACATCACCATCGGATTGCACGGTACGGCGAACAAGCTGAGTGTGACTTACCGCTCTGAACCGCCGCTCCCCCAGGCCGACGTAATTGCCTTGCTTGCTCTAGGGCGGACGCAGGAAGAGCAGGGCATGTATACGCAACAGCAGCAGAACCAAGGCACCAACGCAACCACCAATGCCCTGCTGGGCGGGGCACTGAACGCCACTGTCAGCAGCCGTGCGCAGAAGCTATTTGGCGTGGGAAGTGTGAAGATCGATCCTACATACGCCGGCTCTCTTGGCAACGCCACAGCTCGAATCACGGTGCAACAGCAGGTATCAAAGTCCCTTATCTTAACCTACGCCACCAATGTAAACAGTACAGCTCAGCAGTTAATTGAGGCGCAGGTGAACCTTACGCAAAACGTCTCAGTTGTTGCCCTGCGGGATGAGAACGGCGTCTTCAGCACGGTGGTAAAGATCCATAGACGATATCGCTAAAAAACCCTATCTCTGCTTTGCGCATGGTGGCTTCAAACCTCTTTGCGGAGAGCATCCCGGCCTGATTAAACTACTTACTGGAGGATATGGATGTCTCTGCTGCGTAGTGTGGGAACCACGCTGGAGATGATCAAGTGGGAGCACTCGGTGTTTGCGCTGCCGTTCGCGCTCACCGGGGCCATGCTCGCCGCTCATGGCTTTCCCGGCATGGGAACCATTGCGTGGATCATTGTCTGCATGATCACGGCTCGTTCCGCCGCGATGGCCTTCAATCGCTGGGCAGATGCAGATCTTGACGCCACTAATCCGCGAACTGCCAGCAGAGCTATTCCGGCTGGGTTGCTGGATCGGAAGTTTGTAGGACTCTTCGTCGCGGCCATGGCTCTGTTGTTCTTTGTAGCCTGCTCGCAGCTGAACCGGCTCACTTTCTTCCTGTCGCCACTAGCTATGTTTGTGGTGCTTTTCTATTCCTATACGAAAAGGTTCACGCGTTGGTCGCACCTGTTCCTGGGACTGGCGCTCGGCATCGCGCCCGCCGCAGCATGGATTGCCGTTCGCGCTTCCTTTGACCCGCGCATCCTGATTCTTACCGCGGCGGTGCTTTTCTGGGTTGCGGGCTTCGACATTCTCTACTCATGTCAGGATGCGGAGCACGACAGGGGTGCTGGGCTCAATAGCGTTCCCCAGGCGATGGGAATAGCCGCAGCCTTCTGGACCGCGCGGGCGATGCACATTCTAATGCTTGCGCTGCTGCTCTGGCTAACTCATGCCTTCGCGCTGGGATCGATTGCCAAGCTGGGGTTGGTGATCGTAGCCGCATTGCTGCTGTATGAGCACTCCATCATATCGCCACGCGATATGCGACGCATGAATGCGGCTTTCTTTACGTTGAACGGAGTGATCTCGATCCTGTTCTTCGTTTCGGTCGCTGCGGATCTCCTGCTTCAACGTTGAGCCGATCTATTCCGATACATGAAAAGAGGTCCGGCGCTCAGCGCCGGACCTCTCTTAGCTTAGTGAATTATTGCCCGAGTCTAAGCGGACCGGCGTGACTTATCGTCGAGTCCGTCCTTGATCTTGTCCTTCAGATTTTCCGTCGACTCAACGATATGATCCCGAGTGGCATTAGCTTTGTCCTGTGCATCGTGGCGATGGCGATCTTCCACGTGCTCTGCAGCGTCCTTCGCGTTGCCCCATGTTTCCTTGGCCGCGCCTTTGACCTGCTCCGCCGTGCCCTCGTTGGCAAGTTTCTGGTTGCCAAACGCTTCACCGACCTTCTGTTTTACCCGACCGGTAACCTGCTCAACTTTGCCGCCGACTTGATCCTTATTCATTTGCAACACTCCTGTACTGCATTTGTACCGCACCTTGGTTCGTACACCTTTCGTACTGTAGTTACGTGCTAGACAGCTCTGCGACCCGTAATCAGTTGGATGAGTAGTACTACTAGTGCGATGACCAGCAGAATGTGGATATAGGCGCCCAACGCATGGAAGCCAACGAATCCCAATAGCCAGAGGACCAGAAGCACCACAAAGATTGTCCAGAGCATTCGTTCTTCTCCTCAGTACGATTTGTCTACGGTGTGATAAGGTGCGCTTAAAACCTTTTAGGTTGCCGCCACACTGAAGTTTCAGAGAGAGAATTGAAAGAAATGAAGATAGCGATCCAGGGAGAGCCAGGTTCTTTCAGCCACGAAGCAACCCTCAAGATGGAGCCTGATGCGCTCATTGTTCCGTGCGCATTTTCGCCTGAGGTATTTCGCAGCGTGGTGGACGGGGAAGTAGATGCGGCGGTAATTCCAATCGAGAATAGTTTGGCGGGCCCCGTCGTCGAGCACTACGATCTTCTGCTCGAGCATGAAGTGACCGTCGAGCGCGAATCTCTTCTGCGCATACGGCATAACCTGATCGCGATGCCCGGCAATTCAATCGACAACATT
This sequence comes from uncultured Acidobacteriaceae bacterium, assembly GCA_963725995.1. Lineage (GTDB taxonomy): Bacteria > Acidobacteriota > Terriglobia > Terriglobales > Acidobacteriaceae > JANXZS01. Next base: position 199,686 of record CAVSAX010000021.1, on the reverse strand, counting down.
CTTCGCGTGTACTCTCATCCCGTGGCGTTGGCGCAATGCCGCCGTTTTCTTGCGGGGCACCCGAAGATGCAGGTCACTCCGTTCTACGACACAGCGGGAAGCGTGAAGCAACTCATGGAGCAGAGTGACAGTCATGCTGCTGCCATCGCCAGTCTTGCCGCAGCCCGCCACTATGGCGGTGAAGTACTGGCGGCAGCGATAGAAGACAACCCGCAGAACTTCACCCGCTTTTATTTCGTTCGTCGCAAAGCATTGGCAGTGCCGGATCCGAAGGCAAACAAGGTCAGCCTGGCGTTTACAGTGGAGAACCGGCCCGGTACGCTTGTCCAGGTTTTGCAGGTATTCGCGGATCACGGCACGAACCTCACCAAGATCGAATCGCGGCCAGTGCCCGGCAAGCCCTGGCAGTACGTGTTCTATGCCGACTATCAGCTCTCGGCGCCAGGGGAGACGAAAGTGCCTTTACAACAGCTGTTGGCCCACTGCTCAATGGTCAAAGAGCTTGGTGCATATCGCCATGCTCAAGACGCGTCCTGAACTGGTGTTCAGCAGAGGCAGAAATATGAGCAAACCAATACTTCGAGATATGCGTATCAATGAGGGGGCTCTTCACCCCATGATTCTTTTCGCCGATATAACCAGAAGAAGTTCGGTGCATCGGGCAAAAGAGGCATCGTAGAGTGCAGATCTGATTGCGATGGCGAATAACCTCTCTTGCTCGATTCCGTGCTGCTTCCTCTTTGATTTCTTCGTAAGTAGTTTGTAATGATGGATTTACGCTCGACTTGGCAGGCGGCCCAGGGTTCTTGCGACTTTTGAATATCTGCGGCGTCTAATAGCTAATTACTTGATAGAGGTAGACTCATGGCAAGCGATTTCCTGAGCATCATCCAGCCGAGCGATCCCAAACAGCGCGAAAACACCTCTGCCCGCGTGCTTCCGATCCTTCCTGTCCGCGATACGGTGCTCTTTCCCCACGCGGTGCTTCCGCTCACGGTTGGCCGCGAGAGCTCGATTCAGCTGATTCAGTCCCTTGGTGAAGAGAAGACCATCGTCGTCGTGGCACAGCGGGATGCGCGACTGGACGCACCCGGCCCCGAAGATCTCTACGGCTATGGCACATTGGCGACAGTTCATAAAGTCGTGAAAATGCCGAACCAGAGCCTCTTTGTCTTTACGGAGGGCGCAGAACGCGTGAAGTTGGGCGAGTTTAGCCAACTGGAGCCCTTCATGCTGGCGAGCATCGAACCGGTTGCGGTAGACGCCTTGGCAAAGAACTCCGAAACCGAGGCGCTGCAGCGTAACGTGCTGTCCCAGTTCCAGCAGATTGTGAACGTGTCGCCGACCCTCTCCGATGAGCTGCAGACCATTGCGATGAATATCGAGGAGCCGGGCAGGCTGGTGGACTTCATAGCCTCATCGCTGCCGTTTCTGGCCACGACCGACAAGCAGGAACTGCTGGAGACTCCGGATATTGTGGTGCGCATGGAGCGGATCAACAAGCACCTGGCCAAGGAGCTTGAGGTGCAGCAATTGCGCAACAAGATCCAGTCGGAAGTGCAGGACCAGGTTCAGCAGTCGCAGCGGGACTATTACCTGCGCGAACAGCTGAAGGCCATCCAGAAGGAACTCGGCGAGATGGACGAGGGCCAGAAGGATATCGATGATTTGCGCCAGAAAATTGAATCGGCAGGAATGCCGGAGGACGTGAAGAAGGAAGCGCTGAAGGAGATGAACCGCCTCGCGCGCATGTCTCCCATGGCGGCCGACTATTCGCTGACTCGCAACTACATCGAGTGGCTTTCGGTACTACCGTGGACCAAGTCTTCCGGCGGCGAAGTAGATATTCTCAAGGCCAAGGAAATCCTCGACGAGGACCACTACGACCTGAAAAAGGTCAAGGACCGCATTCTGGATTACTTGAGCGTGCGTCGCCTGAAGCCGGATATGAAGGGGCCGATTCTTTGCTTTGTCGGACCTCCGGGAGTGGGCAAAACCTCGCTTGGCCGCAGCATCGCCCGGGCTTTGGGGCGCAAATTCGCGCGCATTTCGCTGGGCGGCATGCACGACGAGGCCGAGATTCGTGGCCATCGTCGCACCTATATCGGCGCGTTGCCGGGACAGATCATCCAGGGCGTCCGCCGCGCCGAGACCAATGATCCCGTCTTCATGTTGGACGAGATCGATAAACTCGGCCGGGACTTCCGCGGCGATCCGTCGTCTGCGCTGTTGGAGACGCTCGATCCGGAGCAGAACTTTACTTTCCGGGACAACTACCTGGATGTGCCGTTCGATTTATCCAAGGTGCTCTTTATCTGCACGGCGAACATGCTGGATCCGATTCCGGAGCCGCTACGCGATCGCATGGAGATCATCGAACTGCAGGGTTATACAGAAGAGGAAAAGGTGCATATTGCCTTCCGCTACCTGATTCCCCGGCAGACCAAGGAGAACGGCATATCGCCGGAGATTATCGAATTTCCAGCGGAGAGCGTTTCCTACATCGTTCGCCACTACACACGTGAGGCGGGCGTACGTAACCTGGAGCAGTTGATAGGCACCGTATGCCGCAAGCAAGCGCGGCGCGTGGCCGAGGGCTCCAAAGAAAAGCTGATCGTGACTAAGGAAGTTGTGCAGGAGTTTCTCGGCGGAATCAAGGTTCGCGTGGATACGGAGATCGCAGAACGCACCAAGCGCGCCGGGGTTGCAGTTGGCCTGGCGTGGACTCCAGCGGGCGGCGACGTGTTGTTCATCGAAGCCAGCCGCATGAAGGGCAAGGGCGGCTTCACCATGACCGGCCAGATCGGCGAGGTGATGCAGGAATCCATGCAGGCCGCGCTGACCTGGGTCCGATCGAACGCGCTGACGCTGGGGTTGCAGGAGGATTTCACCAAGGATCTTGACCTGCACATTCATGTACCGGCGGGCGCAATTCCCAAGGATGGTCCTTCGGCCGGCGTGACGATGGCCACGGCACTGGTTTCATTGATGACGGACAAACCGATCCACCCGCTGACCGCCATGACAGGCGAGATAACGCTGAGCGGAAATGTACTTCCGGTCGGCGGTATCAAGGAGAAGTTCCTGGCCGCGAAGCGGGCAGGCGTCAGCACGGTAATTTTGCCGGCTGAGAACCGCCAGAACGTGGAAGAGGATCTGACCCCGGAGCAGATCGCCGGTGTAACGATCCACTATGCCAGCCGGATTGAGGATGTCCTTGCCGTGGCGCTGCCCAAGTCAACCAACGAGGCGCGCAAGGACGAGGAGATTCGCGAGAGCGTGTTAACCCACGCCGACGCATAAAGCCGTTTGTGAATCGCAGTCGGGTACGCCAACCAGCGGCCCGATTGCATCCACACCGTGTCCATGGATATCATGGGGCCGCCATGAGGTGTTAGATGGACGCCATAGCTGCAGATCTCTTGAAAAATGTTTCCCTGCGCACTGAACGTGGCGAATTGGAGTGGACGCAGACCGAGCCCGGAATCTATCGCGCGCCTTTTGATGAAAAGCTCACACTGAATCTCTATCCCTACGCAGATTATCCGCAGGACCACAAAGCTTCGCTCACGCTGACCGAGGGGTCCGCCATGGTGCTGGACCTGTCGCCGCAGACGGAGATGGAGTTGGCAAATCTCCGTGTTCTTTATCGGCGAGTGGAAATCTGGGTCGAGACCAGCCGTAGAAACGGCTAATAGGGCCGAAGGCATTGGTGTGCCAAACCAGAAAGACTAGCCTGAACAGGTGGGCACGGCGTGGCCATGCCCCCTCTACATTTGTCCGGCTCCAGTCTGGCTATTGTTGCGGGGCGGTGGGCTCGGGCCGCGGAGCGTTTGGATCTCTGACGTTCACCAGTTCCACATCAAAGATCAGGTTCGATTTCGCGGGTATCGGGCCCTTGGCGGTCTCCCCGTAGGCGAGTTGATAGGGGATGAAGAGGCGCCTCTTGCCGCCCACGCGCATGCCCTCAAAGCCGGTGTCCCATCCCAGAATGACGCGACGCTGGCCCTGCAGGAACTCGATGGGCGTTCCCCGATCCACTGAAGAATCAAACTTTGTGCCGTCATACAGCCAGCCCGTGTAGTGGACGGAGTAGATCATGGCCGGTCCGGCCAGTGCCCCTGTGCCCACTTTTACGTCTATATAACGCAGCGCGTAATCGGTCTTCAGCACGCCGTGGACTGCCGGGATGCTGGCAGGCAGCTTGATGGCGTCCGGTCTGGGAGCCGCGGCCGAATTCGCCGTCGTTGTGTGATGAACAGGCGGCTTGGGTGGAGTGGCTTGCTGGCCCGTCAGGCTAAGAGGGAGGGTCGTCAGCAGGACGAAGCCCGCCGTCGTCTGGAAAATATTTTTGGTTTTCATGCGAACGTGATGGTAGCACAACGCTTCTTACAGATAGACGCTTTTCCGAGGAGCCTGCAATGACGATTTTTACGTTGGGACATTCGACCTTGCCCATACAGGACTTCCTTCACGTTCTTAGGCAGAACGGCGAGCCCCGTGTGGTCGATGTGCGATCCATCCCTCACTCCCGCCACAATCCCCAGTTTGAGCAGCGGGCATTGATCAGCACGCTGGTCAAAGAGCGCATTCCGTATCACTGGATGCCATCCCTGGGAGGGCTGCGCCATGCGCAGCGGGACTCAGTGAATGCCGGCTGGCACAATGCCAGTTTTCGCGGATATGCGGACTATATGCAGACCGACGAATTTGCCGGTGCTCTCGAAGAGCTGATTGCTCTGGCAAGCGTAGCGGATGTATGTCTGCTTTGTGCGGAAGCTGTTCCCTGGAGATGTCATCGCTCGCTCGTGGCGGACGCATTGACCGCTCGAGGGCTGGAGGTGGAACACATCCTCTACAGCGCTGGCGGGGATAGCAGGCGCAATCCGCATAGCCTGACCCTGTTCGCCAAAGTCGATGGAAGCCGCGTCTGGTATCCGGCGGAAACCGGCGATCTCTTGCCGACAGGATCCAGCTCATCCGTTGATTGATCCGAAGCAAATCAAGGCTCGGTTCGTCTAACCCGCAGGGTATTCTTTCCTCATGCGGATTCGCGTTCTTTATTTTGGTGCCCTACGGGAGATCTTTCGCCGCGAGAAGGACACTCTCTCGCTGTCGGAAGGGGCGACGGTGGGCACACTGCTCGAGCACTTTCGGGCTTCCGCGCCCGAGCAGAACAGCTTCTGGGGTGCCATCGCTGTCGCGGTGAACCAGGAGTTTGCCCGTGCCGACCAGCTGCTTGCGGAGGATGATGAGGTCGCACTGCTGCCCCCAGTCTCAGGAGGGAGTGAGGCGACCCCGCGGATAGCGCTCGTCCAGGATCCCATTGATACTGCGACTTTGGTTGAGGCGCTCAAGCGCGGTGAAGACGGCGCTGTGGTGGTCTTTGACGGCATCGTGCGCAATCACACTCGTGGACGGCGAACGCTATACCTCGTCTACGAGGCATATGAAGAGATGGCAGTGGCGCAGATGCTCAAGCTGGCGGAGGAGTCGCGGGAGAGATTCGCCGTACGAGATGTTCTGCTTGTTCATCGCATCGGGCAGCTGGCTGTGGGCGAGACCAGCGTGCTGATCGCCGTGACCTCGGCTCATCGCGCGCAGGCCTTTGAGGCGTGCCGCTGGCTGATCGACACCTTGAAGAGCACCGTGCCCATCTGGAAGAAGGAAGTCTTCGAAGACGGCGCTGTCTGGGTAGCCGGTGAGCCTTTCCCGGAAAGCATCGCCACATTCCGGAGTAGTGGGGAAGCAGGCAAATGAGGCGAGCCCTCCGGGTCCTGGTTCTGAGCCTGACGGTCTTGCAATTGAATGCGCAGGCGCCGTCCCCTTCCTCGACGACCCTGAAAGTGAACGTGCGCCTCGTGAATCTCTTTGTGAACGTCACCGACACGAGTGGCGCGGTGGTCGGCGGTCTCGCAAAGGATGATTTTGCGATCACAGAAGACGGTTTTCCGCAGAAGATAGCGATTTTTGAACGGCAGTCCGAGATGCCCCTCGCCATCCTACTGGCAATTGATACGAGTGGTAGCGTCCAGAAAGATCTTGCGATCGAACAGAGCTCAGCCCGGCGATTTGCCAACGCAATCATGCGGCCGGTGGACCAGATGAGCCTCTTCGAGTTTTCCTCCGAAGTGCGCGAAGTGGTCCCGTTTACCAACCAGGTGAAGCGGATTGATCGCGGATTGGAAGGCCTGCGGATGGGATCCGCCACCGCGCTTTACGATGCTGTTTATCTCTCCTCGCAGAGCCTGTCGGGCAGGCAGGGACGCAAGGTGCTGGTGCTGATCTCCGATGGCGGCAATACCGTGAAAGGTGTGGACTACCAGAAGGCGCTGGAGCAGGCGCTGCGGTCGGAGGTGATGGTCTACAGCATTATCGATGTGCCGATTGAGGCCAGCGCCGGTCGCGACCTTGGCGGCGAGCACGCGATGATCACCCTGTCAGAGGAGACGGGCGGCAAATACTACTATGCCGAGGGGTCCAGTATGGAAAAGGCCTTTGACCAGATATCTGCCGATCTCCGCACACAATATCTGCTGGGCTACTATCCGGCTCATCGCCCGGCAGATCCTGGCTTTCGTCGGGTGGAAGTGAAAGTAACTGCGCCCCAGAGTTCCAGCTTCCAGGTTCGGCATCGTACCGGGTACTACTCCTCCGCACCCTAGCGGAAACCGGGAAAGTGCTGGCGGTACAATACGAATATGCCCACGGAAAACGCACCGCGTCGCAGGCCCAAGGGCCCTCCTCCCGGCGAAACCGGCCAGGAAGCGCTCTATTTACGCTTTTTGAGTGAGAAACAGGTGCCCGTCATTGTGAAGCTGCGCGACGGCGAGAGCGTTCAAGGTTGGATCGAGTATTTCGACGATCGCATGATCCGGCTGACGCGAGAAGGCAAGCCCAATCTCTTCATCTACAAACACCAGATTCGCACAATCACGGAGCACGCACGTCGCGAGAAAAACCGCCGGAGTGCAGCCAAAACAGGCGAGACTGAGACGCCCGGTGTCCCCGCGCCCGTGGACGAGGCTGGCAAGTGACCCTGCCGCCGAAGAGCGCCGGGTTTGTCTTCGTTGAATCCGCGGCAAAAATTGCGATGGAGGCGGGCCAACTGGTTCGCGGCTTCTACCAGCGCGGCGTGGCCACGGAATACAAGGGAGAAGTAGACCTCGTAACCGAGGCCGACCGGTCCTCGGAGCGGCTGATTCAAGAGCGCTTGCTGGCGATATTTCCCGAGCACGGTATCTACGGCGAAGAGGGAACCCGCGATCGCATGGATCGCGCCTACCGGTGGTACATCGACCCCCTGGACGGCACCACCAATTTTGCTCACCGGTATCCAGTATTTTGCGTGAGTATGGGGCTGGAATACAGGCCGCCTGATCTGACCCCCGGGCAGGATGGGGAAGTCGTGGCCGCGATCATCTACGATCCCATGCGGGATGAGCTGTTTGTCGCCGAAAAGGGTTGTGGCGCTTACCTGAACGGCGAGCCCATCCATGTTTCTGGAGCCTCTGACCTGGCGGAGGGGCTGCTGGCAACCGGCTTTCCCAGCCGCAAGCGCCATGAAAACCCGAACATTCACTTTTATCAGGAGATCACCTTGCGCTCCCATGGCGTGCGGCGCCAGGGATCGGCTGCCCTGGACCTTGCCTATACGGCCTGCGGGCGTTTTGACGGCTATTGGGAGTTCTTCCTGAACCCCTGGGACACCGCCGCGGGATACCTGCTGCTGACCGAGGCGGGAGGCACCGTGACGCGATTTGACGGGTCGCCTTTCCTGCTCGACAGCCGGGAAGTTCTTGCCAGCAATGGTCTGCTGCACAACGAGATCAGCTTCCTGTTCCGTGAGATGTTTGCCGGGCGGGGACTGGAGCCGATCCCTACTCCCGCCGAGTTTGCCGCCCGTAGGGCCGCCCGCGCCGTGGATTTGCCCAAGTAAAAAGAAATTATTTGCAGGGGTCAAATTCCCTCTGGATTGCCTGCAAGCTTGCGGCATACTTGTGCTGCTACAATTCATTTGAAATTTAGCTCGAATCGGAGACGGCTTCTATGGCATATGTGATTGCGGAACCCTGCATCGGTACGAAGGACACAGCCTGCGTTGATGCGTGTCCCGTTGACTGTATCCACCCCAAGAAAGACGAGGCGAAACATGCCGAATCTGAGATGCTCTATATTGACCCGGTAGAATGCATCGATTGCGGCGCGTGCGTACCGGCTTGCCCGGTCTCGGCGATCTTCGCCGCAGATGATCTGCCGGAGAAGTGGGCACACTTTACCGAGAAGAATGCTGCCTTCTACGGGCGCTAACGTCTCGCGAGCAACATCAACAGCGCGCAGCTTTCGGGCTGCGCGTTTTGTTTGTCCTAAGGGGTACGCGTGATCGCACATCAGGCAGAGGCCATAATCCTGCGTTGCTGGCCTCTGCATGAAGCCGACCAGATTGTTTCGCTCTTCACCCGCGATCAAGGCAAGATCAAAGGCGTTGCCAAGGCGGCAATGAAGTCGCGTCGGCGCTTTGGCGGAGCCCTTGAGCCGATGACCTATGTTCGGGCCAGCTATGTGGAGAAGCCCAAGCAGGAACTCGTCCGGCTGGACTCCTGCGAGATCCTCAGCTCGCCTCTCTCTCAGCCCGTGGACTATGTGCGGGCCGCGGTCCTTGCCTTCTTCAGCGAGGTGCTCGAAGATACGCTGCCGGACCACGATCCGCAGGAAACGGTCTTCCGCCTGGTGCTGGCCGCGCTGGAGTACACGCGCGTGGAGCAGCCCTGGATGCCGCTGACCTACTTTGCCCTGTGGGTTACGCGGCTGATGGGCTGGCTTCCTGACTTGTCCAGATGCGTGGTGTGCAACCGGCCGCTGGCAGGCTCTGCGGTTTATCTTCATTCGCAGGTGAATGGCCTCTTTTGCCCCGAGCACAGGCGGGGGGGCTATGGCCAGTTATCGCCGGACTCGCACGCGCTTGCTCTGCGCGTCTTCCGCTCCCCTATTTCCGCACTGGCGGCAGACCCCTGGCCGCGCAGTCGTGCAGTGGACCTGCGCCGATTCGCCCTCCAATCCCTTGAGCGGAACATGGAGCGCAAACTCAATTCCGCCGCCGCCCTGGCTCGGCTGGGCGGCTGACTGGCATAGCTCTTCGGCCTTTTGGGCAATTCTACCGCCTCCATCGTTTAGAATCGCATCAAGACCAAATCCAATTGCCAGAGAGTTGCCGGCGTGGCCCTGACCACTTCATCGAAGACTGAAACCACCTCCGCGACAGGCGTTCGTCCTGTGGCGCTCACATTTCAGCAACTGCTATTCCGCCTGCAATCTTTCTGGGCCGAGCGTGGTTGCGTGCTGCAGCAGCCCTACGATGTGGAGGTAGGCGCGGGCACCATGTCGCCGGATACCTTCCTGCGCGTGCTGGGTCCGAAGCCTTTCAGTGTGGCTTATGCGCAGCCCTCCCGCCGGCCCGCCGACGGACGCTACGGCGAGAACCCAAACCGCCTTTTTAAACACACGCAGTTGCAGGTAATCCTGAAGCCGCCGCCGGTCAATATTCAGGAGATCTACCTCGACTCGCTGGCTGCGATCGGCATCGACCTGCGCGAGCACGACCTGAAGTTTGAAGAGGACAATTGGGAGTCGCCTACACTCGGTGCCTGGGGCATTGGCTGGCAAGTGATGCTGGACGGGCTGGAGATAACCCAGTTCACTTACTTCCAGCAATGTGGAGGTATTGACCTTGACCCTATTGCCGGAGAGATCACTTACGGTCTGGAGCGCATAGCGCAATTTCTTCAGGACGTGCCCTCGATCTACGACATCTTGTGGGCGCATGAGCCTGGAACCGGGCGTGCCGTGACCTACGGTGAAGTGCGATTGCAGGAAGAGTTGCAGTTCTCCGTCTACAACTTCGAATATGCCGACGTGGAAAAACTGTGGGAGCATCTGCGCCTGTATGAGGCCGAATGCCAGTCGCTGATCGATCTGGCGCGGCAGATACCCGAAGATGCGGATGAGGCCACGCGCCGCCGCTTCCCGCTGCTCGCGGCTTACGATCTTTGCCTCAAGTGCTCGCACCTTTTCAATCTGCTGGACGCTCGCGGAGCGATCTCGGTGACAGAACGCGTCGGAGTGATTGCGCGGATTCGGGCACTGGCGGTGGGTGTGGCAAAGGCCTACGCTGCGCAGGCCACGGCGGGCTAACGTCAGACAGTACCGGTGCAGGGTTCCGCGACACATTTTTGATCTTGAGCAATCGGGGCTGCGACCCCTTGAGGGCATCTCCCTCGGAAAACGATAGAACGAGAAATGGCTGACTTCTTACTCGAAATTGGACTTGAAGAAATTCCCGCGCGGATGATCGCCGCCGCCCTTGCTGATCTCTCAAACCGCGTGGAGTCGCTGCTGGTGCGCGAACGTTTGCTGCCGGCAGAGCATGCTCAATTGGAATCCTACTCAACGCCGCGGCGCTTAGCCGTGCTGGTGCGCGGCTTGCTGCTGAAGCAGGACGACGCGGAAGAGGTTCTGACCGGACCATCGTGGAAGATTGCGTTCAAGGAAGATGTGCCAACACCCGCAGCGATTGCTTTCGCCAAGAAAGCCGGCGTGGACGTCACAGCGTTGGCCAGGCTCACCACGCCCAAGGGCGAGTATGTTTCTGCGACGGTTAAGCGAATCGGCCGCAGCACCCTCGAAGTATTAACGGACCAATTGCCGAAGGAGATTGGTTCAATCTACTGGCCGAAAAATATGTATTGGCGCGCAGGTAAGCCGGAGCGCTTCGTGCGCCCGCTGCGCTGGTTGCTGGCGCTGCTGGACGACCAGGTGGTTCCTGTCGAGTTCGCCGGCATCACGGCTTCGAATGTCAGCTATGGGCACCGCGTCCTGCACGGCGATGCGCCGGTCGTGGTCGCTCATCCCGCCGATTACGGATCTACGCTGGCCGCGGCGATGGTAGTGGTGGACCCCGAGGCGCGCCGTCACAAGATCCGCAAGGCGCTGGATGCGGCAACGCGAACGATTCCCGGAGCGAAGTGGCGCGAGGACGAGAGCCTTGTGGACACGGTTGTAAATCTCACCGAGTGGCCTTCGGTGCTGCTCGGCAGCTTCGAGCCGGAGTACCTCACGCTTCCCGAAGAAGTCCTCGTTACGGTGATGCGCGATCATCAGAAGTACTTCGCTGTTGAAGGCGCCGACGGCAAACTGGCCGCTCATTTTCTTGCAGTGTTGAATACGGATGGCGATCCACAGGGCCTGATTCGCCACGGCAACGAACGCGTGCTGCGCGCCCGCTTCAACGATGCGCGCTTCTTCTGGAACTACGATCAAAAGATCAAGCTGGAAGACCGCGTCGAGTTGCTGAAGTCTGTGACCTTCCAGAAGGACCTTGGTAGCTACCACGCCAAGACTGAGGCGAATGAGCGGTTGGCAGGAGCATTGGCCTATAAGGTTCGGGATTTCGGCGTTGATGTGGACCTCGTGGCATTGCGCGATGCTGCCCGTCTGGCGAAGACGGACCTGACTGCCGAGCTTGTCAAAGAATTCACTGAGCTGCAAGGCATTGTTGGCGGCCTGTATGCGCGTGCGCAGGGCCACGGTGAAACAGTAGCCGAGACCATCTACTCGCAGTACACTCCCGCATCGATGGATGATCGGATTCCAACGACCGTCGAAGGACAGCTGTTGGGACTCGCCGATCGAATGAATACGATTGTCGATATGTTCGCGATCGGCTTGGAGCCGACAGGGTCGAAGGACCCTTTTGCGCTTCGTCGCGCGGCGAATGGGGTGATCAAGATATTGGCGGAGTCTTCGCTGCCGATTGAGATTCGGCAATTGCTCCATCAGGCGGTCGAGAACTCTGAGCAGACCGGTGCGGAAAAGGTGGCAGCACCGGTGATGCAGTTTCTCAAGGATCGTCTGGCCTATTACCTTCGCGATGTTAAGGGCTACGCATACGATGTCGTGAATGCCGTGCTCGCTTCCGACATTACCACTGTGCCAGATACCATCGCTCGTGTTGCAGCATTATCGGAGGTCCGCGGCTCGGAAGATTTTGTTGCGGTGTCGGGAGCCATTAAACGCATCAAGAATATCCTTCGTCAGGCAGCGGAAAAAGGGGATGCGGCCGCCACTACGGTGAACCCCTTGTTACTGAAGGATCCGGCGGAGATTGGGTTGGCTGAGCGGGCAGCAACATTGGCGCTAAAGGTCGAGCAGAGTCAAAGCTACAAAGAGGCTCTGGAGCTGATCGCAACGCTGCGTCCCGCAGTAGACGACTTCTTTGACAAAGTAATGGTCATGGCTCCGGAGCCTGAATTGCGCAGCAACCGGTTGGCATTGATCTCATCCGTTTTGACGGGCTTCTCCCGCATCGCCGATTTCAGCGAGATCGTGACCGAGAAATAGTGCGGCAGACGCTCACGCAGTCCGCTCAGGGAATCAGCCTTTGCACGTCGCACTGCTGACGCCGGATGACGCCTCCGACGTCGCCCAGCTTGAACTTGTATGAGCATTGCAGTGCCGAATTGCCGGTCATGACGTCCTGGTAGACGTAGATGGTCCGCTGGCTGGCATAGTAGAGCAGCAGAGCATTGCTCGAATCGATTCCACGGACTTCAAATAGCGGATTCTCGTCTGCCGCAGCGGCTCGCACCGTCTTTCCTCCACTCCACTGGCCAAGCAGGAAGCAGGCAATCGCCAGGACGGTCGCTACAAACACTAATCGTGGATTTCTGGTCGTCATGTTTCCCTCGCGTGAATTTCTTCACTCGGAATGACGATGCCCGGCAGCCATTCGCTCGATTCTTTTCGTCGGTGCCAGGCCAACTCGAAGCAATTGCTCCGTTACGTGACCTGCGAGCATCTAAACTTGCAGCATGGCAGACCAAATCTATCTAAGCCTGTGGTTCCCGAACTTCCGCTTGGAGGCGCTCCCTCTTGCGGTCATCGCGGTGCTCAAGCAGTTTTCCCTCGTCGGGGGCGCGTCGTCGCTCTCGGCGGCGGCCGCGTATCCTCTGTCGTGGAATGAGGCACCTATCTTCCAGCGTATCTTTGTCGATGCGGAAGAGGCGACATTTGACCATGCTGTGCCCGAAGCGATGGAGTTGCTCCACGACGATTGCGCCTACGAGTTCGAGATCAAGTGGGACCTGTGGACACCGGTGGAAGAGGGCGGTCTTGACCTGGTATGGAAGAAGGAGCCCTGCATCGCGCGCGTCGTCGGCTTTGGGCCGGAGTTTGACGGGGGTACCTACGAACAGAATGGCCACGTGCGCGTCGATTTCGGCTTGGATACCTTCTTCCTTCACGAGGATGTCGACCTCGATCCCCAGGGAGCGGAATACGTGAAGCGAAACGTCACCATGCTGGTGGATCTTACGAACGCGATACAGCGGAATTGCGGAATCAGCAGCCGCCTGTTGTGGTCCGAATCAGGCGAAAATCTCGCGCAGAAGCTGGTGGCAAGGCTGCAGAGGTTGAACTAAGGCATGAACTCCAGCGGTGCCTCATGCACATTCGCGTGCGTACCTCGACGACTTGTATGCGGAAGATGAGAAGATGGATTGAATGCGCTTCACGATTGAGAGACTCCGGGCAGGAATCGTCGTGCTGGCACTTTTGCTGGTAGTAGTGATCCTGCTGTTTTTCGGATGGGCCCGTTACCAGCGCCACCGTCTGGCCCACGACCTCCCTGAAAAGTTGGGCATCCAGATCCAGTCTTCCTCCGAGGGCTTCACCTTCTCAAAATCGGAAAAAGGACGCACGATTTTCACCCTGCATGCGTCGAAAGTTGTGCAATACAAGGGCGGTGGCCGGGCCGCATTGCATGACGTAAGCATCACACTGTATGGCAAAAAGGGAGACCGCGCAGATCGCATCTGGGGCGCCGACTTCGAGTACGATCCGGCGAAAGGAATTGCCCGCGCGCAGGGCGACGTCGAGCTTGATATACAGGCGCCTGCGTCGGCAGACGCGAACTCCAAGGCTTCACCGTCCGTGGATTCCACCCGAGCTACGATCCACGTAAAGACTAGTGGCCTGGTTTTCGACCGGAATACAGGGATGGCCACTACCGCCGATCCGGTGGAATTCAAATTTCCCCAGGCATCCGGAAAAGCCATCGGCGCAAGTTTTGACTCATCGAAGGGGTTATTGGTTCTCGGCAGCGCGGTTGAATTGCACAGCAGCGTGAATGGCGAAGCCTTTGTAGTCCGCTGCGGCCACGCTGAATTTCTGAGGGATACACGCCAGGCGTTTCTGCTGAAGGTGGCATCGGAATTTCGCGAAGACCTCGGCTTTGCCGACGAGGTGATCCTCTACTTCCGTACCGACGGCTCGGCGGACCATCTTGATGCGAAAGGACACATCCGCCTCGCGAGCACAGATGGCCGCGAATTGACAGCGCAGAATGGATCCGCTCAGTTCGATTTTAAGAGCCAGCCCCGCACGGCACGCCTCGGCGGTGGAGTGCTCTTTCATGCACAGGACGAGCAGCATCATCTGCAGGGCACGGCCAATGAGGGAACCATCGAGTTCGGTGACAAGTCAACCCTGAAGCACGCGCAGATGCGAAATGCTGTGTCGTTTGTGGACCAGCAACTGGTTCTTCCCGATGATGCTCACGGATCGGCGACACGTCAGATCCGCGCCAAGCAGATTGATGTTGATTTCGTGACGGATGAGGAGCGCCATTCGGCTCCAGAGAAGGTGCTGGCAACCGGCAATGCCGAGGTTGTCCTGCATACCATTCGCTCGAACGCCCCTCAGCAAAACACAGCACTTCAGGCGGATACGCTGCTGGCCAGTGTCGGTCCCGGCATGGGACTCACGGACCTCGATGGCAAAGGCCACACCAAGCTCACGAATGTCGCTGCTGACGGATCCACCGAGACCAGTACAGCCGACACGCTGCATGTGAACTTCGAGCCGGGGTCTCAGAGCAAGACTCCCGCGAAGAAGACGGCCAGCAAGCCCTCAGCTCCCGGTGCGATGTCGCTGCATACCGGCAGCATCGAACTTCAATCTGCATTGCAGCAGGGCAATGTGAAGGTGACGCAGGCGCCCCCGCAAGTGGAAGGAAAGGGTCCGCCGCCGCCGCCCATGGTGGCCACAGCGCAGCGCGCTTTGTATACGGCGAGCGATCAACTCCTGGTACTCGATGGTGAACCACGCATTTCGAATGGCAGCCTGGAGATGACAGCGCAGTCTTTCCAGCTATCGCGCACCAGCGGCGACGCCCAGGCCAAAGGAGATGTGAAGTCAACCTTCCAGCAGGGCGGAGTGGCAACTCCCATCGTATTTGGCGGTCAGGGCCCGGTTCATATCGTGGCGCAGCAGGCCACGCTTGTGCATGCCACTGGTGACGCCGTTTTTCGCGGACAGGCCAGGCTGTGGCAGGGAACCAACTCGGTCGCAGCACCGGTCATCGAGCTCTCCCGCACTCAGCAGACACTTAAGGCACACTCAGACGGTCCGGGAAGTCAGGCAGCAGTACACGCATCTTTTCTCAGTCCCTCCAGCACCGGCATGGCGCAGGGAGTTGTACGCCTTTCCAGCCAGCAGCTGCTTTATTCTGACGCCGAGCGCAAGGCGGTCTTTCGTAACTCCGTGGTTGCACAGGATTCAACCGGCACCATCCGCGCTGACCAGGTGGAGGTCGCATTGGCTCCTGCTCAACAAGCTCCCGGCCAAAAGGGCAGCGGAGCGGCACTGGTGGATCACATGATTGCAACCGGGCATGTAAACCTGGAACAGGCAGGCCGCAAGGGAACAGGGGACCGGCTGGTCTATACCACAGAGAGCGGACTTTTCGTGCTCAGCGGCAGCCCTTCCGTCCCGCCCCGCCTGAGCGATCCCCAACGCGGAACAGTAACCGGAGACGCGTTGATTTTCAATAGTCGCGATGATAGCGTCAGTGTCAGCGGAGGAAAGTCGGGCGCCGTCACCGAGACGCGCGTTCCAAGGTAAATGCAAAAGCTCTCAACGGACGAGATCGGCAAGTCGTACAAGGGCCGCCAGGTGGTGCGCGGCGTCAGCCTGGAAGTCTCTCAGGGCGAGGTGGTTGGTCTGCTGGGGCCGAATGGCGCAGGCAAGACGACCAGCTTCTACATGATCGTAGGGTTGCTCGCGCCGGAAACGGGGCGGATCCTGGCGGACTGGCAGTCGATATCACCCGTGTTCCCATGTACATGCGTGCGCGCCAGTACGGCATCAGCTATCTTCCACAGGAAGCAAGCTGTCTTCCGCAAGCTCACCGTGGAAGAGAATATCCTGGCTGTGCTTGGAAGCGCAGTCCCTCTCGTCGGGAGATGCGCCGAGCCCGAACGGAAAAACTTATCGACCAACTGAATCTCGGTCATATTCGGAAGACGCGCGGCTATGCGCTGTCCGGCGGCGAACGCCGCCGCGTTGAGATCGCCCGCTGTCTCTGCATCCAGCCTTCCTTTATCCTGCTCGACGAGCCCTTTTCGGGAATTGATCCCATTGCGGTACTCGACCTGCAGGAAATCATTTTTGACCTGAAAGCCAGCGGTATCGGTGTGTTAATTACAGACCATAACGTTCGCGAGACGCTCTCAGTCACTGACCGCGCCTACATCATCAACGAAGGCACGTATCTTCCGCCGGGGACGCCGGAGCAACTGGGTCAGCGATCCTGAGGTCGGCGGGTGTATCTGGGAGAGGGTTTCTCGCTGAATCGAACAGGTAACGGGTTATCCATTCTTAAAACTAGGTTTGTTCAATGACCGATGCCTCGGTCTGTCGTGGATACGTGTAGACTGAGGGCAAATCTCCAAGATTGTCCGTAACTTCGTAAGCAGGCAGGAATGGCACTACTTCAACCAAGACTCAGCTTGAAAGTATCTCAGCGGCAGATACTAACGCCTGGTCTCATGCAGATGGTCAGCGTACTGGCGCTGAACAAGCTTGAGTTGAAGGAGATGATCAACGCGAGATTGTCGAGAATCCCGTCCTCGAAGAACTGGAAGAGAATGTGCCGCTCCTCGACGATGTCGCCGGCCGCGAAGCCGAGCGTGAGCGCTCCGGTAGAAGAGTCGGCAGGCAGATGCGGCCAAAGCGCGAGAAGGCAGATCCCTTCGACGAAATCGATTTCGGCTCCTATTTTCAGGACTATCTCGATCCCGGTTTCCGTACCCAGAACAACTTCGAAATAACGAAAAGCCTTCGTTCGAGAATTTCCTATCCCAGCCCAGCACTCTCACCGATCATCTCCTCTGGCAGCTTGGCTCGCTGAGCCTGTCTCGCCCGTGCGCGAAGCCGCCGAATACATCATCGGCAACCTGAACGAAGACGGCTATTTGCCCATCGGATGAGGAGATTTGCTCGAAGGCTTTCTGCGCGAGCATGTGCGATCTGCAACACGCGATAGTTAGAAGTGCATCAACGCTCGCGGGAAGGGACTGACCAGGGCGCCGCAGAGGCTTCGGCGGATGCGGCGGGTGCCACCCAGCCTCAGACCATTGGACGGAGCATCCCGAAGCAGCACGCGCCAGGAAACGGCTCCGTGCCGCTCTTGCCGTCGTGCAGCGGCTGGATCCGGTCGGTATCGCGAGCGCGCGATCTCCGCGATTGCCTCCTGATTCAAATTCGACGCGCAGTGCACCGAGTTTGAATTGATCTTCTGAGCGAAGCACCCGTGGAAGGCGAATCGCCCTGCGGCAATGACGTCGCGCTTGCAGCTGAGGCGGCAATGAAGTGATCGCAATTCCCGGTGAAGACGAAGGTGCCTTCGAGGAAGCCTACGGAAAGGCAGTCGACGGAATCGCGTCGAAGCCTGCCTTCCCCTGCAGATGTCGAATCCGCGTCGACAGATATTTGCGCGGCGACGCGCATCGTTGACATGCATCTTGCCTCTACTGCAGAAGCGTGATCTTCGCGAACTTGCCAAGGTCATTGGCACATCCCCTCGAACTGGTGCAGCAGGCCTTCGATTTCATCCGCACCCTCGATCCGCGGCCCGGGCAACGCTACAACCGCGCGGACGCGCGGCTGATTGAACCCGATGTGGCATTCGTCAAGCGGGACGACGAGTACGTCGTCGTCATGAACGAAGAAGATCTACCGACGCTGCGACTGAACCAGGGCTATCGGCGGATGCTTTACGCAGGACGGCACCGAAAAAGAAGTCAAGGATTACGTCAAGGAGCGCTATCGTTCGGCGCTCCAGCTGATGCGAAATATTGAGCAGCGCAAAAACACGATTCTGCGCACCTGCGAATCCATCGTTCGGCGTCAGGTCGACTTCCTGGAAAAGGGCGTCGAAGCGCTGAAGCCGATGATGATCAAGGAAGTCGCCGAAGAAATCGGCGTGCATCCATCTACTGTGAGTCGCGCCGTTTGCAGTAAGTACGTCCATACCTCGCAGGGAGTCTTCGAACTGCGCTTCTTCTTCTCCGAGGGTGTGAATGGTCCTGAGGGATCAGGGACGCCCCTGATGCTGCTCAAACGCAAGGTGAAGAAACTGATTGAAGAGGAAGACTCGCACAAGCCGCTGACCGATGATCAGATTGCAGCGTGCTGCAAACGCAAGGCATCGACGTAACCCGACGAACCGTCGCCAAGTACCGCGAAGACATGCGCATTCCAAGTACCCACCAGCGTCGTGTTCGCGATTGATGTAGAATCGCGTTCCTTACAGTTACTTTTCGCCCGGAGGGTAGAGATGCAGATTGAATACACCGGCAGACAGGTGACCATTACCAAGGCACTAAGAGGAATGGCCGACGAGGGAATCGAACGAATCGGCAAAATTCTGGGCAGACCAACCAGCGCTCACGTGGTACTCACCGCCGAGAAATACAGGCAGATGGCCGAAGTCACCGTTAAGTCGCGCCTGCTGACAATTCTGGGCGCTTCCGAATCGACCAACCTCGAAATAGCATTGCGCGAAGCTCTGGAGAAGGCTGTAAACCAGGCTATTCGAACCAAGGAACGCAAGCGGGACGGCAAGCGCCTTCCCAAGGAAGAGAAGCATGCGCACGAGCCCGAACTGGCTCGCTCGCGCCGGCCTGGCGCACCTGTCGCGGCCGCGCAAAAGGCCGAAGCCAAGCCCGCCTCCAACGGCAAGGGTCGCTCCAAAGCAGTTCTCCCCGTAACGGTTCATTCGTTTCCAGCTCGAGTACCCATCCCCGAGCCGCACGTGGTGCGCTCCACCGACTCTGTCGCCCTGCGTCCAATGACTCTGGATGAAGCTGTGAAAGAGGCCGAATTTCGTGACCGTGACGTGTTTGTGTTCCGCGATCTTGAGGGCGCCGCAATGGTTCTCCACCGCAAGCGCGACGGCAAGATGGAACTCATTGAAGTCCCGTAGAACCAGCAATTATTCCCGGACCCATACGAACATCGACTACCCGGATTCTTGCCAGGCATAATCCGGGTAGCCTCACCGATTCAGGGGATTCCAACCCAGCGAAGTACGTGGAAAACTCATTTAGCAAGCCCATTGCGGTTCCTGTTACTCGCAATCGTTGAGCAGATTCTCAGGCCGCTCAGTGCTAGGATGAGGCCATGCCGCGCAAGAAGAAATCTTTCGTAAAATCATCGGCTGAGAAATCCGCGAGGCCGCGTGCGCTGAAATCCGGCAAGTCCAGAAGCCCAAAGCTGAAGGCCTCCGACCTGGTCGTACAGGATCATCCCCGCGAACTTGTGATTCTTACCGGTCTATCCGGAGCAGGAAAGGCGTCGGCACTCAAGGCCTTTGAAGACATGGGCTTCTACTCCGTCGACAATATGCCGATGGAGTTGATCCCGAGATTTGCCGACCTGGTTCGGCAGTCCGTCGAGATCAGGCGCGCAGCTATCGTCGTTGACGTGCGCGAAGGGCAAACCTTGGATCGTTTCCCGGCCTTGCTGCGCGATGTGCGCAAGATCCTTCCCACGCGAGTGCTCTTCCTCGATGCCGCCGATGCAAGTCTTCTGCGTCGATATTCCGAGACGCGCCGGCCACATCCTCTCGGCCGCACAAACTCTGTGGTGCGCGCTCTCCGTGCGGAGCGAAAGTTGCTGGACACGGTCCGCAATCTCGCAGATATCAATCTCGACACGACGAACTTCAACGTGCACGAATTGCGTGCTTCCATCCAGAACAAATTCGAGCGCGGCCACACCGAAAAGGATCTTCTGATCTCGTGTACCAGCTTCGGCTTCAAGAACGGTGTGCCGCTGGAAGCCGATCTTGTCTTCGACGTGCGTTTTCTCCCGAATCCCCACTTCGTTCCGGAATTCCGCCGCCTCACGGGCAAGCATCCGAAAGTGGCAGCCTATGTTCGGCGCTTCCCCCAGACTGACGAGTTTCTCAGGCGAACGACCGACATGTTGTTGTTCCTTCTGCCTCACTACATTTCGGAAGGGAAGAGCTATCTCACCGTCGCCTTTGGATGCACCGGGGGCCAGCACCGTTCGGTGATGATTGCGGAAGAGATACGCAAGCGGCTCAGCAAGGAAGGCTATCGCGTCAAGTCGTCGCACCGGGACATGCCACGGTAAGGGTTCACAAGCGCCGCATTGGATGGGTGAGAGATGGGTACAATAAATCCATGACTCGCAGACATGGATCGGGGATTATTTTGGCGCCCGGTGACGCATGCCCGAAAGGCGCGCTGCGTTGAAACGCCTCCTGCGCCTACTCCGGTACCTCGCTCCGTATACGGTCCAGGCCGCGCTGGCGGTCGTTCTGATGGCCGTCGTCGGGCTCATGGACGCCTTCCGCCTGCTGCTGGTCCGTCCCATCTCCGATCGCGCTCTCAAACCCAACTTGCCCGACGGGCCAATTCAGCTCTTCACCGTGCCCTTCACCCAGTACCACCTCGACCTGCGCCAGATGGTGCCGTCGTATTTTCATAACGAGTGGACCGTGGTAGCAGTGGCGCTGGTCGGCTCAACCGTCGTCAAGGGCATCTGCGATTACATCGGAACTTACCTTACCAACTACGCCGGCTTCGGCATGATCACCGACCTGCGCGACGACCTCTACGAGACCATCCTGCGGCGCTCGGTCTCATTCTTTCAAAAGCACACCACCGGCACGATACTCTCAACACTCATCAACGATATCGAGCGCGTGCAATATGCTATGTCGTCGGTATTGTCGGAGTTCCTGCAGCAGGTCTTCACGCTGCTCTTCACCGTGCTCGTCGTCGTCTTTCTGGGCAAGTGGCTCGCTCTCATCCTGCTCATTTTCGTGCCCGTCGTCATAACCTCCGGGCGCAAAATCGGGCGCGAGGTGCGGCAGACTACGCGCCGCGGTCAGGACAAACTAGCCGAGATTCAGAACATCCTGCATGAGACCATCACCGGAAACGGCATCGTCAAGGCATTCAATATGGAGCGGTGGGAGATGGTCCGCTTCAAGCGCGCTGCCAATCGCCTCTTCCGCGCCAACCTGCGCTCCGTGCGCGCCCAGGCCATTAGTTCGCCGCTGATGGACACGATCGGCGCGATCGCCATTGCGCTGCTGCTCTGGGTCGGCCGCGATCAGATCAAGCATGGCCACATGACGCAGGGCGTCTTTTTCGCTTTCATCATCGCCGTCTTCAACCTCTACGACCCAGTGCGCAAGTTCGCCCTCTTCAACAACAGCTTTCAGCAGGCCCTCGGCGCATCATCCACCATCTTCGAGTTCATGGATTCTCAGGACGATGTGCAGGAGAAACCCCATCCCGTCGTTCTGAAGGGCTTCAAGGATGGCATTCGATTTGAGCAGGCGGGCTTCTCCTACAACGATGAAGAGGGCGAGAAGGAAGTCCTGCACAACATTGATCTCGAAGTACAGGTTGGGGAAGTGGTGGCGATCGTCGGCCCCAGCGGCTCAGGGAAATCGACCCTCGTAAACCTGATTCCGCGTTTCTTCGATGTCACCTCGGGACGCATCCTGATCGACGGCAACGATCTGCGCGATGTGAGTCTCGCATCTCTTCGCGCCCAGATGGCCAAGGTCACGCAGGAGACGATTCTCTTCAACGACACCGTGCGCAACAACATCGCCTATGGGCAGCCCGACGTGCCCATGAGCCGCGTGCTTGAGGCCGCACAGGCCGCGCTGGCGCATGACTTTATCCTGCGCATGCCGGAAGGATATGACACCGTCATCGGCGAACAAGGCTTCCGGCTTTCCGGCGGAGAGCGCCAGCGCCTGGCGATTGCCCGCGCGCTTCTGAAGAACGCGCCACTGCTCATCCTGGATGAGGCAACATCCGCCCTCGACTCTGAAAGCGAGTCACTGGTGCAGGTAGCGCTCGCCAATCTCATGACTGGCCGCACCACGGTTGTGATCGCGCACCGCCTCTCGACTGTCCGGCGGGCAACGCGAATCGCGGTGCTGGAGGATGGCCGCATCACCGCTATCGGCTCGCATGACGAGCTGCTGCATATCTCACCTACCTACCAGCGTCTCTACCAGCTGCAATTCATGGACGCCGCCGATCTCCCACCCAGCGAATCGCTACAGCCACATGAATAGGCCCATATGACCCCAAAAGAAAAGATCCCAGCCGCTGCACCCGAAATTGAATCCGATGCTTCTGCCGCTCGTGCTACGGCTCCCGCACCGGTTCATTCCATGACTGGGTTCGCACGAGTTGCGGGCCGCATCAGCGACACTCTCGGTTACACGCTCAGCCTGAAAAGCGTGAATCATCGCTTTCTCGATCTGCATATGCGTATGCCGGCGGGAACAGACGCGCTGGAGATGCGGCTGCGGCGAACTCTCAAGCAGCAACTCATTCGAGGCCATGTTGAAGTGTCCCTCACCCTTGATCGCACTGCACGCGTTGAGGCGGAGTACGACCACGCACTTGTCGCTGCCTATGTGGCAGCGTTTCGCGCTGCCGCCAAAGAGAACACCTTGACCGCCGAGCCTGATCTAAACGCCATCTTTCGCATGCCGGGAGTCTTCACCGCCGAGGCTCGTTCCTCCAATGAGGAGGAACTCCAGGCGCTCGAAGATACAATCGCGGCTCAGGTGGAAACGGTTGTCGCAGCTCTTAACCAGATGCGTGCGCAAGAGGGAAGCGCACTGGTCGCCGACTTACGCGCAGGACTGGAGCGCCTCCGCAGCCATGTCGACACTGTCGCTGGAATGCGCCAGGATGTTCAGTTGGCCTATTTCGAAAGAGTGAGCCAGCGGCTCGCGGCCTTGGTCGATGGAGCATTCGAGCGGGAGCGTGTACTGCAGGAAGCAGCACTCCTCGCCGAGCGCAGCGACATCGAGGAAGAGATCACCCGCTTGCGCACACACATCGATCACTTCCATTCACTGATTAACATCGGCGGAGAGGTGGGTAAGAAACTCGACTTCCTGTTGCAGGAGATGAATCGCGAGGCCAACACTTTGATGTCGAAGACCAGCGGCGTTTCAGGCAACGGTCCCAAGATTACTGAGCTGGGCCTGGGGATGAAATCGGAGATTGAAAAGGCGCGGGAGCAAGTACAGAACCTGGAGTGATTCAACGCGGCAGGAGGTACCAATGGGCTGCTTTGGTGGCGGATCTTTTCTGAACACGCGAAAGACTGCAACGAGCCGCCCAGCTGTTGAGAACGCGGGGGCCTTCGCCCCCGATAAGGAACGAGGAACGCACTTGGCTGGCATTTTATTCATCATTTCGGCGCCATCCGGATCAGGAAAATCGACCCTGGTAAACGAATTGCGCAAGTACCAGGACGGCTTGCAGTTTTCAGTCTCCTACACCACGCGGGCCTCTCGAGGGTCTGAGGTGAACGGTCGCGAGTACCACTTCATCACTCGCGACGAATTCGAACGCATGGTCGCGGCGGGCGAATTCCTCGAATATGCCGAGGTTTTTGGCAACTATTACGGCACAGCGCGCCGCTCCCTGGTCGACGCGGAGCGCGAGGGCAAGGATCTTCTGCTCGACATCGACGTGCAGGGCGCGGCTCAGGTTCGCGAGAGGATGCCAAACGCCGTCAGCATCTTCGTTATGCCGCCAACACCGGAGATTCTCGCCACTCGTTTGCGCAACAGGAGCCGCGCAGAAGGCCATGTGGAAGAAGAGGTTATCGATCGTAGGTTGGCGAAAGCGCGACAGGAAATTGAGAATTATCGTCAGTACGTTTATATTCTGGTCAACGACATACTGGATCGTGCGGTCGAAGAGTTGGCAGCGATTGTTCTCGCAGAACGCATTCGCAGGGACAAAAGCCCAATCGACGCCGAAGCAGCCCGGCTGATAACAATTGCCGAAGCTTGCCGGCAAAACAACTCGATGGAGCGGCTGAGGCCCGTTCTGGCCTCGTTTGGACTCCTGGGGATTTAGCTCTCCCCATCGAAGCGTTGTTCTAACGGAGGCGGTTGAATGAAGCTTGAAGAGGGATTTGACAGCAGCTACAGCTATGTTCTGGTTGCAGCTCGGCGTGCCCGCCAGCTCCAGTGCGGATCTCAGCCATTGATAGCCACCCACTCCAGCAAGGCCTGCCGCGTGGCCCAGGAAGAAATAGCCGCGGGCAAAGTGGCCTATGTTAAGCCGGTCCCGGTGCAAAAGCCCGAGATCGAAGCCAGGATCATCCCGATTCTCGCGGACAGCTAGTCGCGAATCAACCGACGCCGGGCTCCCACCGCCGGAAGCTCTTTTCCGGCAGGAACGGGGTACAATCACGCTATGAAGGTCACTGTCGGCGTCTCTGGCGGCATTGCAGCCTACAAGGCTGCCGAATTGGTACGCACCCTGCAACGAAGCGCCCTGGACGTCCATGTAGTGATGACGCAGGCCGCCCAGGCATTCGTTCAGCCGCTCACGTTTGCCTCTCTCACGGGGCATAAGGTGATCACCGGCTTGTGGTCTGGCGATTCAGCCCAGGCGAACCTCGATTCTGCCATCGAACACATCTCAGAGGCCGAGTGGGCCGATGCGCTAGTCGTCGCACCCGCCACCGCCAACATCCTGGCTAAATTCGCCAACGGCATCGCCGACGACTTCCTGACGACCATGTATCTTGCGACCACTGCCCCCGTGGTTGTGGCACCGGCCATGAACGTGAACATGTGGAAGCACCCAGCAACCCAGGCCAATCTGGAAATACTCAAGAGCCGCGGCGTACAGGTCGTGGAACCCGCTGCCGGCTACCTTGCCTGCGGCATGGTGGGCGAGGGACGCCTGGCAGAGCCCGACACCATCGTGGAGCAGGTCCTGCGGGTCCTCAATCACCGCAACGACCTGGCGGGAGAAGTGGTGCTTGTCACCGCCGGCGGCACTCGCGAGGCCGTGGACCCGGTTCGATTCCTTGGCAACCGCTCCAGCGGCAAAATGGGATATGCCATCGCGGAGGCGGCTCAGAACCGCGGAGCACGCGTCATTCTCGTCACAGCACCCACCGTTTTGCGTCCTCCGGCAGACTGTGAAGTCATCCAGGTAATCACTGCGGAAGAAATGCGCAACGCGGTAATTGGCCGTCTGGACCAGGTCACCGTCGTGATTAAGGCGGCTGCTGTGGCGGATTACCGCCCCGTCGTGCGCGCGGAGCAGAAGATCAAGCGCTCGGGCCCCCTGACGCTCGAACTGGTGCCGACTGAGGACATCCTGGCCGACGTAGTTCGGCGCCGCAAGCCGGGCACCCTGGTGGTGGGATTCGCTGCCGAAACCCAGGATTGGCTCGAAAATGGCCGCGACAAATTGCTGCGCAAGGGTGCCGACGCTATCGTGGTGAACGACGTCGCCCGTCCCGGAGTGGGCTTTGATTCTGACCGCAACGCAGCAACGTTTCTCACGCCGCAGACAGCAATAGAACTCCCCGAGATGGAAAAGCGCCACTTGGCCGACCGCATTCTCGACGAGACTATGGCCCTGCGAAGGCCCCTCTCCGTCATTACCGAAACCAGCGCCCACGTAACGAAGTAGGATGAGATATGGCTGCAAACCCGCCTGACTCATCCGAGCAAACTCACGCCTCCGACGCCCGAAACCTTCTCGCCGCCCGCGTGCAGTTTTATCGCGATATGGGCATCTTCGACTTCTACCGGCGGGGAGAGCCCGTCAGCGACCCAGCCCTGCTTGAGGCTATAGAGAGCCTTGCTCCAGCCGCCTTATCCCATGACAGTTCAGTCGCACCCGAGGAGCCCGAGATTCCCGTACGCAAGTCTTTTCCAGCCGCCCCAGCCATCTTTCCCTTGGTCGAACCAGCAGAGCGCGCTCAAGCCCTCGCCATGATTCGCGAGGATATAGGGGATTGCACCCGCTGCACCCTCTCAGCAGCTCGCAATAAGATCGTGTTCGGAGACGGCGACCCCAATGCGCGGCTCTTGTTCGTGGGCGAAGGCCCCGGAGCAGATGAGGATGCGCAAGGCATTCCTTTTGTTGGACGTGCAGGCCAATTGCTCAACAATATGATTAACGCTATGGGGCTCACTCGCCAGCAGGTTTATATCGCCAACATCGTGAAGTGCCGGCCTCCGCAAAACCGGGTGCCTGAACCGGACGAGGCGCACACCTGCAGCCAGTTTCTCTTTCGCCAGATCGACGTCATTCGCCCCGAGGTAATCGTTGCCCTGGGCGCTACCGCAGCCACCTATCTGCTGGGCAATAAGAGCCCTCTCAGCAGCCTAAGGGGCCACCTGCACTCAGTTCGAGGAGCACGCCTCATCGTCACCTACCATCCGGCATTCCTGTTGCGCGATCCGCGCCAGAAGGCTGAAGCCTGGAAAGATCTGCAGATTGCGATGCGGGAACTAGGCCTCAAGCCGCCACCAAAAGTCCCCAAAAACGCCGAAGAATAGCTTTAGATTGTGTTGACAAGCTACTGTAAATAATAAAGTTATAAATCAAATACAATCTCGTCTCCGATGCCTGCCTTTTGCGATGTCGCGCTTCCTGTTCCCCTGGATCGAACCTTTACCTACGCCGTAGGGAGCGGGAATAGCGCGCCCGCGGTGGGCTGCCGCGTGGTCGTACCCTTCCGCAACGAGAAGATGATTGGTGTAGTAACGCGCCTCCATGACGAGCCGCCCCCGGTCGAAGCCAAGCTCATCGAACTGGCCATGGACACGACTCCGGTGATTTCGCCGGAGCTGATGGAGCTGGCCCTTTGGATCGCCAATTACTATCTGGCGCCGATCGGCGAAGTGCTGCGCACCATGTTGCCGCTGATGGCGGAGGTGCGCACGCAGGTCCTCTATCGCATCACGGAAGTGGGCCGCAAGATTCTCTACCAGAGCTCGCAGCAGGGCAGCTCCCGGCGCTCGCGGCTGCCGGAGGAGTCCCAGGATGCCGAATACCGCGTGCTGAACGCCTTGGAGCACGGCGAGGCGGTTCGTATCGGCACCCTGCGCTCGTCCACCTCCGCCACACCCAGTCTGCTTGCGGGAATGGCGCGCAAGAAGTGGATCGCCCGCGAAACCGCCGCCGCACAGCGCGATGCCAGGCGTCTCGTGCGCTACGCTGTGCTGGTAATTGCCGCCCCGGATGACGCCACCCGGCTTCCGAAGCTCAACGCGAATCAGCAGGTGATTCTGGCGGAACTGGCAGGGGCTGGTGGCGAACTTGCTGTTAGTGAGCTGCGCGAACTGGCCGTGCCCGCCTCCACGCTCGCCACCCTGGTAAAGAAGAACCTGGTCAGGATTGAAGAGCGCGCCGCAGAATTCCATCTATCCTCCGCGGTGAGACGAGAGTCGCTCGTCGCTCACACTCTGAATCCGGCGCAGTATCTGGCTCTGCAGGAGATCTCGGTTACCCTGGCCGATGGCGGCTTTCGCCCGTGCCTACTGCACGGCATTACGGGCTCCGGCAAGACGGCTGTCTATCTCGCCGCCATGCAGAAGGCATTGGACTGCGGTCGCTCGGCGATCCTACTCGTGCCGGAGATCGGCCTCACGCCCGCCATGGCCGCGCAACTGCACTCCGCCTTTGGCACCCACGTCGCCCTTCTCCACTCCGCTCTCACACCGGACGAGCGTTCCGAACAGTGGCACCGCATCCGCAGCGGCGAAGCGCGCATCGTCGTGGGCACTCGATCGGCGGTCTTTGCCCCGGTGTCCAATCTCGGCCTGATCGTCGTCGATGAGGAGCATGATTCCAGCTACAAGCAGGAGGAGACGCCGCGCTACCATGCCCGCGACGTTGCCGTGATGCGCGCCAAGCTGGCCGGGGCCACCGTGGTGCTGGGTTCGGCCACACCCTCATTGGAGTCGTGGCAAAACACGCTTCGCGAAAGGTACACGCGCATCGACATGAAGGAGCGAGTCGCCAATCGGCCCTTGCCGGCCGTAGAACTCGTCGATATGCGCCGCGAATTTCAAGAGACGGGGCAGGAGCACATCTTTTCCCGCGCGCTTATCACGGAGACGCAGGCCACGCTCGATCGTGGCGAGCAGGTCATCATCCTGCTGAATCGTCGCGGCTATTCCTTGGTGGTCATGTGCCGGGCATGCGGAGAAAAGCTGGAGTGCGAGAACTGCGCCATCTCCCTCACCTACCACAAACAGCCTCCGCAGGCGGACGCCCACGCCCAGGCCGGGCAGCGCCTGCAGTGCCACTATTGCGGCTTCCGTCGGCCGGTGCCGAAGGCCTGCCCCAAGTGCGAGAGCGAGTACCTGTATTTTCTTGGCGCGGGTTCGCAGCAGGGAGAAGAACGGCTTCAGGAGATCTTTCCGGGCGCGCGCATCGGCCGCATGGATCGCGATACGGTGCGTGGCAGGCACGACATGGAGCGTCTGCTGGCCCGCCTGCATTCCGGCGAGATCAACCTGCTGGTGGGCACCCAGATGATCGCAAAGGGGCACGATATTCATGGCGTCACCTTGGTCGGTGTCGTCGGGGCTGACTTCGCTCTCACTCTGCCTGACTTTCGCGCCGCTGAGCGGGTATTTCAGCTATTGACGCAGGTCTTAGGCCGTGCCGGACGCGGTGAACTTCCGGGGACCGTCCTCGTGCAGACCTACCATCCCGATCACTACGCCATAGCCTTCGCAGCTCAACACAACTTTGAAGGCTTCGTGCAAAAGGAACTGCAGTATCGCAGGTGGATGCACTATCCGCCCTTTGGAGTGCTGGCCAACATCATGATCCAGAGCCCACGGCTGGAAGAAGCTGCGGGGTGGTCATCGAGTCTGGGGAAATGGTTTCAGAGCACGCCACTGGAGCGAGTGCGCGTGCTGGGGCCGGCGGCAGCGCCGATTGTGCGTCTCAAACGCATCTATCGCTTCCACCTGGTGCTGAAGGCCGAGAATCGGCAGGTTCTGGCGCGAACATTACGTGCCGCTCTGACGCATGCCGAGGCAATTGGGATTCCGCGCAAAGCGCTGATTGTGGATGTTGATCCCGTGAACTTGATGTAGCCCGTGCCGATTAATCCAGCAGCGTAACTTCTCCACTGCCGACGTCGTAGTAGCCGGATACTACCTTGATCTTTTCCTCTTTTATCATCGCCGCAATCACGGTGGAAGACTCGCTGAGCAGCGTCGCCTGGGCCTTGGCATTGGCTTTGGTCGCGGCCACCAGATCAGTTCCCGATTGCTTGATCGCGGGCTGGATGTGCTGGTAGATCACGCTGATTTGTCCGGGAACTGCTTTCGCCTCGATGGTCGCCTTAACGGCGCCGCAATTCGCGTGTCCGAGCACCAGGATCGCCTTGGTGCCCAGAACAGCGGCTCCGTATTCGAGGCTGGCTATAATCTCCGGCGTTACGAAATTGCCCGCAACGCGAGTGACGAAGATGTGGCCGATTGTCTGGTCGAAGATTTCTTCCACCGGCACCCGGGAATCGGCGCAGGACAATACGGCGGCGAAAGGCTCCTGCTTCAAAACCAGGTGATCCCTGAGAATGGTACGGTCATATTCCTCAGCGGTTGTCTTGCCCGAAACGAAGCGCTTATTGCCTGCCACCAGTTCAGCGACGGCGGCTGTGGGAGTAGTTGGATTCTGCACGCCGGCAGGGGTTTGCGCGGCTACATTTAAACCGCGAGCCAATAATCCTGCTGCGGTTGCGGATAATCCCATTGCCAGAAAACGCCGGCGAGACGGCGTCGAATTTAGTTGAATTTCGTACGGCTTGCTCATAAGACTCACTTTCGCCTGGTAGACGTTCAAATATGCCGCGAGCCCGCACTCCCGTTGGTTTACTGCTGAGATACCCGATTGAAAAACCCTGGCTGGACCCGAGACGCGCCGTGATCGGCACGAGCATGCGTCAGCGCAGCCATTTGTCACGACCCGACGAATTTCGGGAGCCCGTTATTCGGCGTTGGGCGCTGCCGGCTTTTCCTTCTCCTCCAGCAGGTGTAGCTCTTTGCCGGGTTTGAAGCGAACGGCCTTGCCAGGCGTAATCGTAACTTCCGCGCCAGTGCGGGGGTTACGTCCGATGCCGGTTTTCCGCGGGCGCACGTTAAACACGCCGAATCCGCGCAATTCGATACGGTCGCCTCCAGCCAACGCTTTCTTGAGGCTTTCAAACACCGTGTCGACGGCGACCTCCGCCTTGTTTCGGGGGAGCCCGGTCCTTTCGATTACGTGATGAATTATGTCTTGTTTAATCAACGTATTCGCCTCGGGTTTGAACTGGTGGATTCAGCAACCGTCCACTTTCGGTGATGCTAGGAGAGTTTGCCGCCATTGTCAATGCAGGCACTTCCTCGTAAGATTCAGTATTCATTCAAATAGTAGCCAACCGCAGCCATAAGTATGGTGGCGGAATGCGCAAGGAGAAGCATGGCCATCAAGAGTGACCGCTGGATTCGGGAACAAGCCCTGAACCACGCGATGATCAATCCGTTCAGTGAAAAACAGGTGAAGGAGGGTGTTATCTCCTACGGCCTCTCGTCGTACGGCTATGACCTTCGAGTCTCCGACGAGTTCAAAATATTCACGAACGTCAACAGCGCGATTATCGACCCAAAAAACTTCGATGAACGCTCTTTTGTGTCTGTTCAAGCTGATTCGGTGATCGTTCCGCCCAATTCGTTCGCTCTCGCGCGCTCAGTGGAATACTTCAAGATTCCCCGCGATGTGCTCACAATCTGCGTCGGCAAATCGACCTACGCACGCTGTGGAATTATTGTGAATGTGACCCCTTTTGAACCCGAATGGGAGGGGTTTGTAACACTTGAGATATCGAACACAACTCCCTTACCAGCAAGGATTTATGCGAACGAGGGGCTGTGCCAGATCCTGTTCTTTCAGTCCGACGAAGTTTGCGAAGTCAGCTATGCCGACCGGAAGGGCAAATATCAAAATCAGCAGGGAATTGTTCTGCCCAAGCTTTAGCATCCTGAAGTTCTCCGCTTCGGGCCCGGTGCGCTCGCTAATTCTCCTGCAAAATCGCGCTCTGCACGTCGAATCGGCCTGCTGAAAAGCGGGCCGATTCGCGAGACGCACTTCTCCCGCCTGATCACATCCAGCGTTCTTTCCCAGGTTTTCAAGGTCGATTGTGAGCCGAAGCACACTCGGTGGAAGCCGTCACGCTATTGGTTACTTATGTGCGTAGTACTTTAGTGCCATTGATGGGTTACTGCATGCGGATTACAACAGATACAGAAACAACGCAGATCTGGGGAAGGGGCTCCCAACGTGGTGGTAATCCGCTACTTGGCAGCCCCCCTTTTTTTGCTCTCGAAGTGTCTCATCACATCCCCAAAAACAAAATCCAGCCAACGTGTCATCTCATCCCACTGAATCCAAGTGGTAATCATCCGGGGTACCGGATTGCACGCACTATGACCCCATTCCCGCGTCTAAACTGAAAGCACGTCCGATTCATGGGAGAGAGCAAAAGAATGAAGAAGTTCCTATCGATACTTTGCCTGGCGGGATTGTTGCCGCTGTCCGCGAACGCCGCCAGCGATAAAACCACGATCGACCAGCGCCTGATCAACGCCAAGACTGTGATGGATCAAATCATGATGGCCAAGGACGCCTCGATCCCACGGAACATCATGGGGATGGCCACATGCGTGGGCGTCATTCCGGCTCTTAAAAAGGGGGCATTTGTATTCGGCGCTGAATACGGGCGTGGCGTGGTGACATGCCGCACCGGCCATGGTTGGAGTGCTCCGGCGTTCATCGTGTTGAGCGGAGGATCGTTTGGCTTCCAGATCGGCGGCCAGTCTACTGACCTGGTGCTGGTGGCCGTGAACGATAAGGGCTTTCAGGACCTGTTGAAGAGCAAGGTCAAGCTGGGCGGTGATATTGCCGCATCGGCCGGCCCGGTAGGCCGTAATTCGCAGGCCGCTACAGATTGGAAGATGAGCGCTGAACTGCTCACCTATTCGCGCAGTAAAGGGCTCTTCGCGGGCATCGATCTCAACGGAGCGGTGATCACGCAGAGCGAGGACGACACCATTGCGTACTACAACAAGGCCGAGACTACGGACGCAATCCTGAAGGGCGAAATAGCCGTTCCTGACAACGCAAAGCCCTTTGTTCGTACCGTGGCGAAGTATTTCGTCGAAGCCCAGAATAAATAGGCTGAAAGCAGGTTCTGAGGCAGGGCGGCCGCCATATGGCCGCCCTTGTCATTTGGGCTCGACGAGCTTGCTGACCTGCCGATATCGCGTTTCCTGCCGCCAGCCATTACACTGATTCCAATCTTGACCATTCGAGAAAAACTGGAGTTGGGAGTCGTATGGACACTTCTACGGCTGCTCGGCTGGTTGCCACGCCCAGTGGCACGGACCATTGGGGCATGGATCGGCTCCGGAGCCTTTGTTCTACTGCCTCGGCTCAGGGGTGTGGGGCGACAGAATCTCCGCATTGCCTTCCCGGACATGAGCGAAAAAGACCAGGATCAGCTCCTTAAGAGCGAATATCGCAACCTGGGATGGTTGCTGGCGGAATTCTGCCAGATGCCGCGTTATACGCCTGATTCGGCGAGCAAATTTGTGCGATACGAAGGGCTGGAGAACTACCTGGCGGCAAAAGAAGCGGGCAAAGGCGTCTTCGTTCTTACCGGTCATCTCGGCGCGTGGGAGCTCTCCAGTTTCTACCACTCGCTGATGGGATATCCCATGAGCATGGTGATCCGGCGCTTGGACAACAGCGGAGTGGATGAGCTGGTGAACAGGATTCGATGTATGCACGGCAATCGTGTGCTGCATAAGGACGACTTTGCCCGTGGCCTGCTGGCGGCGATGCGTCGAGGCGAGACGGTTGGCATCCTGATGGATACGAATATGACTCCGCCACAGGGCGAGTTTGTGGATTTCTTCGGACGCCTTGCCTGCACTGCTTCTGGCATGGCGCGGGTTGCGCTGAAGACGGGCGCGGCGGTGCTGCCGGGATTCCTGATGTGGGAGGAGGCCGAGCAGAAATACGTACTGCACTTCGGCAAAGCGCTGGAGCTGGTGCGCACGGATTCGCCGGAGAACGATATCATCGCGAACACGGCGCTCTTTGCGAAGGTCACCGAGGAATATATTCGCCGTTACCCCGGGCAGTGGCTATGGGTGCATCGTCGATGGAAGACGCGGCCTGAAGGGGAACCGCCGATTTACACCTCCTGAGGCAGACGGCGTTACACTTGCTCGAACACCCGCTATGCCTATGAAGACTCTCAAAGAACTCGCAGCGCTGCTGGGCCTGGAAGCTCCCGGCGAAGGGGGCGAGACGCTGATTCGCGTGGTTGCTGGAAGCGGCACTGCGGGACCTGACGCTCTCGTCTTCGCGGAGGATGGCGACGCTCTCAGCGCGGCGCTGGCGTCCCAGGCGGCTGCGATTGTGACCACCCCCGCTCTGGCTGCGCAGGTTGCCGGCGTGAAACCGGTGATCCTGGCGAAGCAGCCGCGCTTGCAGTTTGCCCGCGCTGCACGCCTGCTGCGTGGAGCTAATCCCGTGACAGGAGCGCACTCATCGGCGACCGTTGCCGAGGACGCGAAGCTGGGCGAGGAAATCAGCATTGGTCCCGGCGCAGCCGTAGGCCGGATTGCAAGCATCGGCAACAGAAGCAGGATTGGGGCTGGCGCTGTGATTGGAGAGGGCGTCGTGCTGGGTTGCGACTGCGAGATCTATCCCCGCGTCGTCATCTATCCCGGCACCATACTGGGCGACAGGGTGGTGGTGCATGCTGGCGCTGTGCTGGGAGCGGATGGTTTCGGGTACGTGCGCAACGCTGAGAATGGCGAGTATCTGCAGTTTCCGCAGCAGGGCACGCTGGTTCTGGAAGACGACGTTGAGGTGGGCGCCAACTCCACGATCGACAGGGGAGCGCTGGAAGAGACGCGCATCGGGCGCGGCGCCAAGATCGACAATCTTGTCCACATTGGGCACAACTGCAAGATCGGCAGGAATGTAGTGATTGCGTCGATGGTGGGCATCTCCGGATCGAGCACGGTGGGTGATGGCGCTGTGCTTGCGGGGCAGGTTGGCATCGGGGATCATGCGAGCGTGGGCGAAGGAGTGATTCTCGGAGGACAAGCAGGCGTGCTGCCGCACAAGAATCTGCGTGGCCCGGGAATGCTTTTCTGGGGAACTCCAGCGAAGCCGGTGAAGCAATATTTGCGCGAGCTGGCCACCCTGGCCCGGCAGGCGCGAAGGAGCAAGGACTGACGAAATGGCAGTGGTGGTAGTGGGCGGCAATTCGCGCAACATCGGTAAAACGTCGGTGGTGGCGAGCCTGATTGCGGCGCTTCCAGAGATGCGCTGGACCGCCTTCAAGGTCACGCAGCATGGGCATCTTTTGTGCGACGGCAGCGGCCGGGGATGCAACTGCATGCCTCCGGGGCACACCGTGGAATTGACGGAGGAGACGAATCGGACCTCCGGCAAGGACAGTGCGCGATTTCTGTATGCAGGTGCGGTCAAGTCGTTTCTGCTGCGCACAAAGCAGGGCAGTCTGCAGGAAGCGATGCCGATGCTCAAGGCGATTTGCGAGACGGCGGAGAATGTAATCATCGAGTCGAATGGCGTGATGGAATTTCTGCGCCCGGACCTTTACCTGGTGGTGCTCGACCCGAATACATCCGACTTCAAGGCATCGACCAGTCTGTACCTGGACCGGGCCGATGCTATCGTGTGGCGGTCAGGAGCGTCCGCGCGGCGGCAAGCTGCGTGGCCGCACGATACTACCGCCCTGCTGGAGGGCAAACAGAAATTCCTGATTGCGCCGCCGCAGAGCATCTCGGAAGAATTAGTGGTATTTGTGCGCCATCACCTGATGGGCAAGGAAAAAGCGAAGACACACGCTCATCGTTGAGAGCGCTTCGGCGAAGAGCTGTTAGCTGTTGCCGGGGAAGTTTTCCGCCTTCATCGAGCCATCTTTCTGCTTGAGCAGGATTTGCACCTTGGCCTCGGCAGCCTCCAGATCCTGTTTGCATGCGCTGGAAAGGCGCACGCCCTCTTCAAAAAGTTTGATCGAGTCTTCGAGCGGCAGATCCCCGCGCTCCAGTTGATCGACGATGGTTTCCAGTTTTTTCAGTGACTCTTCAAATGTCGCCAAAGCGAGTTCCTTTTCCTGTGCCGGTACCTGCGAGGGTTCTGTTGGGGACTGAGGGCATCTCGCCAATTCTATCTGTCGCGGCCCGATCGCTGCTCAAGAGAAGCTTTTCAGCGTTAGTTGCGCGTAGAGCCGCCGCGATTTCGCGAATGTGGTCGGGGGTCGTGCCGCAGCATCCACCCAGAAACTGCACGCCTGCGTCGATAAATCTGCGGGCGAAGGCGGCCATCTGCGGAGGAGAACAGTCGTAGACAGAGCGGCCATCGACGACGCGCGGAAGCCCGGCGTTCGGCATTGCAGCGAGAGGCATATCCGTAACGGCCGCCATGCGCTCCAGAGCCTGCAGCACGTTGGCAGGACCGTAGCTGCAGTTGCATCCGATGGCATCGGCGCCCCACTCCGTGCAGCGCTTCGCGGCGATCTCGGGAGTGGACCCATCCAGGCCCGTGCAGCGTTCATCCACTGTCACCATTATCATCACAGGGAGGTGGGGGGCGACGCCGTGGGCTGCTGCAAGGGCCTTTTCAGCTTCATCAAGGGCGGTCACCGTCTCGATAGTCAGCATGTCGACGCCGCCTGCGGCGAGTCCGCAAATCTGTTCGGAGTATGCGGCAAATGCCGCCTGCGGAGTCACTGGTCCGCCTGGCGCAAGAGAAATGCCGAGCGGCCCGATTGCACCTGCGATCCAGACACGAGTGGGGCGCTTGCTTGTGATTTGCGCTGCCCGGCGAGCGATCTCCGCGCCAGCCTGGTTGATTTCAAGTACGCGGTGCTGCAGGCCATGGCGGGCGAGGCGAATTGAGTTGGCTCCAAAGGTGTTGGTCTCGATTATCTCAGCGCCAGCTAGCAGGAATCCCTCGTGGATTGACTGGATCAGCTCGGGGGCAGAGAGATTCAACCCCTCGTAGCAACGATCGAAGGGAAGGCCGCGAGCGTGCAGTGAAGTGCCCATGGCGCCGTCGCACAGGACTATCCGGTCTCGGAATATGTGCTTGAAACGACTTGTCATCGCGTGAGACTTCTGATCGTCTGCCCGGCCCTATGTCGAAATCGGCTGCGCTTCCCTTTGTTATACTTAAGTCTCGCGCGTTTTGTCTGCGTAGCTGGGTGAGGTCTAACGGTTTGAATAAGAGAAGTGGATTCTTTGGATGGTTCTGCGCGGCGCTTTGCTGCGCGCTTTTCCTGGCAACAGGCTGCGGAAACAACTACTACTTTGCCGGGCGCCCGCTGCCACCCAGCAAGTTGCAAAACCGAGTGTTGATAGCTGTCCAGAACCCCGGGTCGTTCACCAAGGGCTCACTCCAGATGGTGGATGCGTTCTATGACATTCGCCACAGCTACGATAACAAGATTCCAGCCTTTGCAATCAGCTACTCCGGCTCAGAGCCGCTGACGATTCAGAACATGCCTGAGAAACAAATGGGCTTCGTCTATGGCTCGGGTGACGGCACCTTCGTTCCGATCAACTATTCGACCGAAGCATCTGCCCAGGCCATAAGCGGGCTGGTGGGCCTGTCGTCGAGTGTTTTTGAAACGCAGAACGAGCGCTACACTTTCGCCGCAAGCCAGCAGGCGCATGTGCTCACGGTCATCGATAACCTGATTGGTACGGTCACCTACCTGAATCTGCCGGGGGTCTACCGCATTTCGGTGAACTCAGCAGGTTCAGTGATGATGGCGTTCGTGCAGAATTCCGACTTCGCCTACAGAATCCTGCACCTGCAGGCCAACCAGCCGGCGCCACCGAATGCGGAGGACTGCGAACCGCAGAACCTGCCCATTTATTGCGTTATTCCGGTGACCGACGCTTCTAATAACCCGATTAAGTTTGATCGCCCGGTGAAGGCGGTATTCTCTTCCGACGGCAGCACCGCTTTTGTGTTGAGCTGCGGTCCGGAGTGTGGCGGCACCCAGGCCAGCGTTGGGGTCCTGCCGGTGGCAGGACTCATCATCGAGAGCGGTACGCCGGTGCCGAGCGGAGCGAATCTCGGCTTGCAGGCCACGATCCCGACGCCGGGCGGGGCCACCAACGCATTGCCTGAGGGCAATATGTTGTATGTTGCGGGCCAGCAACTGCAGTCTGACGGGTTGTTCTCGGGCTACCTGACTGTGATCGATTCACTCGCGCAAAAGGTGACGGGCCAGTATGGAATCAGCGATGGCTCACACGGCAAGATGATTCTTGCAGACGACAACACGTTGTGGATCGGTTCAAAGCTGTGCCAGGAAGGCGAACGCTATAAGCAGGCGCAATCCGCTGGCGGATCCGGGGCCGCGACCGGTTGTCTAACCATGTTCAACACCGCGACGAATGCTGTCATGCTGGATTCCTACAAGGGAGATCTGACCGGATTGGCAGCAGTGACCTTGCTGCACAAGCTGTATGTCGCCGAGGGTGGACAGGTCCACATATACTCGACGCAGGACGGCCACGAACTCGACAATACCAATGTGACCGTAACCGGCACCGCATTCGACGTGGCCTTTATGGACGGCGGAAGCAACGGGAACAACGCCAACTACTAAAGAGACTTCGGCAGGCGCGGATATTCCTCCGCGTCTGACCTCCTTCCGCAAGGCGATTTTCTTCTATGCCTGAAGACTCCTCCGCCGACATTCTTGCCATTGCAGCACATCGCGACGACGTAGAGCAGACCTGTGGGGGAACGCTTTTACACATGGCGTCGCTGGGCCTGCGCACCGCAATTCTTGATCTGACGCAGGGCGAAGCGGGAACTCGCGGCACCGCGGAGGAGCGCGGCGCCGAGGCAGCCGAGGCTGCGCGCATCCTGGGCGTCACATGGCGCCAGGCGCTCGATCTTCCCGACGGACGAGTGGAGAATACCTACGACAACAAGCTGAAGGTAGTGCGCGTCTTGCGAGAGGTGCGGCCGCGCGTGGTCATCCTGCCGATTGGACAAGGACGACATCCCGACCACTACACTGCATCCATCCTCGGATATGAGGCGTGTTTTCTCTCCGGGCTCGCGAAACTCGACACCGGCCAGATGCCGCATCGGCCATTCAAGATCGTATATGCCAGCCTTTATGCCGATGTGCGGCCAAGCTTCGTAGTAGACATCTCCCCATACATTGAGCAGCGCTTCGCGTCGCTGATGGCCTATCGTTCGCAGTATGCCGATCAGGCCCAGGGCGGCGGTTTGTTCGTGCCTGAAGATGAGATTCGCGAGCGAACATTTTCCATGGCGAGGCATTACGGTTTGCTGGCGGGCGTTCGCTACGCCGAGCCCTTTGTGCAGAAGGAAGTTGGCTTGGTAGACGACCTGACCTTGCTGCCCGTGCAATCCATCTAGCCCTTAGCGGGAATGATCAACGAGGTTCAGACTATGCAGCAACCATGGGTTCCGGCTCAGTATGCCGAAAATGGCCGCTTCGTCGCGGATCTTGCGGGAGGAGTCCTTGACCTTCTCGCACCTGAGGCGGGCGAGAGGATTCTCGATCTTGGCTGCGGCGACGGTGCCCTCACTGCGAAGATCGCTGCCAGCGGTGCGGTCGTCACGGGCGTGGATAGTTCGCCTGCGATGGTGGCCGAGGCAAAGCGGGCAGGGCTGGATGCGCGCCTGGTTGCAGCAGAGAGCCTGGAATTTGTGAATGAGTTTGACGCGGTGTTTTCCAATGCCGCGCTGCACTGGATGCACGATCAGGATGCGGTGCTGGCTTCAGTAGCGCGTGCATTGAAGCCGGCAGGCAGGTTCGTCGCCGAGATGGGCGGCCACGGTAATATCGCTGCGATTGCGGTTGCCCTGCGCGCAGTTTGTCTGCGAAAGGGCATGGACCCGGGCAGGCTCGAGACCAACTACTTTCCCACGCCGGCGGCTTATGCATCACGCTTGGAGCGGCATGGTCTTCGCGTGGTGAGCATAGGTTTGATTCCCCGACCCACTCCGTTGCCCGCGAGCGGGATGCGGGGATGGTTGGAGACATTTCGCCGCGGCGTGCTCGACCAGTTTCAATCCGCTGAGAGAGAGGCAGTTATCCAGGATGTCGAAGCCCTGCTTCGTCTCTCGCTCTGCGACGAGGCAGGGAACTGGACTGCGGATTACGTGCGGCTACGCTTTTCAGCGAGGCGCGTGGAGGATTAGCCGATCTTGCCGAAGAGCATCCGTGTGCCTACTACGATGAGCGTCACTGCGAAGACCCGCCGCAACATTAGTTCTGGGACGTGCTGAGCTCCCACGCCTCCAAAATAAGCGCCCACAGTAAAACCTGCAGCCAACAGCAGGCCCGTCTTCAGATCAGCGTTGCCATTGCGGTAGTACTCGAGGAATGCCAGGATGCCGACGGGCGCAAGCATGGCCGCGAGCGACGTGCCCTGGGCGCGGTGCTGGCTCATGTGGAAGAAATACACCAGGGCGGGAACCAGCAGAATTCCGCCGCCAAGGCCAACCACACCAGCGAAGGCTCCCACCAGGAGTCCAATGAGTAAGGCGAGCAAAGTCATAGGTTAGTTTGTCCTTGCATCCGCATCAGGGTGCGGCATTGTTCCATCAATCTTAAATGGGCAGGGTGCGGAGACGATTCAGCACGCGGAAGTATCCATCGCCTGCGACAGCACACACCTTTCGCCGCAATTCATCACTCTGCTTATCGTGCCGAAGAAACAGCGCAAAAAATGCCGCTGTCTTCGTAAAGAACAGCGGCACTCTTTCTCGCGTGTGTCTCAGACCTGCATTCTATTGAACGGCGCCGACCCATGAAGCAAACGGCGCGAGTGTCAGGTTGTTGAGGCTCGTCGTTGTTGCGAGTGCTGGATCGTTGGTCAGCAGCGTGCGGACAGTCTTGCCCGTTACCCCATTGAGAGAAACAGTCTGCGGCTGAGCTGTAAAGTTCAGTGCAACGATGATCGAAGGCTTGCCCGCAGGACCCTGTCTCAAGTAAGACAGCACGTTGGGGTTTGTCTTATCGAGCATGGTGATAGAGCCGTCGCGAAGCGCAGCATCATTTTTGCGCATCGCGATCAGCTTCTTATTCCAGTTCAGCAGGGAATCAGGCTCATTGCTTTCGGCTGCGACGTTCACCGTCTTATAGTCGGCTGCGACTGGCAGCCACGTCGTCGCCGCAGTACTGAAGCCGGCATTGGCTGTGTCGTTCCATTGCATCGGAGTGCGTTCTCCATCGCGGCCTTTCTCCTTCGGCCATCCAGTTACGCCCACGGGATCTTTCACATCTTCCTTGCGGGTAGGCACGGAGGTCTGCATGCCAAGCTCTTGCCCGTAGTACATCAACGCGGTGGCACGCGTGGTGAAGAGCATCGTGGCAATCAGTCGTGCGATGGCATCGTTGTGGACGCCATCTCCATAACGCTCCCAGCTTCGGCCGTTGTCATGATTGTCAAAGACGAAGAGCGGCTGATTGCCATCGATCTTGGTCTCAGCATCTTCGATGCGCTGCCGCAAGAGGTTGGCATCCAGCTTGTTGGTGAATCCGACCTGCATGTCCATCGGCAGATTCAACTCGTCGCGTTTCGATCCGCCGTACCATTTGTCCAGTTCCTGCACGTTCGGTAGATAGGTTTCGCCTATCAGCACGCGGTCTCCCGGATATTTGTTCACCATGCTTCGCAAACGCCGCATCACATCGTGAACTTCAGGGAGATTCTGCACGTAGGTGTCGTCCAGATTCGGATCGCCAAATGCATTGGTTCCGCCGGTCTCCTTCGCATCGCGGAGCTTCGGATCTTCAAACAGCGTCGGTATGGCGTCAAGACGAAAACCTGCGACACCGCGATCCAGCCAGAATTGCATCGAGCCGAACATGGCCTTCTCCACAGCAGGGTTGCGCCAGTTTAGATCGGGTTGTTCGACATAGAACATGTGGTAGTAGTACTGATTTGTTTTCGGATCAAACTTCCATGCGGAGTGCCCAAAAATGCTCTGCCAGTTGTTCGGTGGGATCCCCGGCCCCTTGCCATCGCGCCACACATACCAATCGCGCTTGGGGTTTGTTTTCGAACTGGCGGACTCAATAAACCAGGGATGTTTGTCGGAAGTATGGTTGAGCACCATGTCCATGATCACGCGGATATTGCGCTTCTTTGCTTCCGTCACGAGCTTGTCGAAATCAGCCAGCGTGCCATATTGCGGATCGATATTTTCGTAGTCGGAGATGTCGTAGCCGAAATCAATCTGCGGAGAAGGGTAGATCGGAGAGAGCCAGATCGCATCCACGCCCAGCGACTGCAGATAGTCCAGGCGGCTCGTAATGCCATTCAAATCACCAATGCCGTCGCCGTTGGAATCCTGGAAACTGCGCGGGTAAATCTCATACAGGACCGCGTGTTTCCACCAAGTGTCCTCTGTCGCCTGCGCCGAGGCAGAGCCTGCCGCGGCGGGTGCAGCAACGGCTATGGCATGGCTACACGTAGCGAGGCTTAACAGAACCAACAGACCAGGCAGAAGAGCCTTGCATCGGCGGCATAGATTTAGCATGACTGATATCTCCCTTATTATTCCGGTCAAAACTATAAACCTGCTCACTTGAATTAGCGGCGGAACATTGTTCGCACGCTTCAATGTTTGATAGGGCCAAGGTATGAGCCGCAGGATTTGCGCACCACAAGACTGGTCTGCAGCAGAATGTCACGCGTGGGCAGCGTGGGTCTGGAGATGCGCTCCAGCATCGTCATCAACGCGATATTTCCGATGTCTGCGCAATTTTGATGATGCGTGGTCAGCGGCACTGGCAACAGGTTTGCGTAGCGCACATCATCGATGCCCACCATTCGCAGTTGCTCCGGCACCTTGATGCCGAGATCTGACAAGGTGGGCATTAATCGCGCTGCGGTCAGGTCGTTGGCGCAGACAATCGCCTCCGGCTGGCAGGTATCCATCATCTCCTTAACAACGGAAGGGTCCTCCGGATTGCCCAGCCAGACCATCGCTTCCTCTGGCAGCATCCCAGCGTCGAACAGCGCGCCGCGATATCCGGTTATCCTGGCGTCGACAGTGGCAGCTGATCTCGGAACCGCCATGAACACGATGCGACGCGCACCCAGATTCAACAGGTGGGTAGTAATGTGGTAGCCGGTGCGGCGGTTGTCGATCCCCACCAGATCGTATTTGGATCTGGCTGGATAGGGCATATAGCACCGGTCCAGAAGGACGATCGGTATTCCGGCACTTTCCAGGGTCTTCGCAATCAACGCATTCACGGCATCCTTGTTCTCAGCGAACTCAAGCGGCGCAAAAAATATCCCTGAGACATCCTGAGAAATGTAGTGGCGGCAAAGCTGCTCGGCTTCTCTTTCCAGGTGCGTGTCCAGATTCATGGCGGGACCCCAGAGCAGCGAATGGGCCCGCGCGAAGGGGGAACGCATCATGCCCTGGCATATGGGTTCGAAGATTTCTGTTCGCCCGAGATCTGGAATCAGCAGCCCGAATACGAGGCCCGAAATTGAAGCTTTCGGTAAAACGTAGGTGCCTGCCCCTGCCCGCCGGGAGACCAACCCGAGGGACTGCAGCTCCTTTACGGCTTTGGCGATCGTAATACGGGAAGCGTCGAAGCGCTTGCCGAGCTCGGCCTCACTGGGTAAGCGGTCCTGTGGCTTGAACACTCCGGACTGAATCTCGCCCAGCAGCTGTTCGAAGATTTGACGATGCTTCGGCAGGCCCGCCTCGAGTGGTTTCGCGTGTTGGTTCGTACTCGTTTTTACTTTCATCGCACGCGCATCTTTCACTGGTATTTACGAAGTCCTGAAATGTATATACTTTTTGCGGAACTTTGTATAGGGGCTATGAGGTTGTCGGGCATAGGATGCGGAGATCGCTAAAACGTTTGAGTGATTTTTTAGGCAGTATCAATTTATGTAACAGCTGAAGATATTTGTGTAAGTGCATTCAAATGCAGCAATATGCAGGGATAGCGCTCGTGCCGCAGCCATTCGTTCTGCTACTCATCCGATTTACTTAATCGCTTACTCGCATTGTTCTGTAAACGTATTATCAAAGGCCTTGGCTTTTTGGCCCGGAATTCATTGACATCGCATCTCCGCAAGCCTTACTGTGCATAGGGTTATCCATGGTGGAGAATCAGGGCGTGAAACATCGAACGGCCAGTTTAGTACACCAAATAGAACTGGAAGCTATGGGTTGGTGTGGTCCATCCAACCCGGCTACCAGACTGGAAAACAGCTGCAAGTAACACTTTGAAGGGGAGGTATCACGAATGCGATTTCAACGGTACAAGGCACTGTTGTTGCTACTGTGCGCGTGCATGTTGATGGTCCCGGCCAGCGGTTTTGGCCAGGCAGTCTACGGCTCGCTGTATGGAACCGTTACAGATAGTTCGGGAGGCGCGCTTCCAAACGCCACCGTGACAATCACAGATACAAACAAGAACACAAGCGATGAAATCAAAACCAACGGCGCTGGTGAATACCGCGCAGAGCACCTCATTCCGGACACCTATTCTATTAAGGTAACCACGAATGGGTTCAAGACTTCAGAGACCACCGGCATTATCGTCTATGCCGATTCTTCTCTGAAGGTAGATGCAAAGCTGGAAGTTGGCGGAGCGACCGAGAGCGTCGAAGTCAATGCCGACGCGGTTCCGATACTGAAGACCGACCGCGCCGATGTCTCGACGACATTCAGCCAGAAGGAAGTTCAGGATCTGCCGGTAGGCGACCGTAACTTCACAAATCTCCAACTCCTGCTGCCCGGTGCACAGCCCTTGAGCTGGGGTCACGCAGCCAGCGAAAATCCGCAGGCAAGCAAACAGATCCAGGTAGACGGCCAGGCCTTCGGTGGAGTGGCATTCGAACTGGATGGAACTGATAACCAGGATCCGATTCTCGGAATCATCGTTATCAACCCCAACATGGACTCGCTCTCTGAGACCAAAATCACCACTCAGAATTTTGACGCTGAATTCGGCAAGGCAGTTTCGTCGATCGTTACTGCGCAGACCAAATCCGGCACCAACAATTTCCATGGTTCGGCCTTCGACTATCGCACCAGTCAGGCCAATCAGGCATCAAACCCCTTCAACCCCAATGTTCCTCCGGGACTGAAGAATCAATTCGGTGGATCCATCGGTGGCCCAGTCCTGAAGAACAAGGTGTTCTTCTTCGGCGACTATCAGGGTCTGCGCCAGAAGTCCGGCGTTACGGCCTCCAGCACTGTGCCTTCCGC
Source organism: uncultured Acidobacteriaceae bacterium (assembly GCA_963725995.1). GTDB lineage: Bacteria > Acidobacteriota > Terriglobia > Terriglobales > Acidobacteriaceae > JANXZS01. The sequence continues at coordinate 155,158 of CAVSAX010000021.1, read as the reverse complement.
ACGCGTGTTGTCGACCTGCCTGGGACAGACGACTGGTGCCGGCGGAATCCCTGGTTGCGATTTCAGTGAGTATGCAGGGAACAAGGCCTACGGATCGGGAATCATCTACCAGCCAAACGGCCTTCCTTATCCTAACAACGTGATCCCGGCAGCTGAGGTGTCGCAACAGGCTAAGAACCTGATGACGATCCTGGCGAATTATCCGGCAAACAAGCAGTCGTCCGGCGGCATCACTGATCAATACGCTGGCGGCGGCACAGGTCTCTTCAATAGCGATTCCTGGGATGTTCGCGGTGACTGGCAGGCGAACGGCAAGATCCACGTATTTGGCCGTTACAGCGCCTTTACTGACACGCTCTCGGGCAAGACACTCTTTGGCGATGCCGGCGGTTCCGGCTTCGGCATCAACAACTACGGTGGTACTTCGAAGGGCTCCAACAAGAGCCTGGCAACCGGCGTTGACATAGCCATTAACGCGACACTGGTAACAGACATTCGTTTTGGCTACTACCACTACGGAATCAACACTTCGAAGTATGACCAGGGCGTGCCTTTCGCAGAGAACCTCGGTATTCCGGGAATGAATACCTCCAGTTCCTTCACGAGCGGCGCACCTGCATTCCAGATTGATATGAACACTGCAAACGGTGTTTACGGATCTGGACTGAACGTCAATGGTTGCAACTGCCAGCTGAAGGAGCAGGAGCACCAGTATCAGTACGTCAATAACTGGACCAAGATTCTTGGCCCGCACGCAGTCAAGTTTGGCGCCGATCTTCGTTTCGCCAACAACCTGCGCGTACCTAGCGACAACAACCGTACCGGCCAAATCGAGTTCAACAACGGCCCGACCAGCAATCCCAACCTGGGAGCTGCCGGCGGTCTCGGTATGGCAACCTTTGTAAAGGGTCAAGTAACCAGCTACCAACGGTATGTCAGCAACTCAACCAATGCCCAGGAGAACCAGCGTCGTTGGTTCTTCTATGGACAGGACACTTGGCGCGCAACGCCAAACCTGACCGTTAACTTGGGCCTTCGCTACGAGTTCTACTTCCCTGAGTATGTGAATGCCGCAGGCAATGGCGCACTCATGGATATCAACACCGGCTACCTGCACGTTGCCGGCGTTGGAGGAGTTCCCAGCAACATGGGCTGGAGCAAGGCTACCAACACCTATAACCCGCGCGTAGGCATCGCCTATCAGCTCGGTCCCAAGACTGTAATTCGTTCCGGTTATGGCCGCAGCTTCGACATCGGAGTCTTCGGTTCCATCTTCGGTCACGTGGTTACGCAGAACCTGCCTGTGTTGGCTAACCAGGTCATCAATCAGCCAGGCAATGCGACAACGTATGCCTTCAACCTTGCAGATGGGCCGAACACGTACGTTTCGCCCGCAGTTCCTTCGAACGGCCTGCTGCCGGCTCCTGGCTACGCAGTCAGCCCGAAGTCCCGTCCCAACAGCCTTCGTTTACCTACGGTTGATGCCTGGAATCTGAGCATTCAGCGTTCCATCACACCGACCCTATCGGTAACCATGGCGTACGTTGGCAACAAGTCAACCCATACGCTTGGTGCTGGAGACAACAACAACACGAACCCGAACGAAGCAGGACTCAATCTTCCGGCACAGTACAGCGTGGTGGGAGCACCTCTTCACTGGGATTCCACAGTTGCAGACAATGCCACCTACTCGCCTGCTTTCGCGCAGTATAAGGGCATCGCTCCCGATGGCGGCACGAAGACCGGCAAGTACCTGCAGCGCTACTACGGCGGAACACTGGCAGCCTGCCAGGATCCTGCCTACGTCACGCCTGTAGGTGTTTCTCCCGGCATGTGCGGCTGGAACAACGGCATCTCCTACTACTCTGACAACCTGAATGCCGAGTTCGATGCGTTACAGGTGACCGTCGCCAAGCAGTTCAGCAAGGGTAATTCTTACAACATCAACTACTCCTGGAACCGTGGCTGGGATGAAAACTCCGGCTACTCGAGCTGGGATGTGGCAGCCGGTCGCGGTCGTAACAACGACATCCGCGAGCAGCAGCTGGTGGCATACGGCGTCTACCAACTTCCTTTCGGAAAAGGCAAGACGTACGCTGCTAACAGCAATGCCTGGGTCGATGCCTTCATTGGTGGTTGGCAGATGTCGCCAGTACTGAACTGGTCGGGCGGCGAGCCGTTCACACTCAGCTACAACGAGTGCAACGCTTCGGTTGGTGGTACTTCAGCACCCTGCTATCCCAATGGGCGCGCAGGCGGCCTGAAGACTCACCTTGGCTCCTTCAATGCAGTTTCCAGAAGCCGTAACTTCTACCAGGCTGTAAGCGACAACATTCTCCTTCACCCGGCGAACGGCTTCTCCGCTCCCGGACTGGATCAGATTGGAAACTCGGGCCGCAACAACAAGTTCGGTCCTGGCTTCTTCAACATGGATCTGGCCGTTCAGAAGAACATTCCGATTTACGAGAGCTTCCAGGCTCAGTTCCGGGTGGACTTCTTCAACGTCTTCAACCACATCAATCCAGGCAACCCGGGCGGCAACATTGAAAGCGCCGGCAATATCACGGGCATTTCTCCTGGATCGTTGCCTCGTTATCTCCAGTTCGGTTTGCGCTTCCAGTTCTAAAGCAAACTGACCTAATCCTGAGCGAGGGGAGCAATTTGCTCCCCTCGCTTTTTGCTGCCATGCGCCTAGTGAATCCGTCACTGCGCCAGGCACTGCTCTGAATACAGCAAAGGGTTATACCTTTTGCGCAGAGCCTGGATCATGTCTTCGAATAAGCGCGGTTCATGGGATTGCATTTAGACTGGTCGCAACTTGGAATAGGCGGTGAGATGGATGTTGGATCAAGCTCTGAAGTCACGAGCTTCTGTAGCTCTGTTAGCGGTCTTTCTGGCTATTACCGCAGCGGCATCGGAAGCTCCCGCCCCTTCCGGTTGGCAACTGGGTCCTTTTGTGCGCCCGCAGCAGGGCAACCCGGTCATCACGCCCCTAACTGAAAGTCTCTTTACCGATCCGATGAGCAAGTCGCCCGTGCATTGGGAGGCGCTTCACACATTCAATCCGGCTGCGATTGTCCGTGCAGGCAAAATCGTAGTGCTCTATCGGGCCGAGGATGACTCCGGACAGCTTGTTATCGGCGGACACACCTCCCGGCTGGGCCTCGCAGAGAGCGCCGACGGCATTCATTTTGTGCGCCGTCCTACTCCGGTCTTCTTCCCGGCCGATGACAGCCAGAAGAGCCGCGAGTGGCCCGGTGGAGTGGAAGATCCGCGAGTGGTTGAAAGCGAAGACGGCACGTATGTACTGACCTATACGCAATGGAATCGCGTCACGTATTCGATCGGAATCGCTACCTCAAAGGATCTGGTCAACTGGGAAAAGCACGGCCCCGCGTTCCTGACGGCGAAGAACGGCAAGTATGCCGACTTGAAGTACAAGTCAGGCGGCATGGTGACTACCATGTCGGGCGGCCGCCTGAAGGCCGTGAAGATTCATGGCAAATACTGGATGTATTGGGGCGAGGGAGAACTTCACCTGGCCACCTCTCCTGACCTCATTCACTGGACTCCCGTCGAGGACGCGTCCGGCGAACCTCTCGTCGTTCTCAAGCGCCGAGCAGGTCACTTCGACAGTGGATTTCCCGAGGTAGGCCCTCCGCCGATCCTCACCACGCGCGGCATCGTCGTGCTCTACAACGGCAAAAACGATCCTGATTCAGGCGACCCAGCGCTCGGCGCCAATGCTTACGCAGCGGGGCAGGCGTTGTTTCGTGCGGACGACCCCTCGAAGTTGCTGGCACGGGACGACTCGCCCACGCTTAAGCCAGAGTTGCCATATGAAAAGACCGGTCAGTACGTGGCCGGCACAACGTTTGCTGAGGGCCTGGTTTTCTTCCAGAACGAATGGCTTCTTTACTACGGATGTGCGGATTCGATGGTCGGGGTGGCTACCGCGAAGGCTGGAAAATGATTGAGGCTAAGCCGGTAACGAGTGGGGCGCTTCTCGTATTCCAGTGCACGTCAATCCTCGGCAAAGGCGTCCTCCTGCTTCTTTGCATGCTCGGTGGCCTCACTGGCCTCGCTCAGCAGGCTCAGGCTCCTGCGGCCGCCTTAGAGTCCGCGCAGGACCTGGCTGCTATCCGCGTGCTCATCGATAAGGGTCACGCTGCAGATGCACTCAAGCAACTGGACCAAATGGCGATGCAAAAGCCAGAGCCGGCCGGGGTGGAGCGCCTGCGCGGCGTCGCCCTCTATGCGCAAAACGACATTGCCGGGGCCGACCGCGCCTTCGCCGCCGCCTTGCAGCAGGACCCCAAGGATGTCGAGGCCGCACAGATGCGTGGCCTCACGCTCTATCGCCTGGGAAAGCCGGCGGAGACGATTACTTTGCTTGAGGGGATGCAGGATTGGGCGCCCACCACCCGCGTCGATCCCAGCTATATCCTCGCGCTTTGCTATATGGATGTGCATCGCTACGACGACGCCCGCCACGCCTTCGCGCGTCAATATGGCTTCGAGGCTGACTCCGCGCCAGCTTACCTCTTGACGGCACGCATGCTTATGCGCAGGCAGAATCTCCAGTCAGCACAGGAGTTTGCCAGGAAGGCTCTGGCGTTGAATCCGCAACTGCCGCTGACACATTTGCTGCTGGGTGAGATTGCGCTCGGTTCTGAGCAGCCGGCCGAAGCCCTTGTGGAGTTTGAGAAAGAACGGGCACAGAATCCGCTTTACGGACCTATCTATGACCGGCTCGGCGATGTCTACGAACGCCTGGGCGAATATCAGAAGGCGCAGCAAGCTTTGCAGCGAGCACTGCTGCTGGAGCCTGCGACCACCGGGCCGCTCATTTTGCTGGGAGAAGTGCTGCTCAAACGGCAGGACCCCGCCAGCGCTGCGGCTTATCTCGAACGGGCAGAGAAGTTGGATCCGGGAAACTACATGATCCACAGCTTGCTTGGCCAGGCATACAAAAGCATGGGGCGAAGCGACGATGCTGGCAGGGAAAATACTTTGGCGCAGAATGCCAAGAGAGCGCAGACAGATTCCCCGCCAAAGCAATGATGAATCAGGCTCACCAACTGCGCCGGATCAAGATGATGCTGCGGCTTTCCATCGGTCGCTGCGTCTAACCATCTACGTTGCCTCCTTCGACCAAATTCGCAGCTCATCTGCTCTCTCTGTGCCTGTTGTGGGCCGCGTCTGCCCATTCTCAAAGTCCATCTCAGCCTGCAACGGGCATGACGACGCAGGATCGCATTCACGCTTCAGGCTGGTGGCCCACTCGGCGGGATGCGTCACGCAAGGACTTCGTCGGGAGCGCCAAGTGCGCAGATTGCCATAGCGATATCTACGCCCGGCAGGTACAGACATCCATGGCCCGCGCTGGTAGCGCGGGTACAAGCACGGCGGGTCTGCCGTCTCGACCTACGCTTTCGGCGCGACAGGGGCAGTATATGTACGAGATCTCCAACACAGCGAGTGGCTCAGAGTACCGCGTGTCGTCCAGGCAGGATCAGCTTTCTGGCCCCCTCAATTGGATCTTCGGTGCAGGCGACATCGGCCAGACGTACATCCTCGAACGCGACGGGAATTTTCTGGAGAGTCATGTTTCGTACTACCCGGCGCTACACGGTCTTGACCTCACACCGGGGCAAATGGCCGGGCCGCCCAAGAACTTGAAGCAGGCTGTGGGCCATCCCATGGAGGAGGAAGATACGCGCCTCTGCTTCGGTTGCCACACGACCGCGTCGATGATCAAGGATCGCTTCGAGCCCGCGCAGGCTACTCCCGGCGTTACCTGCGAAGCCTGTCATGGGCCGGGAGCGAAGCATGTTGCGGCCGCCCAGGCCAAGCAGTTGGATCGCTCGGTCAAGGCGGTTCTGGATCCGGGCCGTTTGAAACCCGCAGACCAGGTGGACTTCTGCGGCGCCTGTCACCGCTCGTCGGCGGATGTTGCTTCGTTTCCGCCCGGCACGCTTGGCCTGCTCGGTGTGCGCTTTCAGCCTTATCGGCTGCAGAAGAGCAAGTGTTGGAGAAAAAGCAGCGGGATCACTTGCCTCAGCTGTCACGATCCGCACCAGCAGATCGTGCGCGAAGCCACAGCGTATGACAAGAATTGTCTGAGCTGTCATCAGACCTCGCCGGCAGAGGCCAAGAGCGCCATCGCCAAGGCGCCTGCATGTCCGGTGAGCACTACGAAATGCGTGTCCTGCCACATGAAGAAGTACGACATCTGGGCAGCGCACGCCACCTTCACAGACCACTACATTCGCGTCGTGCGTGCAGGCGAGAAATATCCTGAGTAATTATTTATATGGCGCAACAGCGGGGCGGAGCACTTCCGATTTGAGAACCTTGCCGCCCTCCTGGATGACATAGAGACGATTTGCGTCCAGGGCACCTAGCGTATCCTTCTGACCCGATGGCCACACGATCTCCACGTCTGCTTTCTTTGACGCATCGAGCCCGAAGTGAATGCGCAGATCATTTTGAGAGTAGTAACTTCCGCCGCTGCGCACCTCTTCGATCTGCACTAAACCCTTCTTGCCATCGGGCAACAGGCCAGTCACCTTGATCTTTGCGCCGATGCCTGTCTTGTTTGATTTGGTGCCAACAATACGGATCTTGATCCACGTGCGATTCCACGTGGAGTCGCATCTCAGCAGCTGTGGAGTGGAGTTCACGCAGTTCACAACTACGTCGATGTCGCCGTCGTTATCGAAGTCGCCAAATGCGCAACCTCGCGCCGGAGCAGCCTCGTTGATGCCCGGACCACCGGACGCGGTGACGTCCTCACACTGGCCATTCCGCAAATTGCGGTACAGGTATTTGTGCTGGGCATAGGGCGCGTCTACCTGCGTGCCATCCACCTCGGGATAGACGTGTCCATTCGACACCAGGATGTCGAGCCATCCATCGTTGTCCATGTCGAAGAATCCCACGCCCCATCCCAGGAAGCGGGTATTCATTCCTAGCCCGGCCTGGTAAGTGTGATCTTCAAACGAGCCGTCGCCGAGATTCAAATACAACGAATCCGTGTCTCCGGCGAAGTTTGTCTTCACGATATCCGGCAGGCCATCGCGATTGAAATCGCCAATAGAGACGCCCATCCCGGCCTGCGGCTTGCCGTCAGGGGAGTAGGCGACGCCAGCTTCAATAGCCAGATCCTTAAACGTGCCGTCCTTCTGATTCATGTACAGCGTGGCCGCGGTTGAGTCGTTGGCAACATAGATGTCGGGCCAGCCGTCGTTGTCCAGATCGGAAACCGCCACGCTTAGTCCGTAGGTACCGATCGTGTCCCACATGCCACTCTTTTCAGAGACGTCGGTGAATGTCCCATCGCCATTGTTGCGGTAGAGAGCGTTTCTTCCGCCCTGCAATCCGGGCGGTCCGCACGCTACCTGTATGCCTTTATAAGTGCAGCCTGCGGCGTCCGGCAGAGGCGCCGTCTTGAAATCAAAATCGATGTAGTTGGCGACGAAGAGGTCCAGGTGGCCGTTCCTGTCATAGTCGAGAAACGCACAGCCGGAGTTCCACCTGTTCCGCGACTGCAGTAGTCCGGCCTTCTCCGTCACGTCTGTGAAGGTACCGTTGCCATTGTTGCGAAAGAGCGCATTTTGCCCGAAGTAGCTAATGAAAAGATCATTCCAGCCATCGTTGTTGTAATCGCCGACGCAGCAAGCTTGTCCCCAGCCGGAGCGCGCCAGTCCAGCCTTCATTGTGACATCGGTAAACGTGCCGTCGCGATTATTTTTGAAGAGGTGACACACCGGTTCCTGGCCTTTAGGAAAGCCATCCACCCGTGAGCCATTCACCAGAAAAATATCTACCCAGTCATCCTGATCGTAGTCAAAGAAGGCGACACCGCATCCGGTCGTTTCCAATAGGTAGCGGTTCTTGTGCTCATCGCCATAGATTATTTTGGCATTCAAACCAGATTGCTTCGCGACATCAATGAAGCTGACTCCCAACGGCGTGCCTGCCAGCGGAGATGTTAGTTTAGCGGCGTGAGGCTTGGCGTCGTAGGTGGGGCGGGACCCAATCTGTTGTCCCATGGTGCCCATTTGCTGCGGTGGCATTGCCAGCGCGAAAACGTCTTCCAGAGAGAGAACCAGCGCAGTGCGTGAGAGTGAACGAAGAAACCCGCGACGACTCCAGATCAAAACTCCTGCTTTCCCACTGCTATGGCATGGCCAATGCGAATGCTTTCCTGATCTCCAAGTATAGTGGTCGCAGATAGCTCACACAATCGCATGCGACGCCTCCGGTGCAGTCCACTCGCGATGATCCGTTCAGGGTGTCTTTCCGTCCGGATCCAGCGCGTCGGCCTTGCTTCTCTCCACTGCGGCGTCCGCGCCTTTGCCCTGTAGCTGCAGAACCATGGCGAGCTCGCGATGCACGGCGGCATTATTAGGATCAGCAGCCACGGCCACCTGCAATTGCTGCAGCGCCTGGTCCAACTGCCCGCGCTCGCGGAATGCCTGACCGCTCTGCAGCGCAAAGGTGGCGCGCTGTTTTGCCACAGCTGCGCGGCTAAGGTCGGCGGCGATCTTGCGCTCAGCGGCTGCCCCCTTGGTATCACCCTGTTGGGCAAGCAATGCGGCCAGAGTGATGTGCGGGCTGGGCTGGGACGGCAGCAGCGGTATAGCCCGGCGTATAGCATCGATGGCCTTGTCCGGCTCATCCATCTGCTTGTAGACGCTTCCAAGAATCGACCAGGCGTCACCGTTTTCCGGACGCAGCGCGAGGGCTGCCTGCAGGTTGCGCGCCGCATCCTCAAACTTGCCCATCTGCATATACAAAATCCCCAGCGTGTACGGCGGATCGGGCAGGTTGGGATCTTCCTTGGCCGCTAATTCAAACTCCGGAATCGCTTCCGGAATGCGATCCTTCAGCTTCAGCGCCAATCCAAGATCGTAGTGCAGTTGCGGATTCTCCGGCTGGATCGCGAGCCCGGCCTTGAACTGAACGATCGCGTTGTCGAGATCGCTCTGCTGCAGGTACGCCACTCCCATGTTCTGGTGGAGAATCGGATTCTCCGGACTCAGCGCCAGGGCGCGCTGGTAGATGGGCAGGGCCTCTTTTGCTTTTCCTGACTGGACAAGCGCAAGCCCCAGGTTGATCAGCGCAGCCGAGTCCTGCGGTCGCGCCGCCACCACCTGCTGCAAAAGCGGCAGCGCTTCGGCAATGTCGCCGTAACTCTGCAACGCGAGCGCCAGTTGATACTTGGCTTCAATGGAAGTCTTGTTCAAATCGGCGGCGTGACGCAGGACAGGAAGTGCCTCCTCCTCTGCGCCCGCTGTCTGCAGGGCTTTGCCAAGCTGCAGATTTGCGTCGAAGTCGTTGGGTCCCAGCTTGACCGCCGCCGAAAGATGCTCGACCGCTTCGTTCATCTTTCCCTCGACCAGCAGCAGGGAACCGAGATGCATCTGAAATGCCACCGACCGATCATCGAGCGCGACCGCCTTGGCAAACTCCGCCTCAGCGTCGGCAAATCGCATCTGCTCTGCAAGCACTGTGCCCAGGTTGTCATGCAGGGAAGCATTGTCGGGCGAGGCCTGGAGCGCAGTGCGTAGAATACTCTCCGCTCTCGGAAGATCGCCGATTCCATCCAGCGCCCTCGCATAGGTCGCGAGCTCCGCTGCGGTCAGCTGAACATTAGCGGCCTCAAGACCCTGGAAGATATCCACCGACTGCTGGTAGGCCTTCTGCCTGCTGTACGCGATCGCCAGATTGATGGAGGTGGAGTTGTCACTGGCGTCCAGCACATGTGCCTTCTCCAGTTCGGCAATCGCTCCGGGCACGTCGCCTTCGGCCAGCATCACAGCGCCCAGTGCTCCGTGACCCGCCGCTACGTTGGGCGCGAGTCGTACAACCTTCGCGAACTCCTGGTGCGCCTTGGCAAGATCATTTTGCGCCAGCGCGGCAGTGCCTGCCTTGAATGCTGCGTCCGCCGACTGCATGGTTGAGGTCGGCGCTTTGGTAGAGCTTTGCGAATGAGAGCAGGGTGCGGCGAGCCCTGCAATCAGGGCGAACAAAATAAGCCTTTTCATGACATCTAGATTGTAGCGGTTGACGGGACTCATGTGCGGCTCGCTGTCGGCGGTTAGTGCGACATGTCCATCGGCATAGACATGGGCTGCGAACTGATCAGCGCCGGCTTCATCGGAACCATCCGCGCCTTGCTGTCTCCTTCGCGCAGATGATACATACGGTCCACTGGCAGCGAGCGAAAACTCTGCGTTAGCCTGCCCGCAGGCCAAGTGACCTCCACCTCTTCCACAGTGGTGGCCTTGCCAATGCCGATGTGCTGCCGCAATGGATTGCCCGCGAAACTCGAACCGAATCCCACCGTCCGGTAGATCTCGCGTTTGCCGGTTGCGCCGCCATTCAGCGTCACGCGTATGCGAGCTCCAAACGCCGCACGGTTGCTCTTCACGCCTTCAAGATCCAGCGTGATCCAATGGTTCCCGTTGCCGGGATTGCGGTACAGAACACTCTGGTATGTGTCTCCGGGAAACGCTCCGCCCATCTTTTCAAAGATGTCCTCGTGGCCATCGTTCTCAATGTCTCCAACGGCCATGCCATGGCCTTTCTGCAGGTGGCCAAAGCCGCCCGAAGTGGTTACGTCCTGAAAATTCTTGCCACCGTTATTGCGGAACATCCTATTGGGCAGCAGAGCCTGGTAGGAGGGTTCGCCGTCGCCCATGTACACATCCAGCCACCCGTCGTTGTCCAGATCGCCAAATCCCGCTCCCATCACCAGGATCGCCTGGTCCAGATGCATCTCTTTGCTCACGTCCGTAAACGTGCCGTCGTGGTTGTTGTGGTATAGGCGGGGCAGTTCTGCGTCGAAAGGCTTGCCCATCTCGAAGGCACCCACGTCCTGTATCGATCCCACTGAATAACCCGAGACATAGATGTCAGGCCATCCATCGTTGTCATAGTCAAAGAACCACGTCGCGAAAGTCTCCTTCTGCTGTGCTACTCCAGACTGCTCCGTCACGTCGGTGAACTTCCATTGCTCCGCCTTCGGATGCTTCGGGTCGATGGGGCCGTCATTGCGAAAGAGATGATTACGTCCATACTTCACCGAAACGTAGAGATCCGGCCTGCCATCATTATTGAAATCGCCCCACGCAACGCCTTTCACGAAGCCCATCTCTGACAGGTGACTCGGCACCGACATCTCAGTAAATGTGCCGTTGCCATTGTTATGGAAAAGCTGCGAGGGATGCGGGTCGTCTTTGGTGGATTCGTGTCCTACGTACACGTCAATAAGGCCGTCGTTGTCGAAGTCTGCCCATGCGGCGGTTTGTGTGGGATGAATCGAAAGCAGGCCCGCGTCCTCGGTTACGTCGTCAAAGGTGCCGTTGCCGTTGTTGCGGAGCAGGGACATGGGATACTTGCCGAACTTGCCCCACCAGCCTCCGCGCAGGATCAAAACGTCGGGATGTCCATCGTTGTTGTAGTCAGTTACGACAAGATTCAGGCCCCCCGTCTCTCCCGTAAGGCCAGCTTGTCGGCTGCGATCATTGAAGGTTCCATCGCCATTGTTGTGAAAGAAGTGAAGCGGATCCAGCGGTCCGGAAGACGACACCATCAGATCCAGCAGGCCATCGCCGTCGAAGTCTTCCATGATCACGCCGCCTGAGTGGCCGGTTACAGATACGCCCGCCGATGGCGCCACTTCAAGGAATTCACCGACGTCATATTCGGAATCAAACAGCTGCGAGGAGATGAGCCACTTCCGCGGCACGCCAGCCGGATATTTGCCGAGTTGCATGTATGCCACATTCAACAGCCAGCGCGATAGCGAGTCTCCGGGATACTTCTCCAGCAGCGTCGTCAGCTCGCGTATGCCGCCCTCGGCTCCTCGTGGAAGCTTGTGCACCGCCGAGGCCTGCAGCGGAAAGAGACACGACTTTTGTCCGTGGTAGTGCAGGCAATTCTCCTGCTCCCCAAGTCGCAGGTAGGAGATGGCGAGTTCTTCGTGTAGCTTCCGGTCAACCTGCGGGGAGATCGCGACTGATTGTTCCTGGATAACCGTGCGTGCCTGTTCAAGCGCGCGGATGGCGCCTTCGCTGTCTCCCGCGGAGAGTAGTTCGTTACCCAGCGCCTCCTGTACCAGTACCTGATCCTTGGGACTGAGTTTCGTATTCAGCAGGCCCTTGTAGTATTCAGCCCGCATCGCCGGCTTGTTAGGATCGGTCTTCCAGTCGGTCTCGCTGTAGATCTTGGCGAGAAGTTCGCCCATTTTTTTCGCGCCCTGTGACTGGTAGAAGGGAGCGGCCGAGCTTTGCGACAGCGAACATCCGGGCGATAAGCCCGACAGAACCGCCATCGTCATACCCAGGCGCAAAAAGTATCGCGACAGCAGGCCCATGGCAAGAAATCTAGCATCCCCCGTAATAGATAAGCCAGCCATTCCCTCGCGTAGCGTTCGTGGCTCACAACTGCTGCCTGCAAAACATCGCAGCACGAATGCTTGCCACCGGAATCGCACCAGAATAAAGTGGTTGCGAACACAACGTCAGAAATACTTTCGCATGGAGAAAAGATGACTCGTCTGCGCCTGCTGCTGTCGCTCTCGCTGCTATGGCTGGTTTCCGGTTACACATTCGCCCAGGGAACAGACTCGGATGCGGTGCGCGTCCTCTCCCCCAATGGCCAGATTGAGTTCACTCTTTCCAGCGGCGCAGTCGCGTCAGCCCCTGCACAGCTTCATTATTCGGTGAAGTTTCACGGCAAGCCTTTGATCGAAGACTCCGCGCTGGGCCTTGATATTCAAGGTGAGCCGGCACTCGGCCCCGGCCTGAAGAAGACCGCTTCCAAGGCCGACAGCACCGACACTAGCTATACGATCCCCGTGGGCAAGACGAGCACCGTTCGCGATCACTACAACTCCGCGCGCGTCGATTTTGAGGAGCAATCTGCCCCCGGCCGCAAGCTCTCCATCGAGGTGCGAGTCTTTGACGATGGCGTCGCCTTCCGCTACATCGTGCCCGGCGCATCGCCTGGGAAGACCATGCGCATCGCTCATGAGCTGACAGAATTTCAATACAGCAAAGATGCGACGCTGTACCCGCTCGTGCTCGACGGCTTCCAGAGTTCGTACGAAGACGACTACCAGATGCGGACCGTCAGCAGCCTGCATCCCGAATGGCTCGTGGGCCTGCCGCTGCTGGGAGAAGTACCCGGCAGCGGATGGGTTGCCGTCACCGAGGCCAACATCGACACCTACGCAGGCATGTATCTGCGCAGCGGCAAGGGGCGCTACACGCTGAAAGCTGAGCTCTCTCCGCGCGTCGATATGCCCGGAGTAGCTGTCGAAGCGGCAACTCCGATTGAGACTCCATGGCGCGTGTTGATGATCGGTGATGAGCCTGGCCGGCTGGTCGAGTCAAACATTATTCTGAATCTCAACCCGCCATCGAAAATAGCGGACACTTCATGGATCAAGCCCGGCAAATCGGCGTGGGACTGGTGGTCCGGACAGATAGTCGAAGGCGCAACATTCAAGCCCGGCATGAACACCGAGACCATGAAGCACTACATCGACTTCGCGTCTGAATCGGGTTTCCCCTACATGCTGATCGATGCGGGATGGGCTGCCACGCCAGGAAGCAAAGCGGACGACTACGCCCAACTGGTGGATCTCACCAAGGTGAACCCCGACATCGACATGACCGAGCTTATTCGCTACGGCAAACAGAAGAACGTGCGCATCTGGCTTTGGTCGCACTGGGCATCGGTCGACAAATATATGGAGCAGGCATTCCCAGCCTTTGAGAAGTGGGGAATCGCCGGCGTGAAGATCGACTTCATGAATCGCGACGATCAGTGGATGACAGAGTGGTATCGCCGCGTCGTTGAACTCGCAGCGGCAAATCATCTCATGCTCGACTATCACGGCGCCTACAAGCCTGACGGATTGCGCCGCACCTATCCCAACCTGATGACCCGCGAAGGCGTCATGGGCAAGGAGTATTCCAAGTGGAGCGCCCGCGTTACCCCTGTTCACAACACCACTTTGCCCTTCACCCGCATGCTGGCCGGGCCAATGGACTACACTCCGGGCGCCTTCGGCAACAGCACTCGCGAGAACTTCATCCCTCGGAACGAACGCCCCATGGCCTTGGGCACCCGCGCCCATGAACTTGCTCTCTACGTCGTGATCGAGAGCCCGCTTGAGATGGTCTCCGACTATCCCGCTCACTACAAGGGACAGAAGGCATTCGACTTCATCAAGCAGGTCCCGACCACATGGGACGAAATCCGCGTGCTCAACGGGCGGCCCATGCAGAACATTTCAATCGCGCGGCGCAGCGGAAAGGATTGGTACATCGGCTCCATCACGAATTGGAGCGAACGCGATGTCAGCCTGCCGCTCGATTTTCTCGGGGCAGGCAAGTACACGGCTGAGATATACGCGGATGCTCCCGATGCGGCGGTCGAGGCAACACACTCCACCTTCTCCACCCAGCCCGTTGACAGCAAGACCGTGCTCAAGGTGCACATGGCCCCCGGCGGCGGCAATGCAATATGGATCCACCCCGCCACGCCGTAGGCTGGTGAGCAGCGCTTATTGCTGCCCGCCCGTGGCAGCTATGTGATTCACAAGTCGTTGCAGGATCACGATTCGTATCTTGAAGTGCGCCGCCACGTCAGGAAGAAACTCGGTGATGAAGTTGTCGATCGGAGCAGAGGCAATCGCAATTGCTGAGCTTTCGGCGACCGACCCCACACCTTGTTCCTGGCCCGGCACATACACGTTCGCCAGCGTGATCGTCATCGGCGTGCCGATAAGGCTTCCATAGTTCAACATGGGCTTTCCGCTATCGCTCCTTGACCACACCGGCTGCACAATAGCGTTGGCAATTCTCCGCGGAATGGATGCGTGCGGCATGCGGTAGTACCGCGGATCCTGGCGCACAATCGACGGCACCAGAAATGTGCCGAAGAATGCTCCCGTCATATCCTCGGTGAGCAAAGTGCCTGAGTTCTTCGCCCAGCCCTTCATCCCCGGCCCGTATGCGGTGTCAGAATTGCTCCCAATGTTGATCCCCGCGCTCACGCCGATCGTGAGCAGGTTAAAAGGATCCACAACGTTGCTCGCCGCAATGCGCAGCTTGTCCATCGAACTCAGCCGTCCCATCGCAGGAGGCTTCCCCAGCGGATAGAAGACGTCAAACTTCACCGGACATGCGGCCTTCGGATCATTTTGCCCCGGTGGCGGACAACTATGTTTCGCCGTGGGAGCAGGCGCGGCAGACGTCGGAGCATCCTGCGCTGGCAAACTTTGCGGCAACTGTGGCTCAGGTGCATCGGGAAGCGCTGATAGCTGCTCGTGTTCCTGCGCAATCAACGTACAAGGTGCTCCCGCGCAGGCTACCAGAAGTACTGCGCGACACAACTTGTCTCGCAAAGTTCTGCACGGTATGGGCCTCACGTCTGTCCCTCGAGTCGGGCAGAATCGCTCGCTGAGCGGATCATCCGCGTCTAGAGGCGCCTTCCATCCAACCAGGACCGCGCACCCCTTCGCGCCAAACCTGACCGCAACTCTCTGGCAATTAGGACGAAAGAACGCCGCGAAGGTTGCCTCTGGGGACTCCAGGAACTCGACAACCCACTCTTTCCCGATTGATTCACAAGCCACCTCAAGCAAGTGGAATGTAATGGGTTGCACCAATCTCGCGTCCCCAGAACGATCAACTGCCTTGACGACGCAATCTAGCCACCGTAGACTTCCAGAATGAGTTCTGCTCGGACCGTATCGGCGACCTTCTGTTGCATGTGTCCTCACATGCTGAGCCGGCGTCTTCCTTGTTGAGCCTCTGATCTGGTTAGAATCCAAGAGTCTGAACGGAGCCCGCGCTACAGCCGAAAGCTGAAAGCGCGGGTTTTCTGTTTCCGGGGGGGAAATATGCCGAGCGATGTTCCAGTAAAAGAGTCGAAAGCACAAAAAGCCGAACGCCTGAAGCGGGAAAAGAACCCGTGGGCTGCATTCGATGAAGTGCGCGCCTTTGCCCGGGAAGGGCGCGCCAGCGTTACCCCGGAGTGGGCCGCTACATATTTCAAGTGGTGGGGCGTCTACACCCAGGGCGATGGCGTGGGCGCTGTCGGCGGAGTCGGCGGAGAGGGCAAAGCCACCGAGTACTTTATGATGCGCGTCGGCATCCCCAACGGGCTGCTCAGCTCTGACCAGCTTCGCGTGATCGCCGACATAACCAAAAAGCACGCGCGCAATCTCGCGGACATCACTGTACGCCAGAATATCCAGCTGCACTGGCTGACCATCGAGTCGCTGCCGGAGATTGTCGAGGCGCTGGACGCTGTACACCTCTCTCCCAAGGGCGCCTGCGGAGATGTCATGCGCAACGTGACCGGCTGCCCTCTCGCCGGAGTTGCCCACGATGAGCTGATCGATGCCTCGCCAATTGCGGTCGCGGCTGCCCATCTGCTCACCGCCAACCCCGACTTTTTCAACCTGCCGCGTAAGTTCAAGGTCTGCATCACCGGTTGTTCCGTCTGGTGCTGCTACCCCGAGATCAACGACGTGGCACTCACTGCGGTTCGCCGCGGAAACGAGGTAGGCTTCTCCCTTCGCGTAGGCGGCGGCCTCTCGAAAGAACCTCACCTGGCTGTGAAGCTGGACTGCTTCGTGCACCCGGATCAGGCGGTCGCAGTCACGCAGGGTGTGATTGAGATATTCCGCGACCAGCAGGTTCTGCGTGAGAGCCGCGACCGCGCTCGCATGAAGTACCTCTTTATTCGCGAGGGCTGGACAGCCGAGAGATTCCTTGCCGAACTGGAGAAGCAGATCGGCTTCAAGCTCGACCCCGGCGTAGAAGAGCAGGTACCGGACGATGTCTATCGCGACCACGTTGGCATCCACCCACAGAAGCAGTCAGGCCTCAGCTACATCGGCACCACCATCATCGGCGGCCGTTTGAGCGGCGACCAGCTGGAGAAGGCTGCGGATCTGGCTGAGCGTTATGGCTCCGGCCAACTTCGCGCCACCGTCATGCAGAACCTCATCATCGTGAACGTCCCAAATGCTAAAACGGTGGAGCTTGCGCGCGAACTCAATCAGGCTGGCCTGCGGGTGGAGGCCACGAACTTCTTTCGCGGGTCAATTGCCTGCACCGGAACCGAGTTCTGCAAACTCGCCATCACCGAAACCAAGGGCTTCAGCAAATGGCTCGTGCAGGAGATGGAGGAGCGCCTTCCCGGATTCGATCAGCAGCTCAAACTCCACGTCACCGGATGTCCCAACAGTTGCGGCCAGCACTGGATCGCCGACATCGGCCTCGAAGGTAAGAAGATCAAGCACGAAGGCAAGCTTACCGACGCCTTCTACTTCTGCGTTGGCGGCTCTGTCGGCCAGCATGCGCGCACCGCACGTCCGGTGGGCTACCGTTGCCCGGCACCGCTGGTGCCCGAGTCGCTCGAACGCCTGCTTCGTTCCTACCTGCGCGACCGCCAGCCAGAAGAAAATCTCCGAGCATACTTCGCTCGGCATGGCGATGAAGAGCTTCGCGCTCAGTTGGCGGGAAGCATAGTCGAGGCAGAGGAGCGCGACGTACCCGCGGGCCGTGTCCCCCATGGAGCTGCCGAATGAGCCTCCTACCCATTTTCCTAAAACTTACATCGCGGCGCGTGCTCGTCGTCGGCGCCGGCAACATTGCGCTCGACAAGATTCAAAGCCTTCTGCAATCGGATGCGCTCGTCGAGATGGTCGCGCCCGAGGCTCTGCCCGAGATCCAGGCGCTCGCCGCTTCCGGCAAAGTCACGTGGCACCGCCGCGAATTCGATCCAGCGAATCTCGAAGGCGCATTCCTCGTGATCGCTGCCACCAATACTGCGGCTGTGAATCACGCCGTCTATACCGCCGCAGTAGAGCGCGGCATTCTCTGCAATGCAGTTGACGATCCACCCAACTGCGATTTTTATTTCAGCTCGGTGGTGCGTCGCGGAGATTTGCAGATCGCCATCTCCACCGCAGGCGAGAGCCCGGCATTGGCGCAGCGCCTGCGCCGCGAGATCGATGAGCAACTCCCCGAAGATCTCGGCCCATGGCTCGCAGCCGTGGGCGAAATACGCCGCGACGTGCTGGCCGCGTATCCGGTAGGGGAATCGCGAAAGCTCCTGCTTCATCAGCTTGCACAGCGCGATGCCTGTGCCTCAGCCACTTGCCCTTCGCGCCAGTCGGCCTTCGCGCAACAGCACGCATCGGTGTCGCGATGAGCGCCCCCGGGAAGGGAATCGTCTACCTGGTGGGCGCGGGTCCAGGCGATCCTGATCTGCTCACCGTCAAGGCCACACGCCTGCTCGCCACCTGCGACGTAGTCCTGCACGACGACCTCGTCCCGGCGGCGATACTCTCAGTCGCCAATCCCCGCGCCTGGATCCTGAACGTAGGCAAGCGTTGCGGCATGAAGCGCGTCACTCAGGACGAGATCAACTTCCTCATGATCGATCAGGCCCGCAAGGGGCAATCCGTCGTGCGCCTGAAGATCGGCGACCCTCTCGTCTTCGGCCGCGCCGCAGAGGAGATGGATGCGCTCCGCGCCGCCAGCATCGAGTGTGTCGTAGTCCCCGGCATCACTGCCGCCTTCGCCGCTGCGGCTGCCATCCAATGCTCGCTTACCGATCGGCGTTCGGCGTCCTCGGTGCTCTTCTCCACCGGCCATCATGCCGAACCGAAATCGCAGACCGCGAATGACGCTACCCGCATCGTCTATATGCCCGGCCGCGACTTCACTTCTCTTGCCGCCGAGTGGCGCGGCGAAGGCCTGCCGGATTCGCTGCCTTGCATCGTTGTCAGCCGCGCCGCACAGCCAGATCAGCAGGCGCAGCGCACCACGCTCGGCGATCTCGCCCAACACGTGCCCGGACCCGCGCCCGTGCTGCTTCTCGCAGGGGCTGCGCTCGCCAATGCCCAGATACCCGATGCCCTCGAACTTCTCATCCCCTCCGCGCTATCGGCAAGTCTTGCGGATCAGGCTTTCATCCAGCAACCGAATCCTGGCCAGTTCTGAAGGAGACCCACATGTCTGACAAACAAAGCAAAGCCGTCGCTGTTCCGCTCCGCATCTCGCTGGATGTCTGGGCAGTCGCCCTTGCCCTGACTGCAGCGCTGCTCGTGCGTTTTGACCTGATTCGCAACGTTAAGTGGTAGCCATTCCATCCTGCTCGGCTCGCACGATCAAAAAGGAGAAAGCATTCCATGGCAACATCGATTGCATATCCCGGGATTCGTCCGCTAACCATTCCCCGCAGATTCATCCAGCTCCTGCCCGGCCTCGCGCTGCTCTTCGCTGTCGGCTATGCGGGCAAGTTCCTCGAGCAATTCATAGGTCGCAACGCTAAAGCCCATCACTGGGTCATCCCCAACATCGAGTATGTTCTGTGGGCCATCGTTATCGGCCTCGTCATCTCGAATACCATCGGCGTTGCTGCCATCTTCCGTGCCGGCGTCGCTACATACGAGTTCTGGCTGAAGGCAGGCATCGTGCTCCTCGGCGCGCGTTTTCTGCTGGGCGACCTGCTTCACCTGGGAGGCATCAGCCTCGCCCTTGTCGCCATCGAAGTCACCCTGGCGCTGGCGTTCATGCATCTGCTGGGTCGGATCTTCAATCTGCGGCCCAAGCTCGCGTCGCTGCTTGCGGTCGGCTCGTCCATCTGCGGAGTCTCCGCCATCATCGCCGCGCAAGGCGCCATCGACGCCGACGATGAGGACGCGTCCATGGCCATCGCAGCGATTCTCGCCCTTGGCGCCATCTCGCTTTTTACCTTCCCCCTCATTGGCCACGCGCTGCACCTCAGCGATCATGCGTATGGCTTGTGGGCCGGTCTCGCCGTCGATAACACCGCCGAGGCCACCGCCGCGGGAGCGCTCTACTCCGACGCAGCCGGAAAAGTCGCAGTGCTGGCAAAGACCACGCGCAACGCAATCATCGGATTCGTGGTGCTCGGCTATGCACTCTACTGGTCCTCTCGCGGACAGTCGCACGTCGTAGGCAACAAGGCAGCATTCCTGTGGCAGAAGTTTCCCAAGTTTGTCCTCGGCTTTCTCCTCATCTCGGTCCTTGCCACAGTGGGATTCTTCACCAAGCCTCAGCTAACCAGCCTCGCAAATCTGTCGCGCTGGGCTTTCCTGCTGACCTTCGCTGGCGTGGGACTGCGGACCAACCTGCGCGAACTCGGCAATCAGGGCTGGCGCCCCTTTGCTGTCGGTGCCATCGGAGAAATTGCGATCGCCATAATTACGCTTGGCCTCGTCTACGGAGCCGACCACCTCTTCCATCTCTAAGCACACAAAAAGGAAGACCTCTCGATAGAGAGGTCTTTCTTTTGCAGCCAGTGAACGAGAACTACTTTGCCAGATGGGCTCCGGCCTTTTGCGCGTCGGCTTCCGTCATGAACTGGCCATGCTTGGTCGCGCCGTAATACTTGTCATCGGACTTGTGGTAGACCTTGCTGCTGGTGTTCACCCACACCAACCCCTTGGCCTTCGCGTCCGCAATCTGTGCGGGTGTGGCGTTCGCCACCACCGGCTTTGCAGCAGCTTGGGACTTCGGCTGTGCCGCCGTGGTCTGCGAAGTTCCGCCAGCCGGTTCTGTAGCGGCCTTCGAGTTACTCTTAGTCGACTTGGTCGGAGTGGTAGTACCCGGTGGCGGCGTCGAGGTCGTCTGGAATGCAAGTGCGCTGCTCGTGATAGTCAGGCCCGCGATCACCGTGGCCAAAACTGTAGAAAGCTTCTTCATCAAAATCCTCCGTGGATTGGTAAATCGTGCGTCCTGATTAGCGTGCATTCTGTTAGTGCAAGGCGCTCTGAGCAGAATTACTCCGGTTGCGTAGCTAAAGTCAATTGGAATCAGGCCCACTGGTACCTGCCCACTACACACACCACAGATACCCAGAAACGAAAAGGGCCCGCGCTGATCGCGGACCCTTTCCTTATTGCGTTACTCAGTTGAGTCAAATGGTTATCGTGTTCCGCCCAGTGCATGCGGGTTGAATGCGCGGCTCTCTTCCACTGCTGCTTGCGCAGCGGCAAGACGCGCCGTTAGCAAACGATACGGAGAGCAGGAAACATAGTTCAGACCGATCTTATGGCAGAACTTCACTGACTCCGGCTCGCCGCCATGCTCACCGCAAATACCCACCTTGATGTTCGGGCGGGAAGCGCGGCCCTTGGCTACAGCACCACTTACCAGCTGACCCACACCGTCCTGATCCAGCACGGCAAACGGATCCTGCTTGAAGATTCCAGCCTTCATGTATGCCGGCAGGAACTTGTTGATGTCGTCGCGCGAGATGCCAAACGTGGTCTGCGTCAGATCGTTGGTTCCGAAGCTGAAGAACTCGGCTTCCTTGGCAATCTGATCGGCCACCAGCGCAGCGCGCGGCAGTTCGATCATCGTGCCCACCATGTACTCCACCGTAACGCCCTTGTCGGCGAAAACTTCTCCGGCGACGCGGCGGATAATGGCTGCCTGGTTCTTCATCTCATCCACCGTGCTGATGAGCGGAATCATGATCTCCGGATGCACTTCCTGTCCGGTCTTCTTCACCGCTACTGCAGCCTCGAAGATCGCGCGTGCCTGCATCTCGGTGATCTCCGGATAGGTGATGCCCAACCGGCAACCACGAAGACCCAGCATCGGGTTCGTCTCGTGCAGCTCTTCCACGCGGCGCAGAAGCAGGTGAAGCTCTTTCAGCTTGGGCGAGCGCGGCTTGGTCACTTCCAGCTTGGCGATCTGGACCAGCAGGTCTTCACGCTTCGGCAGGAACTCATGCAGCGGGGGATCCAGCAGGCGAACCGTTACCGGCAGGCCATGCATCGTCTTGAACAAGCCAAGGAAGTCTGCTCTTTGCATCGGAAGCAGCTTCTTCAGCGCCAGAATGCGGTCCTTCTCGTTGTCAGCAAGAATCATCGCCTGCATCAGCGGGAGACGGTCCTCGGCGAAGAACATGTGCTCAGTGCGGCACAGTCCGATGCCTTCGGCGCCGAACATGACTGCCTGGCGCGCGTCGCGAGGAATATCGGCATTGGCGCGGATACGCAGCTTGCGCAGCGGATCTACCCAGGCCATGAACTTGACCAGGTCCGGATCGTCAGGCGTTGCCGGGAGCGTCTTCAACCTGCCCCCAATTACACGGCCGGTCGTGCCGTCCAGCGAAATCCAATCGCCTTCCTTGAAGACCTTGCCCTTTACCCGCATCTCGGCTTTCTTCTCGTTCACCTCGATGTCGCCCGCGCCCGCCACGCAGCACTTACCCATGCCGCGCGTTACAACCGCCGCGTGTGAGGTCATGCCGCCGCGCGATGTCAGAATGCCGGCCGCAACTTCCATGCCGGCGATGTCTTCGGGAGTGGTCTCGCCGCGGACCAGGATGATCGAGCTCATCTGCCCGTTGTTGGTGAACTTCACCGCGTCCTCTGCGGTAAAGACGATCTGTCCTACTGCGGCGCCCGGGGATGCCGGAAGGCCGGTGGCCAACACATCTACCGCTACACCCTTTTCATCCAGCCGGGGAACTAGGAAGTCATACAGCTGGTTCGGCTCGACGCGGAAGATTGCTTCTTCTTCTGTGATCAGGTTCTCGCGAACCATGTCGATGGCGATGCGAACAGCGGCCAGGCCGGTGCGCTTGCCATTGCGAGTCTGCAGCATGTAGAGACGACCATCCTGGATGGTGAATTCAAAATCCTGAAGATCGCGATAGTGCTTTTCCATCTTCCATGTCAGGCTGCGAAGCTGGTCGTAGACATGCGGCATCAGGCGCTGCAATTCCGAAATCGGCATTGGAGTTCGTACGCCGGAGACAACGTCCTCGCCCTGCGCGTTCATCAGGAACTCACCGAAGAACTCCCGCTCGCCGGTTGCCGGATTGCGCGTGAAGCCTACACCCGTGCCGCTTGAATCGCCCAGGTTGCCGAATACCATGGCCTGAACGTTTACAGCCGTGCCCAGCATTTCGTCGATGTGATTGATGCGGCGATAGGTCTTCGCGCGCTCATTCTGCCACGACTCGAAGACGGCGTCCCGCGCCATCACCAACTGAACCAGCGGATCCTGCGGAAAGTCCTTGTGCGTGTGCTTCTTGATCAGCTTCTTGTACTCGACAATGATTTCCTGAAGATCTTCAGCCTTCAACTCGGTGTCGAGCTTGGCGTGCTTCTTCTTCTTCGTGCCGTCGAAGATCGCTTCGAACTCGTGCTTCTTCACGTTCAGCACAACATCGCCAAACATCTGGATCAGGCGCCGGTAGGAGTCATATGCAAAGCGGGGATTGCTCGTCTTCTTTGCGAGGGCCTCGACTGACTTGTCATTGAGCCCCAGGTTCAAAATCGTATCCATCATGCCCGGCATCGAAAACTTCGCGCCCGAGCGTACTGAAACCAGCAGGGGATTCTCACCCTGGCCCAGCTTCTGGCCCTGCAGCTTCTCCAGCCGATCAAGAGCCTTGTGCATCTGCACATCTACATCCGGGTGCAATCCACCCTTCATGAACTCGCGGCACGCATCGGTCTGAATAGTGAATCCCGGAGGTACAGGTAAGCCAACGTTGGTCATCTCCGCCAGACCGGCACCCTTGCCGCCCAGCACATCCTTCATCTTTCCGTTGCCCTCTGCTGACCCCCCGCCGAAGAAAAACGTATATTGCGTTTTCACCTGCGAAGGGCTGGGTACAGTTACGGCTTTTTCATCCACTGTCATCACGCTCATTCGGAACCTCCGTTCCAACTGCTTCTTTCTAGTCAATTCGCACAACATGCCGCAAGGCAATTCCGCGCAGAAATCCCATTCTTCGGCGTCCGCGGAAAATTAGCAGGACTGCAAATGGAGGAGATTTCTAGAAAACAGTGGATTGTTAGCCCTGGAGATAACAACAGTATGTGTTGGCTGTCACAGACATGCGTATGTGGCAATTGTTTTTCTTTGGGCGTTCAATAGGCGTGCTTTTGGCTTCACTCACCTTGGCCCCTTGCGTTTCCCAGCATCGCAAACCACACGAAACAAACAAGATTGTGGCGACGGCTTTCAACGCCCTCGCTCGGTCGGAAGAATGTCGCCGCGAGGCACTCGGCCGCAAATAAAACTGGAGCGCCTTTTGGGCGCTCCAGTTGGGGACTTCGTTGTAGTTGTTGAGGAATGAAGACGAAGAATAACGAGCTTGCAGATCAGCTTTTCACCAGGCCCACTCTTTCGCGGCCCGCGTTCACAAACGTTATGCTTCGTCCTTGCACAACAGGACGCTGTCCAACTTCAACAGCGATAGGATCTCGCGAGTCCGGCGCGAGGGGTTAACCAGAACCAGTGCCGTGCCCGAGCGATCCGCCACCTGTCGTAGCGTCATCAGCATTCCGACTCCTGCCGCGTCGATCGCCTTCACTGAAGACATATCCAGAATCACACCTGAGCTCTCTACCGTGGACAGTACAGTTTTCAGTAATGCATTTTCGGTCCCGCGAACAAGCTTAGGCGGACATACAAGCAACCTGGCGCCTGCGCGTGTGGCCTGAATGCAGTCGATGGGGGTTTGAGTTGCCATAAATGTTCTCCTTAAACGTTTTACAATCTACCTATTAGACGTCAGGCACCCGGTAAAGACTCGTAAATGATCGATGAATATGTTGCCTATCCAGCTAACTCATACTGGATACTGGTACGCAGGAATGTTCCCCGAAGTTTCCATCTCGCAAAAATTAACCTGGCTTTCAAATGAAGCGGGGTTCAGTGCCTCAGGCATCGCGCCTGTACCCCCGCCGGACTCCCCCGAAGACGCCTGCGACCTCGAGCGCTACGAGCAGTGGATTGCCGCCGGAGCCTCAGGCGAAATGGAATATCTGCAGCGGCGCAACGACTCCGGAGCCCTGCTGCGTTCGTCCCTTCGCCACGTCTTTCCTTGGGCGCGCTCCGTCGTCGTTTGCGCGGCCAACTACAATTCCCATCCCTCGGTACCGCGTTCCATCGAATCCTCAGATCCCGGCCAGGGCTGGATCGCCAGCTATGCCATAACCAGCCGTCAGGAGCCCGATGGCAGCATCGTCCCCAGCGACTATCACCGAGTGCTGCTCAAGCGTCTGGAGCGCGTTGCAGACGGCCTGCAAGCCCACTGCGGCCCATTCCAGTCGCGCTCCTTCGTCGATACCGGCCCAGTCGTAGAGCGCCTCTTCGCACGCTACGCAGGCGTGGGCTGGACCGGCAAAAATACCTGCGTATTAAACGAAAAACTCGGCTCCTGGCTCTTCCTTGGCGTCATTGTCACCTCGATGGAACTCGACGCGGAGGAACGTGTCAGCCTCGCGGAAGATCGCTGTGGAAGCTGCCGCCGCTGTATTGAGGCTTGTCCCACCAACGCGCTCACGCCCTATCAGATGGATGCCAGCCTCTGCATCTCCTATCTAACGATCGAGAAGCGTGGCGCAATCCCGCTCGATCTGCGCCCCAAAGTTGGCCGGCAGGTCTTCGGCTGCGATATTTGCCAGGATGTGTGCCCATGGAATCGCCGCGCGCCAATTGCGGCCGACGATCAGCTTTCGCCACGCAGGGAACTGGTCAATCCCGCATTGGAGTGGCTCGGTGAGATGCGGGAGAAGGACTTCAACCGCGTTTTTAACGGATCTCCCGTTCGCCGCGCAAAATTCAGCGGCTTCCGGCGAAACATAGCCATAGCGATGGGGAACAGCGGTCTGCGCCGGTTTCTACCGCTCCTTGAAGAGTGGGCCGGCGCTGCAGACGAGGTATTGGCGGAGACGGCCAAATGGGCTATCTCGCAGATTTCTATGTCGTCCAGGTAACACAGCAGAGCTAAGCGCAGAGCCTTCCCAGTGCCCAAGGCCCTGAATCCTAAGAGAGAAATTCAGCGGCTTTCGGCGAGCCTTTCAGCGTGTCTGCTGGTCCGTGCCCGGGACTGCGTCGCTACACTAAGCAGTGCTGCGCATTACGTTAGCTGCACTCAGGCCCTTTGGGCCCTGTTGGCATTCGAACTCGACGCCTTC
This sequence comes from uncultured Acidobacteriaceae bacterium, assembly GCA_963725995.1. Lineage (GTDB taxonomy): Bacteria > Acidobacteriota > Terriglobia > Terriglobales > Acidobacteriaceae > JANXZS01. The sequence goes on along the minus strand of CAVSAX010000021.1, from coordinate 129,138 downwards.
CCCCTCGTTCAGGGTCTTGTAGCCGTTCTCTTGAATCGCGGAGAAGTGTACGAAAACATCTTCTCCCGTGGAACGTTGAATGAACCCGTAGCCCTTGGCCCCGTTAAACCACTTCACTACCCCGTGCTCTTTCACCTGTACTCCCCCTTCATGCTATCTTACATGCCTGCAAAGATGCCCGAGAAACACCAAAAGCCACCGGGATGCGTTGGAAATCAACCCATCCGGCAGCTTGAAAAATCCCGGAGACACTTCGAAGACTTATGACTCCAAATGACCAACTAACGGCCTTCCCAGAAATTCTGCCCGAACTTTCTCAGGCAGAAAAATATCTACCTTTTATGGCAGGAAATGATCCCGTATGCAAGGTAAAACTCTCGATGTTTAACAATCCGTTACGGTTACCAAAGGGCCTATCGAATGGGTACCCGTCCCATCTTTGGAGCATTCAACGCGCCTTTCTGCTCTGCTAACATCGATTTTGAAGTGTTTAAATACGATCGACCCCTCTCCATTACTGATGACCGGGTTTTGCCACCGGCCCACCCACCTGCGGCCCCGGGTCCGGGTCTCGGCCTGGTTGGCAGCATCGTCGCTCTCGTCCGCTACCTGATGCAGACCGAAGTGCACACCTACGCCTTTAGCGTGGCTGCCTGTGCATTGCTCTCGCTCTTTCCGTTCATCGTCATGATGTACACGCTGGCGCAGTATGTCTTCCATTCCGAGGCCATGTGGCTCGTCATCGGAGACATGATCCGATTCTTCCTGCCCACCACCCACTCTGATCAGGAATTTGTCGTCAGGAACATGGGGCAGGTGGTCGCGGGACATCACCACATCGCCTTCATCTCGGTCATCACGCTCTTCATCTCGTGCACGGGAGTCTTCCTGCCGCTCGAAGTGGCGCTAAATCGAGTCTGGGGAGTGGTACAGAGCCGCTCTTACATCATGAATCAGGTGATCGCGCTGGGACTCGCCGTTCTCATGGTTCTGTTGGCCACATCGGTTGCCGTGTTGAATGCGACCAACCGCGCGGTACTCGGATTTCTATTCCTTGGGCATACCGATAACATCGTCTTCCGCACGGTTGCCTTGTCTCTGCTCGAGGTCACCACGGTCTTCGCCAGCATCGCAATGTTCTTCTTCACCTACTGGCTGCTGCCCAATCGCAAGATCCCGTTTTTCGCAGTGCTGCCCACGGCCATTACCACGGGCCTCATCTGGGAAGCATGCAAATTTCTCTACACAGCATTTCTTCCGCACCTCGATCTGCGCGCCGCCTATGGCCCCTTCGAGACTTCGGTGGGGCTGATGATGTGGGCCTACATCTCCGGCCTGCTGCTACTTGGCGGAGCTCACTACTCTGCCTCACGCTATGCAATCCACCAGGCCCGTCTCGCCAAAGAAGCGGAGTTGAAAGAAGTCGCCGAGACAGTTCCCGCCTGAAGATATTTACGAAGTAGCCCCATCAATCACCCTCATGGTGTCGCCGCAGCGATGGCCTGGCGCAAAGACCTGACCTCTTGCTGACCAGGGATCAGCGGTGGCCGACCCGCAGCCATATCCAGACCGTGGATTATCTTGAGGCCGTACACCCAAACGAGAAACGGGTTGTCGTCCTTGGGCAACAGCGGAATTACGATCGCGCCGATTTCTCGAAACGACCAGCTCGATCTTGCATTGATTGTCGCCACTGGACGCGAAGCAATCTGGTTAATGTGCTGCACGTATAGCCAGAAGTCGTGCAGCCCCTGCGTGATGTAGAGAGCCTTTTGGCGAGCGTTGCACGCGAGTTGGAATCGAGGCACGAAGAAGTGGTATTGCTGCGGCAGCCTGTCGATGTCCTCCTGCTGCCATCCGCCCAGATCGGGGAATGGCCAGAATCTATCGACCGCCTGCTTGTTCTTGTAGATGTCCACCGCACCCACATGCGCAAACAAGCCCCATGGCCCGGGGATCGCGAGAAATGGATCAGGCTCTCGAAAGAACACAATCGAGGGGATATCGGGAACGCTGGGAACCCGAATGCCATCTCCCAGTTCGTTGTGGTATCCATTCAGCGCGTCGCCAATCGTTCCTATGTCCTGCGTAAACTCCGCCGGCGTCGCGTTCGGCTCCCAGAGCGCAAGCACGCTGAGCCACATGTTGATGGAGCTTTGATATGCGGCGGCGGTAACTGTCGGGTCCAGCACCATGTTGTTGCCGTCCACCGGGGGGATGGAAGGCATCCACCCATCGCGCCACACCAGGTCGGCGAAGTATGGCCGCGTCCAGAAGGCCCGGTCACCCAGATCCCGCTCCAGCGTGATTGCATCCGCGGGAAGATTGGCCTGCACATCGGGATAAGTTTTGCCGTGAAAGATCAACTGGTCAAGCAGAGTTCGGACGTTGTTGCACTTGTCCACAATCGTTTCCATATCGATGTGAACGTTGCCGGCCTGTTCCGCCTTCATCAGGTTCGTGATCGAATTCTGCAGGTCTTGGATTGCCTTGGAAGTTGCATCCCCGCTACTACCTGCAAAGGACTTGAGCAGTCCGGCCGCCGTGCTTGCATACGGGAAGACCCACCCCGCCACTTGGATGACGTTCGCCAGATTCCCGACCGCCTCTTTGAGGTCCGATAAAACAGAGGAGCCCTCTTTCTCCTCATCCGTTGACGCCGATTCAAGGAAATTTACGAAATCGTCTACACCAGGCATGGAACAATCTCCTTCCGCCGCGTGCGGCTACTGGATGCTGATGACGATGGGAATAAGCCCCTGGCCGCTGGAGAGTGGCCGCAGCGCTTTGCCAATTACGGAGCCAGCACGGTTTGGCGTATCTGCGGCCTTCCTCGCATGGCCCGGCTTGTCTGAGGAGGTCAGCAGATCGCCGATCTGAATCCCGCCCTCATCGGCATCTACTAAACAAAACGCGGTTCCGACAAGACTGATCGGCACCTCGGGCTCGGCGTTATCCGTCGCTCCCAGAGTGATGGCAGGCCTCAGCGTTCCCGCTCCGGAGATAACACCGACCACGCGACGGTCGTAGGCTTGAGTGCACGGAGCGAGTCGTCCGTCGTCCTCTACCACCATCACCATTCCTGGCGTGAACTCAGCAGCAGGAGCCACCGCAAAGCGCTCACAGATATCTCTGTTGGTCAGGTAGACGTCGCCCGTAACCTTGATGTCTGCCCCGGCGTAAATGTGTCCCGCATTGCTGAGAACGCCGCTCACATTCACGTTGCCGACAAAGTTTCCAGCGAGACCGCTGCCATAGCTTTTGCCTTCCACCGCGATGCCTGTGTTTGTCTCGCCGCGCACGCCCCAGCCTCCACCGGTCGTGTTGCCGCCGTAGACGCCCGTGCCGGTAGCCAGGTAAGACGTGCCGAAGACTCCCTGCTGATCGCTTCCGCCGAAGACGCCCGCCAGCTGTTGGACAATCGGATCCTTGCCGCCAAGAAATCCCTCCGCGGACCTGCCCGTGGAGATATCAAGAAAGGCGAAGCCTCGCACGCCCATGGCGCCACCGATGCCAAGTACACCCGTGCCTGTCGTGCCTGACTCGGGAATAGTAGTGCCCTCCACGCCCATCCCATAGCCTGCACCGGACACTCCCGTGCCACCGGGCCCCCAGCCCAGACCCTGAACGCCAATGCCTGAATTCTCAGCCGTGCTCTTGCCAGTGAGACCCGGGATCAACAGTTCCGCGGAATCGCCTTCGTATGGTGCTGCCATAAAATGATTCTCCTTTTTAGGATTGCCGAGCGATGTTTGCTGATAGATGGCCCATATCCGCGAATTGGCGGGGCCCGACGCACTCACGGAGTCAGAGAAGACTCAGGCGCTCGTTCATGTTGACGAGATAGTACTGCTACTCGCCCAGCAACGGCTGCCACCCAAATAGAAAAGTGAGCCTCGCGCCACGAACGTTTCATGCCATGGATGCGCTCGGAGCGATCGCAACCTTGCCGCTTGGCCACGACCTGAGCCCATTTGTGTCCTGCGACCATCACCCATACAATCAGGAAGATGTTTTTTCCTAGGGTGGCCGCGAGCGCGGCGCACTGGTAAAGGCAGCAACACACCACTCATGACAGAGCAGGCAGCACAGAAACTGGATCAAGTGCAGGCGGCAGCGGAGCCGGTTCCCGCGGCATGGAAGACCACTGAACTCGCGCGTCACGCGCAACGTCCCGACCCCATGGATTTCATCGGAAAGATCTTTACAGACTTCAGCGAGATTCACGGCGACCGCGCCTTTGGCGACGATCTTGCGATGACCTGCGGAATGGCCCGCTTTCATGGCGAGGAAGTGCTGGTGATCGCCAACATCAAGGGCCGCGGCATCAAGGAAAAAATCCGCCACAACTTCGGCAGCCCCAATCCTGAAGGCTATCGCAAGGCGTTGCGCGCCATGAAGATCGCGGAGAAGTTCAGCCGCCCCATCTTCACGCTGATCGACCTCGTCGGAGCAGCACCCGGACTGGGCGCGGAGGAGCGTGGGCAGGCCGAAGCCATCGCCCGCAACCTGCGCGAGATGTCGCGACTGCGCGTTCCCACCATCGCCACCATTACCGGCGAAGGCGGATCAGGCGGTGCGTTGGCACTGGCCGTCGCAGACCGCGTTTTGATGTTGCAGAATGCCGTCTACTCGGTGATCTCGCCCGAAGGCTGCGCGTCGATCCTCTGGCGCGACGCCGCCAATCGTGCCCGCGCCGCGGAAGCCATGAAGACCAGCTCCACCGATGTAAAGGCCTTCGGCTGCGTCGATGACGTGGTATCCGAGCCTGCCGGTGGCGCCCACACTGCCCCAGAGAGCGCGGCGACGATGCTCGACGAAAAATTGCAGTGGCACCTGAAAGATCTGCGTTCGATGCCTCTCGACGAAATGATTCGCAAACGGCAGGCAAAGTTCCGCACGATCGCGCAGTTCTACACCACCTGAAGATGGATCCCCTGCAGATGTCGCGAGCAACCAAGGTTCTCAAGGCGCACCGTTCGGGTGCGATAGCGTCCTGCCCAGGGGGTTCCTGTTGAGCCAATTCGGTCCTCGTACAGGCCTCCGTCCCGGCGAGAGATTGCGGGCCTTCGGATTCTTCATCCTGGCGCTGGTGTATTTCCTCTTCGCCGTACAGGTCTCCGGCAGCGCTGCGCGTGGTCTCACTTCGGGAGACACCCGCGAACTTCTGGCGCGCTCCATTCTTCTCTTCCTGCTCCTCGTCGGATATGCGGGCATGGGCTTCGCCTTCCAGTCGCAGCGCGAACCCATCAAGGCCATGGGCCTGATGCTGCGTCCCGGCTGGCAAAGAGAGTTCGGCTTAGGGCTGGCCCTGGGATGGGGAGGCATCGTCGCCTGCGTGCTGCCTATCGCCCTCTTCGGCAGCCTCGTGGTCACGCTGTGGAACACGCCCCGCCAGTACGGCCTCTTCTTCCTCAACCTCCTCGTGCTCGGTGTCGCAGGACTGGCCGAAGAAGTAGCCTTTCGCGGCTATCCCTTCCAGCGGCTCATTGAGGCTGTCGGTCCCACCACCGCGACGATCCTGATGGCCGTCTTCTTCGGCCTCATCCACCTGCGAAATCCCGGATCCTCCAGCGCCAGCACGCTGGTAACAGTTCTCAGCGGCATACTGCTGGCCACGGCTTATCTGCAGACCCGCGCACTCTGGTTGCCTTGGGGATTTCACGTCGGATGGAATTGGGTCATGGCCCTGCTCTTCGGACTTCCGGTCAGTGGCCTTAACTTCTCCGCAGTCGTAGACAGCAATCCGGTAGGCCCGGTCTGGCTCACCGGCGGCGCCTACGGTCCCGAGGGCAGCCTGACCGCAGTAATCGTACTCGTCATAGGCCTCGTCGTCCTCGTCCGCGTCACGCGCGACTATGCCTGGAAGTATGCCCAGCCTGTGATCGTCGCAGCGGGCTATCCCGTCGATCTCGACGCCGCGCAATCCCGCGTGCATGAGGCTGCGCAGGCGAACGCCTCCGAGCCCGCCGCACCCCGTCTCATACAGATTGCCCCCAGCACCTCGCAGTCGCCATCGGCGATGCCCGGCGTGGATGCATCCCATCTGCAAGGTGCCGCGCCTGCGAAGGTCGAGGCCGAATTACCACCCGAGACCGAACCTCCGCTGTAACGCTGGACTGTTGTAACGCCGAACCAAGGAGGGGCAACGATGACCATCCCCGACCACGGCATCGCCCGTCGTGCCAGCAGCTTCTCCGTTGACGAAACCGTCTCCCGCATCGAAGCCATCCTTCGCGAGAAGGGCATCAAGCTCTTCGTCGTGGTGGATCATAGCGGCGACGCGGAACGCGCCGGGCTCACCATGCCTCCCACCAAGCTCGTTATCTTTGGCAGCGCGAAAGCCGGCACGCCGCTGATGCTGGAAGCGCCAAGCGTCGCACTCGATCTGCCCTTGAAGATCCTTGTCTCGCAGGAACAGGATGGCTCCGTCTGGATCAGCTACAACACTCCCGCCTATCTGCAGCAAAGGCACGGCTTCTCCGCGGCATTGACGGCGAACATCGCCCCCGTAGAGGTCATCGCGGCCAAAGCCGGCGACCAGGCCGGCGAGTAGATTGTCAGCGTGGCTTCCGTGCGTGGTGCATCACTTCAAAGAGTTTGCCGCTGCCACTTGCCATTGCTCTCATTTCGCGCCATCCTTATTCGTAGTGGGGGCCCTATGACTGGCTTCACGGCGAACTTTCCTTCCTCGTTGCGTACGCCGGGATTTGCAGCTGGCAGTGTGCTGTGTCTGGCGCTGGCCGCAGGCGCTGCGCCTGGCCAGGTGCTCACGGTGGGTCCCGGCTCAGCCTGGACACGCTATGCCAAGGTCCAACCCACCCAGGTCGATCTCTCCAACACCCCACTCACAGGCAAGACACGCACGGAGCTGATCCGCATGCTCGACGCCGAGCAGGGATTCGCGGTGCGCCCCGTGCCCAAGGGCGGACACGGGCTGGGCCTCCATGCCAATGGCCAGCTAGATCCCGGCGGCACGAACTATCTCCACGCACTCGATGAGAAGGGAGTTTCGGTCAAGCCGGGCGACCGCGTAATCCTGAGCGACGTGAAAATTGAGAAGGACCGGATCGTCTTTGACTTGAATGGCGGCCCCGATAGAAAGCACAAGTGGCTCCGCCATGTTCAGATCGGCGCCAACGGCAGCAGTTCGCCCGTTGTGCAGGACGACCCCGTCGAACCGGCAGGTTCCCGCATCACTCTGCTCTTCAAGGGCAGCATCCCAGAGGTGACCGGGCCGCAGGTCAAGGCCCTCCTCGAGCCCATCATCGACTTCAACTTCAAGTCTCCAGTTCAGGCCTTCGTCGATCCGCTGCCGCCACAGATCAGAAAAGCGATTCTGGATCACGAGGTGCTCGTAGGCATGAGCACGGAGATGGTGATCTACGCTGTTGGCAAGCCCGACCACAAATCACGCGAGGTCGAAGGGCAGATGCCGTATGAGGAATGGATCTATGGCGATCCTCCTCACGAGGTTCAGTTCGTGCGCATCAATGGCAACAGGGTCATTCGGGTTGAGATCGCCAAGCTCGGGCAGGACCCCATCATTCGCGACAAGAATGAAGTGGAAGCCATCGTCGAAGCCGACAACCAGCGCATGATCCAGCTGGGCGATGTCCCTGCAGATCCGCATTCAGCCCCGCAGGCACCGCCTTCTTTGCGCAAGCCGGGAGACGCTCCTCTGCCGGATAGCACCGGAGGCTATGGCGACGGTCAGATGAAGCCGGTCCAGTTCCCCGAAGGCATGGGCAAGCCCAAGCCGCTGCCGCCGGACCTGCAGCAGCCAACCGAGCAATCGAACCCGGGAGGCGTTCCCGCCAGTCAACCGGATCCGGCTCCCGCTTCACCGCCGGCTTCGCACTATACCGACGTCGCCTCGCGCTGATTGTGTAAAATAACTAGAGCGAGTCGACATTCTTCTGTATCGTCCTTCCACCCCAAAGAGCACCGCTCTGCGGGATCCCGATGAACGAAAAAGCATGGAGGTCAGGCCGCGACGTCGTAGCCGCGCAGAGAGGCTTTTGCTGCGTGTGTGCAAAGACACTCTGAGGAGAAATGTGTTCCCATGGCCAAAATTGCCAAGATTGCTGGAAGAGATAAAGTTATGGACACGTCGAAGTCGACGGATTGTCCGAAGTGCGGAAAGCCGACGCGTATCGTGAAGCGCGTCAAGGACCGCGAGCGTAGTGCACCGGGCGGAGTCTACATCTCCTGCTCAGCTTGTGAGTTCCACGAAAAGCTCTAGGGTTATGCGGAAGTCCGCTGGCAAGGCCCGGCCCAGCGCCGGGCTTTGTGCTGTCTGGAGCACTGTCTACGCGTGTTTTCCAGGAGTGCTACTGGCTGGCCTGGACGATCTCATCCAGAATGCTGCGCGCCGCTGCTGCCGGATCGGCTGCCTGCGTGATGGGGCGCCCGACCACAAGATAGCTGGCTCCCGCCTCAATAGCCGCTGCGGGGGTGGCAATACGCTTCTGATCTCCAGCACTCGATCCAGCTGGACGGATTCCCGGCGTGACCAGAATTGCCTGCGTACCAAGCGCCTGGCGTAGCTCCCCAACCTCTTCGGGTGAGCAGACCAGTCCGTGGATGCCGCTGGCCCGGGCCATCCTGCCGAGACGCAATACCTGGCTCCCCGGAGTTCCTGTAACCCCCACGGAATGAAGCTGATCCCCATCCATGCTGGTCAGAACCGTGACGCCAAGCAAGGTGGGGCCATGTTCCACTCTTGCGGCGGATTCGACTGCAGCCTTCAGCATTACCGGGCCGCCCGAGGCATGCACCGTGAGCAGGCCAGCGCCTAGTCCTGCCACAGAGTGCACAGCTGAAGCGACAGTATTGGGGATATCGTGCAGTTTCAGGTCTAGAAAGACTGCAAATCCGCGATCTTTGAGAGTTTTTACGACGGAATTGCCAGCCGCCAGGTAGAGTTCAAGGCCAACCTTGAACCACCGGCAGGAGCCTTCCAGCCGATCCACCAGGTCGAGAGCCTCGGTGGCGGAAGAGAAATCAAGAGCGACAATCAGCCGCTCCCGCGCGTCCGCGGGAGACGCAACGGGCGCGGGAGAACTCGACTGAAGTCGCTCCATGGGTGTCATACCTCACAGATTGTAATCGAAGGCAGTGGCTGCCTGAGTGCTGCAGGGCTGGGCGCTAGCGGAAGGGCGCCGCTTCTGTCCGTTGGGACGAAGCTATCAGTTCCAGCTTAACTGGTGCAGTGCCGTTGTAGCTAAAGCCAAGGCTCTTGGCTGCGGCATAAGAAAGATCCACGACGCGGGTGTCTGGAACAGGCCCACGGTCGTTTACGCGCACTACCACTGTCCTGTGGTTGTGCAGGTTGGTTACGCGAATCAGGGAACCCAACGGCAGACTGCGATGCGCGCAGGTCATGCTGTTCATATCGTAGGTTTCCCCGCTGGCGGTCTCGCGACCCTGGAAGAAGCCACCGTACCAGGATGCGCGGCCGAATTGGTACCAACGGCGCTGCGGTTTCTTTGTCGCCGCGGCTGCATTTGCGGCCGGGTCGTGGGAGATCTGTTTGCCCGCCTGCGACTGCGGATTCGTGACGGCCATTTCAGAGGCCTTCGCACCGGTGAGACCCAGAATCGTGGTCAAAAGCATGCCGGCAATGATGGGTAAGCGTATATTCGGATTCGTTGTGATTGCGATAGCGCTCATAACCCTCCAGGTACAAATTGTATGGACTCCGGAGACCATAAGTCAAATGGATGCAATCGTTTAGTGGCTTTTTTGGTTGCATCATCCGGCGGAGTGTGGTAGACAATTTGCCGCTTTAGGTGCCGCCCGATGAACCGCTAGCATACAACAAAAGTGGGATATCTGGCTCACACCTTTGTGGGGGTGATGAGATTCTGCTTTGAGAGGATTTTTCATGAGCAAGACTCCAGGCAGTCACCCGACACATGTAGAAGGGATGCCCCCCATGGAGCGGCAGGTTGCTCTCACGATTGCCGGGTTCGACCCGGGTTCCGGTGCCGGAATCACGGCTGACCTTAAGGTATTTGCTGCCAATAACCTATACGGGATGGCGGCCATCACCTCTCTTACCGTCCAGTCAACACAGGGAGTGCGCCGTAGCCAGCCGGTCGAGGCAACTCTGCTGCGCGAGACGCTCGATTGCCTCGCGGACGATGTCCATTTCGCCGGAATCAAGATCGGGATGTTGGGCTCGGCCGAGAATGCTGAGGCTGTCGCGTCGTTTCTAGAGGCCGGAGGTCCCGCCTCGCCGGGAAGGAGCAGGGTGGTGCTGGACCCGGTTTTGCGCTCATCTTCGGGGCGGGAGCTGCTTGAAAAGGACGGAATTATTATTTTAAAAAATCGCCTAATTCCCCGGATTGGCTGGATCACGCCCAATTGGGAGGAGCTTTCCGCGCTGGTTGGGCGGCCTATTGAAAGCCGCGAATCGGTGCTGGCAGGGGCTCGGGAGTTGCAGGCGATGGCAGCAGCGGGAGGGAATCCCGAGTTGAATGTTGTAGTTACGGGGGGCGAGCTGGATCACCCCGACGATTATCTTTTGATTGCGGACGGAACGGGATGTTGGCTTCCCGGAGAGCATGTTGCCACAAGTGCAACACATGGAACGGGTTGCGCTTTCTCGACGGCCCTCCTGTGCGGATTGATTGCGGGATTTACCGCCTACGATGCGGCGGCGGATGCGAAGGCTTATGTGGCTATGGCGCTCAAATCTGCCTATCCAGTTGGCCACGGGAAGGGGCCAATGCACCATCTTTTCCGCTTCGCAAAGGGCGTTTAAGGGCTCTTTTTCGCGTCAAGAATGGTCGTTTTTGAGCATCCTGGAGCGTGTTTTTGAGCGCTTTTCCGCACGGTTTTGCTATCGAAGAAACGTTGATTCGAATATCTTGGCGCTATGGCATTCCGGTGTCTTTTCCTCGGTGTATTTGTCCTGGTTCTCGTTCCACAGGTCCCCGCGCAGCAAAAAGCCCTGCCCACGAAGTACACCTTTTCCGGGTTTCCCAATGCCACCGACAAGGAATTGATGGACGCAGCCGGATTGAAGCCGGGGGTAGTGATTACTCCAGCGGACATGGATGCCGCAGCGGACCAGTTGTCGCAGACGGGAATGTTCTCCGAAGTGAAGTTTCGATTCCAGGGCAACGAGCTTCATTTTGACCTGAAGCCGGCCGTGGGGCTGGGGGCGGCATATTTCGAGAATTTTCCGTGGTGGGACTCGAAGACGCTCACCGAATTGGTGGAGGCGCGGACGCCGCTGTTTCATGGTTTCGTAGCGCCGGATAGCGGGCTGGAGCAGCAGATCAAGGCGGTTCTGACGACACTCGTGGGCGAGAAGGGCGTGGAAGCTACCGTCGTTTCGACGTCACGCGTGGACAGCAAGACGGGCGAAGGCACCGGCGTGTCGTTCCATATCCAGGCGCCTCCGGTGGAGACCGGAGAGGTCAAATTCACGGGCGTATCGGGGGATCTGGCTTCGCGGGTGAGCGCCATTGCGCGGGCGGCGACGGGGCAGACCTACAACGGTTCAACGGAAGAGATGCTCCGTATAGAAATACGGAATCTCTATCGTCGCCTGGGGTACCTTGAGGTGGCGATGACCGGCTTTGCTCCGGGAACTCCAGAAATGGCTGGGGGAAAGGTCGTCGTCCCGGTAAGCGCGACGATTGAGCCGGGGGCGCAGTACAGGCTGTCGAGCATGACGCTTACCGGCGATGTGCTGATCACGCATGACGAGTTTGCCCGGGAAGCAAAAATCCAACCCGGCGAGATTGTGAATGAGGAGCTGATACGCCAGACGCTCTCCGCGGTGGGAGAGCCTTACAAGGAGCGCGGGTACCTGCGGGCCACCATCGGCGCCGCTCCCACCTACGACCACGCGCAGCACACGGTGAGCTACGTGGTTACGGTGATTCCGCGCGACGTGTATCACATGGGGAAGGTGGGCGTGGAGAACCTGAACGAGGAGAGAAAGGCGGCGTTCGCAAATGCGTGGCAGATGCGGCAGGGCGACGTCTATAACGCGAATTACACGCCGACTTTTCTGGACGGGATTGTGAAGTCGGTGCCGTCCCTGGTAGGGTGGACCGCGACCTACAAGGAGTATGAACACCAGGACACGCACGTGATCGACCTGTTGATCACCTTTGATCCCGGCAAGGCCGTGAAGTAGGTGGCGGCTTATCGTTCGGCGAGTTCGATCTGGACGCGGGTGTTCTGCGGGAAGGTGACGTCTTTTCCGCGGGCGATATAGCGCCGGTAGACGTTCTTTCCCAGGGCATAGTAGGCAAAGCCCGAGGCCACATTCTTGTTGCCGCTGGCAACCGACGCCAGGCGGCCCACGAGTGCAAATCCGTTGCTGACAATTGCTGCGTTCAGGGGCGTTCCACCATCATCTCCGTGGGAAGAGGCGGCAAGGACAACTAGGGCCAGTGTGCCGAGGGCAGGGTTTGGTGAGGAGGCGCGGGTTCCGCCCTCGGAGTCGATGGAGAGGTTCTGGCCGGGAGCGCTCTCGGCGCCAACGAGGATCCCATGGATTGTGGCGGTGCTTGCTGGCATCTCCACTTTGCGGAAGGTGAACCGCAGGCGTCCATTGCGGCCGAACATGGCGGCCCGGTGTGACTCCACAATTGATCCGGTGAGCACGGTTCCTTCGGGAAGAAGGAGATGCTCGTGCTTCTCGTCGAACAATGGCTTGGAGAGGACTGCTTCAATGGGCATGCCCGCGGGGCAGGTTGCAGAGGTAAGGTTCCGCGTGAGCCGCGCCTCGAGCACTCCTCCGGATCTTGCGGCGGCGAAATCACCGGGCGGAAGACTGGTCGGCTGGTCCGCTGGCTGGGGAACGTCGAGTGGCTGGTCAAGGTTTGCGTCGAACTGCTGGCCGGTCCACAAGTTCTGCGGATGGTAGGGCAGCATCTTGTAGAAGTATTGCTCGAGCCGCTCGACTCTGCCTTTGCTGATGTAAGTGCCCATCAGTTCCTGGCGGCGGGCGCTGAACTCGGTTTTCAGGCGGCCTTTCAGCGACGTGTCGGCGGTGGCAGATGTCATGCGAACCGCTACCGCGTCTCGTTCAACGGCGGGCGCGGAGAAGGGCAACATGCTGCCATTGGGCAACTGCAGGGCGTCAAAGCGAACGTCAGGTACAGCTAACGGTGTGAAGTCGCCATCGAGAAGGGCGTTGATGCGGATGCTTTTCTTGACGGGGTGGCGTCCAACGACTACGCCGTAAACCGGGGTATCGACGGGCAGCACGACATGATCGACGAGGTAGACGGCTGAGGTAAGCCGGCCTTCGACGCGGGTACCCGTGCGGATGGAGTAGCGATGATCGAGGGCGACGCGGAGAGGGACACCTGCCGGAATTGTCGCGGCAGACGGCAGATCCTCGGCGGAAAGCGCTGGGGACAGCAGAGCGGAGGCGGCGACAGCCAAAAGCAGCCGGGCAAGCATTTCTGTTCTCCCTGGTAGCTCGGCGAAGCCCTGTGAGACGGGCGGTGGGGTCGGAGACGCACCGGCCAGGTACTGCGCCGAGGTCTTATTCTACGCTGCCAGAGAGTTGGACGGCATGTACGCGCTCGAGGTTAGCTGGAGGGTGGCTGGCGACGGCCAGGTCCTCCTGTACCGGGGTGAAGCGCTTGAGATAGCGGAGCGGATCTTCTGAGGCGGCCATCTCTCTGAGGTGATAGCGCCAGGCGTCCGGCTTGGTGGTGCGGCGCGTGAATGCCTTGCGGGAGACGGTGACGATTCGTCCTCCGGCGGCGGTCTTGGTGTAGCTGACAGCGGGAACGACAAAGCTCATCTGTGCGCCCTGCATCCAGAAGCAGCGTGCAAAGTCGTGGGAAAAGACGAGGGCATAGTAGCGGGAGCCCCTGCACAGCAGATGCAGGGCCGATTTCGAACCCGGCCAATCCGGCTCGATGCTTTTCTCAAACCACTTCCGAAACTCAAATCCGTTGGCCTTTGCCTGGCTCAACAGGATGCGGAGCAGTGCTTCGCGCGTCATGCCGATTCCTCGCATGGTTGGGACTGCAGTCTGGTTTGAGGGGCCGGATGCTGGCCCGAGTAGAACAGTGGTGGATGGAGTCAAAATATCCGTCCCGGGGCTTCGCGTCAAGACACGAAAGATACATGACCCTGTGGGAAAGGTAACCATCTGGCAACCCCTGTCTATTCAGAGGCGGCTTGCGATTAGACTTTAGTTGAGAGCGGGGGCTTCATCATCGTTTGCTGTCAACGCCGCGGTAAAGATGACCGGAAGCGGGCGCGCAGCCGCGTGACGGCGGCCGTGCTGGTGCTGCTGGCCTGGTGGGGGCTACTGCCTGGCAGGGCAAGTGCGGCCGCAGTGGACACCGATCCCCTGAACTATGAGCCGCTGGTTCGCGAGGGCTACCAGCACTTTTACATCCTGGATTACGACGGCGCGCTGGTGCGCTTTGACAAGGTCGCGGAGGCTCATCCGAACAACCCGATGGCGCTCGATTATGTGCTGAACGCCACGGTCTTTCGCGAGCTGTACCGGCTGGATCTGCTGGACACCACGTTCTATGCGAATGATGGTTTTTTGACGGGTAAGCATCCGGTTCCGGAGGATCCGCAGGTACGGGACCGGATCTTTTCGCTAAGCGACCGCATTGTGGGCCTATGCGACGAGCGGCTGAAGACGAACGCCAACGATACGAACGCGCTGTATGCGCGGGGCTGGGCACGGAGCCTGCGCGCGGCGTACATGGCAATGGTGGAGCGTGCCTTCAGCGCGGGGCTTCGGGTTGCGCTGGCGGCCCGCAGCGATCATCAGCGAGTGCTGGAGATCGATCCCAACTATGTTGACGCCAAGATGGTGGTGGGAATCTACGAGTACGTCGTGGGCGCGCTGCCATTCGCGTTCAAGATCATCGTAGGGTTTGCTGGGATTCATGGATCGAAGTCAACGGGCATGCAGTTGCTGCGTGATTCGGCGAGCCGCGGGGTGATTACGCAGATAGAGTCGCGGACGGTGATCGCACTTTTTCTGCGACGCGAAGCGAAGTACCAGGAGGCAATCGGGATCATCCGGCAGCTTAAGGAGGAGTATCCGCGGAGCTTTCTTATCTGCCTGGAAGAGGCGAACCTGCTGAAGGATGCGGGCAACGGACCGGCGGCGATCGCCACCTATCGCGGCCTTATAGAGCAGGCCCGTAAGCCGGGATACTTTCCCTCGGCGCATCTTGATCTTGCGTGGTTTGGGCTGGCGGACTCTTTGCATGGTCAGAGGCTGTATGGCGATGCGGCGGCGGCATACGAGCAAGCGGCGTGGGTTCCCGGAGCAGGCGCGGAGTTGAAGCGGAGGTCGCTGGTTGCCGCGGGCCAGTGTTTTGACTTGAATCACGAGCGAGACAGGGCGCTGGCGAGCTATCATGCTGCAATCGACGCGGGGCCGGAGTCTACGCAGGCCGACATTGCGCGGGGATATATTCGCTCACCTTACAAGGGTCATTAGCGGCGGGACGGCAGTTGGCCGGCGTAAGTTATTGCAGGCACATGGGCAGGAACTTTTAGGCTCCGGAGACCGTATTTGTGGGGAGATAGCGTATCCTGACCGCGCTTGACGAGAGGACTTTATGGCACAGTATTGCAAAAGTTGCGGCACGGCGATGGCGGATGGTGTGCGGTTCTGTTCAGCTTGTGGAACGCCTACCGGATTTGCTGCAGCACCTCCACCCATGGGAGCACCGGTGACCAGTCCGCTGGTGCGGCCGCGCGTGGGGCGGCAGATTGCCGGAGTGTGCGCGGGATTTGCCCGGGCATATGGGTGGGATCTTGTGCTGGTTCGCATCCTGATGGTGGTGGGGGCGTTCCTGCTTTTCCCGCTGCCTGAGATCGCCTACATCGTGGCATGGGTGGCGATGCCGGATGAGCCTTACATATTGCCGTCTTCTACGGGAACTCCCCCGGGAATGTAAAAATCCGATTGGGCCAGGGGCCCGAAGCTGAGGCGCTGGAGGGGCACGCTCGATGATCTACCAATCAGGAGATGCGGCGCTCTTCTATGCGAGCCGCGGCGACGGGCCCAACCTGGTGATGCTGCATCCTACTCCGGTCAATCACGAATTCTGGCTTCCGCTGGCCGATACGATGGCGGGCTACCACCTGCTGTTGCCGGACATGCGCGGGCATGGGCGTTCGCAGCTTGGCACCGGGCCTCTCTCGATGAGCGTGCTGGCGGAGGATGTTGTGCAACTGCTGGACAGGCTGGAGATCGAGAAGGCATTTTTCTGCGGATGCTCGATTGGCGGCTATGTGCTGTACGAGCTTTGGCGGAGAGCGCCTGAGCGGATCGCAGCGTTGGCGATTTTCTGCAGCAAGCCGCAGCCGGATAGTCCCGCGAACAAAGCTAAGCGCAAAGAGACAATCGAGCAGGTTCGCACGCATGGCACGGATGCGTTCTTTGAGGCGATGTCTCAGTCGCTGCTAGGGTCAACGAGCAAGAGGCGCAATGCGAGCCTGCTGGCGAAGGCGCGCGAGATGATGACGATGGAGCCCGAGGCCGTAACCGCGGTGCAGAAGGCACTGGGAGAGCGGCCTGACTCGGTTCCTACGGCGAGAACTATCGCTGTCCCGCTGCTGGT
This sequence comes from uncultured Acidobacteriaceae bacterium, assembly GCA_963725995.1. Lineage (GTDB taxonomy): Bacteria > Acidobacteriota > Terriglobia > Terriglobales > Acidobacteriaceae > JANXZS01. The sequence goes on along the minus strand of CAVSAX010000021.1, from coordinate 112,546 downwards.
GGTGGCGGGGGGAGAGGATGCCTCCAGCACGCCGGCAGAGATGGAAGTGCTGGCGCAATCCGCTCGCAATGCGGAGTTTCACTTGATGATGGATGCCGGCCACTTCGCGGCGCTCGAACAACCGGAGCGCGCGGGTGGGCTGCTGCGTGCGTTTCTCGACCGCTGCAGCTCGTAGCGACGCTGAGGCATTCGCTGTTGCTGAGCATTGAGTCAGGGTGTGGAAGCGGTGCTCCCTGGAGCGGGAGATGTTGCGCTGGCCGACTCCTTTTTATCCTCAGCAATTCCTTCCACAACATTGGCGATGCCTTTGCTGAAGACATAGGTAAGAGCTGCGATTGCGATTATCTGTGGCGTCTGCACTGTGAAGCGAGGCCATTGAGAGAGGTCGAGCTCTTTGATCAGCTTGAGGTTGCAGATAACGGAGAAGATGATTTCGGCGCAGCCATAGAGCAACTTCGATTGCTCTTTGAAGGCATATAAACCAAGCCCGAGGATGAGAAGGGCTATGACGAAATCTGTGCGAAATGTGACGGTGATAAATGTGTGGTGGCGCGCGGACATCTCTTCGTAGGTTTTGTGGTTATAGAGGTAGACGCACAGTCGAGCGATTTCCGCAAAAACCAATGCAAATAGCGCGAAGTAAATCCAGCGGGAGCTATTGCCCGGGCGTTCGCCGGTGAACCGCATCCACAGGAACACGATTAGAAGGCAGAACGAGACCCACACTAGGGGAGTTGCGATTGCTGCCGCTTCAACCACCATAGTGCCTTGCCTATCAAGCCAGGTAAGATAGGCATCGTTTTGCCTGAGCAGGGCCGCAGGCGGATGAAGGCCCAACCACCAAATCAAAGAGCCCATCAGGCCGAGAACCAAGAGGAGAGGTATGGCGACCATCAAACAGCCGAGGGCCGTTTTTCCTCTTGGCGGCGGCACGGAGGATGCAGTTTGCTGGCGAGAAGAGCCGCTTTCCGGGGTTTCGTTTTCAGGCATTGAAATTACCCCAATGTCGCATTAGGCACAGTTTGGCAAATTGTGCTGTGTTTGCGATCCGGAATCCAGCTAATTCTTTGCATGGCGGCTGAAGTTGCGCAGTGGGTATTGGCCAAGGATGGCGCTGCAAATCGTCCAGCACTACTGCTGGACGCTGGTGGGTGGATCTGCTGGCTTCGGCTGCGGCAGCGCGGCTGGCGGCAGGAACTGAATTGTGGAGTGACCCAGGATGTCCTTGATGCCATCGGTGCTTCCGCTTACGAACTGCCACGCGACCAGGTAGTTCTTGACCTGCGTGAAGATGAAGCAGGTGACGGTGGTGATGGGGTCGTCTCGTCCGGGCGCATTGAGCTGGGAAGTGCCCATGAGGCTGATCAGGATGTGGCCCTGCGTGTTGATCACGTTCACCGAGTTCTCGCTTTGGGCTACGTAGGGTGCTCCCGCGAAGGAATGCATCACCTGGTGGGCGACCGACTTGAGGAGCTTCTTGTCGTCAGTGGATGTGGGAAATTTAAATCCCTTCAGGCAGTCCACATCCGTGGCCATGACTGTGACCAGAGAGTTGAAGTCTTTGGCGTTGGAACCCTCGGGATATTTGCTCACCCAGAGAAGATTTTGCGTGCAGCGTTGCGCGGTCTTGAATTGTTTTTCGTCTTCCCATGACGCGAGGTGGTCAGGCTCTATCTGCGAACTCTCGTCAGCGACCGCCCATCCCAGGGGGAAGCGGAAACCGACCCCCAGCTCGTCGTTGGTGTATAGATTGGCCGCGACAACGCCGAGGGTGAGTTGCGCCACCTGGGACACTGGAGCTGACGGCGTTGCAGACGGCGGCGGAGGATAGGGACCACTGCCCGGTCCCGCCATCTCTTTCGCCTTGGCCGGATCAAAGAATTGTATGGATTCGATGCTGTGTTCCAACTGCTTGGTCAATTTGGAATCGTAGGAAAGCAGGGAAAACTCAAGCCGGTAACCGTTGATTGCGGCGACGTATTTCGAGTTGTGGCGCTTGCCTGCGGAACCATGCTCCTCAGTAGAGCTGGCCCAGAATTCCTTGCCCCCGATTTCGACGCGCTTTGCCCCTTCGCCCTTTGGCGGAGCCGCGGCTTTGCGAAGTTCATCCGGCGAGAGGTTGCTGGACTGGAGTGCGGTGACAGTGAAGATGGTGAGACCGGAATCCTGTGCCTGCGCGCCGTAAAGGAAGGCTCCCGCGAGTTGCGAAGGCATGGACAGATCGTGAAGGGGCGCACCATGCGGGAGAGGAAGTGAAAATCCGAAGAATGCGCTGGTGTACTTATCGGGACTGATGAATCCTGATTCGGGCGTCACCGCTGCGTCAGACCCTGCCCCCGGCGCCGGTTGTGCCTGGGCAATGGAGGCGAGACAAATGAGAGCTACTGCGATTCTGGTGAGCATAGCGGTTTTCATGGTCACGCTGAACTCCTCAGGTTACACCGACCGCAGCCTCGGCTTTGAAGATTGAGAGCGCGGCGTGCTTTAGAGATGCCGAGCATCGTGCCAACGCGCTGCCGGGTTTGGAGAATTTCGCATTCCTCGTTAGTCTCAGAAGCAACCCTATTTGAATTTTGTTGCCCTGAGGACCAGTGACTGAGAATCGACCCTTCCACTATCCCGCGAAAAATGCGCCGTTGCAATGCGGTGGCGTACGTATGGATGCACTCGCCCGCAAGTATGGCACTCCGCTGTATGTCTATTCTGCCGATGAGGTGCTTAGCCGGCTGCAGATGTTTGGCACGGCCTTTGCCGGGCGCGAGCACCTGGTGTGCTACTCGGTGAAGGCCAACTCCAGCCTCGCGATTCTAAAGCTGCTGGATGAGCGCGGCGCGGGATTCGACATTGTCTCCGGCGGAGAGCTGGAGCGGGTGCTGAAGGTGAGCAGGGAAGCGGCGACGCGCGTTGTCTTTTCGGGAGTGGGCAAGACGTCGGCGGAGATGGACCTGGCGCTGGCCGCGGGCATCCTGATTTTTAACGTCGAGAGCGCGGCAGAACTGACGCTGCTGGGGGAGCGAGCGCGGAAGAAGAAGGTGCGCGCCCGGTTTGCGCTGCGCGTGAATCCTGATGTTTTCGCGGAGACGCATCCTTACATTTCGACTGGGCTGCGTGAGCATAAATTCGGAATCGATATCCGGGTAGCACATCGCGTGTACCGCGAGGCTGCTGCGTCGCGCTGGCTGGAGCCGGCGGGGGTGAGTGTGCACATCGGTTCGCAGATTCGCTCGGCAGAGCCATTTGGCGCGGCGATGGCGCGGATGGCGCAACTGATTCGCAAGCTTCGGGCGGAAGGCTTTCCCATTGGAATGGTGGATGCCGGGGGCGGCCTGGGCATTGAATATCGCGCAGGCTACAGCTTCAGCCCGGCGGAAAAGGTGACGGAGTATGCTGCGGCAATGAGCAAGGCGCTGGGGGATCTTCCGGTGCGATTGCTGCTGGAGCCGGGGCGATTCCTGGTGGCACAGGCGGGAGCATTGGTGGCGCGAGTGCTCTTCGTGAAGAAGAACGGCAAGAAGACATTTGTGGTGACGGATGCGGCGATGAATGACCTGATCCGGCCGTCACTTTACCAGGCCCACCACGAGATCGTTCCACTGCAGCCGAGGGCGGGGAAGAAGCGCGTGGTGGATGTGGTGGGTCCGGTGTGCGAGTCGGGCGACTTTTTTGCGCGCGACCGCGAGATGCCGCTTCTTGAGCCCGGTGACCTGGTGGCGATTCTGGATGCGGGTGCTTATGGCATGTCGCTGAGTTCGAACTACAACTCGCGCCCGCGCGCGGCCGAAGTGCTGGTGGAAGGGCGCAGTGCGACATTGATTCGGCGTCGGGAGACGGTGGATGACATGCTTCGCGCTGAGCTGGAGACCCAGCTTAGCTGAGGCGCATTTCGCGAGATGCATAGCGGCTGGCAATTCATAACGATCATGAATTGCCAGCCACTTGTTCGTTGATTCGCGCCTACGGGACAGTGACCGAGATGGTGTTGGAGGCGGCGCTTTCGATGCCCTTAGAATCGACGCTCTTGATCATGTATTTGTACATCGTGCTACTTGCCACTTTGGCATCGACATACGTGGTTGGCAGGATCAGGCTACTGGTCAGCATTGAGTAGGCTCCTGTGCCTGTCGCGCGGTATATGTGGTAGCCAGCCACGGGATCGGGCGAGCTGCTTGGCGGATTCCAGTAGAGATCCACTTCATGCGACGAGGTTGCCGTTACACCAGTGCCGCTGAGAGGCACCGCTACTGAACTGCCCGCGGTGGAGTTGCTGTTGATGGTCACCTGGCCGGAAACCGCGCCTGTCTTTGTCGGAGCGAACTTGACTGACAGAGATACAGATTGACCTGCAGCCAAAGTAACCGGGAAGGTTGGTCCCGAGGCGGTGAAGCCGGTGCCGGAAATCGCCGCTGAATTTATCGTCAGGGCCGATGTGCCTGAGGATGTCAGTGTGAGGGTCTTTGTCGATGACGACTTCACCGTGACACTGCCGAAGGCAAGGCTGGTGCTGCTGACTGTCAGCCTGGGGCTTGGATTGGTGGACTGAGATGTTGTGTAGACCACGTCCACCCAGTAGTTGATGGCATTGCGGCCGGTTGATGGAAAGCCGCCGTTCGAGGAGTATCTGCGCACACCGTTTGATCCGCTAACGCCGTTCGCCAGCGCGTGCAGGGGCGGGCTATTGATTCCATTTAGGAGCCCATTCACATTCGCTGAGTAGTGTCCTGAAGGCGCAAAATACGATGCTACGTAGATGGTGTTTGCCGTGACGTTGATCGGAGTGGCGAAGTTGACCTGTTGCCAACCTGATCCTGATTCCCCAGTGAATGTCGCGCTGCCCAGCATGGTTCCAGACGTGGACCAGATGTGCGCCACATGCTTGCCGGTATTCGCTCCTGCCTTGTAAAAGCGTAACCCGGTGATGGAGCCGTTACTGTCGGCTTTGAACTTAACGCCGACTTCAACTGGATGGGTGTCGCCAGTGTCAATCACCGCGGGCCGTTGCGTTGACTTCATGATGGTGAATTGCGCCTGCGCGGATGCGGCGGTCAACAGGCAGCAGGCCAATACCAGAAACCGTGCGCTAAGCAATCCCCTGAGGCGTTCCACGATCGGCTGCGGTTGCAAGCTGATTTGTTCTGAGGTGGGGCGGCTGGGGCTGGGGGTGGCTGGGCCTACTGCTGCGCGAAAAAGGAGACTCTTAGTCATTCATTACCTCGTGAAGCCAAAAAAAGTGCAAAGCAGAGGCAAAAAAGGAAAAGAGGTAATGACGATCTACCTACAACTGCAAAGTTGACATCGCTATCGGCAGAGGGTGCTGAGCATGTGTCATTCGTAACGCGGCAAACTGCGAACGATTACTGTAGTGCTATTAATTAGTTTCTAAAGTGTCTTACTGTTTATATCAAAGGTATTCCCTTATATGCAATACCTTCGTAGAGCACTCTATCTAAACGGGGAGTTAACGGGGCGGGAGGGTTATGCAGCTTGCTTTTTGGCACGCCGTGAGCTGTCCGTGAGGTCGAGGAGGCCGGTAACCGCCCCTTAGCCGATTAGATAAGGGGATGAGAGACGTGCTCTCGCGGCCAAACGCAAATGTATGAGTGTTTTGCGACTGACTGATGGTGCTAGCGGCCGGCGTGGTCGGTTGCGGCTCGGCTGTGGTCGCCTTCCAGGATTGAGGTCTCAGGAGCGGGAGGTAACTCCGGTCCTTTGAGGCCTAGCGCAGTCATGTTTTCCTGGGTGGTTGCGGGGCCGAGGCCTAGTTTAATGAGGGCACGGGAGTCGGGCATGATTTTGGTCTGCCAGCCGTGGTCGGCCTGGAATTTCTGCATGGCCTGTTGCGACTCGGCATCCCACTTGCCGCTGGGCTCACCGGAGAGGTAGTTCTCGTGGATGAGCGCCGTCTGGATCTGGCGGGCGCGTTCGGGATCGATCTGTTTCTGGCCTTTGAGCTTTGTTTTCTTAGCTGATTTGCTCTTGTGCGAGTGCTGGCTGGTGGGTGCGTGGTGGACTGGGGTTGCCAGAACTGCGGAAGTAGAGAGGGCTGCGAGAAGAGTTAGGGACAAGCCTGCTCGGACTGAAAGCATGCGAAATGACCTCATAGTTTCAATTATAACGAACCAGTAACCAAAGAAGGGTATAACCAGAGTCTTCAAGAATGCAACAGGAGAAGCTGAGGCTCAAGCGGAATCGTTGAGCCTCAGCGTAACTTTCGGGTTATTGGCAGAGCTATGGGAGCGTTCCGCCCACGTAGCTGATGCCTGATTTGGGTGCCCGCGGGTCCACTACCTGGAAGACCACGTCGGAGCCGGACTTCAATCCATTCACAGCGGTACGGAACTGATCGAGATTCGTGACCGGGGTTTTGTTGACCTGGACGATGACGAGTCCTTCGGCGAGGTTGATTTCGTCGGCGAAGGAGCCGGGCTTGACGGACTGGATCTGGACGCCGTGGAGGCCGGTCTTGTTGACCACTTCGGCGGGCAGATCGCGTACAGCGACGCCGAGTTTTACCTGGCCCGCGTCTGGGGTGTTTGGAGCGGCTCCGGGCTCGTTATCCGCCGCCTGCGTTGGAGCGAAAACCTTGGTGCGGTCGCCGATGGTAACGCTGGTGGTGGCTTCCTTGCCCTCGCGCAGATAGCCGATGCGGACAGCGGTGCCGACCCGGCGGCTGGCGATCTCGGCTACCAGTTCGTCGCCATCCTTGATGGGCTTGCCGTCAATGCTGACGATGATGTCGCCGGGCTTGAGGCCGGCCTTGTCGGCGGGTTGGCCGGGTTGAACACCGTTGATGAGGACGCCTGTCTTGAAGCCGTAGACACGGCCTACAGCGCTGGGCAGGTTGGCCTGGAACGAGATGCCGATGGAGCCGCGCGTGACCTTGTGCGAGGGGCCGATAAGGTCGTTGTAGGTGGCGATTACGGTATTGGCGGGCATAGCAAAGCCAACGCCCTGGTAGCCGGCGGACTGGGTGAAGATGGCGGTATTAACGCCGACGACTTCTCCGGTCATGTTGACGAGCGGGCCACCCGAGTTGCCGGGGTTAATGGCTGCGTCGGTTTGGATGAAGTGCTGGAACTGGCCTTGCGCACCGGGCTGGATGGTCCGGTTCTTGGCCGAGACAATGCCGGCGGTGACGGTCTGCGAGAGGGCAAAGGGGCTGCCGATGGCGATGACCCAGTCGCCGACCTGCGCGGAGTCAGAATTGCCGAGCTTGACGGTGGGCAGCGGTTTGTCGCTGTCGATCTTGATGACTGCGAGGTCGGTGTCCTTATCGGTGCCGATCACGCGGGCCGGGCGTCCCATATCTCCGCCGTCTGGGTCAGTGGAGAGCTTGACGTAGATTTTGTCGGCCTTCTCGACGACGTGATTATTGGTGATTATGTAGCCCTTGGGATCGACGATGAAGCCGGAGCCGAGGGACTGGCGCATGCCGCCGCCGTCGTCCGGGCCCTCTTCGCCGTCACCGCCGCCGAAGAAGCGCTGAAAGAAGTCCTGGAAGTTCTGGCCATCCTGGCCGTCCTGTCCGCCGCCATCGCCATTTTCGTCGCCGTCGGGAGAGTTCGGAACCGGGGCGCGGCGCACATGGGGATTGGCACCCTTGGGCTTCAGGGACTGCTTGGGCAAGGTCTCGGTGTTGATATTCACGACTGCGGGGCCGACCTGCTTCGCGATCTGCGAAAAGGTATTGGAAAGAACGACGGGATTCGGGATCTTCAATGGGGTCGCGTCCGAACTATCTGCCTGTTCCTCTTTACCCTTGACTCCATGGGCCATCACCGATCCGACAAGGATGCCGAGTGAGAGGGTGGCAAGAATCGTAAAGGCGGAAGTGAGCCGGCGAACACGGACGCGTTCGAGAAACGAATTCATTCAGGTCTTACCTCATATCTTTCGAGCATTCTTGAAGTGGGGCAAGGTGCCCCGTAACTTTCAGTTTACAAAAAACTCTGCTGTTTCCTGCTTGTTAGATGCAGTATATCCAGCGGGTGTGCGGCATTCAGCAACCCCGCGGGTATCCCTAATAGACGTTTGTAACGGCGAAACGGTCACATTGAGCGGCGGAGTTGATCCTGGGCCAGTTATGCCTCCCCGTCTTCCAGTGGAACGCCTTCGTGGGCAGTTGGCTGTATACGGGTGGGAATGAGTTCGGCGAGGGCGATTCCGCCGAGGATGAGAAGGGCTCCCGCGGAGGCGCGCAGGCCAAGCCGTTCGTGGAGCAGGACGAAGGAGGTCATCCACGCGAAGACCGGTTCCATGGTGAGGATGAGCGCTGTGTGCGTAGCGGGCAGGTACTTCTGCGCCCACGACTGGATGGTGAATGCGACGGCCGTCGCGAGGACGGCCGCCAGCACGATGGCGAAGGCGAGGCGCGGGGTGAAGCGGATCCAGGACTTCTCCAGCAGCGGGGTGCTGATGGCCATAAAGAGCGTGGCGAAGCCGATCTGGAGCACCGCAAGCTGCTGAAAAGGAATGTGCGGCGAGGTTCTTGCGAGGGCTAGCACATGCAGTGCGAAGCCGAGCGCGCAGAAGATGGAGAGAATGTCGCCCACGTTGATGGCGGCAAAGTCATAGGCGAAGGGATGGCCGCTGCTGGAGGGCGGCGAGGTGAGCAGCACGATTCCGATGAAGGCGAGGACCGCACCCGCGCGTGCGCTCCAGCCAGGGGCGTGGGCACCGGGGCCGCGCAGCCACGGAATGGCGGAGAGCAAGGGAACCATGACCACGACGAGGCCGGTGAGGAAGGCTGATTTCGATGGCGTGGTGAGGGCGAGGCCGGCGGTCTGGAACTGATAGCCCATGGCCAGGCAGGCTCCGACGATGGCTCCGCCGATCCAGGCGCGGCGGGTGAGGCCGCGAAGATGGCTGCGGTAGATGAGCGCGAGGCACACCGTTGCCAACGTCATGCGCAGCAGGTTGAAGAGCAGCGGCGAAATATCGCTGAGGGCGTTTTTAATCAGGACAAAGGTCGCGCCCCATACGAAGACGACCGAGAGCATGAGGATATGGGCGCGAAGACGCAGGTTGCTGTGCTCCTGACTGGATGGCCGTTGCATCCATGGTAGCGCGAATGATTGTTAGTGGGCGCTGGCTGCCTTGATGCCGCCGACGTAGACCTGCCGACCACCGACAAATGTGTCGAGGACTTTTGTCTTGAGAATCTCGGCTGGCGGAATGGCGGTGATATCGCGGTCGAGGATAACGAAGTCTGCCGCATAGCCGGGTTGGAGCTTACCCTTCCATGTCTCGCTGAACTCCGCGTAGGCTGCGCCCTGGGTGTAGGCGTAGAGGGTCTGCTGAATGGTCAACGCGCTATCCGGATAGAAGCTTTGCACGCCTGCTTCGTCCTTGCGCGTAACAGCGGCATAGACGCCGCGAAAGGGTGTGACCGGCTCTACGGGATAGTCCGTGCCGAAGGCCAGGGGCACTCCCGCTTTGAGGAATGCGCTCCACGCGTAGGAATATTTCGCGCGCTCGGGGCCGAGGCGCGACTGTGCCCAGCGCATGTCAGTGAGCAGGTGGTTGGGCTGCATGGAAGCGATGATGCCCATCGACTTGAAGCGCGGAATGTCGGCGGGGTCCACCACCTGTGCGTGCTCGATACGGTCGCGCATCGCGGCATTGACTCCGGCTGCAGCGTAGGCGTTGAGGGCCATGGCAGCGGCGCGGTCGCCGATGGCGTGGAAGCCGATCTGGAATCCCGCCTGGGTGCGCTCTTTCGTCATGGCATCAAGCTTTGCCTGTTCGTACTCAGCCACGCCACTGTTGCCGGGGTCGTCGGCATAGGGCGATTTCATGGCTGCGGTCTGGGAACCGAGAGAGCCATCCATGAAGCCCTTGAGCATACCAGTGTGCAGCAGGTGGTCAGAGGGATCGTGAGCTGCGCGCTGCTGTTTGAGGGTGTCGATGGGTGCATTGAAGGCCAGCCACTCGGTGACGCGCAGGGGCAGTTTACCTTCGCGCTCCATCTTCTCCATGACGAGGAAGTCTTCCCAATCGGAGTTGTCCTGCGCTGAGGTGAGGCCGTGGGAGACGGCGTCGGCCATGGCGAGTTCGAGGCCGCGGCGCCGCTCCGCTTCGCTGGGCGGAGGAATGTGCCGTCGGACGAGGTTCATCCCAGGGGCTTCGCGGAGGATGCCGGTAGGCTCGCCCTGTGCGTTGTGGTCGATCTTGCCACCAGGCGGGTCGGGGGTATCGCGGGTTATGCCAGCGGAGGCGATTGCTGCGGAGTTGGCGATGGCGATGTGTCCGTCAACGCGGCCAAAGATGGCGGGATGCCCTGCTGTTACCGCGTCGATATCTTTTCGCGTTGGCAGAGTCTTGTCGGTCCAGAGGGTGTGATCCCACCCGCCGCCTGTGAGCCAGTTGCCCTTGGGTGCGCCGGTCGCGGCTAGCTGAATACGGTGCTTCATTTCGGCGAGGGACGTGCTTCCGGTGAGGTCGACCTGCATCTTGATCATGCCGGCGTGGCCGAGATGCACATGCGCATCGTTGAAGCCCGGCATGACAAAAGCTTTGTTGAGGTCAACTTTGCGCGTGGCAGGACCGGCGAGAGCCAGAGCGGCCGAGTCGTTTCCTGCGGCTACGATCTCGCCGTCGCGAAGAGCTAGTGCGGTGACGAGGCGCGTTTCGCCTGCGGCGAGATTCTCGCCTGTCAGGATATGGCCGTTGTAGTAGATGGCGTCGGCGTAGGCGAGCACCTTGGCGGGCTGGGCGACGGGCGCGCTCTGCGCTGCGAGCAGTGTGGCGCAACTAGCGATGACGAAAGCGGCGACTAGCTTCGTGCGGTTGAGGGGCGCGTTTTTCATAGTGGGACTTTCATCGGAAAGATACGGATTTGTTCAGGGCCGCGGTTTTTCTCCCGCATTTTCGAGGAGTGCGAGGACGAGCAGCAGGACGCGGCGCAGGCCAAGTTCGCGATTGGTTGCGTCGTACCATTCGGCGCGAGTGTGGACGTTGCCGCCGTCTCCGCCTGCGCCCATGCTGATTGCCTCAATGCCGAGCGATATGGGGATATTTGCGTCGGTTGAGCCGATGCGGATTCCTGTCTTGAGCTTGAGGTGGCGATCGACGGCGCGCAGCGATTCGAGGATGGCAGCGTTGGGCGCGAGCTTGCCTGCGGGTCGATCGCCGATGAGCTGAATAGAGAAGGCGAGTGGCTTCGCGGGCTTCAACTGGTTGGCTGCTTCGACGGCATCCTCGACGGCGCGGTGCAACTCGACCTCAAGGCTCACCATCTGCGCGTGGTCAGTGGAGCGAATGTCGAAGCGGGCGGCGGCGCGTTCGGGAATGGAGTTGACCGAGGTGCCGCCTTCGATCGTTCCCACATTCAACGCGGTGCGCGGCTCGGAGGGAAGCGGGACGGCGCTGACGCGGGCGATTGCGCTGGCGAGGACGGCGATGGGGTTTGGGCTGCCGGCATCGCTCCATGAGTGGCCGCCGGGACCGGTGATGGTGACGAGGAAGCGGCGGCTGCCGAGTGCCTGTCCGACGACAACTTCGTGGCCGGGGCCATCGAGAACGATGTTAGCGGCGATACGCGATTTGTAGGGCGAGTGCTGATAGATGTGACGCATGCCGCGCAGGTCGCCCTCGCCTTCCTCGCCCACGTTGGCGGCGAAGAGCAGGTCGCAGGGAAGGGGCACGGAGGAATGGCGAATGGCCGCTGCTATCGCCAGCATGCCGATGACTCCGGCAGCGTTGTCGCATGCGCCGGGGGCGGTGAGGCGGCGGCCGTCGAGGTGGGGATCGATGGGAGTTCCAGCGGGAAAGACTGTATCAATGTGCGCTGACAGCAGGATGCAGGGGCGATCGGCAGGAAGATCGGTGTTGGTGGTGGCTGCGGGAAGTATGCCGAAAACGTTGCCTAGCTCGTCGGCTTCAACGTCGGCGAGGCCCAGATCTTGCAAGCGCTCGCGAACCCAGGCGGAACGCGGTCCTTCGCCGAAGGGTGGCGCAGGGATGGACACCATATCCATCTGCCAGCGCATGAGCTGCTGATCCTGCAGGTGCAGCCACTGGAAGGCCTCGTGCACGGCGCGCATGGAAGCGATCTGGTTGACGCGGGCAAAGGCCGTCGCTACCGGGGGAGAAGGCATGATTCACTTCAGGTTAGCATCGTGCGAAGTGGGCGGAGCGGGAGTGGGGTAATCGACCGCAACGAGGAAGAGGCCGCGGGCTGGCGCGGTGGCTCCTGCGACAGAGCGGTCGCGAGCGTTCAGGATGTCGCTGATTTCGTCTGCGCGGATATGTCCGCGGCCCGCTTCAAGAAATGTGCCCACGAGGTTGCGAACCATGTGATGGAGAAAGCCTGAGCCGCGCACGCGATAGATGAGCAGATCGCCATTGTGATCGGAGGAGGTGCTCCAGGCCGATTCAAAGATGGTGCGGGTATTGCCGCGGTCATCTGGAGGTGCCGGGGTGCTGCGCTCTGCCAGATCGGGATCGCTGGCGGCGAAGGAGGAGAAGTCGTGCTCGCCGAGGACTGAAGAGGCGGCGTGCTGCATGGCTTCGATATCAAGGGGCCAGTTGAGGGCAAAGACGTAGCGGGCGAGAAATGGCGGGCAGATTTCGCCACGAAAGATGCGGTATTCGTATGTTTTGCCGATGGCGCTGTGGCGCGCGTGGAAGGCTTCGGCGGCAACTTCCGCGGACTGAATTCGGATGGCGGCAGGGAGGGTGCGATTGAGCGCGCGTTGGAGATTGGCGGCGGGGATGGGCGCAACCAGTGGGAAGGAAGCGACTTGCGCCAGGGCGTGGACGCCGGCGTCGGTCCGGCCCGAGCCTTGTGGCAGGACACGTTCGCCGGTAATCCGCTCAAGGGCGTCGGCCAGTTCGCCCTGCACGGTTTTGAGCGTGGGCTGCACCTGCCAGCCGTGGAATTCGGTTCCGTCGTAGGAGAGGACGAGCTTCCACGTTTGTGTTTTATGGACTGGCGGCGGGGAATCCGATCCGATTGGGGAAGAGATCATCTCGAGGCGAGGATAGCGCAGCAGCAGGGGAGGGGTCGCTGCGATATACTCAGGGTTACCGATTTTGATCAGGATATCGTCGTGATTCCGGGCCGGATGAGGGTAGATTGCGCCCGATCTGACCGATTCGACGGAACGAAGCACGGTTGGGAAGCGTATCGAGATTAGCCGGAATACCCGCTTCAAGGTCCGGCACTGCTAGTTGTTTCTTTTTCAGCAATTTGATGAGTCTCAGGGCACTCGCGCGGCGTCTGAAAAGATGTCGGCATGCCCTCAAAAACAGTTGGAGACGGCGAATGGCTTTTTTCTTTGACCGGCAATGGAGAGGTAAGACGTTGAGCGTAGAACCGGGAATAACCCACGAGGCAATAGCCTCCCACAAGACTTCAAGGGCTGGCAGGGAAGAGTCAAAATTGCCGGCAATCGCATTGGTGGCATGTTTAATGCTTAGTACCCTGTCGCCTTACGGAGTTGCCCAGCAGGCGGCAGCACCAGCAGAGGCGGTGACGCCGCCTGCTGGCATGAAAGATCTGCCGCCGGCTCCAGCTCCGATCTATACCGAGCCGATGTTCATGCGCTCGACGAGCACGGATTTCACCAAGGCGCGGAATTATTTTCCTAATCCAATTGAGCCGTACAAGTCGATTAGCGTTGAGCCGGCACGGTTTACGAACTCCACGCTGCCGAACCTCGTGCGTAACGGCAAGATTTATCTCAGTTTGAGCGATGCAATCACGCTGGCGCTGGAAAACAACTACGACATCGCGATTGCGCGTTACAACCTCGATATTGCCGACACGGACGTTCTTCTTTCGAAGGCGGGTCAGCCCCTACGAGGTGTAAACGCGGGTATTGTCGAGGGAACGCTGGGCGGCGCGGGCCAGTCCCTGCTTGCTTCAGGCGGTGGCCCGGGCGGCACGTCGATCAGTTCGGGCGGTGCCGGTGCAGGCGCCGGCGGCCTGGTGCTGAATACCAGCGCCGCCGGTCCGCTTCCGGAAAATCTTGATCCTTCGCTGACAGGCACGATCCAGTATGAGAACCAGAAGCAGCCCCAGGCCAACCCGTTCGGTGGCGCTCCGATTCTTTCTACTGGAACTTCAACATATGACTTTGGTTACAACCAGGGATTCATTACAGGAACAGCGCTCAGTGTTGGATTCAACAATACCCGGCAGACGACGAACAGCATTTTCTCTGGCTATAGTCCGCAGTACAACACGAACTTCCGCGCAGAGGTCACGCAGCACCTGTTGAATGGCTTTGGTTGGGGAGTGAACGGGCGATTCATCGTGCAGGCGAAGAATAATCGCCGGATCACGGATTCTTCCTTCCGTCAGCAAATCCTCTTCACGGTAAACCAGATTGAGAACATCTACTGGGGCCTGGTGAGTACGTACGAGGATGTGCAGGCCAAGGAACGGGCCCTGCAGCAGTCGACGCAGCTGACGGCAGACAATCGCAAGCAGTTGGAGATTGGAACGCTGGCCCCGCTGGACGTCGTCAATTCCGACAGCCAGGTGGCTACCGATAAACAGGCGCTGATCTCATCGCAAAGCGCGTTGGAGTATCAGCAGCTGATTATGAAACAGGCAATCGCTCGCAACCTGAGCGATCCTGAGTTGAGCAAGGCTCCGATTATTCCGACTGACCGCGTGAGTTTGATTGAGGCGCCGGAGGAGAAGATGTCGGTAGAGGACCTGGTAAACCAGGCCTATGCCAACCGGCCCGAGGTTGAGCAGGACATTCTGCAGCTTAAGAACAGCGAAGTATCCATGAAGGCGATCAAGAATAGCCTGTTGCCAGTAGTGGATGCCTACGGCTTCTATGGAGCAGCGGGACTGGGCGGCGCCCTGAACCCGAACTGCCTGAATTTCCAGACCGGTCAGCCTTGCAATGAAACCCAGTATCCACCGGCCAGCTATGGCACGGCATTCAGCAACCTGTTCAACAGCTCAGCGCCAGATAAGGGCGTTGGCGTGAGCATCAACATTCCGATCCGGAACAGGGTGGCGCAGAGTACGCAAGCGCGCTCGGTGCTGGAATACAGGCAGAACCAGCTTCGGCTGGAACAGATTTATGTCCAGATCCGCATCGAGGTTATCAACGCCCAGTTTGCGTTGACCAACGATCGTGCGCAGGTTCAGTCGGCGACGGCAGCTCGCGAATTCGCGTCTCAAAGCCTGGATTCGGAGCAGAAGAAATATCACCTGGGTGCATCGACCACAGCCAACGTGCTGCAGCAGCAGCGCAATCTTGCTGTGGCGGAAAACAGCCTGATCGTTGCCCAGGCAACCTACGGCAAGGATCGTGCGGCGCTGAGCCAGACGCTGGCAAATACGCTGCAGCACTATGGCATCAGCCTGGGCGATGCGGTCGCGGGCAAGGTGGCTTCAGCACCGATTATCCCGGGGCTGGAAGCGCCGAAGAACACGCAGGAACCCAGCATTCCGTCTCCCGCGCAACAGCAACAGCCGCAGCAGTAAAAGAGCGGAGCAAAAAGAGTCTGATTCCGGCGGGCGGTATGCCCCAGGAATCAGACTCTTTTCTTTTTCTTGCGTGGGTTGGTGAAGTTATCTTTCGGCAACCAGATCGAGCAGGTCGAAGAATTCCGGGAACGAGATAGCGGCTGCGTCCGCGCCGTGGATGCGGCACTCGCCTGTGGCCCGCAAGGCCGCGACGGCAAAGGCCATGGCAATGCGGTGGTCTCCGCCGGAGTCGATCTCAGCACCGTGAAGCTCCTGTCCGCCTCGCACATCAAGGCCATCTTCGAACTCTTCAACCTCAGCACCCATGGCGCGCAGATTCGCTGCGACGAGGGCGATGCGATCCGATTCCTTGACGCGCAACTCGCGGGCGTCGCGAATGCGAATGCCCTGCCGGGTGTAGGGAGCAATAGCGGCCAGCACCGGCAGCTCGTCAATCAGCTGCGCAGCCAGGGCGCCGGAGATGGTTGTTGCTCCCAGGCCTTCGCGCGGGGCGGTGAGCTGCACCGTACCGATAAGTTCGCCATGCTTCTCTTCGAGATTCAGTACACTGATGCGGGCGCCCAGGGAATTGAGTACATCGAGCAGAGTGGCCCGCGTGGGATTCAGGCCGAGCTGATCGAAGACCAGGTTTGAGTCAGGGAATAGAGCACCTGCGCAGAGGAAGAAGGCTGCCGAGGAAAGATCGCCGGGGATGGTCGCCTCTATGCCGGTGAGTGGCTGACCGCCTTCGATGGAAACGGAGTCGGAGCTGCGGGTAACTTCTGCGCCGAATGCTCTGAGCGCGAGTTCGCCGTGATCGCGGGTGCGAACCGACTCGCGAACTGTGGTGGTGCCTGCGGCCTGCAGTCCAGCGAAGAGCACAGCTGTTTTTACCTGCGCACTGGGCACGGGCGTCGTGTAGTCGATTGCCGCCAGCTTGCCGCCGGTGATAGTGATGGGCGCGTGCCCATCGGTGAGCGCCAACTCGGCGCCCATCTGCGACAGCGGCTTGCGAACCCGCTCCATGGGGCGGCGGCTGAGCGATGCATCGCCGGTGAGGGTGAATTGACCTCTCTGCGCGGCGACGAGGCCAGCCAGCATGCGCATGGTTGAGCCGGAGTTGCCGCAGTCCAGCGCGCCCTCGGGCGCAACGAGTTGTGCTCCGGTGCCGCGAATCTCAATGACGCCGCTCTCCGGCATGGTGACGATTGCGCCCAGGTCTTCGGCGCATCCCAGGCTGCTGGCGCAGTCCGCTCCTGTGGAGAAGTTGCGCAGGCGGGTTGTGCCGCCGGCGTACGCGGCCAGAAGCGCGTAGCGGTGGGAAATGCTCTTATCGCCGGGCAAGCGCAGGCTTCCCAGCAGGTTGCGCGCAGGCGCGACAATTCTTTGTGTGTTGGTTTGATTTTCAGCAGTGCTCAATGGATCTCCCGTCCTTCTATCCTATCGCGTCATCGCTGGGATGAAGAACGCGGAGCACGACCAGGGTCTCGTCGTCGAAGTGATCGACGCCGCCTTGAAAGTCGGTGAGACCGCTGAGGATGGCATCCGCGAGACCCGCGGCGGATTTGTGCTGATTGGCCTGAACGATGGCGACGAGGCGTTCATTGCCGAACATTTCCTTGCCGGAGTTCTGGGCATCCACGATGCCATCGCTGAAGAAGACGATGGAGTCGCCGGGTTGGGTGGATAGGCTGAACTCTTCGTATTCAACATTCGGGAACATGCCGAGGGGGATGCCTTCGGCGCGCACCGTGGTTACTTCGCCTGCGCGGCAGAAGAGTGGCTGGACGGCGCCGGCGTTGGCTAGCTGGAGGGTCTGGTTGGTGTCGTCCCACACGGCAAAGAGCATGGCGACATATTGGGAGTCGAGGCGGCGCTCCTGCAGCGCATCATTCAGGATGACCAGCATTGCCGAAGGGGAGGGCTGCTGCGCGGCGGCGGAGCGCATGATTCCGCTGACGAGAGCGGCATAGAGCGCGGCAGGGGCAGCCTTGCCACTGACATCGCCGAGGGCAATGCCGCTGCGCTCGGGGCCATATTGCAGGAAGTCGTACAGGTCGCCGCCGATGGTTCGTGCGGGCAGAAAGCGGGCAGCGAACTCCGCGTGGCCGTGCATGGGACGCAGCGGTGGCAGCAGGCGCAGCTGCACCTCTCTCGCCATGGCGAGATCGCGCTCCAGGCGCTGCTCCTGCCGGGCGACGCGCTCGTAGAGCTGGGCATTCACAATGGCGATGGCGATTTGCGCGGCCAGCGTGACCATGGTGCGCTCGTGCTCTTCGTTGAAGTAGTTTGTCCGCGTGTGTTCGAGGTCGAGCACTCCGATGACCTTGTCTTTGTAGATCAGCGGAACGACCATCTCCGAGCGTGACTCGGGATTCACCATGACGTAGCGGGGATCCTTGCGCACGTCGGAGACGTTGATGAGCTTGCGTTCGTTGATGGCGGCGCCGACGAGTCCATCGTGGGGAACCGGAACCCTGCTGTTGAAGCGTTCACCGAAGCGGGTGGAGAAGCGGATCTCGAGTTCGTTGTCCTGCTCGTTGAGCAGCAGGATGGTGAACATCTGGTAGTCCATCAGGCGACGCAGGAGCTGCCCGATTTTGGCGAGCAGCGCATCGAGGTTCAGGATTGAGGTGAGCTCGCGGCTTATCTCGTTGAGCACCGCGAGGGTTTGTGCCTGGCGTGAAGCGCGGCTGTAGAGGCGGGCATTCTCAATGGCCTGCCCGATGCGCGATGCGGTGAGCGTGAGCATGCGCAGGTGTTCGGGGCGGAAGTAGCCGACCTGTTCAGATTGGATATCGATGACGCCGATGACGCGATTCTTGACGATGAGGGGCACAGCCAACTCGGATCGCACATCGGGATTGGCGTTGATGTAGTTGGTGGCCTGGGCTACGTCGTTCACCAGTACGGCCTCGCGCCGCTCCGCAGCTTCTCCTACTACGCCTTGCCCCATTTTGATGCGCATGCGTTCCACTTCCGGAGTGTGACCGATCTGGAAGCGCATGCGCAGGTCATTGGTGCGGTCATTGATCAGCAGGATGGCGAAGATACGGTAGTCGATGACCGCCCGGGCGAGGTCGGCGGTGCGTTCGAGCAGAGTCTGCAGATCGAGCGTGGTGTTGAGCGTGTCCGCGAGTTGCAGGAGGTAATCCAGCTGGACGGGGTCGACTCGTGCCGGGGTGTTGGCGAACACCGCCGCTGACGAGGGCCGGTAGTCACCTTCAAACGCGTCGTGATGTGCCGATGGAGGTGGCGCCGGAGTTCCAGCTTCCGAGTCTCCGGGTTTCTTGCGTGGTGAGGCCATAGGAGTCGCGGAGCAATCATAACGCAGTGGGGGCTTCGGATTTCAGGAGATTGATCGACGATGGAATGGGTTGGACCGTCGCCAATGTTACGACGGTCCAGCCGGGTTAGTCGGATTCTTCGCGCTTGTAGGGTTGCTGCAGATATTTGCGGGCCTCGTTCAAGGCGCCCTGGGTGTTGTCGTTGGTCTGCACGGCCTGGCGATATTCATTTACGGCGCGATCGCGTTGTCCGGTTACGTCGAAGATCTTGCCGAGTTGGATGTGGCTCCAGACTTCGGTCCACTTGGGATCACCGTCTCCGCGCAGAGCGTCGCGATAGGCGTTGGCGGAGGCCTGGTAGTTACGCTGCGTGAAGAGCACCTCGCCAACGCGATAGCTGGCCAGAGAGCTGTTGGGATTGGCGGTGAGAGCCTTTTGATACTCGGCGAGCGCCTCGGAAAATTCTCCTTCAGAGACCATCAACTGGCCACGCAGGATGGCGACTCGCACCTGCATATCGGGTGAGTTTTTGAGCACCCAGCTATGCGGATCGATGGTGATGCGACGCGGACGCCCGAAGGTATCCACGATGTACTGCGAGTCGGTGCCAACAACGTCCACGCGCTTGGACTCAGTTTTGCCGTCGGTTTCGACGCGTAATTCCACGGGCATGCTGAAGAGGTCGAGATCCTGATCAATCTGGCCGATGGTGCGGAAGCCCTTGTTATTGCCCAGTCGATAGACAGTGTACTTATTGGTGAAAAGGGGAGCGCCCGTTCCGTCGAGCCATTGCGCGAAGAACGGCGTTAGAGGCTCGCCGCCGGATTGCGCGTCGGCAACTTTGATGAAGTCGGCCGTACGTACGGGCTTCCCAGCATACTCAGAGAGAACGCCGCGCAGAATCTTCTTGAAGTTTTCGTCGCCCACTTCCCAGCGGAGCATGTGGAAAACCATGGCGCCCTTTTCTAGGGTCATGGATTGAAATTCGGGGGAGAAAGGCGAGAGCCGTCCAGTGGAAGATAACGGAATCGTGTCGTAGGCGAGCGCGCCTGCCGAAACGTCCTGAATGGCAGAGACGAGCGCGCCATTGCCGGAGACGTCCTCGAGGTACATCAGTTCTCCGTAGCGCGACATGCCGTTGGTGATCCAGGCATCGTTGAGCGTAGCGGGGCTTACCTGGCTGCCCCACCACTGGTGAGCGATGGTGTTTGCCAGCAGGCGTCCGCTGGATTTTTCTCCCACGCGCGATCCTGCTACGGCTGCGATCTCAGGAGCCCACGTAGCAGGTACTGTGTCATTGGGCAGTTCAACGATATTCAGGTGGCTCGACTGGGGGATGCCGAAAGTGGAGGTGAAGAACGCGAATTGATTATTCGCCACCTGGGCGTAATCCGTTGCGCCCTGATGGTGGGCGGCGGTGGTGTAGACCTTGATGTTGCCGCTGCCTGCTACGGAGACGGGCTCCTCGAATTTTCCGGCGATGATGGTTCCGGGAAATCCCGGCTTGTTCCAGTTGAAGTCCCACTGTTCACCCTTTCCGGTGGAGTGCGGCGCTCCGGTGCTTCCACTGCCGACGACGCGGTATCCCGCGGGCACGCGGATATGCATCTCAGCGGTGAAGCGGTTGGTGAGAAAGCCGGTCATTGGAAACCAGCGCCCGGCGTAGAGCAGATAGCTGATGGGATCGCCGATCGAAGTGAGCTTGAGCCCTTCGACGGGCCCATCCTCCGCTCCGGTCAGGGTTCCGTCGTACTGAAAGGTGTAAGAGCCGGTCTGGCCCTTGGCCAGGGGTACGCGCGGGGTGATGCGGATGGTGGCGTCCTGTCCGCGCTCGCCGGAGAGCGGAGTCTTCGAGCCATCGGTGACCTTGTTTACCTTGAGCGAATTATGCAGCTGAAAGACGAGGGTCTCCGCCGCTTCGAGGGCGGTGAAGTTCACCTGCACGGTCGCGGTCAGGTGGTGCGAGGTCGGATCCAGGTCAGCGTCTACAACGTAGCTGTTGATCTGGAACGTTGTCTTGTCCGCCGCGCGCAAGGGCGTGGGGAAGAGCAGCGTTGCCACCGCAGAGGCGATCAGAAGAGACAGTCCGCAAAGTCTTGCTTGCATTCGATCAGTGTTCCCCGTAATTCGTTTCGTGCGCTTCCGGCTGCTGCCGGTCATACGTTCTGAGCCGGCATCGCATCCCGGTGTAGATGCTTCGCTGATTCCATTGTGATGCAAGCGACGCGGTCGATGGCCGTTTCGGTGGCGGAGCGGCCCGCATGCAGCATGCGCCGTACCTCATTCAGGTCGTGGCACATTTTATCGCGTGCCGCTTCGTCGCTTATTAATCGTGTCAGATGAGCAGCCACATTGGCCGCCGTAAAGTCATCCTGGATCAGCTCCGGCACAACCGCCCGTCCCGCGACGAGGTTGACCATCGCGACGAACGGAACAGAGACAATCCTGCGGGCGACGGCATAGGTGGCCGCCGAAACTCGATAGACGACGAGAAATGGATTGCCAATCAGCGCGGCTTCGACGGTGGCGGTGCCGCTGGCCACCACGCTGGCGCGCGCGTGATGGAGCGTGGCGCGGGCATCGTTGACGAGAGTAATGCGAGGGCTTCCCGAATGGCCGCCGATCATCTCCCGGATGCGGGCGACGTGCGCCGGCTTCAAGGTGGGCGCCAGCGGGAGCAGGAATTCGCAATCCGTCTTCAGCGCGGCCGCAGCTTTGATGATCTCCGGGAGGTTCAGACGGATCTCCTTGTCGCGGCTGCCCGGCAAGAGGCCAACCCAGTCTTTTGACGCGTCCAACCCATATTGGTCAGCAAACTCGCTTCGAGAGATCGTCGGCAAGGGCAGGTCGGCGAGAGGATGCCCGACATACGTAGCATTCACACCATGCTCGCGGTAGAACTTTTCCTCGAAGGGAAAAATGACCAGCATGCGGTCCACATATTTTTCCACCTGGTGGATGCGATGCTGTTTCCATGCCCATAGCTGGGGGCTGACGAAGTAGACCACGGGGATGCCCAGGCTATGCAGATCCTTCGC
The DNA here is from genome assembly GCA_963725995.1 of uncultured Acidobacteriaceae bacterium. GTDB lineage: Bacteria > Acidobacteriota > Terriglobia > Terriglobales > Acidobacteriaceae > JANXZS01. The sequence goes on along the minus strand of CAVSAX010000021.1, from coordinate 90,788 downwards.
GAGGCGCAGGTGGAAGTCAGGGTAGTCAATGAGCACAGCCACGTCGGGTCGCGTCTCGCGAACGCTTTTTTTGATGCGGCGATACTGGCGATAGAGATGCGGCAGGTGGCGGACAACCTCTGACAATCCCATGACCGCCATGTCTTCAGAGCGCACGACGCGCCGGCATCCGAGCGCCTCCATGCGCTGGCCGCCCATGCCGAAAATTTCGACGGAGGGATCTATCTTTCGCAGCGCTTCGATGAGCATTGCGCCGTAGTGTTCCCCGCTGGCCTCGCCCGCTGAGAGAAAGATTCTTGCCATGGCAAGGCCTAATCCAGACCTGTGGCGAGCTGGGCGCGAAGCAGCTTGCCGCCCGCGGACTCGGGTAGTTCCTGGTCTCTGTACTGCAGCTGGTAGAGCTTCCAGTAGATGCCGCGCCGCGCCAGAAGTTCCTGGTGCGTGCCCAGCTCACGAAGCTGCCCTTTGTGCATGACGAGGATCTGGCTGGCACGCTGCACGGTGGAGAGGCGATGAGCGATCACCACCGATGTGCGTCCCTGCACCATGCGTTCCAGTGCGGATCGTACGCGCAGTTCGGTGTCGGTATCGACGCTCGACGTAGCTTCGTCCAGGATGAGGATGCGGGGATTGTGCGCGAGTGCGCGCGCAAAGTTGATGAGCTGCTTCTGGCCGGTGGAGAGGCTGTTGCCACGCTCGCGTACCGGCTCCTGAAATCCGCCTGGCAGCCCGTCGATGAAGTCGAGAACGTTGACATCCTCCGCTGCACTTCGCATGCGCTCATCGGTGATCCACGAAGTGCCCAGGCGAATGTTGTCGGCGATCGTTCCGCTGAAGAGAAACGGGTCCTGCAAGACGACGCCGAATTGCCCGCGTAGATCCACCAAGCTGTGCTCGCGGACGTCGAGGTCGTTTACCATCACGTTCCCGCGCTGCACGTCATAGAAACGCATCATCAGGCTGATGATGGTGGTTTTGCCTGCGCCTGTGTGGCCTACGATAGCCGCTGTCTGTCCCGGATCGATCTCGAAGGAGACATCCTTGAGGATCCATTCAATCTCACTACCCAGAGCTGCCATTTCTTCTGCCGATGCCTGGGCGATGCGTGCTTCCATCTCCGGAGTGAGTTGCTGGTAGGTGAACCAGACGTGGCGGAACTGGACGCGCGCGCTGCCGTCACCCTGCTTGGGATGCTCGGGCGAAACCACCTGCGGCGGCGTATCCAGCAGCTTGAAGATGCGCTCGCTCGCAGCCATCGCCGCCTGCAGGATGTTGTACTTTTCGCTCATGTCCTGGATGGGGCGGAAGAATCGCTGAGCGTATTGAATGAAGGCGATCAGGACACCGAGCTGCACGGCATTGCGTATTACGCCGTTGCCACCGAGCCATATCACCAGCGCAATAGCGATCGAACTGAGCAGTTCCACCGCGGGATAGTAGAGCGCATAGGCCATGATCGTGTCTTTGAACGCGATCATGTGCTGGTTATTGACCTTTTCAAATGCCTGGTAGGAGCGCTCTTCACGATTGAACAGTTGGACCACGCTCATGCCGCTGACATGCTCCTGCGTGTAGGAGTTGATGCGGGCGATGGCTCCCCGCACGCGCCGGTAGGACTCGCGGACATGCTTGCGGAACATGCGCGTGACAAGCAGGATGAAGGGCAGCACGGAGAAGGCAATCAGCGCCAGCCACCAGCTCATGCTTAACATGATGACGACGATTCCGATGAGCACGAAAGCATCTTCAAAGATGGAGAAGACGCCGGAGGTGAACATCTCGTTCAGCGCATCCACGTCGCCTGGTGAGTCGCGTGACCAGCCGGCCGACGGGATTGTGATCGAAGAAGCTGACGTGCATGCGCTGGATGTGCCGGAAGATCTGGCTGCGCATGTCGAACATGACCTTCTGCCCGGTCCACTGCATCATGTAGGTCTGCAGCCACTCGAGTCCATAGCTCAGGGTGAGCGAGGCCAGGTAGATCGAAGCCAGCTGGGTGATTCCGGTGGCCGGCTTGGGACTCAAGTGGCGGGTGAACCAGTTGAGGTGATGCTCCGGCTTCGTTGTCATGTAGAGGTCGACGGCAACCTTGACGAGGAAGGGGCCGATCACATCGAAGAAGGCCTTGAGAAATACCGCCAGGAGAGAGACGACGGCCTGCCATTTATAGGGACGGAGGTAGGCGACGAGCCGGCGCATGATGCGTCCGTCGTAAACCTTGCCGACTACGTCGTCGTCTTGCTGGGGAGTCTTCTTCTTTTTCTCTTCAGCCATGGTCCCGTGCACCTATTCTACGGTGTGGGCGCCATGCGTTGGTATCCGGGGTGAAACTTGTTTCATCGAAATGTCGGAGGCCGCCCGGGCATGGGAGAATGGAAAGACGGTCCCCGCCCATGGATTCACTTGGCCTTTACATATCGATCCCTTTCTGCAGGTCCAAGTGCAGTTACTGCAACTTTGCTTCGGGCGTGTATCCGGCGAGCGAATTTCCCGCGTATGTTGACCGGCTTTGCGAGGATATGGCCGCGATTCGGGGCTGGGCAGAGCGGAAACAGGCTGTTTTGCCGGCAAAGGTAGACAGCATCTACTTTGGCGGCGGAACGCCGAGCATTCTGCCTCCTGCGCTGCTGCGGAGCCTGTTTGCGGGGATTCGGAGTCATTTCGAGGTTGTCCCGTCGGCGGAGATCACGATTGAGTGCGCGCCAGGCCAGATCGACGATGTCTTCCTTGAAGCCATGCTTTCCTGTGGCGTGAACCGTGTCAGCTTTGGGGTGCAGTCCTTTGTGGATCGCGAGGCGGCGGTTACGGGTCGCCTGCACAACCGGGAAACAGCTCTGCGCGATGTGGCGCGGGTTCGTGCGGCGGGCATCCGCTCTGTGAACCTGGATCTGATTGCGGGCCTGCCCTACCAGACGATGGATTCATGGAGAGAGTCGCTTGAAGTGCTGGTGAGCACCGGGGTGATTCATGCCAGCATCTACATGCTGGAGGTGGATGAGGACTCGCGGCTGGGCAGGGAACTGCTGGCCGACGGCGGGCGCTACCACGCGGCGTCCGTGCCGGACGACGATGCCATGGCGGATATGTACCTGGCGGGGATCGAGTATCTGGCGAAGCAGGGAATCGCCCAGTATGAGATATCGAATTTCGCCCGGCCGGGTGCCGAGTCCGTCCACAACTTGAAGTACTGGCAGCGGAAACCCTACCTGGGTCTTGGCGTCGATGCACACTCGATGCTGTTGGGTAAGGATGGCCATTGCATGCGGCTGTCAACCACCGAGGACCTGAACGAGTTCATCGCAGGCCCGCACGCGCCCATCGAATTACATCTGGGCGAGGCAGAGCAGATGGAAGAGGAGTGGTTCCTTGGGCTGAGGCTGACCGAGGGTGTACGAATGGCCGCGCTGAGAGAAAAGTATGGCAGGAATTCAGTCGATCATTTTCTGCCTGTTATTGCCGACTTGGTTTCAGAAGAGCTGCTCGAAGAGCACGCTGGCAGAGTTCGTTTGACGAGCCGCGGACGCCTGATTTCGAACGATGTCTTTGCTCGCTTCCTTACCTCTGTGAGCGAAGATCCATTGCCCGGAAAGATGATCACGGTGATTTAAAGAGATGCATTTCAGGAGAAGAGATGACCACTGAAACACTTGCTGTTACTGAGGATTCGAAGCAGCGGTCTACCAAGTTGATTGACCTTCGCAGCGACACAGTTACGCGTCCCACGGCGGCGATGCGCGCCGCAATGGCGAGTGCCGAGGTGGGCGACGACGTTTATGGCGAAGACCCAACTTTGAATCTCCTGGAGCAAAAGGCCGCAGAGATTTTTGAGCGTGAGGCGGCGATTTTTGTTCCCACGGGAACGATGGGCAACCAGGTTGCGATTCGTCTGCACACGCAGCATGGGCAAGAGGTGATCTGTGAATCGCGCGCCCATATACATGAGTGGGAGATGGCAATGGCTTCGGCATTCTCCGGTTGCCAGCTTCGCGCGGTGTATGCGAATCGGGGCATCCTGACGTGGAAGGACATACAGCCGGCCATCGGAGAGAAGATTTACTATCGCGCGCAGACCGGGCTGATTTCGCTGGAAAACACGCACAACATGGCCGGGGGGACCGTGACTCCGCTGCCGGTGCTGGAAGAGATCTGGGACGGAGCGGCGAAGGCGGGCCTGCCCACGCATCTTGACGGCGCACGCATCTTTAACGCTGCAACGGCGCTGGGCGTGCCGGTTACGGATCTGACGCGGGGCTTCACGAGCGTGATGTTCTGTCTTTCAAAGGGGCTGTGCGCTCCCGTGGGCTCAATGCTGGTGGGCAGCAGGGAATTGATTGAGCGCGCGCGAATCTACCGCAAGGCTCTCGGCGGCGGTATGCGTCAGGTGGGTATTTTGGCGGCCGCTGGCATTATTGCGCTGGAGCAGATGACACAACGCCTGGCAGAAGATCACGCGAATGCGCGCCTGATTGCAGAGGCAGTTGCGAGGATGCCGCAGGCGATCCTTGATCTTGATTCCGTGCAGACGAACATCGTGATCTTCGACCTCAAGGATCGCGGCGACGCCTTCGCATTGATGGCGCGACTCGAGTCGCGTGGGGTGCTGCTGGGCCATGTTGGCACGCACACAATTCGTCTTGTTACACACCACGATGTGGACCGCGCAGCTTGCGTTCAGGCGACGGCGTTGCTGGAAGAGGAGTTAGCTAGAAAGTAACAATCGTGTAACGGAATCCGGCAATGTACCACTCTTGATTCCCGCGCGACAGGCGCATGACTAGGGCGGTTTTGCGTGGTTTGCCAAGTGGAAGCAGGATATACTTTTAAGATATGCCTAAGTACTCCGTCGTGGTTCCCTTTCACAACGAAGAAGACTATGTCACCGCTCTTTATGACCGCCTGAAGGAGGTCATGGAGCAGGTGGGCGACACCTTTGAGCTTGTCTTTGTCGATGATGGTTCGAGTGATCGCACCTACAAGCTTTTAGAAGAGATCGCAGCGGTGGATAGCCGCGTGCTGGTCATCAAACTGCGTCGCAATTTCGGACAGACCTCTGCACTGGCCGCTGGTTTTGATCACTCCCAGGGTGAGTTCATCCTGGCGATGGATGGCGATCTGCAGCACGAGCCGGAAGAAATTCCCGAGTTTCTGGCGAAACTTGAAGAGGGTTATGACGTAGTGAGTGGATGGCGCAAGGAGCGCGTCGATAATTTCATCATGCGGCGCATTCCTTCGCGTTGTGCCAACTGGCTGATGGCCAGGTTGTCGGGCGTGGAGATCCATGACTTCGGCACCACGTTCAAGGCCTATCGCCGCGAAGTGATCCAGAACATCCCGCTGTATGGCGAGATGCATCGCTTCATTCCGGCGCTCGCGTCCTGGTATGGCGCGAGCATCTGCGAGATTCCGATCAAGAACGTGAACCGCGAGAAGGGCAAGTCGCACTACGGCATCTCGCGCACCTTCAGGGTCTTCTTTGACTTGATGACGATCCGCTTCCTGCTGAAGTACATGAGCCGTCCGCTGCACTTCTTTGGCGGCTTTGGAGCATTGAGCGTACTGGTGGGGTCTGCGATCTCGATGTTTCTGCTGGTGCTCAAGGTTGTGACGCATCAGCATGTGATGGATCAGCACGGTCCCTTGTTCGTGATTGCGGGTATTACGATTCTGGCCGGCATTCAGATGATCGCCATCGGGCTGCTGGGTGAGTTGCAGGTGCGGCACTACCACACGTCTTCGCATCGTGCTCCTTACGCCATCGACCGGCTGGTCAGGCTGCGCAGTCCGGAGCAGCCGAGCATGCTGCGCGACAACTAGAACCAAGTCACGGGCTTTACAATTCGGTGAACAAATCCAGTAGATCCTCCAAAGGGCCTTGCCTCGTGCAAGGCCCTTGTTGCATTCTTACCTTGCCATGAAAGCGATTCAGATCAGCGAAACCGGTTCCCCGGATGTGCTGTCGTATGTTGAGATTCCGCCGCCCACGCCGGGGGAGGGCAAGGTGTTGGTCAAGGTGCATGCCTCGGGTGTGAACTTCATCGATATTTATTTCCGTGAGGGCCGGTATAAGGCTGACCTGCCGCTGGTGCTGGGGCAGGAGGGCGCCGGCATCGTCGAATCGCTGGGTCCCGGCGTGAATAATGGGCTTCATCCCGGAGACCGCGTGGCGTGGTGCGGAGTACTAGGCAGCTACGCCGAATATGCTGCCGTGCCCGCTACGCAACTGGTGAAGGTACCGGAGGGGATCGATCTGAAATTGGCTGCAGCCGTGATGCTGCAGGGTATGACGGCGCACTATCTCGCCTATTCAACCTACAAGGTTAAGAGCGGCGATTCCGTGCTGGTGCATGCGGCCGCGGGCGGCGTTGGCCTGCTGCTCACGCAGATGGCCTCCCAGATCGGCGCCCATGTGATTGCCACGGTGTCTACGGAGGAGAAGGCTGCCCTGGCACGGCAGGCAGGCGCGAGGGAAGTGATCCTGTATACCAAGTGCTGCTTTGAGGAGGAGACCCGGCGTTTGACGGAAGGACGCGGCGTGGACGTGGTCTACGACTCGGTGGGCAAGACCACCTTTGACAAGTCGCTGAACTGCCTGCGTCCGCGTGGCATGATGGTTCTCTACGGAGGGTCGAGCGGCGCGGTGCCTCCCTTCGATCTGATTCAGCTTTCAAGCAAAGGTTCGCTGTATATCACGCGACCTACGCTCGGCCACTACATCCATACAAGGCAGGAACTGGAGCGCAGGGCCACGGACGTGCTGGATTGGGTTGAGCGCGGCCAGCTGAAGGTACGAATGGAGTTTGAATATCCCATGTCTCGAGCTGCCGACGCGCATCGCGATCTGGAAGCTCGACGGACGACGGGCAAGCTGCTGTTGGTCAATTAACCTGGCTTTGGCGTTCGCAAGTGGGCTCTTTCCTCGTTTCTTCGATTGACTTTTCTCAACAGCGCTACGGATGGAGGCGTTCATGAGCTCGATTTTTGTGTTGGCACTGGCCTTCGCTATTGGTTGTGTGTCCGGACTGCGTTCGATGACGGCGCCAGCACTGGTCTGCTGGGCGGCCCATCTGGGATGGATTGACCTTTCGGGTTCGCACCTGCAGTTTCTGGGACACGTTGCGGCGGTGGCCATCTTCAGCCTGCTGGCCATTGCGGAATTGGTGGCAGATAAGCTGCCGAACATCCCGGGACGCAATACTCCCGGGCCGCTCGCTGCGCGTTTTATCTTCGGCGGCCTGAGCGGCGCAGCACTCGCTATTGCCGGTCACGCATCGTGGATCATCGGCTTTCTGATCGGCGGTATCGGTGGGATTGCAGGCGGACTAGGCGGCTATACGATTCGCCGCGAGTTGAAGAGGCACTTCAAGCTGCCGGACTTTCCTGTCGCGATCGCCGAGGACCTGATTGCCATCGTGTGCGGCATATTCATCGTTTCGCGCTTCTAACCCCCAGGGTGTGATTTCGATGAAGTGCCGGGAGGATTGATGGCGGCCGAGCAATATGACGCGATTGTGATTGGGTCAGGGCAAGGCGGAAATCCTCTGGCCGAGGCCCTGGCCGCGGCTGGCCGCAAGACTGCCTTGATTGAGCGTAAGCATCTTGGCGGAACCTGCATCAATGACGGGTGTACGCCCACCAAGACCATGGTGGCAAGCGCGCGCGTTGCATACCTGACAGGACGCGGTAGCGAGTATGGCATCGGCCTGCCCGGCGCGCCGTCACCCCCAGTGCAGATGAAGGTGGTTCGCCAGCGCAAGCGCGCCATCGTAGATGAATTTCGCGGCTCTAAAGAAAAGCGGCTGGGGTCAACGAAGAACCTGGAACTGATCTGGGGAGAAGCATCGTTCGTTGCGCCACGGACACTCGACGTGAAGCTGCGTGACGGCGGAACCAGGACAGTATCGGCAGAGCAGATCTTCATCAATACGGGCACTCGACCCACGGTTCCAAAGTTGGATGGGCTCGACAAGGTCTCATTCCTCGACAATGTTTCGATCATGGAACTGGATGCTGTACCTGCGCACCTGATGATTCTCGGTGGCGGCTACATTGGCGTCGAGTTTGCGCAGATGTTTCGCCGCTTCGGCGCGCAGGTGAGCATCGTTCATGCGGGTGCGCATCTGCTTGAACATGAGGACGCCGACATTGCGGAAGAGGTCCAGAAGATCTTTGCCGAAGACGGAATCACCGTGCATCTGGACGCCAGGGCCACGCGCGCTTCACAGACGGCGGAAGGCATTGCGCTGACCCTATCGAAGGGTAGTGGGGAGGAGACGATCCGCGGATCGCACCTGTTGGTTGCGGTTGGACGGATCCCGAATACGAGCGAGCTGAATCTTCCGGCTGCCGGGATTGAGGTTGACCAGCGAGGATTTATCCGTGCCAACGAGCGGTTGGAGACGAGCGCGGCAGGTGTCTTCGTGATCGGCGACGTCAAGGGTGGCCCCGCTTTCACGCATATCTCGTACGACGACTTCAGAATTTTGAGAGCCAATCTTCTGCAGGGCAAGAATGCGAGTACGGCGGGTCGAATGGTGCCGTACACGGTGTTCATGGACCCGGAGCTAGGTCGAATCGGAGTGACCGAGACAGAGGCTAGGCGCGACGGCAGAAAGGTGCGAATAGCACGCATGCGCATGACATCCGTTGCGCGCGCCTTGGAGACGGCCGAGACGCGGGGCGTGATGAAGGTGGTCATCGACGCAGATGGGGAGCGGATTCTGGGAGCGGCCATCCTGGGCATCGCGGGCGGCGAAATCGCCTCCATGCTGCAACTTGCAATGATGGGCGGACTCAGCGTTTCGACACTGCGGGACGGTGTTTTTTCGCATCCAACTTTGGCAGAGTCTCTGAACAACCTCTTCCTGAACATTGAGTAGGTGAAGAGGACGTGAATTGCGACTATAGGGTTCGGAGCAAACCATCGGAGATAGCCATTGAAAGCTGAATACGACCGCACGCCCGGCGTGCCGAGCCAGGAATCGACAGAAACGCCGCCGGTCAGGAAACGCGGAAGCGCCGCTGATCCGCTTTGGTACAAGGACGCGGTTATTTATGAACTTCACGTGCGCGCCTTCTTCGATGGAAACAACGACGGCATCGGAGATTTTCCGGGACTGATCCAGAAACTCGACTACCTGCAGAATCTGGGCGTGACGTGCCTGTGGCTGCTGCCATTCTTTCCCTCGCCTCTGCGCGACGATGGCTACGATATCTCGGACTACCTGCACATTCATCCCAGCTATGGAACGCTGGAGGACTTCAAGGAATTCCTCGATGCGGCGCACGAACGGGGCTTCCAGGTGATGATCGAGCTGGTGGTAAACCACACCTCGGATCAGCACCCATGGTTCCAGGCCTCGCGCCGCGCCGCTCCGGGATCGCCGGAGCGCGACTTCTACGTTTGGAGCGATACGGATCAGAAGTACAAGGAAGCGCGCATCATCTTTACCGACACGGAAAAGTCGAACTGGACCTGGGATCCGGTGGCGAATGCGTATTACTGGCACAGGTTTTTCTCGCATCAGCCGGATTTGAATTATGACAATCCGCGGGTGCTGGAAGAGGTGCTGAAGGTGATGCGCTTCTGGCTGGATATGGGCGTGGATGGCCTGCGCACGGACGCAATTCCGTATCTCGTGGAGCGGGAGGGCACTAATTGCGAGAACCTGCCCGAGACGCACGCCATCATGCAGACGATCCGCACCGAGATCGATAAGCATTACTCGGGACGCGTGCTATTGGCCGAGGCAAATCAGTGGCCGAGCGACGTGCTGCCCTACTTTGGAGAGGGCAACGAATGCCACATGGCATTTCACTTTCCCCTGATGCCGCGCATCTACATGGCGCTGCGACAGGAAGATCGCGATCCCATCACGGACATCATGGCGGAGACGCCTCCCATTCCGGCGTCGTGCCAGTGGGCCTTGTTCCTGCGGAACCACGATGAGCTGACACTGGAGATGGTCACGGATGATGAACGTGACTACATGTATTTTGCGTACAGCTCTGATCCGCAGATGCGTATCAACGTGGGAATCCGGCGGCGGCTGGCACCGCTGATGGACAACAATCGTCACCGCATTGAGCTGCTGAACAGCCTGCTGTTTTCATTTCCCGGCACGCCGATTCTCTACTACGGCGACGAGATCGGCATGGGCGACAACATCTACCTGGGAGACAGGAATGGTGTGCGCACTCCAATGCAGTGGAGCGCCGATCGTAACACCGGCTTTTCGCGCGCAAACCCTGCGCGGCTTTACAGTCCCGTCATCATGGATCCCGTTTTCGGATATGAGGCCATCAACGTCGAGGCGCAGGAGGGCGATCCTTCGTCGCTACTAAGCTGGACTCGCAACATGATCGCGCTGCGCAAGATCTTCCACGTCTTTGGCCGGGGAGCGTTGAAGTTTCTCGCGCCCGCGAACAAGAGAATCCTGGCCTATCTAAGGGAGTGGGACGGAGAAAAGATCCTCTGCGTCGCTAATCTCTCGCGCTTTGCGCAGCCCTTCCAACTCGACCTACAGGAATATGAGGGCATGGTGCCCGTGGAGATGCTCGGCTATGTTGAGTTTCCGACCATCGGAACGCAGCCGTATCCTCTGACACTTGGTCCGTATAGTTTTCTGTGGTTTGAGCTGCAGGCGCCCAGCACTCCCGCGACGACCTAGGTCTTGTAGCGGAAGAGCGCGATCTGGCTCGGCTGCGCTGATGCGGCCAGTGCCGCGATGGCGTCAGTGCTCGGCGACACGTCGAAGAGTGCCCAGGGGTGGCGGAAAGTGGCCGGAGGACGCACTGCCAAGAGCGCTGCGGGGGCATCTGCAGTCAGCGAGACGTCGAAGGCGTCCAGCGGCACTCGCAGGCCCACGCCTTCCGCTTTGAGCAGCGCCTCTTTTCTTGTCCAGCAGCGCAGGAAGGCGGATAGCCAGGCATGGCCCTCCAGTTTTGAAAGCTCTCCGACCTCAGCAGCAGAGAAGTATCGTTTCGGCATGCCTGCCTGGATGGTGCGAGGCTCTTCCACATCGACGCCGACTTCGAGGCCCCGGGCCACGGCAAGCAATCCGCAGTGGCGCGAATGACTGAGGTTGAATTCGAGCGCCGGCTCGGGACAGACGAGATGCGGCTTGCCACCGCTTCCGGCCGAGAACGCCAGATCTGCAGGCGATGCTTGCAAGTAGCCGGCTAGAATACTTCGCATCGTTAGGTGCGATGTGGCGAAGCGCAACTGGTCGGCGCGAAAATAGAAACGCCGGTAGCGGCGAAGCTCATCGGGGCTGAGCGACGATACATCGGGCTCGGCTGGCGAATCCGGGTCGCCATGCCGCCAGCACCATACATGCACCGTGCCCGGCGCCAGTGGCGGCTGCACGGGCGAATCTGTCCACTGCTCGATCTGTGTCAACACTTTACCGCCCCGGGAGCAGGATTTCGCTATGCTCAGTCTATTGAAGTGCGGTCAACCGGGCACAAACGCCCAAGCGGGCGGTTTTCTTTCTGCGCTGAACAACCGCCAGCCCCGCTTTAGACTCCATTAAAGAGTACCGGACAGCTTTCTTGGCCCCTTAGGTGATAGTCGGGAAAATTAGTAATGGAAAGAATGCAAGCTCCCGAGGAGCTGCTCGATAAAAAGGAACGCAGCGGCGCGGCCGATCTTCTGATCGCTGTGACCTCCCCTGTCGATGCGGAGAAACTCGCCTTCATGGGGCGAAGTGCCTTTGAAGGATTAGCCTCAACGACATCGGGGCTGCGCTGCGTGATTGCGTACCCCCAATCCGCAGGTGCGCCAGCTGAACCGGCCATGCGGGAGGAAACTCCGGGTCTCAGGTTCGAAGCTTACACGCTGCCGGATGGGCCGCCATCCGTTGTTCCGTGGCTCGGTAGTCCCGCAGCCTTCCGTGCAGTCGAGTCGATATCCTCCGCGGCGGGAGCGACAGCGTGCGTGATCATCTGCCCAGACCTGGCCGCAATGGATGTAGCGACCATTCAGATGCTTGGTGATCAGGTGCTCCAAGGCAGGACGGACGTTTGCATGCCGGTGTATCCCAGCGGGCCGTTTGACGATCTTCTGAACAAGAGCATTCTTGCCCCGTTAACGCGCGCGCTTTATGGCAAACGCATTCTGTTTCCGCTGGCACCGGATTTCGCTCTCTCCGCGCACGTATTGAGTTCCCTGGCCGACGCCACGCAGTATGGAATTGCGGCACGCCGGCAGGAGGTGGTCTGGCCCGCCGTGGAAAACTCCCGCGTGGAGAACCGGGCAGCGCAGGTTTACGTGGGAGTGCGTCACGACATTCAGCATGAGGGCCTTGACCTTAGCACGGTGCTCGGCGGACTCTTAGGCGCGCTCTTTGGCGAGATGGAAGGCAATGCGTCGATATGGCAGCGAATCAGGGGATCAGCGGCGGTGCCTGTGATGGGCACACCCGCAGCTGTGCCCGCGCCCCGGGATCCGGTCGAGGTTCGCCCTCTGCTTGACTCGTTTCGTCTCGGTGCACTCAATCTGCCGGAAGTGTGGTCCATCATCCTGCCTCCTGTCACTTTGCTGGAGTTAAAACACCTCACCCGCCTCGCACCGGAGCAGTTCCGCATCCCGGACGCGTTGTGGGCGCGGATCGTCTACGACTTTGCGTTGGCCCATCGGCTACAGTCCATCAGCCGTAGTCATATCCTGGGCGCTCTCACGCCTCTTTATCTTGGCTGGGTGGCCTCCTACATCCTCGATGTGGGGAACGCCGGGCATGCAGCCGCTGATGCCCGGCTGGAGTTGCTTGCGCAGGCATTTGAAGCGGGTAAGCCCTATCTGCTGTCGCGCTGGCGGTGGCCGGATCGCTTTAATCCGTAAACCGTCGGCGGGGAAGAAGGAAGTCTATGTGGAATCAAATCGAGCAATCGCTCCACCAGTCCGTCGAGAGAGTCTTCACTAAGGTGGCGATGGTGGTGCCGGGGATCCTTGCCTTTGTACTGGCTCTCCTCGTCTTCCTGGCCATCGCGTGGCTCGCGGCGTACCTCATCCGCTGGATACTGACGGCGGCACGATTTGATGACCGGCTGCGCGCGGGAACCAGCAGGATGATTGAATGGTCGCCGAGGCAAACGCCTACTCTGCTGGTGAGCAGAATAGTCTTCTGGGCTTTTGTGCTTGCCGGTGTAATGGTGGGACTTTCCGCATTTGAGGCAGCTTCCGCCGAGTCGTTATTTGCCGGCTACCTATTGTCGTACCTGCCGCGGATTGTCGGCGCCGTGTTGATCCTGCTCGTCGGAAACGTTGTCGCCCGCTTCGTCTCACGCAGCGTTCTCATCGGCGCCGTAAACATGAATCTGCAGTACGCGCGGTTGCTGGCCTCAGGCATCAAGTGGCTGGTGCTGGTGCTGACCGGTGCGATGGTGCTCGATCACTTGTCTATTGCTGGAGGCATTGTGGATCTTGCATTCGGTATCCTCTTTGGCGGCATCGTGCTTGCACTGGCTTTGGCGGTGGGACTGGGCTCTCGCGATCTGGTCAGCCGTTCGCTCGAAAGGGAAGTGGCACGTCCGCCGGAAACCGCGACTGAGGAAAGGCTGCACCACTTTTAGAGTTGCAAATCAGGAATGAATGAAAGAGGGGATGCGCTGGCGCATCCCCTCTTTTGTCGCAAGATCTGGGAAAGGGTTAAGCGGTCAGTCCGTGCTGCTCGATTTTGTACAACAGGGCACGGTAGCTGATGTTGAGGTTGGAGGCAGCCCGGCGGCGATTCCAACCGGTTGCCGACAACGCGTCCTGAATCATACGAATCTCGGTTTGATTCTTGACATTGTTTACGATGCCCTTCATGCCAGTGGTCGCGGGAGCGGAGATCTCCGTCACAGTAGCCTGAGTGGGGTTGATGGATCGCGCGGATGCCGCCATTGCCTGAGTCTTGGTCCGCAGATCGTTGTATGCCGATTCCTGATCCTGCAGCACCAGGCTCCGCGTAACGAAGTTGCGGAGTTCACGAAGATTTCCAGGCCAGTTGTATTCCTGTGCGGCTTCCATAATCCGGCCGGAGAATGAGAACGCGGGTTGTCCCAGTTCAGCGGCACCCCGGTGAATCAGCTGATCGATAAGGAAGGGAATCTCCTCGCGGCGCTCGCGCAGCGGAGGGATCGTGATCGTGAATGCATTAAGACGGTAATAGAGGTCTTCGCGGAACCGCTTGTCGGCGATTGCGTCTTCCATGTTGATGTTAGTGGCCGCAAGTACGCGGACATCTACCTGGGTGGTTGAGCGCGCGCCGAGACGGCTGAAGGATCCATCCTGCAGAACGTGCAGCAACTTGGCCTGCATGGCTGGGCTCATCTCGCCGATTTCATCCAGCAGCAGGGTTCCCTTGTTGGCCAGCTCGAATTTGCCGGGCTTCGCCTTGACAGCACCCGTGAAGGCTCCAACCTCGTAACCGAAGAGCTCACTCTCCAGCAACTCGGTGGGCAGTGCGGCGCAATTCACGTTGACGAACTTCTTCTCCGAGCGGGCATGATACTTGTGCAGCAGCATGGCCACGATTTCCTTGCCCACACCACTCTCGCCCAGAATGAGAACCGGGATGTCCACCGGCGCCAGGACACGAATGTCCCGGTAGATCTGCATCATCTTCGGTGAGGCAGCCAGGAAGAAGCGGTTATTGTCCAGTTCCTCCATATGGCAATTAGGCGAGGGCACCGCGGCAACGGCCGGCTTGATTGCCTCGACCTTGGGCAGGACTGCGTGCGAGGTAAAGACCTCGAGATCGCGTCGGAGCAGAGGCTTGGTCAGGATCGTCTGTATCCCCCAGCGAGACGCCTGGGGCCTCCAGGACGTATCCCCCATCTCTGAGAGGATGCAAAGTCTGTCGCTGCCTACGGTCTGCAGGAGCGCTGGAGCAAAGAGCCCATCCCGGGACTTGTTCTTGGCAGCATCCAACAAAACATAATCCGCTACCAGGCCCTTATTCAGGAGGTCGAGAGCCTCATGTGCGGAGGGAACGCAGATCGACTGGTACCCTTCCGAGTCCAGGGAAGTGCGAATCATTTGGCAGATATCATTGTCGTCACTAATGGCGAGAATCTGGACGGCATGCGTCATCGGTGCACCTCAAGGAGATTAAGAAAATGCTGGCGATGATCCGTTGGGGAAACTTGGAGAGAAGCGATCGACGGTAATCGATCGAACCAAAGCTCTCTAGCCCCTCACACATGGCTGACTGCTACGGATGTGAAACCACATCCTGTGCAGCTAGCTCATAGAACCTTCGCAGAAAAAAACAACCCGCTATCCGATCGTTGCCGAGTAGCGAAAGCAGATCTTGTTAAGCTCACTCCGACTACATTTATTATTGTGTCGTAACGGCCCGGAACGTTACCTTACTGGCTTGTATTAAGGCCCTTGGAAACGTCCCAGACTCCAGAAGCAGGCCGAATGTAGCGCCATCCCCCAAAAGTGTCAAATAAAAAAACGTGCAGGGGATGTGCATATGTTTTGCATACTCGGATTGTCACGCTTAAGTGTCATGGAATGAGTAAGTAACGCTAACATTTAAGCTGCAATAAAAATGTGAAATCCTGCACGATTTGTAAAAAGTCTGCTAGTTACGGGCATAGATTTTGGTAACCTTTACGTACCCATTGCACACTCTGATTTCATAAGAGAAACCGCTTCCAGGCAGCGGGATTCGTAGAAAAATTTCGTTCGAAGCAGCCGACTCCGCACGATGGAATCTATCCCAAAAGCATTCAGTCAATAGATTCACCCGTGGAGTTGCCGCTGGTTCGCAGGATCGCGCGAAGCATGCACCGAGGGCGGCGGAGGCACGTTACCCGGAGGATCGAAGTCTGGGTTCTATCGTGGGCGATGAGTCGCGAACAATAAAGTGCTCTATTGAACGCTGGACTTCTGCTCGGCGACGTACCACTCGACCGTTTTCTTCAGTCCTTCATTGAAGTCGGCCGCCGGTTTGTAGCCGAGGTCGGCTTCGGCGCGATTGATGCTCGCCAGTGAGTGCTCGATGTCGCCCTCTCTCGGTGGGCCATACTTCGGTTGGCCGCTGAAGCTCAACAGGCCTGCAATCGCAGCGTAGACCTCATTGAGGGTGCGATTCTGGCCCGTGCCGATATTAAATACGCGCCCTACCGCGGCTTCCCGCGGAGCAATGCAGGCCAGAAGGTTGGCGTTGACGGCGTTATCAACAAACGTGAAATCGCGGCTCTGCAGCCCGTTGCCAAAGATGGTGGGCGTCTCTCCGCCCATCATGCTGTACACGAATTTCGCGATCACACCGGAATAGGGTGAATCCGCAGCCTGCCTGGGCCCAAAGATATTGAAGTAGCGGAGGCACACGGTTTCCAGCCCGTAAACCCGCCAGAATGCCTGCATGTAATATTCGCCCGCCAGCTTTTGCACCGCATAGGGCGACAGGGGAAGCGGCAACATGAGTTCATGCTTTGGCTGAGTGGGCTGGTCTCCGTACGCCGACGAGGAAGCCGCGTAGACTACCCTGCGAACGCTGGCATCGCGTGCAGCGAGCAGGATGTTGAGTGTGCCATTGATGTTGGACTCATGACTCGAAAGAGGGTCTTTGACCGATCTGGGTACGGACGCCAGCGCTGCCTGGTGAAGGACGTAGTCCATGCCCTTGCATACCTCTCGCAGGCCGTCGGCGTCCTTCAGGTCCATTTCCCGGAAGGATATTGCGTGCTGGATATCGGCGATGTTCTGCAGGCTTCCGGTAGACAGGTTGTCAATACCGTGAACCTCATGGCCCTGGGTTACAAGGGTGTGAGCCAACGTCGAGCCGATAAAACCTGCAATGCCTGTGATCAAGTACCGGGACATTCATCCTCCGCTGGATTGTGATTCGAAGTCTCCTCAAGTATGCACCCTTGGCAAGCCTTGGAGGGCACCGTGCGCAGGTTACGGGAGGGCGGCAGCCAAGGCTCGATTTCGACCACCCAAAACGCGATTTCCGCCATAAAAGGGTGTTGAAACGTTTCAAGAGCGTCGCCAGGCTCTGGCCTCATGCGCCTCAAAGTGTGCAAGAGATTGCATGCAACTCCAGTAACTTGCAACTACCGTGACCAATTGGCCACGCAGGGATCCGAAGAGGCGTCGGACGCAATCGAAGGCATGTGCAGCAAAAGCAAGCCGCGCTTGTAGTAGAGGATTGTGCGCGAGCGTCGTGTAGGAGGAAAGCGATTTCCCGTCCGAACCTGCGGCGGCCTGTCGGAGCACACGAAATCAATCGGTAGCAGGTCTGGCTTGTACTTTCCGGCCAATAGCTTTGGTCATCTACGTGCTTCCCTAGAGACGTTGAGGGTGTACGCATGCACGATATAGAGGAATGCCCAGCGGCCGAAGCTTTCCTGGGCAACTCACCCGCGATCCAGCGAATACGCGAACAAGTGCGGAAGGCGGCGCTCACCGAGGTGCCTGTCCTAATCACCGGCGAGAGCGGGACCGGCAAAGAGCTTGCCGCGAGAATGTTGCATGATTTGAGTGGGCGCCGTGCGCATAATTTCTTGAAAGTGAACTGTCCGGCGATTCCCAATCAGCTCTTCGAGAGTGAACTCTTCGGGCATGAGCCGGGCGCGTTCACAGGGGCAAAGGAGGCCCGGGCGGGCAAATTTGAGCAAGCCGACAAGGGAACCCTCTTTCTCGACGAGATCGGGGAGTTGGACCTGGCGCTGCAGTCCAAGCTTCTGCATGCGTTACAGGATTTTCGCGTTGTCAGGCTGGGGGCCGTAGAGGAGCGCACGGTCGATATTCGATTGATCTGCGCCACCAACCGCGATCTCGAGGTGGAAGTCACCAAAGGCGCGTTCCGGACGGACCTGTTCTACCGCATCAATGTGCTCCGGATTGAGATGCCCTCCTTGCGAGAGCGTCCGACGGATGTACCCATCCTCGATGAATCACTTCATCCGACTGTACGCGCAGCGATTTGGCGGAAAGCCGGAGCAGCCGAGCGCCTCCTTTATGCGCTTGATGGAGTCATACCACTGGCCCGGCAACATCCGTGAATTGGAAAATCTAGCGAAGAGATACGTGGTGCTCGGCGGGGAGGAACACATCATCTCCGTGCTTTGTGAGCCGGAGGAGATCCGTCCTGCGGTGCCGGAGACCATCGATCTGACGACTCCGCTGCGGGTCCAGACGAAACGGGCTGTGCAGCATCTCGAGCGGAAGATCATTCTGAGTGTTCTGCAGGCGCATAAGTGGAATCGGAGAAAGACCGCACGGTCATTGGACATCAGCTATCGCGCGCTGCTGTACAAGATCAAGGAAGCTGGGCTGCCGTCGGTCCGAACAGCCAAGCCGGCGTTGCCAAAGATTCCCTACCAGGCGCCGGGAGAGATGCCCGGAATGAACGAGCTGAGATGATGCTCGATCCGCATCCTGTCGCGATTGCGGGTAGGGGGTTTAGCTCAAGCAGGTCCAATTCACACCACAACTGGTTATCATTAGGCTCAGGGTTGCAAGAGCTACGGGAGAGTGCTGTATGAATTCGATCCAAGGGACAAAAATACTGATCACGGGCGGTGCTGGATTTATCGGGAGCACCATTGCCGATCAGCTCCTGGACGCTGGGGCCGCTGAGGTCCGCGTGCTGGATAACTTTATCCGCGGCACGATGCGCAACCTGGCCATCGCAAAGACGAAGGGTAACCTTGTTGTGATCGATGGAGATGTGCGCGACGTAGATACAGTGGATGCGGCCGTTGAGGGCGTCGACTATGTCTTCCACCAGGCCGCTCTCCGCATTACCCGCTGCGCTGAGGCGCCACGCGAAGGCGTCGAGGTTCTGATCGGAGGAATGACCAATGTGCTCGAAAGCGCCGTGCGCCACAAGGTAAAGAAGATTGTCGCGGCATCCTCCGCTTCGGTTTATGGCGATCCTTCCTATCTTCCAATGGATGAGAATCATCCCTTTAATAACCGCACGCTGTATGGGGCGGGGAAGATCGCGAACGAACAGGTGCTCCGGGCTTACTACGAAATGTTCGGGCTGCCCTACGTGGCATTTCGATACTTCAACGTCTATGGGCCGCGGATGGACCTGGACGGTGTCTACACGGAAGTCCTGGTGCGCTGGATGGACGCCATTGAGGCTGGCCAATCGCCCAAGATATTTGGAGATGGTTCCCAGTCAATGGACTTCGTCTTCGTGGAAGATGTAGCCCGCGCGAATGTTGCCGCGCTGGTGTCGGATGTCACAGATGAAGTCTTCAATGTTGGCATGGGTGTGCAGACGACCTTGAACGAACTGTGCCACCTGCTGCTTAAAGTGAGCGGCTCGTCGTTGAAGCCGGAGTACATGCCGGCCCGCAAGGTGAACAACGTCCAGGCGCGCCGTGCGGCTATCGAGAAAGCGGAGAAGATGCTGGGCTTCCGCGGCCAGATCGATCTTGAGACAGGCTTGAAAGTGCTGATCAAGTGGCGTTCGGCAACGAAGGCGGAGCAAGCGACCGTCTGATCAGAGACGCGGACCCGTCTTCGGAGGACTCTCTTGTAGACGATCCGGCGAGTTTCTTCGCTGGAGCTGCACTCTTCCTGGCGGTATCGGACCGCTCGTAGCACATTCGCGAACCCCAAACACCAGGGTTAATAACGCCCCAGTCGGGCATTCATAGTTCCTTCCAATTGGAAAACTCGACACATCGCCCTGTGTGCACTCCCATTCGGCATGTTTGGGGACGGCGATCAACTTCCCGTGACGAAGATGACGTTGGCTCAGTAGTCATGCCGGGTCCCTGCCTGGGAAATCCGCGCGTGCTGGAGTAATCGGGTCCGGCGCCTAGATCGGCGTACCGGGCGCGCCGGGTGCAATTGGTTGCACACATTGCAACAAGGTGCATAAGAATCTTCTTCACTGCTGCAGAAGGTTTGAAATCTGGGGATAGTGGATCAAAGACGGTGTCCAAATTTTGGCCATCTATGTGCAGGGTAATCGTCGCGAAGCTGAAAAAGGGACTTTGCGTCGCGCCTATATGCGTTTGCAACTCATTGCCCAGGCTGGTGGACCGAAACACCTTCGCGAATCGCAGGGGATTGTCGTCCTGTGGGTCGGGGGCGAATGGCAAAGCAAAAGCTGAGCCTCAACCACGTTGCTGCTTGCAAGCGCGAGAGCAAACAGAAAATTCGCCGGGTGACACGCTTATCGTTCTCCAGGACTACGATGACGCAAAAAACCCCTGAACACAGTGACAAGGTGGGCCCAGAAGGTGGATGCATGAATATTCTGAGATGTGGCTTTCTCATGACTGCATTGATGATCGAGCTGGCTGCTGGATTGCTTTACGCACAAACAACGACAGGGGATCAGGAGGTTTCACAATCCCCAGCGGTGAGTTCGATGTCGGCTGCGGATCCCATCCAGGCGATCAGTGGTCAGGGTCAGAAGCAAATGCAGTACACGTCGGCCCTCGATGGTACGGGGTTGATACCATGGACTGCAGTAAAGAAGACGCGTTTTATGGTAGGGGCGACGACTGCAGGAGGCTGGGATAGTAATCCCAATAATCAGCCAAGCGGAAGCTCGTCAGGGATTTATACCCTTAGTCCATATTTCGGAGTACTCGCTACCAACGAGAGTACTCAGTTCGTCCTTCAGTACCAACCGACGATTACGGGCTATAGTTCGGGTGTGTATGGTAGACAGACCTTAAACGCTGCCTCAGCCGCCTTAACGGGAGCCTCAAGCGAACGCTGGAAGTGGGACGCGCGGATAAGCGGCACGTACGGTCAGGACTCTGTCCGTTTGTTAGCGCCCCAACAGACGGTAGCGGTGGGGGAGGTTCCCGCGACAGGAGCTGGATCGGTGTCTTATCTGCCCAATGCCGGCACCATAACTTATCTCTACGGTACTGGCGCACTTCACTATAGAAAATCTGAACGGGACACCCTTTCCTTTGGCGCGGCTGACACGTTCAGTCATTACACGGGAATCGCTGGCAACAACAGTATTGCAACGACCAGCCTTGGATATGGGCATCAAGTGAGTGAGGCACTGTCCATGCAGGTGTATGGGCAGACATACTATTACTACGGTGCAATACAATGCGCTAGTTTTGGCGGTGGAGTAGGCCTTACATGGCAGGCTCGTGATCGAGCGTATGTTGCACTGAGAGTTGGGCCACAGTTTAATACCTCGGCGTGTGGTCAGCAGCAGGGGTTTGCATATAATGCATCGTTCAGCACGCGCTTAACGGCAAAGTCACAAATTTATGCGACGGCAGGCCGCGAACCAACTGTTTCATACCTCGGTCCCGGGCTTTGGCTCGTAAGCGCGTCTGGCGGATATCAAAGACAGGTTGCGACGAACGGCCTTCTGAGACTCGACGCTGGCTACACAAACAGCAGCACCTTGACTGCGACCAGTTCCTATAGCGGCACTTATTTTGACTCTGCCTACACGCACACCCTAGGTCATGGCCTCAGTGCCTCTCTCAGCTATCGGGGCTATTTCGGCGTAAGCGCCGGCACTAACTTCACCCATAACGTGGCACTCTTCTCTGTCAGTTGGGCGCCGAGCGTTGGCCATTTCTTCCAATAAGCGTTTTGAGAAACGGTGAATCAACAACAGAGTTAACACCCGGATCAATCCGTCCAAATCTGTACGGAGGCTTAGTCGAGGTCAGTCAAAACTGTTTTGCTCCTAGTTCGCGATGGTCAACAGGTGGTTGCCGATCAGCAAATGAGCAAGATCTTGCCATAGGTACACTTCGTTTGGGCCTACGATTGCAAATTGAAAGTGAGCTATGACTTATAAGCCCAAGCTTGTATTTTTCAGATGGACCCGATCAGATATGGCGCAATACCTGCGATTGCATCTAGATCAGCATGTAGCCTGCTTATCGCAGTTCTTCGACGTTACCATGATCAGCGGCGATTGTGATTATGGTGAGATCTGCGACACATATCAACCCGACCTGGCTCTATTTGAATCGGGCGTTTACGTCAGTGGAGTCGAGAGAAAGATCAGCAATATTAACTCGAATCCCCAGGTTTTGAAGCTTGGATTTTGTCACGCTGATGCGATGTGCGGCAGTCGGAGGACGTTCATATCGGATATGGCGGATTGGGGTGTAGATACCTTCTTTACTCTGTCCGTATCGATGGCGGAATACACTCCAGAGATAGCAGATCGACTCTACTTTTGGCCGAATGCCGTTGACACCGAGTTATATAGAGATTATGGGGAACAGAAAATAATCCCGGTTCTGTTAGCGGGGAGCCAGGCTCCGATGTACCCATGGCGCAATCGGGTATTCAGGCGTGTGACCCAGAAGTATCCCTCCTTGACGTGCCCACACTTTGGATGGGGCACAGAGTCTGCGACTTCGCGGACGACTTATGGAGAGCCCTATGCAAGGCTGCTGAATGCATCCTTGTGCGCTCCCACTTGCGGAGGTGTGACGAACGATGTGGTTCGCAAGCATTTGGAAATCCCAGCATCGAAGACCTGCCTGGTTACACAGGAGTCGGCAGCGTTGACCTCAGCTGGTTTTGTAAACGGGGAAAACTGCATATTTGCCGATGCCGAGAATGTGGTGGAGGCGCTGGACCACCTGTTTGGCAACATGAGCGAGCTCGAGCGAATAACCGCCGCAGGCTTCGACCTGGTTAGGTCGAGACACACAATCAAACAGCGTAACCAGATATTCCAATGGCTAAATCTGAAAAAGGGTTTGCGCGCAAACGAACGTATTGTTCAAAAGGGTCCTTTCGACTCGCTCACAGTTGTGGAGCGTGAACCGCGCTTAAGTCCAACCTATGTCGTAAGCAATGGCCTGGATCGGCAATTGTTGCGCGACGGGGATAAGAAGCTGGAGTCCAAAGATCTGGAAGCGGCTCAACGTCTCTTTTTAAGAGCGCTAAGCTACCTTCCACTTCTTCCGGAAGCCAAATTGCGCGTCGCCATGTGTTGCCTGTTGAGTGGCGATCCCAGCCAAGCAAATAACTGGATCAGCGAATTGACGAAGAGTAGCGCGGCGCTCCGCTCAAGTGCGCCGGATCCAATGGAGTGGACATTTCATATCATTACACTGTTATGTCAGGGTAAGACGAGTGAAGCTGCTAACTGCGCAGCGCAATATCATGAAGTTCGTCATCCCGAACTAGATAGGATTCGCCTTTGGATCTCAGAGATATTCGCGTCCCCCTGTTCTACGGTCGGAGACGCTCCTGTAAAACGCCGGACCAGCGTGCATGAACTGCCGGCATTTATGTCCAGAGATTGGGCCGATGCTGTCTGCTCAATGCTCAAGGCATGCAAACAAACGTCTGTTGCTAAGAGACTAGCTGATTGCGCCAAGCTGCCTAAGCCTGCATTCGAAGCTCCTCAGCTGGCTTTGCCTGTGCGATCCGAATTGCCGCGCCGGGAACCGCTGCCACGGCATGTACCAACAATTCGGCGCCGCCTTCCTGCAGCCGCCGATGTGGCTGTTCAACTTCGTGTTCGCCTAAAATCGTTACTTCACGACTTCGAACGCAGGTATGGCTACGTCCTTCCATATCGCATCTCGGCGATGAGAAGCGATGAACTTTGCCAGTGCATAGAGGGGGTAGCGCGTGAAGAAGATATGCAGACAATACTGATAATTGGTGCCACCGCAGGTGAGGGCGCCACCGAGGCATGTCTACTTGGGGCACAGAGCAACCCAACCAGGCCCAGCGTAGTGTGTATCAACGAGTCGCTGGTCGAATTGGGTGCCCTGAAGAAACGGAACTCCAATTTACCTCTGATCGAATATCACCGAACGGTAGGAGAACTCCCCGGCCCTGAAGGTTTTGGAATGGTTCTTGTCACCGGAAACGAGCAGACGTCGAGTGGTGAGCAGCATGAAGCACCTTACAGTGCAGGAATAGTAGTGATTAAGGATATGGCCCAGATTGACAAGTACCGAATTGTAGAGCGCCTCAGTCAGAACGAGCAGTATTCCGTGGTGGCATACAATGCTGAACATCCTGAGGGGTACGCAGTATTCAAGAGGAATTTCTGAGTTTGCTCTTCAAGCGAAACGTGCGTAGAGCTGAATAACTTTAGTTCAGTCCAATGTGCGGATGCTGAAAGGTGTATCACCACAATGATAAAGCCCGAGCCCCCCGTCTCCGTCGTAATTCCGACCTTCAACCGGGTGAAGAAAGTCGTCCACGCCATCGACAGCGTCCTCGGTCAGACCTATCCTTCGGGATCCCGCGAACTGATCGTGGTTGACGACGGATCGTCTGATAAGACGTGCGAAGTACTGAATGCAAGATATGGGTCGCAGATTCGGTTGCTTAGGCAAAGCAATGCTGGGCCATCTGCAGCGAGGAATCTGGGTATAGAGGCTGCGGCGCACGAAATTGTTGCTTTCCTTGACAGCGACGACCGGTGGATGCCGGAGAAGCTTGAACACCAAGTACCAGCGCTGAGTCTACCGGGCGTTGTACTTTCCTACACAAATTGGTCTGAACAGGGCCGAGATCCCCTCGCGAGCCGCTTTCACGACATCGACCTTCATTTTGAATCAGACATTAGTGTTCTGGACGACCCAATGCGGACACTCTTGCGCCCGGGTGGTTCGGGTATATGGACATCAACATGCATGGTTAGCAAGAGGGTGATGCGCCGATGTGGCCAATTCGATGAACGCATGAGGCTCGGTGAGGATCTGCGCCTCTGGCTTCGAATGTCGGGTGAAGGAAAGTTTGCAGCGGTGAGTAATCCACTCGTGGAGCGCGGCGCACCTGGAGACGACAATCTCATTCGGCCTGGCGATCCGCAATATAATCGCGATTCTTCCAGTTTAAGGCTTGAAATATTTTGGGAAGCATACGCACGTTCTGGAGATGCCGAACCTGCAGTGCGGGAGCGCTTACGACACTTTGTCGTCAGAAGCCTATATGAGCAGTCCGTGTGTTATTCAGCGAGTCAAGAGTATTCAAAGGCCCGACGGAAGGCCATAGAGGCACTCGCATTCGCACCTAAAGGCGAGGACCTGCTGAAGATCCTGATCTATGTCATTGCTCCCACATACGCCGGCATGATTCGCGGATGGCGACATCCTGATCGTTACAAGTCAACCGTACGGACCGT
Organism: uncultured Acidobacteriaceae bacterium; assembly: GCA_963725995.1. Classification (GTDB taxonomy): domain Bacteria; phylum Acidobacteriota; class Terriglobia; order Terriglobales; family Acidobacteriaceae; genus JANXZS01. The sequence continues at coordinate 65,724 of CAVSAX010000021.1, read as the reverse complement.
GCCAAGTCAGTCGGCATTGTGACTTCCGATGATTCGTGGTGATCAACGCCAGGATAGGCTAAGAACTTCGGAACAGCAGGTATAAGCTGTTTTGAAAGTACCGGCAATCCGAGATTCTTGGCGTAATGAACATGTGTTGAAAGTGACCTGATGAAATGGACCCGACCCGGCCAGTAGAGATTTGCTACTGTCGAGCAGCGATCCGAAGGGGAGTCGGCCAAATCCAGTTAGAAGTGGGTGGTCCTCTGCGACCAACTCTGGGAAGTTTGCCACCTGGCTGAGGTGCACAGGAAGCGCAATGCCATACTAGGCCCACAAGCCTCGAATCTGATTTCCAAGCTATGCTCGGCGGCCGATCATCCAGCTGGACATCTGGTGCAACGTAAGCGTCCGGTGTGCCCACGTTGACTCAGAAGTCAGAGATGGCAGTCACTGGTTTGAAGACGGTGCAGTGCCGGTAGTGGCAGCGGGGAGATAGATGACATCGACCCAGTAATTCATGCCGGGAGTGCCGGAGGTGGGGAATGCGGGAGTGCTGGACCAGATGGCCAGCCCGTTCTGCCCATCGACGTCGTTTTCGAGTGCATGCAGTGGTGGCGTGTCGAGGCCGGCAGTAGAGAAATCCCCGGCAGAGATGGAGTAGTGTCCGAGTGGAGAGAAGTAGGTAGCGACATAGGTGGTACCCGCGGAGATGGGCACGGGCGTGTCGAAGAGAACCTGCTGCCATCCGGAGGCACTCTCCGTGGTAAAGGTTGCGCTTGCCAGCAGGGTGCCTGAGTTGGACCAGAGATGGCCGATGTGGGTGCCGGTGTTGGCGGCGGCCTTGTAGAAGCGTATTCCGGTGATGTATCCATCGGCGTCTGCGCGGAACCTGAGTCCCTGTTCGCCGGAGTTTCCATCCCTGGCGTCAATGACGGCGGGCAGGGCTGAGGGCTGCCACAGGGTGTCGCATGGGCAGTTGGCGGGAACCTGGAAGTTGGCGCCAGTGATGCTGCTTCCCTGGATGGTGAGGGAGAGACCGGCAGGCAGGAAGATACGTCCGATCTTGCCGGGTGTGACGATGTAGTTTCCGCTGGGCAATCCGGTGAAGGAATAAGCGCCGTTGCTGTCGGCGGTAGTGGAGGCGGAAGAGGCTCCGCTGAGTGTGACTGCAGCGCCAGCCGCGCCGGGCCCGGTGATGGTTCCGGCGATGGAGTAGGTTCCGGTAGTGGCAGCGGGGAGATAGATGACATCGACCCAGTAATTCATGCCGGGAGTGCCGGAGGTGGGGAATGCGGGAGTGCTGGACCAGATGGCCAGCCCGTTCTGCCCATCGACGTCGTTTTCGAGTGCATGCAGTGGTGGCGTGTCGAGGCCGGCAGTAGAGAAATCCCCGGCAGAGATGGAGTAGTGTCCGAGTGGAGAGAAGTAGGTAGCGACATAGGTGGTACCCGCGGAGATGGCACGGGCGTGTCGAAGAGAACCTGCTGCCATCCGGAGGCACTCTCCGTGGTAAAGGTTGCGCTTGCCAGCAGGGTGCCTGAGTTGGACCAGAGATGGCCGATGTGGGTGCCGGTGTTGGCGGCGGCCTTGTAGAAGCGTATTCCGGTGATGTATCCATCGGCGTCTGCGCGGAACCTGAGTCCCTGTTCGCCGGAGTTTCCATCCCTGGCGTCAATGACGGCGGGCAGGGCTGAGGGCTGCCACAGGGTGTCGCATGGGCAGTTGGCGGGAACCTGGAAGTTGGCGCCAGTGATGCTGCTTCCCTGGATGGTGAGGGAGAGACCGGCAGGCAGGAAGATACGTCCGATCTTGCCGGGTGTGACGATGTAGTTTCCGCTGGGCAATCCGGTGAAGGAATAAGCGCCGTTGCTGTCGGCGGTAGTGGAGGCGGAAGAGGCTCCGCTGAGTGTGACTGCAGCGCCAGCCGCGCCGGGCCCGGTGATGGTTCCGGCGATGGAGTAGGTTCCGGTAGTGGCAGCGGGGAGATAGATGACATCGACCCAGTAATTCATGCCGGGAGTGCCGGAGGTGGGGAATGCGGGAGTGCTGGACCAGATGGCCAGCCCGTTCTGCCCATCGACGTCGTTTTCGAGTGCATGCAGTGGTGGCGTGTCGAGGCCGGCAGTAGAGAAATCCCCGGCAGAGATGGAGTAGTGTCCGAGTGGAGAGAAGTAGGTAGCGACATAGGTGGTACCCGCGGAGATGGGCACGGGCGTGTCGAAGAGAACCTGCTGCCATCCGGAGGCACTCTCCGTGGTAAAGGTTGCGCTTGCCAGCAGGGTGCCAGAGTTGGACCAGAGATGGCCGATGTGGGTGCCGGTGTTGGCGGCGGCCTTATAGAAGCGTATGCCGGTGATATATCCATCGGCGTCTGCGCGGAACCTGAGTCCCTGTTCGCCGGAGTTTCCATCCCTGGCGTCAATGACGGCGGGCAGGGCTGAGGGCTGCCACAGGGTGTCGCATGGGCAGTTGGCGGGAACCTGGAAGTTGGCGCCAGTGATGCTGCTTCCCTGGATGGTGAGGGAGAGACCGGCAGGCAGGAAGATACGTCCGATCTTGCCGGGTGTGACGATGTAGTTTCCGCTGGGCAATCCGGTGAAGGAATAAGCGCCGTTGCTGTCGGCGGTAGTGGAGGCGGAAGAGGCTCCGCTGAGTGTGACTGCAGCGCCAGCCGCGCCGGGCCCGGTGATGGTTCCGGCGATGGAGTAGGTTCCGGTAGTGGCAGCGGGGAGATAGATGACATCGACCCAGTAATTCATGCCGGGAGTGCCGGATGTGGGGAATGCGGGAGTGTCGGACCAGATGGCCAGCCCGTTCTGCCCATCGACGTCGTTTTCGAGTGCATGCAGTGGTGGCGTGTCGAGGCCGGCAGTAGAGAAGTCCCCGGCAGAGATGGAGTAGTGTCCGAGCGGAGAGAAGTAGGTGGCGACATAGGTGGTACCCGCGGAGATGGGCACGGGCGTGTCGAAGAGAACCTGCTGCCATCCGGAGGCACTCTCCGTGGTAAAGGTTGCGCTTGCCAGCAGGGTGCCTGAGTTGGACCAGAGATGGCCGATGTGGGTGCCGGTGTCGGCGGCGGCCTTATAGAAGCGTATGCCGGTGATATATCCATCGGCGTCTGCGCGGAACCTGAGTCCCTGTTCGCCGGAGTTTCCATCCCTGGCGTCAATGACGGCGGGCAGGGCTGAGGGCTGCCACAGGGTGTCGCATGGGCAGTTGGCGGGAACCTGGAAGTTGGCGCCAGTGATGCTGCTTCCCTGGATGGTGAGGGAGAGACCGGCAGGCAGGAAGATACGTCCGATCTTGCCGGGTGTGACGATGTAGTTTCCGCTGGGCAATCCGGTGAAGGAATAAGCGCCGTTGCTGTCGGCGGTAGTGGAGGCGGAAGAGGCTCCGCTGAGTGTGACTGCAGCGCCAGCCGCGCCGGGCCCGGTGATGGTGCCGGTGATGGAGTAGGTCTGGATCGCAGAGGTGAAGTTGATGCCGGTGACGTTTGCCCCGCTGACCGTGAGTGGTCGCGTGGCAGGGCTGATGATAAGTCCCGGGCTGGCGGCAGAGATCGAGTAAGAGCCGTTGATCACACCTGGGAAGGTGAAATTGCCCGAGTCGTCTGCGGTTGTGGTCGCTTGAGCGGTGCCCGTCAGAGTGACAACTGCTCCGGGAGCGCCGCTGACCGTGCCAGAGATGCTGTAGGTGAGTGCGGAGGAAACGAAGTTCACTGCAAGCTGATGGGTGCCGCTAATGCTGACGGTCTGACTTGTGGGCGCAAATGAGAAGCCGAAATTGCTGGGCGTGACCGTGTACTTTCCGTTCGCAAGGCCCTTGAAAGAGTATCCTCCCAGGGAATCCGCGATGGTAGTACCAGTTGCCGCTTCACTTCGTCCGAGTGTTACGGTTGCTCCTGCTCCGCCCGGCCCGGCGATCGCGCCGGAGATGCTGTAAGTCGAGGTCGGCGCATAGATCACGTCCACCCAGTAGTTGGTGCTGTTGAAGCTGCTGGCTGGATACGTGCTGGTGGGCGAATAGTTGTAGATGCCGTTCTCTCCGTCGACGCCGTTACCCAGGGCATGGAGCGGAGGATTGTCGACGCCGCCATCCGCAAAGAATGCCGAAGTGGCTGAGTAGTGTCCGGCAGGCGCGAAGTAGGAGACGATATAGGTCGTATCCGAGCTCACCGGCACCGGGCTGGCAAAGGTGACCTGCTGCCATCCTGACGCGCTTTCATTAGCGAAAGTAGTGCTGGCGAGCAGGCTGCCTGATCCCGCGGTAGACCACAGGTTCGCAATGTGAACGCCGACGTTTAAATCGGATTTATAGAAGCGGACACCCACGATGTAGCCGTCGGAGTCGACTCTGAACTTCAGTCCAAGCTCTACCGGATTGGGGTCGCCTGAGTCTACGTTTAGAGGCAGATCTGTAGCCTTCCAGATGCTATTGCATGGGCAGCCTTGGGCAACGGCGAAATTAACATTCGCAACGTCTGCCTCGTTGACGACGACGTTCTGATTCGCAGGCAGGAAGATCAAGCCTGTCTGGCTGGGTGTGACCGAGTATGGTCCATCCAATACGCCGTTGAATACGTAGTTGCCAAAGGCGTCGGTTGTCGTGGTCGCGTTGACGATGCCGCTCAGCGTCACCGTAGTGCCCGCCACATTCGGGCCGGAAATCGTTCCGCTGATCGTGCGCGGCTGCGGAACGGTGTACACAACGTCGACCCAGTAATTGGATGAATTGAAACTGTTGATTGGGAATGATGGGTCGGATGAATTGACGAAGACACCATTCGCTCCGTCGGTGCCATTTGCCAGGGCATGCAAAGGAGCGTTGTCTACGCCAGATGTCGTGAAGTAATTCGGATCGATCGAGTAGTGCCCTGAGGGCGCAAAGTATGAGGCTACGTAGGTCGTGTGCGCGGCAATCGGAATAGGCGACGAAAAGGAGACCTGCTGCCAGCCAGAGTCGGTCTCATTCGTGAAGGTGGCTGTGCCGAGAAGCGTGCCCGTACTCGACCAGATATGTCCTATGTGCGTACCTGTGTTTGCGCTGCCTTTATAGAAGCGAAGGGCAGTAATGTAACCGGCATTGTCAGAGCGGAACTTCACGCCGACTTCAACCGGTGTGGCGTCATCCCCGTCAATAGCGGAAGGGATGACCGACGCGGGCCAGATCGACGTGCAATTGCAGAACTGTGTTTGGAAGTTCACGCCCGTGGCATTAAAGGAATTCAGGACGACCCTTTGCGAGGACGGAGAAAACAGGGTGTCTGCCAGGGAAGGTGTGACGGTATAGGAGCCGGCCAGCAACCCCGAGAAAACATAATTTCCCGAGGAGTCAGCAGTGACGATGGAGCTTGCAGCTCCGCTGAGTGCCACCGATGCGCCGGAGCCGCCGCTGATATTTCCAGATATCGACAACGGGTTTGTGACAACTGCTGCGAAGTTGACGCCAGGTGTGCTGGAGTCATTGATGTTGACGGTTTGGCTTGACGGCGCAAACGCGACTCCCGGATTGCTGGGGGAAACGGTATACGCGCCGTTGGTGAGTCCATTGAAAGCGTAGTTGCCGGATGAGTCGGCTGTGGTGGTCGCGGACGCAGCTCCGCTCAGATTTACGGTCGCTCCCGCTGCGCCTACGCCGCTGATGGTTCCGCTGATGTCGTAGGTATTCGACGACGAGTAGACGACATCGACCCAGTAGTTGGTCGATCCATAGCTGTAAGCTGGGAAGCCGCCTGCCGAGCTATAAAAGTAGAGTCCATTTTGTCCATCCGCGCCGTTCGCAAGTGCATGGAGCGGCGGATCATTCACGCCGGAGAGCGAGAAGTAAGACGCATCCGCTGAATAATGCCCCATGGGCGCAAAGTAGGACACGGTATAAGTCGTGTTTGCGGTCACTGGGATAGGACTGGCAAACCTGGCTTCCTGCCAGCCGGAGCTACCTTCGCTGGTGAAGGTCACCGTACCGAGAAGTGCTCCGCCACTGGACCACAAGTGACCAACATGGGTTCCAACGTTGCTGGGAGCTTTGTAGAACCTGACACCGATAACTTCGCCGTCGGCATCTGCACGAAACTTCACCCCAACTTCTATGGAAGTGGCATCGCCGCTGTCGACTCCCGTTGGTACCGTGGACGCGGGCCAGATGGTGCATGGGCACACCTGGGGTACAACATTGACGACCGATCCTGCGTGTGGCGTTTCCAGGTTGCCGGTGTCGTCAACGGCGCGGCTCAGAAGCGTCGTCGAACCCACTGCGGTCGGCGTCCATGAGTAAGTCCAGTTGCCGCGTCCCGTTGCCGGATGCCAGGTTAATCCACCGTCTCCTGAAAACTCAACTCCAGCAACCACTCCGCCTGTATCGGTTGCCGTGCCTGAGACGAGGATTGCTCCTCCCGTATTGAGAGTGGAGCCCGCCGTCGGGGATGCGATCGCAGATTGAGGAGGCGTCGTATCGGTAGATGCGCTCGCAGAAACCAGGCCGGATTGCAGGCTTGATGGCTGCACGCCCATATCGGCGAACAGATTCACGGTAGCCTGTTGCATGTTGGGATCGGGATCGGGATTTACGAAGCCGAAGGGATTGTCGTGATTATTATTGAGCCCCCATGACCAGTTGACCGTACCGGCGCCAAAGACGAGCGCCCCACTCGCGGCGCGGTAGAGCATCAGGTGATGAGTCGCCGATCCTGCACCGTATGTCGCGCCGTAATCCAGCAACAAATCCGTCGTCAAGTCGTTGGTCGCGGTGGATAAATGGAAAGCGCCTGCGGGTCGCGCACCGTTGTCGATATCTTCGTCCCACTCATAGCCCAGGGTGCCAGTTGGAAGGGTGTAGCTTTCGTTTGCCGGCAGCGTTGCGGCGGCGGTGTTGCGCCAGAAGCGCATCTTGCCGTCGTCGGATGGAACCTGGATGGACATGCTGGCGTCGTTGTCCGAGCCGGGCCCATTTACCATGTACAGGGTTCCGGTCAGCGCGTTCTCCGGCTTGCCTCCGTCGGCCGGCGGGCTGAAGCTCGGATCGCGCCATGTGCCGGTCCAAAAGGGGCTGGGATCGATCTTTGCAAAAGCGAAGGTCTCCTTGTAACTGACGAGCGTCTTGTAGGGCGAATTGTTTCCGTCGATGCTGTTTTCCCAGCGCGTCTTCCAGAACATCTCATTGCCGCTGAAAAAGGCCAGGTTCACCCCAGCATCCCTTGCAGACGTGACATTGGTGCGCTGCTCGCCCGACCAGTATTCGTCGTGTCCCGAGTCCATGTAGATCTTGTGATTCTTGATCAATGCGCCGTTGCGCGCCGCGTCCACGCCGGTGGAGTAGGTTACGTCGTAGCCGTTCTGCTCAAGCCACTGGACCATCGGAAACTCGGGACCGAATAGCCATGTGGCGTTTTCAAAATCGAAACTGCGGGTCGAAAACGGACGGTTATAGCTGACCTTATAAGAGCGGCTTGCTACATCGAAGTTTGCAGAAGAGGGTCCATAGAGGCTGCCACCACCATAGAAGTTGTAGGCCTGCCAGGATTGGTCGGCCGTTTGGTAGAGCACATCCGAATGACTGGAATCATCGCGAACGATGAAGACGACGTGACTGTCTCCGCCCGTGTCACCGCGAATGAGATGAGCAAAGTAGATTCCGGATACTGCATCTGCCGGCACCTGCCAGGAGGCAGATACGGCCCAGTTCCCGCAGTCAATCAGTCCCGAGGCGGCGTCGGTAATGCAGGCGGGCTGCGCCTGGGGAAGAGTCGCGGACGGAGATATGGTCGCGACCTTGCGCGCGCCGAGTCCACCGTAATAGCCCATGCGGTAGATGTTGATCGTGTACGCCCGGGCGTCGGTATTGATCTTGAAGAAGGCCGTGTCGCCGCGATTCACACTGATGTCGCTGGCGTAGCCCTGGATTGTCGGGTCTCCGGCATCCGCGGTGGATACGTCCCACTCGTCCTGGATGTTTCCCGGCTTGCAGTTCTCGGCCACGATGGCGTTCGCGGGATTGCTGCATTGGGAATAAGCGCGACCCGCGAGGCAGAAAAGCACAACTGCCAGGAGCCCGAGGTTCGACAGTGAAAAATATCGCGGCTGTTGCTGAGAAGACCTGAACATGGATGTTCTCGTTTCCTTTTCTTCAAACCCTGGCATGAAAGAGCAGTGCCGGATCGTCGAGACGATGCCTACGAAGCGCAAAGTTCCGAGAAACCTGGGGCGCTACTTGAAATGTTGAGAGAGCGACTACGGCAGCTTTTCCAGGGACCGGCAGGGGGAGCCGGTATTCTCCAGGAAGGCAGTAAGTCCCACAGTCCTTGTATCCCGGAGGCAATGATTCGCTGCTCGACGAGCTTCCAACGATTTCCGCGAATTCTGTAAACCACTCTCTTGCCATATCCGGGCCCGTACTAACGCGCAGAAACTCTGCGACCACCCCTTATGTGCACGCAAAGTGCCACTACGTTGCACCGCTATCACTGCCCGTGTTTGCAAAGAGTGCAATGGGAGTATGCAAATGTTTGCTCAATTATTTGCCAACATTTGTTCATCGTTCCGTCGGGCCGTTTCGGGCGTGTCGCAAGCCCGGACGCGGGATCAATCGGATGTAACGCCTGTTACGGTGAGTTACGCCACCCAATGCCGCCTCGGTGCTCTTCATGCCTATAATCGTTGAGTCGAGCCAAAGTTCAGACGTGATCACGCTGCGCATGTGGCCCATTCTGCAGATTGGGTGGAGTGGATGAGGGATTTCGCGTGCCGCGTCGAGCTAGCCGCACCGATTCTGAATGCCGTGGAGTGCCTGTGAGAGGGGAAGTCAGGGAATGACCAGTAGCCGGGTAGCGCGTGGATTTACAGGGGTGCTTTTGCTGGTGGCGGGAGCTGCCTGTTGCCACGCACAGGGCCGGGCTTCCGAAGCCTCACAGGACCGGGACGCGGCGAATATCGTTGCTCAGGCGACGGCGCCATCTCGCGGGCAGGAACAGATGTCGATGCAGGCTCACCAAGGCCCCGACGCGGGCAAGGCACCGGCTCACGCGGAGAAGCCGGGGATCGTCCGCACATACTACATTGCCGCAGATGAAGTGGATTGGGATTACACGCCGAAGGGCAGGAACATCACCGGCCTGCCCCACGTCGAGTCCGCGGACGATGAATCCGGTGGAGGACTTCAACACCGGATCTATCACAAGGCCATTTATCGCGAATACACCGATGCGACCTTCAAAACGCTGAAAACCCGCACTCCAGCGTGGGAACATCTCGGAATACTCGGCCCGCTGATCCGTGCCGAGGTTGGGGATTCCATTCGGATTTTCTTCAAAAACAACACTCATCTATCGGTCACCATGCATGCGCATGGGCTTGAGTACAAGAAAGACGCCGAGGGTGCTCTCTACAACGACGGAACCACCGGAACGGTGAAGGCCGACGACAAGATCGCGCCGGGTGGCACATTCACGTATATCTGGACGGCGCCGGAGAGAAGCGGCCCGGCAGGAATGGATGCCAGCTCCGTGCTGTGGATGTATCACTCCCACTTTGTGGAGTCGATGGACATGAATACCGGGCTGATCGGTCCCATCATAATCACCAAGCGCGGCATGGCCCGGCCGGATGGATCGCCCAAGGACGTCGATAAGGAATTCATCACGGATTTCGCGGTGTTTGACGAGACGGACAGCTGGTTTTTCGAAGGCAATGCGGGCCGCGAGACCAGCCCAGTTCGGCTGAAGGCGTCGAATCCGCTGTTGCGCGAGAAGAATCTCCTCTATTCAATGAACGGCTATATTGAGGGCAATTTGCCTTTGCTGACCATGAAAAAGGGCGAACGTGTGCGCTGGTATCTGCTCTCAAACAGCAATGAAGATGATGTGCACATGGCTCATTGGCACGGAAATACTGTTGTCTGGAACAGTATGCGGATGGACACACTGTTCCTTGGACCCATGGCGATGGCCACTGCAGACATGATTCCCGACAACGAGGGGATCTGGCTTTATCACTGCCACGTCGCAGACCACTTCACGGGCGGCATGGTAGCCCGGTACCAGGTTCTCCCGTAGCCGATCGATCCGATGCGCCCTTTCCCGCTTGCAAACCCTGTTTTGCGTTAAGTATGCAGACATTTGCAAACCTGAACAGAGCAGGGGAATTAGCCCGTAACCGCTCGTAACCCCTTCTGCTGCAGCGTATTCATTTTGTTTGATCCCTTTGGAAGTGTGGCAAGTGGGATGCAACAATAACTGTATGTCTATCGTGAGCAACCTCGTTCTGCCGCAAATTGCACAGGAGCGCCTTGAGCGCCTGGAGACCCGTACCGCCCGCATTGGAGTGATCGGGCTTGGCTATGTTGGGCTCCCCCTTTCTCTTCTTCTCTCCGAGGCCGGCTTCAAGGTGACCGGATTCGACATCGATTCGAAGAAGGTGATCGACCTCGAAGACGGACGTTCTTATATCTTCCGCATTCCGCATACCGAAATCCAAAGTGCCCGGGAGCACGGCTTCAAGGCGACCAATGATTTTTCCCGTCTCGCCGACCAGGATGCCATCATCATGTGCGTCCCCACGCCGCTGACTGACCACCGCGAGCCGGATCTAAGCTACATCGAGAACACGGCGAAGTCCGCCGCGCCCTGGCTTCAGGAGGGGCAGCTGGTGGTGCTGGAAAGCACCACGTATCCCGGCACAACCGAGGAGATGTTGATTCCGATCCTCGAGTCCAGAAACGTGCTGGGGCTCAAGGTGCAATCGAAGGGCTCAGCCGCTGAGAAGGGTGTATTCTACGTTGCATTCTCGCCCGAGCGCGAGGATCCGGGGAACGACACGGTAGCGCGTCACGACATCCCCAAGGTGGTGGGCGGCCATGAAGAGATCGCCACCAAGCTCGCATCCACCCTGTATGAAGGCATCTTTACCCGCGCGGTTCCGGTGTCGTCCACGCGCGTCGCTGAGATGACGAAGTTGCTTGAGAACATCTATCGCTGCGTAAACATCGCGCTGGTGAACGAGCTTAAGCTGCTATCGCTGCGCATGGGCGTAGATATATGGGAAGTGATCGACGCGGCGGCAACGAAGCCGTTCGGCTTTCACCCCTTCTATCCGGGACCGGGTCTGGGCGGACACTGCATTCCGATCGATCCCTTCTATCTAAGCTGGAAGGCCAAGGAATACGACTTCAGCACGCGCTTCATCGAGCTTGCAGGGGAAGTGAATGAGTCAATGCCTGCGCATGTGGTGCAGTCCGTGGCGAAAGCGCTCAACCAGCACAAGAAAGCCGTGAACGGGTCAAGGATCCTGATGTTGGGGATGGCTTACAAGAAGGACATCGACGACCTTCGCGAGTCGCCAGCTCTGACAATCATTGAGCTGCTTCGTGCGGAAGGCGCGGAGGTTCTTTACAACGATCCTTATTTCCCCAAGGTAGGCAAGGGCCGCCGCTACAACCTGAACATGACGTCGACGCCACTAGAGAATCTGGAACAATATGATTGCGTGCTGATCGTGACCGATCACTCCGATTACAACTACCAGGAGATCGTCAACAATTCGCGCCTGGTCGTGGACTCACGGAACGCGACCAAAGGCATCACGTCCGACAAGATCGTCCGCTGCTAGCTGGAAATGCGGCGGCGGTGAAGTGAAGTGTAAAGCGGGGTCAGACGACCATCTGACTCCGCTTTACGCATTGTGAGAGTTTTCGTTCATCTGACGGCGAACAAAATGGGCCCGTCCGAGTAACGTCGAACCAAATACGGCCAGCGTTGTAAACATGGAGATATCTATCAGGTGCTTAGTGCTCACGGCGACTAAGAATTCCCTTGACCACTGAAAGGTCATGACTAGAGAGATGAACAGACCGGATTGAGCTGTCCACCCGATTCCTGTAGCGCTAGCCGCCAATCCGGCAAGGGAGAGGCTCAATCCCAATGCGGTATACGTCCAAAGCATCGAGCCATGAGCCACCAGACTATCGAAGACCCAAACGTGAATAAAGAACCATGCCAAAAGAAAAGCGGAGGCCGCTCCGACAAGCAGCCCGAACCTTCCGAGCCGTCTACGGTTCTTCGATCCTGACTGGGCCGGGGAGCAGGCGCTCTTTGCCAAAGCAAAAATGACAAATGTTATAAACAACACCCGAAACAGCCCAACTGCCACCAAGAGCATGACCCCTCCGTAATTAAGAACGGTCTTAAACCGGATGTAACGTACGCAGGCTAATCGGTGAGATCTGCTGCCCGAACAGACCGTGACCCGACATTTCTGCGTACGCAAATTGCTTACGGATGCTTAGCGGATTGCGCTTCCATTATGTCCAGGCGAGGCTTCCATGGATCGGGTTTCGCCGCCGGCCCCGCATTGGTGAAGTCCATCAGGATATCTTCCTTCGCGTCATAGGCCGGCCAGTGGGGTAGCCCTTCGCTATTCGGGTCGGCGTTCTTGGCAAATTCGGCCCAGTAGGTGTTGGCAGCCTTTGCTGTTGCGCTGTCTGCCGGGTCCAGGGCTGCTCCGTAGCGTGCCTTCACGGTGTCGAAGACAAATGGGATCTCGGTTGCGTGCGGAGCACCGTCCCACTCCTTGCGCATGGAGACCGCTACGTATGAGAATCGGTACTCAAATGAAGTCTGTCCCGATGCAGTCACTGACTTTGCTACGTATCGTGCGGGCTCAATCATGAGTCGATCCGCGGCGATTGTCGTGCCCACGGCTCTTGCGTCGGTTGAGTTATCCGGGTTGTAGGCGGCCATCGCGCGATCCTTGTCGGCGCCGAAGGGCGCCATCACTTCGTCCATGTTTTTCGCAAATGAGAAGCCGATGTCGCGGCTATTGGCGCCGACCATCACGGGAATCTTCATCTGGTGCCCGCCAAGAAATGCATCCTGTGGAGTCTCCACGACAAGCTTGCCGTCGATCATTGGTCCGGAGTAGGTGGTGGCCGCCTGGAACATGCTGGCCATGTTCAGCCCGTCTACGATCTGCTCTGCTGGGAGCTTGCGCAACTCTGCCAGAGCTGCAGCATCGGTGCCCTTGATTCCTTTCGCCTGGGCAAAGGCCTGTGCCACGGAGGCCGCCGAGGGCCTGCCGTTTGGTCCCGGTGCGTTCAATAGAGGCATGCCGCCCAAACCATCGCGGCCTCCCCCCGACTCAATGATGGCGCGCTGGAAGAGTCCCTCCGCCAACGGCGAAGTCATCATGGTCAGGACCGAGCCGCCTCCTGCCGATTCTCCAAAGAGCGTAACTTTGTTGGGATCGCCGCCGAAGGCCGCGATGTTCTCCTTGACCCACTTGAGGGCGGCAATTTGATCCATGAAGGCGTAATTGCCTGCGGGACCGGTGCCGGCCTCGTCAATCAACGCCGGGTGCGCAAAGAATCCGAAGCGGCCCAGGCGGTAGTTGAAACTGACAAACACCACGCCCTGCCTTGCAAATTGTGTTCCGTCATAGACCGCGGGAGAACTGCCTCCGTTGACGTAACCGCCACCGTAGATCCACACCATCACGGGCAGGTGGCCTTTGACTTTTTCTGCGGGCGTCCAGACATTCAACACGAGGCAGTCTTCCGCCGGAGTGGTGCCGAGCGGTGCAGCATCGCTGGGGAAGGGAAGCTGCATACAGTCGTGGCCGTACTTCTCAGCCGAGCGCACGCCTTTCCAGTGGTCCACAGGACGAGGCGAGCGCCAGCGCAGATCGCCGACAGGAGGGGCTGCGTATGGAATTCCCTTGTATGAAACGACGCCGTCCTTGGTGACGCCGCGCACCTTCCCGGGTTCAGTTGCCGCTACATCCGACGCCAAGGCGAACAATCCGGACAAGACAAGAATTCCAGCGCCAAAAGCCACAACTCCGCGCACTTTCATGCTCACTCCTGTACTGTTTCTGAATCTATGCAGCAAGATTACTACTTCGTGGGATACCTGGTCGCGAAGGAAAACAGCATAGTGGCCCTGGCTGGTTCCGGCGGCTCCGGTGATTCTAATCACTTCTGCGCCAGCTCGCTCATTGTTTGCCACCGTATGCCGATTGACCACTACAGGAACATCGCTTAGGCTGATCGGGAGCAATCCATCAGCAAGACGGCACCTATGAAACCGTAGAGTGCGTTGTGCCACGCGATTAAGAAATAGCTGTCGACAAGGGTCAGCAGGGAACATGTCCTCTCAGGTAGACGTTGCGATTATTGGCGCGGGCATTGTAGGCCTGGCAACAGGTATTGAGCTATCGAGCCGCTTTCCGGGTTTGTCGCTGGCAGTTATCGACAAAGAAGCAAAAGTCGCCAATCACCAGACAAGTCACAACAGCGGAGTGATTCACTCCGGCATCTATTACAAGCCCGGCAGCCTGAAGGCCCGCCTATGCGTGGAAGGCGTGGATGCGCTGCTCGCATTCTGCCAGGAACACGGAGTGCCGTACGACATCTGCGGCAAGGTGATCGTCGCGACCAGCGAGAGCGAGTTGCCGCAACTGGATGAGCTACACCGGCGCGGCACGGGAAATGGTCTGAAGGGTCTGCAGTTACTCAACGTCGAGCAGATCCACGAAATCGAGCCACACGCGGCCGGGATTCGCGGGATTCGCGTACCAGGCACGGGCATTGTGGACTACGGTAAGGTCGCCGAAAAATTTGCTGAACTGATAACGCGCCGCGGCGGAGTGATTCACCTCTCGCACGAAGTTGTCGGGTTGAAGCGCTCTGGCAGCAACACGATCGTCGAAACCACACAAGGCGCCATCGAAGCGAAGCTGGTCATTAATTGCGCGGGGTTGCAAAGCGACCGGGTTAGCCGCATGGCGCATGCAAAGCTTGACTTGATGATCGTGCCCTTTCGCGGCGAATACTACGACATTGTCCCGTCAAAGCATCACTACGTTAAAGGACTTCTGTATCCAGTACCGGATCCGCAATTTCCGTTTCTCGGAGTGCACTTTACCAAGCGGATTGGCGGCGGCGTCGAAGCAGGCCCCAACGCCGTGCTGGCGCTGAAGCGAGAGGGATATTCCAAGAGCTCATTCAATGTTGTCGATGCACTGGGCTGCGTGACGTACCCCGGCTTCTGGGTGCTTGCGGCAAAGCATTGGCAGATGTCGCTGGGTGAGTATCACCGTTCGTGGAGCAAGGCAGCATTCGTGAAAGCATTGCAACGCCTGATGCCGGAGCTGACATCCGACGACCTGGTTCCCGGAGGATCGGGCGTACGAGCCCAGGCCCTCGGCCTTAACGGAAAGCTGATCGACGATTTTCATTTTGTTTATACGCAGGGCATGATTCATGTCTGTAATGTGCCTTCGCCCGCAGCCACTGCTTCTCTAGCGATCGGTAAGTACATCGTGGACACAGTTGTCCAACATGAAGGAAGCAACCTGTCGTTCTTGAATTAGCTCGCATTCCATTCGCGGTCCGATAATCTGCCCCTATTTTTCAACCTAGTTTGAGGAGCCAGTGTCTTGAAGAGGCGCGGCTGCCCGGCCTGTCTGCGCCTGCGCTGGTGGGCAGTTAGTGAGTGCCCACGAGGCCGAAACGCAGTGCTTTTTCGGACAAGCAGGTAATAGATGGAGAATCGAAAGTTAGTTCATTTAGTAACCATTAGGTGTGATTGCGTGACCCATTAGGGAGTGTCATCCTGTTCTCGAAGTCGGCACTCCATGTCTCCTGCAGTTCATGTTGATTACCAAAGCATTCAGATAATTGCAGTTGTAAGCACAGGGGAAAGAGAATCGGCTAGCTGGGCGGCTTCGATCATTGTTCCCAGATAGAAAAAATAGACACCCAAATGTGATCACAGGCTCTCCGAATCGAGCAGATCACGACTACGTTGCTCCACTTAGTAACATTACTTTTCGTACTTTTCTGTTCTGCCTCTTACCATGCGAGTTTTGGACTTTTTAAGAGGTGATGTTAGTGCTTGCCATTGATAGATCACGTTTCGCCTCCAGGCTCTCTTCGTTAGAATCCGGCACGACCTCGAGCAGTGCATCCGGCACCCGGACACGCTCTCTTGCAGGGTCACCCATCCCAGTAGTGAACAGGTTCTGCGGCGTCGTGGTCGCTCTCCTTGCTGCCTGCCTGCTGGCGACGACTTCGGGCTGCGGATATCAAGGGAACACGGCGTCTGCCAATTATGGCTTGGTGGTTAAGCCGGGTAGCATTGATTTTGGCGACGTCACGGTTGGTCAGTTAGTGAACAGCAGCGTGACGGTTGTGAATGAGGGGCCAAATGTCTCGATCTCTCAGGTGACCATCGCGGGCCAGACATTCTCTTTGCCAAGCGACGAGAAGCTTCCAGTTGAGATTCCGTTTGGCGGAACGCACACGTTCCAGATCTCCTTCGCGCCAGCGAATACTGCAGACTATTCGGGACAGATGACCTTCGTGGATGCGGCGGCTAAGCCGCTCGCACAAGTGCCCATGTATGGCCACGGCTCGCGCGACTCGCAGTTGACGCTGAGCGCTTCAAGCCTGAACTTCGGCAATGTCCTCGTGGGCTCGTCGGCGACACAAGGGGTTACGCTGACCTCTACCGGTAAGTCAGCCGTTACCATTTCCGCGGCCTCAATTACGGGCGCAGGGTATACGGTCACCGGGGGAGCCTTCCCGATCAAGCTGAGCACCAACCAGTCCGTGACGCTTCAGGTTCAGTTTGCACCCATACTTTCGGGAGGCGCTTCGGGCCAGCTCTCGATCAGCACCAATTCATCCACAAGCGGCACCGCAGTGGTGGCGCTGAGTGGAACAGGAACAGCGGCGGCCCCGGCGAATCCACAACTGACGGTGGGCGCTGCAAGCCTGCCTTTCGGCAGCGTTACTGTGAATACCGCGTCGACAAAGACTCTGACGCTGACTTCTAGCGGTACGTCGGCCGTCACGGTTAACTCCGCGCCTCTTACAGGCGCTGGATTCACTGTTCTGGGAGCGAACTTCCCGCTGACGTTGAACGCAGGTCAATCAGCAACGTTGACTGTCCAGTTCAAGCCAATGGCGGCCGGCTCAGCCTCAGGCCAGTTGGCAATCAACAGCAACTCCACTTCAGGCAGCTCTGTGGCTGTTGCGCTCAGCGGAACTGGAGCAGCGGCAGCTAATCCGCAATTGTCGGTTAGCGCAGCAAGCCTCGCCTTCGGCAGCGTCACAGTGAATTCGGCGTCAACATTATCGGTGACGCTGACTTCAAGCGGTAGTTCGGCAGTCACGGTAAACTCGGCAGCACTTACCGGCGCGGGCTTTACGGTTTCGGGAGCCACGTTCCCGCTGACATTGAACGCTGGCCAATCGGCAACACTGACCGTACAGTTCAAACCGGCGGCGACCGGCGCAGCCTCAGGCCAACTCACGATCAACAGCAACTCCACCACCGGCAGCACTGTTGGGGTGGGGCTGAGTGGAACTGGGGTCGCGGCAGCAAATCCGCAACTGACAGTGAGCGCAGCGAGCCTTGCCTTCGGCAATGTCACCGTGAATTCGGCGTCAACCTTGTCGGTGACTCTGACTTCTTCCGGCAGCTCTGCATTGACGGTGAACTCCGCAGTCATCACGGGTGCAGGCTTCACGATCGTTGCCGGGAGCTTCCCTGCGACACTGAACGCGGGCCAATCGGCGACGGTCACAGTACAGTTCAAGCCGACTGCAACCGGGGCAGCCTCAGGCCAACTCACGATCAACAGCAACTCCACTACCGGCAGCACTGTGGCGGTGGCGCTAAGCGGAACTGGAGCGGCGGCAGCAAATCCGCAACTGACGGTGAGCGCTGTGAGCCTGCCTTTCGGCAGCGTAACAGTGAACACGACCTCAACATTGTCGGTGACGCTAACATCTTCGGGAACCTCGGCACTGACAGTGAACTCCGCTGCCATTACCGGCAACGGCTTCACGATCGTCGCGAGCAGCTTCCCGACCACCCTGAATGCTGGTCAATCGGTCACGCTGCAGATCCAGTTCAAGCCGACGGCAACGGGCGCAGTTTCAGGCCAGTTGACGATCAACAGCAACTCCACCACCGGCAGCACGACGACAGTGGCGTTGAGCGGAACCGGAGTGGCGGCAGCGAATCCGCAATTGACGGTGAGCGCAGCCAGCCTGGCCTTCGGTAGTGTCACGCTCAATACTCCTTCGACGCTATCGGTGACACTGACGTCGTCGGGCACATCTGCACTGATGGTGAACTCCGCAGCCATTACCGGTGCAGGCTTTACGATCGTGGCCGGCAGCTTCCCGGCAACGTTGAACGCTGGGCAAACAGCGACGCTGACGGTACAGTTTGATCCCACCGTTGCGGGAGCGGCTTCTGGCCAGGTGACGATCAGCAGCAACTCCAGCACCGGCAGCACCACGACGGTTGCACTCAGCGGAACGGGAGCAGCAGTACCGCATGAGGTGGACCTCTACTGGGACGCTCCCAGCACTTCGCCCGATCCGGTGGCAGGCTACCGCGTCTACCGTGCGACAGGCTCCGGGGGCTATTCCATGGTGAACGGGAGCCTGATTCTGGCTACGACATACATCGATACCACTGTCATCAGCGGCACTGCGTACAACTACATGATCAAGAGCGTCGACTCCAACAGCGTTGAAAGCGACGCCTCCAACACGATTTCGGTGACCGTGCCGTAACAGGGGCGGTTTCCGCACTTCGCAAACCACAGCGCGCATATTGAGAAAACACCCCTCAATATGCGCGCTTTTTCGTGCGAAAAGTGGTCGTTTTTAGGCGTTGAAAAGCGCACAAAAACGCACGAAATGCATCGATTTTGACGCGCTGGAGAGGCCTGAATTCGACCATCTTTCCGCGCAAATACGCCGCGCGCTCACCACCCACGGGCAGCCCATGGAGGGCAGCAATCTGGATGATTGCCTCGCCATTTCGTCCAGCACTTTGCCTCCCCTCTAGTTGCACAAGGTTGCGAACTGCTCTGCAAAAATTGAGCCGAATTTCGGACCTACCGGGGCGGGATGCAAGGTGCTGCCGGCGACGGGGATGCGCAAAGCAATGCACATGTTATGTGGGCAACGTATCAGTCAATGAAGCGTGGTTCGCTGGGACGCTGATGGTGGGAAGCGATGCCTCCTTCGCCTCGGCTTTCCACGGCAATTCCGCACTGTTTTCTGAGGGAGGAGGAGCGCAGCACCGTTGAAACAGCGGCTGGACCTGGGGACATATGCGCATGTTTCTGCGCATGCCACCGCCAAGGTAACCCGATGCAGCAACGCTATCGTTAATGACTACTTCGGCACTTCGCGTGCTATTTCAGTTAGGCGTTAGCTGTTTTTACGCATTTGAGATCTGCCGGACGGCTCATTTCTGCGCCAATCGCGGAATTTTCAGGAAGAGAGAATGCCATGGGCACCCTACTGCAGTTAGCGTCGAAGCGCACCAGTCTGAGACTGGTCGGGGTAATTCTGGTTGTGCTGCTCGGGCTGACAGGACACGCCTATTCCCAATGCAACAGTCCCGCGAACGCGATCGTGGCGGAGAACTGCCTGACTGGCAACGATTCCTCTGAGTGGGATGTGAGCACTGGCGACGCCGGCGATCCGACGATCCAGGGATTCGCGACCGACATCAGCGTCAATCAGGGTGGGACGGTCTTCTTCAAGATCAACACTCCTGCCCGGGCATACACCATCAATATCTATCGCATGGGCTACTACCAGGGAAATGGTGCGCGCAAGGTGGCGACAATTACGCCATCGGTGACGCTGCCGCAAACCCAGCCGGCCTGCTTCAAGGACAACACAGTCGGGCTTGTTGACTGCGGCAACTGGGCGGTGTCGGCTCAATGGCAGGTTCCCGCGAATGCAACTTCCGGAATTTACTTTGCGCACCTCAAGCGAACGGACACGGGCGGGGACAGCCACATTGTCTTCATCGTTCGAAACGACTCGAGCAATTCGAACATTTTGTTTCAAGCATCCGACGAGACTTGGCAAGCTTATAACTACTATGGCAACGGAAGTCTCTACGGTCCGGCATCTCCGACCTTCGACACGACGACACGTTCCTACAAAGTAAGCTACAACCGTCCATTCTCGACCCGCAGCTTTCAGCAGGAATCGAATACGTTTGTCTTCGGCGCTGAGTTTCCCATGGTTCAGTGGCTCGAATCAAACGGTTACGACGTGACATATTTTACGGGCATAGACGCTGCGCGAAGCGGATCGCTAATCAAGAATCACAAAGTCTACATGGACGCGGGTCACGACGAATACTGGTCTGGACCGCATCGCGCCAATGTTCAGGCAGCTCGGGATGCTGGGGTTAATCTTGCATTCTTCAGTGGTAACGAGATTTTCTGGAAGACCCGTTTGGAGAATAGCTACGACGGGACAAACACGCCCAATCGCACGTTGGTCTGCTATAAGGAAACGCTTGCCTTTGCAAAGATTGACCCCACCGCTACCTGGACGGGCACGTGGCGAGATCCCAGCTTCAGTCCGCCATCGGATGGCGGCAAGCCGGAGAACAACCTAAGCGGAACGTTATTCATGGTGAACGGCACGGGGCCAGATAATCCAGGCAATCAGGCCATAAAAGTGCCATCTGCCGATGGCAAGATGCGATTCTGGCGCAACAGCGCGGTTGCCACTCTTGCGTCGGGTGCGACCTATACAATGCCGAGCGGGACACTGGGCTACGAGTGGGATATGGACGTAGATAACGGTGCACGTCCAGCCGGCGCCTTCCAGATGTCGACAACCACGTATCCCATGACGTCGGATCTCCTGCTGGATTATGGCGGAACCTATGGAGCCGGAACGGCCATCCATCACCTGATGATGTATCGGGCTGCGAGCGGAGCGCTGGTCTTCGGTGCTGGAACCGTGAATTGGTCGTGGGGCCTGAACAGTAACCACGACAATCCGTATGGCTTCACAAATCCGGATCCTGATACGAACATGCAACAGGCCACCGTAAACCTGTTTGCAGACATGGGCGTGCAGCCTGCGACGTTGCAGCCTGGCGTCGTATCAGCGACAACTTCCACCGATGTGACAGCGCCGTCATCCCGAATTACTTCGCCATCGACGGGCGCAAACCTGACCACCGGCGGCTCGGTCACAATCACCGGCACCGCGACGGATGTTGGTGGGTTGGTGGGCGGAGTTGAGTTCTCCGGAGACGGAGGCGCAACCTGGCATCCTGCGACAGGACGTGCCAGTTGGAGCTATAGCTGGAGCCCCAAGGTCGTGGGTTCCATTACACTGCTGAGCCGTGCAGCGGACGACAGCGGCAACATTGAAACACCTACTAATGGGATTCCAGTGACCATTGCTCCGCAAACCTGCCCCTGCAAGGTCTGGAGTTCGGGGGCTACGCCGACAACTATTGATGGCGGCGATGCGTCAGCGGTGGAACTGGGAATGAAGTTCCGTGCGGATTCGGACGGCTCCATTCTCGGAGTGCGTTTTTACAAAGCGAGCGCAAATACCGGAGCGCATGTTGGCCATGTTTGGTCCAGCTCCGGCGCGTTGCTGGGAACTGCCAACTTTACGGGCGAGAGCAGTTCCGGCTGGCAGCAGGTAAACTTCACAACGCCGATTCCGGTGCAGGCAAATACGACGTATGTGGTTTCGTATTTCGCACCCGCGGGGCACTACTCCGCCGATGCGTTCTACTTTGAGCAGTCGGGAGTTGATAATCCTCCGCTTCATGCGCTGGCGAACGGCGTTGATGGACAAAACGGCGTCTATCTATATACAACATCCGGCGGCTTCCCAAGCGCGAGCTCGCTCTCTAGCAACTACTGGGTGGACGTTGTCTATACGTCTTCAAATACCTACGGTATTTCCGGCACAATTAGCGGTTACGGCGGAGCTGGAGCCACGCTAACTCTGAGTGGTCCGGAAGCGCAAACAACGACGGCCGACGGGACGGGGAACTTCAGCTTTCACGGCCTGATCAACGGGACATACACGCTTACGCCCAGCTTAGCGGGAGTCTCGTTCAGTCCTGCTTTCCGTACGATCACTATTAACGGCGGCGTTGTGACAGGCGCGAACTTCACGGCGGTCGTTTCGAATCCGCTAAGCATCTCGGGCACGATAACGGGCGGGGCCGGCGCAACCGTGCAACTTGGCGGGTCTGTCGTTGCCACAACGACGGCGGATGTCTCTGGAAATTATTCGTTCAATGGGCTGCTGAATGGCACCTTTACGGTGACGCCGCAGGAAACGGGATTCGTCTTTACACCGGGCACGCAGACAGTGGTTTTGACTGGGGCCAGCGTTCCGGGTGTCAATTTCCAAGGACAGGCGTGCAACTGCATCTCGGTATGGCAGCCATCTGCAACTCCGTCGGTGATTGATAGTAACGACAGTACTGCGGTCGAACTAGGAGTGAAATTCAGGGTCGATACCGCGGGCTTTGTAACCGCATTGCGCTTCTACAAAGCAAGCACAAATGTGGGGACGCACGTCGGCCACATCTGGACGAGCTCAGGCGCTAGTCTAGGGTTGGCCACGTTTACGAGTGAGACGGCATCGGGCTGGCAGCAGGTGACATTTGCGTCGCCGATACTCCTGGCTGCAAACACAACGTACATCGCATCGTACTTTGCGCCCTCGGGACATTATTCCGTAGACGCAAACTTCTTTGCCACGAAGGGCGCTGACAACCCGCCACTACACGCTCTGGCCAACGGGGTCGATGGCTCAAATGGAGTTTTCGCCAACACTTCAAGCCCCACGTTCCCGTCGAATAGCTTCAACTCTTCAAACTACTGGGTCGACGTATTGTTTACGCCACTGCAGCCTCACGCTTTGAGCGGGAACATTGCCGGCGCAAACGGACCCGGCTCGACCGTGTCACTGAGCAACGGAACGACCACGGCAACTACAACTGCGGATAGTTCCGGGAACTATGCATTCAGCACCGTGTACGACGGACCCTACTCGGTTACTCCGAGCAAGAACGGCATCATATTTGTTCCGGGCAGTCAGAATGCTTCGGTGAGCGGAGCAGATCTTACCGGGGTAAACTTCACCACGCTGGCAATTTGCCCCTGCAATACGATCTGGCAGGGAACAGCGCAGCCGGGAACGATTGATTCGGCGGATGCTCAACCGGTTGAGCTCGGAGTCAAGTTCCGCGCTGATTCTGACGGCTATGTTGTTGGAGTGCGCTACTACAAGGCGCCGGCGAATACAGGCACTCACGTTGGCAACCTGTGGACCACAGCAGGAACACTTCTCGCCACCGCAACGTCCTCGAACGAAGGTACGTCGGGGTGGCAGCAAGTCATTTTTGCCAATCCCGTACCGGTGACGGCGAACACTACCTACGTTGCTTCTTACTTTGCTCCGTTTGGGCACTATTCCGATGATTCTGCGTTCTTCGCGAGCGCGGGAGTAGACAGCCCTCCGCTGCACGCATTGCCTACGGGAGTAGACCAGGACGGCGTGTACGCATATTCGTCGAGCAGTCTGTTCCCGAACAACACCTACAACGCTACGAATTATTGGGTCGATGTTATTTATGCTTCGGCGGCTTCACACACGCTTGGAGGTGTGGTTACAGGTCCAGCGGCCGCGGCAACCACCGTAGTTCTGAGCGGGAAATCGAGCGCGACGACCACTACCGATGCTTCGGGGAATTACAGCTTCGGCGGATTAGCGGATGGCACGTACGTCGTAACTCCGAGTGCGGCCGGCGTCGTGTTTAGTCCGGCGAGCCAGACGATCACGATCAGCGGCGCCCATAAGCTGGGTGTTAACTTCACTTCCGCAGTACCTACATTCTCCGTGTCAGGAACCGTGACCGGAGGACCCGCGGTGTCGGTGACTTTGAGCGGTGCCACAACCCTGACCACGGTGACAGATGCATCCGGCAACTATAGCTTCGCGGTGCCGAATGGATCGTACGTGGTGACACCTTCTGCGGTGGGATTGGCGTTCAGTCCCGCGAGCCAGAACGTATCTGTGAATGGAGCGAGCGTAGGCGGTGTGAATTTCGCAACGACTGTGCTCACTTACGCGATTAGTGGAACGATCAGTGGTGGCGCTGGTGCGACGGTAAACATCTCCGGCACGACTTCTGCGTCCACGGTCGCTGACGCTGCAGGAAACTACAGCATCGCCGGGCTTGCGAATGGCACGTACGCGATTACGCCATCCCTGGTGGGATCAGTGTTCACGCCAACCAGCATGAACGCGGTTGTGGCAAATGCGAATGTGACAGCAGCGAACTTCGCTGTGCCTCCGAATTGCCCGTGCAATACAATCTGGCAACCAGCGAATGCGCCCATTCTCGTAGACAACGGAGAGAGCGCGGCGCTTGAGCTGGGGGTCAAGTTCCGTACTGATTCGAGCGGATTTATATCGGGCATCCGCTTCTACAAGGCGGCGCTCAACACAGGCGTCCACACCGGCGAACTGTGGTCGAGCGCGGGGACATTGCTTGCGACGGCTACATTCACGAGCGAGGGAAGTTCCGGCTGGCAGCAGGTATTCTTCTCGTCGCCAGTGCCCGTGCAGGCAAACACTACCTACATTGCGTCCTACTTCACCTCGACGGGTCATTACTCGAGCGACTTTAATTTCTTTGCGAGCTCAGGGGTAGATTCGGGACCACTGCACGCACTTGCAAGTGGTGTGGACGGAACCAATGGCGTGTACGTTTATGGCGCCGGCGGCGGATTCCCGATCAATAGTTTTAACGCGGCGAATTATTGGGTAGACGTGATCTTTACGCCGACCGCAACGTCCAGTATTTCAGGCACAATCAGCGGACCCGGAGGTGCGGGTGCGACGGTCAGCCTTAGCGGGGCTGCAACTGCGACAGTGGTGGCAACCGCTGCAGGCGTCTACACATTCACCGGAGTAGCAGACGGGTCTTATACTGTCACGCCGAGCAATGCTGGATTCGCCTTCACCCCGGCGAACCAGGCCGTGACGGTTGCCGGGGCGAATGCGACGGCAAACTTTGCGACGCAGACGTTCACGATCAGCGGCACAATCAGTGGAACGGGCGGGAATGGCGCAACAGTAAATCTGACGGGCGCAGCTACTGCTACGGCCATAGCGGATGCATCGGGCAACTATTCCTTTACTGGCTTGGCGAACGGCGCTTACACGGTGACTCCGAGCAAGGCTGGCTTCACGTTCACGCCGGCTAGCGCGGCTGTCACGGTTACCGGGGCGAATGCGACGGCCAACTTTGCGACGCAGACGTTCACGATCAGCGGCACGATCAGTGGTGCTGGCGGGAATGGTGCGACGGTAAATTTGACCGGAGCAGCCACAGCGACGGTAACTGCGACTTCCACCGGCGCTTACACCTTCACTGGTCTGGCGAATGGGGCTTACACAGTGACTCCGAGCAAGACAGGCTTTACGTTTACGCCTGCCAGTGCGGCGGTCACGGTGAGCGGGGCGAATGCGACGGCAAACTTCGCGACGCAGACATTCACGATCAGCGGCACGATCAGTGGAGCCGGCGGTAGTGGCGCAACGGTAAATTTGACCGGAGCCGCGACGGCTACTGTTACGGCCAATCCGGCCGGCGTGTACTCATTCACTGGTCTGCTAAACGGCTCCTACACAGTGACACCGAGCAAGACGGGCTTTACGTTTACCCCGGCGAGCCGGGCGGTGACGATCAGTAGCGCAAATGCGACGGCAAACTTTGCAACGGTGACGTACACGATCAGCGGCACGATCAGCGGCACTGGTGGAAACGGGGCTACAGTACGGTTGACCGGCACATCGACGGCATCGACGACTGCAAGTACTACAGGCACCTATTCATTCTCTGTTACGAATGGCTCGTATACTGTGACTCCGAGCAAGACGGGCTTCACGTTCAGCCCGGCGAGCACGGCTGTCACGATCAACAGTGCGAATGCGACGGCAAACTTTGCGACGCAGACGTTCACCATAAGCGGCACGATCAGCGGAGCTGGCGGTAATGCAGCCACGGTGCGATTGACCGGTGCGGCCACGGCGACAGTGACGGCGAGTGCGGCCGGCGCATACACGTTCAGTGGTCTGACAAACGGCTCCTACACTGTGACACCGAGCAAGACGGGCTTTAACTTCACTCCGGCGAGCGCGGCGGTCACGATCAGCAGTGCGAATGCGACGGCAAACTTCGCGACGCTGACGTTTACTATAAGCGGGACCATCAGCGGCACTGGCGGTAACGGGGCCACGGTGCAGTTGACCGGGGCAGCTACAGCGACCGTGACTGCAAACGCCTCTGGAGCATATTCATTCACCGGGCTCGCGAACGGCTCATACACAGTGACACCGAGCAAGACGGGCTATGCCTTCACACCGACGAATCGGGCAGTTACGATTAGCGCTGCAAATGCGACGGCGAGCTTTGCCACCCAGACGTTCACGATCAGCGGCACTATCTCCGGTGTTGGTATTTCGGGGGTCACCGTACGGCTGACCGGATCCGCAACAGCCACAGCGACCTCGAATACCCTGGGTACCTACTCGTTTACCGGCCTCACCAATGGAACGTACACAATCACCCCGAGCAAGACGGGACGAGCGTATACGCCCACAAGCCGGACGACGAGTTTGACGACAACGAATGTGACGGGAATGAACTTTACCGCGAACTAGCAATGAAGAAACCTGAGAGGGTGAGTGGCATGCGCGATCGCCGCTCACCCTCTTTGTCTGTGTAAGGATAGAGACTCCAGACAAAGAACTGCCCCCTTTGGATCCGCATGCGAGAGTGTGCTTGCGGATTAAAGGGGGAAGCTCAATTAGAGGCTGATGGAGAGAAGGGCTTCGATGACATAGTCCTGTTCGGATTCGGTCATCTGATGGAAGAGCGGTAGGATCAGTCCGGATGCGGCTACGAGATTGGTCTGCGGCAGGCTTCGTTCCCAATGCTCCGCGCGGTACGGCAGCTCGTGATGGATTGCCATGATTGCGCGCCTGGTGGAAATGTTCTTCTCCAGCAGCTCCTGCATAATTGCATCGCGCTTCTCAGCTACTCCGCCAAGCAGACGAACCATGTACGACTGATAGTTGGGATTGCAGTTGGCGGGGACAACCGGGGTCTGCAGCCATGAAAGATGCCTCAGTGCTGCATTGTAGCGATTCGCGAGGAACCGCCGCCTCTCCAGGAAATCTCCCAGCCGCCCGAGCTGGGTAATGCCTACCGCGGCTTGCATATCTGTCATGCGGAAGTTGAAGCCAACTTCATCGTAGGTTTCCGCGCTGACCTGTTTGGCGCTATGGCGGGCCACATCCGAAAGACTCATGGCGTGCTGGCGCAACCGGCGCAGCTTTTCAGCCAACTCGGCATCGCTTGTAGTGATCATGCCGCCTTCGCCAGTGGTGAGAACCTTTCTGGGGTGGAAGCTGAAGCATGCCAGCTTTCCGAGTGGCTTGCCAATGAGCTTGCCTTCGTATTCCGAACCTATAGCGCAGGCCGCGTCTTCGATGATCGCAAGATCATGCTTTGCCGCTACGGCTAGCAGGGAATTCATCTCCGCAGGCAGCCCGATCTGGTGGACGACGAGAATCGCCTTCGTGCGCGGCGTAATCAATTCTTCGAGCCGTGCGGGGTCAAGGTTATATGTGTCGGGATCGATGTCGCCGAAGACTACCGTTGCTCCCGTGTATGCGATCGAGTTAGCAGTCGCGATGAAGGAAAGGCTGGGGCAGATAACCTCGTCTCCCACTCCGATGCCAATTGCCACAAGGGCCAGGTGCAGAGCGGTAGTGCAAGAGGAGACTGCCACGGCGTGATCGCAGCCGATGTATTCAGAGAACTTTTTTTCGAATTCGGCGACACGCGGTCCCTGGGTGAGCCAGCCCGAGCGCAGCACCGCGACAACGGCCTGCTCTTCTTCCGCGCCAACATATGGGCGAGCTACCGGGATCATTTTTGTCACTGGAGTGGACAGTGTACTCATCTTTGTATCTCCTGCCGCAGCCATCCAGGGCGCGGCGCGCCAAGCTATTTGCGATGACTGATGATTCGTGCCGGCACACCCGCGACGACCGAGTATTCCGGGACATCGCTGGTAACGACCGCGCCAGCGCCCACGATGGAATGCGCTCCGACATGCACTCCTGGAAGGATTGTCGCGTTGGTGCCAATGTCTGCGCCGTAGCCTATGACAACGGGCTTGATCAGCAACTCGGTGGCGATAATCGGAACGTCAGTGGGATTGCCTGTGTGGGATGAGCCGAGAACCTTGGCTCCCGGGCCCCACCCAACATAATCCTCCAGAACAAGATCGCGGGCGTCGAAGTAGGCATGTGGTCCGATCCAGACATGATTGCCGATGCGACACTTGCCATCGAATCTACCCTGGATCATGGTCTGCGCGCCGATGAAGACAGCGTCACCGATCTCCATCGTCTCGGCGTGCTTGAGGACAACTTCAGGAGCGATCTGCAACGCGTGCCCGGCGTTGCGGCACATCGCACGGAAGATAATCCGGCGGAGTTGAGTTTCAAAGGCGCCTTCCTCGGAGCGATAGCGCGAGTAGAGCGCGAGCAACTCCGCGGGTGAATGTGCCTGCTTCAGATGTGCTGCGTAGTCCCACTCCCAGGCCGGATCGTTCTGAACCTTCTTGCTGCCGAAGACGGCAGGCACAGTTCTGAACTCGCCGGCCCGCTCGATATCATGCTCAGCCGACATGACTGAACTCCCGTAGCTCCGATACTACCCGTTCAACAGATTCGACCGGGATGCCGGGGTACATGGGAAGGGATAGGATGCGGCTTGTCACCCGTTCAGTTACCGGGAAGGCGCCGCGCTGGTAGCCGAGAGACTTGTACGCTTCCTGCAGGTGCAGTGGCGTCGGGTAGTGCAAGCCTGATTCGATATTGGCATCTGCCAATTGCTGCCGCAGCGTTTCGCGAGTGTCAGACTGGATCACGTAGAGATGATATACGTGGCGGCCATAAGGCATCTCGGTTGGAATTTCGACTCCTGTGCCGGCGAGCGCCTTTGAGTAGGCAGCAGCAGCCTCGCGCCGCTGATCGTTCCAGCGATCGAGATGCTTCAACTTCACTGAGAGGAAGCCGCCCTGCAGGCCTTCCATGCGCATGTTCAGACCAGGGAAGAGATGCTCATAGCGCTTGGATGAGCCGTGATCGCGCCACATGCGGATGCGATGAGCAAGATCTGCATCGTTGGTCGTGACCGCGCCGCCTTCGCCGCAGGCACCAAGATTCTTGCCAGGATAAAAGCTGAAGCATCCGGCAACGCCGAGTGAGCCGGCGCGCTTGCCCTTGTACTCCGCGCCATGAGCCTGGCACGCATCCTCTACGACAGGAATACCGTGACGCTGGGCAATTTCAAGGATCGGATCCATATCGGCGGTCTGCCCGTAGAGATGGACGGGCATAATCGCGCGAGTCTTGCTGGTAATAGCAGCTTCGAGTAACGCTGGATCCATGTTGAAGGAGATAGGATCAATATCTACAAAGACGGGTGTTGCGCCAACCGCGGTGATTGCTTCGGCGGTTGCAATGAATGTATGAGGGACAGTTATGACTTCGTCGCCGGGCCCGATGCCAAGCGACGCAAGCACCAGGTGGATAGCGGCCGTGCCAGTGTTGACTGCGACGCAGTGGCTCGTGCCAACGTAGGCCGCAAATTCTTCTTCGAATTTCTGGACCTCTGGGCCCAACACAAACGACGAGTTCCCAAGGACGCGACGGAAGACCTCAGTGAGATCTTCTTCGATTTCGGCGTGCAAAGACTTCAAGTCTGCAAACGGGATCTTCATTACTCCTCCACTTTCCTTAGTATCCGAGCTGGGTTTCCAGCAACTACGGTGTTCGGTGGAACATCGCGGGTCACAACGCTGCCTGCGCCGACCACCGCATGCTCGCCAATGGTGACTCCGCAAAGTATTGTGCTGCTTGTTCCGATCGATGCTCCACGCTTCACAACGGTTTCGACTACCTGCCAGTCCGCTTCTGTTTGAAGTGCACCGCCGGCGCTGGTTGACCGCGGGTACTTATCGTTAATGAACGAGACGTTATGACCGATGAAGACTTCATCCTCAATCTTGACACCCTCACAGATGAAGGTGTGGCTCGAGACCTTCACGTTACGGCCGATGACAGCGTTCTTCTGGATTTCAACGAAGGTGCCGATCTTGCTGTTGTCGCCGATCGAGCAACCGTAGAGGTTGACGAAGGCAAAGATCCGCACATCCTTTCCAAGCTTTACATCGGGTGCAATCCGGCTGAACTCCGGTAGCTTTGCGGGTGGCAGAGCTGCCGGAGAATCTGGAGAATCAGTTGACAGCGTTTCAACATCCACCGTGGCGTCGGCCATGTCAGGCAATACCCCTGCTGAGCTCGAGGCCTTCTGGTACCAGGTCAACCAGCTTGCCGCGCTGCTTCATGGAGCGGGAGGCGCTTTCAAGGATGCGAACCACGCGGAGGCCAGCCTGGCCGCCGGTGATGGGCTCTTCGCCTGTGCGGATGCAATCGACGAAGTGCTGAATCTCAACCTTAAGAGCTTCCGACATGTCGAGCTGCGGAGCAAACATATCTCCCGAGCGATAACCGACGAGTGCCTTGTAGAGAGAATCCGGTGTTCCGTTCAGGGTGATGCCCTTGTCGTAGACCTTGACCTTCTCGCTTGGCTCCATGTCGTCATAAACGATCATCTGCTTGCTGCCTCCGAGCAGGGTGCGCCGCACCTTAACTGGAGAGAGCCAATTGACGTTGACGTGAGCGATGATGTTTTCCTCGAAGAACATGGTGATGTATGCAAGGTTCTCGTTGCCGCCAAATACGTGGTTGATGCCGGTGGCTGCCACGGCAACGGGCGACGAGGGGAGGATGTAATCCATGATGGCAAGATCATGGACAGCCAGATCCCAGATGACGTCAACATCGCGCTGGAACAAACCCAGGTTGATGCGCGTGGAATCGTAGTAGAGGATGTCTCCCAGCTGGCCTGAGTCGGCAATGTCCTTGATCTTTCGTACCGCGCCGGTATACACGAAGGTGTGGTCCACCAGCAGAGTGAGATTGCGACTGGCTGCCTCGTCGATCAGGTGCATTGCCTGCTCGGACGAAGAGGTCATCGGCTTTTCCACCATGACGTGCTTGCCAGCCTTGAGAGCCTGCAACGCGAGCTCGTAGTGAGTGGAGACCGGAGTCGCAATCGCGATTGCGTCGATGTTGGGGTTGTTGAGCAGATCGTTGAAGTCTGTGGAGACTTCGACGGATGGATAGCGGCTGCTGACTGCGTTCAGGCGATCCTGACGCATATCGCTAACCGCGATGACTTGCGTGTCTGCTACTTCAAAGAGATTGCGGACCAGATTTGGTCCCCAGTATCCGTAACCGATGACGCCGAAATTGATCACGCTTCCTCCCAAGTCCTTGTTGAAATTAACTGCCGCGATGCTGCGCTGGAAATCCATTGAAACCAAACCTGCTCGACAAGACCTTTGACAAGCATTTGATCTGCCTAACCTGCCCAGCGAATGGAACCGGCAATTTTGACAACGAAACACTTCCCGGCCGGGACAACATTTCTGGACAATTGCAATCCTCTACACAGGCCCAATACCACGTCGTTCTTAAGCTCTTGATGCAAGACTTCCTGCAGTTTGCTCTCGATACACAGGTGGTATCGAGCTGTCTTTTATCTTCGACAACAGAGTTCGATAGCTAATGTCCAGGGATCTCGCTGTTTTCCTGCGATTCCACTGGTGAGACTGAAGAACGCTCAGAATGATCCTGCGTTCAAGATGCTGCACCGCGCGCTTGGTCTGGATCCTCAACGGTGTTGTGGTGTCGATGGGATCGTGGGTCTCGTCATGGAGATCGTCGGGCCGTCTCAGCATGGAGATGACCTGTTCTTCTCCGCCCAGCACGACATAGCACTTAGCGAGATTCTCAAGTTCCCTGACATTCCCCGGCCAGTGGTAACACTCAAGGGACTTCGTCAAGGAGAGGCTCATGGGTTGCGGCTTTCCACCGATGCGCCCGCTGTGCACGCGAATGAAATGGTTCATCAGGATCGGCACGTCAGACAAGCGCTCACGCAGCGGAGGCATGTTGATCGTCAGCACATTGATCCGATAAAACAGATCCGCGCGGAAGTCACCTTTTGCTACCTGGGTCTCCAGATCCTGACTGGTTGTGCAGATAGCGCGAATATCGATCGTCCGCTCAGTGGATGCGCCAATTCTCGCAACCCGGAAGTCCTGAAGGGCATGCAGCAACTTGGGCTGGAGGGTCAGATGCAGTTCCCCAATCTCGTTCAGGAAGAGCGTGCCCTTATCCGCCTTCTCGCACTTGCCCGCCTTCGCTTCGGTTGCTCCTGGGAAGGCACCCGGTTCGTGGCCAAAGAGCTCACTTTCAAATTGCCTGCTCAGGACCGTCGGACAATTAACTTTGAGGAAATTATGTGCACGCCGTGCGCTCAAATCGTGCAACAACCTGGCGGCCAATTCCTTGCCGGTTCCACTTTCTCCAACGATGAGAACCGGAATGTCAGTTAGCGCAGCTTTTCTAAGCTGTTCGCCAACTCTTCGGATTCCGAGTGATTCACCGATAAGTGCTTCAGCCGGTCGATATCCGTTAATTTCGCCCATTATGCCCTCAACAATCCTCAACTTGTGCACGTAGAGGACCAAATCCGTGGACAGCGACGACGTCATCCACTGCACATTGACTGGTGCGCTCTGGATTGAAGCACCGGTATTGCCAATCGGGCGAAGTAACTCTGCTGACGCGGTGAAAACCGCGCCGGTTCAGTCACGCACGTTGCTTGAGAAGGGAAGCCGACGGCCTGCCGATGTTGCGCACTACGCGATTACGAAGCTTGTGGCTGGCACGAATCTTGCGTAATCCCAAATGCCGATTGGACGGAGTGTCGGCTTTTCGACGTTTGTTGCAAGTTGCTGCACATTCTTCCCGTGCGAGTAGCGGTGCAGCGTCAATTTGCTCGGACGCTGACCGCAGAGCGTCCTGGCTCACCTCTTATATGTGTACCGTCGCGATGTCGAGTGACCATGGGATAGCTAAACCGGGAAAGCCGGCCTGGAAAGAGGTTGGTGCATCGGCCTAGGGCGCTGGACCGCCAGCCGGAGACCAATCTGGTAATGGATTGGTCGCGAGGTGCAAACAGTTGCACACATTGCAACACGGTGCAGAACAATCCGCCTCTTATCCGCAAATTAGGGCTTGAAATCAGAGGATGGCGGAAGAATGATCGTCCAGAATTGTGGCCATCCATGTGCATGTTATTGGTCGCGAGGCAATGCAACTGACCACCATGTACTCAAATAATCCAATTCGATTTCTCACCATTTTGATATTGATTGTCGTCTCCGCGACTGTGCTCAATGCGCAAAGCGTTGCCGCTACCGAGTCCAATGCTGTGCGCCTGCCAAATGCGGCCTATGCGGATGCGCCGGCCAACTCGGGCCAGCTAGGGGCGTCCGCAACCTCTCAATTCAAGCTTGGACCCGCGGATGTGATTCGCGTCAATGTGTGGAAGAACACGGACCTCTCCCAGACAGTTACGGTTGGCCCGGATGGTTTCGTATCCCTGCCGCTGCTCGGCGACGTGCACGTTGCGGGAATGACAGCGAACCAGTTGGCGCAGGATCTGACGACGCGATTCAGCTCTTATGTCGTGAGCGCGCAGGTTACCGTCAGTGTGGTGGAGATCCGCAGCCGGCAGGTTTATGTGATGGGCCAGGTGGGCAAGCCGGGCGGATATCTGTTGATCGCGCCGATATCGGTTCTGCAGCTCATTGCCCAGGCTGGTGGACTGAACACCTTTGCGAACCGCAAGGGCATCATTGTTCTGCGCGGGACGGGCGGCAATGAACAGAAATTGAGCTTCAACTATGTAGCAGCTATCAAGGGCGATAGCAAGCAGAACATTAATCTTCAGCCCGGTGATACCGTAATCGTTCCCTAGGAAAGAGCCATGAAGATATTGGGTCGGAGTTGCCTTATGGTCGTAATGTCTGCTTGACGCGCTTGCGAGCCAGAGATGGGGTACTAGCGTCGTTCTTGCGGATTGTTCTTATGGTCGTCAGTTGGCTCACGGGCTCAACTTGTCGTCCAGCGTCCCGCGCTATTCGGGAGGCACTAACGGCGCAAACTTCACTCGCAATGTTTTACTTTTTTCATAGGTATGGGCGTCAACAGCGCAAATCTTTCAGTAGGCAACACTAGCCAGGTTTTGAGGGATTATGAATCAGCAGCAGGTACGCCCGGTTAATTCGCCAATGTCGATCAAACAGTGCCTCAGGGCGGTGAAGAGGCACATGCACCTTGTCGTGCTGTCATCGCTTCTGCTTGCGATCCTCGGAATCGTTGGCGTTTCGTTGTTGCCAAATATCTATCGTGCAACCACTACGATCCTGGTGGACCCTCAGAAAATTCCAGAACGCTATGTCGCATCCACAGTCACGTCCGATCCCAATGCCCGCCTGAACACTTTGACACAGCAGGTGTTAAGCGACTCGAGGCTCCAGGAGATCGTGGATATGGACAATCTGTATCCGGAAATGCGCAAGAAAAGGACCCGTGAAGAAGTCCTGAACTACATGCGTAGCAAAACCGAGATTGAGTTGAAGTTGGCACGGGAGCCAGAAGCGGGATT
This sequence comes from uncultured Acidobacteriaceae bacterium, assembly GCA_963725995.1. GTDB lineage: Bacteria > Acidobacteriota > Terriglobia > Terriglobales > Acidobacteriaceae > JANXZS01. Next base: position 31,202 of record CAVSAX010000021.1, on the reverse strand, counting down.
GAGCAGTTTCAGCATTTCGTATGAGGACGAAGATCGCACCCTTGTTGCAAAGATAGCCAATCAGCTCGCTTCCAGCTTTATCAACTGGAATCTACAAGTGCGGCAGCAGCAGGCTCTGGGTACGACACAATTCTTATCCAAGGAACTCGTCGATGCGCGGAAGAGCCTTGAGGAGCAGGAAGAACAGCTCGAAGCCTTCAAGATGAAGCACCTGGGCTCTACGCCAGATCAGATCAATACCAATGTACAGGCGTTATCGTTCCTGCACGCCGAGGTGCAGACTAATTCCGACACGATTAGCAGGCTGGACCAGGAGAGAATTCTGCTTACTCAGGTGAAGCCGACGGAAGTGCGCGATACTGCATCGCTCTCTGAGCGAGGGCGATTGCTGCAGGACAAGCGACGCCTCGAGAGTGAGCTGTGGAATCTGAAGCGCCAGTTCACCGACACATATCCCGACGTTATCGCGGCAAAGGAAGAGCTTAAGAACTTGAATGCGCGCCTTGCAAAACTGCCTGAACAGCCTTCCGACTCCGTCGATTCGGGCGACTCGAATACGCAGGTTCGTCTTTCGCTAATCGACAGGGAACTGCAACGCCGCAAACAGCAACTGGCGGCCCTTCAGCAGCAGATCCAGTCTTATCAGTCGAAGGTGGATTCTGTACCTGTGCTTGAAAGTCAGCTCGCCGAGCTGACCCGCAATTACGAGGTGTCGAGCCAGAACTATCGGTCGCTTCTGGACAAAACATTTTCCGCCGGAATGTCTGAGGAGCTGGAACGTACTCAGCAGGGCAAGAGATTCACAGTTCTGGATCCGGCAAAGACTCCGGAAAAGCCAGTCAGTCCTAAACGAATACCGTTTATGGCAGGAGCGCTCGGCATAGCGCTCATCTTGCCGGCAGGCATGGTGATTGCGTTTTACTTGATGAGCGGGTCGATCAAATCCGACACCGAGCTAAAGGGAATGGTGCCCTTGAAGGTCCAGGTATTGGGAACAATACCGCCAATCATCAGCCAGGCAGACGTGCGGCGCGGGCGGCTGATGATGGTGCAGACAATTCTCGTTTCCGCGATTTCCTGCGTGGCATTGATACTATTTCTGCTTAAGGTTAAGCCAATTCTATGAGCTCAATTCTGGGATTACATACAACGAGCATGCCTCGCGAGAATCAAGATCCCCTCCGACGTGCAATTTCGGCGAAGCGAACTATTGCTCTGCAACCGAGCAAGAGGTCCCGCCTTGTTTTTCTCACTGAGCCGACTGGCCTGGCGGTGGAGCAATATAAATTGCTTCGCAGGCGGCTACGTACCCTGCATCCCGAAGGCGGCGTGGTCCTGATCAGCAGCCCCAGCCCTGGTGAAGGAAAAACGCTTACCTCTACCAATCTCGCGTGGTGCCTGGCCGAGGGGGGGCATCAGACCTGCCTTGTCGATCTGGACTTTCGAGCATCTGGTGTCTCGTCCACGCTGGGATACGATTTCGAAGAGGATGGTGTTGAAGACGTTCTGAATGGTGAACGGACGATCCTCGAAGCTGCACGCCAGGTCGGCGATCGCCCTCTCTACGTCCTGGGCGTGAGGAAGTGCATCGATTCCCCAACCGAACTCCTGACGGCCGCTGTGCTGAATCCGTTCTTGAGCGAACTTCGGAGCATGTTTCAGTGGGTCATTCTCGATTGCGCGCCGGTGATTCCGATGGCGGATGTAGCCGAGATTCTTCCTTTGGTGGACGGCGCAATCATGCTGGTGCGGGCTGAAAGGACTGAGAAGTCGATGATAGCTCCCGCTCTCGAGATCCTGGGCTCCAAGATCTGGGGGATCGTCGTAAATGAATGCCAGATAGACGGAAGCTCATACTACGGCTACTACGGCAGCCGTAAAAAATAGTCGGATCAAGTCGGCGCGAAAACGGACAACCACTTCGAAGGCGATTCGTCGGGCATTTCTCTGGCCTCTGTTCGTGAAAATAGTGAGCATCCGACGCAGCTATTTTTCATTCAGGCATGGAAGCAAGATTCTATTGCAGGATCAGCGCCGGCATGCGGAGGGGGAGTTCTGTATTGCAAGTCATCTCGCTTTAACTCATATGAAAGTTATTGTGACGACATGTGCATGAGCTTGCACAGTGCCGATGTCGCGGCCCTTGCTCTTCAGGAATCCAGAGCGCCTTTGACTCCCCTACGTAGCCGAAAGCACGAGATATCCACAGGGTCAGGCATGGGACGATCTGTGTTCCTTGGAAAACAAGAACATGGCTTCTATCAAGCAAGCTTCCGCCATGGTTTCTTATTGATATTATGAGGCTTATAAAAATTCTTTTCGCTTCGATCAGGACGTTTTGTCCTTGTAAATAGCGCAGATAGATGCCGCAAGCAGCTCTGCGAGGAAGAGTCTGATATCAGGGAGCGAATGAGCGATTATGCGGGTTTCATCACCTGGAATCGCTTGGACCGACTGGCCCGAGTTGTAGGCCAATGTCTCGGGATAACCCTACGACCGTCGGCGAACCATGAATCGGAATCTACAGCACCGCTTGGAGGTTGCAGGGATCCGGGTGTTTTGGTCGCTGGCACTCGAATTGCAAGTGATATTGCAGCAAGGCCCATGGTTGGCTGATGCAGGTTGAGCTCAATCGTAAAACTCGAGGGCGTAGTTGCGAGATATTCGGGAAGAGCGTCGGGTTTACGAAGAGAGTTTGAGATTTCCACAGTGACTGGATGTAGGTCACGATCGCGAAGCGCTGTCCGCAGTTTGAAAGCATAGAAGACCAGGGTGATACCGTGATCTCTGCCGTACAGTACTCGTTGACCTCCATCTCGTGCTCAGCCAGCGTCGACGAAGCTCGCTGGTTCGCGGTATATACCCATCCGAGGCATGAGAAGGCAGTTTCCGAGCAGCTTGAGAAGCGCGGCGTCGAGGCCTTCCTGCCCACATTTACCAGCGAAAGCCAGTGGAAAGACCGGCGCGTCAAGATCACCAGCCCTTTGTTTCCAGGCTATGTGTTCGCACGCATTCGGATGGACGAAAAGATAAGGGTCGTTAGCAGTCCGAGCGTTATTCGAATCGTCTCCTTCAACGGAATCCCTGCCGCAATTTCGGAAAAAGAAATTGAGAGTGTCCGGCTGTGTGCCGAGCGGGGAGCCTTACTGGAGGTCTGCCCGTTCATCGAGCTCGGAGAGCGCGTTCGGGTTCGTGCAGGTGCGTTTGAAGGCGTGGAAGGCTTTGTGATCAATCGCAAGAATGGATGCAAGCTCGTCATTTCAATCGGTGTAATTCATCAGTCGGTGGCGATCGAGATCAACGCGGGACACCTGGAGCGTCTGCCGTCTGCGGGATCCGACCACGTAACAATTCAATGAAGTTCCGAGTCACGAAGACAGAGTCCAGTAATCGCGTTGCAGGGAAACAGACCACTCCTTGGGTTAAATAAAAGTCCGGCAAGGATAGAGGCCAAAAAACATGCCCGTCAGGAAAGCAATATCGGTCGGGGAGATACAACTCGTATCCCAGAGTCGCCCTGAAGCGATTGCACTAGAGCACGGAATCGAGATCCTTTCCGAGCAAGTCTTTATGCACCTGCTTCGACTGGAGCGGAGACGCACGGAGCGATCCGGAAACCCATTCATTCTCGTTTTGGTGAAGGGGGCGGATTTCCAGGCCAAGGAACCGGCGAAGCTCGTACGCAGCATCAGCACCGCAATCGCCTCATGTACGCGCGAGACGGATGTTCTCGGATGGTACGAGCAGGACCACACCCTTGCTCTTCTGATGACTGAGCTGGGCGGCGCCGATCTTAGTGTCACCGACGTCATCGCCAGGAAAATCATCGGCGCGCTTCGGAAGGCAGTTGGTCCGGAGGAGTTGTCGCGAATCTATCTTCAGATTCGAATATATCCGCAGCCCTCGAGCAGCAGGGGCGAAGGCGAAAGGGAAGACCTCATCTATCGCGATTTGTGCCCGGATGGGGGATCGAGTCGCGGCGACCAAATCCTAAAGCGCGTGCTCGATGTTGTCGGCAGTGCGGCGGCACTGATCCTGCTGTCACCTGTTTTTCTGATGATCGCTATTCTTATCAAGCTCACTTCGAAAGGGCCTGTATTTTTTTGCCAGAAGAGAGTAGGTCAGTACGGCCGCCTGTTTGACTTCTTCAAGTTTCGCTCAATGTATCCGGATAATGACCCGGCAGTTCATCAAGCCTATGTAACCAAGCTGATTGCTGGAGCGGACGGCGTTAAACAAGGGAATGGCACCTATAAGTTAGTGAACGATCCCAGGATCACTCCGTTAGGTCAGTTTCTTCGTAAGACGAGCCTCGATGAGTTACCGCAGTTTGTAAACGTGCTCCGCGGGGACATGTCCCTGGTAGGACCCCGGCCGCCGGTACCGTACGAATATGAGTGCTATCGCTTATGGCATAAGCGGCGAGTGCTTGAGATTCAGCCAGGCCTTACTGGACTGTGGCAGATCAAGGGCCGCTCCCGCACGACATTTGACGAGATGGTTCGGATGGACATTCGTTATGCAGAATCTCGTTCCATATTGCAGGATATATGGATCATTCTTCAGACGCCTATCGCAATGTTCACTGGCAATGGGGCGGCTTAGACAGACTATCGCTGCAGAATCGAGTGAGGCGCCGCGAGTGTTGTCTTCACTGAACGAAAGCAAAAAGCAGAGTCGGTAATACCAGATCGAACTCCTTCCTGTGGATCTCAAAATGTCATCTGTACCATGTGATAGCCCGCTAGAAGTATCGCCTTCAGAGTCCTTGCCGGAACTGGTCTCGACACCCTCCGCCAAGAAGCAGACCTATGGTCAGATTCTGAAGTCTTCCGCCGTCGTGGGTGGTGCCTCGGTCTTGAACATTGGCATTGGAATTATTCGCACCAAGGCAATGTCACTCTTGCTTGGTCCAGCGGGATTTGGGTTGGCCGGACTGTTCACGTCCATCGTTACGCTGACACAGAGCGCCGCTGGTATGGGAATAAACAGTAGCGGAGTGCGTCAAATTGCAGAGGCGGCGGGTAGCGACGACAAGGCGCGGATCGGAAGAACGGTCGCCGTATTAAGGCGTACGTCGGTCATTCTCGGTATCTTCGGCGCGCTGATGCTCATCACCTTCTCTCGCCAGGTGTCAAAGATTACGTTTGGCGATGCGCACCGCACGAGCGCGGTTTGTGTTCTCTCTTTGGCGGTGTTGTTTCAACTTATTTCAGCAGGCCAAGGTGCCCTGCTCCAGGGAATGCGGCGAATTACAGATCTCGCGAAGATGAATGTCATCGGAGCTGTCTGGGGCACAGTCATCAGCATTCCCGTAGTGTATTTCTTTCGGGAAAAGGGCATTGTCCCGTCGCTGGTATGTGTTGCGGCGATGGCGATTCTTACCTCGTGGTGGTACAGCAGAAAGATCCAAATTGAGATTCCAACCATGGCGGCGTCGGAGGTTGCACGAGAAGCAAAGGCGCTCTTGAAGTTAGGCGTGGCCTTTATGGCCAGCGGACTGCTGGTGACGGGCGTGGCGTATGTTGTTCGAGTAATCCTGTCACACAAGGTTGGATTCGCAGCGACGGGTATGTACCAATCGGCGTGGACGCTGGGTGGTCTCTACGTGGGGTTCATCTTGCAGGCGATGGGCGCCGACTTTTACCCTCGCCTTAGCGCTGTCTCAAAAAACAATGAGGAGTGCAATCGCCTGGTGAACGAACAGGCTCTGGTCGGTCTTCTTCTTGCCGGTCCGGGAGTCATAGCAACTCTTACTTTCGCGCCGCTTGTAATTGCGCTATTCTACAGCGCCAAGTTCGGCGCCGCCGTGGGAGTACTTCGTTGGGTCTGCTTGGGAGCTACCCTTCAAGTCGTCACCTGGCCGATGGGCTTCATCATTCTCGCCAAAGCTCGTCAGGATCTTTTCTTCCTCAGCGAAGGTGTCTGGACTGTTGTAGCGGTTGGCCTTGCCTGGGCGTCTATCTCCCGCTTCGGTTTGAACGGTGCTGGAATTGCATTTTTCCTGTCGTACGTGTTTCATGCACTTCTCGTTTACCCGATTGTTAGTCGCCTCAGCGGCTTTCGCTGGTCTGCCACAAATATGCGTATCGGCTCGTTGTTCTTGGTTCTGATCTCAGTTGTGTTTAGCGGATTCTATGTGTTGCCTTTCTATCTGGCGGTCGCGATCGGTGTCTGTGCGGCAATTCTGACAGGACTCTTTTCCGTGCGAACGCTTGTCAAATTAGTGCCGCTGGAGGATCTCCCCCGTCCCGTGCGGAGGGTACTCGCCAAGTTCTATCTCGTTCCTGCCACATGATGTCTTGCTCAAACGCGGGCAAAAAAATTTCGTTCAAGTATCAGTTTATTATCCGTACCTCAGAGCCCTTGCCAATGAATCAAATCCAACGTAAGCCCCGAATCGCGAGCCTGAATCGAAGTGAATAGGAGAAAGGACTCGGCCGGCCAAGCTGATCCTCGAGCATTAATCTCTAACGCGACTCATCCTTGTATTGAGCACCTGAAGACATCCAGAAAGTCGAATCAACAACATTTCGGGACATCCAATCGTGTTACTGGCACCAAATGAAATGATCAAAGAAAGAGAGAGTTCTGTCGTGTTATCAGTTAAATCGGCGGCTAATGCGGTGTTGCCTCGCAGTGTTAGGCAGAAACTGCGCGAACAATGGGTTTCGTTAAACGTCCGCCATCTATATGGACCTCCCTCCATACGCCTGCCAAAAGATGAAGCAATAGTTACTTGCGTCGTAAAGAACGGCGAGTACTACATGGAATCGTTTATTAAGCACTATCTCGCTATGGGATTCCGTCATATCTTCTTCCTCGACAATGGTTCCAGCGACCAGACGATTGCCATCGCCCGCGAATATGACAAGGTCAGCGTGTGTCAGTGCATATTACCGATAAGTACGAATCAGCGACTCTTCAAGAAGTACCTGGCAACGAAATCCGTACGAGGTGGCTGGTGTCTGGATGCGGATGTAGACGAGCTGTTTGACTATCCGCACTCTGACGTGATGAGCCTTCGAGAATTGCTGGCGTATCTGAATGAGCACGACTATAACGCGATGATCACCCAGCTACTGGATATGTTCTCCGATAGGCCACTGTCTCATCTGGTCGACGAGCAAAAAGAGGACATAAAAGCGGCCTACGAGTACTACGACATCTCCGAGGTCGGGCGGACTGACTATAGATCCTCACCAGTTGCGGTGAATTCCGCTGGTGCGAACCGACTGGCCGCCAGCGATGTGTCACTCCTCTGGGGCGGAATCAGGAAGAGACTCTACGGGAACGACTGTCTCCTCACGAAGCATTCGCTGTTCTATCCCGAGGCAGGCCTGGAACTGTTTCCGCACATCCACTTTGTCAATCGCGCAAATGTGGCGGATATCTCCGGGGTAATGCTGCACTACAAGCTAACGAGTAACGCGCTGGCCATGGCGCTTCAAAACAGAGACAACTTCACAGAAAACAGCAAGACCTACGGCGCATTTATCGACGTGCTCCAGAAGGCCTCTGAATTGCAAGTCAAGAGGTCGACGGCTCGCAGGTATATTCAGGCGAGCGAACTGTGCAAAAACGGCTTCCTGATCACCTCGCCGGCATATGAGGCAACGGCAGTGGCTGGCACAGAGAACAATTTGCTAAGGGTTCAACACTGATGGCCAGCATTAGCAGTTTGAAGGACGTGGTCGACTGGGGGCTCTGCACTGGGTGTGGCGCTTGCCATTACGCGTGTTCCGAAGGCGCAGTGTCTCTCGTCAATATCGAGTCCGTCGGTATCCGCCCCCAGTTCAATTCCACAGCTTGTGCGTCCTGCACTAAGTGCCTTTCGATCTGTCCCGGGTACATCGTGGACGCCACCACGCCTGAAGTGCCATCCACTGCGGCGAGCAGCGATGCCGACCGCGCATTCGGATCCGCACTGGAGATCTGGGAAGGTCATGCGACTGACCCGGAGACTCGCTACCGAGCATCTTCCGGGGGAATACTGACGGCTCTTGCGCTCTACTGTCTAGAACAAGAAAAGATGAAGTTCGTGCTGCATAGTGCAGCGAGCGACGATGTCCCGTGGGAGAATCGGACCGTTCAGAGTCGCACGAGGGATGAGCTGATAAGCCGCTCCGGATCACGCTATGCACCCTCCTCGCCATGTGAGGGACTCGATGCGATCGAGCAGAGTGACGGACCATGCGTGTTCATCGGTAAGCCCTGCGATACGGCCGCCGTCTCGATGTTGCGCAGCGAGCGTCCGGCGCTCGATCAAAACCTCGGACTTGTCTTGACCTTCTTTTGCGCAGGAACACCGAGTACGGGTGGAACCCTGGAAGTTGCGAAATCCCTGAACATCCAGACAGAAAAAATTAATTCAGTCCGTTATCGAGGAGAAGGCTGGCCCGGAAATTTCAAGATCGTCTACGACGATGGTAGGCATCAGCAGTCACTCTCTTATGCGGAATCCTGGGGTCAGCTAACGCATCACCGCTCGCTGCGCTGCAACCTGTGCCCTGACGGCCTGGGTAGACTTGCTGATATCTCATGTGGAGACGCCTGGGAAAATGACAGCGCCAACGGGAATCCTGGTCTCTCCATAGTGATTGTGCGAACCGCGAGGGGCAAGAAGATCCTGGATGGTGCAATCGCTGCAAATTATGTATCGCTTCATCCGGTTGGCGCCCCGGCGGTGTTTGCCGCACAGGTTAATCTATTGCGACGGCGCACCGAGATATTTGGACGACTAGTTGCGCTGCGTATCTTTGGCATTCCTGTCACCAGATTTAGAGGCTTCTCTCTAATTCATAGTTGGCTACGCCTGCCGTTGAGCCGAATGGCAACGACTGTAGTCGGCACGGTCAAGCGAGTCACTTCGCGGCAACTCTACAATCGGCGTCCTCCGGTCTCAGAGGCATCGTGAACATTGTGGTTGACAATTATCGATCTGCATTTTGCCTTGTAGATATTGAAAGAGTGATATGAGAATCTGCATGCTGGCATACGCTTTCTACGAAAGTGATATGCGAATTCTGCGATATGCGAAGGCGCTCGTTGAGCGCGGAGACTCCGTGGATGTGATTGCGCTCAGACGTGAAGATGCTCCGGCATTCGAAGTCCTGCAAGGAGTCAACGTCTACAGGGTTCAGCCACGACAGAGGAACGAGCGAGGATGGTTTGACTATTTGACCAGAGTGATCCGATTCATGGTGGTATCGGCTTCCAAGCTGACGCGCCTGCATTCGGCTCAGCCTTACGATGTAGTCCATGTTCACTCTGTTCCCGATTTTCTGGTCTTCTCCGCTCTTTGGCCAAAGCTGACTGGCGCGAAAATCATTCTCGATATCCACGACATATTGCCGGAATTCTTTGCCAGCAAATTTGGAGCTAGTGACAAGTCAATTCTCTTCAAATTGTTGGTGCTGGCAGAGTATCTATCGGTAAAGATGTCAGATCACGTCATCATTGCGAATGACCTATGGCATCAGCGTCTCGTGGCCCGCTCTGCCTCTGCGGAGAGTTGCACAACGATTATCAACTACCCGGATTCAGACCTATTCAGGCCCGTCGAACAGCAAGCGGCAGCTACTGGTAAATTTCGAATCACTTATCCGGGCACGCTCAATACTCACCAGGGCGTTGATATTGCCGTGCGCGCAATACACATTCTGCGCGATGAGCTGCCTCAGGCGGAGTTCCACGTATACGGCGAGGGACCAGCTAAGCTCTCGCTCATGGAGTTAACCTCAGAGCTTGCGCTTTCGGACAAGGTTATCTTCCACAACTTCTTGCCTTGTGACCAGATACCAGGGGCCATGGCCCTCTCACATGCTGCAGTGGTTCCCAAGCGCGCGAGCTCCCCTTTTGGCAACGAGGCAATGAGCACAAAGATCATGGAGTTCATGTCCTTAGGTGTCCCAGTCATCGTTTCCCGTACGAAGGTTGACCAGTATTACCATGACGAGTCGCGGGTCAAGTTTTTTGAGTCAGACAATGCTCAGGACCTGGCGCGAGTTATCGCCCTCTTGTATCGAGACCCTGAGCTTCGGAAGAGCCTCGCTATGAACGCATCAGAATATGTTAGTCGTAACAATTGGAACGAGAAGAAACAACTGTACCTCACGATGGTTGACTCTCTGTGCGCCGGTGCCAAGTCCCTTCCGGATCCGGTTGCCCGCCAGCTAAATTAAGGAGATTGGTGCCCATGTCTCGTTTCCGACTAGATCGATCGGTAAGCTTAAGAGTAGTGCGACCGATCAGGCGAATGCTCGGCCGCATGGAAGGCCAGAGGATACCAATTCTGATGTATCACGGTATCAATAATGTTTTAGGGTCAAGCCATCCATATTTCGAGACGAATACATCTCCGGATGCGTTTGCAAGCCAAATGCGTTATCTTCGCGACTCTGGGTACACTCCGTTAACACTGGACGGAGCAGTGCCGCAGTTGCGCTCCCGCGAAGTTCCAGCCAAGTCCGTTGTCATCACGTTTGATGATGGCTTCCGCGACTTCTATACGCGCGCCATGCCCATTTTGCAGGCTCATGGATTTTCAGCCACGATGTTTGTCGTATCCAGCTTTATGGGGACAAGGATAGAACGCTTTGTCGAGAGAGAGTTCATGACATGGGGTGAGGTAAGGGAAGTCGAGTCCCTGGGAATTCAAATCGGATCGCACACCGTTAGTCATCCCCAATTGCATCAGGTCTCTCTAAAAGACGCGCAGCGAGAGCTGTTTGAGTCGAAGCAAATGATCCAGGACCAGTTGGGTAAAGCGATCACTTCATTCAGTTATCCTTATGCATTTCCGGAACAGGACGACGCCTTTAAGGCGGAACTTCGCCAGGGATTAGTATCTGCGGGATACGAATCAGGAGTCACTACTGTGATTGGAAGTGCTGGCCTGCAGGACGACAGGTATTTTCTGCCGCGGATCCCTGCAAACGTGCACGACGACCTGAGCCTCTTTCAAGCCAAGCTCGAAGGAGCATATGACTGGTTACACTCCCCTCAACGTCTGTATAAGCGCATCAAGGGCCGTAATGAGGGCATGAGTAGGCTGAACCAGGATATGAGCAGCAGACAAAGCAAGGTGGCAGGACTCTAATGGACTTATCGGTGATCATCATTAATTGGAACTCGACAGACTACCTTCGTCAGTGCTTGGCGTCTGTCTATCGAGAGACCAAGAATATTAGCTTCGAAATTGTAGTGGTTGATAACTGCTCAAGCGATGATAGTTGCTCGCAACTGATTAGAGATGAGTTCCCCCAGGTAACCCTCCACTGCAGCAAAGAAAATCTCGGCTTCTCGCGCGGCTGCAACTTGGGATACAGGCTATCGACGGGTGAGACTCTCTTATTTCTGAATCCTGATACTGAGATTCATAACAACGTCTTTGCCAGCATGATTGAGGACTTGCGAGCTGACGCCAACATCGGCGCGCTCGGCGTACGACTACTTAATAGCGATGGCTCATTGCAGACGAGTTGCATTCGGACCTACCCCACTATTCTCAATCAACTGCTCGATTCGGAATTCTTGAGAGCCAGAACTCCAATGTCAGATCTGTGGGGCATGAAGCCCCTCTTTGTCCCCGAGGCAAGCCCGGTGAAGGTGGATGTGGTCTCCGGAGCGTGCCTGATGGTCAAGAGGAATGTCTTCCGCGAGATAGGTGAATTCGACTCACGATATTTCATGTATGTAGAGGATGTCGATCTCTGCTATCGAATTACGCGCGCCGGGTACGTCATTCATTACCTGAATGACTGCGTGGTCACCCATCACGGCGGAAAAAGCTCAGCTTTACAAACAAATTTCTTTGCAAACCTGCGCCAGCAAGAGGCTCTCCTTAAGTATTTCTCGATGACTAACGGAAGGTGGTATTCCTTTTTGTACAGGGTGGGAGTAGGTGTAAATGCAGTGTTGCGGCTAATCGTTATGGGTTGCCTTCTGCCATTTCGCATCTTCAGGAACACGGCGGCGCATAGTAAGGTCAGCATCCACAAATGGTGGTGCATCCTTCGTTGGACGATTGGACAAGAGGCATGAATGCACTCGGGAGGGCAATGATGACTGCCGTGGAAAATGTGAGCCCGCTGTCCTTTCATCCGCGGATAGCATTAATCACGCCGCTCCGAGATGAGGAGAAATTCATAGAGGCGCTGATCATTTCCATTGTCAACCAGCAGATGCGGCCTGAAAAGTGGTTGATTGTTGATGATGGCTCTACCGATCAGACGCCCGCGATTGTGCAAAGATACTGTCGGGAGTTCCACTTCATCGAGCTTCTGCAATTGCCGCCTCGTTCTGACAGGCGCCCGGGCGGTGAGGGAGCGATTGGAGTCGCGCTCCGGGCGTTGGACCTCTCCAGCTTCGACTATCTAGCCCGCTTTGATGCCGACCTGCTTTTCGAGAGCGATTATTTTTCTCGAATGCTTCACGAATTCTCACTGGACCCAAAACTTGGAATCGCCGGCGGCTCACTCTACATCGAGAGGAATGGCCAGCTTATTCCCGAACGGGCTCCCGAATACCATGTTCGCGGCGCGTTGAAGATGTACCGAAGGAAATGCTTTGAAGAGCTTGGGCAACTAGCCACAGACATCGGCTGGGACACTATTGATGAAGTCTACGCCTGGAGCCGCGGCTGGCGAACAAAGAGCTTTCTCGATGCCAAGGTGATCCATCGCCGACCCACGGGCGGAGGCATTGCTGCAAATCGTATTTTTCGGGAGCGAGGCAGGGCTGAATATCTCACATGGAGCCATCCAGGCTTTGTTGCTTTGAAGGCTGTAAAACTGTCGTTCACCAGTCCGACCAACGCCCTCAGCTTCGCTAACGGATTTGTTCGTAGTTACACAAATCGTTCGGCTCGACTGCAAGATCCGAAGTTTCGACGTACAAGACGTGCGCAGCAGTGGGCGCGAATGCTCAGGGTGATCTTTCCAAAAGCGCTATAGCTTCTGCAACAGATAAGTACGAGCCGGATCGCGCGGCGAACCATAACTGGCCAGGGAGAAGGCGTGATACTGGTAATTGTTATTGACCTCATTGTGGCGATTTACCTATGCCGTAAAGCCTCGGCATCTGGGCTCGAAGCGGCGTTGCCGTTTGCTGCGTTTGCGATTGTTCTTATTCCAATTGAGTCGAGTATTCCTCTTGGGCTGTTTGAGCTAACAACTCAGCGACTGATTATCGCGCTCTTGCTTGTCCTTTATCTATCCTCAGGGCGCAATGAGGCGTGGCCACGAGACGGCCTGCCAATGCCTCTCAAGGCGTTGATTATCGTTCACATCTGTTGGTGCGCCCTGTCGACGGCAAATTCAGTCGTCCCTCTTATGAGTATCAAGAAAGCCGTGTCAGTAATTCTTGAATACTACACACTTTACTTTATCTTTTGGCGGATGTTGTCAAAGACCGAGACAGTGCGCAAAGTTCTATTTGCGATTGTTTTGGCGATGATTGTGGCCTCGGTATTCGGGGCGTTCGAAGCCTACGGTGCCCCCAATGTGCTTGGCTTTTTCCCAAAGGCCGGGCATCACTTCGACATGAACGCTGAGACGGAGAGGGAGATCCGGGTTCAGTCAACGTTCGATCATCCGATATTGTTTGGCGCCGCTTTGGCCATGGCAATTACGACCTCACTTTATCTCATCTCGGTGGCGCGCAAACGATCGGAAATTACAGTGCTTTGGGTGGGACTGATGCTCATGTTCCTTAACATATACAAGACTAGTAGTCGCGGACCGTGGTTGGACGTCATCCTGGCCTTCCCTTTGCTCGCTCTCTTCTCTCGAAACAAAGTGAGAAAATACATCATGGTAATAGGCCTGCTATCTATTACCGCGATGGTAGTTCGACCTGGGATCTGGGCAACAGTAAAAGGTATTTACGATAACTCCTTTGACATGAATACCAGCACCGGAACGTCTTATGCATACAGGTATGCACTGCAAAACGCAGTAACGGAGAAACTGAAGGGTAGTCCCACTCGCGCCGTGTGGGGCTTTGGGTTGGAATCCTTCTATGATCTTCATCTCGAAGGGGACTTTCTAGGTAGTCCACACGTATTTCTAAGCTGCGATAGTTCCTGGTCCGAGCTAATGATAGAGACAGGCTTCGTCGGCCTGGCGATCATCATCCTCATATTGGTTAAGCCCGTTTGGTACTCCTACAAAAATTACCGGCGTTTGGATGGCTCAGGGAAGGAGCTAAGTCTCCTGCTTATGGTTAACCTGCTCGTCTTCTATTTCCAAATGTACAGTGTTGGCATGTATTCCTGGGGCCAAAATGGCTACATGCTATGGATCATGATCGCCATCGTATTTGCTCATGCGCGATGCCAGGAAGAGAATGATGTGCCTGCGATTTCCGTGGTTGAGGAAGAGCAGCCCGAACGCGAGTACCTACTTGAATCTAATTGACATTGGAAGCCGACCATTGGCCGTGAATACCTTTAAACAACTTGAAGCATCACCTGCATCTTTGAAAATGGTGCGTATGAGCGCAGCCGCGATTCTCTTGCTGGCCTTGTCTCTAACCGCCTGGGCTTCCGATGTAGTTCTAGTTAGTAGTGCCGGCTCGGATGCTGCACTCAAGGGCAAGATCAGTGCTGCTGCAGCATTCTATGGTCTGGCGGTTCAGGAGGTCTCTCTCAGCACCTCCACAGATTCAGTGAAGGCCCTTCAGGCGCTCAAAGAATCGGATGTTATCGCCGTGGTACTTTCCGCTGGAGTGCTTGGCGGCCTTGATCGCGAGGCCACCTTAAATGCACTGCAAAGATCTGATGGTCGTAGTATCCCCCTTCTCATCGCAATCTCCACGCCGGGTAAGCTTTCCTCAGCCTTGTCTAAGTGGTCAGATGGGCGCGTCTCCGCCTGCTTAGACACTCAGGCTGCGGAGCGCGAGTGGTTGTTGGAGTTTTCGCAGGACACCGAAGTGGTGCATGAACTCGCAGGGGTAGCATTAACGGGCCAGGGCCAGAGTGCTTGCGGACTCGCAGTCTCTCAGGACGCGTCAGTGCACGTTCTAATTGAGCAGCGGAAGCTGACTGCAAGTTATCCCGTGTTAGTGGCACTACCGGTTAACCAACATCTGATATCAATCGCGGCGACCTCGCAGGCGCTGAATGAGGCGCAGCCCGATCACCCTGCTAATTTGCAGAGAGTATTTTCAGACATTGCGGAATTCATGGTGTTTCTGCGCAATGCTGCTGGGCAGCGCGCGTGGCATAAGCCGGGCAACTATGCAAACTTGACCATTGATGATCCATGGCTAACAGAACCTTACGGGAACCTAAGCTACAAAGGGCTTCTGAGTGAAATGGAGGTACACAACTTCCATACGACGATCGCATTTGTTCCCTGGAACTATGACCGGAGCGCGCGCGATGTGGTCTCTTTGTTGCGCGACCATCCTGATCGTTTCTCGCTAAGCATTCACGGAAACAACCACAATCATCGAGAATTCAGTGAATATAGCAGCGAGCCATTCAGCCGGCAGAGCAAGAGCATTGAACAAGCTCTCGCGCGAATGGACAAATTCAGCGCACTGACGGGGCTTCCCTACGATCGCGTGATGGTCTTCCCGCACGCAATCGCTCCCGCAGAGACGTTGGCGCTTCTAAAACGGAGTAACTACCTGGCGACAATTAATTCTGAAGATGTCCCGCTGGGCTCCAGAACTCCCGATGAGCCGCTCTTCGCGCTAACTCCGTGGACCCTGGCCTTTAACGGGTTTCCTAGCATAAAGCGGGTTTCGGCTGAAGTGCCCGTCTCTGCGGTGAACCTGGCAATCAACGCCTTTCTGGGTAATCCACAACTCTTCTACGTCCATCAGGAAGTGTTCCAGGACAATATAGGCGCCTTCGATCCCATCGCGGATGGGATTAACCGTCTGCAGCCTGCCGTTCAATGGCGAGGTCTCGGTTACATCGCGCGGCATCTCTATGTGTTGCGATTGAGGCCCGACAATGATTTCGATGTCCGAGCTACCTCAGCTAATCTTGTGTTGGATAACCCGACTGATCGCCGCGTTGTCTTCCATGTTCTGAGGCCGGAGGACGGAGCGGTTCCACTGCGCTCGGTAAAGGTAGATGGTCACCCTGTTCCTTATCAGGTCTTGCGAGAGGAACTCCGTTTTGACGTGGCGCTGGAGCCGCGGCAGAGTCGCGAGGCGGTGATCTCTTTCGGGAATGAGCTGAACCTCGCGAGCGTAGATATCTCGAAGTCGTCGTTGCTGGTGGCCTTCGACCGCAGGCTTTCTGACTTCAGAGATCTGTATCTTTCGCGGAGCATCCTTGGCCGCAGGATTCAGGCTATTTACTATGGCTATGGGCTTGATCGCGCAGAGAGAAGCATCGAGCGTTCGGTCATCGCAATATTGGTTCTGATCGTAAGTTGCCTCTTGTTGCGAGTATTAATTGTGCGGCGGAGGCGAATCAGTGAACAGCGGAAGTCGCCGCCGCATGTTGGAGCAATTTGAAAGAATGGGTGATTCAGTGTTGCGTGACGCTGCGGTAAGGCGCATCGGCCTGATCGGTGCGAGTTTTGAAACGGGGAATATGGGGGTGGGCGCCCTCGCTGCGGGCTCAATCCGGTGCCTACACAATAAGTGGCCCGAGGCTGAGGTATACATCCTCGACTACGCAAAGGAGCCCTCTTCCCGGCAATTGTGGCTTGGCGGTAAGCAGATTGATATCGACCTCCTGAATATTCGTTTTTCAAAGAGGCTGTTGCTCGCAAACAACATTGCCTTGCTTCTGATTCTTGCCACACTCATGCGGTGCATGCCTTCAGCGAGAGTTCGCGGTTGGCTGGCATCACAAAATAACAACTTGCAAGCGATTTACAACACCGACTTATTTGCCTCTATCGCAGGAGGGGACAGTTTCAGCGATATCTATGGCTTGCGCAGACTGTTTTACGTAACGCTGCCGCAGATCCTCGTCATCATCGCCGGAAAGCGTCTAGTTTTGTTACCTCAGACCTTCGGGCCATTTCGTAGCACAGTCTCCCGCGTGATCGCCGGATTTATCACGACGCGCTCCGAGATGGTATTTGCGCGCGACCACCAAAGTTTAGCCGAGATCGCACAACTCAACGGCGGCGCAAGTATCGGATCGAAGGCGGCGTTTCGTTATGACGTAGGCTTCGCGCTCGAGCCGACTGCTCCGGCCAAGGTCACCGTCTCCCCGGGGTTCAACGCGAATTCCACGAACGTCGTTGGCCTCAATGTCAGCGGTCTTCTTTACATGGGAGGATACGATCGCAGAAACATGTTCGGTCTCCGAGTTGACTACCGTGAACTCATGACGAAGGTTCTCAGCCTTCTGATCGAAAGCAGAGGAGCGTCAGTATTGTTGGTTCCACACGTATTCGGAAATGATGCTAATTCGGAGAGCGACGTCGTCGCGTGTAACGCTGTCTATGAGGAATGTAAGGGGAAGTTTGGCGCTCGACTTGGCGTGTTGCAAGGCGACTATGATCAGGGAGAAGTTAAGCACGTCATAGGCTCGTGTGACTTCTTTATCGGATCTCGCATGCATGCCTGCATCGCGGCTGTTTCGCAAAGCGTCCCCACCGTCGCCATAGCCTACAGCGACAAGTTCATCGGGGTCATGGAGACTGTTTCCATACCGGGAGTCGTCGCGGATGCCCGCAAGCTGAATATCGAGGAATTGCTGGAGCGCATAACCGAGTCTTACGACGAGCGGCGCTCCCTTAAGTCAGAATTGGGAAAGCTAATGCCTACAGTAACCGCAGCAGCGATCCGTCCGTTCAGCGAAGAATGGGAGGAAAGTTCGCCGAGCGTCACGCAGGCTATATCTGCTTGATTGCGCCTGCATTTAAGGATTGATTCTTTCGTACCCACAGCGACCGTTAAGAGTACAGGCAAGTATTTGAAACGAAGCATCTTAGGAGCCAGCGGGCGGCTTAACCGAAATTTATGGGCCGGATTCCGGCAATGTGCGTTGTTTGCGGAAGGCGGGCCAGAGCCACGAGAAACAGACTGCAACGGGATCGTCCTTGCCTACCCGAGGTTATCTTTGATATAAACATAGGCAGCAAATAAGAACTAAAGTGTTAGACGTGAGTAACCAATTTAGTGATTACGTTGCCTGCCTGCAATCGGTGAGAATGGTTGAGTTCAATCATCCGCCGTTCACAGCACGGCCCGTAATTGCTGTGCGCTTTCTATGAATTAGAGAAAATCGGCCGATATCCCCAACAGACAGCCAGGTGGGGAGTTGATCCGGTAATCATGAATTGCGATTTCCTTTGCTCTGCCTCTTAAACTAGTCTTTCTGAAGAGGTGACGTTAGTGTCCTTAAAGTATTGCATTTTTTGTTCCTTCCGCTCATCTCTACGCTTCCAAGAGTCGCCTTCGGTGAGCGTTCCTCGATCGAATTTGCTGGGCTCTTCGCGCTTGCGAAGGCCTTATGGACCGGCTTTAGCGTCCCGAGTTGAGCCATGAGCCCAACTGAGAACTTCCAGCCAGGGCACGTGAGAAAACTTGACTCGTCACAGAAAAGGAAATCCAAAAATATGAAATGGTCAAAGTCCATTAGCTTCATTCTGTTTGCGGTGGCGGCCTTGCCGTCCTGGTCCGCAACAAAGTTCGTCAACAAATCGGCCTCGGGCTCCGGGAATGGAACCTCGTGGGCGAATGCCTGGACCAATGTATCCAGCATCGGCTGGAGCGGCCTCGCCGCCGGCGATGTTGTCTGTGTGGCCGGAGGAACATATTCCGGTGATATCAGCACCGGGAAGAGCGGAAGTTCTGGCAGCCCCATCACCATCCGCCGCGCAACTGCAGCAGATTCAACCTGCGGCTCCAGTACTGCAGGATGGAGTGCGGCATATGATTCTCAGGTAGCGATTTCCGGTATCAACCTTGCGAATGATTACGTCACCA
Source organism: uncultured Acidobacteriaceae bacterium (assembly GCA_963725995.1). GTDB lineage: Bacteria > Acidobacteriota > Terriglobia > Terriglobales > Acidobacteriaceae > JANXZS01. The sequence continues at coordinate 12,290 of CAVSAX010000021.1, read as the reverse complement.
TCGATGGTGCTGTGGCCAACGGCATCACGATGAGTGTGGCAAACGTTTCTGGCAGCCCCAGCGGAATCGGCGTGTCCGCGCCTACAAATGGCGTCATCCTGCGATATATCGAGGTAGCAGGACCGTGCGGAACTGCGGCGTGCAACCAGAACGGCGACAGCCGCAGCATCAACCTGAATAGCTGGACCGGATCCAGCTACGCTCTCCAGAACAACATGACTATTCAGTACAGCAACCTGCACGGGTCATGCACGATTCTGTGGAGCGCTCACTCCACCAACCTGATCATTGAACATACCCGCTTTGCAGATAGCTCGGATTCCACCCCCGGCAATCCGAATTGCCACCCGAACGTAATCGCCGAGCAGGATTCGACGAATGCCACCTTCCGTTACAACGAAGTGACCAATTGGGAAGTGGAAGGCATCATGGCATGCCCAAATGGCGGTTGCTCGTCGTCATGGGATATCTATGGCAATGTCTGGCACGATCCAATGGGCGGCAGTTATCCCAGGGTGCTCGAGTCCCAGGGCAACGCCAATGGTCCGTATCACGTATATAACAACACCTTTGTGAATGTCTCTTACGCCGTCATGTCCACCGCAAACGGGGGAAGCTTCGCAACCGGCTCGTCAGGGTCCAACAACATCTTCTGGAACTCACCATCCGGCGGTCTACCGACTCAGAATTACGACATCTGCAATTCCTCTTGCGGCGAGACCAATGGCCAGACCTATTCATCGACCGATCTTTTCGTAAACTACGCCGGTCACGACTACCATCTGGCAAAGGCCACAACCGCGGGACAGACACTCACGGCTCCGTTCAACATGGATTATGACGGAAACACCAGGGGCGCTGACGGTGTATGGGACCGCGGTGCGTACGAGTACGGTGGTGTTACCTCCAAGCCGAACCCTCCGACCAACCTGACAGGGGTTCCCAAGTAAGCAGCACGTGCAATTGGGATGATGTTCTGGTGCAGCACACGCAAGGCTCAGACCCGGCCATCACATTCTTCGTGATGGCCGGGTCTTTGTTTATGCGCGCATCGCACCGGCACTAGGAGTCGGGCCCCGCACCCGCAAGTCTCGACGCGCGCCGCGCACCATGGCTTGCTCGCTGCAATTGTGTCGAACGGTATACTTTCCACATCACCTGCCACCTTGAGACGACCGTAGCTCTCCACAGGTTCTGGCCAATAAGAGGGTTAACTTGCTGACCAAAAATGCTGCTCCCGGCGTCGAAATAGTTCCCCTTCAAGGGAACGCGGCGTTTGAGAGCAGGCCCTGCCACACACGCGACAGTTTGCAGCGCGAAGAGGGAATGAGGCGGCTGGCGCGAGTCTTCGCCGAGCGACCGGAGCGCATACTTCAGGAACTGGCAGACGTAGCCCGAGAATTGTGCGGGGCAGACAGCGCTGGTGTCAGCGTGGTGGAGCCGGGGCAGAACCCGCCCGTATTTCGCTGGGCCGCGACAAGTGGTAAGTACGTGCCTTTTCGAAACGCCACACTTCCATATGACTTCGCTCCGTGCAGCATCTGCCTGGAACGCGGCGAGCCGCAACATTTTCTTGTTGGCCAGGCGTTCTTCGATGTACTCGGCGTGGCTGCGGACCTGGTGACCGACGGGATGCTCATTCCATGGCAGGTTGAAGACATGCGCGGCACTCTATGGGTGGTTGCGCATGGGGAAACAGAGGCATTCGACAAGTGTGACTATCAGACTATTCAGGGGCTCGCAGATTTCGCCGCGATCGCTGTGAGACATCAACGCCAACAGGAGAAGCTCATGCGCCAGACGAACGCTGCGGCCGCTGCGGCGATGGCGAATGAGTTGGCCCACCAGATCAATAACCCGCTTCAAAGCCTGACGAACATCCTCTTTCTGGCGGCAAGCGGGAACCACGGTCCGGACGGCCGGGCAGTGGCCGAGTCAGCCGCTCCTGATCTCCAAAGGCTCTCGAATCTGGTCAAGAGACTGCTTGAGTTGCCTAAAGCCTTCCCCGCGGACGAGGCTGGCGAACAAGAGTCTGATGAAAGTCATCTAGCGTAGATCGCCGACCAGCCAGCCTCGAACGCGCGCGCCTTCAATTGCCGCACTCTCTCCATCCATTTAACATTGATCGCAGCTCAATCCCAGATTCCGTCAGCATCGAACAGGTTGCATCCCACATGGCCCAAAGAAAGGCCGTCATCATTGGAGCGGGTCCAGCTGGCTTGACCGCCGCGCTCGAATTTTTACGGCGCTCGGATATCCAACCGATCGTGCTCGAAGCGAGCCAGGAGATTGGCGGCATTTCGCGAACCATCCAATTCAAAGGCAACAGGATGGACATTGGTGGCCATCGTTTCTTTTCCAAGAACGACTGGGTGATGAATTGGTGGGCACAGCTAATGCCGGTAAAGGCGAACGGCATAGGCGACGTAAAAATCCGATATCAGAATAAAGAGCGCGACCTTCCCTCCCAACCTGAAAACGATCTCGCGAGCGGAGACGACCTCGTCATGCTGGTGCGGCCCCGCAAGAGCCGCATCTATTTCCTGCGAAAGTTCTTTGACTATCCCATTACCCTGACATCAGCGACACTGCGGGGCTTGGGGCTGGTACGTACTATAAAAGTTGGCACCAGCTACATCCTCACAAAATTCAATCAGCGAAAACCCGAAAAGAGTCTCGAAGATTTTGTCGGGCAAGACGACCGCAGACAGGGCAGAGCTTGGGGAGCAGTGCTTAGCGCCCCAACCAGTGTACGAGCGATGATCACGGCCTAGAGCCGGACATCAGCGACGCCGACTATTCCGCCTTCCGGCGCGCGATAGTGCCGCCGCTTCCGGCCAGATAACTCGACGGGTGCTTCCCTATTGCGGCTGGAGCAAGGTCTTCAACCTTGCCTCGACCTTCTGGGCGAACGCTACCGCCCTGTCATCCTGGAGGCTGACCCTGGCTGTCATGAAGTCTTCTTCGGCAGCCGACATGTTGTTTGCCCGACAGCTGAGTCGGATCGCTGCTAGTTGCGCAGAAAAATGCCCCCAGCCGTTACAGGTATGGCCATACACCTTCAAAAGGTCCAGCGGCGACATAGCATCCAGGTCGGGTGCCGGCGCGCCGTTGTGTAGATGCTGCATGGCTTGACCAAGAAAATCCGTCATTTGAAGGCCTCCCCCAAAGTGGAAGGGCCGGCGTCGGGCTCCCTTCCTACGATGCGATGGACAAGCCTACGCCTGCGACTACTGGACCGTGAAGATCGTCCACATCCCGGATGTGAAGTGGCCTGGAACGTTGCAGAAGAGAAGGTACTTGCCCGGCTTGAGATCAAACCGCAGGGCGGCAGTCTTACCCGGATCGAGCTCAGAGACTTCGCCCAGAATATCCGGCATTTTATCCTCGTCGAGCTTACTCTCGCTGCTGTTGTAGGGAAACAGCATGGTCAGATCCCTGAGCCGCGTGATGATCATCTCGTGGATTGTTTCCTTCGATGAGTTGAGAACCTCGAACGTTATCTCGCCAGCTTTGACGGTGTCCAAGCTAAGTGCGATGCCCATCGTCACTTTCGACATATCTTTGCCGGCCGCGGGGAATCCGAGGTCGGTCACCATTGCCGTTTCCGCTCCCTTGTCCCAAAGCGATACGTTTACCACCGTTCCTGCGGCCTGGGATGGACTCGCCATCGCCACTCCTATGACAAAAGCCGCGATCGGCAAAAATAGGCGGACAGGAAGTAGCCTTCCGATCGAGTTGCGTTTGAACATGACCGACCTCCCTAAATGATCAATCTGGCTTCGGTAGAATTGGCGAGGGAACCGCGAAGCGCATTGATCTAAGTCAACGAACCCGACGTCCACCGGATGACTAAGTCGAAATTGCTCTCGGGTGACCAGCTTACGGCCCCATGACCTGGCAGCGCCTGGATGCCGGCGGCGCGCCGGCGGAGGTTCTGCTGGCACCGTGCCGTCCGGAAGGACAGCTGGCGCGAGATGTCCGTGACGGAAGCCGCGACAGGGAGGAGATGCCCTAGGCGCGACGCGCCAGCAGGCGGTAGAACCCGCGCTTCACGATTTCGGCCAGGGTCAGGTAGCAGAGAAGCATCGCGGCGAGGGTCAGCAGGAGCGTGGCGGGCGGTGCGACAAACCCGAACCATCGGCCGAGCGGCGTGAAGGGCAGCAGGACGGCGAGGGTGACGACCGTCACCGCGGCGATCATGAGAGGAGGGCTGGGGCGGCTGCGCAGCGGGTTGCGCCGGGTCCGGATGACGAAGATCACCAGCACCTGGGTCGCCAGGGATTCGATGAACCAGCCCGTCTGGAAGAGCGCCGGGCTGGCGTGAAAGACGAGCAGCAGGACGCCGAAGGTCAAGAAATCGAAGAGCGAGCTGACCGGGCCCAGCACCAGCATGAAGTTGCGGATGAAGCGGATATTCCAATGCGGCGGCGTGGCCATGGTTTCCGGATCTACCTCATCCATCGGGATGGGCAGGTCCGAGAGGTCATAGAGCAGGTTGTTCAGCAGAATCTGGACAGGAAGCATGGGCAGGAAAGGGAGGACGAAAGAGGCAAGCGCCATCGAGCTCTCCAAGCGGCTGCTCGCCTTCGGGCGGCGTCAATCCCTGGACCCCAAGCCGACCGATCCCAATGGGCTCGTCTCGGGAATGGTCGATTGGCTGCGGCGCAGCCTCGGCGCCACCATCGAGATCGAGACCCGGCTCGCCGAGAACGTGCCGATGATCATGGTCGATCCCGGCCAGGTCGAGAACGCGCTGCTGAACCTCGCGGTCAACGCGCGCGATGCCATGCCGAACGGTGGACGACTCATCATCGAGTTCGGGACTGATCGACATCGATAAGGACTATCTCGCCGTCCATTCCGATGCAGCGCCAGGCACCTATGTCATGCTGGCGGTAACCGACACCGGCGCGGGCATGTCACCCGAGGTCCACCAGCGCGCCTTCGAGCCCTTCTATACCACCAAGGGCCCTGGCGCCGGCAGCGGCCTCGGCCTCAGCATGGTTTACGGCTTCGTCAAGCAATCCGGCGGCCATGTCCAACTCTATAGCGAGCCAGGGCACGGCACGACGGTGCGGCTCTATCTCCCGGCGCAGGCGCGGGAGGTAGAGCCGGCGAAGGCGCCGGCGGCTGCGGCATCCCCGCCTGCAGGATCGGGCGAGAGGATCCTGGTCGTCGAGGATGACCCCAGGGTTCGCCGGGTTGCCGTCCGGCGCCTTCGGGAGCTGGGCTATGCCACCGTCGAGGCGGACAACGGCCCCGCCGCGCTTCGGCTGCTTGACGGCCGGCAGTCCTTCGAGCTGCTCTTCACCGATGTCGTGATGGCCGGCGGCATGAGCGGCATCGAACTCGCCCGCGAGGCCCGGCGGCGGCGGCCAAAGTTGAAGATCCTGTTCACCTCCGGCTATGCCGAGCCGGCGATGGCCAAGAGCGGACTTCGATCGCTGGACAGCGCCGCTTGGATCAGCAAGCCCTACAGCATGAGCGAGCTCCGAGCCAAGCTGCGCGAGGTGCTCGCCGGGTGAGCGGCCTCAGCCCGTCGCCACCGGCGTGGCAAAGACATAGCCCCCGCCGCGGACCGTCTTGATCAGGCTGGGATGGCCGGGATCCGCTTCCAGCTTCTTGCGCAGCCGGCCGACCTGGGTATCGATCGCGCGGTCATAGGCAGCCCATTCCCGGCCCTTCACCAGCTCGATGAGCTGCGCGCGGGTGAGCACCCGGTTCGGGTGCTGGGCGAACACCCGCAGCAGGTCGAACTCGCCGGCGGTGAGCGGCACCAAACCGCCGGTGGGCGGCGCGAGCTCGCGCTTCACCAGGTCGAGGCACCAGCCTTGAAATCGGAGGACCTCGCCGGCGCTCTTGTCGGCGACCGACTTGGAAGCGGCGGGTACCGGCGGTCCGGGGCCTATCCGACGGAGGACAGTGCGAATACGCGCCAGGACTTCCCGCAGCTCGAATGGCTTGGTGATGTAGTCATCCGCGCCGGTCTCGAGGCCCACGACCTTGTCGATCAGATCCCCCTTGCCGGTCAGCATGATGACGGGGATTTCCGAGCGCTGCCGGATAGAGCGGGCGAGGGAAAGGCCATCCTCGCCCGGGAGCATCAGGTCGAGCAGCACCAGGTCGACGGTGCCGCCCTCCAGGGCGGCGCGCATCGATCCGCCATCTGCGGCATCACTCACCTTGAAGCCTTCATCGGTGAGATAGCGTCGCAGCATGGTCCTGATCCGCGGTTCGTCGTCTACGACCAGGATATGCGCAGGGTTGCTCATTTCAGATCCGCGCCACGGCCATCACAGGGCAAAGCCCACCAGTCGAGCCTGACACAGACTGTCACACTTCGCCTTCTACCGATGTTAAACGCCACGGCTTTCGGCATCAACGGGTGACATCACCCCGCTAGCCTCCTCCTCGCCGGAACGATCCGGCCGACGCGATGAACAGGAGGATGGACCATGCAAGCTCAAATCGCCTCGAATACGGCGACCAGGATGGAGCCAGCCGCGCTTTCCATTTCCGCAGGCCTCAGCCCCCAGGGCGCCAGTCGCCTTATGGCCGTCAGCTCGCTTCACCGGAAAGCGCCCGGTGAGACCCTGTTCGCGGAAGGCGATGAGGCCGACAGCGTCTATGAGGTGGTGCGCGGCATGCTGCGGCTCTGCAAGATTCTTCCCGACGGTCGCCGGCAGATCACCGGCTTTCTCTCGGCCGGCCAGTTTCTCGGCCTCGCACCGGAGGGCATCTGCGTCTACACGGCAGAGGCGATCACCGAGGTCACGCTCTGCCGTTACAAGCGCACGGCTTTCGACCGTCTCATCGATGAAGTGCCGGGCTTTGCAAAGCGCGTCCTGGCCGTTGCCTCCCACGAGCTCAGCGCCGCCCAAAACCAGATGCTCCTGCTCGGCCGCAAGTCGGCAGCGGAGAAGGTCGCGAGCTTCCTCCTCCTGATGGCGGAGCAGGCCGTGCGGAGGAGGAGGCCGTCGGGCTGCCGATGACCAGAAGCGACATCGCTGACTATCTCGGCCTGACGATCGAGACCGTGTCCCGGACATTGACCAAGCTGAAGCAAGATCGGCTCATCGCCCTGCCAACTCCCGACCGCATCAAGATCCGAGATCGCGACCAGCTCGAAGAGCTTGCTGCCGGCGAGTTGGACCATGGTCGGGACCACGACTGCTAGGAGTTCGGCAATATGGAAGGTCCCGCCAAACTCCGGAACCGCCGTGCCGTCCAGCACGACGGAGCCCCATCAGGATTGAAAAAGCCGGCTTCGTGGTCCACCGCTGCCTCCTTGCCACAAACACCGCGAGCTCTCATCGCCATCGCAGAGCCAGGCCCGGGCCAGTTGTGCCGGCAGGTTCTGGAGGCGTTAGGCTTCATGGTCGAAATCGTCGACTCCGGCATCGGCGCGGTGATCGCAGTGCGGGAGAGGACGCCAAAATTGATTCTCATGGATCTGCAGCTCCGTGACGTGCCGGGACGAGAGGCAGTCAGCTGGCTTCGATCCAATCGCAATATACAGGCAACCCCCATCGTCATCCTTGCCGGGGCTAGCGACGAGGAACGCCTCCTGCAGGCCCCGTGCCCCGGCGCTATTCTGCGCAAACCCTTGTCGCCCGAGGCGATCCGGCGCGTCATCCGGGACGTCCTGGAAACGGAGGATACGCCATGCTCACCTTAGAAGATTGCATCGCCTTGAGCGACCTGACGCGAGAGGAGGCCGCCTTTGACGAGCAAGAGCATCTACCGGGGATGATTGCGACCGAGCTCTGCTCCTACCTCCTTCAATCGTCGCAGGGTCATCGGGCGATCAAGACGATCCTCTGCGAAGACATCGCTCATGCGCGGGCACGCGGCGACTATTGCCGTTCCGCGAAGTTGAAGCTGTTGCTTCGCCATGTCATCGAGCAAACGCCGCGGGTTGATCTGCATCAATGCTGAGACCTGCGCTTCTACGCATAAGAAAGGACGTCACTCAACCCCCCCTAAGGAGATCGCACATGACCGACGAACGTGAAGAGGCGATCCGCCGTCGCGCCTACGCAATCTGGAATGAATCATGCCGCCCCGTCGGGCAGCACCTGCGCCACTGGCGGCAGGCGGAGCAGGAAGTGTCCAAGGCAGAGCAGGTCGCCAAGCTAGCTGCGGCCGTCGAGGAACCGAAGGCCGCGGCCTAGGCCGTTGTTGCCCAGCTTGGCGCATGTGGCGTCGTCGCCCCGCGCCAGGCTGGGACGATTGTGGACGAGCCGTCACCGTTGCCAAGCGTCACAACCGCGACATGAGACTAGGTGATGATGACAACCATGATGAGAGAAGCGTTCGATCACCGGGACACCCCTCGCCTGGTCGAGCTCGGCCATGAGGTCGAGGATCTGCGGCTTTCGGTGGCCGCCGAGGGGCGGCGCATGTTCCAGGGCTGGCGCGCGGATATCCATCGGCCCGCCTTCGGGGCCAGCGCCTTGAATCTGGCTCATTACCTGGCCCTGCGGCATCGCGACATCCGCGGGCTGCAGCGCGCCCTCATGCGCTACGGCCTCTCCTCCCTGGGCCGGCTGGAAAGCCGCGTCCTGCCGGCCCTGGACGCCGTCGCGGCGGCGCTCGGCCGCATGGCGGAGGCGGGGCCGGCGGCGGCGCAATTCCCTTCGGAGCGGCAGTTCTTCCGCGGCGAGCGACGCCTTCTCGCCAATGCGCAGGCCCTGTTCGGCCCGCCGCTGGACGGCCGGTCGGGCCGCATCCTGGTCACGCTCTCCACCGAGGCGGCGCTCGATCCCGGCCATGTCCTCGATCTCGCCAAGCGGGGCATGGATGCGGTTCGCATCAATTGCGCCCATGACGACGAGGCGGCATGGGCCGCCATGGTGGCCCATGTGCGCGATGCGGGACGGGCCGTCAATCGGCAGATCAAGGTCCTGATGGACATCGCCGGGCCAAAATGCCGGACGGCGGAGGTCAAAGTCACCTCCGACCGGAAGAAGCTCCATGCCGGGGATCGGATGCTGCTCTGCCGCTCGGCTTCGGCGGGGGAGGGCCGGTTCGAGTTCCGCGCAACCTGCACCATTCCAGAGGTCATCGACCGGCTCGCCATCGGCCACCGGGTCTATGTCGATGACGGGCGCTTCGCCGGGCATGTCGAGGCGCTCGACGAGGCGGGCGCGGTCCTGGTGATCGAGCGGACCAAGGTAAATGGCGGGAAGCTCAAGGCCGAGAAGGGGCTGAATTTCCCCGATACGGATCTCGGGCTTTGCCCGCTGACCGCCAAGGATCTGAAGGATCTCGACTTCGTCTGCCGCCATGCGGATATGGTGGGATATTCCTTCGTCGAGACCGTGGCGGATATCAGGCTGCTGCAGGACGAACTGGCGCATCGCCGGCGCGACTGGAGCGATCTCGGGCTGGTTGCCAAGATCGAGACGCCCAAGGCCGTGCAGAACCTTCCGGATCTGATCGTCCAGGCCGCCGGCCGGCAGCCCTTCGCCGTCATGATCGCGCGGGGCGATCTCGCGGTCGAGATCGGCTTCGAGCGCCTGGCCGAGATGCAGGAGGAGCTGCTCTGGCTCTGCGAGGCTGCACATATCCCCGTGATCTGGGCGACCCAGGTGCTGGAAAGCCTGGTCAAGAAGGGGTTGCCCTCCCGTGGCGATATGACCGATGCCGCCATGGCCGCGCGGGCGGAATGCGTGATGCTGAACAAGGGGCCCAATGTCGGCGCGGCGATCGGCGCGCTCGACGGGCTGCTGCGGCGCATGTCCGAGCATCAGTTCAAGAAGACCCCGCGCCTGCGGGCCCTGCGATCCTGGTGAGCCGACGGGTGGCCTCCCGAGCGCACCTGCCTGCCGCCCGCACCCTCTCCTTGACCCACGTCAATATGCCGCGGGAGGGCCTCCCTAGTTCCGGTATGCGGTGTGCCGTGCGGTCGCCGCGCGGCTCGACGGCAGAGGAGCGATCATGACGGAGACCAGAACGGTCGACCCCGGCGTCGTGGAAGCGCCGGTGGCCGAGGCGGAATCCCGGACGAGCCTGCCGGCTCTCCGGCCGGCACCGCCGCCGCCCCGCAAGCGGCGGTGGCTGCGGCTCGCATTGGCGGTGATCGTCGTCCTGGGGGCCGGAATCGGAGGATTCCGCTGGTGGCAGTCCCTGCAGAGCGAATTGCCGGTCGGCATCGCCTATCGGCAATGGACGAACCGAGGCGGACGAGATCGACATCGAGACCAAGTTCGCCGGGCGCATCGCCGCGATCACGGTCGACGAGGGCGACACGGTGAAGGCGGGCCAGGTCCTCGCCCGGATGGATACTCGCGATCTCGAAGCCTCCCTCGGCAAGGCGCAGGCCCAGCTGCGCCAGGCGCAGAGAACCCTCGACGAGGCCAAGGCCGATCTCGCGCTGCGCCAGACGGAGGCGACGCTGGCGCAGCAGGAGCTTGCGCGCGCCCGTGTGCTGGTGCCGAAAGGCTATGCGACCCAAGAGCTCCTCGATACCCGCCACCAGCAGATGAACGCTGCCGCGGCGGCGCTCATCGCCGCCGAGGCGCGCATCGGCCAGGCGACCCACGGCCTCGACGCCGCCACCCAGGACGTGGCGCTGCTCCAGGTGAACATCGCCGACAACACGCTGGTGGCCCCGAAGGACGGCCGTGTCCAGTACAGGCTGGCGAATCTCGGCGAGGTGCTGCCCGCCGGCGGAAAGGTCTTCACCCTCCTCGACCTCTCCTATGTCTATATGGATATCTTCCTGCCGACCCTGCAGGCGGGCAAGGTCGTCGCCGGCAGCGAGGGCCGCATCCTGCTCGATGCCCTGCCCGACCAGCCCCTGCCGGGGAAGGTCCTTCTCGTCGCCGACCAGGCGCAGTTCACCCCCAAGATGGTCGAGACCCGGAGCGAGCGCGACAAGCTCATGTTCCGGGTCAGGATCAAGATCGACCCGGCGCTGCTGCGCGCTCATCCCGATCTGGTTCGGGCCGGTCTTCCCGGCCTGGGCTATGTCCGGCTGGATCCCCAGCTGGCCTGGCCCGCAATGCTCGAGCCCAAGCGTGACCGGTGATCCCTCGGCGCCGCCCGTCGCGGTCCTCGATCGGCTGAGCCATCGCTACGGCGCGACGCTCGCCCTCGACGGCATCAGCCTCAGCCTGCCGGCCGGCCGCGCCGTCGGCCTGATCGGCCCCGACGGGGTGGGCAAGTCCACTTTGCTCGCCCTCATCGCCGGCGCCGCCGAGATCCAGCGCGGCAGTGTCGCCGTGCTGGACGGCGACATGAGACGCCGGCGCCACCGTCGGCAGGTCTGCCCGCGCATCGCCTATATGCCGCAGGGGCTGGGCAAGAACATCTATCCCGATCTCAGCCTGCGGGAGAACATCGCGTTCTTCGGCCGGCTGTTCGGCCTGGGGGCTGCGGAGCGGCGTGAGCGGATCGACGGGCTGCTGCGCGACACCGGCCTCGCCCCCTTCGCCGACCGGCAGGCGAAGAAGCTTTCCGGCGGCATGCGCCAGAAGCTCGGCCTCTGCTGCGCGCTGATCCACGACCCGGACCTGCTCATCCTCGACGAGCCCACCACCGGCGTCGACCCCTTCTCCCGCCGCCAGTTCTGGCGCCTCATCGACCGCATCCGCGCCCGCCGCCCCGGCATGAGCGTGATCGTGGCCACCGCCTATATGGAGGAGGCGGAGCGCTTCGACTGGCTCGTGGCGATGAATGGCGGCCGGATCCTGGCGACCGGATCGCCGGCCGAGATCAAGGTGCGGACCGGCGCGGCGAGCCTGGAGGAAAGCTTCATCGCCCTGCTGCCGGCCGCGCTCGGGGCCGGCCACCGGCAGCCCGTCATCCCGCCGCGGCGTGCCGGCGCGCTGGAGGTGGCGGTCGCGGCCGAAGGGCTGACGCGCCGCTTCGGCGACTTCACCGCCGTCGATCACGTCAGCTTCCGCATCGAGCGCGGCGAGATCTTCGGCTTCCTCGGCTCGAACGGTTGCGGCAAGACGACGACCATCAAGATGCTGACCGGCCTCCTGCCGGCGAGCGAGGGCCAGGGGTGGCTGTTCGACGCGCCGATCGATGCGGCCGATCTCGAGCTGCGCAAGCGCGTCGGCTACATGTCCCAGTCCTTCTCCCTCTATGGCGAGCTGACGGTGCGCCAGAATCTGGCGCTGCATGCGCGGCTCTTCCACATGGCCCCCGATCGGGCCGAGCGCCGGATCCGGGAGCTCGTCCGCGATTTCGGCCTGGCGGAGCATGTCGATGCCGAGGCTGCGGGGCTGCCGCTGGGCATCCGCCAGCGTCTGTCCCTGGCGGTCGCCGTGGTC
>CAVSAX010000020.1:0-331485 GCA_963725995.1 uncultured Acidobacteriaceae bacterium | reverse complement strand
GGCCAGTGCGCGCATTAGCTCGGATTGGCCGTTGCCCGCCACACCGGCTACCCCAACGATTTGGCCCCGCGACACGTCAAAGCTCACATCCGTGAATCTCTTGCCGCTAAACGACTCGACCGCAAAGTTGATGTCCTTCGAGACATTTTGCGACTTCTGCGGGAACGTCGAGCCCAGCGTTCGCCCGACGATCATGCTTAGAAGCTCGGCGTCGCTTACCTCGCTGACCAGCCTCACGCCTTGAACCCGACCGTCGCGAAGAACCGTGACCCGTTGGGCGATCTGACGCAATTCCGCGAGGCGATGGGTGATGTAGATCACCGACGTTCCTGTCCTGACCACCTCCCTTATGCGGTCAAAAAGCATATCGGTCGCCGCTTGATCGAGGGAAGCCGTTGGCTCATCGAGGATCAGCACCTTCGGCTTGATCGCCAAAGCTTTGGCGATTTCGAGCAAGTGCTTTTGGGCGACCGTCAGAACATCGGCGCGCGTTCGCAACGGGAGGCGCAGGCCCACTGCGTCGAGCGCATTTCGTGCAACGGTCTGTGCGGATTTTCCGACAAACAACGACGGAGGAAGAGCGACCTGGAAATTCTCAAGCACCGAGAGATCGTCGAGCACAGCCGGGTGCTGAAAGGAAATCGATATGCCCAAGGACGCGGCGGTTTCCGGCGACATCGAGGAAATCCGACTCCCCTCGAATTCGATCACGCCTAGTTCCGGCTGTAGGGCGCCGGAAATGATATTGATGAGGGTTGACTTGCCGGCCCCGTTCTCGCCGAGGATCGCGTGAACCTCGCCCTCGTAGAACTCACCGCTTACATCGAGCAGCGCGGGAACGCCTGAATAGAATTTTGAAATGTTGGACAACCGGATCGTCGTGTCACCATGCGCTGGCGCGCCAGCTAGACGAGATTCGTCACTACGAACATTCACGGTGAGCATTCCGCTTAAGACACCCACATGCGGCACTTGCCAAAAAGGTCGCTCCCCGGAGGCTATTTTGCCTCCGGGGCGCGTGCGATGCTACTTGGTGCTGACCGCTTTGGTCTGATCTTCCGGAGACAGCTCGGCCGACAAATAGATTTGACCGGGGAGATCCTTGCGGCACTGGACTGGATGGGGCGTGCCGGTCACCGAATTTTCGAAGACAGGGCCCTTGAACGTTTCCTCTTTAGGCGGTGTGCCGCCAGTCGCAGCCGCGACGGCCCATTGCACGGCTAAGCGAACGTTGTCGTTTTCGGTTGAGACGGTGAATAGCTTGAAGTCCGGGTTGTCCTGGTGGACGTCGGTCCAGAAGCAACCCAGTGAATTGCCGTCAGATGTGGCAAGCGCCGGGATCGACCGACCGGATTGCTTGAACAACGGAAGCGCACCGACGAGCGACGGCCCGAAATCAGAAACGATGACGTCGATCTTGTTATTCTTGGCGATTTCGGCCGTCAGAACCTTTTGGGTCAGCGCAGGATCCCAGTTCGTCACATCGAAGGGTTCGGGGTTGATGAACTTGTATTCGGGTCCAAGCACAGACTTCAGCCCCGCAAGCTCGTCCAGACCCTGGCTGTTGCCCGCAGGGCCGCTCAAGAACAGAAGGTTGCCGCCTTGAGGCAGCACGCTCTTGATCCAGTTGCCCCAGTTCTGGCCGTCATTCTTGAAATCGGTTCCGATGAACTTGGTGTAGTTCGTGTCGGCCTTACCCCCGGCTTCGACGCGGTAAGGTACAATGACTTTGCCCGACTTGTAGACGCTCGTTATCGCGGGCAGCATCGCCTGTCCTGCGTCAGGGAAGACAACCAGGGCGTCGACGCCTTTAGCGGCCATGGCCTTAATGTCGGAAATCGACTTTTGAGTGTCGCCCTGGCCGTCAGCATATTCGTACTTCGTGATACTGGGGCACTTGAGGGCTTCCTCCTTGCCGGAAGCGGTCGTCACCTGGCGCCAGCTGTTGCCGCCATAGCCATCGAGCAAAGCAATTGACGCTTTCTTTGGGCCGCACCATGACGGAGTTTCCGCCTGCGCCAGATTGGAGCACCCGAGGGTGATGGCTGTCGCCACCACGGTGAGCGCTAAATTCTGTTTGTCCAAGAATTTCATTTTCTCCTCCCTCACACTGGTTTAGTTTGCCTAGTCATGTTTACCGTCCACCGGAAAGAGTAGACGCCGATACCAAAACCCAAAGCCAAAGCCTGGATGATGGTTTGAGCCGAATACGGCACACCAACTGCGAGTGCGAATTGGCTCAACTGGTTCAGGAAGAACGAAGCAATGACGGTCGAGATCGGAAAACCACGACCACCAAGCAGCGACGTTCCACCGAGAACGACAACAGCAACCGAAGGCAAAAGCAGGGAATCGCCTTGGAATGCTGTGGGTTCACGAGTGATGCCGGCCAAGAGCAGGCCAGCCATGCAATAAAGGAGCTGGGCATAGACGTAGGCCAAAAGTTGATGAAGCTTCACGCGAAGTCCCACGGCGCGGGTAGCCAATGGGTTTGCGCCGATCGCTTCGAAGCGCCTTCCAGCCACAGACTTTTTCAAGACGAATGAAACCACCAGCAACGCGGCCAGCGCGAAATAGAGGGAATTCGGAAGCCCGAGTGCGCGGCCGCCAGCGATCGCGGCCAACAAGGTGGTTGTTGTTTTGGGCACGCCGCCGGAAACAGCGAAGACGGCCCCGTATAGCAGAGCGTTCACGCCGATAGTCGCGACAATGGCGTTGAGGCTGAAGAGACTGACCAGAATCCCGTTCGCCAAGCCGGCCATGATGGCGCAGGCGATCGCCATCAAAACGGCCGGGAGGAGCAGAGCGTTGTCTCCTTGCGGATAGTGTGTCGATATGACGACGGCGAGCGAGACGCCTCCTGCCAGCGAAAGGTCAAAACCTCCCTGTTGAACGACCAGCAACTGCCCGAGGCCGACAATCGCAATGAGGGCCGCAAACGGCAGGCTTCCCTCCAGAGCGCCATACGACAGACTGGACGGCGCAAACAGGAGACAGATGCCGATCAGCGCGATCGTTGAAATCACGACGGTCACAAACTCTCTCGACAACGGGACATGGAAGCCCTGTCGCGAGAGCGCTCCGGCGCCCATCGGATCACTGGTCGCGTTCATCCAACCCTTCTTACGTTCTGCAGTCTCATCCGCGGCGCGGTGCGGCGGGCGAGCGCATCCATGGGGCGATGTCGCGAACTCAGAAGCCTGGCGGCGCCGCGCTCATGGTCTTGTCTCTCGGTTGGGCCCGACACGGAGTTGGTCACGCGATCTCCAGCGTGACCTTGACCGCTTCCGCCGGCTTCTTTCCCTGCTCCAGCGCTCTCAACGCATCGTCCAGCGGGAAGCTGTGCGTCTGGATCGGCGACAGATCGATTCCGGTTCGTTCGAGGAATCGAATGGCGGCAGGCCACACGCCTGGCGACCCTATGCAGCCCCGCACCGTGAGGTTCTTCATCTGAATCTTGCCGAGTTCGGCCGGGATCTTGTGGCCGATGTTGATTCCCACCATCGAAATCCGGCCCTCCGGGCGCGCGTAGTCAAAGACGCTCGCGAGCGACGCGGAATGGCCCGACGCCTCGACGACAAGGTCGGCCCCACCGTGGGTCAACTCCCGCACCGCCTCGCCTGAATCGCCCACCGATGGGTCAACGGTCGCGTCGGCGCCCAACCGTTTGGCTATGTCGCGACGCAGCGGCACCGGGTCGACGACAATCACGCGCGCGCCCATGCCGATCGCAGCCGCGGCCGCAACGAGCCCGATGGGCCCTCCGCCCGAGACCACGACCGTCTCGGAAGCGTTGGGCGCGCCATTGCGCAGGACTGCATAGAAGCCGCAGGTGAACGGCTCGATCAGAGCGCCTTTAGCATCATCGACCGCATCCGGTAGCTTGTGGAGCCATTCCGGCCGGGCGGGGAAATACTCCCGGTTTGCGCCGTCCATCGAGAAGCCGAAATGATGGATACGCTCGGGCGTCCGGATCACACACTCGCCGACGACGCGGTCACCGGCCTTGAAGCTGGAAACGTTCTTGCCGACTTCGACGACCTCGCCAACCCATTCATGACCCGGGATAACGGGGTAGGAAATCGGGATGATGTATTGGCCGGCGAGAAGCTCGTAGTCCGAGTGGCAAATGCCGACGCGACGCGATCGGATCATCACTTCATTTGCGGTGATCGCAGGTGACTGGGTCTGCGTGACAACCGGCTTCTTGGGTTCGTCGAAAAACAGGGCTTTCATCGTTCGCTCCCTTTGTCGACGCGGCTCGTCAGGCCACGGTTTCGATTTTGCCGCTCCGGGCGGATGCGAAGACCGCCTCAAGCAACGCGATATTGTTCACAAGGTGTTCAGCGGTGATCCGATAGCGCTCGACGCCGCGAACAGCGCGCGCGAAGGATACGAGATTGTCCTTCACCGGCTCGGCGGCGGGTGCCTCTGCTGTCGTGATCGGGCCGCCAACCTTTGCGGATGTGACGACCCAGCCGTCGGGCGCCTCGACATGCGCCTTGTCGCGAATGTCGATCCAGCCTTTCGAGCCAAAAACCGCGAGACGAGATACGAAGGGGTTCGCAAGCGAGGCCGACACGTAGGAAGTGCCGCCGCCCCGAAACTTGACATAAGCAGCGACGGTGTCGCCCTGCGGCAGGTCCGACGAGAGCTGCTCGCAAACGCACCACACACTTTGAGCTGGGCCGAGAAGGCGCACAGACAGATCAAGCAGATGGATCCCCGTGGCTGTCATGCCGCCAGCCGGGGCCTGGTCGGCCTTCAGGCGCCAATTGTCCCGGTCGAGCGCCAGGAACTTGTCATGACTGAAGTTGGCCTCGATCTGGTGAATGCGGCCAAGATCACCCGCGTCGGCTCTGGCCAGCAGTTCTGCGACTGGGGGCTCCCATCGCCGCTCATGACCCATTCCGAGAACCAGGCCGGCATCGCGGCACAGGCGAACCGCCTTTTCGGCGCCGGCCTTGGTTAAGGCCAGCGGCTTTTCGCAGAAGATATGCTTTCCGGCTGCCACCGCAGCCTCGATCTGGGCGCCATGCAGCGCATGCGGCGTCGCCAGCACGACGGCTTCAACGTCAGGATCCGACAACGCATCCACGTAATCGGCCGTCAGCGCGACCCCCTTCTCAGCGCAAAGGGCGCGCGCCGTCTCGAGGTTCGGCTCGACCGCGCGCACAACGCGGATGTCCGACGGCGCCGCTGCAAGCACGTTGAGCATTTTCTTGCCCCACCAGCCCATGCCGACGAGGGCCACTCCGACCGGCCGAGTCATCTCGGCGTATCTTCGCGTCTGGAGAGCAGAGACGCACCGCGGCCGGGGCGATCACCAAAGCGCGAGGCGCTGATCGGCACGTCCGCGGTAGTTCGATGAAACGACCCACTAGCCGTACGGCGAATCGACGAAAGGGGAGGAAAACGGGGCCCAATTTTTGCGAACGCGGCGATGAGGTCGAAGACGAGACTGACGTGCATTTTGTCCGACGCTCCTCCCTGCGGCATCGCCACTGCGTTAAGCGCCGAACAGGTGTGCGTCAGCATCGCTATGCGTCTGCGCTGGCTCAGCGGTTACGCCGAAGCTAACAAACTTGGGCTCACGGGATCGCACTGATTTGTCCAAAACGGACAAATCCGGCTCAACGACTGGCCGCGCGGGTCACGCCCTAAGCGCCTGCGCCGTCAGCTAGAGCGTTTCGACAAACCACCTGGTCGCGATCTTCGCGGCTGCGTCAACCTTTGATTTGTCGGAATAGAGCGTCATGTGCGTGGTATGCGGATGCTGACGGTTGTTGCCATCGCTGACGCCAAGGTTGCGATAATCGAAGACCAATGCGTTCAGGCCGGCCGCAGCGAACGCCGCCGCTAGGTTGGCATCACGACCTCGCGTACATAACACCAGCCGCCCGCCAGAACGACTGTGGGCCGAGGCCCCGCTCCATCCGCGCGATAGAGCCACGCCCGGCACGTCACGCCCTCCGAGCTGAATTCGACGTCCAGACGTTCGACCATGCGCGTTGTTCTCCCACTTGCCGATCCCTCGGCTTGGAGGCCCGCTTGCCGTGGATCTCGCCACAAGGAAATTCCGTCGACGAGCGAAACGTGGCAGTCCAGCAGGGCCTAATAGTAGCCAGCGTCTCGCATGACCTGGTCCGCGCGAGTCTGCGCATTCGCAAGCGCTTGCCTGTTGGTCGTTTCCTCTCGCAAGGCCTTGTGTATCTCCTCGCCGAGTATGGCTTCGAGAGACAAGTACTCGGGCACCGGTGGGCGAGGCCAACCCTTGAGCAGATTTCGCTTCGCGAGTCGGTCGACGACGCTCACGATTGGCGAGGTTGCGGCGGCTTCTGGGTCGGCGGCGACACTGAAGCGCGGCGCGACGGGAAAACCGTTTTGCACGTTCGCTTTCATCGCTTCGGGCGAGGTCATCCAGGCGATCGCCTCGAAGGCGAGTTCGACCCGCTCGGGCGGCAGATTCGAGGGGATGCAGAGCAGGAAACCGCCCATCGGGTTGTTGGAGGCGCCGCCCGGCCCACGCGGCTGTGGCAGATAGCGCACCTTGCGCTTGACCGCGGAACTGACATCGCTCTCGAATCGAGCCGCGCGCACCGTCCAGCAATAGGCAAGGGCGGTTTCGCCAGAGAGGAAGGAAGTTGTGCGCCGGTCCCAGTCCATTTCGAGGATGTCGGGCGGTGAGAACTCCTTTAGTCTGTGCAAATAGTCGAGCACGCGCATGCCTGCTTCCGATTGGATCTGTGGCCGCAGTTGCTCGCCCTGCGCCTCGTCAACGCCCATTCCAAGGCTGGCCTTCGGGATATGCAAGATAGACTCGCCGCAGCAGCCCATCAGAAACATGAAAGTCGAGGCGATCGGCATGCCGCGGGCGCCATTCCAGGCGATGCCAAAGCGTCCCTTGGCGGGCGCATGGAAATGTTTAGCGGCGGCGACAGTCTTTTCGAAGGTCGTCGGATATTCGATCTTGTCCTTTTCGAACAGGTCTGTGCGCGCCGCGAGCAATTCTATCGTGCAATAGATTGGAACGCCGAATTGCTGGCCGCGCCACGATCCCATCGACCAAACAGACGGGTGGAAGTCGAGCGACGAGAGGCGGGCGGACTTGATATGCTCGTCGAGCGGGATGACCAACTTCTTCTTCACCGCCTCGCCGAGCCAGGGCGCGTTGATTGCGACGATATCATATTCTGAGACCGCCGTTCCGGCGTTCTCGACGAGCCGGCTGTGCAACTGGGGTAACTTTCGTAGATCGAAGTTCTTGCGCGACGCCATGTTGTTGCGAAAGTCCGCCCACATGTTGCGCATCGATAGGAAGTAATTGTCATCATTGAGCAGGAATTGGATCTCCTGCTTGCCGCGAAACAGGCTCTCGATGAGTCGCGGCGGCGGGATGATTTGGGCCGCGAAATAGGAGCCACCGAAATAGAAATCCTCGTCGCTGTCGACCTTCGAGCGCAAGCCGAAGGTCTCGGCGAGCAGAAATTTGATTCTGCGCGCGTACTGGATAAAGCTTTCGAGCAACGCCTCGCTCGGCCGCAGCTTGTACCTTTTGCTGCCCTCGCCCAGGATTTCCTGGAGGATATCTCCGCGCTCTATCAGGGCATGGATGCGCCGCATTGCGGTCGCATGCGGAGCCTTCGCGACCGAGGCTAGAGTGGAGATCGCAACCGGAGTTCCTGTCAGGTGGTTCTTGATGAGGAACAACAGCAGGTTCCACGTGGCGTCCTCTTCGGCGATCGGAACCAGCTCCTGGAACGGCTGACGGACCCGTTCGAGAAACGCGATGATCCGCAAGAGCTCGTGTTCCGTCATACGAACGCCGTTCGGCCGGCTCGCCGTGGATCCTCTCGATCCTCCCGGCCTTTGCCTCCGGTTAGGCGTCGAAACTGCGCTTGTCCAGCCCGAGACTTTGTCGGAGCTATCCATTGCGAACGTCTCGCCAATTGTCGGACGGTTGGCGTTGCCGCCGGCTCATCGGCGCCGACAAGGATCAGGGAATGACCTTCTCGGCGCGCAGGGTCGCGAAGAGATCGTGGAAAGCCTCTTCCGTATTTTGATAGACATGGAAACCGAGTTTGCGGCTCAGCGCCATGTCGGTCATCACCTCGATCGGTCGGCCCATGTCGAGGTCGGTGTGCCACGGGGAGGCCACGCGCGAGAGATCGGGTTCGACGAGACCGTATTTGACGACCATTTTCTTCCAGACTTCCCCGTCGTTCGTCATCTGGCCTTCCAGGGGGACTGGGCCTCCCTCGAAGCCTTCCCAAGGGACGCCAAACCATTTGGCGATGCGAGGCCACAGCCAGCTCCATCGAAAGATGTCGCCATTGACGATGTTGTAGGCCTCGTTCTTGGCGATATCGGTGGTGCTCGCCCAGACAAGCTGCTTGCCGAGCACGCGCGCGTCGGTCATGTCCGACAGGCCGTTCCATTGTGCGGCGCTGCCGGGGAACTTGAATGGCCGGCCGAGTTCTTTGCAGATCGAAGCATAGGCGGCGAGCGTCGAGCCCATGTTCATCGCGTTGCCGATCGCCTTGCCGATGATCGTATGCGGGCGGTGCACGCTCCAGGTGAAACCGTCGCGATTGGCCGCCGCGTAGAGTTCGTCCTCCTGGCTATAATAGAAGTTGGGGAGGTCCAGACGCGGCTGCTCCTCCCGCAACGGCGTCGGCGGAGCAACGCCGCCGCGAACGTAAGCCTCGAAGGGACCAAGGTAGTGCTTCAGGCCAGTGACAAGGGCGACATGCTTGACGCTTCTCGCCGGCGCGACCGCCTCGAGCACGGCTCGCACCATCCCTGCATTGACTTTAATGTTTTCTTCCTCAGTGGCGCGGCGGGACCAGGCGGTCAGATAGACGTGGCTCGGTTTTATTCCGCTCACCGCCTTGGTCAGGCCCGCGGAATCGAGCAAGGTCGGCGCCAACATGTTCCACACCCTCGACGACGCCGTCCCTACGGCGCGAGAGGCCGTGAACGCGGGCGCCAGCATCGAGAAGTTCCTGTGACACGCCGCGTCCGGCAATGCCGGTCGCCCCAATGACCAGCGCTTCGATCTCCATGTCTATCTCCCAACCCGGCACTAAAGAGCACGGCCCAGCGTTCGCGCCAGGCCCTGAGCCGTCCTAGACCATGTTCACCAGGACCTTCATTTCCTCGGCCACCTGGATTGAGGAGCGCGCGGAATCCCTTCTCCACAATCGCTTCCGGTTCGATACGTCCTGTGACGATTTTCTCGACCGGGAGTTTGCCGCTCGAAATCATGCGGATCACGCGAGGCCACATTGTCACTTCGAAACACCAGGTCGCCTCGATGGTGATGTCCTTCAACGCCCACAGCGCGGGATCCACGACCGCCTTTTTCACGTGCAGGCCCGTCTGCACAACAGTGCCGTGATTGCGCACCGCTTCGACGCAAGTGTTGAGCGCCACTTCGAAGCCCGAGCATTCGATCGCCGCATCGACGCCGACGCGCTCCTCGGTGCTGTCGCGGATGTATTCGACGACGTTGACCGATCTCGGATCGAGCAGCACGGCGTTAACACCGAGGCTCTCGATATGCTTCCGACGGTTGGCGTTGGGTTCACTGACGAAGATCTTCGACGCCCCCACGGCGTTGCAGATCAAGACGACAAGCGCCCCGATCGGGCCGCCGCCGGTAACGAGAACGGTGCTGCCGCCAGTCACCTTCGAGCGATCGACGCTATAAAGCGCCACCGCAGTCGGTTCAACGAGCGCCCCCTGCTCATCGGTGACGTTGTCGGGAAGAACGTTGGCGTTGTAGTCGTTGATGACTGCCAACTCGCCCATCCCGCCCCAGGCCCAACTCAGCCCTATGCAGCCCATGCTGGGGCTCAGATGGTTGAGGCCGCGTCGGCTGTAGTAGTCGTCGAGCGGCATGACGAGTGGCTGGATTGAGATTCGATCGCCTTTGTGTACTCGTTTCACGTCGCGGCCGGTATCGACCACCTCGGCCGAGAACTCGTGCCCCAGAATCTGCGGCAGCACTGCGCCTGTAAATTTATGTGGACTGGCTGGCGTAACGATTGGTCCGCCAGCGAATTCGTGCAGGTCCGTGCCGCAGATACCGCATGCTAGAGGCTTGATGAGCACCTGGGAGTCGCCGAGCGAATTCGGCGCTGGAACGTCTTCGACGCGAACATCCTCCTTGGCGTAGAACCTCACCGCTTTCATTTGTTTCCTTCCCTCTTCGTTCATCCGTTGAAGCGCCGCGCCAAAACTTTGACTGCAACTTCGGCAAGGTCACTCATTGACGGCCTCGCGGGCGACCGAACGAGCTCAAGATTCACCTCCTAGGGCGGACCGTGAAGCAACCGATCGAGGAGCGCTGTTTTTGCATGTCAGGGCGACCTGCACGACGTTCGCGAACGGCGGGACCTTCATGCTCGGGTTCGCGGCCGCCGGTGTCGTGAAGGCGAGCAACCCCGCAAATTTCCTCACGGTAACTCTCTGACGCAACCTTCAGACTTGGCGGTTTGCGTACGCCATAGTCCTCCCTGGTCGAAGTCATATAGCACCTCTGTCCTCCCCGGTCGGCCCATTTGTCCAAAATGATAATTTTCCCGCCAGGCAGACCGCTTTAGAAAATCGGACAAGTTCCTGGGTACCGTTCACGAAATCTCCATTTTGAGCATTTTTTCGGACGTGGGGTCGCCGTTCTCTGGCAATTTCCGGTCGCAACGACGTTGGGTAGGAAACGAACGATATGGCCTCCGTAAAGGATGCGACGGCGCCAAATGACGGGCTTCGGAATGACGACATAGGCCTGGATCGACGTCTGGAGCTGTTCCGCCTTCAAGTTGAAATCCGCGACTGCGAAAAGCGCGCCTTCGACCTCTTTCTGCAGAACCTGATCAAGGGGACGAGTCATCTGTCGATCGGGCAGGAGGCGGTCGCTGCGGGTTTTGGCGTCGCCATGCGGAAAGGCGACAAGTCCTTCTGCACCTACCGCGGTCACGCGCACACGCTTGCTCGGGGCGTGTCTATGGAAGGCATGCTCGGAGAATTGATGCTGCGGGACATCGGCTTAATGCGCGGCAAGGGCGGCTCGATGCATCTGACCTCGGTCGAGCACGACGTCCTCGGCTCCTATGCGATCATCGGCGCGCACCTGCCGATTGCCTGCGGCTCGGCTTGGCGCGCGCAATATCTCGGCGAGAAGGACGTGTCGGTTTGTTTCTTCGGCGATGGCACCACGAATATCGGCGCGTTTCACGAGGCGCTCAACTTCGCCGCGGTCTGGAAGTTGCCGGTCGTCTTCGTGTGCGAGAACAATCTCTATATGGAGTATACGCCAATCAGTGAGGTGACGGCGGTGAAACATCCAGCCGCCGATCGCGCCGCGGCCTATGGTCTCGAGCGCATCGTTGTCGATGGCAACGACGCCGACGTCGTCTATCGCACTGCGCTTGCGGCCCTGGAAATGGCGCGGGATGGAGGCGGTCCCTCGCTTATCGAATGTCTAACCTATCGCCATTCCGGCCACTCGCGCGCCGATCCCGCCAAATACCGGCCGCCAGGTGAACTTGAGGAATGGCTGAAGCGCGATCCAGTTGTGATCTATCGCGAACGTCTCAGGGACTTCGGCGTCAAGCAAGAGACGATCGACGCCGTCGAAGCCGAGAGCAAACGGAAAGTCGAGGCCGCGACCGAGGCGTGCAAGGCATCGCCGCAGGCGCCCGTCGAGTTGCTCACCGCTGACGTCTACGCGGATGGAGGCTGGGCGTGGCGGAACTGACCTATCGCGACGCCGTCGCCCGCGGCATCGCTCAGGAGATGGAGCGCGACGAACGAGTGGTCTTTCTTGGCGAGGACATCGGGAAGGCGGGCGGCGTATTCAAGACGACGGTTGGTCTTTATGAGAAGTTCGGACCGCGGCGCGTACGTGACACGCCGATCTCCGAACAGGCGATCCTCGGCGCCGCAATGGGCGCGGCCATGACGGGATTGCGGCCGATCGCGGAGATCATGTTCGCGGACTTCCTCGCCGTGTGCTTCGACTATGTGGCGAATGAAATGTCGAAGCTTCGGTACATGTCTAACGGTCAGCTCGCCTGCCCGCTTGTGATCCGCACCGGCAACGGTGGCGGAGTGCGTTTCGGCGCGCAGCATTCGCAGGCGGTCGAAAACTGGACGATGATGATCCCAGGCGTGAAAGTTGTCGCGCCGTCGTCGCCTATGGACGTCATCGGGCTGATGGCAGCGGCGGTGCGCGATCCCGATCCGGTGATTTTTCACGAACACAAGGCGCTCTACGCGATCAAGGGCGACGTGCCGGACGGTGAGATCGTCGACAGGCTTGGAACCGCGAAGATCCTTCGCCCGGGCCGCGACTGCACGATTGTCGCACTCGCCCTGATGGTGCCTCGCGCGCTTGCCGCGGCGGAGACCTTGCAACGTGAGCATGGCGTCGACGCAGAGGTGATTGACGTGCGCTCGCTTGTGCCGCTCGACACCCAGACCATTCTCGGTTCCGTCGCCAAGACGGGCCGCCTGTTCACTGTGGAAGAAAACCCGCGACTTTGCGGATGGGGCGCGGAAATCGCCTCCATAGTCGCGGACGAGGCCTTCTGGGATCTCGACGGGCCGATTGTACGCATTACCACGCCGCACATTCCGCTTCCGGCAGCCGACCATCTCGAAGATCTGGCGCTGCCAAGCGCCTCACGCATCGTCGACAAAGTGCGTCGTGTTTTGAACGGATAGACTGATGACCTCGACGATCATCATGCCGCAGCTCGGCGAGACCGTTGCGGAGGGAAAAGTCCTCGCCTGGTTCAAGTCGATCGGCGACGAAATCCGGGAAGGTGACAACCTCTTCGAGGTCGAGACGGACAAGGTCACGATTGAAGTGCAAGCTGTCGTCGCGGGCCGCCTATCAGAAATCCGTGTGGGGCCCGGCGCGACCGCCAAGGTCGGCGAGGTGGTCGCGGTGGTTGACGGCAACATGACCGCGAAGGCGCCGGTACTGACCGAGGCGCCCGTGGCAAAGGCTTCACAGTGGCGTTCGCCCTTCGAGGAGGTGTCGACGCCAATCGATAGGTTTGGCCCCGCGAAGGGACCGAACGGCATCCACCTCACGCCACTCGCCCGCCGGCTGATTGCGCAGGGCGGGCTCGACCTTGCCGGGCTGGCGACGGAAGCTCAGCGACGAGGCGAAAGAAGAATCGATGGAGCGGCGGTGCGCGCAGCGATCAGCGCGCGACCGGCTACGCCTACGGCGCCATTACCTGCACCGCCCTCGCCTCTGCCCGTTCCCGAAGGCAACGTCATCAGCTTGAACGCGGTGAGGCTGAGAACGGGGGAACGCCTCACCGAAAACTGGCGGACGATCCCGCACGTGTTTCAGGCGATCGAGGTCGACTTCACGGCGGTCAATCGGGTTCGCACGAGCCGCAAAGCGGATTTTCAGGCTACGCACGGCTTCTCGCTGACCTTTCTCCCGTTCATCGCCCGCGCAACCTGTCTGGCGATCTCGGCCTATCCCCAAATCAACGCGCGCTTCGATGGCAAGGCGCTCACGCTTTCACGCGACGTCAACCTTGGCATTGCAGTAGACCTCGACCACAACGGTCTCGTTGTGCCCGTCGTGCGCGGGGCCGGCGAGCTCACTGCGATCGGGCTCGCCAAAGCAATCCGACGTCAGACCGAAAAGGCGAAAGCCGGCAAGCTTTCCGCTGATGATCTCGCAGAGGGAACCTATTCGATCAGCAACAACGGCGCCTTCGGCACGACCTTTACGGCGCCAATTATCAACGCCCCGCAAGTCGGCATTCTCTCAACCGACGCGATCCGCTTGAAGCCCGCGGTGGTGTCGACCCCGGAGGGCGACTTCCTGGCGCCCCGCATGATCGGGATCGTCGGGCAGAGTTTCGACCACCGCGCCTTCGACGGCGCTTATTCGGCGGCATTCCTTTCCCGAATCAAACTGATCCTTGAGACGCGCAACTGGGACGAAGAGTTTCCGTCAGATCTTTAGCGGCAGACGCATCGTCGAAGGAAGAGTTCTAGGAAGGACCCATGAAATACAACAGACCGCACTCGACCGCCGCCTGGGGCCTGATGGCCAAAGACTGGGAACAGGGGATCGACTACCATCGACTCTCGATCGAGCGTCTTAAACGTGCGCAGGAAGCGATCCGCTATGCGGGGCTCGGAGGGGTGCTCTGCTTCAATTTCGACAATATCCGCTACGTCACTGCGACACACATCGGCGAATGGGCGCGTGACAAGTTCTTCCGCTATGCCCTATGCCCCGCCGAAGGCAAACCGTTCCTATGGGACCCGGCGCCGCCGGCCAAACGCATCTCCTCGCCCTGGATAGCCGACAATGTCGCCGCCCCAATCACAACAATGCAAGGCGCGATCCCCCCGTCGATGAATGTGCAGCACGACTTCGCCAAACAAATTAAGAAGGCGCTCGTGCATTACGGCATCGACAAGGAGCCGCTCGGCATCGACATGATGGAGATCGGCATGCTGCGCGCGCTTGAGGCCGAAGGCATCGAGGTCGTCGACGGCCAGCAGGCTCTCCTCGACGCACGCGAGATCAAAACCGAGGACGAGATCGAGTTGCTCAGGGTCGGCGCTTCAATGGTCGACGCCACTTATGTCGACATCGCCCGAGCGATCAGGCCGGGCACAAAGGAGAACGAACTTGTCGCGATCGCCAACGACAGATTGTTTCGCATGGGCGCCGAGCGCGTCGAATGCGTGAATTCGGTGTCGGGCCGCCGCGGCCGGCCGCATTCGCATACCTTCTCCGATCGCATGATCCAGCCTGGCGACATGATCTTCCTCGACATCATGCCTTCGTACAACGGCTATCGCACCTGCTACTACCGAACCTTCATATGCGGCGAGCCGAACAAGCATCAGATCGACGCCTACGAGACCGCATCGAAGTGGATCAGCGCTTCGATCGACATGATCCGTCCGGGCGTAACCCCCGATGAGGTTGCGTCCGTCTGGCCGGACGCACAGGAATTCGGCTATCGGGACGAGGCCGAGGCCTTCCTCTTGCAGTACGGCCATGGCGTCGGATTGTCGTTGTGGGAACGCCCGATTTTTTCCAAGCGCTTCCGTGGCCAGAACCGGCCCCTGGTCAAAGGCATGGTGTTCGCCCTCGAGACGTGGAAAGGAGCAGACGATGGCTCTGGCGCCGCTCGGATTGAAGAAGAGGTGGTGGTCACGGATGATGGCTGCGAGATCATCACAAACTTTCCATCGGACCGGCTCATATCCTGTGGCCTCCCTGGTTGTGAGGTGTTCTGACCGGTGTCCTCAATGACCGTTGCGGACCCGCGAGCCGACGCCAAGGGTCGGATTCCCGTGACGCTCGTCACCGGGTTCCTTGGAAGCGGGAAAACGACGCTAATCAACTCTGCGCTGCGCTCGGCGGAGCTTGCGAAGACAGTTGTTGTGGTCAACGAGTTCGGCGAGGTGGGACTCGATCACCAGTTGTTCGCCAGCAGTTCCAACTCGGTGGTCGTTCTCGAGAACGGCTGCCTTTGCTGCACCGTTCGAAGCGACTTGGTTGGGACCCTCAACGGCCTGTACCACGCGCGACAGCGCGGGGACATCCCAGCGTTCGACAACGTCGTGATCGAAACGTCGGGCCTGGCGGAGCCGGGCCCGGTCCTTCAAGCGTTTCTGTCGGAGCCAACGCTGGACGGGCTCTACAGCGTTGCGAGCGTTCTGACGCTCGTCGACGCCGTTAACTGGGCGGGAACGTCGGAAGCGCACGACGAGTCCGTTCGTCAGGTGGCCTTGGCTGACCAGATCCGGATCACGAAACTCGACATGGTCACAGGCGACAGGCAGAACTGCTCGACCCGCATTCGGCTCGAGCTCCGTCGGATCAATCCGTCAGCAGGTATCGACGAGGTCGACTGGTCGCCGGCGGCAATCGCAAAACTCCTTTCGTCTCGAGGCTTCGACGCGACAGACCCGCAGTCGGATCCTCGCCCGTGGCTCGACTTCCAGGCCCATCAGAACGCTGCGGACCACCATGATGGATGTGGCGAGAATCATAGCCATCACGAACACGATCACAACGGCGGCCATTCCCACAGTTCCCACCTCGAAGGCAGGGGAATTGAGAGTTTCGTTCTCACGCGCGAGAGCCCTCTCGCGCGTGAGGAAGTTCAGTTTCTGCTTGGCGGAATAGCGCAGAACCTCGGAACGGGGCTTCTGCGCGTCAAGGGACTCGTAAACGTCGCCGAGGAACCAGGCCGACCAGCTGTGATCCAGGGCGCGCAACATCTCCTCCACACGATGACCTGGCTCGACCGTTGGCCCGATAGCGATCATCGGTCGCGGATTATCTTCATCACTCAAGGCATTCCACGAGACAGCCTCAGCGACATCATCGATCTGCTTGATCGCGTCAGTGCTCGGACCTTCAAGGCGCGAGCCCGCGGCCGGAAGGCACACGAGATCGCGAGATCGATGACGAAGACTGAATGAAATTTGACATCATTGTCATCGGCTCGGTGCCCGGCGGCTACGTCGCGGCGATCCGGGCGGTGCAGCTTGGGCTCAAAGCTGCCGTCGTGGAGCGCAAGCACCTCGGCGGAATCTGCCTCAATTGGGCTGTATTCCGACAAAGGCGCTTCTGCGTGCCGCGGAAACTTGGAGACGACGCAGGAGGAATTGATCCACACCGTTTTCCCCCACCCCACGCTCTCCGAAATGATGCATGTGGACGCCCACGGCCAGGCAATTCACAAATAGCGTTGCGAAAGATGCGGAGTTTACAGACGAGTGGGGCGCGAAGATACGCTCCTCACGCGTCGCCGCCGAGGAGCCTCAAAATGACGTGGCTCACGCTCAGGGACAAAAAAGCTCTTTGAGGGCGCTTCGAACCCTCCCCGCGAAGTACGGAGACCTCTCTCACTAATCCGACCGCTGACTGCTATCTATTGTGAACCGCGATCATCGTATGTAGAGTAGCTTTGGCCAAGAACACGAATGCCTTCCGACAAATACTTGCACGTTGCAGTAATTACAACAATTGGCCATCGCCTTATTGTCTCTCCATCAGTCGACCGATTTTTCGGTGGCTGTTTACTCGGCATGTGTATAACTACAGGCGTGCCGCGGGTTGGCCAATTGCTATCTTTTCGGAACGTCATTCGTTCCCTCCCTATAATTTCGCCAAAATTGGCGAATTATTTGCAGTGGTTCGAGGCGTCTATACAATATTTGTCGACACAATATTTGTCGGCAATTTTTCATCTCACTTGCGAGTTTGACAAGTAGATGTCTAACAAGCTTTGCCTAAAAGGTCTGTCGTTGGGGCAGAATTTTATCCGAAATGATTTAATTCGGGTGATCGTGATGGCCGCCGCTCGCTGCGACCGACGAACGCGGACTATGATCCAATCATGTAGAACTTAATCCAAACAACCGCGCTTGGACCGTTTGAAAGCTCGGCAGAAGAGCCAAACGAAACCGAGAGGTGCTGTTCTGGGGGGCCCGGACGAGGGGCGACTCAAGGGCTTGCCCGGCGCGCAACTCGCGTGCAATGCGCGACTTTTGACGTCGACTTCAGACCTTCCGCATCGCGACCACATCGCCATCTTTATTTCCCAGACCGGCTGCAATCGTCACGCCAATACTGTTGACGGCACGCCGGACCGGATCCGCATCCAAATGTGCATATCGTGCGGTTGTCGCCGGCTGCGAATGCCCGAAGAGTTTTCCAACGGTCGGGAGGCCCAAGCCGCTGCCCACCGCTACACTGGCAAAGCTGTGTCGGAAAAGCGTCGCCCGACAAGCATTCCCAATCGCTCGAAGAGGGTGCTTGATCGAACTCCTTACTTCAAACGGAATTCTGGCGGCTGCGTCATTTTTGGTTGGAACTGCGCCCTCCAAGATATTAGCTCACAGGCAAGCCACACTTCCGCTTTGCGCCTGATTGCTTCGGGCAAATGAGGCCGAAGCGCTGCCACGACCGCTTCGGCGCCATGCGCATAGCCCCTGCGGTAGGCCCACTCGCGATCAAAATCGTCCGGATGGTCGGTGATACCGCGCATTTAGCCGCCTCCCCATCGTTGACTTTATCTTCAGTGCCCGAGGGCCAACCGTATCAGTGCAGGAAGCGAGTTAAGTGCGCAATTCAATTTTGCGGCGTGCGCCGGAGATGTGATTGCTCAGCTTGTGGTGGACTCAACGCCCTCGGGACGTCACAGCCTTCCGGCAGCGACGACCGTATGCCAGAAGAGCGCAGCGAGAAAAGCAACCACAATAATGCGAAGGATAAGACCCCGCGTGTCGCGATCAAAGGTCTTGTCGTCGGGGAGGTCAGCCGGTCGGGATCGCTCATGCGAAACTACTCGGTCGCCCGCCAGCGAGCCAACCTCGCCAGATATTGATAAAGATTTCTTAAATCCGTCCTTTAGCTGCAGATCTTCGCGAGACCCCCGGAAGGCGACCTCCACCGTCGGGATCGGTTCCGTATTGGAGCTCAACCTTGGCAGCCGCCAGAAGCGCGGCTCAATGGCGCCGGTCACACCCGGCGACATTGATTAACTTCCTTTTCCGCACCTCAGTCGTCCTAGCTGTACCTAGACAGAGGAGCGAACGGATGAGTCTCAAAGATAAGAATGTCGTCGTCACCGGCGGAAGCCGGGGCCTTGGTCTAGGACTGGTCGAGGCGCTGGTGGCGCACGGCGCCAGGGTGACGGTCGTTGCCCGCGGTGCCGATGCGCTCGATTCAATCCGCGCCCGGCTCGGCGTAGCCACGATCTCCGCCGATGTTACGGACGAGACCGCACCCCACCGCATCCTCGCCGAGATCCGCCCAGACATCCTGGCGTTGAACGCCGGCGCGACGCCGCCCATGGGACGGTTGGACCAGCTGACCTGGGCGGATTTCACCGCGCCTTGGGAACACGACGTCAAGGCCGGGCTCTATTGGCTGCAGGCGGCGCTCAATCAGCCGCTCAAGCCGGGAAGCCGGGTGCTCGTGGTGTCGAGCGGCGCGGCGGAGAACGGATCGCCGATGTCGGGCGGCTACGGCGGCGCCAAGCGCATGCTCTGGTTCATGGCCAAATATGCCAACGGCATCTCGGAGAAGAAAGACCTCGGGATCCGCTTCCAGGCGATTGTGCCGCAGCAAATGGTGCTCGGCACCGGCGTCGGCGATGCGGGCGCCAACGCCTACGCGCACGCGATGGGCGTGAGGCCCGAAGAGTTCGTAGCCCGCTTCGGCGCGTCGATGCCGCCGCGGGAGTTTGGCGAGAAGGTTGTTTCCGTGCTGGAGGACCCGAAAAATGCCGAGGGGTTCGCCTTCGGGCTCAAGGGCGACACGGGAGTCACAATGCTCGAGGCGGCGGCTTGAGTCAGGAAGGGCCATCGATGGACCACGACCGCCGGGAGGAGCTCCTCGCCCTGGCCGGCGAGCTGCGGCCCGATTTGCACCGTTACTGCGCACGCCTCATGGGATCGGTCATCGACGGCGAGGACGTCGTGCAAGACACGCCCGTCCGGGCTTTCGTGGCGCTGCAAGATCTGGAGGAGGAGCCGCCGCTTCGACCCTGGCTGTTCCGGATTGCTCATAACCGCGCGCTCGACCTGCTGCGCAGCCGCGAGGTGCGTACGGCCGAACCGATCGACGCCGCTGCGGACGTCGCAAACTCGGCCCAGCCCAACCCCTTGGAGATGCTGATGCGCAAGGAGGCGGTCAAAACCGCGGTGTCGCGCTTTGTCGAACCGCCTGGCGAACAGTTCGCGTAGCGGTTCGTTGTCACCGAACAGCGACGGCCCGAAGGCCGCAATGAAAAAGCCTGCAATGTCGGACGCGAATGCGGCGGCGTCGCCAGTCTGACGCCCGCGATCCCTGCCGCTCGCATCAGCCGAGCGCTTCCGGCCAACAGAGAGGCCATCGGCCTTCAGCTCGGCGTGAACACGCGGCGCCCATAGGTTCCATGCGATCCAGCGTGGATCGTGCGGATATGACGCGTCAGACCGGCGTCGGCGGTCGCCCGAGCCGAAGCTGGTCGGCTCCGCCAGGCGTAATAGCCCGAGGCCGAAACCTCCAGGACGCGGGCTATTGTGCGAATGGGATACAGGGCCTGATGCGCGCTCATGAACCGGTAAACCCGTTCGGGCTCGCCTTGCTCTCCCGCGCGAACCAGGCTGCCGCCTTTGCCAGGATGTCGCGCTCCTGGCGCAGGCGATGGTTCTCACGTCGAAGGCGCGCCGGTTCCTCCCGCTCGGCGCTTGCCGGCCCATCAATGCGCTTGCCGGCATCCCGCTCGGCTTGCTTCACCCAAGTGGAAATCGACTGTGCGGTCGGCTCGAACTCACGCGCCAGCTCTTCGGGCGTGCGTCCAGATCGCACCAGATCGACCATCTGTCGCCGGAACTCCGGCCGATAAGCGGTTCGGTAGCGGGGCATCAGACACCTCAAAAATCACCTTCAAGGGTGTCCACCAAACCGGGTCAACTCCACAGAGCTCTTTGCCGACGAGGGGCGCAACCGTCTACGCAACCGACATCGGCGCGGCTACGCCACCGTTCGAGAACGAGAGGGATTTGAGTTCTCGATGATGGATGTAGCGGATGAACGGGCCGTTACGGCGCGATTTGGTTTCTAGCATAACCGAACAACATCGGTCCGTTGATATCCTGGTGAATAACGCCGGCATCGGGGGTTCTCAGCTTCCGCTCGTTGATGAGACGCTCGAGTCGTGGGATCGTGTGGTCGCCGTCAACCAGACCGGCGTCTTTCTTGGAACGCGGGCCGTCCTTCCCAATATGCGCGCACAGAAATCCGGCTCAATTGTCAATATTTCGTCCATCTGGGGAGTGGCCGCGGTTCCGGGCGCAGCCGCCTACCATGCCACCAAGGCCGCCGTCCCTGAGTTCTGACGCGAAGTGCAACACGCCCCGCCGATTTGATATCGGCAAGGTTGTTCAAGACCTTAAGGAGTGTTGCCATGCGATCCTATTCGCATCTGTCGGAGGACGAAAGAGACCAGATCGGCGTTTTGCGGGCCGCGGGGCGGTCGATGGGGGCGATTGCCCGGGCGCTCGGTCGGGCGAAAGCCACCGTCTCCCGGGAGCTGCAGCGGAACGCACTCCCTTTGGGCGGGTACTCGCCGCTTCACGCCGCCGGAGCCTATCAATTGCGCAGGCGGCGTGAAGCGATCCTCGAACGAGAGGCCGCTTTACGTCTGTTCGTGGGGGACCGGCTCGCCGAGGGATGGACGCACCCCGAACAGATCTCCGGTTGGTTGAAATCCGGGAATGAACCGCGGCTGCGGGCCATCGGCTGCGAGACAATCTACGCCTTCATCTATCGGACCGCACAGAAGGCCGCGGCCTTGTGGCGTTATCTGACGCGTCGCCACAAACGCCGTCGCCCGCGTCGCGCCAGAACACACGGCCTGTGCACCGTCTTGCATGAGCGAAAGTCGCGGGTCACGCTCGCCGCGCGGCTCACAGGGAAAACCGCCGCAGAAACCATCTCAGCGATGCTCGCGGTGTTCGACGTCATCGATCCTCAACTGCGAAGATCATCACCTTCGACAACGACACCGCCTTCGCCCAGCACGGCCTGCTCAGGACCATGCGCGACATGACGACCTGGTTCTGCGACGCTTATGCCTCATGGCAAAAAGGCGGCATCGAAAACGCCAATGGACGCTTACGTCGATGGCTGCCGCGCTACCTAGATATAGACCGGACGTCCGACCAAGAAATCCAGCAGATCGTCCTCACGACCAACCTCACCCCCCGTAAATGCCTCGGGTTCAAGACGCCCTTCCAAGCCTTGATTGCCGAGCTTGGAAAGGACGTTCAAATCCGCTTCTCTTAAACCCGTTGCGCTTCGCTCCAAAATCCAGGGTCCGTCATCTGACCAAGCATGTCGCAGTTGCGTATGCAGCCGACAACGTCCGGGCGAACTCCGTTCACCCTGGGATAGTAGCGACCCCATGGTGCTGGTCGATCAAGCCAAAGAGACAAGCGCCGCGGTCGTGAGGGCTACACCGCTGGGGCGAATGGGCCAACCCATCGAGCTGGCTCGAGGCGTGCTCTTCTTGGCGAGCGACGCGTCCAGCTTCGTGACCGGAGCAGAACTGATAATCGACGGCGGCTATCGCTGCGCTGCTGGCGCGCTTTTCAGAGCTCAGGAGGAAAGCGTGCGCGCGACCGGAAAATCCTTCCCAATTGTCGTCATTCAAGAAGCGGGGTTGGAACTTGGATTCACCGTCTCCGCTGAGCAAAGGAATTGAGAAGCCATGTTGTCGATGCAGCCTCAATTGCGACCTCGCGCCGGCGGCGTCGGGCCAAGACCGACAGGATCGATGGCGAGACTTTGCTTCGCGCGCTGCTCGCCCACAAGCGCGGTGAACCGCGGGTCTGCTCGAAGGTTCGGGCGCCAACGCCTGAAGATGAAGACCGCCGCCGCATTTGCCGTGAGCGTAAGGTGCTGATCATGGAACGGGTCCAGCACGTCAACCGGATCAAAGGATTGCTCTTCTCTCAGGGCGCATCCGGGTATGAGCCGTTGCGTCGCGATCGGCGAGCGCGGCTGGAAGCGCTTCAGACTGGCGATGGCCGTCGACCTGCCCCCACATCTCAAAGCCCAGATGTGTGGCCGAGAACTCGATCGGCTCGAATTGCTGCTCGAGCAGATCAAGGCTGTGGAGGCCGAGCGGGACGCGCTGCTCAACGCGAGCGAACAAACCAAAGTGTCGGCCCCGCCGCCGATGTTGCTGGGTGTCCATGGCGTTGGGCCGTTGGAGTTCCGCTTCGGTCCCTTGGTCTGAGGGCCTCTCCCGGCGCTTCGATAACCGCCGACAGGTCGCCGCTGTACGCCGGCCTTCCGCGGACTCGGCAAAGCGGGTCGGTCCATCGCGAGCAGGGCATCTCGCAATCGGGCAACCGCGACTCGGACAACGATAATTCAGCTCGCCTGGCTTTGGCTACGCCATCAGCCGTGCTCGGCGCTCGCCCTCTGGTTCCAGGACCGAATGACGTAATGGCGGTCGTCGGCGCAAGACGACGATCGTGGCGCTGGCGCGAAAGCTGCTGGTCGCGCTCTGGAAATATGTGAGCGCTGGGATCGTGATCGAAGGCGCCATGATTAGGCCTGCCTGACGATAGCCCCGTCTTCCAACGCATCCATTACCGTAATCCTCAGGACGTGATCAGTCCTGACGGATCCAGGTGGACGAACCGACGCAAGCCGTGGCCTGAAACGCCGTTTTCGAGAAAGGTTCTCGTCTTCCTGAGCCCCGCCCGCCGCAAGCGGGATGTTGGTGCAGCCGTCGCAAACGGCGACCGTATGTGAGGTTGATCTGGTGCGGAAAACGACCAGGTTGCGCGATCGGGCTCAGACCTTGGATACCGAAAAACCCGCTGGAGTTACTCATGCGCGACTAAACCTCCTGGATTCTGGAGCGAAGCGCAACGGGTTTAAGAGAAGCGGATTTGAACGTCCTTTCCAAGCTCGGCAATCAAGGCTTGGAAGGGCGTCTTGAACCCGAGGCATTTACGGGGGTGAGGTTGGTCGTGAGGACGATCTCCTGGATTTCTTGGTCGGATGTCCGGTCTATATCTAGGTGGCGCGGCAGCCATCGACGTAAGCGTCCATTGGCGTTTTCGATGCCGCCTTTTTGCCATGAGGCATAAGCGTCGCAGAACCAGGTCGTCATGTCGCGCATGGTCCTGAGCAGGCCGTGCTGGGCGAAGGCGGTGTCGTTGTCGAAGGTGATTGATCTTCGCAGTTGAGGATCGATGCGACCGAACACCGCGAGCATCGCTGAGATGGTTTCTGCGGCGGTTTTCCCTGTGAGCCGCGCGGCGAGCGTGACCCGCGACTTTCGCTCATGCAAGACGAGCACAGGCCGTGCGCATTTGCAGATGATGAGGTCGCCCTCCCAATGGCCGGCCTCGCCGCGGCCTTCAATGGTCTTCGGACGATCATGGATCGACGCTCGATCCTTGATGGCGTCGCGCGAGGCTCTGGCGCGACGCGGGCGACGGCGTTTGTGGCGACGCGTCAGATAACGCCACAAGGCCGCGGCCTTCTGTGCGGTCCGATAGATGAAGGCGTAGATTGTCTCGCAGCCGATGGCCCGCAGCCGCGGTTCATTCCCGGATTTCAACCAACCGGAGATCTGTTCGGGCGTCCATCCCTCGGCGAGCCGGTCCCCCACGAACAGACGTAAAGCGGCCTCTCGTTCGAGGATCGCTTCACGCCGCCTGCGCAATTGATAGGCTCCGGCGGCGTGAAGCGGCGAGTACCCGCCCAAAGGGAGTGCGTTCCGCTGCAGCTCCCGGGAGACGGTGGCTTTCGCCCGACCGAGCGCCGGGCAATCGCCCCCATCGACCGCCCCGCGGCCCGCAAAACGCCGATCTGGTCTCTTTCGTCCTCCGACAGATGCGAATAGGATCGCATGGCAACACTCCTTAAGGTCTTGAACAACCTTGCCGATATCAAATCGGCGGGGGGTGTTGCACTTCGCGTCAGAACTCAGGCCTTACGCTTGACCCGAGCCTTCCCATGTGAGGCTTGCGCGGCGTTCACTTGCGTTGCGGCCCGCACACTCGCGCCGTCACCTATATGTGACCTGCCACACCGAAGGCTTCAGCCATTTCGTCACCTCCATGACTGCTCCGGTTGCTTCCGGCTGGAGCGTTCGCCAGCTGGGACTTGCACCCACTGGAAAGCGCCGCCTTGTCACGGCGCACGCAATAAGCAGCCATTCGTCGACGGCTTGGCGAACGGGTCATGGTGGCGTTAGGCCGAGCAGGTCTGCTCTCTTGTCCCTTTCGTCCGACGATGCCTACATGGGTCCTGGCGACGCGAAACATCCGGGGACAGCAGCCGGAGGCTCTTCTTGCCGAAGCTCAGAGAGGTTGATGAACGGCGCTTCGCTCCCATGGAGCGCCGCCCTTGGTCGCGGCTTGTGGGCTAACGACCCCGTAAGGCGTAACTTCCCAGGCCAGCACGACGACCACCAGCACGACAACAAGCAACGATGAACGCCAGGCGGGCGCCCCGCAGCAAGTTTCTTTTACCCCCCGCCTGAGCCCGGCGGGCGGACGTGCGGCCGCGCGATTAGACCTAGACAACCTTCTCCAAGATCGGGGCAAGCTCTGCGGCCGTGAAGGCGCGCAAAGTGTTGGTGCGGATGTTGCCGAGCCTCCCGACACTCATCGCAAGCGCGGTTGCCGCTGCCTCGTCCGGCGCCTCCAGGATTGTGACGGCGTCGTATTGGCCCTGTGTCCAATAAATCTCTTTGACCGTGCAGCCCAGTTGTATGGCGAGTTTCTTGAAGGCCTCAGCACGTTTCGTGGTGTCTTTGACGCTCGCAATGCCCTGGTGGGTGAAATTGGATAGCGAGATGTATGTTGGCATGGCGTTTCCTTTCACTTCGGGGCAAGGACGGCTTCTCAAACGCCGCTTCGCCCCGTCGTGCGGCGCTCGTTTGGCACCTCAAACACCAATTCCAACCGCCGCCGCCATCTCTTCGCGTTGGGCGAGGTCGTTTCGCTTGGCCCGCTCGCTTGGCGTGAGCCGCGAAGGGACCGCCAGCGAGGATCGTCCGCTCCTTCTCGGGTAGCGTCTCAGTTTGAAAGTTCGAACTCGCTCTTTAATCGGCGCGCTTATCTCTCGCTCGTATGTCACCTCGTGGACAACCTCGCGGCCGTCGAACGGGTTCTCGGCCGGGCGTCGAACTAAAGGTCAGAGTGCTTCCGTCGACCGTGCAGAACCGCACCTGGTCCGTGCCGCTCCATGCCTCGTTCCAGCTCAGGTCGACGTGGTGCACGACTCGATCCCACTCGACAGTATACGTGCCCGAATAGGCAAACATCGTGTCGAACAACGCGATCTTCTCTTCGTCGGATGGCGGCAACCGCTCAGGCCGTGTGCGATGGTTATTCATCATAAGGAACGTCACGCGCTCGGGCGTGTAAACGACGATGCCGCGAGGCTCTCGCCTAGCGCGTCCTGCCGCTCGCCGGTCGCGACGACCCTCGTAAGCCCAGGAGATCATCCTCCAGCTCCCAAGGACGAGGTCGCGGTTGAGCGGCATATTTCTCGTCCCTGTTATGGCATCATGAGCGGCGGCCACATCAGGTCGTCGTCGGATGACGGCGGCGGCAAGCGTTCCGACGGTGGTAACCTGATAGGCGCCGGGGGTCTGCTCATGCGCCAAGATTTCGAGACGGCGCGAGCCAGAGCCGCCAGCGCGAGGTCCGCCGCGCCTCCGCGAGCGCGATCGTCCGCGCCTCGTTTTCGCTGTTGGCCGCGACGGTGACCCGATGACTAAATCTGTTGCGCGATGGTGCACTTGAAGCTGGCCTTATACGTCGGCTTGCCGACGAAGGGCGCAAAGGCTTCGAGCGCTTTCCAACTCAAGGCGCGGCGTCCCTGCTCAGGCAAGCCGTTGATCGATCAGGTTCGGCTTGTCATGCCCGGCACTCCGGGAGGCCTATCGTTGATCGAGCCCGACCCACGAAAAAAAGCGCTTCTCTCCCGGCCTGCCGGTAGCGGTTCACAAGGATGTGAACGGTCGAAACCTAAAAATGTAAAATATCAAATTGAGTTATATCCGGCGGCGCGTCGCTTTGCTTGAACCTCGATCTTCTTCTGCCCGGAGCCGAGCACGACGCGCGCGACGTGCGGCGGCTGCTTACCCGCCGGAGTTTCTCTGGACCTGTACGCTGGTATCAACCGGCGAGCCCTGCGCGATGTGCACAGGCACGCTCTACTGGGTTCCCACCAGCCCCCAGAACCCCAAAGGCCGCCCACGGCCTGTTGAGGATCTCAGCAAAAAGCATGGAGCCGCCACGTCAGCTCGGTGCAAAGATATGGCACTGACCAGTGCCAAACCGGTGTCAAATTCGCACGGCCTCAGTGCCAGTTTCGGTGCCAAGGTCAGGCAAAGTCGCGATCCAAAGGAGCTTGAGGATCTGTGGGTGGGTTGGCACAAGGTCGGCGCGCCGATGCGCGATCCGTATGCACGCTTCGTAGAACTGTCGAACCAGGGAGCCCGTGAGCTGGGTTACGCGGATACCGGGGCGCTGTGGCGTTCCGGCTATGACATGACCCCGGACCAATTCTCAGCGGATCTTGAGCGGCTGTGGCGGCAGATGGAGCCGCTCTACCTGGAGCTGCACACCTACGTGCGCCATCGTTTGATTCAGAAGTACGGA
This sequence comes from uncultured Acidobacteriaceae bacterium, assembly GCA_963725995.1. Classification (GTDB taxonomy): domain Bacteria; phylum Acidobacteriota; class Terriglobia; order Terriglobales; family Acidobacteriaceae; genus JANXZS01. The sequence continues at coordinate 304,281 of CAVSAX010000020.1, read as the reverse complement.
GCGATTGCTGATCGGCCGGATGGCATGATTCCCGCTCACCTGCTCGGGAATATGTGGGCGCAGGAGTGGGGGAATGTTTACGACATCGTGGCGCCTCCCGCTGCTCCCGCCACTTACAACATTGGCGAAATTCTTAACGCCCGGAAGACGCAGCCGAAGCAGCTTGTTGGCTATGGCGAGGACTTCTTCAAGTCGCTGGGATTTCAGCCGTTGCCGGCTACATTCTGGGTGCGCTCGCAATTTGTCCGTCCTCGCGACCGCGACGTTGTGTGCCACGCGAGCGCATGGGACGTGGACAACGACATGGATGTGCGGCTAAAGATGTGCATCCACATTTCGTCGGACGATTTTGTGACGGTGCATCACGAGCTAGGCCACAACTTCTACCAGATGGCCTACCGCACGCAGCCGTTTCTCTTCCGCAGTGGCGCCAACGATGGATTCCACGAGGCGATTGGCGATGCCATCGCACTCTCCATCACGCCGGAATATCTGAAGAAGATTGGCCTGATCGACACGGTGCCTCCTGCCGAGGCGGATATCCCTCTGCTGCTGCGCACCGCGCTCGACAAGGTCGCGTTCCTGCCCTTTGGATTGATGATCGACAAGTGGCGCTGGGAGGTTTTCTCCGGCCAGGTGAAGCCCGCGGACTACAACAAGGCGTGGTGGGCACTGCGTGAAAAGTACCAGGGCGTTGCGCCTCCGGTGAATCGCAGCGAAGCGGATTTCGATCCGGGCGCGAAGAACCACATTCCGGGCAATACTCCGTATGCGCGTTACTTCCTGGCGCGTGTTTACCAATTCCAGTTCTATCGCGGCATGTGCCGCGCGTCGGGTTACCAGGGGCCGTTGAATCGCTGTTCCTTCTACGGCTCGAAAGAGGCCGGGGCAAAGCTGAACGCCATGCTTGAGATGGGCCAGTCAAAACCATGGCCCGAGGCTCTGAAGACGTTGACCGGAGAAGACAAGGCCGATGCTTCAGCGATGCTGGAATATTTCCAGCCGCTGCTGGTGTGGCTGAAGGAGCAGAATCGCGGCGCGAAGCCAGGCTGGACGGTCTCCGCCGACCCGATGAAGTCGAAGTAACTGAGAGGCCATCAGAGCCGCGCGAATTGCAGCGTATTTGGTGCAATTCTGCTGCTCGGATGGATTTCCCCGACAGATGCAGCTTTTTCGGTACAGAGTGCCGGGATAAGCGTTACCCTTGCTGATGTAGACCACCAGCCATTTCCATGTCGGTACTTGGGGCTGAGTTTTCCCTGATAGAGGAGAAGCATGTCTGACGAACTTCGCAATTTTCTGGCGCTGTCGTATGGCGAGTTGGAAGATCTCAACCTGGAAGCTAAAGAAGCCCGCAAGAACCGAGTCCCGATAGAGAAGATACGGGAAGAGCGGCTGAAGTATTTACAAGACGAGAAGCGGATCAAGTCTGTCACCGTGTGCTTTTCGCGACCTCGAAGGTCGCCTGCACATGCTGGACTATGACAAGAAATTCCTGCTGAAATCCGCCGATAACCTGACCTTTGATGGCTCCTCCATCCACGGCTTCTCGGCGCAGAAAGAATCCGACCTGCGGCTGGCGCTGGATTGGCATGCCTTTTACTGGTTGCCCTCCGATGTTTTCGGAGCCGGTAAAGTCCTGGTCTTTGGCGAAGTGCTCGAACGCGAACGGCACGCCGTATGCCGGCGACATTCGTTCCCGCCTCAAGCTCCTCTCGGCACAGTACTACCAGCAACACGGTTACACCTGCAACACCGCCAATGAGATCGAAGGGTTCCTCTTTAAAGGGAAACATGCCGAACAAGAGTACTACACCGCATCCGGCTTCGATTTCATTACCACCAGCGGCTATTACCACTCACTGCCCGGCGATCCGCTACGCGACTTCATCGACGCCGCCGCCGAGGCGCAACGCGCGATGGGCTTCGCGAACGAGAAAGACCATCCTGAGGTGGCTCCCTCGCAGTTCGAGCTGAACTATTCCTACACCGAAGTGACTGCCGCCGCCGACCAGGTGATGCTCTACAAGCTGCTGTGCCGTCAGATCGCGCATCAGCATGGAGATGACGGCGAGCTTCCTGCCCAAACCTGTCTCCGGCGTGAATGGCAGCGGCATGCACACCAACATGTCGATCTCCGATGAGAAGAGCAACCTGTTTTACGACGAGTCCGGCCAGGACAACCTCTCCGAGTTCGGCTGGGACTATGTCAATCGCATCCTGACAGCACGCGCCAGATCTCTGCCTGATCCTTAACTCCAGCGTCAATGCGTATCGCCGCCTGGACCCGCACTTCGAGGCGCCCAACCAGATCAAAGCATCGGCGATTGATCGCGGCTCGATGATACGTATTCCCCTCGGCAATCGCAGCATCCGCGCGCATCGAAGTGCGCTCGATTGCGCCTGACGCGAATCCCTATCTGGCGATGCTTTCGGTCTTCAAGACGGGCCTTGAGGGCGAGACATCCAAGATCGAGAACCTGCGTCAGGCCGAGCGGTATCTTCCGGACAACATCTACACGGCTCTGGAAGACTGGAACAAGTCAGAGTGGGTGACGACGCTGCTTGGGGAGGATGTAAAGGGGCGCTATGCCGACCTGAAGAAGGCGTCGGCAGACCGCTGCCCACGACTGCTGGGCACCTTCGTCAAGACTCCCGAAGTGCAATACCACCATGCTGTATACAACCAGTTCCTGTGGAACCGCTTCTAGGAAACTGCCTGCTTGTTAGCAATAAAACGCCCCGGTCGAGTGGTCAGGGCGTTTTCAATTTTTCCTGATTGCTTTATGTCATTCACTGTTACGTATTACTAATATTTGTAACTGTAGGTGCTATTTAATCGAGAAAACTAGACGCCGCTAATTACGCCGTCGGCATCTACGTTGACGCTGAGAGCGCGCGGCGAGCTGGGCAGGCCGGGCATCAGCATCATGTTTCCGGCGATCACGACTACGAAACCTGCGCCGGCAGACAGCGACGCATCTCTCACGTGCAGCGTCCAGCCTGTAGGTGCCCCCATGCGCTTTGGGTCGTCGGTAAATGAGTACTGCGTCTTAGCGATGCAGACCGGGAGCTTGGCGAATCCCCAATCGGAAAAGCTCTTTAGCTTTGCGCAGGCCTCTTCGCTAATGGTGACATCCGCAGCACCATAGATGCGCTGCGCTACAACCCTCACTTTGTTCTCGAGAGATTCTGTAGGCAGATAAAGCGGCTCGATCTCGGCTTCAGGATTCTTCTCCAACAGACCCACCAGCATCTTCGCCAGGTCGGTGGAACCCGCGCCGCCCTTGGAGAACGCCTCGACCAGAGCGCACTCCACGCCGCGACCTCTGCAGTAGTCAGAGATCTGCTGCAACTCTTCGTTTGTATCGTTCGGAAACTGATTGATGGCGACTAGAAGGGGGAGGCCGTACCCACGCAAATTGTGCAGGTGGTGTTCGAGATTGGGCAAGCCGTTCGCCAAGTCACCTTCGCCCATGTGGCGCATGCTTTGGACCGTGGTGACGACGACCGCCGCGGCAGGGCGGATTCCCGATGACGGCATCACGATGTCGAGGTATTTCTCGGCTCCAAGATCGGCACCGAAGCCTGCTTCGTTGATGACGTAATCCGCGAGGCGAAGGCCCATCTGCTGAGAAAGAACGGAGCTGGTGCCGTGCGCGATATTTCCAAAGGGGCCGATGTGGACGAAGGCAGGCGCGCCCTCCGTAGTCTGCACGAGGTTCGGCAGCAGGGCCTCTTCGAGCAAGGCCATCATGGCGCCGGTTGCGCCGAGATCTTGCGCGCATACCGGTCGCCCTGCCCGCGACGCGCCTACGACGATGGCGCCCAGGCGGCGACGCAGATCTTCGCGGCTGGAGGCGAGGGCCATGATCGCCATGACCTCAGAGGCCGCAGTGATGATAAAGCCGGTATCGCGCGTGGCCGTGCCGGACTTGCCTCCCAACTCAACCGTGATGCGGCGCAGGGCGCGGTCGTTCATGTCGAGCGTGCGAGGCCAGGTGATTTCTTCCGGGTCGAGATCGAGTGCGTTGCCGTGAAACATATGCGAGTCCAACATGGCCGCAAGAAGATTGTGTGCGGAGGTGATGGCATGGAAGTCGCCGTGAAAATGCAGATTGATTTTCTGGCTGGGCTCGACCTGCGAATGGCCTCCTCCTGCTGCGCCGCCCTTCAATCCGAAGACGGGGCCGAGCGATGGCTCGCGCGAGGTAAGAATGGCTTTCCTGCCAATTTGCTGCAGGCCCTGGGTGAGGCCAATGGCAATGACGGTCTTGCCCTCGCCGCTTACAGTTGGCGTGGTGGCGGTGACGAGAATGAGTTTGCCGCGCACGGGAAATTCAGGATCGCTGAGAAGGCCGAGCCTGACCTTGGCACCGTACGTTCCGATGGTTTCGTAGTGCTTTTCAGGCAGAGAAAGACGGCACGCGACTTCGCGAATAGGTAAAAGAGGAGTGTTCATAAGTGGACCTAACAGTGTATCGCGAGGCGGGCTGGTGTGAGAGGAAAGCGCCACCGGATTCTCGAGGAATCCGGCGGCGCTGTAGTGAGGAGTTGCTACTTGCCTTGCAGTTCGTCAGCCAGCTTGCCCGCGCCGTACAGCTTGCGGAGAGCTTCAATCATTGCCGAACTATGCACTGCAACGGCGCGATTCTTCTCGCCTTCGTAGACAAAGTCTCCTGCAAGCGACTCGATGTTGCCGTCGAAGATGAGGCCGACTAGCTCAGCGTTTTTGTTGATGACGGGCGAACCGGAGTTGCCTCCGATGATGTCGCCGGTAGAGACGAAATCGAGCGGCGTGGCCAGGTCGATCTTGGGCGCGCCATCGGTGTAGCGCTTGGTGAGATTGAATGGAGGCTTGAAATCAAAGCTGTTCGCGCGATCGTAAAGGCCGTAGTAAGTGGTCTTGTAGGGCGCGAGCGTTCCGTTCATGGGATAGCCCTTGACCGATCCATAGGAGAGCCGCAGGGTGAAAGTGGCGTCGGGGTAAGCTGACTTTCCATAGACGAGAAAGCGCGCCGTGCCGAGTTTTTCTTCCGCGGGCTGTTCGATGCTCTCGACATTCTCCTGGAACCACTTGGTCGTGGAGCGGGAGATGGGGTCGACCCTGCGCTCCATCACGATCATGGGATCAGTGGATGCAGCAACCGCGGCCTCGCCGCCATCGATGAGAGCCTTGCGTACCTTGGGATCGTAGAGCTTGGTTCCGGTCACCAGTTCGTGAGCGGCCTGCTGCGGAGTGCGGCCAGCGAGAATGGCGGCGATGAATTCATCGTTAGCACCCAGCTGCTTGACGGCCTCGTTGAGAGCCGCGGTCATGCGCGCCTCTTCCATTTCGGGATAGAGGGGCGCCGCGAGACAGCATTCTTTGGTTCAACGACTCCAGACCCGCCTGGTGATAGGCCATGAGGCGTTCGCCGTCCGGCTTCTTGATTTCAGCTACATACTGAATGATCATCAGCGCGAGGCTGGCGAGAGTTCGAATCGGTGCGCCGGAAGATCTGCTGCTTGATCATCGGGCGCGACTTCTCTTCAGCGCCGGCAATCGTGTCCCACTGCCCGGCGTAGGCTGACTTGAGTTCAGGCTTGGCATTGACCAGGCTGCGGAACTCATCTTCTTCCTTCTGCTTCTTGGCGATGACGCTCTTGTCCATCAACGCGTCGTAGCGTCCCTGGTAGGCCTTCTGGCTGTTCTGCAAGCCGAAGATGAGGCTGTTTACCTGGCGGGCCTGCTCAGTTCCCTGCACGCCATAAGCCTGCATGGCGGCGATGCGGACCTTGAAGTAGTCCAGCAGCAGGGGCTCGCGGAAGTCGCGCTCGGTAACAATCTGCGCCATCGTATCCTGGCGGGCTGTGGAGCCGGGGTGGCCCGAGATGAAGATGAGCTCGCCATCGGCTGCGCCATTCGCACTCCACTTCAGGTAGTCAGTGGAGTTAAGCGGCTTGCCGTTGTCATAGACGCGGAAGATCGCCATGTCGAGGTCGTAGCGGGGATAGGTGAAGTTGTCAGGATCGCCGCCATAGAAGGCCATCTGCTGTTCCGGGGCAAAGACGAGGCGGACATCCGTGTACTTCTTGTAGCGATAGAGCCAGTATTCGCCGCCGTTGTAGAGCGGCACCACGTCCGAGCGCAGGCCGGTCTTCTTCAGGCTGTCGCTCTCAATCTGGGCGATGATGGCTTCGCGGGCGTCGTAGGCCTTTTTCTTGTCGGTGATGCCCTTGGTCGATCCCTGCACCTGGTCGGTCACATTTTCCATGGACTGCAGGACATTGACCTCCAGATCGGTCGACTTCATCTCCTGGTCGGGAGTGGCGGCGTAAAAACCGTCCTTAATGTAATCATTCTGCGGACTTGAAGCCTTTTGCAGCTGGCCGCGGGCGACGTGATGATTGGTAAGGAGCAGTCCGTTCGGGCTGACGAATGAGCCCGAGCCACCGTCATTCAGCCGCACGCTCGAAAGGCGTACATGGTCAAGCCATTGTTGCGTCGGCGTAAAGCCGTAGTGCTCCTGCAGCAGCTTGGTCGGCGGATTGTCGAATGTCCACATGCCTTCTTCGGCATGGGCGGCGATGCCGCTGAACGAGAGCGCAAGCACAGAAGTAAGTGCAAATCCTGGGCGCAAAAACACGGTTAGTCCTCCTGAAACTTACGTGGTGCCGCCAACTGGGCGGCGGCAATTTTCACGTTTGCATGTGTGGAAAGTATATCCGCCAACGACACAGAATTTCCTGTAGAAAGGCGTATCCTTAAGACAATGAAGAAAAACAGAATGGCTCCTCCGCCGTGTAACGGCTCCCTGACCACGAACGCCGAACATAAACCCAACGCAGACGGAAAGACGGGAATCTGTGGAGTTTGTGGCTCCGGTGTCGCATTCACGATCGACGTTTCCAGTAACCCGGTTCCCCGTTTTCACAAGAGCGGCCCGCGCTAGTAGAGCCCGATTCTTCGCCAACTCAGGCATCCTCGAAGAATCGGAGCGCTTCCCCACCCCGATTTTCCCTCTCTTACATGGCCTTTTATCGGCCAGACCTAATCTGACCCGCCTATTGCGTCGATCCTGCTTAGCTCTTCTTCGGAGAAGGCAAGATTCTTAAGCGCGGCGACGTTCTGGTCAATCTGCTCCACTTTGCTGGCGCCGATCAGGACGCTGGTAATCCGCGTGTCCCGGAGCACCCAGGCAAGCGCCATCTGCGCCAGTGTCTGGTCGCGTTTTTCAGCGATGTCAGAAAGCGCGTGGATCTGTGCCACGCGTTCTTCCGTGATTTCTTTGGGCCGCAAAAATCCTGCTGGCCGGCTGGCTCTTGAATCCGCAGGAATGCCGTGCGTGTAGCGGTCGGAGAGCAGGCCCTGCGCGAGGGGCGAAAACGCGATGCCGCCCACGCCTTCCTTGCCCAGCACGTCCATGAGTCCCTTCTCCGGCGTGCGCTGAAACATCGAATATTTCATCTGGTGTATCAGGCAGGGCGTTCCCATCTCCCGCAGGATGGCGACAGCCCTGGTGGTCTGCTCGGCGTTGTAGTTGGAGATGCCCGCATAGAGAGCCTTGCCAGACTGAACCGCCGAGGCCAGTGCCGACATCGTCTCTTCCACCGGAGTGTTGGGATCGGGCCGGTGGGAATAGAAGATATCGACGTAGTCGACGCCCATCCGCTTCAAGCTCTGATCCAGGCTCGAAAGCAGATACTTGCGCGAGCCCCAGTCGCCGTACGGTCCCTCCCACATCGTATATCCCGCCTTGGTTGAGAGCACCAATTCGTCGCGATAGGGGCGGAAATCGTCGTGGAAGATGCGGCCGAAGTTTTCCTCAGCGGAGCCGGGAGGCGGCCCGTAGTTGTTCGCCAGATCGAAGTGCGTAATGCCGAGATCGAAGGCTCGGCGCATCATGGCGCGGCCGTTCTCGAGCGTGTCCACTCCGCCGAAGTTGTGCCACAGACCGATGGAGACGGCCGGGAGAAGCAGGCCGCTGCGGCCTGTTCGCCGGTAGGTCATGGAGTCGTAGCGTTCCGCGGATGCGAGATAGGGAGCCTGATACAAGGGATTCACTCCTGAAGAAATAACTGGGCTTTGGAAGCACCAGCCATTCTAGATCAAGACGCTCCGATTCGCTCCGATCTCCCGCGCAAAACAAAAGCCCCGTTGGCGGCGGGGCTTTGTTGTGAGCAGGAGGCGCCTACAGCTTGGCGATCGCCTTGTGCAGTGTGGTGAGCAGCGCGGCGACCTTATCCGGATTGTTCAGCGCAAACTCGCCTGCGTCCGATGCCGCTGCCGCGGTGATATTTGCCGCTGCGTTCAGGTTCGCCTCGTAAGTATCAATGATTTCGAAGTCGTCCTCGTCGTGCTCGTGCTCTTCGTGGATGTCGTGCATTGCATCTCCTGTAGGTGAATTATTAGCTCGTGGAGCGCACTTAGCGTCGCTCTGCCATCAATTGCTGGAATTCAGGGGTCTCTCGCAGGTCAGCGAATTCCTTGTCTTCCATCAGCTTTTTGCGGTCGTTGAAGCCTTCGTCGAGGGCCATGCGCAGGTACTGTAAGGCGCGGTCGTTCATGCCCACATTGGCGTAGGTCTTTGCCAGCGAGTAGTTCATGATGGCGCGTTGCTGGACAGAGATACCTTCCTGCACGCCGCCTGAGGCAGCTCTCTCGAACACCTTGGGATCGAGCGAAAATGCCTTGCGGTAAGCCTCGGCGCCCTTCGTGGTCTCGCCCCTCACGAAGTACAGCGTGCCAAGGTTGCTGTACATGGAAGCGTCACGAGGAGATAGCTTGATTGCTTTCTTGTAGAGCTTCTCGGCCTGGGGATATTTTTTCTCGGAATAGTAAACCGTTCCAAGATTGTTCATTGCCTGGGGATACTTGGAATTGAGCTTGAGCGCTCTTTCATAGCAGGTTTTGGCTGCAGCCGTGTTGAGCATGTAGTGATACGCCATCCCCATCTTGTTAGCCACGACGGCCGAATCCTTGGGGGCCTGTTCATACTCTTTGATCGCAGCCTGGTACTTTTTTTCGGCCATCAACATATCGCCATGCAACTCCTGCGTCGATTCCGTGGCTTTGTCAGATTGGAGCGCGGATTGGCTGGGGCGCTGGTTGCTGTCGAGGGCGCTGTGCGACTGCGATGCGCTGAGGAGGCGGGTTGGGCCGAAGCCAAGGGCGACGAACAACGCCAGGATCGACTTTGCACGTGCTGTACAGACATGCTGAATCATCGTTCGCCTCCATGACGGAATCCGAGGGCTCGCTTGGGAAAGAAGTATACTCCGGCGAAACGAAGCTGGGACAGCCTCGGATTGCTCGGCCACGCGTTGCCGGCCGGGTCACTTTGAAGATACGCAAGTGGATATGATTCAGTTGCCTTTCAACAGAAAGGTATTGAAAGAATCCGCCTCAAGCCACGCAGTCAGCATCTTTTCGCCGAACTTCAGGCGTATCCCCTTGCTGGATGCCTCGTCGTTGCGGATGAGGATGGCGACGCTCTGGTCTGGATTCACAAACGCAAGTGCATTGGAATCTTTACTCGTCAACGGAAGCCGCTTAGCACCCGGAGCTACAAAGTGGCTCATGTGCTTCAGCAGGTAGTACTCGTAGTTGTAGCGAAATGTCTTGAAATCCGGATCGACCGAGACCAGGGAATTCTGGGCCCATCCCCAACGGCTGACGCCGCCCCGTTTGAGCGCGATGTTCCAATACATGTACGCATTCGCGCCGTTTTCCATGTAGTGGCGCATCAGGCTCCAGGTGTAGCCGCAATACTTCCAGCCATTCTTGCCGTCGCCACACTCCTGCTCGGATTGATAAAGCATCAGGCCGGGATAGCGGCGGTGGAGGCCTGCAATTGCACCCTTTCCCGCCCACTGCAGTCCTAAGCCTTTGACGAACTTGCTTGCCACGGGATCAGCCATCACGGTATCAAAGAGCTTTTCGTCGGCGCGCTCCATCGTTCCGAAGAAGACTTCCACGTCGTGCTTCTGCATCTGCGGACCGAGGAAGCGAATGAACTTCGCCAGCCCCTCGGGTGTCCATGTACAGCTGGGAAAGGGCTGTGCCGAGTTGAACTCGTTTTGCGGCATCACCATGCCGATACGAATGCCAAGCTGTTTATATGCCTCGATAAAGCGGGAAAAGTAGGCCGCATAGGTGCGGAAATATTTGTCCTCCTGGATGAACATGTCGGTGCCTTCTTTACCGACCTGCTCCGGCTTGAGTCCATTGGGCGGTGTGCTCGGGTAAGACATCGCGGCGGCATAATGCTGGTTGCGCTTCATCCAGGTGGGAGGACTCCAGGGAGAGGCCCACAGACGCAGATCCTGATTGTAGTGGCGGGCGCCTTCGATAAAAGGCACCAGAGTGTGCTGATCGTTTGCGATGCTGAAGTGCTTCAGGTCAAAGTCGCCCGCGGTTTCGTCGTAGGAGTACCAGTCGCGGGAGAAATCGTTGGCGCCGAGCGGCATGCGGCAGAGGTTGAAATTCGCACCTACTCCGGGGGCGAAGATCTCGCGCAGTACGCCCTGCCGGTCAGCGGGCTCGAGGGAATTGAGCGCGTCCCAGCCCAGTTCGTTGAAGCAGCCGCCGAATCCTTCGATGGTCTGCTGCGGCTGGTCAAGCAGCACCTCCATATCCGTATTTTCCGCGGAGGCGTTGATGACGGCTTCGGAGCGGCTTTGCCATGGGGAGTTCTGTGTAGTGGCGACCCACTCGACAGCGATGGTCCGCTGTGCGACAGCAACGGCGCGGGCGAAAGCTGGCAGCAGTGAAACCGCCGCCGTCCCGCCCATGAGCGCTGCGCCGCTTCGCAGCAGTTCGCGCCTGTCCAGCTTTGATGTTGATCCAGGCGCGATTCCTGCCTTGTCTTGCTCTTGCTTGCTCATTTATGTTTAACGGCCCTTCTATTGCTTCTTCAGGTCGTAGTTCATGTATACAACGTGCGTCTGCAGATACTCTTCGAGGCCATGCTTGCCATCCGCGCCGCCAATGCCGGATTTGCGCCATCCGGCGTGGAAGCCCTGCATCGCTTCAAAGTTCTCGCGGTTCACATAGGTCTCGCCAAATTTCAGTTCGTTGGCGGCACGCATCGCCGTGTCCAGGCTGCGCGTGTAGATGGAGGATGTGAGCCCATACTCGCAATCGTTGGCATACTCAATGGCTTCGTCCAGTTCCTTGAACGTAGTGATGGGAAGGGCGGGACCAAATATCTCTCGCTGCATGATGTCGGTTTCCTGGCGGCAATTTGTGAGCACCGTGGGCTGATAGTAGTAGCCGGCTTTGCTCTCGTACTTCTTGCCGCCGCACTGCAGCCTTGCGCCGTCGCTGATGGCCCGTTGCACTGCCGCGTCCACAAGCTCCAGTTGCTTCCTGCTTACTAGCGGCCCCATCTCCGTTGGAGGCGCGAAGGGATCGCCGACAACCGTCTTCGTCATGGCGACGGTGATCTTCTCGATGAATTCATCGGCGACGGATTCATGCACGTAGGCTCGCTCCGCACAGTTGCATACCTGTCCGGTGTTGATGATGCGCGAGGCGCGGATCGCCTTCACCGCGAGGTCTACATCCGCATCTCCCATCACGATGGCCGGAGCCTTGCCGCCTAGTTCCAGCGAGACCTTGGTGACATTGTCTGACGCGGCATGCATGACCGCGACGCCGCCATCCACGCTTCCCGTAAGGCTCACCATGCCGACCTTGGGATGACTTGCGAGAGCCTTGCCTACTACAGAGCCTGATCCCGAGACCAGGTTGAAGACGCCCCGGGGCAGCGAGGACTTCGCCACCAGCTTGGCGAATTCGAATGCGTTGTTGGGAGTCTCGCTGCTCGGCTTGATCACGATCGTATTGCCCGTAACCAGCGCGGGGGCCATTTTGCGAACGATCAGGAAGAAGGGGAAGTTCCACGGGAGGATTCCGGCAATAACGCCGATCGGCGCTTTGTAGAGGAGGATGTTTTCGCCGGGGCGGTCGCTCTGGATGATCTCGCCCTCATAGCGGCGGGCAAACTCTGCCATGTAGTCCAGGTAATCGGCGGAGAAGTCGACTTCAACCTGCGCCAGAGAGAGGATCTTTCCCTGCTCCTCAGTAATTACGTGCGCCAGCCGCTCGCGATCCTGACGTATCAGCGTGGCGATCTCGCGCAGATAGGCGGCGCGACTGATGGCGGGGAGAGCAGCCCAGCTTTTCTGCGCCTTTTCAGCCGCCAGCACTGCCGCATTCACGTCCTCGACCGTGCAGTTGGGAAACTCCGATATCACTTCTTCGGTAGAGGGGTTGACGACTTCGATTGTGCGGGGTGAGCCCACGAACTCCCCATTGATCAACATTTCATAGCGCTTAACGGATGTCTGCATCGTGCTCATAAGAATGCCCTTTCCACATGACTGCTTCCGCGCGAGTGCCGGAAGCGTGTATAAATCGGGACTTCACTCGCATGGGAGGCGTGTTCCACACTAAAACTTTCGCGGGGCACTGTCGATAGCATTCAGCCGAAGAGAACTTTGGCGGCGATCCCGACTTATGGATTCGCGAAAAAGTTTCTATAGAGAAACCGTGCGGAGGACTCGCGCGTCCTTGTCTTTCGCGCGAAGGCGGCAGTATAGTTACGCCGTGCAGATCAACTTCGCGTTTGGCAAAGACGGCTTGAACCTCGACCTTCCGAGCGGCTTCCGGTATGAAGTGCTGGAGTCACGTTCGGCTGAGCCACTGGCAAATCCTGACGGCGCCATCGAGCACGCGCTCGACTATCCCACCGCCGGGCCTGCGCTCAAGGAACTCGCGCGAGGCAAGCGTTCCGCGGCTATCTCCGTCTGCGATATCACGCGTCCTGTACCAAACTGGCAAATTCTGCCGCCGTTGCTGGCACGGCTGGAGGCGGCGGGAATTGCGCGGGATCAAAGCACGATCCTGATTGCCACCGGGCTGCACAGAGAGGCTACGCCGGGGGAGATTCGCGAAATCTGCGGCGAGCCGGTCGCAGCAAAGTATCCCGTGCTGAACCATCACGCCAAGACTCTCTCAGAGCATCGCCACCTCGGCACCACCGCGTCGGGGACGCCCGTCTACGTGGATGAGCGCTTTGTGGCAGCCGATCTTCACATCACGCTCGGCTTCATTGAGCCGCACCTGATGCTGGGCTTCTCTGGCGGACGCAAGCTGGTCGCTCCCGGGCTGGCCGCTCAGGAAACGATCAAGGTGCTGCATAGTCCGAAATTCATGCGCGATCCCAGGAGCCTCGAGGGTTCGGTGGATGACAATCCTCTGCACCATGAACTGCTGGAGATTGCTCGCATGGCCCGCCACGACTTCCTGGTGGATGTAGCGCTGGCGCGCGAGGAAGGCCATCACAAGATCGCAGCCGTCTTTGCCGGCACGCCCGAAGAGGCGCATCGCAAGGGACGCGAATTCGTGTCGAAAGTGATGCTGCAACAGATGGAGGCTCCAGTTGACGCGGTGATCACCACAGCAGCGGGCTATCCGCTGGACCTGACTTTCTATCAGGCCATAAAGGGCATAACCGGAGCCGCGCAGGTGGTAAAGCCGGGCGGGAAGATACTGATCCTGGCGGAGTGTGCGGAAGGCGCAGGCGGCGAAGAGTTCAGCCGCATGCTGTCGGAGAATCCTTCAGATCGCCTCTTCATGGAAAAGATTGCGCGCGAGCCGGTGCAGGTGGACCAGTGGCAGCTGGAAAAACTCGGTCTGGTTACGGCGAGGGTGGAAGTGCTGTACTACGTTCCGGGCTTGCCCACGGAGTATCACAGCCGCCTTTGGGGTAAGGCTTACCCATCCGCCGCAGCAGCAGTAGAGGCGCTCACCTCTTCAGTGCCTGCGAATGCGCGAATTGCACTCATTCCCGAAGGCCCCTACGTGCTGGCGCAGGCGTAGAGCGACAGCGGCATGAACGCACAAAAAAGTGCGGCTGGATCTAAAATGGCTCCCCACCTCGAAGTGTAAGCCGTTCAGATCCAGCCGCTCGCTCAATACGCTCAATTTCTGTTAGCTGCACCCCGATGTTGAGCCGCAGCTCATGCAGCGGTAGCAGCTTCCGTTGCGGACCATGATTGCCCCGCAGGTCTGGCAGCTTGGCGCGTCGCCCATGTCCATGTACTCCCTCATGGCGTCGGCAGCGTGAAACACTCCGCGATCCTCGACCTTCAGCTCAGGTTGCGGTGTCGTGGCGGCACCGAGGTCTGGCAGGATTCCACCCGCCGGTGACGATGAACCTCCCATGCCCCGGCTCGGACTGTGCTGCTCAGGAAGCAGATGTGCCTCGAACGGGCTCGGCTCTCCGCTGCCCGAAATTGCGCCTGGCGCCAGCCCCGCGAACAGCGAGAGCTGCTCCCCCGACAGGAAGCGCAGTTGCAGCCAGCGGAAGATGTAGTCCATCAGGCTCTTCGCATAGCCGATCTGCTCGTTGCCGGTCCAGCCTGAAGGCTCAAAGCGCGTGTGCGCAAACTTCTCGCACAGCACCTTCAGCGGCACGCCATGCTGCAGCGCCAGCGAGATCGACGGTGGCAAAGGCATCCATCAGCCCGGAGACGGTCGAGCCTTCCTTGGCCATCTTGATGAAGATCTCGCCCGGCTGCCCGGTCGGATAGAGGCCCACCGTGATGTAGCCCTCGTGGCCGGCGATGGAGAACTTGTGCGTGATCGAAGCGCGCTCCTCCGGCAGCCGATGGCGCACCGCGCGCGGCGGAGCATTCAGGTCCTGCTCTACTTGGCCAGGCTCCGACACCGCAGCTGGCAGGCGCAGCGTTGATAGCACCGGGCCGCTCCGCTCGTGGCAGATCTTCCAGCGCCTTCTGGAAAGCCTGCTGCCAGCGACTTCACCTGCTTCGCCGTCACCTCGAGCCTGCTCGCCGATCTTCGCTTCCAGCGCCTTCACGTCGGCATCGCGCCGGCTGCGATCGGCGGCCAGTGCGCTCAGCACGCGGCTGCCCGCGCATCCAGCGCCGAGGGCTCCTTCTTCGCGTCCATGCTGGTGTTCAGCGGCTGCGTGCCCTTTGAGCCGTCGCGATAGATGGCCACCGCCTTGATGCCCTGCCGCCAGCTCTCCGCATAGGCCTCGGCCACATCTTCCACGCTGCCTCGTGCGGCAGGTTCACCGTCTTTGAAATCGCGCCGGAGAGGAACGGCTGCGTCGCTGCCATCATCTTGATGTGGCCCATGTACTGAATCGAGCGCGTGCCCTTGGCCGGCTTGAAGCTGCAATCGAAGCACCGCCAGGTGCTCCGGCTTGATGCCCGGCGCGCCTTCGATGGTGCCCGTCGCGTCGATGTAGCTGACGATCGCGTTCACCTGGTCGTTGTTGTAGCCCAGCTTGAAGAGCGCCGCCGGCACCGTGTTGTTGACGATCTTGATCATGCCGCCGCCCACCAGCTTCTTGTACTTCACCAGCGCCAGGTCAGGCTCGATGCCGGTCGTGTCGCAGTCCATCATGAAGCCGATGGTTCCCGTCGGCGCCAGCACCGTGATCTGCGAGTTGCGATAGCCGTAGCGCTCGCCGTAGAGCAGCGCCATGTCCCAGCACTCGCGGCTGGCGTCGATCAGCGCATCCAGTTGCGGCACCACGAACGGCTCGCCGCGTCTGCGCGACTTGCCGATCTTGTTCACCTCCGCGCGATGCATGCGGATCACGTCGAGGAACGGCTCGCGATTGACATAGAAGCCGGGGCAGGCGCCGCCGTTGTGCTCCACAGACTGCGTCAGCGGCGTGGCCGAGGCAAGCGGCGGGCAGCTCGCTGCGATGACGCGCCGACTGCAGATAAGCCTGGCCGCACATGATCGCGGTAAGCGCGGCGGCCAGGTCGCGTCCGGCATCCGAGTCATACGGCAAGCCGAACGCCATCAGCAGCGCGCCCAGGTTCGCATAGCCCAGTCCCAGCGGCCGGTAGTCGTGCGAATTCTTGCGCGATCGCCTCCGTCGGATAACCGGAGTTGTCCACCAGGATCTCCATCGCCGTGATCATCACGGCGACGCCGTGGCGATAGGCCGCGATATCAAACGTCCCCGCCGGCGTCGACAAACTTCAGCAGGTTGAAGCTGGCCAGGTTGCAGGCCGAGTTGTCGAGGAACATGTATTCCGAGCACGGATTCGACGCGTTGATGCGCGCCGTGTTCTTGCTCGTGTGCCACTTGTTGATGGTGGTGTCGAACTGCATGCCCGGATCGCCGCACAGCCAGGTGGCCTCGGCAATCTTCGCCATCATGATCGCGCGCCTTGTAGGTCTTGACCGGCTTGTGATCCTTCACCGTGTAGGTCGTGAACTCGCCGTCGCTCTCATAGGCGCGCATGAACTCATCGCTCACGCGCACAGAGTTGTTGGCGTTCTGGAAGAAGATGGAGCAATACGCCTCGGAGTCCGGACCCTGAGCCGTCGTACCCCTCGCGATCAGCGCGAAGGCCTTCGCCTCTTCCTTCGCCTTGCACTCGATGAAGTCGACGATGTCCGGGTGATCCACGTTCAGGATCACCATCTTGGCCGCGCGACGCGTCTTGCCGCCCGACTTGATCACACCGGCGAAGGCATCGAATCCGCGCATGAAGCTCAGCGGGCCGGAAGCTGTGCCGCCGCCCGACAGCAGTTCCATCGAGCCGCGGATTGAGGAGAGATTGGTGCCCGTGCCCGAGCCCCACTTGAAGAGCATGCCCTCGGTCTTGGCCAGCGTCAGGATCGAGTCCAGCGAATCGTCAACCGCATTGATAAAGCACGCCGAGCACTGCGGATTGCGATAGCCTGTGGCGGAGAACTCGACGGCGCCGGTTGCGGATCCCAGTGCCAGTTCTGTGCGTCGGAGTTCGGCTCCAGCCGGTCGCAGCCCACGTTGAACCACACCGGCGAATTGAAGGCCACCTTCTGCGTCACCAGCATGTGGACCAGCTCGTCGTGGAAGATGGCCGCATCTTCCACGCTGGCAAAGTAGCCGCCCTTCATGCCCCAGTCGCGAACCGTCTCCGCCACACGGGCCACCAGTTGGCGCACGCCGGTCTCACGCTCTGGCGTTCCCAGCTGCCCGTGCAGGTACTTGGTGGCCACGATATTCGTCGCCGTCATCGACCAGTCGACCGGCACCTCAACATCTTTCTGCTCGAAGATCGAGTTGCCGCCGGCATCGGTGATCGACGCGGTGCGGTACTCCCACTGAACGTCGCTGTACGGCGAGACCCCGGGCCGGGAGAAGAGACGCTCCAGGCGGATCCCGCGGGAGGACCGGGCCGGCGAGGCGGCGCTGCTTACGACGGCATCTTTGGTTACTGTGCCCATGCTGGATGGGTCTTTGGAAATGGCTGCATTCTGAGTTTTGCTGGTGGCCTCGGCCATGGAATCTCCTTGTCGCTGTCTCACTAGAATTTGATGCTGCACCCCCGCCCAATTGAGCAAAAAGGGACGGAAGTCAGAGCGCTGGTAGCACAAAAACCGGAAACCAATTTCGTTCCGCTATGGATGTCTTGAAGCGATCCTGGGGCCATCACTTGCAGGCAAAGTACTGACAAATGCTCTCAAAAAACATGCAGGCCGCTTGTGGGGCTGCAAATGGGAAAGTACCGCTCTGTATGGTGCATGTCAAGCAGGAACCACAACATCTTGTATTATCTGCGTTCCGCGGGGTACCTATTTGGGAAATGGCGCAATTCCGCTGTGGAGAACTCAGGAGGCCGCTCCAACATTGGCGCGGCGCTCATGAGTTTTGCCCCCTCAAATCGCTGGAAGTCCGTCTCTCTTCGAAGACCAAGGCTACGTCGGGGCGCACCCCTCCACAAGGCGCAAAGATGGTGCAATCTCTGTGCAGGAGTGTGCAAAATCAGGAAAAGAGGGCCAGGAGCTTTCGCCTTAGCGACTTACGATCGAAACGCGGAAAAGGGGCCGATCTTTCTCCGCCGATTCCATCTCGTACTGCTGCGAATTCCGGACTGGATCATAGTCGCGCCACAGCCAGAGCATCGATTCAGGAAACTCCGCCAGACCCTGCGCGGGGTTATGGGTGCCTTTGCCAAAACTGAAGTGGAAATCGTACCCCTTTAGTTTCAGCGCGTTCGCCATGCGAATATTTGCCATGGGCCAGCTGCCGTATTTTTCCAGCTCCAGATCACCTGAGCCGTCCTGCATCCAGACGCGAATATTGCGGGCCGCGCCACGAAGAACCTTGTCGGGGTAATCCTGCCCGCCGTCAGGATTCGCTGGGTTTTCCTGCCACTGGATGCTGGTAAAGCTGCCGATCCAGGTAATAACCCGGCTGAACTGGTCCGGCATCTGCCAGGCGACGTTGAAAGAGCAGATGCCTCCTGACGACAAACCGGTAATGCCGCGGCTGTAGGCGTCCTTGCGGAGGCTGTAATGGCTTCCGACCTCCGCCAGCACCTCATCCCG
Organism: uncultured Acidobacteriaceae bacterium; assembly: GCA_963725995.1. Taxonomy (GTDB): domain Bacteria; phylum Acidobacteriota; class Terriglobia; order Terriglobales; family Acidobacteriaceae; genus JANXZS01. The sequence goes on along the minus strand of CAVSAX010000020.1, from coordinate 285,926 downwards.
CAGGTAACGCGCGTAGCGGTCGCTGACGGTGTCGTAGAGGGTGCTGCGCATGGAGTCGTCGAGCGTCCGCCCCCATTTCTCAGAGTAGGCCTTTACGAAGTTGTAAGTCGGTGTCCCCGGCGCATCGCCGATGACTCCCGGATCGATAAAAACGCAGATCATCACCGGAATCCTGTGCTGGGCGATCAGGTTGTCAATCACGTTCAGAATGGAGGCCTCGCCCGGCTTGCGCCCGATATATCCGTGGCCATCCTGGAAGACCATGAGCGCCGCGGGGATTTTGGGGTCGTACTGCGCTGGCACGTAGATCCAGTAGTTGCTCTTCATGCCGTCGTAGATGCGGCTGGTGAGGGGGAGCTTGTCGGAGAGCTTGCCCTCCGGCACACCATCCTCTGTGTAGGAGAGGGGTCCGAATGCCGGCACATCGGTGCTGCCACCGTAAGGTGCGCCATTCACCACGTAGTGGAAGATGTGGGCGTGAGCTATGGGTTCGATCGAGGCCACGGAGTACCAGAGATCGGTGCCGGAGATCTGCTTCATCTGCGCGGGTGAAGCATTGTCGATCACAAGGCTCGGCTCGGTCGCGGTGCGGGTGGCGAAGAAGAAGTCCTTGCCGTGGCTCACCCATGCAGTGCCCTTCCCCAGGTCTTCCGCCTTGAAGGTGTCCTGAATGGCCTGCGACAGGCCTGCTCCATTGCTGTTTGCGAGCTGGACCAACTGCGGCGCGGTCATGCTTTCGGCGCGGCATACGGGAGCGAGAAGGATCAGTCCGACTGCGAGTCTCTTCAACATGGCTGAAAGAATACACGCGGGCAGCGCTTCTTTTCATTCCGGGAGTTGGTGGGCTGAACGTACTGGCGTCCGAAGCGCAGAAGGGCCGCAGCATGAATGCTGCGGCCCTTCTGCGAAACGTCACTGCCAATGAATCAGAATTACAAGGCTACTTGAGGAACAGTGGTGCCATAACGAATGCGACGGTGCACAGCAGCTTGATGAGCACGTGAATGGACGGACCAGCGGTGTCCTTGAAGGGATCGCCGACCGTGTCACCCACAACGGCTGCCTTGTGGGCATCCGAGCGCTTGCCGCCGTACTGACCGGTTTCAATAAACTTCTTCGCGTTATCCCATGCGCCGCCGCCATTGTTCATGAAGGTGGCGAAGAGGATACCGACGATGGTTCCAACCATGAGCATGCCGGCAACAGCCTCGGCAGCCAGGGTGGGATCCTCGGGAGTTACGAAGAGGCGAAAGATGAAGCCCACCGCGACTGGCACACCAACAGCCAGAAGACCAGGAGCGATCATCTGCCGCAGAGCGCCTTTGGTCACGAGATCTACGCAAGTTCCATAGTCGGGATCTTCCGTATTGTTCATGATGCCGGGATGCTCGCGGAACTGGCGGCGAACTTCTTCGATGACGGTCTGTGCGGCTGCTCCGACTGCCTTGATGGCCAGTGAACTGAACAGGATTACCAGGGCGGCAGCGATAAGGCAGGCAACGAAGACGGCGGGCTTGGCGATGTCAACCTTGGTCAACAAGAGCGCCGGATCCACAACCATGTGTCCAAGTTCATTGAGCTTTCCGTACTTCTGGGTGATGAGCTCATTGATCTCGTCGATGTAGGCGGAGAACAACAGGAAGGCGGCAAGGGCTGCGGAGCCGATGGCGTATCCCTTGGTGAGTGCCTTGGTGGTGTTGCCGACGGAATCAAGACGGTCGGTGCGGGTGCGAACTTCTTCCGGTGCGCCGGACATTTCGATGATGCCGCCGGCGTTGTCAGTGATTGGACCGAAGGTATCCATCGCCAGAATGTAAGCGGCGGTGGCGAGCATGCCCATCGTGGCAATCGCGGTACCGAAGAGGCCTGCGCCGGTAACTCCGGGCAGAGCGTGAACACCGCAGGCGTACGAGCCGAGGATGGCACCGGAGATAGCGATGACTGGCAGTGCAGTCGACTCCATGCCAACTGCAAGTCCGGTGATGATGTTGGTTGCCGGGCCGGTAAGCGAGGCCTTGGCGATTGAAGCGACGGGGCGGTAGCGATATTCGGTGTAGTACTGCGTGATCCAGACGAATACGTAGCTGGTGACCATGCCGATAACGCCGGCGGCAAAGAACCACAGGTTGTTATGAAGCAGGAAGCGCACCGCAACGTAGAAGCCCACGATCGCGATGAGCGTCGTAACCAGGTAGCCGCGATTGAGAGCAACCATCGGGTCTTCGTCTTCGTTCTTCAGCTTGACGGAGAGAATGCCGATGATGGAGGCGATGAGGCCGAAGGCGCGGGCGACAAATGGGAAGAAGATACCCAGGATGCCGAACTTGCCGAAGAGGGCCACGGAGAGAATCATGGCGCCGATATTTTCGGCAGCCGTTGACTCAAACAAGTCAGCACCACGGCCAGCGCAATCGCCAACGTTGTCGCCAACGAGATCGGCGATAACGGCTGGGTTGCGAGGATCGTCCTCAGGAATACCCGCTTCGACTTTCCCGACCAGGTCAGCACCTACGTCAGCAGCCTTGGTATAAATTCCGCCGCCGAGCTGCGCAAACAGGGCCACAAAGCTGGCGCCGAAGGCGAAGCCGACGATCTGGTACGGCACTGCCATTGGATTGGCCATGCCACCGAAGGCGAGAAAGATGAGTCCGACGCCGAGCAGCGAGAGCGAGACTACGGAAAGGCCGGTTACGGCTCCGCCGCGCAGGGCAAGCTGCATTGCGCGATTGAGGCTCGTGCGAGCGGCTGCTGCTGCGCGCAGGTTAGCCCGGATGGAAACGAACATGCCGGAGAATCCCGCGAGACCGGAGCAGATAGCGCCGGCAAAGAAGGACACTACGGTCTTCCAGGCCAGGTCGAATCCCTTGGTATAGAAGTAGAAGCCGAACAGGAAAACTGCAAGGACAACGCTGAAGCTATAGATCGTTTTGTACTGGCGGCGCAGGAAAGCTTCGGCTCCCTTTTTGATCGCGTCGGCTATTTTTTTCATCTCCGGCGTACCGGAATCGGCGGCAAGAACTTCACGGGTGAACAACCATGCGACAACGAGCGATAGGGCACTCACTGCCAAAAAGAACCAGACCCAAGCAGTTACGGACACACTTCCTCCATAGCGGGGCTCTTGTCAAAGAGCCTCGTTCGATGCTGACCTCGTACCAGTTCGGGGAAACATTGAACGATAACAGCCAGACTGGCAATATGCCAATCAAAATCTATGCCGCGCGCGATCACACCCCGTTTCCAGCCGGAGCAAGATAACATGGTCCACCAAATCCGTGCTACTGGATTGCGACGTTGATTCGATCGGGCGGACGCGCACCTTCATGGGGGCGGGGATGTAACTTGAAGAGAACCAACTTGTTGCGCTCAGAGTCATCGAGAGCCTGGAAAGTAACCACCTGCTCAAGCCAGTACTGGGTATGCAAATCATCGAGCGTACCCGGATCCAGCACGTTCCACGACGCGTAATACCCAGGCTTGTATTTGCGCAGACGGCTGGGCAGGTCGAGCGTGCCGAAGTCATCGCAAATGCTGGGCAGGCCTGTCATCAGCGTGATGTCGTTCCCGCTGATCGACATCAGCAGCCGATTGCCGTTGGGATGTTCGTCCATGTATCGGGTAAGGTCCGCAGCGGCATTCACAAACGTGAATTCCGGGTGAGGCGCGAAGCGGATTGTCTCGCGAGCATTCGCCAGCAGGCAAACACATATAACAGCCAACGCAGCGCCGCCCACTGCCCGATTTGAACGAAGCAATGCTGCCGACGACAGCGCCACCGCGAAGAAGACGAAGTACGCCACCACGGCGTAGTAACGCGGCTGCATATTGTTGTGATAGCCGATGAAGAAGAAGTATCCGGCAATCGCGATCAGGGACGAGACGAACACGGGATTGCGCCACAGCGATCGCGCCAGAAAGATCGACAGCACCACCATCGCCAGCCCCAGCAGGACCAGCGGGCGATCAACCCACAGCGCCCCGTGGATGGAGTAGTAGTACGTCTTCATCCAGCCCGCAATCGTCGAAGGCTTGGTATACACGTTGACGAGGAAGAGGTAGCGATAGTCCTTCACGTAGCGCGGCCTGACCAGCAACGTGAAGTAAGCGGCGAAGAGCAAGCCCGCCGTAGCGCCCATCACAGCAACGGAGCGCGCAAAAGCCGCCACACGCTCGCGGTGCGGATACCACAGCGAATAGAGAATTGCCGGCAGCAGAAACAGCGCCGTCGTTTTGGTGAGGATCATCGTGCAATAGACGATCCCCATCGTCGCAGCCAGCATCATCCTGCGGCCTTCTGTCGGGGCAACGGCACAGCGTCTCGCCAGCAACAGCGACGTGAGCGTCAGGAGCATGAGCAGCGGCTCCAGAATGGCCAGGCGACTGAAGCAGTAGAGAGACGAGCTTGCGGCGATAAGAGACGTGCCCAGCAGGGCTACCCAGCGCTCTTCGTGCGTGCGCAACAGGGCATAGGAGAGCAGCAGATTCACCGCGAAGATGGAAACCACGAGTCCACGCGCAGCCTGGACGCTGACGCCGGTGAAGCTGAAGACTATCCACTCCAGGAATGGCCATACCGGTAACGCCACAGCGCAGTTGAAGTCACCCGGCACGAACCAAGACCCGCGCACGAAGTGTTCAATCGCGGCGTTCCCATACCAGCCTTCGTCTGTGTACTTCGACCAATCCATCCATCGCGAATAGTTCGGAAAATCTGCGCGAAGGTTTAAAAAGTGAAGCACAGCCAGTACAGCGATTGCGGAAATCCAAAAGTAGAACAGTGTCTTCGATAACTTCAAAAGCGCGTCTTTCCCAACTTATTTTTAGGTACAGTGCGACCGACACGCGCGACGTTGCGCATTTTTCGTTTGTTAAGCAGTGGAGTCGTTAGGGCAAGTAAAGCGAAACCGGGTCCTCGAGCGCTCTATTCGTATGCCAGGGCGTCGATGGGGTCCTTGCGCGCAGCCTTCAGTGCGGGATAGACCGCTCCGAGGAAGGCTCCTACAAATGCGATCACCGCCCCGCGAATCATCCACTCCCAGGTCAACTGAAAGCTGAAAGTGGGACTGCGATACGCCATGAAGGCGCGCAGCCCGAGAGTGAAGATGATGCCGAGAACGACCCCGGCGAGCGAGAGCAGCATCGTCTCACGCAAAACTACGTTGACGATGTAACCCTTTGAGGCGCCCAGCGACTTGAGGATGCCGATTTCGCGCGTGCGCTCCATGACCGCGGTATACATCGACTGAAAGATCACCAGGAAACCCACGATCACGGCAATGAAGATTACAGTGTTGAGCGCCGCGGTGAAGGCTGGCAGATGGGCGGGGGTCATCAGCGAGAGCCACTCGTCCATGGTCTGCACCAGGTAGTCCGACATCCCCGGTACAGCTTTGATCTCGTTGCGAATCAGTTCCTGGTTGGCGACGTTGTCACTCTTTATATAGAAGAGCGAGGCGTGTCCCTCCGCGCCTATCAGCGAACCCATGGTGTCGATCCGCAGGAACTTGCGGCCGCCCTTGCCGTGCTCGACAATGCCGCAAATGTGAAAGTCGTGATTCAGGATCTTGATGGTGTCGCCAACCTGGTGCCCTTTATCGGCGCGCGCAAAGTAGTCGTCGATAATGACGTCGTCGGCTCCCTGAAACGGGCCTCCCGCGACAAAGGTGAAGGGCTTGAGGCCGTTATAGGTCTCATAGTCGATCCCCCAGATCGTCTCTACCGAGCCACCCGTGGTCAGGTTGGTAATCACTGGAGCCACAACCGCGACGTGTGGAACCTTGCGCAGAACATCCGCCACCTTGAGTGGGGCGGGTGCGCCGCTCACGCCGGTCATGAAACTGGCGTTGGCGGGACGCACGATCATATCTGCCCCGATGCCGCTCTGGCGGGTCTTCTGATCGTTGAGCATGCCGAACATGATGGCCACGATGGACAGAATCATGACGACCTCAATTGCCACCGCAAACACGCTGATCGCGGTGCGAAGAGGCCGATGCAATAGGTTGTTGAGGACCAGTTTGTTCATTGTTGCTGGAAACATCAGGTTTGAAGGCTGAACTGCTTCAACACCAGCGTAGCACCCGGCGCAGCCCTTGCGCGGAACGCCCAGGAAGAGAGAAACTACACCTACAACTTCCTAACCACAAAACTGGCCGGAATGATTAAAAAGGGGCACCAGAATCAGGGCAGGTAACCCCTTAGTGTTATGAAAATAAAGGGAAAGCCGTCTTTTTCCTTTGACGTCTTTTGCCTGTCGCCAGTATGTTAAGGCGAATGGGTGCTTAGTCGATACGACCCTTGCAAGACCCGAGTGAACTGTATGGAACATTTCGGCGAAGAGTTACGAAAAGAGCGGGAGTCCCGCGGTATCGCGCTCGAAGAGATTACCGAGGCCACGAAGATCAGTAGCCGGCATCTGGTAGCCCTGGAGCACGAGCAGTTCCGCCAACTTCCGGGCGGCGTTTTCAACAAGGGCATTGTGCGCAGCTACGCGCGCGTCGTGGGCCTCGATGAAGATGCATGGGTGAAAAACTACCTTTCGGCCTATCAGCAGAGCGGTGCCGTCTCCGACGACGACATCAGCTGGTTTGAATTTGCTGAGAATGTCGGTAAAAGCCGCAAGGAAGATCGGGACCGTCCTGCTGAGCGTCTACGCTGGGCTGGCGTCTTCATGCTTCTTACGGTACTGGTGGTCGTGGCGTATTTTGTCTACGGATATGTGCACCAGCGCATGATCGACATGCCCGTGCATGCAGCCGAGCAAAGCGTGTGCCAGCCTCCCCCGGTTGTGCCTGCTTTCAGTGTTGAGTCGCCCGCGCAGATCGCCTAGTCCAGCCGGGCAACACCCCGATATCAAGCAGCATCTGCTACATATCGGTGCTCGCCCCGTCGCGTTCTTGGGTAGAATGGTGGGCAACTTACGAAGGGTCCCACAACGACATGTCTAAATATCTCTTTAGAACTCTGGTTTTCGCTTTTGCGACTACCTCCCTCACGATCCCCTACATCTCGGTAGCCCAGGCACCCGCTGCCGCCGTTCCCGCAGATGCCTCGGCGACATATGCGCGCACCGACTTGAACTTTACCTACATCCCACCGACTGGATGGAAGTCGCAGGACGTCTCGACCATCAAATCTTCGGGCGATGACAAGGCTGCGAGTTGCATGAAGATCCTGTATACCGCTGCTCCCGAAAGCGCTGCCCAGGGAATGGAAGGGATGAGCATTGGTGTGACCCTGATTGACGCTGCCCGCAATTGCGTGCCTGCTGACGTTACGCCGGAAGCCCAGGTCCAGACCATGGTGGAAAACGCCGGCAAGATGCCCGGCATGCAGGTATTCAAAAAGCCGAACGGATATTTCATTGACGGCCACACCTTCTGGTCGATCGTGGCCAAGGGCAAGCCGACACTGGGAGATGGCAGCACCGCCAAGGTGGATGTTTATGTAGCCATGATCGGCGGAGTCGTGAAAGACAAGGTTCTGATCTGGGAGTTGACGGCCCCTGACCAGGCGACCATGCAGCAGATGCTCACATCCACAGTCCAGTTCACCGGCAAGAAGCCCCACATTCTGGCCAAGGTCGATTTCAAGTAGCAGCCCCTGCGGCAGCCGAAGACATCTTCGGCTGCCGCGGATATCTTGGGTAGCCGCAGATTAGGATCCACTCCCGCCATCTTTGCGCCTGTTACGCGCGCGGCCCGAATGAAGGAGAAGGCGGATATGAATATCACTCGAGTTGGCAGCCAGCCCTCAAGCAAGGGACCAGCAGACTACTTTACCGGCACGGTGCGCGTAGACCCGCTCTTTACCGCGCCCGACCCCGCGCGCGTCGTCGGCGCCAGCGTCACGTTTGAACCCGGCGCCCGCACCGCATGGCATACCCATCCGCTGGGACAAACCCTGGTTGTAACTTCAGGCTGTGGGCGGGCTCAGCGCGAAGGTGGGCCGATCGAGGAGATACGGCCCGGGGATGTCATCTGGTTTGCGCCGGGCGAGAAGCACTGGCATGGAGCGTCCCCAACAACAGCAGTGACCCACCTGGCCATTCAGGAAAAGCTCAACGGCAAGACCGTCGATTGGATGGAGCATGTGAGCGACGAGCAATACGGAGCTTAGCAGCCCGCGAGATGTTTCTTTGTCCCTGCTTTCCTTCTTTGCCAACAGTAAATACCCGAGCATGCGATAAGTTCGGAGCAGTACAGCGATTTCCGAATCCCCGTTCGCTGCGTTTGTTCGCCGCTCGATGGCGGCTGGCGCCCTCTGGCTGAAACACTTTGCTCTTGCCCGGGGCCTCTGCTACCGTTTTACTAGATGCCTGCGGCCTGAAGAAGGCCCACGGCTCGCCTGAGTCCGCCAAACGCAGCATACCCGCGCAGTTCCTTCCAGAGAGAAACAGCGACAGCGGCAGGCAATGAAATCACACAGGGAGGAAATGGCTTGTCCACACACGACCGTTTTTTGTTTACCTCTGAATCGGTGACCGAGGGTCATCCTGACAAGATTGCCGATCAGATCTCCGATGCGATTCTCGACGCCTGCATGGAGCAGGATACCTACAGCCGCGTCGCCTGCGAAACTCTGACCGCTACCGGCCTGGTCGTCATCGCCGGAGAAATCACCACCAAAGCCTACGTAGACTTTCAGTCGCTGGTTCGCGGCGTCGTCGCCTCCATCGGCTATGACAATGCGCTCTATGGATTCGACTCGAACACCTGCGCTGTAATCTCCAGCATCAACAAGCAGTCGGGAGATATCGCACAGGGCGTGGATACGGGCGGCGCCGGCGATCAGGGCATGATGTTCGGCTACGCCACCAACGAGAACGACGACTATATGCCGACGCCCATCTCGCTGGCCCACAAGCTCACCAAGCGTCTCACCGAAGTCCGCAAGAGTGGCCTTCTCGTTTATCTTCGCCCCGACGGCAAGAGCCAGGTGACCGTGGAGTATGACGACAACAACAAACCCGTCCGCGTCGATGCGGTAGTTATTTCTTCGCAGCACGCTGAGCATGTCACCAACGAGCAGTTGCACGCCGACATTCTCAAGCACGTCATCCAGGCCGTCATTCCCGCCAACCTGCTCGACGAGAACACCAAGTACCACATCAATCCCACCGGACGCTTCGTCATCGGCGGACCTATGGGCGATACCGGCCTTACCGGACGCAAGATCATCGTCGACACTTACGGCGGCATGGGCCGTCATGGCGGCGGAGCATTCAGCGGCAAGGATCCGACAAAGGTTGATCGTTCCGCAGCTTACATGGCACGTTACATCGCCAAAAACATCGTAGCCGCCGGCCTGGCCGATCGCTGCGAGGTGCAGTTGGCGTATGCCATCGGCGTCGCCGAGCCGGTCAGTGTTCTGGTTGAGACCTTCGGCACCGGCAAGGTGGATTCGAAGAAACTCCAGCAGTTGGTACGGGCAAACTTCTCGCTGACCCCGAAGGGAATCATCGAGAGCCTGAATCTCCGCCGCCCCATCTATCGCCAGACGGCTGCCTATGGCCACTTCGGCCGCAAGGAATCCGCCTTCACCTGGGAAGCGACCGACAAGGCAGCAGCCCTGCGCGAGCAGGCTGGCGTCAAGGCCGAAGCCGCCACCAAGTAAAGTTGCAGCATCCTAAAAATGGCAGGCTCATCGCGAGTCTGCCTTTTTTCTTTTGAACGCAAGATCCGGATAGCCGACTCACAGCCGCGAGTGCCATCATTCCTACATGAAGCCTGAGAGGAACACCTCCCTCGACGAGAACCGCGCCTGGAAACAGGTGATGGCTCGCGATGCAAAAGCGCGGTTCCTGTACGGAGTCACATCGACCGGAATCTTCTGCCGAACTGCCTGCGCCAGCCGCAGACCGGCGCGTGAGAACGTGAGATTCTTCGCCACCGCGCAGTTGGCGAAGGCCGCGGGCTTCCGCGCCTGCCGACGCTGCCGTCCTGACGAAGAGCGCGCCGAAACCGTGTTGCTGGAAAAACTCTGCGCTCACATTCGCACTCACGTCGATGAGCGCATCAAGCTGGCAGAACTCGCCCACATCGCGATGCGCAGCCCGTTTACCGTGCAGCGTCTCTTTACACAACTGCTCGGCATAAGCCCCAGCGTCTATCAGCGACAGTTGCGGAGCAGCAGGCTGCAGGATCAACTCACCAGAAAAGGAGTCAACGTGACCACTGCAATCTACGAAGCAGGCTTCTCCTCGCCGAGCCGCGTTTATGAAAAGAGCCAACTAGGCATGAGCCCCGCGAAGTATCGAGCGCAGGGCAGGAACGAGCGCATTCGCTTCGCCGTCACCGCCTGCGATCTCGGCCACCTTCTCGTCGCCGCAACCAGCAAGGGCGTCTGCGCCGTCACACTCGGCGATGATCCCGGTGAGTTGGAGCGTCTGCTGCGAGCAAAGTTCCCTGCTGCTGATATCGTTCCCGACGGCTCCGCAAACGGCGAGATCGCTCGCATGACCAGGCAGGTCTTCAATCGCCGCAGCGAGGATCCACGCGCCAGTGAGTTGCCTTTGGATCTGCGCGCAACCGCATTTCAGATGCGCGTGTGGCAGGCTCTCCAGCGCATTCCGCGCGGCGAGACGCGCAGCTATGGGGAAGTAGCCCGCTCCATAGGCCAGCCCACTGCAGTTCGTGCTGTGGCCCGCGCATGTGCTTCAAATCCGGTGGCCGTGGTCATCCCTTGCCACCGCGTCGTGGGAAGCGATGGCAAGTTGACCGGCTATCGTTGGGGAGTGGAGCGGAAGAAGAAATTGTTGGAGGCGGAAGGAGTGGGGACTTCGCAGTTGAAGTCCCACACTCAGCCCGTTACTGCCGCTGCCCGCCAGCGAGAATCAGCGTCTGGCCGGTGACCCATCCAGCATCGTCCGAAGCATAAAACACTGCGGCGCGAGCGATGTCTTCCGGTTGTGCAATGCGGCCAAGCGGCGTTTGCGCCTCAACCATCTTGCGGAAGTCGCTCTCGGCAAAGCCAACGCTATGCAGACCTTCTGTTTCAACCATGCCCGGGTTCAGCGAATTGACGCGGATCTTGCGCGGTCCCAACTCCTTTGACAGCGCAACAGTGATCGCGTCCACGGCAGCCTTGGTAGCGCTATACACCGATGCGGTGCCCACCGGCATCTGGCCAACGATGGAGCTGATGTTGATGATAGAGCCGCCCTCGGGACCAATCAGTTTCACGGCTTCCTGCGTGGTCAGCAGCAGCCCCAGCACGTTCAGATCAAACTGCTTGTGAAAGTGCTCTGCGGTGATCTGATCCAACGGCTTGAAGTCGTATACGCCCGCGTTGTTCACAAGAATATCGAGTTTGCCGTAAGCCTTCTTCGTCTCCGCGAAGAGGCGCGTGATGTCATCTTTCTTTGAGACGTCTGCCTGAACGGCAACCGCCTTACCGCCCTTCGCCGTAATTGCGCTAACAACTTTGTCCGCTCCCGCCTTGCTGCTGGCGTAATTAACTACAACCGACGCGCCCTCAGCCGCGAGGTATTCCGCTATGGAGGCGCCGATGCCCTTCGATGCGCCCGTTACGACTGCAACTTTTCCCGCAAGCTTGCTCATGATATCTCCTCGTTTTGTGGAAGCAAATGCTTTGACAGTTAGACAACCATCTAATTGATGGCGACCCGAGAAGAAGGACTCATGAATGTCGGTTAAAGTTTTTTTAGCTCGGCGATATACGCTTGCCACACGTCGCGGCACAAGCTCAGGTGCATGAATTTCCCGTCGCGCTCCGCCTCGATCAGGCCCGCGGACTCCAACTCCTTGAGATGGTGAGACATGGTGGCGGGCGTGATCTTCACAGCTTCGAGGAGTTCGGCGCAGCTTATGCTTGGCGAAGTTGCGGCAATCCGCTGAAAGATTTCGAATCGGCGCGGATCGGCAACCGCCCGCGCAACCAGGTGCAACTGCTTTGCGCTGAGAGAAGCCTTCGATGTCTTCGGTTTGGCCCTGTCTTTAATCAACGTATTCATTCTGCCAGAACTTTGATGCGCGCGAGCAGAATCGAGAGTCACGAGGGAACTGGAGCCTAAGGCTTCTCCCCGACGGCCAGCAGCGTTTGGAAGTGCGGAGATTCAGCTTCCCGGTGCACGATGGAGGTGCGAATGTCGCGGAAGCCCGCCTTCTCCAGCAGAGCTTCCACTTCCACCTCGCTGAAGCCCAGCCATAGATCGGCGTAGAGCTCGCGTGCCTCCTCGAAGCGGTGTTTGCCCAGGTCCAGAAGAGCGATGCGGCCGCCCGGCTTCAGAATGCGCCATGCCTCGGCGACGGCTTTCTCCGGATGAATGGCATGATGCAGGGATTGGCTGAAGAGCGCGAGATCCACCGATGTATCCGCGATCGGGAGTTCCTCCAGATCGCCGCGCCGGTATTCCAGCGTCTTCGCGCCCTGGCGGCGAGCAAGCTGCGTTCCGTAATCCACCATCTTGTCAGAGCTGTCCACCGCAATCACCTGCTTCGCGCGCTGCGCCAGCAGCAGGGAGAGCGTGCCCTCGCCCGCTCCAAGATCCGCAATCACCATCGGCGGCATCAGCAGCAGCAGCGCCTCGGCAAAGCCCTTCCACGAGCGGCCCGGAACGTACTCGCGCCCAAAGCGCCCGGCCATTTCATCAAAGAATGCGCGGCTCTTGTCCTGTCGTTTTCGCAGGACCAGTTTCAGCGCGGCGGTGTCTTGTCGCGCCTCGGGAATCTCGCGCGAAGCCTGCTTCAGTAGCGGAATCAGCTGGCCAACCGACTCTGATTTGTCGTCGGCACCATTCTCCAGCTTGATGCGGTAAAGGATGTTCTTCCCTGCCCGGCGATCCTCCACCAACCCTGCCTGTTTCAGTTGCGAGAGGTGGGTAGAAAGAGTACTTTGGCCCATGCCGAGGATCTCCTGCAGTTCCGCCACCGACAATTCCTCGCGCTCCACCAATAACAGGACGCGGAGGCGGTTTGGGTCGGACAAAATTCGCAGGGATTTCAGAATTGACTTCATAGTGGGCCTGGCACTAATATATCAATATATCGCGATATCGCGATAGGAGGAGTTTTAGATGACAACTGCAACCGTCTCCAAGGCCACCGACTACAAGGTAGCTGACCTCTCGCTCGCCGACTGGGGCCGCAAAGAGATCTCGATCGCCGAGCACGAGATGCCCGGCCTGATGTCCATTCGCCGCAAGTATGCCGCCGCCAAACCCCTGGCCGGTGTACGCGTGACTGGATCCCTGCACATGACGATTCAGACGGCCGTGCTGATTGAGACGCTGGTGGATCTGGGCGCGAGCGTACGCTGGGCAAGCTGCAACATCTTTTCCACGCAGGATCACGCAGCGGCTGCAATCGCCGCGGCCGGCGTCCCTGTCTTCGCCTGGAAGGGCGAGTCGCTGGAAGAGTACTGGTGGTGCACCGCGCAGGCCCTGAATCACAATGGCAAGGGACCGCAGCTGGTGGTGGATGATGGAGGCGACGTAACCCTGCTGATCCACAAAGGCTACGAGCTGGAAGATGGCGACGGATGGGTGAACACGCCTTCCGGCAACCACGAAGAGCAGGTAATCAAGGACCTGCTCAAGCAGATTCATGGCGAAGATGCCAAGCACTGGCACGATGTGGTGAAGGATTGGCGCGGCGTCTCAGAAGAGACGACCACCGGCGTACATCGCCTCTACAAGATGAAGGAGCAGGGCAAGCTGCTGGTGCCCGCGATCAACGTCAACGACTCGGTAACGAAGTCGAAGTTTGACAACCTGTACGGCTGCCGCGAATCGCTGGTAGACGGCATCAAGCGCGCGACGGACGTTATGGTCGCCGGCAAGGTTGCTGTCATCTGCGGTTACGGAGATGTGGGCAAGGGCTCTGCTGCTTCGCTGCGCGGCCTGGGAGCGCGCGTGGTTGTGACGGAGATCGATCCCATCAACGCGCTGCAAGCTGCGATGGAAGGCTACGAAGTAACCACCCTCGAGGAGACGCTGGGACGCGGGGACATCTACGTCACCTGCACCGGCAACGTCGACATCCTGACTCTCGAGCACATGAAGGCCATGAAGGACCAGGCCATCATCTGCAACATCGGCCACTTCGATAACGAGATTCAGATCGATCTTCTCAACACCGAAAAGGGCGTGAAGAAGGTCACCATCAAGCCGCAGGTGGATAAATACGAGTTCCCCGATGGGCACAGCATCTTCGTGCTCGCCGAGGGCCGCCTGGTGAACCTGGGCTGCGCAACTGGTCATCCGAGCTTCGTGATGAGCAACAGCTTCGCCAACCAGACGCTGGCCGCGCTGGACCTGTGGAAGAACAAGGACACCTACAAGAACGACGTCTATATTCTGCCGAAGAAGCTGGACGAAGAAGTCGCCCGTCTGCACCTGGAGAAGATTGGCGTCAAATTGACCACTCTTTCCCCGAAGCAGGCTGAGTATCTGGGCGTTGCGGTGGAAGGCCCCTACAAGGCGGAGAATTACCGCTACTAACGGCCCAATTGAGGTGAATGGCCCGATTTCTCTTTGAAATCGGGCCATTTTTTGCGCGTTTTCGTGCGAATTGAAACGTTTCAATTGACCGTTTTTGACACGAAGATTCGTCGAAATAGACGACCAAAAGCACCCCAAAATGTCATTCTGCGGCGCCACGTTCCGAGCGAACGCGGCGGAGGTATTCGCGCAGAGTTTGCCTGGGTTCCAGCGTAAAAACGGTGTCGAGCACGGCAACGGTGGCCATGCGGTCGACGCGGAAACTGCGGAAGTCCTGGCGCAGTTCGCACCAGGCGGCAAGGGTCCACGTGCCACCCCAGAAATAGAGCGCGAGAGGACGCACGCGGCGCACACTTGGCTGGCCATCTTTGCGGTTGTAGGCGAACTCCAGAAAGCGCTGCTCGAGGGCGGCGGTGTGGAGGGAGCCGAGCAGGCGACGCACTTCGTCGGAGACTTGAATTGCGGGGGCGTAGAGGAGGACCTCCTCGACGGTATCGCGGAGATCCAGTGGGAGCACGACTTCAATCTTGCGCAGGGCCGCGTTGGCCGCCTCTGCGAGCTGCGGTCCACCCCAGGTTTGCACCATACGCACCCCGAGGACCAAGGCGGTGATTTCGTCGCGACTGAACATAAGTGGAGGGATGTCGAAGTCACGGCGGAGCGTGTAGCCGATGCCGGCTTCCCCCTCGACGGGAACGCCGGAAAGCTGGAGGTCCTGCACGTCGCGATAGATCGTTCGTGGCGAGACTTCCAGCTTCTCGGCAAGATTGCGCGCCGTAACGAGCCGGCCGGAACGGAGCAGCTGAACGATGCGAAAGAGGCGGTCGGCACGGCGCATAGATGGGCCAAGTCTATTACGAAGTGGAGTGGAGACCGATGCGATTTCCTTCGCTGTCGAGAATGTGGGCAACGAAGCCCATGCCCGGAGGGAGGGCGCTCTTGGGCTCCACAACGCTGCCTCCCGCCTTGGGCGTGCGCGCGATGACATCGTCGAGAATGCCGTTGCAGTTTAGATACACGACGACGCCCTGGCCGGTGGGCTGGGTCTGCCCAGCTTCCACCAGGCAGCCGGAGATGGCCGGCTTTTCATGGGGGAAGACCGCAATGGGTGCGCCGGTGAAGATTTCCTTCTTGATGGGTGCATCGAGAACATCGGCGTAGAAGCGAACGGCACGATCAAGATCGGTGGCTGGGATCTCAAACCATACGACTCTGGATTGCGGCGGCGGTTGCAGGCTCATTGGGTTTTCCTCTCGTCAGTTGATTTCGATTGCAAGAGGATCTTAGGAGGGTGCTGCTGACAGCATGGTGTCAGCAGTGTTGGCGTGCTAATGAGATTTGGCAGGCGCTATGTCCGTTTTCGCGAGGCAAACCGGCTCTTTGCGGAAAGCACAGATTTAGAGACTTGTAAGCAATATTCTGTGCAGAATCAGCAATTTCGAGACCAGTTTCATGGCAGGAAAGCGGCATGGCTATTACAAAACTAAAACGATCTACTCTATATGGAAGTGAAAGCATGGAGTTATATGTCATATCCGACAATCATCCAGGGCGGTATGGGCGCAGGCGTGTCCGACTGGCGCCTGGCTAATACTGTTTCTCGTCTTGGTCAGCTCGGGGTTGTATCAGGCACGGCACTCGATGAAATTCTTGCGCGCAGGCTTCAGGACGGAGATCCCGGCGAACACATGCGCCGCGCATTAGCGGCCTTTCCCATTCCTGAGGTTGCAAACCGCATTCGGGACAAGTACTACATCGCAGGTGGCAAGGCTCCGAATACGCCTTACGTCACCATGCCGAAGCACACCAAGGAAGGTCCTCCGGTTGTGCAGGAGATGTGCCTGGTTTCGAATTTTGTTGAGATCTGGCTGGCACGTGAGGGCCACCAGAACCCTGTCGGGATTAATTACCTGGAGAAGATCCAGATGCCGCATCTGGCGTCGATGTATGGCGCGATGCTGGCGGGCGTGGATTATGTGCTGATGGGAGCGGGTATTCCGATCCGCGTGCCCGGAGTGCTGGACCGCTATGTGCATCACGAGCCGGCGGAGTACACGCTACACGTGGTGGGCGCGAGAGAAGGCGACGACACGACGATGCATTTTGTGCCGCGCGACTTTGTGCCGCTGGATCTGCCGCCTCTTAAGAGGCCGATTTTCCTGGCTATTATTTCCTCTAACACGCTGGCCGTAACCATGCTGAAGAAAGCAAACGGCAAGGTGGATGGATTTGTGATTGAAGGACAGACAGCGGGCGGGCACAACGCTCCTCCGCGCGGCAAGATGGTCCTGAGCGAGACTGGCGAACCGATCTACGGCGAGCGCGATGTAGTGGATCTGGCAAAGATGCGCGAGCTTGGCGCTCCCTTCTGGCTTGCAGGTGGCTACGGCTCGCACAAAGCAGTCCTCTCGGCGCTGGCCGATGGCGCAGCGGGTGTCCAGGTAGGCACGGCATTCGCGTTCTCAGATGAATCCGGGATGAAGACCGAGTACAAGCGGGAGCTGATTGCGAAGGCTGTTGCGCACACGGCGCAGGTATTCACCAATCCAGTGGCATCTCCGACGGGCTTTCCCTTCAAGGTTGCAATGCTGGAAGGCACGACGTCGGATCCGGCAATCTATCAGAAGCGTCCACGCATCTGCGACCTCGGTTATCTTCGCGAGCCATACATGAAGGAAGACAGCACGATTGGCTACCGCTGCTCCTCTGAGCCCGTGACGGTTTACATCTCTAAAGGCGGCAAGGTGGAAGACACCGTTGGCAGACAGTGTGTGTGCAACGCACTGATGGCCAACATTGGCCAGCAGCAGACGCGCGCCAACGGCAAGCACGTGGAAGTTGGACTGGTGACAACGGGCGACGACCTGGTGGATATTGCGCGCTTCCTGAAGCCGGGACGCACAAGCTACACCGCGGCTGAGGTGCTGGAAAGCCTGCTGGGAGTGGACAAGGACGAGGCGGAGAATGCCGAGGTCTTGCAGACGGTTTCCACTGTCAGCGCGATGTAGGGTTTGCTTTCACTGGCGGCGGCGGCGTTTGCCAATTCAAGCGCGATGCCGCTGCCGAATCGACCGTTGCCGGCGGTCACGAGAGCAACGTTGCCGCTCAAATCGAATAACTTCTGCATAGCCATAAAAACCTAGCCTGGCTGGATCATGTGCTTCGGCAAGCATGCCATCAAGCCAGTCTGGCTCGCGCTCGTTAACCTGCGGTTGCCAGGGAAATGCTATATTCTCGCCCTATGTTCGATCCTGCGGCGTCCAGCGACAATGCACTGCTGATTACCGAGGAGCTGCTGGTGTTTGCAACGGTAGTTGGTTCTGCGGCTGCACTGCCTGTGCTGATCGAGTTCATTACGGAGCGGCGCAAGCGAAAAGAGCGCATCGATCTGAGCCTGGAAGATGAGCCTGTGTCTGCGCTGCATCCTCGCCTGGCGGGCATGGATGGGCTGCTCGACAGCATTGCTGATCTGATTGACCGGGCGCGAAATCCATCGGTCTATGGTGAGCTGAAGATCGGGAACGAAGTGTTGATCATCGGCCCGAACCAAAGCGGCAAGAAGAGCCTGGCGCAGAAGATCGCGATCCTGGCTGGGATGGAGCGCATCGTAACTGTCTACAACCCACGAGACAGCGATGCACTGGCGAAGGCGAAGGGACTGGTTCGCGGCTACAAGCGTTCCAAGGTCCTACTGCTGCTGCCGCGCATCGACCTGGCATACCAGCAGAGCAATCCTGAGTTGCTTACAGAGTTGGACGCGCTGATCGAGACGACCTCAGAGCGGCAGAATGTGCTGGTGATCGCGACGACTGTGAGCTTTGAAGCGGACAGCGATCTCGACAATATATTTGGAATAAAGATTGCCTTGCCGGGAGCGGTGTTGAAGCACCGGAGCCGCGGGGAGATTCCCGAGGATGCGCAGCGTGTGCTTGCCGAGGTCGCTCGCTACTACCTGGACACGGCGATGTCGCGGGGCTTCCGGCTGGAAAAGATGACGCCGGAGGCATTCTGCAGGCGAATACTCGAGGCGGTGATTAATCCCGCTGAGATTGAAGACATAGTTGTGTTGTGCGAGACGGCGGCGCTCTATCGCAAGAGAAAGCGCGATGAGACGGCGTTAAAGATCACGGCGGATATTCTGGAGACGGCGATCCGGAGAGTGGTGGTGGGGTAGAAGTACCGCGCGGGCCCAGGCGGAAGGCCTGAGCCCGGAAGAGCTAGGCCTTGTCGGCGTCGCCAAAGAGGCCGTTGTAGATGGCGCCACCCAGGATGCCGCCGATGATGGGCGCGACCCAGAAGAGCCATAGCTGACCCAGAGCCCATCCTCCAACGAAGATTGCCGGACCCGTGCTGCGAGCCGGATTGACCGACGTGTTGGTGACCGGGATGCTGATGAGGTGGATGAGCGTGAGGCAGAGGCCGATGGCGATAGGAGCAAGGCCGGCCGGGGCGCGCTTGTCCGTCGATCCCATGATGACCAGCAGGAAGAAGCAGGTGAGGAGTACCTCGGTTACGAGGCAGGCCAGGAGCGAGTATCCGCCGGGCGAGTGAACGCCGTAGCCGTTGGAGGCAAAGCCGCCGGAGAGGCTGAAGCCATCTTTCCCGCTTGCGATGACGAAGAGCACTCCGCTGGCAAGGATGGCGCCGACGACCTGGGCGACGATGTAGTGGAGAGCCTCAGACGCGGGGAATCGCTTGCCGGCAACGAGGCCGATGGTGATGGCCGGGTTCAGGTGACAGCCGGAGATGTGACCGATGGCGAAGGCCATAGTGAGGACTGTGAGGCCAAAAGCAAGGGCCACGCCGACGAAGCCTATTCCAAGAGCGGGATAGGTCGTATCCGCAAACTTGGCAGCCAGCACTGCGCTGCCGCAGCCGCCAAAAACAAGCCAGAATGTGCCAAAACATTCTGCAATGGAACGTTTGATGAGAGACATCCGCTAACTCCTATGACTCTGCGTGTGAGGGGACGGCGTGCGCCACCCGAAACAGAATTTCTGCGGCCCAAGATTTGCCCGGTGGGATTGCGGCCCTGTATTCCGGGTTGGGTCCGCGCTGGAGCGAAAGCATCCGCCGCCGATACTTTACAACAACTTGCGGCGGCTTGACGCGGAAAATGACTTGAGACCGACAGAATTAACGGAGGCTTTGCGTCAGACGGCCTTGAAGCGGGCAACAAGCTCTTTCTGGTGATAGAGTTCCAGCATTCCGTCGACGATTTTCCATGAATCAGCAGATTGCAGCGCCTTGAGGAAGTCGCCCTCAATCTCCATGGAATTGTGGCAGGCCATGCGCGTGACGGCCAGCTCGTCTGCGACTCTAAACTCTTGCTCATGAATCACATAGGTTCCCATAAAGCGATTGCACCCGGTAAAGCCGGCGATCTTGCTGTCCTCTGCCATCAGGTTGATCTGGGGCGGTTTCGAGACGGTTGGGGCGAGGTCTTTTCCGTTGAGCGAGACGAGTCTCCAGGTAGGGCCGACTAATTTTGGGCCTGCAGGTACGTGCGCAGCGGGAGGGGGCGGCGTGTCAGATTGGAGCGCTAGTGCCGCGGAGGGCGTCATAATCGCCAGGGAAAGCGCCATTATGGGGACGAGCCGGATTAGAAAAGATTGCGGGCGAAAGCCTGTCATTTTGTAAGAACCCTCCGGTATTGCTCTCGGCACTCGGACGCCCGCGGTAGTTGCGGCTGGAGACGGTGCCGAGGTCAAGACTTCTGCCCATTTTATAAGGGTTTGGCAGCGGAATCACAATGCACCGGAAGTGCAACGCCCTGAGCGGGGTGGCGTGCGGGGTCTGGTGCAGCCGAGTATGCTTGCTGCCATGGAACGAATCTCTGATCGCGGGCGGAGTCGGCGAGTGAGGCTGGGGCTAAGTTTGGCGGTGCTGGTTTGCTGCGCGGCGGTGACACTGGCGGCGGAGACGATTCCGTCTACCGAGGCCGAGAATCTGCTGGGCCAGAAGATCAATATTGCAGCTTCACTGAAGGGCAAAGTCGGCGTGCTGCTGCTCGGGTTTTCTCACGCATCGGGGATGAACGTTGGCGTCTGGGAGAAGCGTCTGGCGCAGGATTATGGGGCCAATGCGCAGGTGGTGATCTACCAGATGCCGATTCTCGAATCGGTCCCACACATGGTGCGCGGCATGATGTCCAGCGGCATGCGCAAGGACATCCCCAAAGAGAAGCAGGCGAATTTTCTCCTGGTCTATCACGATGAGGAGCAGTGGAAGCAGGTTTGCGGCTACCAGAAGAGCGACGACGCTTTCATCGTGCTGGTGGATAAGACGGGCGAAGTTCGCTGGCACGGGTCTGGCGATGGAAAGCTGGGCAGCTATGCCACGCTTCATCAGCAGATCCAGTCGCTGCTGGTGCAGTAGAGATGGGCTATTTCAAGAGTGGCCGCTGCACGATTACTTTGTGCAGTGCGTCGTCAAGTGATCCATTGAAAACCAGGATCTTCACTTCGAGGACAGCCTTCTGTCCAGGAGCCAGCGGCGCTTCCTGATCGACGTGCTGGCAGGTGAGTTCCGGATTGCTCCAGACGTTGCCTGTGGTGCTCGTGAAGCTGGCGACGATCCACTTGCGGTCTGTGGACAGGGTCGCGACCATGGGCTCATCGACTGCTCGCGACTTGTTGTAGTAGGTGATGCCGTCCGCGCGGCGCTCAACACGCTGAGCAGGGATGGGCCAGGTGAAGGACGCGAGATAGCGGGCGGGGAGCCATTCACTCAAGGGCATCGTGAGCCGGGCTGGTGTCTCAGAAGCGAGAAGATCGAAGCCGTCCTTGTGATGAACGTACGTGCGTTCCAGCCGCACATCGTGAAAGATCGAAGTCATGCGCGGGTCGGTAGGGGCCCAGATCATGGCGTAGTCGGACTTCGAATTGTTTAGAAACTCGTAGTGGAAGAGAACGCCATCGTCTTCCATCGCGGCGCGGGCGAGAAAGTGAATACCATTCTTGAAGTCGAGTTCATACTGAAGAGACTGGCCGACCTGACGCCACTCTGGAGCCTTTCCCTGCTGGCCCAACTGAAACATATAGAAGTGCTCACCTTCGCTGTTGCCTTGCTTTCTAGCCGTGACATGCTCAGGAAAGATGACCTCGATGGCGTGGTCCGTCGTGGGGTGGTCAGGTAGCACGATTCGCAAAGTGGGCTGCGTGTTTTCAGGGTCGACAAGCAACTTTAGCCCGGCCGCATTCTGGACGCTGAGTGAGGGCTGAGCATGAAGGGACCCGGCGCAGAAGAAACCCGCGGAGACGAAGACGCATATCATGCTGATGGGAAATCGCAGACGCACACATGACCTCCCTCGAATCATTGCATGGAGTAGGGCCGTAGAGCGACCGTGATTCTTCTGAATATATCGGGGATCTACTTGCCTGGCACGGTAGCGAGCAGCTTCTCGATGATGGAGATGTCATCAACGCCGGAGATGTCGCCGGAGATGCTTCCCTTTTCCGCGATCTCCTGAAGCAGGCGGCGCATTACTTTGCCGCTGGGCGTCTTGGGCAGAGCTTCTACGAAGAAGATCTTCTGCGGCAGGGCAATTTTGCTGATGGCGGTTTCCACTTCTGCGCGGATCTGCTTGACGAGCAGCCTGGAGGGCTCAGCCGTGGCGCGCAGTACGACGAAGGCCGCGGGCACGACCCCCTTGATGGGATCGGAGAGGCCGACTACGGCGACTTCCGCAACGTCGTGGCATAGCAGGATGGCGCTCTCGAGTTCCTGAATGCCGAGGCGGTGACCGGCGACGTTGATGACATCGTCGAGGCGGCCGAGCACCCAGAAGTGTCCGTCTTCGTCACGGATGGCCGCGTCGTAGGTGAAGTAGTAGCCGGGCACGCGCGTGAAGTATTCCTGCAGATAGCGTTCGGGCTCCTTCCACAGCGTACGAAAGACCATGGGAAAAGGCTGCTTGAGGATGAGATTGCCCTGCACGTTGTCTGCAACAGGATTGCCGTCGTTGTCGACGATATCCATTGAGGCGCCGAAGAACTGCGTGCCACAGGAGCCGGGTTTCATGGGAGTAAGCCAGGCCGCACCGGCGAGGGGAGTTCCGGCGAGCTCGGTTTGTCCCCAGGTGTTATTGATATAGATTTTCTCGTGGCCCACCTTCTCATAGAACCAGCGCCATGCCTCGGGGTTGAGCGGCTCGCCGACGAGGGCTGCTACTTCAAGACATGAGAGATCGTATTGGTTGGCCAGTTCCTCTCCATGCTTCATCAGCATGCGGATGGCGGTGGGCGCGCTGAAGAGCTTGTTGACGCGATACTTTTCGATGATCTGGTAGAGGCGGCCAGGGGTGGGATAGTCCACGGCTCCCTCGAAGAAGAGGGTGGTGGCTCCGTTGGCCAGTGCGCCGGCGATGCCCCAGATGTGCATGGTGAGCCAGCCGATATCTGCAGTGCACCACAGAACGTCGTTGGGGTGGTGGTCAAGATGATAGCGGGCGTAGGCGAAGTTGTTGACCACGAAAGCTACGCCAGAGTGGACGACGCCTTTGGGCTTGCCGGTAGTGCCGCTGGTGTAGAAGACGAGTCCGGGCTCGTTGGCTTCCATTGGCTCCGGTGGGCACTCGCGCGAAGCGGAGCGCATGAGGTCGTGCCACCAATGGTCGCGCCCCGGTTCCATGTCGACATCGCTGCCAGAGCGGCGGACGACGATGACGGATTGAATGCTGTCGAGACCGCGAATGGCTTCGTCGACTTTGTCTTTGAGGGGAATGGCCTTGCCGCGGCGGAAGATTCCGTCGGAGGTGATGAGAACTTTGGGCTCGAAGTTTTCGAGCCGGGTGCGCAGTGCATTCGATGAGAATCCCGAGAAAACGGTATTGAAGATAGCGCCGATGCGGAAGCACGCGAGTACTGCGACGACGGTCTCAACCAGGTTCGGCAGGAAGATGGCGACTGTGTCGCCCTTGCGAATGCCCAGAGCTTTCAGGACGTTTGAAAAGCGGCAGACCTCGGCGAGGAGCATGGAGTAGGTGAGGCAGCGCTCCTCGAAGCCTTCTCCCTCCCATATGAGAGCCATGCGGTTGGCCGCGCCGTTTGCTATGTGGCGATCAAGCAGGTTGTGGCAAGGATTGGTGATGCCGCCTACGAAATATTCAAAGTGAGGGAAGCCTCCGCGCCGGACCTCATCCCAGGGACGAAACCAGTCGAGTTCCGCGGCAACGCCGGCCCAATACGCCTCGGGGTCTTCAATGGATTGTGCCAGGAGGTGATTGTAGTTCTCGATGCTGCCTGCGTTGGTGCGGCTGGCTCGCTCAGGAGAAGGCGGATAGATCTTGCGGTCTGCGGTCATTACCATCCCACTCTGCTGTTTCCTGACGCGATCAAGCTTACATGCGGATAGGCCGCTCCGTCGAAGGAAGGCAGCAATGGTGCATATAGGCAGGAGTTTGGGAGTTACTGCCGCCGTGCTTCTTTTGATCCTATTCCGCGAATGTTGGAGATACGCTCTACGGCCGGTCCCCGTACAGATGGCCCGTGGTGCTGTGGGAACGCACGGCCGCAGCGCGACTTAGTGCAGCGGAGGCTAGAGGCCGAAGTGGGCCGCGTTCTTCGCTGCGAAATCTGCCTTATCGGCGGGCAACTCATCCATGGGGAAGATTGCGTTCGATTCGCAGGTGGTGATGCAGCTGCCGCAATCGATGCACTCTTCGGGGTTGATGAAGAGCTGAGTTGCTTCCTCGGTGCCCGCTTCATCTTTGCCGGGATGGAGGGCAAAGGTGGCGCAGGAATCGACGCAAAGATAATCTTTCACACACGCATCAGTAATGACGTAAGCCATAAAACTCTCCAGGGACCAAAAGTCGTGGCGGGCGGGAAGATCGTCTCCGCGGGTGCCACTTCCTAGGTTAAGAGGGGTGGGGCTTCTGGTCGGTGACACGAGTCACACCTGAGCAAAGCGGGATGTGGTGGAGCTAATCGACGAGGAGCGTGCCCGCGAGGCATGCAAGGTTGCACGCGTTGACTTCGATTCCGCGTTGGGAGAGGATAGCGTTTCTCAAGCTTTGACGAGCGATGTGTGCGCGGCGGGGATCAGGCATGCGGTTAAGCATGGCGCGGACTCCGTCGAGCGATTGAAGGATAGCAATGATGAGACGGACGATTAGGAGTGCGGCTTTTCTACTGATGACGGCGTTGGGCAGCGGGCTGATGGCGGCCGCACAGACGGCTCCGGCCGCGGCGAACGCGAAGATGAAGGTCATCTTCGACACCGACATTGGCGATGATATCGACGACGTCTTTGCGCTGGCGCTGCTGGTGACGCAGCCAAATGTGGAGTTGCTGGGCGTGACTACTGCATGGGGAGACACTGCACTGCGTGCGCGGCTCACGGAGCGCTTCCTGACCGCTATCGGCAGAACAGATGTTGCGGTGTATGCGGGGCCGCAGACCACCGAGCATACGGGGTTTACACAGGCGACGTATGCAATGGGATACCCGGCGAAGCAATGGCCCGACGCGACGACATTTACGCTGGATGCCATCCGGCGCAATCCGGGAGAGATCACGTTGATTGCGGTGGCTCCGTTCAGCAATGTAGGCGCACTGATTGATAAGGATCCCGCGACCTTCCGCAAGCTGAAGCGCGTGGTGCTGATGGGTGGATCCATCAAGCGCAGCTATGGTGATCTGGGGTACTCGGCGAATCCGACTCCCTCTGCGGAGTACAACATCTACTCCGACATCCCGTCTTCGCAAAAGCTGTTTGCCTCCGGCGTACCTATCTCGGTTATGCCGCTGGATTCGACACAGCTGAAGCTGGACGAGGTTAAGCGCGATCAGCTTTTCAGCCATGGCAGCGCAATGACCGATCAGCTGACGCTGCTGTACTACCAATGGAGCGCGTCAACAGGGTCGCCAACGCCGACGCTCTTTGATGTGATGGCGGTGGCAGCGGCGGTAAATCCGGGTCTCTGCCCCACGACGCCGATGCGTATCAAAGTGGACGATAGGGGTTTCACGCGGCCTGAAGACGGGACACCGAACGCTGATTTGTGCCTGCAATCCGACCCTGAGCAGTTTTTTCGCTTCTATCTCACGGCTGTGCTGAAGTATCCAACGAAGTAGCGAATCGGGGCCCAGGTGAATTGAGGACCAACGCCAGGAAACTCCTTTGGGATTGGGCGAGAGCCTACTGGCGGGTAAGGGTATCTTCGGGCATCTGCAGCGTGGAGCGCACGTCGGAGATACGTGCGTTGGCGGTATACCTTGCCTTGGCGTCGAGCAGTTGGTGCACAGCTTCCTCATGCAGCGGCCGCGCCGAGCCTAGCTGGTGCGCCACCAGGCAGACATTCGCCACGTGTTCCACCGTTTCCATCTTGAGGAATGCTTCGAGAAGGTTTTCGGCGTAGGTTACGGCGCCATGATTCGCCATCAGGATCGCCGAGTGATGCGGGATGAGGGAGGCCAGGCTGGCGACGAGGGCCTCAGTGCCAGTGGTAGCGTAGGGGGCAAGTGGCACTGTCCCAAGCGTCATGATGGCTTCAGAGGAGAGCGGCTCTTCCAGGCCTCGGCCCGCGCAGGCAAATCCGGTGGCAATCGGCGGGTGCGCATGGACGACCGCATTTACATCGGGCATCGTGCGATAAACGGTCAGGTGCATACCGATCTCGCTGGTTACGGGTCTGGACCCGCTAAGCTGGCGGCCTTCCAGATCTACAATTACCATGTCTACAGGCTTCAGCACGGATTTGCTGAGGCCGGTGGGAGTGGCGAGCACACGTCCGGCGTCAAGCCTCACGGAGAGATTCCCCGCCGTGCCGGGCATAAACCCGAGGCGATACAACCGCTTTCCGAAGGTGACGAGTGAGCGCCTTAGCTCACTTTCCGCTTGAAGTGCATTCTCCACCAAGGGCTCACTCCTGTGCCGTTGTTCTATTCAATCATACCTTGGGGTACTCTTGACACTCAGTATCGGCCGCTTTTGTGCATCTAACAGGGCACAAGCACCATTCTCGCAGGAAAACAGCGCAGCTGGGCTGCCAGAAAAACGAGGCGCAATGAAAACAAATGAAGTCCTACACGCCTGGGCGGGGATACTCGCCGGCCGCAGACCGTCGCTCTCGATCGAGATCACGAAAGAATGTCCTTTGCGCTGCCCGGGATGTTACGCCTTCGATCCTGCTCATCTTGGGGGAGAGACCGAATTGCGCCAGCTTTCTGACTTTCGAGGAACGGAGCTGGTCGAGAAAATCCTGGCGATTGTGGACCGCGAGAAGCCGTTACATGTTTCCCTGGTGGGCGGGGATCCCTTCGTCCGATATCGGGAACTCGAGGCGCTGCTGCCGGAGATGGAAAAGCGCCAGATCCACACCCAGGTGGTGACCAGCGCGTTCCGCGTCATTCCGAAGGAATGGTCGCGATTCAGCCGCTTGAACGTTGTGGTTTCGATCGATGGGCTGCAACCGGAACATGATGAGCGGAGGAAGCCGGCGACATACGAGCGGATCCTGCAAAACATTGATGGCGCGCGGGTCACGATTCATTCCACGATCACCGGGAACATTGCTTCGCGGCCGGGCTACCTTGAGGAGTTTCTCAACTTCTGGACGGTGCGGCCCCAGATCAACAAAGTCTGGTTCAGCTTGTTCACGCCTCAGCGGGGGGCTACCGGGCCTGAGATTCTGACTGGCGAGCAACGGGTTCTGGTTGCACAGGACCTGATGAGGCTGAGGGTGCAATTCCCTAAGCTGGATATGCATGAGTCGCAGATCCGGGAGATCCTGTCGCCTCCGTCGAGCCCAGAGGAATGCATTTTTGCGATGACGACACATACTATTTCGGCTGATCTGAAGACGAAGATCACGCCCTGTCAATTTGGGGGAGATCCCGATTGCAGTCAGTGCGGCTGCGTTGCATCCATGGGACTTGCGGCGGTTGGACATCATCGTGTTGTTGGGAGTTTAACTGCGGGTCAGATATTTCATGTCTCCCAGCAGGTGGGGAACACGTGGAGAAAGATGGGCCACGCGCTGACCCGGCAAAAGGCGGAGCCTGAGGCGCCCGCTTTCAATATCCTCTAATACCCCGTCTGAGGCGTTACCGGAGGAAGAACCGAGCCGATGAAAGAGTGCATCCAGGAAGTTCTG
Source organism: uncultured Acidobacteriaceae bacterium (assembly GCA_963725995.1). Classification (GTDB taxonomy): domain Bacteria; phylum Acidobacteriota; class Terriglobia; order Terriglobales; family Acidobacteriaceae; genus JANXZS01. The sequence continues at coordinate 258,363 of CAVSAX010000020.1, read as the reverse complement.
GGAGGAGGCGCGCGTGCGCCTCTTTCGACCTACCGACTGCAAATGCATGCGGGTTTTCGCTTCGCCGACGCGGAAGCAATCGTGGAATACCTTTGCCGGCTGGGCATAAGCGATCTGTACACATCGCCGATCTTTCAAGCTCGTCCCGGAAGCACCCATGGCTACGATGTGATCCGGCACGACCGTTTGAACCCCGAACTCGGCGGCGAGGATGGTTTTGACCGTTTGGCCGAGACGGTGAAGGCGTCGGGCATGGGAATGCTGCTGGACATTGTGCCCAACCATATGGGCGTGGGCAACGATTCCGGATGGTGGCGCGATGTACTTGAAAATGGGCGGTCTTCGCGATATGCCGAGTACTTCGATATCGACTGGAATCCCCTGAAGCCCGATATGCAAGGCAAGCTGTTGCTGCCCATTCTTGGCAAGCAATACGGCGAAGAACTGGAGAACGGGAATATTCAGCTGGCACTCGACGGTGGACAAATTAACGTCCACTACTTTGATCACACCGTCCCTCTCTCTCCGCGGACCCTTCCGCTGCTTTTCGCTGTCGCAGACGAGGAGAATATCGAGCTTCCGCAGTCGTTCAGAGATCTGCTGAAGGATCTGCAGCACATTCCTCCGCACGACACGGCCGACGCAGCACTGGCGGCGCAACGGCGCCAGCAACTTGCAGGGCTCATGCCGCGATTGGGCGGAGCGCTTATGTCGGATGAGCTTACGCCTGCGGTGATGCGCACAACTGCAATCATCAATGGGGTGGCGGGCGACCCGCACAGCTTCGACCGTCTCCACGCTTTGCTGGAGGCACAGCCCTATCGGCTCGCCTTCTGGCGCGTCTCTGGCGAAGAGATCAACTATCGCCGCTTCTTTGACGTCAACGACCTGGTTGGACTGCGGATGGAGAATCCCGATGTGTTCGTCGAGACGCATTCTCTGATTCGAAGGCTGCTGGCGCGACGACAGATTACGGGTCTGCGCATCGATCATTGCGACGGCATGTTCAACCCGCGTCAATATCTGATCCGTCTGCAACTGCTCTATATCGCCAGCCAGTGCGCGGGCGAGAGCGCTACTGAGCCGGTGGCACCCAATGGTATTGAACTCTCCATTCGCGACGTTCTTCGCACCTATGATTGGACACGGAGCCGTGGTCCGCTTTACGTGGCTGTAGAGAAAATTCTTGAACCGCGGGAGTACCTGCCGCAGGAATGGCCGGTGAGCGGGACGACCGGATACGACTTCATCTTCCTGGTGAACCAGTTGTTTATCCAGCCCCGACACGAGCATTCGTTTGGTGAAATATACCGACGAATACTGGGAGACAAGCCGCAGCCTGACACCATCATTTACCGCTCGAAACTTGAGGTGATGCAAACCTCCCTGGCAAGTGAAGTGTATGTGTTGACGAACTTGCTGAGCAGGATTGCCGCGGCCGACCGCCGCGCGCGCGACTTCACTGACAACCTGCTGGAGACAGTGCTGCGCGAAACGATTGCATGCTTCCCTGTTTATCGTACTTACATCGACGATCGGGGGCAGTATAACGATCGCGATCGCGCATTCATTCACTATGCGGTGAGTCGCGCCAAACGACTGAACCCCGGCGTGGATGCCTCTGGCTTTGACTTCCTGCGGGAGACGCTGCTGCTTAACCGATATCGCAGCGATCGCGGCGATGGGGGTGCGGGTCTTGATCCCGACCGGCTTTACTTCGCGCTGAAGTTTCAACAACTCACTGGTCCCGTGATGGCGAAGGGTGTCGAGGACACGACGTTTTACATTTATAACCGCTTCATTTCGGTGAACGAGGTGGGCGGCTCGGTGAAGGTCTTCGGAATATCTCCCGACACGTTCCATTCCAGCAATCGTGAGCGGCTCGAGAATACTCCAGACTCCATGCTGACGACATCGACCCACGACACGAAACGGGGTGAAGATGTACGCGCGCGGCTGAATGTGCTCTCGGAGATTCCGAAGCAATGGGCGTCCGCGGTGAGCGGCTGGCAGAGGAGGAATGCCCGCCACAAGCGCACCCTGGCGGATGGGCGAGTCGCGCCGGATGCGAACGAAGAATATTTGTTGTACCAGACCATAGTGGCGACGTGGCCATGGGAGACGAATGGTATAGACGGCCGCCGGGAATTTCTCGAACGGCTGCAGCAATACGCTTCCAAGGCGCTGAGCGAGGCTAAGGTAAACCTGAGCTGGATCAATCCGGATCCAGAATACCTAAGAGCAGTGCAGGAATTTCTCGCCGAGATTCTGCTTCCCTCCGGACGCAGGAAAGAGACTCGGTTTGTTGAGTCACTCGGCCCGATCCTGCCGATGATGCGGACATTCGGCGCGGTCAATTCCCTTGCACAGGTCGTTCTCAAGATAGCGTCGCCGGGCGTGCCGGATTTTTATCAAGGGAACGAGCTTTGGGAATTGACGCTGGTTGATCCAGATAATCGCAGGCCGGTCGATTATGCATTGCGCAGAAATTATCTGGAGACGCTGGCGTCCATGGCAACGGAATCCGGAGCCGCGAATGTTTGCCAGGACTTAATGCGTACGATCGGTGACGGTAGGATCAAGTTGTGGACCATGCACCGCGCACTGGCGTTGAGGCAACGAGAAGCGGTCACGTTCCAGCGCGGAGAATACATCGCACTCAACACAGGCACCGATAAGCAGGGATCTGGAAAGGCGGAACATGCCGTCGCCTTCCTGAGGCGAAACCAGCAGACGGGCAAGGCTGTGCTGGCAGCGGTACCGCGTTTTGCCTGCACTCTGATGGGAAACAAGTCGGTCTTGCCTGTAGGTGAAGCATGGGGGAAGGCTGAATTGATGCTTACTGGGAACGCGCCTCGCCGCTATAGGAACGTCTTCACCGATTCGTCCGTGGTGGCAGGGGAAGACGGCTCGCTGCGGCTGAGCAACATTTTCTCCGATTTCCCTGTGGCTTTATTAGAGAGTGAAGCTTAACTCGCGAAACACAGATTCCCGGCCATTCCACGTGAGGGGTGGCCGGGGATCAGTGGTTATTTGACAGGCAGCACAGCGGTCAAGGGCGTGCTCTGCGATGAGCCCCCAACCACAACCTTATAGTCACCCGGAAGCAGCTCGAAACTGTCCTTTTGCACATTGAAGATCGACATGTAGAGCGGCTCGAGCTTCAGTGTTGTTTGCTTGGATTCTCCAGCGGCAAGCGGAATTCGCTGCCACGCGACGAGGCGTTTGAAGGGCTCTCCGGCAGCAGAGGGAAGCTCTACGTATACCTGAGCGATCTCAGTACCGGCGCGCCGACCCGTGTTCTTCACCGTGAAGTTTACGGTTTGCTGCGGTGCATCAACCTTAAGAGCGGAGTAGGCATAGCTGGTGTAAGAGAGGCCGTAGCCGAAGGCGAAGAGCGGCTGCCTATGTTCGGCCTCGTACCACTTGTAGCCTACCTTCACGCCTTCTGCTGTGTAGTTCACATCGAAGGGAGGCAGCTTCCATCCCGTATTCATAGCGTCTCTTCCCTTCTTCTCCAGATCCATTCCCGGCACGACGGGATGCGGCAAATCTGAAACGCTGCGAGCGAAGGTGACGGGGAGCTTGCCTGAGGGATTCACGTCTCCGAAGAGAATGTTGGCGAGGGCCTGCGCGCCGCCGATGCCGGGATACCAGATCTCAGCAATGCCGGCGACTTTCTCTGACCAGGGCATGGTGACCGGCCCACCTGTTTCGAGGACAACGATGGTCTTTGGATTTGCTGCTGCTACCGCTTCTACGAGCGCATCCTGATTGTCCGGCAGAGAGAGCGTCTCAGCATCGCGGCCTTCGCTCATTGGCTGGGTCACGAAGACAATCGCGATTTGCGAAGACTTCGCGAGGGCCGCTGCGGCGGATAAATCCTTGCCATCGGCATAAGTGATTTTGGCCTGCGGCGCCTTTGCCTGGATGTTCTTGAGTGGCGAGGAGGGGAAATATACGGCCTCGCCCCACTTGGTGGGACCGCCGGTGACGGCGTCTCCACCAGGCGAATCAACCTGCGCCGAGCCTCCGCCGGAGAGTATGCCGACGTCCGCGTGCGATCCGATGATGGCGATGGACTGCACCGTGGACTTGAGAGGGAGGATGTTGCCGGAGTTGCGCAGAAGAACGATGCTCTCTTCTTCAATGTGCTGTGCGTCATCGCGGCCGCGGAAAGGATCTACCACGCTGCGCGGCATGACGGGCTTGTCAATGACGCCAGCGGCGAACATGCTGCGCAGAATGCGGTGCACCATGTCGTCCACGCGTGCCTGGGGGACCTCACCGCTCTCAACAGCTTTCTTGAGCGGTGCGCCAAAGTACTCATCACCGGGCATCTGTTGATCGAGCCCTGCGAGCGCCGACTTGGTGGTGCTGTGCGTGGCCATCCAGTCTGAAACTACCCAACCCTTGAAGGCCCAGTCTTTTTTTAGAACTTCGTTAAGGAGGTAGTCGTTCTCGCAGGCGTAGTCGCCGTTGAGCCTGTTATAGGAGCACATGACAGCGGATGGCTCAGCGATGCCGATGGCGATCTGGAAGGCCAGCAAGTCGCTTTCGCGCATGGAGCGCTTATCCAGAATGACATTCAGGATGTCGCGTCCTGTCTCCTGATCATTAAGGGCATAGTGCTTGATGTCGCCCATGATCTGCTGTGCCTGCAGGCCCTTCATCAGGTTGCCGGTCATAGTGCCGGCGAGAACCGGATCCTCACCCGCATATTCGAAGTTGCGCCCGTTGCGTGGCTCGCGGGTAATATTCACGCCGCCGCCGATGGACATGTTGAAGCCCTGCGCGCGCAATTCGCGACCGATCACTGATCCGTAAAGAGCTGCGGACTCGGGGTTCCAACTGGATGCAGCGCCTAGCGTAGAGGGCAGCAGAGTAGCGTAGCGGCTTTGCATGGCGGCCATGCGGATGCCCACGGCAGAGTCAGCCTGGTTGATATCGGGAATGCCGAGGCGATCGATGCCCGGAGTATACCCAGCCCCGAGGTTTGAGTGGGCGGGGATCAGCTTGGGATCGTCCTGCAGGGCGCCCCATCCGGTTCCATGGACGAGCTGAATTTTTTCATCCAGCGTCATTTCCTTCAGAACCATGTCGGCACGCTGGTCCGGCGAAAGGCTCTTGTTCATCCATGGGTGGGCGGGGGCCGAGTCCTTCGACGCGGTTTGAGCTGCGAGCAATGGAACGCAGACGGCCAGCAGGCCCAGAAGGCTGATGCAAACCACGAGGTGGCTCTCTAGTGTTCCTGATTCGATTCTTGACATGACTTTCTTCAATCGCATTCCTGCTCCTTGTTTCGCAATACTGAGAGGGCAAACTCCCGGGCGCGGCCCGATCTTCGGATCGCCGCTCCAGACCGCAGCCTTCCCTGGCGATAAAACTGCCACGAGACAGAATGGACATGGAAACGACTGGACTGGCCGAGCCGAGAGTTTCGCTCCCGGGTAGGGAGCATTTCTCTTTTCGTGTATTTCCCGGAGCTCCAGATGCCGCGCCACCAGTATATGCAAACAAGACCGTGCATCGCGGCGGGATCTCGGTTTCACCACGATTCGCGGAGACTGAGACGACACGGGGGACGCCGATCTTGGGATTTCGGTCCGGAAGAGCCGGAGGCCGACGGCGGTTTGTTTTTCTTCGGCCCGGTCCGCGTTCGGTGGTAAATATCTGAATTAACGAGGAGTTGCCGACGCAGACACCCGGTCGGCATTCACACAAAATTCACCGTTCATTCAGTAGGCCTTCACTTCTCCGTGAACTTCCGCTGCTAGGTTGTTGGGGAACACCGCGGAGCCTTTCATGTACACAACAGATGCTGTTGTTGCGCCTTCCCCTGAAGCTGCAGGATCCTTACTGGACCACAAGTTAAGAAAGTCCTCGGTCGGCAAGTGGGGCATCATCCTGTTTGCGGTCGTGGCGGTCTGTGGCGTGGGATATAGCGCCACTCATCTGATAGGCGATTTGGAGCACGCCGGTCCTGTTGGCAGTTACTGGCCCTACGTCATGCTGGGTGTTGCGTTGCTCTCCGCGCTGGGCTTCGAGTTCGTCAACGGATTTCACGATACTGCGAATGCGGTAGCGACTGTGATTTATACCCACTCGCTGGAACCGCACATCGCGGTTGTCTGGTCGGGCTTGTGGAACTTTATCGGGGTGCTCACCTCTTCGGGCGCCGTCGCATTCGCGATCGTGTCGCTGCTACCAGTAGAGCTAATACTGCAAGTGGGCAAGGGCGCGGGCTTTGCGATGGTCTTCGCATTGTTGATCTCTGCCATATTGTGGAACCTGAGCACCTGGTTCTTCGGCCTCCCGGCATCCAGTTCACACACGCTCATTGGCTCCATCATCGGGGTGGGCGTTGCCAATCAATTGATGTCGGTGCGCACGGGAACCAGCGGTGTGGACTGGGGACAAGCTGTGAAGGTTTTCAAAGCGCTATTGATTTCGCCGTTGGTGGGCTTCGTGTTCGCGGGACTGCTCCTCCTGTTCCTCAAGGCGATCGTCAAAGACCGGCGACTCTACGAAGCACCTGTGGGTGAGGAGCCGCCGCCTTTCTGGATTCGCTCTCTGCTCATCCTTACGTGCACCGGAGTCAGCTTTTTCCATGGCTCAAATGATGGACAAAAAGGCATGGGCCTGATCATGCTGATTCTTATCGGCACGGTTCCGACAGCCTACGCCTTGAACCATGCTGTCAGCTTCAACCAGGTGCAGGACTTTGCGGCGGTATCTCAGCAGGCGGTTCAAGTAGTAAATGCGCACGTTGACTCGAGCGCCGTGATTGGCGATGTGCGCGCCGAGTTAACGGATTACGTTCGCACACAGCAATTTACTCCTAACACGATGCTCGCCTTGCGTCAGATCATCAACGACACGTCCCACGAAGTTCTGCAGTACAAGAGCCTGGCCGCGATTCCCGCCAATGATCAAGCCAATGTGCGCAACGATATGTACGTTACCGATGAAGCTCTGCGCATTATGGCAAAGAACAAGCAGCCGGCGCTGAATCCCGCGGAGGTTGCCGTCCTTGGGAACTATCGCAAGAAGCTAGATGGAGCGACCAAGTTTATCCCTACTTGGGTAAAGGTTGCCGTCGCTCTCGCCCTGGGCATGGGGACGATGATTGGGTGGAAACGCATTGTTGTAACTGTGGGCGAGAAGATTGGCAAGGAGCACCTGACATACGCGCAGGGTGCGTCGGCGGAAATCGTCGCAATGGCAACAATCGGAGCGGCTGATATTTTTGGACTCCCTGTCAGCACGACACATGTGCTTTCTTCCGGTGTGGCCGGAACGATGTTCGCAAATAAGAGCGGACTGCAGTGGTCCACCATTCGCAACATCGCGCTGGCGTGGGTCTGCACATTACCCGCGGCGGCCTTGATCGCCGGAGGACTGTTCTGGGTTTTCCGCAGAATGGTCTAAAGGAAAAGTTGCTACTGTTTGAACGCTGAGCGATCGATCTGCTGGTGGAGAAGTGGAAGCTTCTCCCAGGGATTCCGTTTCAGCCTGGACTTCCACTCGTGAAAGCCGGCGACGTTGAAGATCGGCCGAGTCGGTAGTTTGAGTTCCTCCCAACTTAGCGGAACTGAGACCGGGGCGCCCGCGCGAGCGCGAGGCGAGAACGCCGCGACGGCGGTCGCTCCTCGCTCGTTGCGCAGGTAATCCAGATAGATTCGATTCGTTCGAGAGGCCTTACTCATCTTCGCTACGTATAGCGAGGGCTCCGCCTTTTCCATCTGCAAAGCGAGGTCGTGGGTTAGTTGCTTGATCTGGGCCCACTCATACTCCGGTTCGATCGGAGCTACGACGTGCAGTCCCTTGCCCCCTGTGCTTTTCAGAAAGCTTTCGAGTCCCAGTTTCTTAAGCTTTGCGCGAACCTTGGCTGCGCTTTCCGCGAGAATCTTCCACGGCACTGATGGATCCGGGTCAAGATCGATGATGAGCCGATCGGGATGCTCCAGATCCTTGTTTTGAGATCCCCAGGGGTGAATTTCGAGCACGCCAATTTGCGCGAGGGCCGTCAGAGATTCCGCATCGGCAAGGGTGATGTACGGCTCCAGCTTTCCAGTCTTTTTGTCCGGAACCTCGATGGTTCCTATTCCGGGCGGCAGGGTGTTGTTGCGATGCTTCTGGAAGAAGCAGGGCTTGTCCGCGCCATTGGGGCAACGCACGATGGAAAGTGGCCGATCCACTATCTGGGGAAGCATGTAGTCCGCGATTTCCCAGTAGTAGTCTGCCAGTTGCTGTTTTGTGAGTCCCGACTCTGCATCGATCAACTTGTCTGGATGCGTGAGACGGACGGGAGCATGCCCGGAACCTTGATCAGGTTTGGGTCGGGGGCTGGTCTTTTTCGCGGCGGCCTGTTTATGGCTGGCAGTCCTGGCGCGAGGCTTTGCTTCGGGATCCGGTGTGATGGCCGGCTCTTCTCTTAATACTTCCGCAGGTGGCTTGTCCTCGCGAATACCTTTGAAGGAGGCTTGCCGTACGAGATTGTCGGCGGTCCAATTCGCAAAGTTCACCTGCGCCACCATTTCAGGCCTGGTCCAGATGACCCCACGTAACTGGTCCGCGGGAACCTTTCCAAACGGCATGGACTTGACTCGCAGCTTCTCGAGTTTGTCGCGCAGGATCGCGTGCGTCTTCTGGGTGAAGCCTGTGCCGGTGCGGCCCGCGTAGATGAGATTCCCCTTCGGGTCGAAGTATCCCAGCAGCAGGGCGCCTACTCCATGGGTGTCGTTGGACGGAAGCGTGAAGCCTCCAATAATAAACTCCTGCTCGAAGACACACTTGCACTTCAACCATTCTGTTGTGCGGCCTGAGGCGTACCTGGAGGAAGCACGCTTGGACACGATGCCCTCCGCGTGCAGCTCACATGCCTTCTTAAACAAGATTGCGCCGTTCGACTCAAGGTGTTCGCTCAAGTGGACAACTTCGCCGGAGTTAGCAAGTATTGCCGCGAGGATTTCCTTTCGCCGGACGAGCGGCAGATCTCTTGGATCGTGTCCATTCAGGTGGAGCAGATCAAAGAGAAAGTAAGTCAGCTCATGCTTTGCGCCTTCCTGAAATGATGCCTGGAGATCAGCGAAGCTCGTAGTTCCATTCTTCGCGAGGACAACGACCTCGCCGTCGAAGATGGCCCGCTCGACTGGCAGTCTTGCAATCTCCGCGGCAATAGTCCTCATTCGATGCGTCCAGTCAAGGCCGCTGCGAGTGTAGAGGTGCACCTTAGCGCCATCCTTGTGCGCCTGGATGCGATAACCATCCAGTTTGAGCTCATGAACCCAACCCGAGGCGTCTGGCGGTGTTGTAGCCTGCGTCGCCAATTGCGGTGGGATGAACTTTGGTAAGCGCTCGGGCGGGAGATCGTTAATCTTGAACTTGACCAGTTTATTGGTGACGGAACGCAACAGAGCATCAGTACGTGGCGCTTTTTCTTTGGGTGCCTTGGCGACGGCTTCTGCATCCTTGCGATGCCAGGCCTTGTCGGTGGCTGTGTCCTTGGAGTTCCAGACGTGGTCCTCGTTAAGAGCAATCTCCTCCATGGATCGGCCCGTTACGACGCTAGTGGGAGCTTCCTCAGTAATGGCGGGATCGTGCTCTGAGCGTTCAAAGGTGTCGTGCTCTTTGATAAGCAGCCAATTGGGTTTGCTGGCATTGGCAGCCTTTCCGCCCATTCGGATGAGCGCCCAGTTCCCTTGCAATTTTGTCCCGTGCAATGTGAATTTGAGAGATCCATCGCGCAGGCCCGCATCCACATCGGGGTGAGCGCGTTGAGGCTCCCAGGTGCCCTCGTCCCAAAGCATCACTGTGCCGCCGCCATATTGACCTTTGGGAATGACGCCTTCGAAGCCGCCATACTCCATCGGGTGATCTTCCACCTGAACGGCGAGCCGCTTGTCTTTTACGCTGTAGCTCGGACCCTTGGCGACGGCCCAGCTTTTCAGCACTCCATTCCATCCCAAGCGAAAATCGTAGTGCAGGTGAGAGGCGGCGTGTTTCTGGATGACAAACGGCAGCCCCGATGAGGGAGACTTTCCCTTTGCGGAGCCGGATGGTTCAGCCGTGATGTTGAAATCGCGCATCGATCGATAGCGAGCAAGTTGCTCATCAATCAGATCAGCCGATTTCTTAACAGCTTTTCGCGTTTTCGCCATGCCCTAAGCCGACTTGCTCTTGTGCGCACCCTTCGTTGGTTTTACGAGCGTGAGACGCGCGGAGCCAGCGGGCACATTTGCCGGGGCTCTGCTCTTTCGAGGTGCCGAGTCAGTATGAACTGACTTGCGCAACGCATCCATGAGGTTCACCACCTTGGCGGATCTACTCGTATCTTCTTCCTTAGGAACGCGCACATGATTCATCTTGGCCTCAACCATCTTTCGCAAAGCTACCTCGTATTCGTCTTTGAACTTTTCCGGCGCAAAGGTGGAGGTTTTGCGCTTGATGAGTTCCCGCGCGAGCGCCAGTTGATCTTCGTCGATCTTGACCTTCTTGATGTCTCCAAAGTAATCCGCTGGGTCACGCAGTTCTTCAACATAGCGCAAAGTGTAAGCCATCATTCCCAGCTCAGTATCATTTTTGGGGGATGTGACGGCGAGGAGATGTTCGCGGCCACCAAATGCAATTTTCCCCAGCGCAACCTTTTTGGCCGATTGCAGTGCCTTACGAACAACGGCAAAGGCTTCGGCCTGTGAGGCGCTCTCCGGTGCGACAAAGTAAGGCTTCTCAAAAAATTCCGGCGCCATCTCGTTCATATCCACAAACTGCGTGATTTCCAGCGTGCGGCGCGAAGGTATGCGGAGATTCTCGATGTCGCGCGGCTCGATTTTTACATACTGGCCCTTTTTATATTCGTAACCCCGGACGATCTCGTCATTCTCAAGAGGGCCATCCTTGCCTGAGACCTTCTGGTGCTTAATGCGCTCGCCAGTCTTACGACTGAGCTGATGGAAATGAATCTCGCTCTTCGCCTCCGTTGACGGAAAGAGCTTGATTCCGAAGGAGACTAGCGATATCTGCAGTAGACCTGACCAGTAGGGGCGCGCCATGGCGGTATTCTCCCATGGCTTAAGAGGGCGAAGTCTGGCGGCGAGATGCCTCACCTCATCTGCCTTTTCGTGGTTGGTGGGCGAGACACCTACCTTACAGATTTGGACCGCCTTCGCCGTGATGCAGGCCCGCGGATCATACTCGCTATAGAATCCTGTCATCTAACCAAGGGCCATCTTGTTCTTGAGAAAGTGAGAACTCATGCTCCGAATTCCGCCCGGCCAGAAGTGGACTCTTTCCTGTGCCAGTTACCTGGCCGCACTGTTGCTTGTGATAGTGCCAGTGGATTCTGCACGCGCACAGGAGACTGTGGAGATCAACGCTGACGCACAAACGACTGCCTTCCCGCATTTCTGGGAACAGATGTTCGGATCGGGACGAGCCATCCTTGCGCTGCGCGAGAGCTATCGCGAAGACGTGCGCGCGGTCAAGAAGGTTGCGGATTTTCGCTATGTCCGGTTTCATGCGATCTTTCACGACGAAGTGGGCGTTTACAACGAAGACGAACACGGCAATCCCGTCTATAACTTCTCTTACGTGGACCAGATCTACGACGGGCTGCTGAAGAACGGCGTGCGGCCTTTTGTGGAGATCAGCTTCATGCCCAAGAAGCTGGCCTTCAATCCCGACGCGCTGCATCCGTTCTGGTACAAGCAGAATGTGTCGCCGCCGAAAAGCATGGAAAAGTGGGACGACCTGATCGACGCATTTCGCGCAGCACCTGGTCGACCGCTACGGCATCGACGAAGTATCGCAGTGGTATTTCGAAGTGTGGAATGAGCCGAACATCGACTTCTGGAACGGCGTGCCGCAGCAGAAGGTCCTACTTCGACCTGTACGCACATACGGCGCGCGCATTGAAGGCGGTGAATTCCAGGCTTGCGCGTAGGTGGTCCGGCGACGGCGGCGGCGCATTGGGTCGGCGACTTCCTGAAGTACGCGGCCGAGAATCACGTGCCGGTCGATTTTGTTTCGACGCACGGCTACGCGGACGACACGGTCGAAGATCTCTTCGGGACGCACGAAGAAATCCCGATGGATGATCGCGTGTGCCGCGCGGTAGCGAAGGTAAGAGGAGAGATCAAGGCGTCTGCGATGCCGAGCCTTCCGCTTGTTCTGGACGGAGTGGAACGTGCAGGGAATGAAGGAGTCGCGCGACACGACTTTTGTGGGACCGGCGGTGGCGAATACGGTTCGCGCATGCGATGGGCTCGCGGAGATGATGTCGTTCTGGACGTTCTCCGATGTCTTTGAAGAGGGCGGTCCGAGTCCCAAGCCGTTTGTCGGGATGTTCGGACTGCGGGCCAAGGGAGGCATCAACAAGCCGAGCTACTATGCATACGGTCTTCTCCACCAGTTAGGATCGGAACGTTTCTCTATTTCCTCGAAGAACGTTCTGGCAACGAAGATGGCCGATGGGAGCGTGGCCGTCGCGGCGTGGAACCTGGTGGATCCGGACAAGCAGGGTGAGACCGCGGTCCATCGACTTACTCTTTCACGGAGCGCCTTCCAATGCGCGCGTCACTATCCAGCGCGTGGACGACAGGCACAATAGCGTTCTGGCGCGGTATGCGGCTATGGGCAAACCGGTCGATCCTACTGCGGCGCAGGTAGAACAGCTCAACCGCGAAACCGCACCGGGTACACCGGAGCAACTGCAACTTAAGGATGGCAAGATGCACCTTGAGCTAGCGCCCAACGCGTTGGTGCTCATAAAGCTGGAACAAACCAGGAAGTAGCCACCTGAGCGTAATCGGCCTCGTTATTTCTTTACCTCAACTGAAACAGTTACGCTATGTACCCGGCTGCCGCTGTTCGCGAAAACGGTAATCGGTACAGTCTTGTGTTTTGCGTTTTTTGAGGCGGTAAGCGTGAGCACCGCCACGCCGTTGATCAAGTTGCGCGGCGAGAAACTGGAAGTAACTCCCTGAGGTACGCCCGATACTTTCAACGTGACTAGTCCGTATTGAAACGAATTGACGTGAAGGGTGACGTCGGCTTTGCCACCTTTCATCTGATAGGCGTTGTTGTCGGCGTTCACGTTGAAATCCGTAAAAGAAGGAACGGGCACTTGGCAAGAGGCAGCCACTGAAGCGGAGGATGTCCAGTGCGAAGTCAGATCAGCCCGCGTCTCGAGTTGCCAGCCGTGTAGATCAACCAGCTTTCCCTTGGGTATCTTGAAGACGTGCGACGAGGTCGAATCGTACCAACGGTTGTGTCCTGATGCCAGCGAATCCGCGAATTGGGCCCAGTCCTTTCCCGACAGGAATGTTGCAAAGACGAATTGCCCGGGCTGAGCATTCTGAAAGGAATTGCCGCTGATCTTTGTAGCCGAGGTAAATAGGAAATATGGTTCGCCGGTCTCCCAGTCTTCAATGTGTCTCCCCCCCGGCTTACCGGCAAGAAACACCTGTCCCTGCCACTTATTGGTGCCGCTATTGTTGTAAAAAGTGTTGTTCGTCATCGTGATCTTTTCAGTATTGATTACTGTCGCACCCGATCCGCTCGAGCATAGCCTGCTACCGGTAAGCGATATGGGGCCTTCATTAGCCTCAAGCTGTAGGCTTGACAGCACGTTTTCCGAGAGGGTGGCGTTGCCGATCGCAATATTTTTGTTGTCCGTATCGAACCACAGACCCTGTGCCTGGTTTCTAAACGAATAGTGATTCTTTATGGTGGCGTTGTGCGTCCACATGAACTTGGTGCCACCCATTCCCCAGTCATAAAGTGCGCCCATTGCGCCGCGCCAGTTGTTGTAGTCGCTCTCGTTGAAGTCCAGCAGAACATCGCGATCCGCCATCCCGGCAAATCCAATGCCGCCGTTATGACTGGCAACAGAGTTCTGCAGGGTAATGTCGCTGCTGTAGCTGATGGCCATGCCACCCCAGTTGTTCCAAATTGCCTGAACCTGGTCGATGAGGACATTTGAGCTGCCGCTGACAGTTGCGCCTGACGTGTTTATGCAATTGGCTGCGTGCTGAAATACCAGCCCTCTCAAGACCACATTTTTTCGCCCACCCAGAGCCAAGGTTTGCGGACGTACAGCTGCCTCTACAAGCGCCGTCCTCATATCTCGGGCATAGGGCCCAGGCCAAACGTGAATTACGTTTTCCTTTTCATTCACGTAAAACGTGCCCTTGCGCATCTGGGCGAAAGACATGACTTGCGTGAGGGGGATGTGGTTCACAAATACCATCTCGGTCTGCAGCACTACAGGCGCAAACGTTGAGGGCCAACCCTTGGGTACGCGACAGCTACCGAAGTCGTGATCCCATACGTACTCATATACAGCAGGATTTTTGGGATCAGGGGTGCCGTGCGTCAGTAAATCCGATCCAGAAATGTTTACCGTGCCGGGATACACTGCCTCAAAAGCCATGGGCGCGTCGGTTTGCTTTCTAGTGGACTGAATGTTTACAAATTCGCGGTAAGTTCCCGGATTAATCAGAACCTTGGTGCCGATCGACTTTATGTTGTTGGCCCTGGCCTTCTCGACCGCTGCCTGGATAGTCTGAAGCGGGTCAGCCTGCGTTCCGTCGTTGTCGTCGGAACCGTTCCTCCCGTCGACATATACGTAGGTCGTCTGACTCTCGGCCACGTGCGCCTGAGCGAATATTCGAACTCCGGGCATCATCAGGATGGCGACGACAACGGCTAAGAACGGTTTTTTGTTATGCATTCTTTTCTCGCGGGAGGGATTGGTCTTCATCTGTCAGCTTGCTGGCAACGGTCGAATATGACTTTCTACGAACGACTGCATGTAACGGCGCAAATGCTGAATTGCCGGGCAGCCAAGCTGCTGGCGGCGTACTTCCCGGCATGACCCGGATATGAATGGTAGATTAACCCACTATTAGTATTTGAGTAAACAGTAGTAACCAAATTCTTTTTGTAACGACCCTTGGGAAGTACCTCTAACTCGACTCGGGACCGGGCCTGACCGGGTTGGCGGCCCTCTGCCCCGCTACAGTCGTCCATTCGCGCACATACCATCGTTTGACCAAGCCTGCGGTTACATATGGGTCAGTTAAGGCAAACTCTTCTGCAACGCTGGCCGACTCTGCTTCGAATAAGAGGACGGCGCCGTCGACGGGATTGGCGAGAGCACCGGCGAGTATGAGCTGGCCTCGCTCGCTGGCTTTCCATGCCTTCTCAAGGTGCGCAGAGCGAAACGATGCACGTCTGGAAAGATAATCCTCTGCTACTTCGTAAAACAAAAGGTAATGCATTCGATTGCCTCCCGTGTCTTTGTATATGAGTAAGGTTGGCGGCCTAGTTCCGGGTCCGAGACTAATCTTCCAGATGACTGTTACATAAAGGTGTGCATCCTTCCAGATGTTGGCAGGTTCAGCGCTACAGCTTAAGCATTTGTCGCCTTGCCTTGTCGGAGAGTGCTTCACATTCTGTCATGAAAGCGGACAGCTCTGCTTAAAACTCGATGGGATGAGCATCTGGAGCAAGAATAGCCTCGTGCAGAAGTTTTCACAGCTTGAGCATTTCGATGCGTAACTCAAAACGTGCAATTGAATATTTCCCTTGACGTGCTGCTTTTAACCGTAGTACCTATATCGACTAGTTTTAGCGAAATTCATAAGACAGTCGCCGCTGTCGTTGCATCCAATTGAAATTCTGCATCAAACATTAGCAGCCCGAAAACTGTGGTTTCAGCTTTTTAGCGTCGTCGCTTCGCTGGCCGACTCTTGATTGCACCACGGGGTGAGCCGCATGCCTCAGCAGGTTCTCGCGGGCAATCCAGGCCAAGGATGTTATGACTTCTCAATTCGGGAGAATTCAATTTTCCCGCTTCTGTCTTGCGACTAATCGTTAACGCCATATTTCTTTACTGACGAACAGGAGCAAAAGTATGTCAACCATGCCGCGCCCGGTGCACGAAGACGATCCCTTCGGACTTAAGAATGTGCAGCATAAGAAAAAACCTTTGCTCGCCGTTTCCGACTCGATGCAATTACTCATTGAGCGAATTGGGCGAAACCTCGCCAGCGCCAACAAGCACGATACTTTGGGAGTTCCGCAGCGAGAGCTATGGGAGGGACGCTATGTCACCGCTCTGCACATGCTGATCATGCTCCCTTTTTGCCGTTTGCATGATATTGCGGAAACCTGCAAATGCAATATTGATGAAGCTGCCACGGCAGTGTCGGATATTCTCCGCGCCCCTGAAGCTGCGAAGTTGCTCGAGGAGTTTCGCGGTGACATTCCGTACCGCCGTATCACTATCCAGCCAATGATCGACTACGGCGCTGTCGACGCATTTTTCAAAGGCACTTACCGCTATCCGTTTACCGTTGGAATCTACCCCGCTGTCACCTGCATGCTTTCATGCGCGTTCTGCGGGCGCGCACGCGGCATGAAGTATAAGCAGGAGGACATCGGACCGGGAAACGAACTCCTCACGCAACTTTTCGCAGAGGCTCCTCGTGACCTGCCGCGGCGATTTTATTTGTCGGGTGGTCTGGAACCTCTCACAAACCCGGGCCTGGCAAAATTAGTGAGCTTCGCCGCGTCCCTGGGACACCGCATGCAGTTGTATACCAACGGCATGATGTTGACGCCCCAGTTCCTGAGCAACAATGAAGGGCTGTGGGATCTGGAGACCGTGCGCATCTCTATGTATGGTGCGGACGACGAGACCGCCCAGTTCACGACATCTCGGAGTGGCGTCGCGACAAGAGTGCTAGCTAACGCAAGGGATTTTGTGCGCCTTAAATCTGAACGCCGCGCGACCCTCCGCGTCGGATTCAATCATGTGGTGCAGACTGGACAGGTGGGGCACCTCCGCAAAATTGCATCCGCGATTGTCTCTATTGCCGACCAATCACCCGACCGAAAGGGCGTGAACTTGCTGACGCTGCGCGAGAACTACGCGGCAAGTGGCGGTGCGGCGATCAGAGGCGACGAACGAAAGAAATTGCGTGATGAGTTGATAGCGCTGCAAGAGTTTTTTGTCGCCGAAGGGATGGCGGATCTCGACGTTGACTTAGGGTACGGCATGCGAGGACTGGTTGAGGGATCCGAGACAGAACCCGTACGGCAAGTCGCGCACACTGAAATGCTCGGTCGAGGCTATCCGCAGATTTCAGTCGTGGTGGATCTTCTCGGAGATGTCTACCTATACCGCGAGGCCGCGTTTATTGGGCGTGAAGGGGCCGATCGCTACATCATTGGGCGCGTCACACCCCAATTCGGTCTCGCAGAGATCCTGCAACGCTACTGTGCGGAACGCGATCATACCGTTGTGCCGAGGGCCGGTGATGAGCTATTTCTCGATGCCTTCGACCATGCGGTCACGGCTTTCCTGCGACAGGCCGGCGATGATCTGCACTTCGGCACCGGGCTCTCCGGAATTCCGATCCCCCACAATCCTTACCTGGTACCGAATAATCTGTGGAGATAACGGTGAGTGGAATTGGCAATCCGGCAGCGAATCCAATCGAACTGCAGTCCCTTCGGAAGTCTGTGAATATCGTCGGGGTGCGCTTGCACCCCATGCAATTCTCTTCAGCTGTTGACCTGATGGAACAGTGGGTCGCAGAGGGGAATCCCAGATACGCGCTATTTCCTGGATCAGACATGCTTGCCGCAAGCCAGCATAATCCACGGCAGAGAGCGATTCTGAATGCAGCGGATTTCACAGCCACCGACGGAATGATGCTTGTACGGCTATGTCGCTGGTTCGGCGCCGACCAGGCAGAGCGGGTTTATGGACCCGATGTAATGCTTGAGCTGTGCCGGCGATCTGCGAGCAAGGGATATCGTCACTTCTTTTATGGGGGAGCACCCGGAGTGGCGGAAAAATTGGTGGCGCGCCTGCAGGAACAATTTCCTGGGCTCTCAGTTGCGGGCACTTATGCACCGCCGTTTCGGTCCCTTTCGGAAGGCGAGTTCGCGGATGTTATTCGGCTGATCAATAACAGCAGAGCGGACATTGTCTGGGTTGGCCTGGGCACTCCGAAACAGGAAATATGGATTGCCGATGCACGAAGCAGCCTGCATGCACCTCTAGTGCTCGGCGTGGGCGCGGCATTTGATTTTCATGCAGGATCGGCTCGACAAGCACCTCAATGGGTCCGGGCGGCGGGCGGCGAATGGCTGTTTCGCCTATGCACTGAGCCGCGTCGGCTATGGCGGCGATACACCCTGCAGCTGGCGGAGTTTCTTGGCCTTCTCGCGTTACAGGTCACAGGCCTGCGGAAGTTTCCTATCGGCCGAGCAAGCGGAGACGAGAAGTTAGCTTAACTGCATGGCGACTTAACTTGTGCGAGGACGCATAAGTCTGCGCTTCTCTGCGCCACGCTCTGCCTTTATGATTGCCGCAATGTGCAAAAAGCTTCGCTGGGGAGTTCTCAGCACCGCCAACATCGGACTGAAAAAGGTTATTCCCGCCATGCAGCAGGGTCAATATAGCAGCGTGGTTGCGATAGCCTCACGCGACTACACCAGGGCGAAGGAGGCAGCGACGGCGCTGGGAATCCCCAATGCCTACGCATCCTACGAGGAATTGATTGCCGATTCGAACATCGATGCGATCTACAACCCTCTGCCTAATCATCTGCATGTGCCGTGGACAATTAAGGCTGCGGAGACCGGGAAACACGTGCTTTGCGAGAAGCCGATCAGCCTGACCGTTGCAGAAGCTAAAACGCTTCTCGAGGTTCGTGCCCGCACCGGCGTCGAAATCGGCGAAGCATTCATGATACGGAGTCACCCGCAATGGATCCGGCTTCGCGAGATTCTCGACGAGGGGCGCATTGGCGAACTCCGCTCCATCATGGGCTACTTCAGTTTTTTCAATATTGACCCGGCCAACATTCGCAACCGGATCGAATACGGCGGCGGCTCGTTAATGGATATCGGCTGCTACTTCGTCCATATATCTCGTTTCGCTTTTGCGCAGCAGCCTCTTCGCGTCATTGGGTCAATGGAGCGTGACTCAAAGATGCATACCGACTACTTAACCTCTGCCATGCTCCAGTTCAAAACCGGCCAGTCAGTCTTCACTTGCAGCACCCAGCTGGCCCGCTGCCAGCGAGTTCAATTCGTTGGCACCCTTGGGCGAATCGAAATCGAAATTCCAGTGAACGCCCCTATCGATCGCCCCAGCCGCCTCACAATCGACAACGGCGGCGACATCGCCACAGAGAATTTTGCTGCATGCGATCAACACACATTGCAGGGCGACGCGTTCTCCAGAGCGGTTCTTGAAGACCGCGAGGTTCCTGTTCCCCTCGAAGATGCAGTCAGAAACATGGCTGTGATCGAAGCCCTATTCAAATCGGCGGGCACAGGACAGTGGGAATCTCCGCAACAGATCTGATGCCCGGGAACACGGTCGCTTACCTGCTCGTCCACGGTCGGCCGTCCTTGGATTTTGAAAGACTCGGTCTGGCGACTGCATACATCTCAGCGGCTATCTGATCAAAGAGCGCACTTCTGTCGTCGCCGACGACATAGATGTCGAAGTGCGTTCTATCTCGCAGAAAAGTGAAGTGCGCGTCAGCGTGCAGCCCGTCTAGCACCTGCTGCAAGCGGTGGGCGGCGCCATCGAGGTAGAAGGTGTCCGCGGTACCTACGTAGAGATGTATTTTTCCGCGAAGGTTGGGAGCAAGCCGCGCCCAATTTGCTTGAACACGATTGGCGATGTCATAGTGTTCGCGCCAGTAGGCTACTACTGTGGGATCGATATCGCCGGTCTCGCGGTTGAACATTTCCATGGGGCGACCGCTTTGACCGCGCGGAGAAAAGACCCAGTCAAAGGATTGCAACTGTCCGCCATAATCTCCCAAAACGACTTCAAGCTTGGCGAGCTGCCCCATAGTGGCAAGAACTTTTCCGTGATCGCGAATGATGGGCACTGGCGTGCCGTCCGCGTTATGGAACAAGTTCGCATGAGGAGCATAGAGATCGACGGTGCTGAAGTTATGAAAGTCGCTCGGGTCCGGCGAAGTCGACCATGTTCCGCCAAAGATCTTCGGATAGGTCACCTGCAACCAGAGAGTAGCCCAACCCCCCGACGAGTGTCCTTGCAGAAATCTGCCGGATGCGCGGGCGTCCATGCGGTACTGCGACTCAAGATGCGGAATGAGTTCGGTAGTGAGAGCAGTGCCCCAGGGGCCGTTGTTCACAGAATCAGCAAACTCGTGCGTGCCGGTCGGAGTGCTTTCATCCAGTAGCACCCAGATCATCTCTGGCATCTTGCCTCTCAGCATTCGATCGAAGAGCATCGGCGCATAACGGCTACGAACACCCGCGGAGTTACCGCCGAAGCCGTGCGTGAAATAAACGGTCGGATAGCGTTGGCCGGGATGTGAGTTGTAACCCGGGGGCAGAAGAACCCACGCCTTCATGTGAATCTGGCCTCCCCAAAAGGTGGAGAGCGTTCGACTGGTGAAGTCGACTGACCGGATGGCCGCCTTGAACTCCGGAGCTTCGGTTGCCGCAGGAGAAGAGGCGATGGCGGTATCGATCGTGATAGTGGGCGTGTCGTCGCGGGCCGGGTTCCAGGATGTCAACGACGCGACGGGGCTGGCTAGATCTCCCGGCTGCCTTCCCAGGTAGTTGTAGCTATGGTCGACGTCGAGTATTGCCTGAGCCTGGTAGTTACCGGGAACTGCTGCTGACAGCGGACCTGGCGAGACAAGCCCGTCCGCATCGACCTCCATGATGGTGCCGGGTGCCCAGTAGCGAACCTCCTTAGCAGCGATATAGACGGAGGTTGGCGACATCTCGTTCATGTCGACCTCCTTGGCACCCTCGCCCTGGGTGACGAAGAGCAGCAATCGTCCCGATACCGGCTTGGTGAATTGCGACGAAAGTAGAACATGGAAGAAGAGGTGTTTCGGCGCTGCAGCCTGTTGGGCCAAGCACAAGGTAGTGGAGAGGAACATGGCGATCGCGAGCGGGATCCTGGCAGGTTTATGCACTGTCATTCAGTTAAGCCTCAGGCATCTTCAAGCAGGCGCGCTTGATCGTTCGTTCTTGTAGCGATAACTTCCAAGGTCCACAGGAAGATAAGCGAAACTATTGATCTTGTCATCCACCATATGGTGGAGCAGCCGCCCTATAGTTAAGCGGAATCTTGCCGCCAGGACGGGGCTTGGTACGTGCCTCTGATATCCTCACAGGATTGCCGATGACTCTCCGCGAATCTATTACGGGCACGCTAATGACAAAGGCTCGCCGAGAGCGGGCCGCATATTGGCGATCAGTGCCTTTGCAGCGACTGTGGCTGCTGGCTGTTGCGGCCTTTTTCCTGTTTGCTGTAAACGGCCTGATGACGACGATGTTGACCGTGTCGGCCTCGCGGCTTGTGAATGGGCTGACCTCCGCGATCTATGCGGGGGTCGTGGCAGTTTTTTATTTACTGGTCATCGCGCGCAAACCGATCATGATTCCCCTGCTGGTTACCATTCAGGTGCTGACATCGATCGGGCTGGCTCGCTTTCAACTGTGGGCGATCCATCGCTACCCTCCAGTGGAATACCAGCATGCCATCCATGTTTATGCGGGCGTTGCCCTGGCGCTAACGGCAATGGCGTACGCCTGTTTCTTTGCCTTCATCCAGACGGAGGGACGAGACGCGATCCGGGCTCAGGCGGAGCTTACTCTCGCGCACGGCATACAGCAGACGCTTGTGCCGGTTATTGATGACGTGCTCGGCGGATGCGAGATCTATGGGATCTCAGTGCCGAGCGAAAAGGTTGGCGGCGATCTGGTGGATGTTGTTGCGCTTTCTGATGGGAGCGCAATCGCGTATGTGGCCGATATCGCTGGCCACGGTCTGCAAGCGGGGATATTAATGGGAATGGTTAAGACGGCCGCGCGTACGCGTCTGCTCGATAAACCTACTCCCGCCGCGTTGTTTGAGACGCTGAACCAGGTGCTTCCCGGCGTAAAGGAGGCACACATGTACGCGACGTGCGCCGCACTGCGACTCGAGAAGGACGGGGAGCAGGGATGCCTGGTAGAGTACGCGCTCGCAGGCCATCCTCCAATCCTGTATCTGCCGGCTGGCACGTCGAGCGGCGAACCATTAGCCGACCAGCAGTTTCCACTGGGCATAATGCCAGTCCCTGGATATCGCAGCCAAACAATCAGGCTGCGTCGCGGAGACATGCTGATTGTCGCCAGTGATGGCCTTCTGGAGATATGTAACAAGAACGGTGACGAATTGGGCGGCGAGGGCTTGCTGGGAGCGGTGGTGAATTCTCAATCATCGCAGCTAGCCGAGATGGCAACGCAAATCTTCGCCGCCGTCAAAGCATTTGGCAAACAAGAGGACGATCAGACGCTGCTCATGATCCGGGTGATGTAATACTGTTGCGCCGCAGCTTGCGCGGGCTCCTGTAATCAGTTCTCTGCCTCAAGCGTGTTGAGCTGCAGTTCAAGGACCTTCGCGGGATCCAGGTAAGCTCCTTGCCAACGCACGGCAAAATGCAGGTGTGGCCCAGTCACCCGACCGGTTGCACCACTCAATCCGATCTTCTGGCCTCTCCTCACATGTTCACCAGCTGTCACGCCTATGCGCGATAGGTGCATGTACATCGTCGTCAGATGCTGTCCGTGATCGATGACGACAAAGCCGCCTTCATAGAAAAGATCCTGAGCCAGGATCACCGTTCCCGAGTTCGCCGCATGCACTGGGGTGCCGGTCGCAGCACGGTAGTCAAGCCCACGATGAATACTGGACGTCTCGCCATTGAAGACGCGACGTGTTCCGAATGTCTCGGTGGTGGTCGCCTTGACTGGCGCCACGAAATTGCCCCTCCATGCAATTTCCTCCATCTGATGCGCGAATGCTCGGTCTTTTATCTGCTTTTCCGCTGCGATGCGAGCCAGTGTTGCGGCATCCGGCTCAACGAATTTTGCTGCCACTCGCAGTGCGATCGTTTTGTAGGTCGACGGCATGACATCGATCGCCTGTGAAGCTGAGAGTGCGGCACTCCCTGGCACTACGACCTGAATCGCAAGCTCTTGCGGGCCAGGTTTGCCTTCAACATCAACGCCAGCAAGCGCGAACCATACATTGGGTCTTTTGCCCCGTGCGAAGACCAGTTCCTGTCCCATCCAGTGACCCGTCACGACCTGGGCCGAGCCGTCCAACTGCACCGTGAAGATACATGGCGATCCGACAGAAAGAAAATGCGGAGCCCAATCGATACTGCGTATTGTTACTGTTTTTTGCGCACGGGCGTCATATGTGCATACTAGCAGTACAGCAGAGCAGCAAAATAAGATAAATCGCCGGGATCGAATCATAGGACTATTGGAGCATGGAGTGCAGGCTGCGCGAGCGGATCCGATGGCTGCCGTGAGTCTTTTAGCAGGGGAGCACATCGGTTCGACCAAAGTCTTGCTGCCGCGAGCACTGTTCGTGTTGCAATGAGGCTGCTTTTCCTTAGAGGATGCACATGGTTTCAACAGGCAGCAGGCCGCTGATCGCCTTTATTCAAGGGGTGATTACAATTTTCGTGTAAACACCAGAAGAAAATTCATCACTTCTTCGCTACATCTTCCCTGTTTACACATCCCATTGCGATTCGTAGTCTGGGCAAGCGTTCCGAGACCACCCGGACACAACTTTCGCTTACTGATCCACAATTTGAGTTAGAGCAAGAGCCGGCAGGGGATGTGCGCCCAGCTGCGAATGCTGAAGGTCTGCCATGTTCCGGCCAGCTGCCGCGAAGGGATGCGGACCCATCGGTCATCGCCAGGTGCGAGGCAACCATACTCTGCGACTCCTGCTCTCCGCAGCCCGGTCCGTAGCTGGGCGGAGCGGCACCGCGTATGCGGACGGAGAATCCTCGTGATTTCCATCCTTGTACTGGGCGCGGCGCTCCAATTCCGGCGGACCGGGTTGTGCCACCCATTCGACTAACGGGTGCAAGCCCCTTTGCGCCCCGAGAGAGCTCCGCTCGATCCAAGCGGGCAGTCAGGACGTCATGAGGCCGAAGAAAACTATTCTCTGCGTAGACGATAACGAACAGGCTCTTTCCGTACGCAAATTCATGTTGGAGACTCGGGGCTATCGCGTGCTGGGCACCACCACTCCAGAGGAGGCGCTGGAAATCTTCTGCCGCGGAGGAATCGACCTGGTACTGAGTGACTTGGTGATGCCAAGAATGGACGGCAACGAACTCGTTCGCCGGCTGAAAGAACTGCATCCCGAAGTTCCGGTGATGCTGATTAGCGGTAGCGTGAAGGCCTTTGAACGCGCGAACCGGGCGGACGCATTTCTACCCAAAGGTGCCTGCTCAGCAGCAGAGATACTGGATCGGATACGTCTACTTATCGCGCGCAAGCGTGGCCCCAAGAAGGCGAACTTCTCTGCGCCCAATCCAGTCCAAACTGAGGACGTGTTTGCGCACCAGGGGATGCCCGGCATAGCCGTGGCGTCCTGAAGCTAGACGTCTGTCGACGTCAACGGGGCGGCCGAAAGTGGCTCACCTGTTTTCGTTACCCGCGACCAGTTACAATCAGTATGTGCCGCCCATTATTACTGCCGAGAAGCTAAACAAGGTCTATCACGCGGGCAAGATTCAGGTCCCCGCCCTGCGTAACATTTCCTTTGACATTGAACCGGGAGAATTCGTCAGCGTTGTGGGTCCTTCCGGCAGCGGTAAGTCCACCCTCTTTTATGTTCTCGGTGGACTCACCCACGCCACCTCAGGAAGCGTGAAGATTGACGGTGTGGACTTCGCGACTCTCTCGGATGCGCAGCGCACCAGTATGCGCAAATCCAGGATTGGCTTCGTCTTTCAGAAGTTCAACCTGTTGCCAACACTCTCAGCCATAGACAACATCGATATCGCCTACGACATCTCGGGCCGGACTGAACCGTTGGACAAAAAGTACCTTGAACACCTGACGGACCTGCTGGGCATCAGCGGTCGACTGCAGCATCGTCCTTCCGAGCTCTCCGGCGGCGAACAGCAGCGCGTCGCCATTGCGCGGGCGCTGATCACGCATCCGGCGATCGTGTTGGCGGACGAGCCCACCGGAAATCTGGACACAAAGAATTCGGCGGCGGTGTTGGACATGCTCCAGCGTTCGAATCGCGAGTTTAATCAGACCGTGCTGATGATCACGCACAATCCCGATGCCGCATCCATTGCCGACCGCATCCTGACAATGAGAGATGGAGAAATCGTGAGCGTGGAGCGGGGTGAGGGTGCCCTAACCCGCGAAGCTCAGGCAAGCGCGGCAAAGCTTTCCAGCCCACAGGCTTAGGGCCGCTTCGTTGACCGCAGGCAGGGCTATCGATATACTCGATGAGTACCGAGCGGGAGTAGCTCAGTGGTAGAGCATTGCCTTGCCAAGGCAAGGGTCGCGGGTTCAAATCCCGTCTCCCGCTCCAGTCAGTCGAGCCGCTCGGTATGGTTGCGCTCTGCGTTACAAATGCAAAGAGACAACCAGGCTGACGTTTTTCCGCAATCCGCCCTTGAAAGTAGTTCCATCCCGGCGCGGTACCCAAGTGGTAAGGGAGAGGTCTGCAAAACCTTTATGCGTGGGTTCGATCCCCACCCGCGCCTCCAATATTCTTCAACAACTTAGAGCAGCCGCAAGCCGAGAGGCGCAAGGGCCACTGTAGCGGAAATTGTAGCGACTCCCTGTCGTTTCTCACTGAATCATCCCCTCTGCCGTTCCCTGTTTCGGCGATAGCGCTTCCATCTGCCGCGCCGCGTTGAATTGCTCCATACGCTCCACAGACCGCGCCTGATGCTCTTGGGTGGGGTGGGCATACCGAAGCACCATCTGAATCTTGGAATGGCCCAGGAGCGCCGCCAGCGTCACAAGGTCAATGCCCGACTCTGCCGCCCGCGTTGCCCAGGTGTGGCGAAGATCGTACAGCCGGAACTGGGCCACCTTGCTGGCCTTCACCGCCCGGTCATGGGCATTGTTGACCTTGGGAACGGGCCGCGCTGCGTCCGTGTCGCACGGGAAGAGGAAAGGCGTCTCCAGTCCAGCCATGCGCCGCGTAAGAACGCTCCGGGCCGCGGCGGTCAACGGAACCCGCCGCCGCGCCGCCTTCGTCTTGCCGAAGGGATTGAAGAGGAACCCGCCCGCCAGATTCACATTCTCCGGCTGAATCCGGTAGACCTCTTCCGGGCGCATCCCGGTTTCCAGCATGAGCGTTGCAATGTCCCGGAGCATCGGAGTCGCGGCGGCCAGATACAGCGCCTGTTCATCAAAGCTGAGAACCCGCGTCTGCTCGTTGTCCTCTGGCAGAGAATTGCTCCTGACTGGCTAACCGGATTCCTGTATGGGAACTCCGGACTTGATCGCATGATTGAAGAGGGCCTTCAGACACGCCAGTTCCCGGTTCACGCGTTGCGGGCATGATGCTCTTGCCCGTGCTCTTGCGCTTGCCCTTCTCTTTGCCCCTTGCCGTCGCTGACTCGATCGCGCGCGCCGCCTTGAACTGCTCCACTGCTTCCGAAGTGATCTTGTCAAGCGGCTGGTCCCCGAAGTGACCGCAGGAGGGCCGCGCTGCTCACCTTGTAGCGCCGGTACGTTGCGGGGTGCTGCTCGTGCTGCATCTCTGACCACGCAAGAAACGCCCGCATGGCCGCTTTGAAGCCAGGAGCCTTCTTCCGCTCAGTGATGCCCACTTCGCCCTTGGCAAGGGCCGTCCTGTAGGCCGCTTCGATCTGGCGGGCCGTGCGCGGGTTGCCCTGCTTCGTGCTCTGCTGGACGTGCTCGCCGTTGAACATGAAGTGATACCAGTACACGCCGCGCTTGAAGATCGACATTCCCGCCTCCCTATTTCACTTTCCCACGCTTGTGCAGATGGTAGTACTCGCGCTGCTTCCGTCTGCGATATTCTTTGGCCTTTTCGCTGCCTTGGTTTTCCTTGATACGGCAAGCATCACTGCAATACTTCTGGTGAGAAAACTTTTGGAAATACCAGATCTACCGCAAGTACACTTGCATACCTTCGACAGGGAGCCATCCCGAATTGCAGATGAGAAAGACTGCGAACGGACCGTCACCGGGGCGATGGGCATTGACCTTGGAAAACCAAGTATCGGGCGACAATATCCACCTTTGAGAGACCCGGCGATCTTCCCGACCTCCTCCCATGATGTCTATGTAAGGCACACACTCGTAATCGCTCAGGATCTCGCTCAATCGCTGAGTCAGCTACAATACCTCTATGAATTCTGGCCTCTCAGGCTTTTTGACGTTGTATAGTTCTCGAAATTCCAGGTCTGCGTACATGTCAAATTCCGACCACCAAGCATCGTCGGAGATGGCAGGGTCGCCTCCCAACTCATCTAGCCGTTTACACGCCGCAATTGGGGGGATTTACATGGACGCACTTTTATCGGCGGACGGAGCCGCTCGCAGACTAGGCGGTCTGAGCACCTACACAATTCACGCATGGCTGTCGAAGGGCAAACTGCGGCGCACTAAGGTCGGCAGTCGGACCATGATCCGTAAGGCGGAACTTGAGAGGGTCATTGAGGAAGACGGCAAGTCACCAGTAACACGGCACAACCAGTAAGAGCGAGGGCAGCAAAATGGCGAAGCAAGCAAACAGCGTGGTAAGTCTCACGTGGGAAGGTGCAGACCTTCCTCGTGTGACTTCGGGCGACTATCAAGCAGTATGCCTAGCGTGGCAAGGTCCGGAGTTCGTGCGAGCCTACCGGCGTTGGAGCATCCGACTAGAGTTCGGCCTGCTGGGGGACGGGTCTTGCGTAAGCGCATTCTTCAACCTTGGGAATGACTTGGCGAAGCCGCACATAGGCCGCCGCTCGCGTTTGTATAAGGTTTGGTGCCTCGCAAACGGAGAAGCGCCTCGTAAGGGGCAGCAGATGACACCAGAGACGTTTACAGAGCCGGGGCTGCAGTACACTCTGCGAATCGAAGACTCTACGCGGGATGAAAAGCAAAATGAAAAGCCCGAAGCACTCACTATTCTCGGGTGGTAGAAATCCTGCGAGTTGAGCGCGCATGAAGTTGAGAGGGCTGGCCCCTCTCAATCCTTCAATCCTCTAAATCCCTTAATCAGAAATCTTTTAATCACACAATTAACCAATCGACTAATCAACTAATCAACTAATCAAGAAGGCATGGGTAATAGAAACGACTATCCCGTGCCTTCGAGTCTCGCCATTGCCGGGCGAGTGGTTGCACAAACCCAGACTCAACCAGAAGGGGCGGGGACTAATCACCTCCACCTCAGGCATATCGTTCCAACGTCATAACTCTCCTAGCGAATCCTAAGATTCTGAGCGTCTGATCATGGCAGCTAACCGCCAAGTGGCAGGCGTCTCACACCGCTCGCATGTTAAGAAATGTCAAGGTTTGCGGGGCGCGAAATTACTAAGAAATCCGAAGGTTTTGGGAAGGGGAGTTGCTAAGAAATGCTAAGTTTTCTGAAGCGGATTGCCGCCTCGTCCTTATTAACATTTCTTAACCTTTTCGATTAGTGAAAGGCCGAGTTTTCGGACCAGTACGCGCGCGCGAGGATGGTGCTCACTTCTACCATTCTTAGGCTAGCTTCAATCCCCGCCAGAAAGCCCCTAGACAACCTAGAGCGCGTCGATTAGTCCCGAGGAATGGAAATGTCACCACTTCGCACCAAAGCGCCATTGTGGCGTCCACAGGGGTTTAGCACCTAGAGGAAACTAGAGGTTTCGTCACAGGTACGCGCGCGAGAGATTGCCCGAGGAACGTTCATACCCCTTCAGCGTTCGTCTTGAAATACCGCTTGTGCTCCACCACTCTGCCGAGGATCTGAATCGTTGCTCGATCTGAGCGGAGCGGAGCGTATACGGGATTGAGGGGATGCAAGGTGAAGCCTGTATCTCTCGCCCTAAATTGTCGCAGGATGGTATCACCACCTGGGATCGCCAGAACAAAGTCTCCCGGCCGCGCCTTGCTCGTTGGGTCGATCACCACGCAATTTCCGGCGCGGAACTCAGGCGCCAACATAAACGGCGAAGGCTTTGTCACTCACTGCTGAATCGGTCCCCGTGAATTTCTCCGGAGCGGTGGAGGTTCCGATCTGGGCATGGGTGAATATTGGCACGGTCTTTACTTGGTGACTGGCCTCGTTCAACTCAACCGCATCTTTGTAGAAGTCCCCCACATCAACGCCCAACACCTCGGCTAGCCGTTTCTCCAGATCGGTGCGCGGGCGCTGCTGCCCGTTCTCAATCCTAGATATGTTGGGTGAGTTCGTGTCTGCCAGCTCTGCCAGTTTCGTCGCCGTCCATCCCCGGACCAGACGCAGGTGCTTAATCTTCTGCCCAGGGTTGGTCAGGCTCGGTCCTTTCGGGCCGTGAACTAGCATGGAATCGCCGACAACCTGAACGGCGACTGCTCTATCACTCACTGGAGTATCGACCCCTGTAACGCGCTCTGGAGTTGATCTGGTTCCAATCTCGGCATCGGTGAGCACTGGCACAGAGGCGAATTGATTGATCACAAGCTCAAGCTCGTGGGGATCTTTATAGAAGTCCACTACATCCACACCCAGTGCAACCGCTAGCCTCTTCTCCAGCTCCGTGCGGGGGCGTTGCCCCTTCTCGACACGCGTGATATTGGGTTGGTCCGTATCTGCGAGCTCTGCCAGCTTTCGCGCTGTCCATCCCCGTTCCTGCCGAAGCCGCTTAATATTCTGCCCCGGATTGCTCATGGTCGTTCCTTTCAGTCCGTGACCTACTAGTCGGCGGAGCAGCTATAACGCGGCTGCGCGCCTTCCGGCAAGCTCTGCAAGGAGACTTTCGCGTCTCCGTATGCAGGAACGTGAGCGGATTCTTCGCGGTTGAAAACCGTCACGCTGCACGAGGCATCCTTCGCGCCGTTGTTGTGCAGAGAGACGGTGAGCGTCGTTTCTCCGCCAAGAGTGGAATACGAAGACTTCGCAGTGACGTAACGGTAAGGCTCGGCCAAAGCAGAAGAGCAGAACAAGAGAGCAAGCACAACGAGCACTTTCACTTGCATTCACCCCGGAAGGCGGAGTATAGCATTCACCTACCATGCCTACCATCCTTCGGTTGGCTCGAATCCGGTCAGAAAGCCTCCAGAGGGCCTACAGCGCGTTGATCAATCCCGAGCCCCTCCAAAGCAGCCTTCTGGCCTCCATGGGTTGTCTACAGCTACATCAGCATCAGGAAGGAGCAGGAAAATGAAAGCAATTCGTCTACTCGGGATGGCCAATATCGTAACCCTGTTGTTTCTGGGCATCGCATCCGGAACAGCCGCGGCGCAATCGACGAAGGTTCAAGGCATCATCAAAAGCCGTAGTGGCCCGGACATCATCCTGAGCACAAGCCAGGACCCGAACATGGTCGTCACGCTAACCGATAGCACTGACGTGGGCCAGGTGGAGGGTCTGCTGAAAGCGCGCAGCAAGCAGATGTCCATGGCCGCCCTGATTCCCGGACTCGCCGTTTCGGTCGAAGGCGACTACAACAACCAGAACGTCCTCGTTGCCAGCAAAGTGCGATTCAAGGGCAGCGACCTGAAGAACGCCAAAGCCATCGCAGCCGGCATGCACGATACCAATCAGCAGGTGCAAATGAACCAAGAAGAGTTGCAGAAGCATAACGCTGAGCTGCAGGCTCAGAATGAGGCCCTGCAGAAGCATCAGCAAGCAATCGAGACCAATAAGGCTGCCATTGACGCAGCCGTCGCGCGCTTCGGCCAGCTTGACGACTACTACATCATGGACGAAGTCACCATCTACTTCGCCAACGGCAAAACCAACGTGGACCCTAAGTACCTCTCTCAGATTACGACGCTGGCTCAAAACGCCAGCAAGGTCCAAGGCTACATGATCGAGGTAAAGGGCTATGCCTCGGCCGTGGGCAGCCCGCAGGTTAACCAGAAGATCAGCCAGGAGCGCGCGCAGAACGTCGCCAACATGCTGCTTCAGCAAGGCAAGGTTCCTCTTACCAGGATGCTGGCCCCCGGAGCGATGGGCGACAGCGATCAGGTGGGTACTAACAAGACCGTGGAAGGCCAGGCAGAGAACCGTCGCGTTGTGGTCCGCGTCCTTCAGAACAAGGCGATCGCCGGAATACCAGCAGCCTGAGCTAGTCGCCGCAGGACAACCGCCCGCCGAGGGAGAATCATCGCGAATCGTTGCCTTCAAAATACAATCGGCGTGCGAAATAGAAGTCTCGTGCTTCGTAGGCCCTCAGACGGACGTCCATGGCAGTTCCCAGTTTACGAGCAAACCGGAAGTCAATTTCACTTGCGTCTACAGAACTCAGTTACCGAGGCCACGTCTAGTCTGATTTTGAGTTCAGGTCGGATTGTGGGCAATTCGGAAGTTGATATGGTGTGACCTGTCAATGCCCGGACATGGGTGAGGCTTCCGATTCTTCATCCGGTACCCACACCGCGGTCAGGTCGTCGGAGCGGTGACTACGTGCCAGCTTCAATGCATCCAGCCTATCGGTCTTGACCCTGTCCCCGGGCTTCGTCGGCACCAACGACGGTGCTACCACATCACACTTGACTCCCAGCTGCGTCAGTTGCCAGTAAAGTACGAAGCCGGTTGGGCCGGCTTCGTAGCAGGCTCGCAAATGCTCCGATGAACCTAGCTTGCGGATGAACTTGCGGATCGAATCTTCACGGTTAGGGATCGTTCCCAGGCTGCGAACCTCACCATCCGGTTCGGCTACGGCTACGGCTATCGTTTCTGCATGGACATCCAAACCTAGAAATCGTAACTTCTCTCTCATGACCGGCTCCTTCCGCTTGCGGCTCTGGACTAGTTCTTAACAAACTCAGCCTAACCCACGGCTAGCGTATCGAGCCGGTCACACCATAATGACTATCAAGTGTAACTCCCAGTTGGCGGTGATACGTCCGGAAACCCGGAATTTGAATGCTGAGGAGGGGTGCTCAAATCACCGGAAGTTCTCCACTAGGACGATGTCTCTGCTCAACGCATCCAGCTGCGTGTACAGAATCGTTTTGCCGTCCGGGGAAACCCCTAGTCCCGTCGCCTCGCGAGCGGGCGGCTCTCCAGATCGAAGAGCCTCGTCGTGCGACCGGTACTGAAGTCGAAGAAGACAATTCCAGGTTTCGCTGTCGTATCGAGGTAGTAGATGCCGTTTTCGACTATGCCCCAATAGCCCCAATAGCCTGGCTCGAGGGAGCCGATAACTTCGGTCTCTTCGCCGCCACGGGTTGGAATGCGCCACAATCCAGGAACGGTCGCACCTTTTGCGTAATACAGGAACTTGCCGTCGAGCGACTCAAATCCTCCATACCCACCATGGCGTGTCACTTGAACCGCAGCCCCGCCTGCCGATGGCATCTTCCACATCTGCCAGTCGCCACCGCGGTCGGAGGCAAAGTAGATCCAATGGCCATCTCGCGACCAACTGGGAACCACGTCGGTCGACGACTCATTGGTCAGCTTGCGAAGCGAGCCACCCCGGGAATCCATGACAAAAATCTCGGCATTGCCAGAAGCACGAGAATCGAAAGCAATTTGCTGTCCGTCCGGCGACCAGCGTGGGGTTCCTGTCACGGTGTTGAAGTGCGTGAGCTGGAGGAGGTTAGTTCCGTCGCTCCGGCACATCCAGACCTCAGATGCACCGCTGCGAGTCGACTCGAAAGCAATCATGCTACCGTCGGGCGAAAACTGAGGACCGCTTTCGATTGTCGTGGAAGTCAGGAACCTCTCGGAGGGAACCGA
Source organism: uncultured Acidobacteriaceae bacterium (assembly GCA_963725995.1). GTDB lineage: Bacteria > Acidobacteriota > Terriglobia > Terriglobales > Acidobacteriaceae > JANXZS01. The sequence continues at coordinate 225,623 of CAVSAX010000020.1, read as the reverse complement.
CGCGTGCGCAGAGTCGAGTTTCCGTCCTCCAGACGTTCAGTTCGCGATTTGGCGGGCATACACCAATCGATTCCCACGAATCGAGGGTTCGGTCCCTTCCTGCCCGAATTGCAGCCGCTCAGGCTCACCGCCGCTGGGCAGGAGACCTTCCAAAGCCAACCAGATCTTGCGTGCCAAGCAGCCCTTCCAAAGACAATGTCGCGGCCGTCTGCAGTCCAGGCCAAGCCCCATCCGAATTGCGAACCAGTGAGCAGCTCGCCGCTCTTCTCCGCCTGCAACCGGCATCGTGTAAATGGACTCGACTCCTTGCGAGCCTCGGTTGAAAGCTAGGGACGTACCATCGGGTGAGAATGCCGGGTTGTAATCACCCGGAAGTCCGAGATGTAGAGCTGAGCCGCCGAACGGAGAGTGAATCGAGCGACAGTAGATAAATCGATGTTGGTTCGTTACTGCAGGTGCGATCCGAAAACGCGAGCAATTTCCCATCAGGCGACCAGGACAGACGGCCGAAGTACCAGAAGACTTCGTAGAACTCGCGTTCTTCCCAATGAGTGTCGCGCACCTTACGCTCGGCTACCACCCAGGGCGGGGACGATGTAGATGCCTGTCTGACCTTTCTGAATCCGACAAAATGCGACGTAGCGTCCATCGGGCGACCAAACCGGATTGAAGTCAACGGATTCCTGCTTCGTGAGCCGAAGTAGGTTCCTCCGTACCAACCAGTTTTACGATAGATGCTGAAGTACGGCCCGCTTCCTCCATTCCATGAGAAGGCTAACTGCTTCCCATCCGGAGAGAGACTCGGACTGTATTTCTCACCAACGCTGGTGACTGCCAGGCTGAGCGACGGCTCCGGTGCTTTGGGCCTGAGTAACGGTCTGCGGTAGAGAAAGACCGATACTAGGGCGGCCACCGCGATCAGGACCCGTTACAACCGCATTTCTCCCTGCGAAGAGTCGCTTCCTACCTGACAGGTTCGGCGACCAGGCGTGTCTTCCAGGGGAATCAGATGATTCGTTGTGCGGCTTCTGGACCCGATTCGAAACGAGGAACCCATTCCACCGGAACCAGGAAACGGTAACCCACCTTGGGCACTGTCCCGACGAACTTCGGACTCTCGACGGAGTCTCCCAATGCCTGACGCAATTTCTTGACGGCGGTGTTGACCCCGTGCTCGAAGTCAACGAAGGTGTCGTCGGGCCACAAAGAGTCACGCAGATGCTCGCGAGTAACCACTCTTCCCTCCGCTTCCAGCAGCAGGCGAAGTACCTGCAGCGGCGGCTGCTGAATGCGAATCTGCAGCGCCCTCCGGCTCGACGCAGTTCACCGCTGGTCAGATCGATCTGAAACCGATCGAAGTGAGCGCTGACTTGGGGTGAGCTGGAGGTAGTCACCGGAACCCTCACCGTGTAGTCGTGAATTGTAGCCTAAACGACTCGCCGGAAATCGCAGAGCCTGCGACCACCTTCGAGAATCATGGCTTCGAGTGCGCTTCTAACTCCCACAGTTCCAGATAGTTCCGCTGTTCACCTTTTGCTCACCTCATCGTTCACCTTCCGTGCATTGTGCATCCCCGCAGGCAATGCGATGGTTCGGGCCATACGGTGTGAGGACCGCCCAACCGGTGGACTTCAAGTTCCAATCCGAATCGTGAGAGGTCTCAATGAAGAACAACGTGGATGTCGAACGTCTTGACGGTCTCGCTTTCGACGATGATCGCTTGTGTCGTGCTGGCCCTCGGCGGCGCTTCCGCCGTGGCGGAGGGACCCGGTACCGGATCCTGTTCAAACCGAACGCTCTTTGGCGATTACGGTATGCAAATCGAAGGTACCTTCCTTGCCCCGAACTGGCCTCTCCGAACGACGGCCATGGTTCACTTTGACGGCAGAGGAAACATGACCTCCAAGTCTTACGTCGTCTTAAACGGTACACCGCAGACTCAAGATTGGAGGCAGGACGACCCCGGAACTTACACCGTCAACTCGGATTGCACGGTATCAGCAACGTTTCTTGGCGTGATCCCGGCGCACTTTGTGGTGGTGAACAACGGCAAGGATTTTCGCGGAGTAGTGGACGGCGATGCGATTACGTTCGTAGGCTCCAGGGTCAATTGAGCGCATCCGAAATCGTCCTTTGAGCCAAGTGGCTCCCTTGGATCTAGAAATGGCAAACAAGTGGGGACTTAGACCTCACGTGATGCGTCACGAGAGTTTCCTTTCCAATCCATCACCGTCGAGTGTCCACTTTGCGGCGAAGTGCGTCGGTATATGTCCTCCGAGGTCTTCCTCGGACGACCTGACCAACTCGTCATCCGCCAGCAGCGGACAGAAGGACGGTAATGCCTCGACAGTAGAATGCAGGACGCCTCACGGACGACTGAAAAATAGTTCAGCGCACAAGCAAAATGTCTGGATTCTTGCCTCACCTTTTGCTGTCGGTCACAGTCTAAATAGGCATCCCCAAGGATTAATCGACACTTTCCTCTGAGTCGCTTTCGCGATTGCGTCAAGCGTGTGGGCGATCACACTTCGGGGAGACTCCGCAACGAGTGGCAGAATGGCCTTTGGGCTGTTCTGCCTTTTTTTTGCGCTGCGCCTGCGCGTTGAAATTGAGTAGGCTCGCAAACAACGTACATCCGAAGCCAAGATCGCATGGCCGCCATGCAGGCCCCGAACAACGCCATTGAATCCACTTGGAAGTCGAAAAGGGTTCACCAGAATGTGAACCGTTTTTGTGAGGCGTTCGGGGAAGTTTAGAATGTCGGGAACTTGCAATGTGTTTTGTATCGCGGTGTATATCTCGCGGGAAGGCGTACTGGCATTGCAGATTGAATCGCCTCGGTCAGTTCAATGTAGCATCACCCAGCCTTCCCTTCGTTAACAGGTGTTCACAGTGGCGCATGTTGCTGTGACAAATGTCCCAGCAGGCAACCAAGGTCCTTATAGACAATGGCGTGTCGTGGAGTTCTGGTGACAGGATCTAAGCTCGCGGGAACCAGCAAATGCGAATGCCCGAAGCCTTACGGCTTCGGGCGTACCTAAAAAGCGAGAGTCGAATGGGGGGAGCATCGCGAACGCGGTCCCGAAGGTGAAAGTCCCGCCTTCGCCAGTCACCAAGCTGCCCGACGATTTAGGCACTAAGTAGCCGCAAATATTCTCTGATTGCCGTTTCTCTCCTGGCGGCCTTCTTGTTGTCCTTGATGCCGTCCTGCGACCAGTCCCGGCGCGGCTTATGATCGCCCCAGCCCCTCCGGGCTGGGGTCGTTCCCTCTGTCCTAAAAAAAAACACCCCACATCTCCAGGCGGCCTACTATCCGGCTAATCTCTCTGAATGCGAAGAATGGCAACAAAACGACAAAACATATGACACTCACCGACAGGACGCCTTTCACACCCCCACCTATTAGCGGCGGAAAGCTGTCCGCAACTGTTCTCCCATGCCACGCTCCCACCAAGACGCTCTCTGCGATGTGAAAGCAGAGGAGCACCACAGTGAACACGAAGCACTTGTGCAGAACGGGATAGATGAGCGGCTTATCGCTAAACCGCGTCCCCAGGTGAAGATTCTCACCGATAAGCAGGACTTTGGCGAAAATGAACGCGTTGATCATCGCAAAGGTGTGATCCTGATAATCCAAATGGTGCTCTAGCAGGATGAGGCTCTTGTAAATAGACAGCAACGAGAAGACAACCCAAAGGTATAGGAAGATTACGACGAACCTTTTGAACTCATCGGCGGCCCTTTCGCGCAGGTGTCGCTGGTGCGTGTTTGGCGCAGGTTTTTCTGCCATATAAACACCCCTCCATTAACGGCGTTGGCAATAATTCAATCAGGGCAAGGTCGGACTCCCCTTACTTAGGGATTGTTGTCTGGATGGTGGGCAACTCGGACGTAACCCCATTTTGGGCTAATGTCCGGTTAGCCGGTAATTCGTCCGCGACGCGATCTAAGGGCCTTGATCGTTTCTCGACGAGCGCTCGATTTCCGCGTTGATCACTGCTCCGATAAGCAACGCTAGGCCGGTTGCATAGAGCCAGACCAAAAGAATCATCAATGCGCCCAATGACCCGTACGATACGCTGTAACTATTAAAGAAATGCAGGTAGATACGGAATCCAAACGAAGCCGCCAGCCATATAAACCCACCAAGTGCCGCTCCAGGCGTAAACCAATGCCAGCGACGGCGCTCTTTCAAGTCGGGACCGTAGCGATAAATCAACGAACACGATAGGGCAACGAAGAGGATGGCAGCCGGCCACTGAATAGCCTTCCAGACGAGGACGACTAAGGGATTTAATCGCAGCCCTGCCCCTAACCAACCCACAAAGTGGCTACCTGCAAGCAAGATAAACAAGGCCATAAGAAGCAGCACTGAGGCTACTAGACTCAATACGAGTGCTATTGCGCGAGCTTTGAACCAGGAACGAGTCTCGCGAACATGAAACGCCGCATTCAGGAAGCAAATCATTGAACTTACGCAACTGGAGATACACCATAGGGCTGAAACTAAGCCAAAAGTCAGTTTCCCTTGACTAGCGTGTGCCGTTATCTCGGTGGTTACTCCTCTCAAAAGTTGGGACGCAGTTGGTGGAAGAAAATCTGCGAAATAAGAAAGAAATTCGTTTTGAAGTTCGACACTGTGTGAGGCGAACAGGCCGAACAACGTCATCATCAAGAATATCAACGGAAAAAGGGCGAATAAGAAATAGAAGGCAAGCTCGGCTGCCCATCCAAAGACGTTATTTGCGTCGATTTCCTCAAAGACGGCTCGACCCAGTTGCCCAGGAGTCAGACCTCCGAGCTTCCATAAAGACCTGGCGGCAACGGAGGGCGGGCTTGTCATGGCTTGCACCGAACACCATATGCTCTTTTAAAGAGTCAGATGAGAATTGTACCTTCTCGGCTGACGTTCGGGGCATGTTGTCGGCAATTCGGAAATTATCAAGTAGTAACTTCCGCATAGGCGGTTGTCGTTAGCTAATAATGTGTCCGGTGTTTATAGCAAGTGAAGTGTCCGCATAGCGGGCGGCGAAGATGGAGCCATGCGCGAGAGCATGGAGATCTATCCGAGGACCGCGGCGGAGCGGGCGATGAAGTTACAGGAAGTGTTGTTACGAGCCACAACGGGGAAGATCAAGTGGTGGCAGGCAGCGGAGTTGATCGGCATCAGCGAGCGGCAGATGCGTCGATGGCGGAAGCGCTATGAGGCGGAAGGCTACCAGGGCTTGCTCGACCGGCGACGGCGGAAGCCAAGCAGCAGGCGAGTGCCGAAGAAGCAGGCGGAAGAAGTTCTGAGCCTCTACCGGGACAGGTACTTCGATCTGAACGTGCGGCACTTCCATGAGAAGCTCAGCGAGGAACATCAGATCGGGTTGAGCTACACGTGGGTGAAGCAGGCCCTGCAGGCAGCCGGCCTGGTGAAGCGCAAGGCCAGGCGCGGGGTGCACCGCAGGCGGCGTGAGCGGCGTCCACTGCCGGGGATGATGCTGCACATCGACGGAAGCGATCACCAGTGGTTTCAGGATGAGCGTCGGCACGATCTGATCGTGATTCTGGACGACGCCACCAGCGAGATCTACTATGCGCAGCTGGCCGAGGAAGAGACGACCGCCACCGTGATGGCCGGGCTGCGGGCGGTGATCGAACGGAAGGGGCTGTTCTGTTCGCTCTATTCCGACCGTGGAGCCCATTTCTGGCTGACGCCGAAGAGCGGCGGCAAGGTCGATTATGAGCGCCCTACGCAGCTAGGCCGTGCCATGAAGGAACTGGGAGTGCATATGATCCCGTCCTACTCTCCGCAGGCGCGGGGACGCTCGGAGCGCAACTTCTCTACCTGGCAGGGACGGTTGCCGCAGGAGCTGCGATTGCGCGGGATCCGAACTCTCGAAGGGGCCAACGAGTTTCTCCATAAGACCTACATCGCCGAGTTCAACCGCCGTTTTACCGTTCCGGCAGCGCAGCGAGGAACAGCATTTCTATCCTGCCGGCACAGGAACCTGGAAATGGTGTTCACGCAACGCTACGAGCGCACTGTTGATCGGGACAACACCGTGCGCTTTCACAACCTGGTGATGCAACTCGAGCGTGCCCACTGGCGCCCGACCCTCGCCGGATGCAAGGTCATCATCCATCAGCATCTGGACACCACCTTGACCCTCATGATCGCTGGACATCGCATCGGACACTACAGCGCGGAAGGAACGCTCCTGACGCCGCTGAGCAAAAAACAAATCAAGGCCGTGGAAAAGACGTGGGGTGGAAAAGTCAAAAAGCAGACTTTCCCACCCCACTTGCAAATCCCGCAAAGAACGCGCGATTCGCACTTTCCCACCGCCTCTACGGCTACTAACTTATGAAACCGGACATTTCATTTGTTCTCAAAAGCGGACATTTCCACTTGCTAACGACACTTCCGCATAGGCGGTGGTCCGCTCCGAACGATTAACCGATGGCGTGGGGCTGGACGATGACGTCGAGTCCCAGGGCGCGGGGCACGCCGCCGGAGTCGAAGTATCCCTGGACGGAGCGGATCTTGTTGCCTTCGATGCGGATGAAGTCGGCACCGTGTAGAGCGACGGAGAGACCGGCGGGTGGGAGGCCGCTCATGGAGCCCGTGTTGGTGCCATTCATGAACCACTCGGCGGAGAGGAGGCCGTCCCCGTTCTGGACGCTGCTGAGGATTTCGAAGGACAGGTCAGGGAAGGCGCTCCAGAGGCCCTCGGCGTACGCTCCTATGGCTGCTCCCGTGAGCGGGCCGGGCGTAGTGGGGTCGGCATAGGTGCCGCCGTCGGCAAAGGTGGCGACGATGGCTGCTGCGTCTCTCTGGTTCCAGGCGTCGAAGTAGAGCTGGGCAACTTGAGCAGGGGTTGACATCCGGAGATGGTAGCAATCGCGACACGGGAATGGCGAGGGGAAATTGCCGCCGTCACGGATGGTTTGTGGTGATTATGGGAGGTGATTATTTGCGGCAGGAGTGAGGACGGGGTTGAGGGCGGGTCTAAACGTCTTAACCACGGTGTGAGAGCTTCAGGGGATCGTGGGCGACGCTTCCTTTACTTCTGAGTTACCGACGGATAGCCGGTGATACATCCGGAACCCAGAATCTGAATGCTAGCTGCTCGATTAGCGACTCGGCGATTTATCATCAACTGGTTTAGCAGGGGGACAACGCGGTCTGTCAACTTCTCTCGCAGCTTCCCATTACACCGTTTTCGCCAACGAGGCTTTCACTATCAAATGACTGGAACCCGCATATCTTGAATATCTCAGCTTCGCCCGTCCACATGCGGCATCGCGGCTTCGATCTCTTGCGCGTTATTGCGATTTACATGGTCATGCAGATCCACACCGGCGAGTTCGAGTACATATCACCAGTTGGAACCGTTATGCACACGGCGGGGTCCTGGGCAGTGGGATGGACCAACTCGCTCATGCGCGTCTGCGTGCCGCTGTTCGTCATGATTACCGGATTCTTCCTTTTTCCCATCGGAGATGAGCGTAAATTCTTCCGGAAGCGCTTCACCCGCGTATTGATTCCCTTCGTGATCTGGTGCGCAGTCTATGCCTTCTATTACTACGCGCAAGGAGCGATCACACTTCGGACCTCCTTGCTCAACATCGCAAAAATCCCCGTCAACTACGGCACCGAAGTCGGCCATCTGTGGTTCGTCTACATGCTGATGGCGATCTACCTAATCGCGCCCGTCTTCTCGCCGTGGATCGTATCGGCAAGCCGCAAGAGCATGGAACTCTTCCTGGCGCTGTGGGGCGTGACATTGACGCTGCCCTTCATCCACCTCTTCTTCGCAGAGGTATGGGGCGAGTGTTATTGGAATGCAACGCCAACCCTCTACTACTTCACGGGATTCATCGGCTATGCCATACTGGCCGCCTACATCAAGCGATTCTGGATGGCGCCTTCGTCGCGTATCGACTGGCTCGCAATCGGCATGATTGGGGTGGGTTACGCCGTTACCGCTGGAGGGTTTCTCTACAGACTTCGTTACGAGCACGACGTAAAGAGCCTCGAGCTGACGTGGAACTTCACCATAGCGAACGTTGCGATCATGGCAGCAGGACTCTTCCTGCTCTTCCGAAACATTCATGCGAGTCGCAGCAACAGCCTCGTATGGCGATTCATTGACGATCTTTCGCGCATGAGCTATGGCATGTACCTTGCGCACATCATCGTACTCAACTCCGTTCATACCCGCATGGCGCCCTTAATCGGGAGTGCGTTTGTGCGTATTCCAGCGATCGCATTCACTACTTTCCTTATTACCTACCTCGGGGTCAAGCTACTCTCGCTGTTGCCGGGGAGCAAATATGTCATCGGCTAAAGCCCCAAAGATCGGTCGCCGGCCTTTTTGGCGAGTTTTCCATCTCATGCTGATTCCCCACGCATCTCGACTTCTTATCGCTTTATTCCATAGCGACGCGTTAGCCACGCACGGACGGGCTCGTCGTAGAACTTCAAGGCGAGCCATGCCACGACAATCGCAAGCGGCAGAACAATGAAGATTCCGGTGATGATCACGGTCGTGCTCGGGTGGCGGGTCCACGCATAGTTCGCCAAGACATAGACGAACGCGATGTGGGTGATGTAGAGGGGATAGGAAAGGCGACCGCTGAACTTGCAGAGATTAATCATGCCTGCACCGGCCTGCGAGTGAGCCCCGCTCAGGATGATGAGCGGGAACAGCAACACTACACACGCAGCGTCATAAAGACCGTTCAGCGAATAGATGCCGACCTTAGGGAAGACTGGCATCTGGAAACAGATGATTAGGACAATGGAAAGAAGCAACAGGCCGATCCTGGGAAGGCGAACGCGCTCGCGAATACGATAAAGCCAGAGGCCCATCACAAAGGAAACGGTCAGCCGCAGTGGCGCTTCCCATATTTCCGTGTAACCCCAACCACCGTCGAGAGAGCCCTTCGCATTTGCGGTCCAGATGAGAAGCGGCCCAGCGAGGCCTAAGATGATCGCCAGCATAAACGTACGCATTCGGCGAAGGATCAGAGCATACGCAATATTTCCCAGATACTCCTGCATTAACGACCAGGCCGGCCCGTTGAGGGCCTGCGTTTCGTTGTGTCGGCCCCCAACCGGAGGCGAAGGCAGCAATAGCAACGAGGTGATGTATGCCAGCAGCAGCATTGGCGCAGAGGTGTGGTTGATCGCCTTTCCGAATGGGTCAAGAATGTAACCGAGGAGGCCTATCGTTGCGCCAAGCAGCACCAGGGGATGCAATCGGATCAGACGGATACGGAAGAACTGCGGGATTGTCATCCGCATCCAACGGTCATCGTAGGCATAGGCGACCACAAACCCGGAGAGCGCGAAGAAAAAATCGACGGCGAGGTAGGCGTGTTTGACAAGCGCCCAGGGCCCCTGAAAACCGAACGAATAGTTGAAGAGATGGAAGATCACAATGAGGAAGGCAGCGCTTCCTCTCAAACCATCCAGCACTTCAAAGTGCTCTTTGCCGCTGCTGGTGCGGTCGACAACTACGGGCACATTCATCAATAAGTTGCTCCAAGACGTACAGTTTGCACAACACTTTCACGGGTTTTGCAACGCCAGGTTCAGACTCTCAGCTTTCGGCATGGAGAGATTGGCTCAAGTCCCAGAGACTTCAGCGAACTACAAGACTCCCCAGTAAAGGCGTATCGTCCGAGGAGCCACCGACCATCACTTGATATTCGCCCTTCGTCATATTCCAGACATTCTTCTCTTCGTCGAAGGTCTGAAGTACACGGTCATCGATCGCAATGCTGATTGACTGCGATTCGCCGGGTGCAAGCGTTACGCGTTTCCACCCGGCGAGTCGTTTGTAGGGCTCGTCTGTACCTTTGGGGAGCCTGGCGTACACCTCAGCAATCTCGGTCCCCGCCCGTTTTCCAGTGTTCTTAACGGTGAAGCGCACAGTTTTCGTAGCTGAATCGACGCTCAGGCCAGAGTATGCGTAGGTCGTGTAAGACAAACCGAAGCCGAAGGCAAACAAAGGCTGCTTGTGCTGCACTTCGTACCACTTATAGCCAACTTCCGGACCTTCTTCGTAGTGAACGGCGTAACCGCTATGCGCAGAAGCGCTCGATTTTGGTGCTCCATTGTCCGCCACATCAGCAGCATGTGGTTGACTCTCAGCAGGGATCATCGGACGATCCGGATGCGGAAGGTCCGCTTCGCTTCTCGGGAAGGTGAGCGGAAGTTTTCCTGTCGGGTTGACTTCGCCGACGAGTATATTGGCCAACGCTTTGTGTCCAGAACTGCCCGCGTACCAACCCTCGACGACGCCCGCTACCTTGTCGATCCATGGCATTGTGACGGCAGTGCCGGTCTCAAGTACAACGATCGTGTGCGGATTTACTGATGCTATCTGTTCGATCAAGGCGTCTTGGTTATCCGGGAGCGAGAGGCTCGGCACGTCCATGTCTTCTGAAAGCCACTGGGAAACGAAGACAATCGCTAAGTCGGCATCCTTGGCGAGATTTGCAGCCGACTTCGGGTCCGTTCCCGGATCGAAGTTGATCTTCGTATTCGGCAGCTTCGACTGCAGTGCTTTCAAAGGAGGGGTTGGGAACCAAACTGGTTTTTGCCAAATCGTTTTTCCCTTGCCGGGAGGCATGATCGCATTGCCGTCCGGAGGATCCACTTGCGCCGATCCTCCTCCCGAAATCATGCCAACGTCTGCGTGTCCACCGATGATGGCAATGCTGTGGACCTTGGACGGATTGATCGGAAGCACGGTCGGGCTGTTCTTCAAAAGAACGATGCTCTTCTCTTCCATGCGCTGAGCCGCCTCGAATCCTTTTTCAACGTCGACAACGCTCTTCTGCGGCGGGTCGTCGACAACCCCGGAAAGAAACTCGGCATACAGGACTCTACGCGCGTGATCGTCTATCTCTGACATCGGAACTCGCCTTGCTTCCACTGCCGCTTTAAGCTTTGGACCGAAAAAGTCAGCCATCGGCTGTTCCTGGTCAAGGCCTGCGGTAGATGCCTTCTCCGTACTGTGCGTGCCTCCCCAGTCGGAGATCACAAAACCTTTGAAGCCCCAATCTTTCTTGAGCACGTCTTGCAGCGTGTAGTGATTTTCACAACCGAAGTCTCCATTGATCCGGTTGTAGGAACACATCACCGCGCCGGGATTCGCAATGGAGATGGCGATGCGAAACGCGAGCAAGTCAGATTCCTGCATTGCACGCTTCGAAATGACCGCGTTCACGAAGAAGCGTCCGGTCTCCTGATCATTCATCACGTAATGCTTGATGTCGCCAACCACGTGCTGGGCCTGCTCGCACTTCATCAGGTTACCGACAACGGTGCCCGCGAGGAGAGGATCTTCCCCGGCGTACTCGAAACTTCGACCACCACGGGGTTCCCTGATCAAATCGACTCCGCCTCCCAAGGTCATGTTGAAGCCCTGGGCTCGAAGTTCCTGGCCAACAATACTGCCAAATTCACAAGCAGAATCGGCATCCCAACTCGAGGTGGCTCCGAGGCTTGAGGGCATGGCCGTCGAGTATCTCCCATTCGCACCGCTATCTCTCACCCCGTAGCCCGCATCCGAAATCACCAGTGGTGGTATCCCAAGACGCGAAATTCCCTCCACGTATCCCGCTCCGCCATTTGTCAGACGTGTGAGCGGCATCTGCCATTGATCGGCGTGAGCCATCCCATTCCCATGCAAGAGCGCCAATTTTTCATCGAGCGTCATCTGTTTCAGGACGAGTTCCGCCCGTTCCTCCGGGGCGAGGCTCGGATTCATCCAGGGCCGGTCAGCATTTTGAGCAACCGCCAAGGATGCTGCAGACACGACCCCCAAGGTCGCGACGAAGAACAAAAAGAGGCGAAAACGGGAGTCCCGATTGAAGCCGGGTTTCGAGGTGCTTAGGAGAGAGACGTGAATCATTTGGAGCCTTCCGTTCTGTTTTGAATGACAAACCTTGCGTTCCTGGTATGAAACTCCTGCAGGTACGTGACTCCGTTTATGACCGAAGTGACGACGCCAGTTGCATCCTGCTTTCTTTCGACCATTCGCGCTGAGACTGCAAAGGTTTCGTTGTGTTCCGTCTTGATGATCAACCGCACACTGGATCCCGATGTTGCGTTCCAAGACACTTCGCATATTCCGCGAGGCAGTTGTGCGTTTCCAGCTCGGACAGGAGTGGCCAGATAGATCGTCTGAGTGTCGTTGACCGCCATCAGAATGCCCGGAAAGAGCATCACCAACAGCGCAAGCCCACGCATGTACCCCATGGGTGGTCTCCTTATTTAGCGTCGGGATTGTATTGGATTGCGTATGAATGCAGGCTAGACAAGTCTGGACCTTGTTTGGAAGGTCCATCGTGCATCAGACAGGAAATAAGAGTGAAAGCTATTTATTTACAGCTAGATATGCTCCATGACGGAGGCGGCTCAAGGGAATGTATCATACAGAGTTTCGTCCCCCCAAAAAGGAGGATCACCAAGTCCGGACGGCAACAACAGTGGGTGGTCCGGGGTGACCGTCGATGACGTTCGCTTCAATTACGGCTTCAAGGTTCAGTTGGTCCCAGTTCTTCGGAGCTTTTTGCAGCACTGCATCCAGATACGCTTGATTGGAGACGACCTCGCTTGCGGCTTCGGTTCCTTCTCCCAAAATGCCGGCCAATATGATGACAGGCTCACCGGTAACCTTGTCGTGAAGTCTCGCGACTACGGCGTAATCCCGCACAAGGCTTTTGCCCGGGACCTGCCATTGAAGCGTCCAGAACCTTTTGGGCGAGGACGTCCGATCTACCACTCTGCGAACGTGATTGTCGTACTCGAATCCAATCGGCAGATCCTGCGTGATGCGCATCGTCCAGGGGTTGTCGAAAGCGCCAATCAGAACGAAGGGTCCCTCACGCAATTGAGCGAACCCGGTGTCCGAAGCGGCCATCACGCGAAATTCCCCATTCTTCGGTACGAGAGGCGCTATGGAACGTGCAAGCGTAACAACATCATAGACATTCAGAGTGCCCCTCTCTCCGGCGGGAATAGGTGGGACTGTCCTGCTTTGGAGATCGACAGAGTCTGTCGGCACACCGAGACAATAGGTAACCCGACTTGACGTTGAGGTGATTGGCTCCCAGAAACGCTCAGTGCTTGAGGGCACATGAACGCTGGCCGCCGAAGGCGGAGCTTTCACGCGACCGAAGCTAAATCCAATCCCCGCGGCGACGAGCAATGCGACGGCAACCAGGATCCAGCGGAGGTCCACGATCTTCGAGCGCTCATGTTCGGCATTTGCCGGCGCGAAGGCGGGACCGACATTTTCGCTCGGAACGGTCTCGACGGTCCGTGCGAGTTGAATCTCGGCAGCAAGGCCCGGCTGAATCGCTGGTTCTCTAAAAGTGGGAACGTAGGAGCCAATCGGCAACTCGATCACCAATTCTCCAGCGTGATCAGGGTTGTAATAGTACTGACTGAGCCTTTTGCGCACCTCAGCTGCCGCAGTGCGAACCACCGGATCGATATTCACATCGTAGACGGGTTCACGCCCGAAAGCCTCGACGCCAATTGTCCGCTCCTTCAGTTCACTAGCATTACCGAGCAGTGTTTGCTCCACGATATATGTGAGCAACACCGGGTATCGCTTGCTATTCATGAACAACGGGTGGTCAACGAGGCGTCTCAGCTGTTCGCGAACGATCACTGCATGTGGCGTCGGCTCAGCCCAAGTCGCGTCTTTGTCGGATTGTGACGATATCCCCATCTTGCACTCTTTGACATCTCTGAATGAGCCTTCCGCCGACGGCTCGAAACTATCTCAGCGCATCGACGCCTCATTCCGGCGAATCCGCTCATCAAGTATTGGCGTTCGAAAGGACTTCTGCGCGGTTAGAATTCATTCTATTTGCCAACGCAATAGTTCATCGTACCTCCGTTTGAAAGCCGGACGTAATCTGGCTTAAGTATTTGACAGCAAGTGGCTACAATTTATATCGCCCGTGGAGGAGTACTTCCCTAAAGGGGGACTAGCGGCGACAGACTAGCCAACTTCGAACGTGACTCAATGCGCTCCCCGGGGGATGAGACGTAGGGCAAGTCTGCCCACCTCTGTTTTTTTGACCCTTCGATTGATGGAAACAGCCCAAAGCGCTCACCGAAGGCTGCGAACATTCATTTCCTGCGTTCGGGACGGATTGTTTGAATGCTAAGTCGAGGAGGAGCACGAGGGTGTTACAAAGGCTGAACTCAGCTGTGAGGCTGATTCAGAGAACTACCCACGGAGGCTCCTCAGAGACATTATGTACTACATCGGACTTGATGTTCACAAGAAGACGATCAGCTATTGCGTGAAGGACGCGGCCGGCAAGATCCACAGTGAAGGCAAGATCGGATCGACGCGGCGCGAACTTGATGCCTGGATCAAGACCCTTCCCCAACCCCGGATGATGGCCATGGAAGCGACGATCTTCACCGGCTGGATCTACGATCACCTGCTTCCGCATGCGGAGAAGGTGAAGGTTGCCCATCCACTGATGCTGCGAGCCATTGCCGCGGCCAAGCGGAAGAACGACAAGATCGATGCCAGCAAGATCGCCGACTGTCTTCGTTGTGATTTCCTTCCCGAGTGCTACATGACATCGACCGAGATCCGCGACCGGCGGCGAACACTGCGCTACCGCGGACTGCTGGTGAAGCAGATGGTTCAGATGAAGAACCGGATCTCGGGCCTGTTGATGGAGACCGGTGTGAGCTACAACAAGCAGCGACTGCACAAGGTGGGCTACTTCACCGAGCTGATGTCGGGCAACGAAGAGATCGACTGTGTCAGGCCGCTGCTGAAGCTGAGCCGGGAGACGATCAATCGATCGCAGAAGCTGGACTATGCGCTGGTGAGTTCGCTGGAGCGCGACCCGTTGCTGGCCGAGCGGCTGAAGCGGTTGAGAACGGTTCCCGGAGTGGGTCCGATCACGGCGCTGACCTGGGTTCTGGAGATCGGGGATGTGGTGCGCTTCCGATCGATCAAACAGGCCATCAGTTATTGCGGACTGTGCGGAGCCGAGAAGAGTTCAGCAGACAAGGTCATGCGCACGCCGATTTCCAAGCAGCGCAACAAGCATATTCAGCAGGTGCTGGTGGAAGCGGCGAAGCTGGCACCGCGATACAGCCATGAACTGGCCTTGATCTACGAAAAGGAAATGCAGCGGGGCAATCGCAACCGCGCCACGCTGGCAGTAGCCAGGAAGATGGTGGCCTGGATGATTGCGGTCGAACGCAGAAAACAGGATTTCGTGCCTGCCGAGGAACGCGGAGGCACGGTGGCAGCCTAAAAACCTGCCCATGAATGAAAAACACCAGGATTATTCCGATGCGCAGACTGCCAGGCCCCGCAAGTAGCCCACTGTGCGATGGAGTGAAAACTCCGGAGGCTCCCGTTGAATTGTTTCGGGGCTGGCAGAGAACACAAACTCAATCTTCTGTGCGGACTCTTCGGAGTCTCAGACAGCAAATGGATGTGTGGTTCTGCTTGATGCAGGAATCATCGGCCGAGAGGCACTGTTGCGTAACGGCAGATCCTGATCAGACCAATTGCGCGCCCTCCGGTGCGCGCCCAGGAATTCTGTGCTTTTCTCTTGACTTGGACTTACATAATCAGTCCAACTGCGCGCCCTCCGGAGCGCGCCTAGAAATCCTGTGCTTTTCCCTTGACTTGGACTTACATAGAAGTGGGCTATCCGTCAGTGTCGTTAGCAAGTGGAAATGTCCGCTTTTGAGAACAAATGAAATGTCCGGTTTCATAAGTTAGTAGCCGTAGAGGCGGTGGGAAAGTGCGAATCCCGCGTTCTTTGCGGGATTTGCAAGTGGGGAGGGAAAGTCTGCTTTTTGACTTTTCCACCCCACGTCTTTTCCACGGCCTTGATTTGCTTTTTGCTCAGCGGCGTCAGGAGCTTTCCTTGCGCGCTGTAGTGTCCGATGCGATGTCCTGCGATCATGAGGGTCAGTGTCTGGTCCAGGTGCTGATGGATGATGGCCTTGCATCCGGCCAGGGTCGGGCGCCAGTGAGCGCGCTCCAGTTGCATCACCAGGTTATGAAAGCGCACGGTGTTGTCCCGATCAACAGTGCGCTCGTAGCGTTGCGTGAACACCATTTCCAGGTTCCTGTGCCGGCAGGATAGAAATGCTGTTCCTCGCTGCGCGGCCGGAACGGTAAAACGGCGGTTGAACTCGGCGATGTAATGTCTTCGTGAGAAACTCGTTGGCCCCGTCGAGAGTTCGGATCCCGCGCAATCGCAACTCCTGCGGCAGCCGTCCCTGCCAGGTAGAGAAGTTGCGCTCCGAGCGTCCCCGCGCCTGCGGAGAGTAGGACGGGATCATATGCACTCCCAGTTCCTTCATGGCACGGCCTACCTGCGTAGGGCGCTCATAATCGACCTTGCCGCCGCTCTTCGGCGTCATGCCAGAAATGGGCTCCACGGTCGGAATAGAGCGAACAGAACAGCCCCTTCCGTTCGATCACCGCCCGCAACCCGGCCATCACCGTTGCCGTTGTTTCTTCTTCGGCCAGCTGCGCATAGTAGATCTCGCTGGTGGCATCGTCCAGGATCACGATCAGGTCGTGCCGGCGCTCATCCTGAAACCACTGGTGATCGCTTCCGTCGATGTGCAGCATCATCCCCGGCAGTGGACGCCGCTCACGCCGCCTGCGGTGCACGCCGCGCCTGGCCTTGCGCTTCACCAGGCCGGCTGCCTGCAGCGCCTGCTTGACCCACGTATAGCTCAACCCGATCCGATGTTCCTCGACGAGCTTCTCATGAAAGTGCCGCACGTTCAGATCGAAGTACCTGTCCCGGTACAGGCTCAGAACCTCTTCCGCCTGCGCCTTCGGCACTCGCCTGCTGCTCGGCTTCCGCCGTCGCCGGTCCAGCAGAGCCCTGGTAGCCTTCCACTTCATAGCGCTTCCGCCATCGACGCATCTGCCGCTCGCTGATGCCGATCAACTCCGCTGCCTGACGCCACTTGATCTTGCCCGATGTGGCGCGTAACAACACTTCCTGTAACTTCATCGCCCGCTCCGCCGCGGTCCTCGGATAGATCTCCATGCTCGTATGCATGGCTCCATCTTCGCCGCCCGCTATGCGGACACTTCACTTGCTACAAACACCGGACATATCATTAGCTAACGACAGTGGGCTATCCGTCAATTGATATGGTGTGACCTGTCAATGCCCGGACATGGGTGAGGTTGTTTTTTGTTTTGGTATTCGAGGACAGGGTGAGCCGCAGTCGTGGCAGGTAATGGCGACGATTGATCAAGCTGATATTCGCGGGTCGGAACCGCATAATCATGATCCGTCGGGAGCTGCCTCTGACTACTCACGCGAGTCCGGCTGAGCCTGTCGCAAATTGACGCCGAGGATTCTCCTTCGTGCTTGCTCCGGCTGCGGCTGACGCTGTCCTCGAGTTGGATAACGTTCTTCATGAGTTGATTTGTTTTTGTGTTTTCCTTCTTTGGAAAGTCTTTGCTTTTGTTCTTTCGGTTCTGGTCATGCCGCCATTTGTCGTTGCGCGGCAGCTTCTGCCTTGATGCCGATGGCCCAGATGAAACCCAGCAATTCGCGTGCGACTGCAGTCATGGTCTTTCTCTGGTCCTTTCCTCGAGCCATCAACTTCATGTATCGCTTGTGCAGGCGGTTCTGCGCTCTCCATGCAATCTCGGTGATCTCTGCCGGCAGCCCTTCCTGCCGCCTGCGCAATCGTGCTCCAATGGCCGGCCTGTGGCGATAGCTCCAGGCCGATTCGACCACGACTCGTCGGAGGTGCGCGTTGCCTGACTTGGCAATGCCTCCTCTTCGAATACGCTTGCCGCTAGAGTCTTCACTGGGAAATACTCCGCTATAGCCCATCAGGCCCCGCGGGTTCTTGAAGCGCGAGGTGATGTTGCCCAGTTCCACAGCAATCGTGACCGCCGAGATATGCGCGATGCCGCGCAATGCCTGCAAACCGCGAATCACCTCCTGCATCGATGCGGGAGCCAGCTGAATCACTTCCACAATCGACTGCTCCAGCCGCTTCACTCGTTGGTCCATGTGCTGCACTTCGTGCAGACAATCGAGCAATGTGGCTTCCCGCGCCGGGTGCGTATAGCGGACCTTCTGGAGCCATTCCGTATGACGTTCCGTCCAGGCTTTTACTCCCAGCGGAGGACGCTGGCCGGTACGCAGCAGGAACTTCGTCAGCCGGTGTCGTGCTCGCAGCTGATCCTGCTTGGCCGCCTCCCGTGCCCGGACAAGATCGCGCAAGGATTCCGATTCTTCATCCGGTACCCATACTGCGGTCAGATCATCGGAGCGATGACTACGTGCCAGCTTCAATGCATCCCGCCGGTCGGTCTTTACTCTGTCCCCGGGCTTCTTCGGAACCAGGGACGGCGCCACCACATCACACCTGACTCCCAACTGCGTCAGCTGCCAGTACAGAACGAAGCCGGTTGGACCGGCTTCGTAGCAGGCTCGTAACTGCTCCGGTGAACCGAGCTTGCGAATGAACTTGCGAATCGAATCTTCCCGGTTAGGGATCGTTCCCAGGCTGCGTACCTCGCCATCCGGTTCGGCTACGGCTAGGGCTATCGTTTCGGCATGGACATCCAAACCCAAAAATCGTAACTTCTCTCTCATGACCGGCTCCTTCCGCTTGTGGCTCTGGACTAGTTCTTAACAAACTCAGCCTAACCCACGGATAGCGCATCGAGCCGGTCACACCATAATGACTACTCTTTGGTAAACAAGAACTACGGCTGAATGAGCCCTCCGTAAGGTCGCAAGGATACGGGATGCCGTCACGTTGCCCATTATCCGGGAGCCATTTTCTACTCAAGTTGCCGACTTGTTCCGTGAATTGAAGGCCCTTGCTGGCGATTCTGAGATCGTGCTGCCGGCTCGGGCACATCGCTAACGACTGTAGCGGATACTGTAGCGAGTACCTGTCTAGATGGGCTTGTACGGGGTGACAGGTATACCCGGGATTGCGGATTTTATTGAAACTATAAGGGCCGCTAACTTCGTATCAGAGCAAACGGGTAAATAGGCTTGAGAGGTCTGCAAAACCTTTATGCGTGGGTTCGATCCCCACCCACGCCTCCAATAAATCAACAACTTAGCTCCCTTGACTGGTGACCTTACGCTAACAGGCGGCCGCTGCGATGGCCTGCGATTCGCGCGTTTCAGTCCGGTCGTTGCCATCGAGGGGGACTGGGCTGCGCTTTGTGAAGGCAGGCGGGCTGACAATGTCGAAGGGAAAATTACCCTCGGCGAAGAGCGAGCGCCAGTCGGCGATCATGGCGGGCAGAATCTTGCGGCACTGGTAGCCACGCGGTGAGTTCTGCTCGCCCTAGTACCAGATGGCGCCGGTGATCAAGAGCGGTGCGACGGGCGCAAGCATGCCTTCGTAAAGAACAGTCGGCCTAACGGGCCAGTTCTCGTATGCGATAGGCAAGGGTTGCGGTGGGCGCGCGTCGACGCTCAGCTTCGCATTCGACTGCCCGGCGAGCGGAATGCTGGTCTGGTCGCCGATGGCCAGTGATAGTTACGGTGTGAGGCCCGCCAAGCGCCGGGGCTGAAATCCTGACAACCCATCGGTGATCCGCGCCAGCAGTGCCTGTTGCTGTGTTTACGCCGATCTGCACGCGGACATTGTCGCCGGGGGCAGACCAGCCCGAGATAGTGTCGGGCTTGCCGCGCTGAAGCACCATGTGATGGCCGAAGATCGGGCTAACGAACGGCAGAGGCTTGGCAGCTGCGTCGGATGCCGCCCGACCAGGCGTGGGCTGAGCGCATGCGCCAGGGCCGGCGACAATCCACAGCCCTGCGGCGAGCACTACGCAATGGATGTATCTGAAACGAGTACAAACCTCTGGCTATCAGCGTGCCGCGTTTTGGCACTGAAAGTTGCGGGCGTCCTGGCTGTCGCCGGTTCCGGTGTACTGTGCGTGCTTCGGATACGCACACAGCGGGCGACTGCGACCCGCGAATGCCTGACCGGTCGCTATGACAGAATCAGGCGCCGTGCCCTTCTCGACCCAGTTGACGACCGCTGTGAGCATGTCGAAGTGATCGAGAGCGGGCCCGCCAGCCGCAATGAGCCATGCCGGGCACGAGGAAGATACGGCTCCATTCGGCAACCTTCTCCGTACCGCCATTCGTTGCGGCAAGTGATTGGTAATAGCCGAGCGTGTCGAGCGGCGAGAACCACGGATCGCTGTCGCCGTGGAAGAAGATGAGCTTGCCGCCGCTGAGTGAGAACGTTGAGAGATTGGTGGATGCAGGCTCGACGAGCGGATCCGATGCGTGGAGCGCTGCCTTGTCGACATCGAGTTCGGTCGCAGTGGTGTAGGGGCCGAAGAGTCCGTTGCTTCCGAGTGCTAGCAGACCGGATACCGGTCCCTTCCCTGTTATTCCGGCGTCGTAGAGGAAGCCTGGATAGATCTGGGTGCCATACGCGTTTTTCGGTCCGGCGAAGGCTTTCTTGATGGCGTTGATCTTCTCAGGGACGATGCAGGCGTCGGTCTGGCCAGGCTTGCAGGCGAGGACCATTGGGTCAAAGTCGCACCCAAGTGGATCGGAGATCATGCCGTCGGCTACGCCGTCTTTCGCGTCGCACCGTTTCATCAGCTCATCCATAAAGACCTTGCGATCGCTGTCGGTGAGGAATTTATCGATTTGCGGTTTGCCGGAGGCGTCTTTGGGAGCAGCCCGGTTGTAAGCTACCGGGATCCATTGGGCGATAGCAAGGTTAGACAAGCCGGTGCGCATGGCCGGATCGCCGGAAACGATTCCGTTGAACACGGAGGGATAGCGCTGCGAAAGGATCATGCCTTCGCGGCCCCCGGTGGAACAGCCAACAAAGTAAGAGTGGGTCGTGGATTTCGCGTAGTAGTTCGCGATGATTTGCTTGGCGACTCCTGCGACTTCAGCATTCGCGAGGAAGGCGAAGTCGAGATAGGCCTGCTGGTCGCTCATAAAGGAGAAATCAAATGGTCCGGTCTTGGCTTTGTGTCCTGTATCAGTGCTGGCTACGGCGAATCCCCGGGAGAGTGCGGGCTTGTCGCCAGCGTAGTTCGCACCTGCTGGATAGGCAACCGTGCCATTACCGCCTCCCCCGCCCTGCATCATGAAGTCGTTGTTCCAGGTAGCTTTGTTCGGTAGTGCGAGAGCAAAACCGATACCGAATTCCAGGCCGCCGACGCCCTTGCGTCGATTGATCATGCCGTTAACCAGGCAATGCGCAGGCAAGGCACCAATACCCGGAGCGCCGGGGTACGGCGGCGGGACCGTGGTTCCGGCGGGAACAAGCGCGGCCTTGGTGATTTCGACGCCGTCGATCTTAAGAACGGTAAGAGCGGCACAGGGGTCTGCCGATTGAGATACGGCCGCCAATGGCGCACACAGCACAGCCGCAAGCAGAAGTGAGAGTTTCAAACGCTTCATACGCAGCCTTCTTCCGGTAAGACGGGTGTAAGCGGAGCGCGAACATGGCCAGCCTAGCCCCATGATGGCGTCGCGATAATTGCATGCTAGCGACAATCCGCTGTAAAGCAGAGGTTTTTGCTGAAGAACACCAGCACGTGGTTCTGAAATCGATCGGCGATTGCGCTGACATGCGTGCCGGAGTAGATCTCAAAGCTGTTCGCGATTCCATAGTTGTCGAAGATGACGTGGAGTTTGCCGGCATCGATGCGCAGCCCATCCTGATCGCCGACATCCATGGAGATGGCGCGATACTGCTTGAGATTGCCGATGTACTGATCGACAAAGGCCAGGGGCGAGTTGGCGGTGTATTTCGCTACGATCTCTGGCTGCGGAACGCCGTCCTTAGTGGGCAGATCGAAGTAAAGCGGAGGGTTCTTGGGATCGGGAGCCCAGGCCGCTGCCGTTGCATATTGTGCGGAAGCGAAGCCGGGCGACTGTGCCGCCAAGTCCGCAGGATACTTGGCTGCGGCAACCTTCTTCTCGCTGGCGATCGCGCGCTCTTTCATCTGATCGGGGGTGCCTGGTCCGCCGCCCGCCATCGAAGACATGCAGCAGGGACTCATGATGTAGAGAGCGCCGAAGACGTCGGGATGCTTCATGCCGATGCGCGACGCACCATAGCCGCCCATCGAGTGACCGACAAGACCGCGACTGGTACGGTTAGGGATGGTGCGGTAGTGCGCGTCGATGTAAGAGACAACATCGTTCGATATGAACTTTTCGAAGTCGCCGGTAGTGGCGGAGCTTGAGTACATTGAGCCGTTGTAGATGGTCTTGGAGTCGGGCAGCACAACGATCATCTCCTGCGAGCCTTTGGCAAACGCGCCTTCGATGGTCTGCGGTACGTGGATCTCGTGCGACCATTGCTCGGCTCCGATGGAGTACCCGTGCAGCGCGTAGACCACGGGATAGCGATGCTTCTTGTCTTTTTGATAGCTGGGCGGCAGGAAGACGATGACATCGCGATCGACGGCATCGCCTTCGAGATTGCCTTCGAGGGATGTGCCATGGATCTTGATGTGCTCGACCGCTACCGGTTTTGCTCCCGGGACGACGTCCGGAATATTGGTCTGCACCTGAGCGATGAGCCACGATCCGGGCATGACAGCCAATGTGATTGCGCACGCAAGAAACAGTTTCGTGAATCTCATTAGAACCCTCTCGATGACCGGCTACTGCACCGGGTAGGAATAGATGTTCACGCTAAACGGGCGGACTACGATGGTGTCGGGCAGCGCACTCAGCGTTTGTTCTTCGACCTGAACTTCGGGCTTCTTGTCGACCTGCACGGTTGCGTCGATGGAGGCCGGCGCCATCCGCCACACTTTTCCACTGTTTGTGAGCTTCGCTCCGTTGATGGCGACCTTAATGCTTTGCTCGGAGTCGGAAGGATTGAGCACGGCAATAGTAAGGATCTTGCGGTCCTCGCTTAGAGCGGCGCTTACATCGAGTGGATATGTAACGCTGCCGGGGTTGACCGCAGGCTGGTCGCCGCCAGCCGGAAAAGTTGGCTTCGGCTGCGGCGAATTTCCAGTCACCTCAACAGGAGTAACGCCGAAGTGATCGCGATACATCTTGAAGAGCATGCCGGTGGGATTGAGGATCGCTTCGGTACGGTTGGAGCTCATCATCGCGGTCGCAAATGTGAATGCGCCCATTTGAAAGATGTCGGAGTGGCGGAACATCTCATGGAAGGCCCATGCGTAAGCTGGGACAGTCTTGTAGGAGTTCGGTCCGCCGCCGAAGTAAGCCCACTCGTCGATCGCGATGGGGACGGGCTTGGCGCGGAGAGCGGGAATTCGCTTGAGGTACTCCTGATAATGCTCATATTTCGCGCGGACCTGGACGGCCGGCGCGCGTTCCCACTCGACCAGCGATAGAGGAGGATCGATGGGAACCTTTTTCTGCAGCTTCATGTCGGTATGCTCGGTGCCGGATGCGTAGTAATGCTCACTGACCATGTCGATGTTGTCGAGGCAGTTGAGGAGCATCTGGCCTGTCCAATCTGCAGAGGAAAGATAGTCGGGGACGTACTGCCCATTGATGCGCCTGGACTGGTCGGCTCCTTCCATCACGTCGGGCATGGCGCCGCCAGCGATGAGCTTGATGGACGGGTCGGCCCTACGCATTTCTTTGGCGAAGAGATTGTGCTTTAGTTCGAATTGTGGAAGGGACACGGAGCCCATCTGGTAGTCGCCCCAAGGCTCGTTTCCAACTCCCCACCACTCCACGTGATAAGGCGCAGGGTGGCCGTTTGCTGCCCGCCATTTCCCCATTGGCGTGGAGGCAGCACCATTGGTGTATTCGACCAGCTCGCGCGCAGACCATGCGTCGCCAAAGCCGGCGTTGACGGTGATGTAGGGATCGACGGCGAGGAGACGGCAGAGGGTAAGGAACTCATCCGTGCCGACATCGTTGGGCTGCACGGCGTGCCAGACGGAATCGAAAATCGGCGGCCGCTTGTCGATGTCGCCGACGCCGTACCGCCACTCGTAGGAGGAGACGAAGTTGCCGCCGGGAAAGCGGAGAACGCCGAAGCGCAGTTGCTTGAGCGCGGCGATGACTTCGGGGCGGAAGCCTTCCATGTTGTCGGCGGGCATGAGCGATACGGCGCCGACGTGGAATGAGCCCGCGCCTGTACCGGTGATCTCGAGCGTCGCATCATCGGTGTCGGCCGCGGCGGTGTAGTGCAGTGGAAACTTGCGATACGTTGCACCGATGGTGGAGATAGTTACGGTCTGACGATTTAAGGGCTCCTTGCCCCAGATGAGCGTGACCTTGACCACCGCACCGGGAGAGCCGGCCAGCACGATTCGTCCTATGTAGGCTTTGCCTTTACGAACGGCAATTCCGGCCTGGCTCACGCCATGCGGATCCTTGACGTCGAGTTTGACCAGCGGAGATTGATCGCCGGTATAAGGTGTCGCGGTGTCCATCGTGACCACGTTGTTGCCCCCAAGGGGAGCCCACCAGCGCGTCGGAATGCGGCGGAAGCGCGGATTGCCGCCAGCCCCGCCTATCACGGGTGGGGGCGTCGGCGCGCCGGCCGCGACCGGATAAAAGAATTTGCGATCGACCAGCATCTCAGACCACATCCCGCTGTTGACGATGTCTCCGCCGTGCTCGAGGAACTGGCCGTAGATATTTTTTGAGATGGGGGCGCCGGTCTTCGAGACATCGATGGTGGCATTGACCGTGCGCGTTTCAGATAGAGCGAGGACAGGTAAGGCGAGCAGCAGAACTACAAACAGTCCGAGAATCAATGAGAGAGTCTTCGGGACTACGATCTTTTCGAGAGGGTACAAGGTTAGTTTCTCCGGATATTGCATTCAACGCTTCCAGCCTTCGATAGGCACGGCATGTGAGCTGAATCTTCGGTCCTGGCGGCACACGCATCGGTACACCGCCTCGATCGAATACACTCGCGGCTACTGCTCGATAGAAACAACAGTCACGGATCGCGGCCCTACCGTGAGGGATAGTTTGCCGTTCTGAACCTTCGCATCCGTCGGTTTTGGCGTTACCAACGTCGGCTTCTCAAAAGTGTTCACGCTGTCGACCGCCGCTCCCGTCAACGTTTCCGCCTTGGCTGACTTTGCCGTTATGCCTGACAGATCCGCGCTGATGATTGCGGGGTTTTCCGCGTCGAGGTTAGTGATCGCAAGCAGCAGCTTTCCGTCAGTACCCTTTGCTGCGATGGCGTCAACGCGCGGCAGGGTTACGCTGCCGTGTGTGTAGGTACCCGCGTCGAAGGTGACCGGAATCAATTTGGCGTCCTGTAACGGAACGTACATTTTGAAAACGTAATAGGTGGGTGTCAGGACCATTTTCTCTTTGTCGGTGAGAATCATCGCCTGCAGAACGTTGATCATCTGGGCGATGTTGGCCATGCGGACGCGATCGCCGTGGCGGGCAAAGATGTTCAGGTTCAGCGAGGCGAGAATGGCATCCCGAACGCTGTTCTGCTGCACAAGGAAAGCCGGATTCGAGCCGGTCAACGGCCCATGCCAGGCGCCCCACTCATCCACGACCAGAGTGACCTTCTTCTCCGGATCGTACTTGTCCATCACTACTTCCTGGTTGCGCAGGAATTCATCCATAAAGAGCGTGGATTTGAGGGTTTTGACGTAATCGTCCAATCCGAACTTGTCGGAGGAGGTTGAGGGTGGCCAGCCATTCGGAACCGTGTACCAGTGCAGTGAGACGCCATTGATGTCCCAGGCCCAGGTATGCTTCTTCCAGGCTTGCATCACGACTTCGGTCCACTGGGTGTCAGGCGTGCCGGGGCCGACGGCAATCTTCAGCATCTGGTCCTTGTCGCGCTGGGCGGGATTCATGTTGAGGACGAAGCGGCTGTACACCTTCATCAGGCTGGTGTAGTAGTCGGGTGTCATGGCGCCGCCGCAGTCCCAGCTTTCGTTGCCTATGCCGAGGAATCCAACTTTATAGGGCTCGGGATGGCCGTTGGCAGCGCGTTCTTTTGCGAGAGCCGTGGGCGCCGCGGCCGTCATATACTCCAGCCACTCGGCCGCCTCCTCGCGGCGTGCCGGAGCCGAGGTTGATCGACACGTAGGGTGTGCTGCCGATCTGCTGCATGAAATCCATGAATTCATCGGTGCCGAAGGCGTTGGTATCGATGACGTCGCCCCAGGCTGAGTTCACCGTGGCGGGGCGCTTGTCGCGGGGACCTACTCCCTTGCGCCAGTGGTACTGGTCGGCAAAGCAGCCTCCCGGCCAGCGTACGTTCGGCACCTTAAGTTCCTTGAGGGCGGCCACTACGTCATTACGAATGCCCCGCGTGTTGGGAATGGATGAATCAGGGCCGACCAAGATGCCTTCGTACAGGCCGTGGCCGAGATTTTCGGCGAACTGGCCGAAGAGGTTGCGATCAATCTTCGGGCCCGTCTTCGAAGCATCGACGGAGAGATGAATAGTGGCGTCAGCAGCCATCAAATGCGCAACCGAAGAAAGAACCCCAGCAGGCACTGAAACTGCAAGAACGCGACGTGTCACTGACATTGCCTCCATTGAGCCGGAACGCGCACTCCAGTGCGACGGCCGGACGCGCCGCCTTTCAGGCTCGGAATTTTCGGCCGCCGTTTCTCGTATTCCGTTCCGGAATCCTCGACTATACACAGGAGCGAGCCAAAGCGAACAAGTCAATAAATCGCTTTATTCCTACGACGCCGACGGATTACCATGCCGATGATTGATTGTGGCAGAGTGATCCGGCTCCAAAGCGGCTCTCGCCTCGCGGACGTTTTCGTGCGGAGGTGTGGTTTGAAAAGAACTGGTTTCGTGATGCTGCTGGCAGCGAGTTTCTGTTTAGCTCAGGATTCGGGTGACTTCAAGCCCGCAACATCGAACGTTCTGGATGCGCAGTATCCCATGGTCGATAGCAATTCGCGCGTGCAGATTCGGCTGAAAGCGCCCGACGCGACCAACGTGAAGCTCAATTTCTGGAGCGGTCCCAAAGTGGACATGGAGAAGCAGGCAGATGGCTTCTGGACCATCACAACACCGCCGCATGGCGCCCGGGCTCCACTACTACACCATCATCGTGGACGGAGCCGAGGTCAGC
Source organism: uncultured Acidobacteriaceae bacterium (assembly GCA_963725995.1). GTDB lineage: Bacteria > Acidobacteriota > Terriglobia > Terriglobales > Acidobacteriaceae > JANXZS01. The sequence goes on along the minus strand of CAVSAX010000020.1, from coordinate 198,538 downwards.
GATCCCGGCAGCACAGCCTACTTCGGCGGCAGCAAATGGGCCAGCGCGGTCGAGGTTCCCGAAGCCGGCGCAACCTACTACTCGCCCCAGGATGTTCCCCATGGGCAGGTGCGCGAGGTCTGGTATCACTCCAACGTGACCGGAACGTGGCGGCACGCGCTCGTGTACCTGCCGCCGGACTACGACACGCAGACGAAGACGCGCTATCCGGTGCTCTATCTCCAGCACGGCGGCGGCGAAGACGAAACAGGATGGATCCGGCAAGGTAATGCGAATTTCATTCTCGATAACCTGATCGCCGGCGGAAGCACGAAGCCGATGATCATCGTCATGGCCTATGGCTATGCGACGCCGCGCCGGGTATGTCGATGCCTGACATGGCGGGAAAGCCCTTCGGCTCGCCGGAGTTCATGAAAGTCATGCAGGAACGCATGGGCGCGTTCGAAGACGACATGACCCAGGCGCTGATTCCCTTCGTCGACAAGACCTTCAGTACGCATCCCCGATCGCGATCACCGCGCTATGGCGGGACTCTCCATGGGCGGCATGCAGACGTTCCAGGTGACCTTCAATCATCTCGATCTGTTCTCCTACATCGGCGGATTCAGCGGAGCGGCCAACGTCTGTTCTCGACGGGAAATGACAAGCCGGACACCAAGACCGCATTCCACGGAGCCCTGGCTGATCCCGCGGCCTTTTCAAAGCGGGTGCATCTGCTGTGGATCGGTGTGGGAACCGAAGAGCCGGAGCGGATGAAGACTGGAATCGAGAAACTGCACGACTCCGCTCGACGAAGCGAAGTTCAAGCACGTCTTTTACGAATCGCCGGGCACGGATCACGAATGGCAGACGTGGCGTCGCGACCTGAAAGACTTTGCGCCGCAGGCTGTTCCAGTCGCCGAATCACCCGGCCGTTGCCGCAAAGTAGAACGCGAATATAAGACTGCGTTGTCCCGCGTAGAGGATATTCACCTCCGGGTCATCGCTTGATCAAAAACAGGGCTGGCCGGAAGACAGCTAGCTCAGGTTCCAACTTGAGGATCACATGAACAAATACATGACGCGAACATACTTGTCCTGGGTACGGGACTCCTTTTCATTGCCTTCGCGGCACGGTCTGTAGTCGCTCAGGCGCAGCGCCTCTTCCGTACCTGAACACTAATCTGACACCTGAACAACGGGCGCCGACCTGGTGCACCGCATGACGCTTGCGGAGAAAGCTCCGCAGATGCAGAACAACTCCGCGGCAGTTCCGCGGCTCAATATTCCCGCATACCAGTGGTGGAGCGAAGCCCTGCACGGAGTGATCAACGAAGGTGTGACCGAGTATCCGGAGCCCATCGGCCTTGGCTGCCACCTTCGATGCGCCGGGAATTCACACCATGGCGGCGCAGATTGGCATCGAGGGACGCATCAAGCACGTGCAGAACCTGCGTGAGGGACACACCGGCATCATGGGAGGCCTCGATTTCTGGTCTCCGAACCTGAACATCTTTCGCGACCCGCGCTGGGGCCGCGGTCAGGAGACCTACGGCGAAGACCCATTCCTCACCGGCCGCATGGGCGTAGCCTACGTCACCGGATTGCAGGGCGACGATCCGAAGTACTACCTCGCCATCGCAACGCCCAAGCACTACGCCGTGCACAGCGGGCCTGAACCGACGCGGCACTTCGCCGATGTGGACGTAAGCAAGCACGACCAGGTCGATACCTACACGCCCGCCTTTCGTGCCGCCATCGTCGAGGGCAAGGCCGGCTCCGTCATGTGCGCCTACAACGCGATCAACGGCGAGCCGGCCTGCGCCAACCAGTTCCTGCTCCAGGACCAGTTGCGCGGCAAGTGGGGCTTCCAGGGTTACGTGGTCTCCGATTGCGACGCCGTGCGCGACGTTGCCGCCAATCATCGCTACCGTCCCACGCAGGCACAGGGCGCGGCCATTTCCGTCATCCGCGGCATGGACAACGAGTGCGTCACCTTTACCTCAAGATTTGGCGACCCCGTCGAAAAGGCGTACATCGACGCAGTCCAGCAAGGCTACCTGCCTGAAAGCACACTCGACACCGCGCTCATCCGCCTGTTCACCGCGCGCATCAAGCTCGGCATGTTCGATCCGCCCGACATGGTTCCCTACACCAAGATCGACGAGAAGGAACTCGACAGCGCCGAGCATCGCGCGCACGCACGAAAGCTCGCCAATGAGTCTATGGTTCTGCTCAAGAACGACGGCCTGCTTCCCCTCAAGCCGGGAATCAAAAAGATTGCTGTCATCGGTCCGCTCGCCGACCAGACAAAGTCCTGCTTGGAAACTACGCCGGACAGACCACGCACATCGTCTCCATTCTCGACGGCCTCCAGGCGGAGTTCCCCAACGCGAAGATTACCTTCGTTTCTGGAACCCAGTTCCTGCGCACTGATGGAACCCCATTCCGGATGCCATGCTGACCACCCCCGATGGCAAGCCCGGCCTGAAGGCAGAGTACCGCGAGTCCACTGGCTGGTCCCCGCAACAATCTAATCCAACGCTCGCAACCAGGACCGAGACGAATGTTAATCTCGCCGCGAACAATCTCCCATCGGAGGTCGCCGGGAAAAAGACCATCGCCGTGAATTGGACAGGCTTGATAACGCCTGCGGAAACCGGCGACTACCTTATCGGCGTGCGCGGCACAGGCTTCGGAAGACTCACGATTGCCGGCAAGCAAGTTGCTACGCTGATAGCCTACGACGAAGTCGAAGCAGCCAGTGGTCGCGTTCACCTGATCAAGGGACAGAAAGCTGAGCTGAGCCTGAACTACGGCAGCTTGTCCCGTGAACCGCACGCACAACTAATCTGGGCGAAGGTGAACGATGCACCTTCACCTGAGGCCGTCGCAGCCGCAAAGAATGCCGACGTTGTAATTGCAGTCGTCGGCATCACCAGCAGGCTCGAAGGCGAAGAGATGCCGGTGACTGATCCGGGATTCCTCGGCGGAGATCGAACAAGCATCGATCTTCCCCAGCCGGAAGAGGAACTGGTCGAAGCCGTCGCAGCCACCGGCAAACCGCTCGCCGTGGTGCTCCTGAATGGAAGTGCCCTGTCCGTCAACTGGATCAACGAGCATGCCAACGCCGTCCTCGACGCGTGGTATCCCGGCGAAGAGGGCGGTGCGGCAGTAGCTGAAACTCTGAGCGGGAAAAACAATCCCGCTGGTCGTTTGCCGGTTACCTTCTATACCAGCGTCGACCAGTTGCCGAACTTCGAAGACTACGGCATGGCTAACCGGACCTACCGCTACTTCGACGCCAAGCCACTCTATCCCTTTGGCTACGGACTCAGCTATACGACCTTCAAGTACAGTGACCTGACCGTTCCGTCGCAGCCGGTGGCAGCGGGGCAGCCTGTGGGTGTTGATGTGACCGTGACCAACACCGGTAAAGTTGCCGGAGATGAGGTTGTGCAGGTCTATCTCAAGTTTCCTACTCTGAAGGGTGCGCCGCTGATCGCTCTTCGCGGATTTCAAAGAGTTCATCTCGAACCGGGTGCGAGCCAGAAGGTTCACTTCGACCTAAGGGACCGCGACCTGGGCATGGTGACCGAGGATGGAAATCCGATGATCGCTCAAGGCGATTACTCCATCAGCATCGGCGGAGGCCAGCCCGACACAGCAGCGCCTGTGGCTACCGGAAAGTTCCGTATCGAAGGCCAAATCGCGTTACCGGAATAAAGGGATACTTCCGATTGGCGTTCCGCAACAGAAGGGGATTCATGCAAAGACGAGATTTCTGCAAATTACTCGCGATTGCCGCAGCATCGAAGGCTTTGCCATCCTCTGCGCAGATCGCGCAGGAAACCCAGTCGGGATTGCCAAGTGGCTTCAACCAGTACACGCAGGACTACGCTCAGTTCTGCGCGTTGCCGCCGGAGAAGCGAGTCTTCTACAAGGTGAGCGACGGCAAGATTGTCGAAGAGCGAGCTCGATGAGGCCACGTGGCAACCGCCGCGTGGAACTACAATCCCACAGCCGCAGTCGATCGCCGGCGGAGCTTTGGGACGATGTGCCCCTGAATTCGCCAATTCCCGATCTTGCTGGCGACGGTCCATTCAAACCCACTTGGGATTCGTTGCTTGAGTACGAGGCGCCGGAGTGGTACCAGCGATGCTAAGTTCGGCATCTGGGCTCACTGGAGTCCGCAGTGCGTGGCCGAAGCCGGCGACTGGTACGCGCGCAATATGTATATCGAGGACCAGCGGCAATACAAATATCACCTCGAACACTATGGCCCGCCATCGCGTTTTGGCTACAAGGAACTCTGCGCACAGTGGACCCTGCTGAATTGGGAACCGGACGAGTTGATTACGCGCTACAAAAACGCAGGCGCCAGCATCTTCGTCGCTTTGGCCAATCACCACGACAGCTTCGACGCGTGGAACTCGAAGCATCAGCCGTGGAATGCCGCAGCCATCGGCCCCCATCGTGATGTCGATCGGCACATGGGCTGCGCGCGGCGCGGAAGCAGGGGCTGCGATTCGGCGTGACAGTGCATCAGGCGCGCAACTGGTGGTGGTTCCAGCCTTCGCACGGCGCCGACAAATCCGGTCCGCAGGCTGGCGTTCCATACGATGGCGATCTCACCCAGGCGGCAGGCAAAGATCAGTGGTGGCAGGGGCTCGAATCCGCAGCGACTCTACGGCGTGAAACACCCAGCCGACGCGCTGCCTGACGTGTCCTATGTGAAGAACTTCTACGATCGGACACGCGATCTCATCGACCAGCACAATCCAGATCTGCTTTACTTCGACGATTCGCTTCTGCCGCTGGGCTGGGGCGGAATGAACATCGGCGCGTACTTCTACAACAACAGCCTTAGGCAACACGGCGGCAAAATGGAAGCCGTTCTGAACGTCAAAGATGTTCCCGATCGGCTGGCCAAAGCTGTTGTCGCTGACTATGAGCGGGGACTCACCGCCGAGATCATGAAGCATCCGTGGCAGTCTGAGACCTGCATTGGCGCCTGGCACTATCTTCGCTTCCTCTACGAGAAGCCGGGAAAATACGGCGGGTATCTTACCCCCGCGCGACGTGATCCATTGGCTGATCGACACGGTGAGCAAGAACGGCACGTTCATTCTGAATGTTCCCGGCAGGCCCGACGGAACCATTGACAGCAAGGAAATTGCGGTGCTCGACGGCATCACCGCATGGATGCAGACCAACAGTGAGGCGATCTATGAGACTCGGCCGTGGAAGGTTTACGGTGAAGGACCCAATAGCGTAAAGGCGGGTTCCTTCCAGGGTGGGAGCGTGACCAAACTGGGAGAGAAAGACATCCGATTCACTCGCAATAAAGCCGAATACTCGTAATCTACGCACTGGTGCTGGGCTGGCCGACAGAATCGTTCACCGTGCAGTCTCTGGGACTTTCAGCCGCAACAAAACCGGGAAGAATTGCGCAAGCTCGAACTTCTGGGAACCGACCAGACAGTGAGTTGGAAGCAGCAGACCGACGCTCTGACGGTGGAGCTTCCAAAGCTCTATAAACCAGCGGTTGATTATGCAGCTGTGCTCAGAGCTGACACTGGCGTAAGCGGAAAGAGAGCACGTCGGAAGGAGAGCAGATGAGCGAGAGGATGCGTCGTACAATCTGCGTCAATAGAAACGTATACTTCTTCGGCCTTCTGCTAGCTATCATCTTATTTGGGCTCTCAGATCTCGCACGGGCCGCGCAGGCCGCGTCCGAGCATCCAACTTGGCCGGGTCCAGGACAGCTTTTCGTAGGCGCCTGTTATCAGCCCATTGACCGCTCGCCCGATCAGATCGACCAGGATATCGCCATCATGAAGCGGGCCGGTTTCAACGTCGTGCGCATGGGCGACTTGTGGTGGGATTCCTTTGAGCCATCCCAGGGTAAGTTTACCTTCGAGTGGTTCGACAGGATCATGGACAAGATGCAGGCTACGGGAATTCGGGTGATTCTTCGTGCCCCTGGTGGAAAGCGGCAAACGGGGTATCCTGACCAATCGGGTTTATGAGGGCGCCATAGTTTTGGACCCGCTAGCATCGGACCTCGTCCAATGAAGAAAAGATTCCGAGGCCGGCGGACTTTAGTCCAGACGCCCGGAACTGAGAGCGACCCATTCAGTCCTCAATGAGCGCTGCCGCCAGCTGAAACGGGTGCGCTTATTTACGATCGAGCAGATCGGCGTCGATTTGATCACCAACTACATTGCGGCGTGCGCCAGTTTTCGATCCAAGGCGACCGTCTATGCGACCCTGAGCACGATGCGAGGATTTGGAGACTTTCTGGTGCGGCAGGGATGTTGGAAGCTGAACCCGCTTCGCTGGATGAAGGGCCCGAAGGTCACACCATACAGCCGTCCGCTGAGCGCATTGACCACGCCCATATGGATGCGATGTGGCGGCAAGCCGCAGGCCCAGGGTATGACCTTTCCAGTGGAAGATCGCCGGAAGCTGGTCTTTAAAATGCGTACCCTTCCGGCCGCGTCTTTGCAGGACTGGGTACGGTGGCACAAGTCAATTCTGCACAAATTGGCATGCAAGGAAACGCCTTGGCGGGGAGTCTCGCCGTAGGAGCACTCATGGAACGAAACGTGAGATTGCAACAACCGGCCTATCGCGGCATTTGCCGGCCCGCTAGAACGAGTGCCTTTGTTTACGCTAACATGACGTGACCCCAGTGAGGCCTGCCGCTCGATGATCTATCGACAACCAGCTTGCAGCCAGAGGCCCAAGTGTTAGTAGCGGTGGTTAAATTGACGGGAAGGCAGAGGTCGATGGCTGCGCCGCGCCAAGTGAACCGCATAACGAGCTGATTTGGTGCTAAGATGCTGCTAAATCAACTTGAGGTGCCGCCGTTTGTTCCCAGGATTCTAACAGGGTATGAGTGATCCCAAGGTTCCGAATACATCCGATTCGGAAAGCACCACCATATCCCCACCGGGGAAGACGAAACTCGAGTCTGCGCCTTCGCGGTCGGACTCCCCCGAGCCGCCAACTCTGCTGGACGTTGGCAGAAGCACGAGCGATTCCGACGCCGCCACGATTCTGGCGCCGCCGCCACCAACTCGCGGGCCAGCGGCCTCGGATGCTCCAACGCTGCTCGACGCTCGCATGCCGGACAGTCCGCTACCACCACCCAGACCCATCAGTTCGACCTGGCAACTTCCGGCGCTCCCTCCGGGAATGCTGCTGGCCGGACGCTACGAGATCCTGCAGACCATAGGACAAGGTGGCATGGGAGCTGTCTACAAGGCCGAGGACCGCGAATTGGGTCGCACCGTCGCTTTGAAAGTGATCCGTCCCGAACTGGCCAGCAATCCCGACATTCTGCAGCGCTTCAAGCAAGAGATCCTTCTCGCCAGCAAAGTTACGGATCGTAACATCATCCGCATTTACGACCTGGGCGACGCGGACGGGATCAAATTCATCACCATGGAGTTCGTCGAGGGAGATGACCTACACCATCTGCTGCAACAGCACGGCAAGCTGCCGCCAACCGAGGCGGTGGAGATCATGGAGCAGGTCGTTAGTGGCCTGCGAGCAGCCAACCGTGTGGGCGTTATTCACCGCGATCTGAAACCAGGAAATATCATGCGCGCGAGCGATGGCCGGGTGCTGGTCATGGACTTTGGACTCGCCCGCAATCTGCAAGGCGATGGCATGACGCAGACGGGAACGATGCTGGGGACGATGGAATACATGTCTCCGGAGCAGGCCCAGGCAAAAGATCTGGACGCACGCTCCGACATCTTTACCGTCGGCCTGATTCTTTACGAACTGCTGACTGGGATCCAGCCGTATCACGCGGAAAGTGCCATCGCAAGCCTTCTCAAGCGAACGCAGCAGCGTGCGATTCCGGTTTCTGAAATCGACAAGAACGTGCCCGGAGCGCTAAGCAACATCGTGAGCAAGTGTCTGGAGCGCGACCCCGCACTTCGCTATTCGAGTGCGGACGACTTGCTCAACGACCTGTTGGCATGGCAGGGAAAGAGCGGCACGGCCAAAGTTTCGGCGTCGTCTACTCATCTGAGGATCAATCGGCTGCGCGAAGTGCCCTGGTCACGGATTGCGCCGGTCACGCTCCTGCTGCTTGTGACGGTAGCTGCAACGGCCTGGTACTTTAGCAGGAAGAAGAGTGTAGTAGCGGTCGAGCATGCCCCGGTTTCTGTTCTTGTGGCTGATTTTCAGAACAACACATCCGACCCGCTCTTCGATGACACACTGGAACCGATGGTCAATGTTGCCCTGGAAGGAGCCAGCTTCATCAATGCTTACAACCGGAGCACTGCGCGCCAGTTGGCTGGCAAGCTGCCCAATCCAACTAGCAAGCTCGATGAACAGGCGGCTCGACTGGTCGCTGTCAACGAGGGTGTCGCCGCGATCGTCACCGGTTCGCTAAGCAGCAATGGTGGTGGCTACACTGTGGCAGTGAAGGCGATCGATGCGGTCACAGGAAAGACACTCACCAGCGCGAATGCCAATGCTGCGAGCAAAGACGAACTCCTTCTCGACATCCCTAAGGTTATCGCCCCCATTCGCCAAGCCCTCGGAGACACCATGCCGGAATCGGTGCAGATCGAGAAGGCTGCGGGAGCCTTCTCCACGTCATCCTTGGAGGCTGTGCACCAGTATGGGATTGGAATGGAACAGTTGTTGGCAGGGAATTCGGAAGAAGCCATCCGGTCCTTTTCCAATGCCACCGCCTTAGACCCGAGCTTTGCGCGTGCCTATGGGGGAATGGCCTCCGCGTACGGAAATCTTGGCAGAACACAGGACGCAGAGAAATATGTGAAGCTGGCCATGGAACACGTGGACCGCATGACGGAGCGCGAGCGCTACCGAGTGCGTGGTCTTTACTATTTCGCGACCTCGAATTATCCCAAATGCATTGAGGAATACGGCGAACTCGTCAAACGCTTCCCTGCCGACGATTCAGCATGGGCCAATAGCGCCGCCTGTTACGTAAGCTTGCGCAGAATTCCTGAAGCGGTCGCGGCCGCCCAACGTGCAGTCGAAATTGTTCCACGAGGCGCGGTGCAACGGGTGGTGCTGTCGTTTTACAGCACGTACAGTGGGGATTTCAGTGCCGGCGAACGCGAGGCGCAGAAGGCGCTGAAGCTTAATCCTTCCTCCCAGGCATATCTCGCTCTGGCGGAGGCGCAACTGGGGCTAAGTCAAATGTCCAAGGCCGCCGAAACCTATCACAAGATGGAGAAGATGGACGCGTTGGGCGCTTCCCTGGCCGCCTCTGGCTTGGCGGATATCGCTTCCTATGAAGGCCGATACGCAGATGCCGTTCGAATCCTTGAGCAGGGAGTAGCCGCCGACACGGCCGCCAAGAACGCGGACAACGCCGCTGAGAAACTTGCTGGCATCGGTCAGTTACAGCTCTTGCGCGGCCAGAAGGGACCGGCGGTTGCCGCCGCCACCAAGGCTATATCTATTAGCAAGTCTGTACCGGTGCGGGTTCTAGCGGCGCGAACTCTACTGGAGGCGGGAGAAATCGCCAAAGCCCAAAAACTGGCCGACGGCTTGGCTTCTGAAGTCCAACCGGAGACCCAAGCCTACGCGAAAATCATTCGTGGCGATCTGGCCTTGCAGCGTGGAGATCCGCACGAGGCCATCAACATGTTTACCGGAGCCAACCAACTAGTCGATACCTGGATTGGCCGCTTCGAGTTGGGACGCGCCTATCTGGAGGCCGGGATGTTTGTCGAGGCGGATTCAGAGTTTGACCGCTGCATGAAGCGGCGGGGCGAAGCCATCGAGATTTTCCAGGACAGCAACCCCACCTTCGCCTATTTCCCACCCATCTATTATTACCTGGGACGTGTGCGCGAAGGCCTCAAGAGTCCAGGGTTCGCCGAAGCCTATCGTACGTACCTCAGCCATTCGCGGTCAAGCCAGCGACGATCCATTGCTGGCTGACATTCACCGTCGGCTTGACCAGTGAGGCACACACTATAAAAACGACGGCGATCTTACGCTCGGCGCCTTCGTCGCGTACCTGGAATGCATCAAGGCACCCACCTCAGTCTCTCTTCTGATGGATCTCTACTCTCCCAACGCTCCCATCGAACATCCTTGTTGGCATATCCTTCGACGCCACATTCCGTCTCCTTTCGCAGAAAAGCAGGGCGGGACCTCATAGATCCCGCCCTGCTTAATGTCATAACTTCTCTGTTTCTATTTCACCGTGAGTTGCACCGTCGTACTGTGGGTGAGGTTTCTGCCCGCAAGTACTCCCGTAAAGTCAGCGTGAAGGTCCCGTGATTCACGTTTTGGTTTGCAGACAGCGTCACCGTCGACGTGACTCGCTGTACCCTGCAAATTGGCTGTGGACGGAGAGACCGAGCACGTTGAATTGGGTGGCGCCCCACTGCAAGAGAGGGCAATCGTACCAGTCAGGCCACTGATCGGCGTTACGGTGATGCTGTAGACCGCCTGGTGTCCCGAGGGGACGGTCTGAGCACTGCGGGCGTAGCTGTGATGGAGAAGTCCTGCACAACCTGGGTGACACTCGTAGACGTGTTGCCTCGGAAGTTGCCGTCGATGTTGGTATAGACGGCGGTGATCGGATGCGCGCCCACCGTAAGCGCACTGGTAGTCAGAGTAGCTGTGCCCAGGCCGCTAACCGGCTGAGGCGCGCCGAGAAGCGAAGAGCCGTCCTTGAACTGAATGGTGCCGGTGGGTGTAGCCGTGCTGATCGCTGCCCCAGCTATGTTGGCCACCGTTGCGGTGAAGGTGACTGACTGCCCGGAGATCGACGGGTTCACCGAGGAAGTCACGGTCGTGGAGGTCGGTGCTGGGTTGACTGTCTGGCCCGGGCTGAGAGTGCCGGAGCTTCCGTTGAAATTTCCGTCAGTGTTCGTGTACACCGCATTGATGGTGTGCGGCGAGCCACTGACGCTCATGGTTGCTGTGGCACCACTTGTGCCCGTGGCCGCCACTCCCGATCCAGATAGTGGCACCGCTGCGCCGAATGCCGCGCCATCAACATAGAACTGAACTGAGCCCGTTGGTGTGGCTGTGCTGATCCCTGCCCCGGCGGTGTTCGCCACCCGTCGCGGTGAACGTAACCGACTGCCCGTAAATGGACGGGTTCACCGAGGAAGTCACTGTCGGTGGAGGTGGGAGCTGGGTTGACCATCTGGCCCGGGCTCAGAGTTCCGGAGCTTCCGCTGAAACTTCCGTCGGTGTTCGTGTACACCGCTTTGATGGTGTGTGGCGAGCCGCTGACGCTCAGGGTTGCTGTGGCACCGCTCGCAGCGGTGACCGCAGTTCCCGATCCGGACAGGGGTACCGCCGCGCCGAATGGCGCGCCATCCACGGAGAACTGAACTGAGCCGGTTGGTGTGGCCGTGTCCCCGGAGGTGTTGGCCACCGTCGCGGTGAACGTAACCGCCTGTCCGTAAATCGACGGGTTCATCGAGGAAGTTACGGTCGTGGAGGTCGGCGTACAGGTCGGTATCGCAGAAGTAATGTTGGACGGTACGCTTTCCTGGGGCGGATTCGTGTTCGCGAGCACTGCAGTCACAAAATACGAGTAAGTGGGTCCGCAGGTCGACAGTCATATCAGTGAATGTAAGCGAGGTGCCAGGAACCGAGCTAATCAGCACGGCGGTCGCCCCGTTCGTCGAGCGATAGATGTTGTACGAACCGATCTGCCCGAAGCTTGGCGCCAACCAATTCAGCTGTATGTGACGCGGCGTCGGTGTCTGGGTCGCCGTCAGGCGTCGAGGAGAACGGACAGAGGAGTTCGCCGTCTCGAAAGTAAGGTCCCCGACGCCGGTACCGACTGTGAGTTTTCCGGCACCAACCGTTAGTTTTCCGGTGCCGACCGTTAGTTTCCCGGTGCCGACCGTTAGTTTGCCGGTACCCACTGTGAGTTTGCCGCCACCGGAGATCTCACTGCCGGTAGCCCCAATCTGACGCAGGTCAACGTTTGCCCAATCGTCGTAGCCGCGCCAGGCGGCGCTGATGGTCCCGTCGAAATTGACATCCGAACCACTCAACCACGCCGACGCCGGCGTAATCGGGTTGGCGTCGCCCTGCACCAGGTACATCGTGGGATCAGGGTCGGTGTTCGGCGACAACGGTGTGCCATCACAATGGGACTTGGCAGGCGAGCCGACTCCGCCAGGCGGAACAGGCGAATACCATTTGGTCGTCGAGTATGCGAGCGCCGACCCATCCGTGGTCATCAGCCCCGCGGGCAAGCTGTTTTCATTCAGCGTGCTCAGCTGCTGCTCGGAATAATCCAGAGACACCATCGTCCAGAAGGTCCACCTGGAACTGGTAGCTCATGACACTCTGATAATTTGGTTTGCAGTTGGGCTCGAGCGTGGGGACGTAACTGCCCGGTGTGTCGTAATAGAGGCCTCCATGCGTCAAGCCGAGCGAATGTCCCAACTCGTGCATGAACGTTCCAGCTTGCACTGGGTCAGTCTGCCCTGCGGCTTTCCAGAGACCCAGTGTGATGAGAGAGTCGGCACCCGCCGATATCGGAGACTCCGGATGTTGAGCGGATTCGGCCAGACGCTACCGAAAGCCATGGATCAGTTGACTGGGTATAGGTCGCGTTGGCTGACGTGGGGATTTGTATGGTGAAAGTGTTGCCACTGGCAGTCTGGACTAAGTAAGTCCCATTCAGACTGGGATTCGTGATGGCATCGGTGACGGTTACGCGGTCCGTCCCCGCAGTCAAGCCGTGCGGGGCAGATGTGGTGAACGTGACCGTGTTGCCGGACGCGACCACGCTGGTTAGGCTACCGCCCTGCAGTCCCCACTCCGGCAGGCCCGCTGCGTGTGCGAACAACGCATAGTGATAGCTGTCCTTGCGCCCGTGTTGGAAACGCCTTATGCACGGGCCGTTGAGGGCCTGCTCGCAGGAAGTCTCGTCGGGGTAATTGAGCGGCTGGTTCTTCAGGAACTCAAACCCCGCCTTCCAGCCAACGAGTCCGGGCTGGTTTGGGTATTCACATAGAACCGGATTCCCGGACGCGTCCGTCGTATCGGTACAGGTTTGCTCCTGGATTGCGCCAGTGGCAAGTGCCGCCGGGTATCCCGGATTCCCCGGAATCAGATGTAGATTGGTCCCCCTTGGGCGAGAACGCGTTCGTCAGCATCGTTAGAGCGCTGGCGGAGGGATAGAAGGAATATCCATTTGTCGTGTCACAAGTGCCATCTGCGTTTACGATGCTGCACATGTGGTCAAGCTGTACAAAGAGATCCTTCTTGCCCAGACGTTGCTCCGGGAAGCGAAACCCAGGAGGGATCTGTAGTGGCGCATGCAGCCTTCGTTGACCGAGGCATCGCAGTATCCTTGATTCTGTTTCCACACATCGAGAATGCCGTCGTTGTCCTGTTCTGAACCGTGGTGCTCATGATGACGGCGCCCCAGGACACGCAGCCGCCGTTAGAGGAATTTGGCACCACCGTGGTCGTCGCTGAAGCATCGTTGGCCTGCACAGGGTTGCTGGCGCCGCTCAAACTCCACGTCGGATTGTCCCAAGACCCGTTGTAGTAGCCGGGGAAGGGCGGCAGGTTTCCGTATCGAGAAGGCAGGTTCACGCCGTCCAGGGACACCGTCTCATATTTGTTGCTCTGACCGTTGCCGACGATGTGCGTCAGCTTGGAAATCGGACCCGCTGCGGCCTGGTAGAACCCCTGCACGGTCTGCGACATGGTCGAGGAACCGTTGGCCGGGGCAAATGCACCGTCGTAGATAACAACCGAGGTCAGGGGTAACGAGGGTGTGATGGCGCGATAAATGATAACAAGGCTCGCACCCAACGTCAGCGGAGCTCCGCCGCCGTTGCTTCCGCTATCAGCAAGTCTCACCTCATATGTGCCGTTAGCCAGTATATTTCCCTGGGAATCCTGCGGCAAAAACCGACTTACATCTGCGGCGTACGTGCGCATGGTCTTGGAGCCTTGCGAACTCCCCGAACATCCGCCCGAACTCCATGACACCGGGGCATTGGGATTACCCAACAGTACCCCGGTAATCGGATATCCAGTTACCGGTCCGCCGGTAAACACCGGCCTGAAGAATCCGTTCTGCCCGGCAAACGATGTCTGCGAACTTTCAACTGTTGCCCAGTAGAGGAAGGCAGCCACGATGTCGGCCCCCTGAGGCACACCCGTAGCAGGCACGGAATTTGCATCCGGCATGGTGAACTGTTGCGTCGCGAAACCATTGACCCCAAGTCCGCGCAGGCCCACCCCGGAGACGACGTAATCGCCGGTTACAAAATAGTTGTTCTCGAAATTCAACGGAGTTGTTTGTTGCGCGAGACCTGATTGCGCAAACCCAAGGATCAGTAAGAGTACCAATGTAATCGTTACGCGCGCCGGCCGACATCCCAACAAAAACGTGCGAAGGGTCTGGGGGGAAGTGTTCATAGTCAGTCTCATTTCAGTCGAATTTTCGAAAATTGTTTTTATGTTGGAACAAACAGCGCGAAGCAGCGATCAGCGAAGATTCGCTGCTCTCCTTGCCGAAGGAAGACGAATCAAACCCGCCAGCACTGCGATCGCACTTTCCTCAATAACCGACAAATAATGAGATACCAGACAAATAATGAGGAGGGCGCAACGAGGGAGCGTAGCGCACCGTACGTAGAGAGTACATCCTATCCCACAAGCGGCCAAAAACAACAAGAATTCTCCTTGTCGGCGATGAGCCAACTTGCCCGGACTGTCCCGAGTCATGCCAGAGGCGAGACAGGTTTTTCTGTTTGTGGAACTATCCCAAACCCGTTCGAGGACCGGTTGGCAAGACGCGTTAAAAGCTGCACACCATTGTTCGGATCTCCAGGTGCGGGTAGTGTCTTCAACCGGGTGGATCGCAAGCCGGTCTCAGCTTCTCTCTTCGACTTCGGCCTATTCTTCTTCACAACTCAAAGCAACTGATTAGCAGAAGAACTGGGCCGTAGCTTTATCTGCCTAAAATGAAGAGTCATCTCGAAGTCCGTTTATGGACGACCCCCGCCTGGTGATCAGAAGCAAGGATGATCTCAAGCAGAACTATAGCGCAGATGGTGCCGCGGGGTATGTCGAATTTGCCGTGACGAATACACGGGACCAATGGTCAGGTCACATCCGCCACCACCTACCGTAGGTCACGTTACCGTGGAATGCAATTCTTCCCACGCGCCGTGGTCTGCAACGAATTGATCGCGTTTTAAGAGGTAGAATGCCAGACTATAACTGACAAAGAAGGCACCCGCGAGAAATTTTCAACTGGAGTCCCGACATGATTTATTTGTCGCATGGTGTAATCCCGGCGCGTAACCCTGATCGCATCAGTCATGCCTTGTTTCTTCCTGAAAGATTAGCAATAGAACATTTGTCGCAGCGCCTTTCGAAGTATGTTTCCTTGGAGCGTGCGCAGCGCGGGGAAGGCGATGCGTTGACAATCGACGACGCGACCTACGGTGGTTTTAGCCTGGCGCTTTTGGCGCGTAAATATGGACATGCAGTGTCCTGGTTCATTAATGGCAGCAATGTGGAGCGAGGACTACAGTATTTCCCATTCCAACTAAGTTGCATGCTCGACGACACCAATAGCAGCTACTGCTTCTTCGACGGTTCGAGTTGGAATCTCGAAAGTATTGTGGGTCGACGCGCATTGCGCTTGAGGATCAAGGATGTTTACATGGGATTCCGCAACCAGGAGGAAATCGAAAAATTAACGACCAACTTCGCCCACTGCCTTCGGCTTGCTGGGTCTGCGACGATAGAAAGAGCATTGACCACCGTCACCTCCGGAGAGCTTGCGCAAGCGGTGAGCGCGGGCGTTGATTTGCAAAATCACGGTTGGCATCATCTCAACCTGAGAATGCTGTCTGATGGTGAGCGCAATGTCGAGGTGATCACAAACGAAGAATATTTGGCGCAATTTCGCGAGCCCCCAGCTTGTATGTTCGCTCCGCCTTTCGGTCAAGAAGTGCCCGTTGCATTTTCGAAGAATCAATTCATGCTTCTCGCAGACCGCAGATTACCTCCCGCCTACCGTACACGCACTAAAATGAATAGGCTTGATCTGCTCGACGCTACTTTTGAGCGACCTGAGAATACAACCGGCCTCCGCATTGCACTTGATGCTAGAGACAGAAGAGTTGGCATCAATTAAGCGCCGACTGTAGAGATTCGACTGTAGCGGACAGGCGCGCACGAAGGCACGATCAGTTCACTTCCCTAGACCATTTTCTCTTGGGCTGAGAGAAGTTGAAGAGCGTATTGGCGCAATCTAGTTGAGTGAAACGACCACCTTCGAAATGGCTAGCAATGCAAGAGACTCACTTCTTCTCAAGACTCGTGGCGACCTTGCGAAACACCCGGCTGTAGATTTCGGTGCCAGCAGCTCTACCCGCTCCTCGATCGCTTGGCCCGTTTGAATCACCCGCACGTTGACCTGCCGCTCGCTTGCCCGCCGAATCCCCGCAATGCCTATCGAAAACTAAAGGTTTTGTCATAGGTACTCGCACGCGAGATTTGAGTCAGTGTTGCTGTGTGCTTTTCAGGGTGCCGCTTTTCTAGCAGATTTTCCAGATTCTGCAGCCGCCGAAATTGCGTCCCGATAGATCGTCAGAAGAGCGTGGTAGTTCGTGTCCTCGCTGAAACGCTGTTCATAGACGCGGCGCGCGGCAGAGCCCATTTCAGCCATGCGATCGCAATGGGTAATCGCCCAGGCAACTTTGGCCGCCAGATCGTCCGGATCACCCACCGTGAAGTGCAAACCGGTTACGCCGTCTTCGATGACATCGGCCATTGTGCCAAGTCGGCTCGCGATGACGGGTAAACCGTTCGCGAACGCTTCGACAATCACCATGGGAAAGCCCTCGATATATTCGGACGGCATAACGAGGAATTGTGCCTGTCGCATCGCGGGTCCGACCTCCGCATGAGGCCTATGCCCGAGAACGCTGATCCATCGGCTCAAGTCCGCGGAGATGTTGAGGCTCAAGGGCCCACCGCCGAGAATGCGCAGCGGAAACTCGATACCCTCCCATGCCTTAACGAGCGTTTGCAATCCTTTCTCAGGACTTAGCCGTCCCACGAACAATGCCCCGTGGCGCGAGCAGGCCTGCGGGATACCGGGATCTGGCATGAAATTCGGTTTGACGACGATCCGCTCTTCCGGCAGGCCGGCTGCTATGAACTGACGTCGTGAAGGTTCGGACAAGGCAATAAAACACCCTATGCGCTGTTGCAGCGTTCCCGCACGGCGCTGGCGATCGAGTGCATGAGCCGCAACGAAGGAGCCTACCCAGGAATTGCGGTAGCAGCGATGCCAAGCGCCCGAGTATGATGAGCCGGTCACGCACAGCTCACAGATGCGGCCCTTCCGGAACAGGAAGCCATTGATGCAGCAAACAGATCGGAAATCGTGGAGGGTTTGTACAATCGGGATGCCGGCTTCCGCCGCCGCATCGTAAGCGGACACTGTAATCTGCGGAAACAGATTGTGGCAATGCATCACGTTGGGCCGAAACTCAGCAATATGCCGGGACAATCCAGCCTTGGATTGTCGACTGTAAGTCAGGCTTAGCGCGGTGTTGATACGGCTACTAAGGGTGGTCAAATCCTTATTGTGCACCGACCACAAGGACACTTCGTGCCCCTTCGCGGAAAGCAATGATGACTCATTGGCAACAACGACGTCGTCACCCGCGAAGCCGATGTAATGATTCTGGACAATGAGAATGCGCAGGGAATCTAACATCTAGGGCCGTGTCACCGCTACGCTGTCGGGAGCCTCGCGGCTCGTCGTACCTCGCTTAACTGCCTCTTCGCCGATTATTTCGAGTAGCCCCTCTTCGAAGGTAATCCTGGGACTGAAATTGAGGAGGGTTATAGCTTGCTGAATATCGTAGAGCGGCCCCCCAAGCAATATGGACCCGTGCGAGGACCTGGCTCCGTAAGCTCCGAAAAGCGAGTCGCGTTGCCCTTGCGCAAGGTTCCTTGCGGCCCTCTTTAACGACATGGCTGCGCGAAGAATTGATTCCGGAATTGGAACCTTAGTGCCGCGCGTTTTTTTCCCAACAAGCTTGGAGTAGATTGACGCCAGATCTATTAACGAAGTTCTCTTTTCCGAAGCAAGGTTGATGATGGCACCATCGATATCTTTGCGTTCTCCAGCAGCGCAAAGCCCGTCGGCCACATCCGAGACGTGTATGAGACTGAAGCTACGGCCCCGCAATCCCGCAACCGGGAGCCAAGGTGATTTGACGAGTCGCAGCAGTTTCTGTGTGAAGCCGGTCCGGTCCATGGTGCCGAAAATCTGGCATGGCCGCGCGATGACAAGCTCCAGCTGTCCTCGACAAATGTCGGTTGCAACGATCTCGGCCATTGCCTTACTGCGACCATAGATCAGACCGCAGCCAACCGGCGCCGACTCCGAGACGAGGTCGGGGAGCGGCGCCTTGTAAACCGCTACCGAACTCACCAAAACAAGCCTCCGCACTCCGGCGCAAAGGCAGGCCTGTGCGACGCTGCGGGTCCCGATCACATTGGTGTCCCACATTAGGGTGTCGCTGCCGGACCCCGGGACCATCGCGGCCGCGTGATAGACCGTTTCTACCCCTGCCATGGCCGATTCGAGCAACGTCACGTCCCTGATATCGCCCTGGATGTGCTCGACATGCGGCGGGAGGGCACCGCCGTGCGAGCGGGATAGGGTCCTAACGGCATACTCTCGAAGCAGAAGTCGATACACGAGGTGGCGGCCTAAAAAGCCAGTCGCCCCGGTGACGAGGATGGTCATGGGACTCCTACCGGCTTGCACCGATCGCTTCCTTTGCGACTTGCAGGAGCGCATGCGGATATTTGAGAACCAGTCGCGTATTGTAAAAAAAGTCGCGGGGGGCGGTCAGCGTGCGCAATACGAAGATACACATGCGCTGCCAGTGGTACCGTCTGTAAAGCTTACGGACTTGCTCTGGATTGAAATCCGCAGTGGTCACCTGGTTGTGTTTGGTCTGAAGGGTGCCTTTGAAGAAGCCCATTTTGAGAATTATTTTGTAGATGGGCGTTCCGGGAATTGGGATCAAGGTCTGAAGAAAGGGCGTGACGCCGTAGCGACGATACCGGTCCAGTGCGAAGGCAATCGTAGTCCTCATCTCGTCCAGGGTCTCCCCGGGAAAGCCAATGATATAGAAGGCGTGCAAGCGAAGGCTAAATTCATCACACCACCGAATCATCTCCTCAACACGGTCCAAGTCGAGCTTCTTGTGAACGATCTCGTTAATGATACGGGGAACAGCGGATTCGATCGCGACGGTCAAGAATTCGCAACCTGATTCCTTGGCTGTTCTGATACGCTCGCGCGTCCAGGAGTCGCCCCGCACTCCGTTCGGTGTGTCCCACCCGATACGAGGACGAATTGTCGATACGACCTTGATGATCTCGTCATATCGCTCCGGCAAGTGCGTGAAATTGTCATCTTCGAAATGGATGAAGTCGACGCCATATTTCGATACGAGATGTTCGATATGGCGACGTACAAAGTCGATGGACTGCGTACGATATTTGTACCCCATGGTCGTATGGATGGAGCAGAAAGTGCATGTGTGGGGACAGCCGCGACTTGTTATCACCGTGATGGGGCGGTTTCCCCACTCACGGTAGCGCGGGGAAAAACCCCTTCGAGCCAACTCGAAATAAGACTCCAGATCGACCAAGTCATATGCCGGCAGGGGTAGGCTATCAAGATCGGCGATGAAGCGAATGGGCCATTTCTTTAAGCTGACGTTGGCTCCGGCGCTGGCGATGCTGGTGAGTTGCGGCAGTGGGTTGGCACACGTATCCTTTGATAGAGCGGTCGCCTCCGATTTTCCCACGATGCCTTCCCCGGTAGGGTCGTCACCCCCGAGCAGGCTTGCCATAAGACTTGTGAATCGCTCCTCCCCCTCACCGAGAACGACGTAATCGATGGATGGGCGCGCGAGAGCCTCCAGGGGAAAGACGGTGACATGAGGACCACCGATGACGACAATCGTCTCCGGCAGCGCGGCCTTAATGAGATCCGCCAGTGCATAAGCCCGGCCGATCTGAGCGGTGAACATGTTCGAGATGCCGACCACGTCGGGTTTTTCGGCTATGACCCGTTTGACGGAATCGTTGTCAGTATCGCCGAAAATCGTCTCTCCTTGCTCGTTAACCGTCGAGATTGCAGACACCCTGGCGTCATAGATTTGGATGTCGCACGGCAAGCCGCTGCTGCGGAGACAGCCAGCAATCATCAGCAGCCCGAGAGGCGGCCCGACCATCGGCCGTGCCCTCATCCCTTCATAGGTGACCTTCTGGTTTGGATGGCAAAGTAGGACTTTCATTAGTACCTCATGACCATTGCTTCGCCGGCATGGCTGATCACGCGCGCATCGCCTCGAACCAGTTGTACCGCGCGCCGGAAGCGGTACCAGACACCGCCAAGTCCCTGGCTCTTGGCTGCGCGCGCGGTGAATCGCACCTGCCTGAGCACCCAGTAGGGGTTTTTGCACTTTGCTCTCAGCCAACCGGAATGAGCTTGAGCCATAAATGCCTCGATGTCTTCTTTCGAGATGTCCCGATAGCGAACTACAGTATGATTGGCTCCGTCGAACTCAGCCCAACTGCGGGCTGTCAAATCACCAGCCAACACCAGGTCGCGGTACATGGGCGTGCCGGGAAGCGGCGTGGCTAAACTGAATTGGATCGAATCGACATCGAGCTTACAGGCATAGGCAAAGGTATTGTGCAGCGACTCGTTGGTCTCGCCACTCAGACCTAGGACAACACTCGCATGAGTCTTGATGCGCAATGCCTTCGCAGTTTCCACGACTCGTTCTACATTCTCGAGCTTGAGTGGCTTATGAATGGTATGCAGAACCCGGGTATCGGAGCTGTCAAGGCCGAACTTGATGCCGATGCAGCCTGAGTCGGACATTTTTCTTAACAGATCGGGCGTGAGAACAATTGCGTCGCACATGGCCGACCACGGGACATCAACCCCGCAGCGGACAATTTCATCGCACAACGCCACAACGTGGGCCTTGTTGCTGGCGAAATTGTCGTCATCGAAATAAATCTCTCGAGCGCCTGCGGCCTTTACGTGCAGCATTTCTTTTACGACTCGACCGGCCGAAAAGAAGCGCTGCCGATTGTCTGCGTAGAGAACATGGATGCGGTCGCAGAAATTACATTGAAACGGGCAGCCACGGCTCGTGTGCATGTGAAATGACGGGCTGTGCTGATTAAAACCGTCGTGGTAAACGGTCATGTCGGTGTCGAAATAAGCCGGGAAAAGATGTCGGGCGGGGATCGGAAGGTCGTCGAGAGGAGCGATCGCTTCCGACCTTATGTTTAGGACTGCTTTTCCGCGCTCGTCCCGATAGGCGATCCCGCGAAGCGAGGCGGCGGATCCGCCGTCGCGCAGACATTCGATAAGCCGGAGGAGCGAGATTTCGTACTCTCCGATAACCAAGTAGTCGACAAACGCATGGTCTTCAATCAAGTGCTGTGCAGTGGAGGTTGCGTGTGTGCCTCCTAAAATTATTGTCGCCGGCACAGTCTCTCGCAATTTTCTTATGAAGCGGAGCGTATCGTCTACAACGGCCGCGTTGGGCTCGAAGAAAATCACATCTGGAGAAGTCTCCTGAATTCGCGCCAGGAGCTCCTCTTCCCGCAAATTCAACGGTACTCCATCGATGACCCGGACATCGAACCCTTCCTGCTCCAGGACAGCGGCAGCGTATGCCAAAAAGAGCGGAAACATGGCGTAGCGGGGCCGGTCGCACGAGCGCTTCAACAACGACCAGGGGTAGCGCATTCCCGCGCCCAGCATGTAGCGTTCCAGCCCGCCACCGAGGTCTCGCGTGAAACCTGGATTGGCGAGAAGGACCCGCATGGATGGATTTTTCTCAGAGGATGTCATTCGGCGCTCCCGTGGCTTGAGGCGGTCGCAGCACTCAGCAGATGACGTACGAACAAAGGGATACCAGTCGTGTAGCGGGTCCTGGTCTGCGGCTCGAAGCTCATACGGTGCAGCCATTCCAAACCGAGTTGCGTCACGACTACCGGTGCGCGACGTTTCGTCCCCGCCCATTGCTTCAGCGTGCCGCCGCCAACTTGCCAGCACAGGGCCCGATGACAGATCTCCGATGCCATGAGTAGTATTCGCTCCGATTGAGGCGAGCCCATGCCGATCAGTACAAGTGACGCGTCGGCGTGATCTCGCAAAATGGCACGGTATTCTTGCTCTTGGTCAAACCCGTGGTGAACAGCGACGAAGTCTGCCATGGGTGCAGTCCGGCGGAGCTCTCGGGCAGCGCACGTGATCTCCTCAGCACTAAGCCCGAAGAGAACGACCGGTCCCCGCACCAATCCGGCTGCGATACTGAAGTCGAATAGCTGGTACATTACGACGCGGTCAAGCCAGGCTCGACCAAACAGGCTCGCCGCTATGGTCGCGCCGATACCATCCAGGCAAACTGCGTCGCAGCGTTGCAGGAATGCAGCGACCGGCGGATGGGTGACAGCCTGATTGTAGACGTGAGGGTTCAGATACCCGAGACACGCGGAGGTTGCGAAGGATGAAGTCCCCGAGCGCCGTATTAAGTCGAGGGCGTTGTCTCGACTGCTGATGTTAAGTCTGAGCGACCCAATTCGAACGGGGTGCATGAGTTACCCCCTCGCATAGTTGAAAAATAGTCGTAAACTCTCGTCAGTGCAGTGCCCAAGTCTATGGTTGGAGTCCAGCCGGTGTCGGCCTTTATCTTATCGATGCAGGGCGATTTCGCCGAGGCTTCCAGGTAATGCGTGCCGAACCTCTGCGTTGGATCTACAGTCTCTAATTGTGAATCGGAAGCGCAAAGCTCACGAATCCGCAGTGCAAGTTCTCGGATAGTTACGGCATTGCCTGGATTGCCGATGTTGTAGGTGTGGCGGTCTTTTCCGCGTTCCTGGATTGCCACCAGGCCGCGGGCGACGTCTTCTGCATGGCAGAAGCAGCGTATTTGGTTTCCCCCATTGAATAGGGGCAGCGGCTCTCCCGCCAGGGCGTTCCGGAAGAAAGTCGGAACTACAAATCCTATCCGCGCGCTCTGGCCTTCGCCGAGCGCGTTGAACGGCCGCACCACGGTCAGGCGGAAGCCAAACCTCGCAGCCAAGTTACGCAGAACATGCTCTCCCGCCAGCTTTCCGAGGGAATACTCCATCCGCGTTCCCGTCTGCACTGGAACCGCCAATTCGTCGTCCTCTCGCTGAACGCCGGCTTTGCCGTAGACTTCCGAAGAAGAGACATAGAGGACCGCCGCGCCATTATCCGCGGCAAGCTCGCCAGCACGCAGGGCAAGATCGGTAATCTCCTTAGCAACATAGCCACTTCGCGTCAGAATCCCCAGCGATCCTACTGGGCTAGCTAAATGGTAGATGTGGCTGAATCTTCTGCCGGCTAGCGATACGGTTCTAAAATCCGCAGTTAAGATCTCGGCACGATTTTTCAGCCGTCCATAATCGATCTCTGATGAACTTAAATTATCGATAATTGTCAGTTGGCAACCGGGATGAGTGCGGAGAAGATACTTGGCAAGATGCTGGCCCAGAAAACCCAGTCCACCGGTGATGAGTATTTTCTTCTCCATCGGCCTTATCCTCCCGCGACCATTCTTTTAACGGTAAATCCTTCGGCAAAGGGCAATCCCGCTTGGGCACCGCGGAGTTGAGCAATCGCGGCAACGAGCTCGGGCGATCGATGGCCGCGGACCTGGGATTTATAGAGCGAATAGCTATGAAGCTTTTCCTGGAGAGAGATCGCCTGAAAGTAGTTCGGCTCAGTTTCACCGCCATGTGGCCACAATAGCGAGTCCGGCTGCTCGAAGACTAAGACGTTCCTGACATACCAATTTTGATCATGGGGACGTAATGCGGTGATCGCGGCATCGTAGACAGCCCGATGATCCTGGTTGTACGACGGCTGCGGGAGCAGCACGGTGTCCGGCTCACACTCCCGAATGATTCTCTCCAAATCCGGTATCAGATCGGGCACTCGGTATGCGTTGACAGGATGGTTCAGCGCTTCCCATTGGAAGCCCGACTTCGCCGCGCTCTCATTGACTTCCAAGATTCGTTCACTTCTTGACACGTTCGCACGATCCTCGATTCCGAGATACACCACACGGCAGGATGGTGACAAAAATGAGAAGCAACCTAAGACTTCGTCATCGGCGTGAGGCGAGAAGATCACGACACTTGTTGCCTCTCTCGCCACCGGACGGAACTCTCCTAAATCATGTCGCAGCGGAAGAAAGGTACCTCATTTTATGAGGTCAGAGCAAGATTTATTTTTCGGACTGCAGCGGCCGATCTATCCGACCCTTTATCCGGACCTGGTCAAGCGTGACGAGTCGCGGAAGCGCTTCGCACGGTTAGCGTGTGATAAATCTTGAGAGTGGCGTTGCGAAACAGCTCCCCGGACGGTGCTTGTAAATTCGGTAATTCACGCAGCTTCTATATGGCACCACGCAGGGTATCAAACAGCTCGTTGCCCGTCAGCGTGATGGAGTTGCCCCATGCGTAGCGGGCCCACTTCCCCGAGAAGATGCGCCGGGAGCCTGCGGTATACGTCTCTTCATGTCCCGCTTCAGTAAATTTCAGCTCGCTGGTCCTTCATTTACGCGCTTCCAACGTTGGCTCCGCCACAGGGGCCGACACCGTCACGGCAAAGAAACACGTGTGGGATGAGCCAGCGTTCGACCTTTCGTTTGGAAAGGCGCATGTCTTTTATCCGGAGGCAACGCAAGAGCGCTGCGGCGGCCTTGCTGCTCGACGTTGATCCGGTTGCCCTGGTTCGCACTCGTCGTGGACCGTCCGGTGAAGGTGGCGCCCTTGAGCAGTACGTCAATGACCGTCCCTATGTTGCTTCGTCTTGTCTGAGCGTTGCCATCGCACGCGTTCTTGCAAGCGCACTTGCCGGGACCAGCAAAGACCGACCAGAGATGGTGGAGCAACCTCTCCCGCTCGTCGCCAGGATCACCGTGTTGCCATGTCGAGGCGCGGAGGAAATTCTGAAGCGACCTTTCGAGCCGCTCGGTTATGCCGTTCGCTCCCAGCATCACGTGCTCGACGAAGCATTTCCTGAATGGGGCGAAAGCAACTACTACCCCGTCGAAGTGGAGCAGGAGATCAGCCTTCAACGTTTGCTCACGCACCTATACGTGCTGATCCCTGTGCTCGATGCCGACAAGCACTATTGGGTGGGCCAGGATGAGGTGGATAAGCTGCTCCGGCATGGGGAAGGTTGGCTTCAATCACATCCAGAGCGGGAGCTGATCATCAAGCGCTACCTGCGTTACCAGAAACATCTTACGACGGAGGCACTCGCACGGCTGCTGGGCGATGAGGACTCAGAACCGGAAGCCGAACAGGAGAAGAAGGCAGAGCAAGAAGACGCCATCGAAAAGCCGAAAGCGCTCAACCAACTCCGACTCGAAGCCGTGATGGAGGCAATTGCCGAGTCTGGAGGTAAGAGTGTGATCGACCTTGGATGCGGAGAGGGAAGGTTGTTGCGAGAATTGCTAAAACGGAAACAGGTTCAGGAAATCGCCGGGATGGACGTCTCTCATCGTAGCCTTGAAATCGCTAGCGAGCGACTACATTTTGACACTATGCCGCCAAAGCAGAAGGAGCGGATTCGTCTTTTTCATGGTTCGCTCATGTATAAGGATAGGCGCCTCGCCGGTCTTTCCTGCCGTCCCTTGAGCGGGCCTGCGAAGTCAAAGATCGGCCCAACTTTCCAAGCTTGGCGAAGATCAGGATCGAACACCATTGCCCTGAAATCGCAGGCGTGTCCCTTGGAAAGTTACTAACGCGTACAGCGCGGCTGGCAACCTGATTAATGACCGATCGGTATGCCTCAATATTTGCATGGGCCCTTCGGCTTGCGTTGACAACAAAAGGGATTAGTCTGTGGGGTACTCCTTTTCAAGTTATCTTCCATGGGGCTATATGTCAGGGTCGTCATTATTTAAGTCTTGTAGCGGGCTCGCACTCCTCCTCGTAATTTCCCTCCTTAACCTGATCGCTTGCGGTGGTGGTGGTGGAAGCTCATCAATAGCTCCTCCACCTCCCTTGGTTACGCTGGCATCGATCAATGTCACACCTGCGAATCCGTCCGTCGCGCTGGGTTTGACGCAACAATTTTCCGCGACAGGAACCTACAGCGACGGCACGTCCCGGGATATCTCTACCTCTGTTGCGTGGTCATCGGCGAGCGCAGGAGTCGCGTCGATCGGTGTGGCCGGCCGGGCGAGTTCCGTGGCACAAGGCGCGTCGACTATTACCGCTGCTCTAGGAAACGTGAAGGGCACGACCACTCTTACAATTACGCCCGCCGTTTTGACTTCTATTTCCGTCTCGCCGGCTACTGCGGCCGTTCAACTTGGATCTGCCTCTCCGCAGAAATTCACCGTTAACGGTACTTATTCCGACCAGAGCATTGTCGATCTCAGCAGCCAGGCCACCTGGAGTGTCACCAACCCTCACGTTGCAAAACATCGATGCGACAGGTGCCGCTTCTCCACAGCGCACCGGATTTACAAAGCTGACTGCCGCCTTTGGCAGCCTTTCCAGTAGCGCGAGCCTTACGTCCCTCGCAACTCCTCGTTATCTATATGAGCTCAGTGATGCGCAACGAGACATATCAAAATTGTCGATAAACCCGACGAACGGGCAGCCGCGGTACATGGGATATCAAAGGACGGGGGTCTCCAACACGATCAGCGTCGGGTGCATCACTACCGACCCATCGAATCGCTATGCGTATGTATCGACGGAGGTCCCGGCAGCAAGTGGCTATGTAGGCCAGATGCTTATCTTTTCGATCAGTGCCGCTGGGGATACTCTGACGCCTTTCTATGACAACCCATACTCCTGGCCCAAGGATCTCGGTTGTGTGAAGTTCGAGCCGACTGGCAGCTTCGCCTACGCCACGGCAAGCGACAACAACGCTCCTAACGATCTTGTAACCCTGGCAAAGGATTCGAAGGGCACTCTATCAATCGTGAATTCTCTTACTCTGCCGAGTCATCCCGATGGGCTCGCCATTGATCCGCTTGGTAAGTTTCTCTATGTCATTGCGGAATCAATTGCAGTGGGAGAACAGCCATATTTATACGGCTACAGCATCGACCCTTCGACTGGCTCTCTTACGCCCGTCGACGGCACACCCTTCGAACTGGCTTCTGGCACATACGGCTCTCTGTCCTTCAATCCGTCCGGCGACTATCTATATCTGGCTGACGGCTCCAGCAATGGGATTACAGGCTTTAGCGTCAACCGGGCATCCGGAGCGCTGACTGGAGTAACCAGCATTCATCCCTGCATCAATCCGGTGGAGCTTGCGTTTTCTCCCGATGGCAGCCTTGCATTCACTGGCTGCTCAATGGACAACAACCACGGCACGAACAGTGCTGTTCTGGTTAGCTTTGCCGTCGGGGCTAACGGGCAGCTGACCCAGATAGGAACTGCCCCCGCTTCAGGGCCGCCGCGGGTGGTCTATTCAGATCCGTCAGGCCAGTTTCTTTACGCGATCAATTGGCAGTCGGGGAATACCGGTATGCTTTTGGCCACTTACAAAATCAACCAAGATGGCACCATTGCGCTGCTAAGCAACATGGCTGGACGTAATTCGCTGGAGGCTCTTCTGCTGGAAACTGGCGCCCTTCCAGTCACCTCCAGCACTCAATACGCTTACGTAGCAACGAGTGGAGACAATAAGCTCACGACATTCAACGTCAATGCGGATGGAACACTCTCGTTCCTCACAAGCGCCCCAACACTGGCTTCACCGTCTTCACTTGCTATCTTGCCGTGGCATTCCGATCTATTGCTGGTGGCGCAAGGTCCAGGTACCGACTTTCAAGGCTTCGCTACAAACGATAGCACTGACCTACTTAGCAGTGGTGAAACCCTCTCAGCCGCAGCAATTCCGGGAGGTCTTGTGATGGATCCCTCCGGGCGAGTGGCATTTGTATCCGACGCGTCTTCTGGGTTGGTTTACGCGTTTGGAAATGGAATAATCCCGGGCTATTGGGGTCCATTTCTTACCTCTCCAACTACACCATTTACCTTCACAGCCGAAAGCGGTGCCGGTCCCCTTGCCATCGATCCTGCCGGGCGTTCTCTCTTTGTAGCAAATCAGACGGCGAACAGTATCTCTCAGTTTCAGTGGGCGGGTGCTGCTCCGGTTCCTGCTTTTCCACTGCCGGCATCCCCTCTTGCAATTTGTTCCCATCCGTCAGGACTGCTTCTCTTCGAGGCAGGCAGCGACAATAAACTGCGCATGTTGGCCGTTGATCAAACTGGCCGTTTGACCGACATTTTCGATGTGACTCTGAGTGCCGCCCCAACCGCGGTCGCGGTCGAACCCTCGGGGCACTATGTCTACGTTTCAAGTGGTGTTGGTTTAAGCGTTTTCTTAATTGATCAGGTCAAGAGAAGTCTCACTGCCGTGCAGCAATCGTCCGCAACTTCCCTCGCGAATGTTACCGGCGTGTACATTGAACCCAGAGGTCAATATCTCTACGCATCGGTCGCCAGTTCCTCTGAAAACAGTCTCTATCGGTTCATCATCCAGGCCGATGGAACACTCTCCGGAACAGACATCGCGCCAATCGCTATGCCGGGCAAAATAACAGCCATGACATTTCACACCGAGGTTCAATAGTCCTGCTGCACCCGAGGTAAACGATCAATAGGAATAAGCGTAATGCCGGTAACGCCATCACAGTTTGAAAAAGAAGACTGGGGCCATGGATGCGAGCGCGGCAGCACCCTGCAGCAGCAGCACAAACAGTGTCTGCTTTGGGGCTCGCGGCAGCCACTTGATCGCGAAGAATGCAAGTATCGGTAGCTGTCCGGCCATGAGGATCTGCCAGATATGAGCTGCAGTTCCTTCGTCGGGCTCGTGTGTAACCCCATAGATTGCGATGTGGACAACAACGACTGCCAGCGCCGTGAACGACATTGCCAACGGAAGAAATGCGCTTGGCTGTCTGGTGAGAGCGAGAACAGATTGGGGAGATGGATTCATCGCGACTCCTGACGTCGCCAGGGCGTGTTCGTGTAGCGCCGACAAGGCAACGTTGGCAAAGGTTCGAATGTCGCCGTGGCCAGACTGAAGAAGCGCCTGAAACTCCTCGCCATAACGCTCTCTCCAAGGTCGCGGATACAGGCACACTAGCAGGTGAGCGAGGCGCGAATTCATAAGGCCTTCAACCTTTCCAGCCCCGCTCGGGTGAACTGTTGCAGGGTGGCCAGCCGGGCGGCCAGTACGCGCAAACCTGCTGCGGTGATCCGGTAAGGCTGACGACGCTCCTCGGGCGGAAGGGGCTCGATCCAGCCCTGCTGCTCCAGGCGAGCGATAGCCCCGTACAGGGTTCCCGGACCTAGACGGGTTCCGCAGAGGCACGCAATGTCTTCGATCATCGCGTGTCCATGCTTCGGCCCATTGGCCAGGCTGGCTAGAACCAGCAGGGGTGGGTCAGAGTAGTGCCCCGTTTTCTCTTCTTTTTGTGTTTCTACTACGTCTCGCGTACTACGCATTACGTAGTTATCTCACATTCCAGTCCTTGGTGCAAGAGAATTCTTGTCCGGTAGTCGCCCAGCTCCGTGTATGGATGAAAGACGAAGCCGTCCTCGAGCCTGATACAAATTGCTGATGTGCTCTCAACGATTGATCGGCATAAGTTCTTCAGCAACTGGCTTGCGGCTTGCCTCTGTTGCCCTCACGACTTTCCGAGGGGTGGCAGTATGACCGTCAACATCCAGCAGCAGTTCGGGCAAATTGATATCTATCTGTTCGATCAGATCCTGCGCGGCAATATTACGGCCGGTATGCGCGTACTCGACGCCGGCTGCGGGGGCGGGAGAAACCTGGTCCATCTGCTGCGAGAAGGGTTTGAAGTCTTCGCGCTGGACGCAGATGCCAACGCCGTTGACTACGTCCGCCATATGTCTGCTTCGCTTGAGACTGGACTGCCGGCTCAGAATTTTCAGGTGGGCTTGATCGAGAAGATGCCGTTTCCTGACAACTTTGCGGACGTCGTGATCTGCAATTCCGTACTGCACTTCGCCCGGGACGCTAAACAATTCCGCGCCATGTTGAGCGAATTGTGGGGAGTAGTCAGGCCCGGCGGTATGCTCTTCTGCCGTCTGGGATCGCGAATCGGAATGGACTTCGAGAGGCTTCGGGACAACATCTATCGCGTGGGCGACAGCTCCGAATGGTTTCTCGTCGATGAACAAATGCTGCTTACCCTGACGAGGGAGATGAATGGTGTGCTGGTTGATCCTCTGAAAACCACGATCGTGCAGAACCTGCGCTGCATGACCACCTGGGTAATCAGAAAACAGATACGCGCGACGATCTAGGATTTCTGCCTAGGCCTCAAGACTTATTTATGTTGTCGAGAAGCGAGCCAACAATTCCGCCCACCACTCCCGCTTGTGCCGTCTGCTGTGTCCTGCCCGGCATGTATTCCTGGAGCTGGTGAGCAAGCTTGGAGATAGGCAGCGTTTGCAGCCAGACTCTTCCTGGGCCGGCAAGCGCCACAAGGAAGATTCCATCGCCACCGAAAATCAGGTTGCGGATGCCGGGAACCGTGGTGATCTGGAACGACACGTTAGCGTGAAATGCTCCCACATGGCCCGGGTGGACGAAGAGCGTTTCTCCCGGAGCAAGATCCTTGATGATCACTTCACCTGAGAGTTCCAGCCACGCGGTGCCCACACCCGACACCTTCTGCAGAATGAATCCATTCCCGCCGAAGACGCCTGCGCCCAGAGACTGCTGAAATCCAACACCGATCTGGATCTGTTGGGTAGCGCACAGAAAGCCATGCCGATGAACCATGTATTCGTGGCCGGCACTGACTTCCACCGGCAGAATATGTCCCGGAACTTTGGTTGCAAACGCCAGTTGGCCGGCTGCCCCTCTCGCGGTGTACTCCGTCATGAAGAGCGTTCCGCCACCCGCCACTCTGCGCAGCGCCCCAAATAATCCGCCGCCGCCACCCAGCTGCGTATGGGTGTTGAGTTGAATGTTGCTGCTCATCCACGAAAGCTCGCCTGCCTCAGAAATAATTGACTCGTTGGGTTCGAGCACAAACTCAAGGACCGGCATGGTCGTACCGACAATGCGACTTTGCATGGTGAACTCCTCCCGAATATCCTCACTCATCTATGGAGAGAAAGACAAATGAGTCTGCTCTTCCTGTGAACTGAGTCTCGATGTGGTTGCATGGCAGCAGATCGCACGTGAGCAGTGTCCGGCCTTAAAGCCAGCCCTTGGCACGAGCCATGCGGGCAGCCTCAATTCGATTCGCAGCCCCCAGTTTGCTGATTGCCTCCGAAAGATAATTACGAATCGTGCCTTCAGAGAGGTGCAATTCCGTGGCGATCTCGCTGCTGCTTTTACCCTCGCCGGCCCGCCATAGAATCTGTCGCTCGCGTTCGCTCAGGGGATCGGCGCCGCTACTCCACGCTTCCGCAGCCAACTCCGGATCCACGACACGCAGGCCATGATGCGCGCGCCGAACCGCCTCAGATAGCTCCGCCGCCGGTCGATCTTTCAACAGGTATCCCAATGCGCCCGCATCCATGGCGCGGCGCAGGTAGCCGGGGCGGGCAAACGTCGTCAGGATCACGACTCTTGTCTTAGGGAAGTGCTCGTGGATCTCTCCCGCTAAAGTCAGGCCTGTCATCTCGGGCATCTCGATGTCTGTAACCAGCACGTCGGGCAGCTCTTTTGCCACCGCCTTCAGCGCTTCGCGGCCGTTGGCGGCGCGGGCCACCACCTCGATGTCGTTCTCCATATCCAGCAACGCAGCGAGTGCGCCGAGAATTGTTGCCTGGTCCTCTGCCACCACAACGCGAATCTTTTTAATCACGATGCAACCGTCTCTCCGGCGAGCATCTGGCCCAGTTTAATGACAGGCAGACCCACAGTCAGCCTGGTTCCATTTTCCGACTCGACAAGAAACTTTCCGCCCATAGCCTCTACCCGTTCCCGCATTCCGCGCAAGCCATTCCCCTCGCGGATCACCCCACCACGCCCATCATCTGCAACCGTAAGCATGTGATAGTTCTGTTCGGTCTCGAAGTGGAGACGGCAGCGTGTAGCGCCGGCGTGACGCACGATGTTAGTCACCGCTTCGCGCAGAATCAGCGACAACACTGTCTCTTCCGGGGCAGTCAGCGTGGGTGGTGCTGTGTCACATTCAAGCTTCACTCCAGCAGCATCGAGGGTTCGCTGAGTGCGCTCAATCTCTGCCAGCAGCCCTTGCGAGCGATAGCCGCGAATTGCCTCCCTCACCTCTGTCAGTGCCCGGCGCGCAATCTCTTCCAGGTCCTTCATCTCCCTGGCAGCACGTTCGGGATCGCGAGTAACCAACTTGCCCGCCAGCTCCGCCTTCAAAACAATGACCGAGAGAGTATGTCCAAGCACGTCGTGCATATCGCGCGCAATCCGCTCCCGCTCGGCGACCTTGGCTAGATGCTCAACCTCTTCCTGCGCCAGCAGCAGTTTGGCATTGGCAGCACGCTCCTGCGCGAAGGCCGTGTTGGCTATGCCGACGATAACCGTAAAGAAGATTGCCGATCCCCACGCCCAGGCTGGAATAGAAAGCATCAGCCCCTGGATCAGAATTCCTACGCACTCCAGGCCAATCAGCAGGTACACGGTCGTCGTTGATGCGAAGCAGAAGGGCAACGCGGCCGCTGCAAAGACAAAGATGCCGATTGCGCTGGGGTTGAGCGGCACATAGACGAGGCCCAGCACAAACATTCCCGCGACCAACATCTTCTGTTTCCAGCCGCGAATTACATACGGTAGAAAATAGAAGACGAGGAAGATGGGATATGCAATCGCAATCAGGATCCACGAGCGTAGGCTGTGACGCTGTATTGGGTCTATGAAGAAAAACAGCGAATACACGACCCATATAAAACGGATCCACTTGTATCGCTTCCTTCTTCCGAATTCGGCCGGTGTATTCATCCATTCCTCAAAGCACAGAATATCCTAGCGCCGGAACTTCGACACTTTCGACTCTGCCCGCTTATGCCCTTTCCGCCTGTTTCGAGAATACGAGCCAGCTGAGTCCGAGAAAAACGAAGGAAAATCCAGTCAACGCGATCCAATGCGTCAAAGTTGATGAATCCCGAGCGTAGCCGACGACGTGCAGTCCTAGCTGAACAAAATGATAGGCAGGAAGGAAGGGCGCAATTCTCTGCAGCCAGTGGGGCAGTATTTCAATAGGCATCCACAGGCCTGAGCAGAAAGACATGGGCAGATAGATCAGGTTCACGACGCCCGGTGCGGCGTTAGGAGGCACCAGCAAACCCAGGAACAGGCCCATGGAGGCGAAGGGTATTGCGCCGCTCATCGTGGTAGCCATCAGCTTGAGAACTTCGCCGGCCGTCAGATGCACTCCAGCCAACGTGCTGCCCAGGATAAGCAGGGTACTGCCAATCACAAGCGAAAATCCCATGCATGTTACAAGCTTGGCAAGCAGGTAGGCCTGCGGAGGCATTGGGCTCGCCTGCTTGACCTCGAGCCAGCCCTGAGCCCGCTCTAACGCCAGTCCTACGCCGATGCCGAACAGCGACGCGCCGATCATTCCCATGCAGCTATAGCTGGCGAGCAGATACCGGGCGATTTGAAAACTGCCAGTGTCCCAGTGTCGATTGGTGACACCGAAGAGCAGGTAGAACATAATCGGGAAGCCGATCGTGGAAAACGTGAAGCCTTTGTTCCGCCACAGTTTGAGAAACTCGTACTTCACTTCGTTTGCGTAGAGCCGCAGCGTGTAGCTAAGCGGCGAGCCTGCCCTGAGAATCGATATTGCCGTTGCTGCCATAATGATTCTCCTATTAAGCTCGATTGCTTTGACGATCGTTTCGTGTCAGCGCAAGAAACGCCTCTTCCAATCCGGCGCTGGTAATTTCAAGACTGTGTAGGGTGGCGTCTTTCGCCAGCATTTCGCGAATTACGTACTCAGCGTGGGCGGTCAGCACAACGGTCGCTTCGCGGTCCTTTTCAACTCCGCTCACTGCTTCCATCTCGCGAAGCGACTCCGCCTCCAGCCTCGTCACGCAGCGAATCTTTCGTCCCGAAACTTTAGCTTTGATCTCGGCGGGCGTACCCTGTGCAGCGATGCGGCCCTGATTCAGAACCACTATGCGGCTGGCGAGCGCATCCGCCTCCTCCAGATAATGCGTGGTCAGCAAAACGGTCTTGCCCTGCCGCGCGAGTGAGCGCACCTGCTCCCACAAACCACGCCGCGTCTCAATGTCCATCCCCACGGTGGGCTCATCCAGAATCAATAGGTCAGGGTTGCCGCAGCAGGCCAGGCCGAAGAGTACACGCTGCTTCTGCCCGCCGGAGAGTTTACCGAAGAGTCGGTTCTCCAGTCCTTCAAGGCCGGCAATCCGCACCACGTCGATCGCGCTCAGAGGCCGTGGATAGTAGCTCCGGAAAAGATCGATGTGTTCACGAACCTTCAGCGTCTCCGGCACCTTGCTTACCTGCAGCATCGCTCCTGTGTGAACGCGCGCCAACCTTTCCCGCGGGTCCCGTCCCTGGACGCGAACACTTCCCGTGTTCGGCGACAACAGCCCAAGCAGAAGACGTACTGCTGTCGTCTTGCCTGCCCCGTTGGGACCAAGAAGAGCGACAACTTCACTGGGACGCAGGTCCATCGATAGGTCATCCAGCGCGGGAACAGGACCATATCTTTTGCTGACACCACGCATGGACGCAATCGCAGCGGGGAGGCTGCGTGTCCCTTCTTGGGACTCTGGTACTTCATAGAGGAGTGGGTTTGCTGACATAGTCGCCTCCGCCGGCTCGGAGTCATCCGAGCTCGATCACAAGGATCGTTTTTCTGGTGAGGCTCGAACAGTGGAGATTGTCACAAACGCGATGTGACAGTTGTCATCCGGAGATTCATAGGCACGGGGAGTACGTCTGCCGGAAAGGGCGGAGGTTGCAGCGCACAGCGATGCATTGGAGAGGGTAGATCGTTTCCGATGGTGAAGTTACGACGTTTCCGTCTACGCCGCAGCTGCCGTTACATCGCTACGAGCCTGCGAAAGCAGCATGCGAACTTCCTCATCGGTGGTCTGCGAGAAATCGTGGTAATACATGCCCACTGATCCGTAAGTCCGGGGTGTGACGGCGCTGACAACCTGGTCAACCTCGCTGCGAAGCCGCTCGCAAGTGCCAACAGACACCACTGGCACGGCGACAAATATCTCGCGGACTCGCGGCTGTAGGGCTCGCACCGCCGCACGCACACTGGCGCCGGTGGCTATCCCGTCGTCAACGAGAATTACCGTACGTCCATCGACCCTAAGTGGAGGGAACCCGTCGCGATACGCTAGTTCCCGACGCTCGACCTCCAAACGCTCCCGAGTAGTCACCTGTTCAATGAGGGCAGCAGGAATGGAGAGGTCGGCAATCACGCCCGCATTCAACACGGTTGCACCGCCACTTGCGATGGCGCCCATTGCCAGCTCCTCCTGGCCTGGAACGCCAAGCTTGCGCACGATGAAGACGTCCAGCGGAAGATTGAGGCTACGAGCCACTTCAAATGCAACGGGCACGCCACCTCGGGGTAGCGCCAGCACTATGGTCTCCGGCCTGCCGTGCAATGGTTCCAGCAAACCTGCCAATACTTCGCCTGCTGCCCTGCGATCTTGAAACATCATAGCGATAACCTACAAAAGCTTGGATGCGCATCGGGCGGAAATGGGAAGCTGCTCACGTACGAGTCAGTCAGCCAAGAAGCGCTTCCATGGCGTCCTGTAGTCGCCGAACCACATCCTCCGAGCGAGGCGAAGGCTCAATGGCAAGGGGGGCACCGACTCGGATTTCGACGGAACCCGCATGGAACCAACGCTTTTTCCTGGCCACAAGCTGGTCCATGCCGCGCATTGCGGCCGGTAGCACCAGCGCCTTCGACTGCTCAGCGAGCAGGCCAATGCCGGAACGAAACGGCTGCAAAACACCGTCGGCAGAACGACGCCCCTCCGGAAAGACGAGCACATGATAGCCACGATCGAGCGCCTCTCCCACGTGAGCGAAGCTCCGCCGTACGCCCGCCTGCTGTGGCAGGGGAAACACGTTAAAGAGCGCAGTTAACAGCCAGTATTGCATCGGTGCAAGCAGGTTTCTCCACCAGCTTGTTTGGCGCACGCCATGCTTCCAATCCTCAAGCATTTCCCCGGCCATCGCTACGGCCGTTCGCCTGCGAATCTGCGGTGGCAGCGCATAAAGCACCAATGGCACATCGAACAGAGTCACGTGATTGGCAATTAGCAGCATTGGACGCCCAGTCAGTTGGCCATCGTAAACGTGAGTTACCTTTGGCTTTAACAAAATCCACACCAAGGGACGCACGACTGCTTCAAGGAACAGAGTGCGTGCCATCGCAATCGGCTGTGCCCACGGCCAGCGTGGATAGGTGTACTCCCTTTGCCGCACACCCGCCTGCAACAGAGCAGGCGATGGCGCAACGCCGCTCTCTCCTTCACCATCCTTCGTCAACTTGTCACCGGAAAGAGATAATGAAGACCTGGCTGCCTGCCCCGGGCGCCGCGTTGATAGTGCGCGCAATTGTCCCAGCGTCTCCGCCTCGGTGAACTCCCTGTCATCCAGCGCAACCCCGAACTTCTGTTCTATCGCGCTCTGTAGCTGCAAGCGTCCAAGGCTATCAAGGCGCAGATCCTCCTGTAGCTTCGCATCATCGCTCGCATGCGAGATCGCGCTGCCCGTTACGTCGGCGATCAGCGCGAGAAGCGGATCGGTCGTGCCATGGCCTCCCCCTGTCGCGGCTTCCGCGTCCTGCTCGCGCACCCACGCGGCGACTTTCCCCCGCTGGACTTTGCCGGTTGAAGTGCGCGGAAGTTCCGCCTCCGGCCACAGGTGCCAGCGACGAACGCGCTGGTACTCCGCCAATTCACGATTCGCCGCAAGCACCGCATCCGTCGCAACTGCCGCGCCCGCCGGCACTACCAGCACGGCGACCGGCTCCTGGCCGCCGTTTGGCTGAGTAATCGCAACTACCGCGCACATCGAAACTTCACTCCGCTTCATCAACGCCGCCTCAACGTCCTCGGGATGGATGTTGAGGCCAGCTGAAGTCACAATCACCTCGCTCTTGCGGCCGACAAACTGCAGTTGGCCCTGCTGGTCCTGCGCGACCAGGTCGCCAGTCGCCAGCCACGGATCGCTACGTGTTTCCATGCGGCCATGCTGCCAGGTGGAGACTGCTACCATCTCGCCGCGTACCGAAATCTCGCCATCTGCGCCAATGCGAATTTCCCTGCCGGGAAGCGGCTTGCCTATCGTTCCCGGGGCAATCTTGAAGGGATGATTCAGCGTGATCAACGCAGTCGTCTCCGTCATACCGTAGCCCTGGATCACTGCGTATCCCATCGTGGTCCAGAATTGCTCCAACTCAGCGGGCAAGGACGCTCCACCGCAGACACACGCCCAGAACTTCCACCCCAGAAGACTGTGAATCCGCCGGAAGCGCCAGAATCTTTTAGCTATAGGAAGTCCTTGCGCATTCGCAATCTGCAAAGCAAGATCATCTTTGCGCGCCAGCAAGTGGGCACGCATAAGCTCGAGCACACGGGGCACGGCAGCTAATACTGAAATCCTCTCGCGGTGTATCGTGCGTACCAGCCGTTCCGCCTCCAGCCGGTCTTCAAAGTGCACCTCCGCTGCCAGCAGTGGTGGCAGCCACAGGCCCATAAACTGTCCAAACACGTGGCTCAGGGGAAGCGTGTGCAGAAATCGAAGAGGGTGAAACGGCTTCTCATATCTCAGGTATTTCTGCATCTCGCGCTCGATGGGTTCCACGCTCGCGAGCACATTGCCATGCGTATGTACGACACCCTTAGGCTCAGAAGTTGTGCCCGAGGTAAACATAATCTGCAGCGGCGTCTCACGAGTTAGCTGCGAAACATTGATGCCGGCCAACCCATCACTGACTGTGGGAAGCCGCGCAAGAAAATCCTCGTAGCTCAACATGGGGACGCCCTCGCCGAGCAGAAGCAAATGATCGGTATCTCCCGTCACCAGGCGGGGGGAAGTTTCGCGAATCACACGGTGGGCGAACTCAGGAGATCCAGCAGCATCCAGTGGGACTACAAGCACGCCCCGCAGCACGCAGCCGAAAAAAGCTGCGACCCATTCGGCGGAGTTCCGCCCCCACACCACCACTCGCTCCCCGGCAACGATATTTCGCCGGTCAAGTTCGGCAGCAAAGCGCGCCGTCAGATTCAGCAACTGGGAATAGGTCGTAGAGTGGCGACGGTTTCCGGCATACGTAGCAATCGCCGTCTGAGAACCGTTGGCGCGCCAATTATCAACAAGGCTGGCGATGCTAGAACGCATCCATGGCTTTCCTGTTGCAAGGATCTGCGTTCACTAGGCGGTGCAAGGATTTTTTCATCTGCACACTGATTCTACGAAAGTAGAATCGCCCGGGTTTCTCAGACAATGGGAGACCTGGATGCCTCGGCTTCGATCGCTGCCTCGGAAGGTTCGGGGGAGGCCAGCCTGAGTTCCACACGAAAGGCAGCGCCGCGCCTCCCTCGCCTGTTCTCGAGCGTGACAGAGCCACCAAGTGACTCCATAATGACGCGGCAAATAGATAAGCCCATTCCTAACCCATCCTTCTTCGTCGTAAAGAAGGGCGTGAAGAGACGCGGCATTATGTCCTCCGGCACGCCGAGACCCTCATCTTCCACCACCACCCAGGCCGCGCCATCAGCCGCCGCAATGCCCGTTCTCACTGTCAGAATCCTGTCCGCCGGCGACAAAAGACTCATGGCATCCATACCGTTGTTCATCAGGTTCAGCAACACTTGTTGTAGTGGAACATCGTCTCCACGCACTGACAGATTGTCCGGTGACAGCTGTATCCTCAATTGGACACTTCGCAGTAGCGCATCGTTGCGCACGAAGCCCGCCACGTTCTCCACCAGCGCGTTCAGATCGAGAGCATGCGCGCTGATTGTTGCCTTCTTCATGATCGAGCGAATGTTCTGCAGCACGGCGCCTGCGCGTTTGTCATCTTCGCGAATGTCTGCAAGCGCCTCACATATCTCGGAGATATTTGGGTTCGCCGCTTTCGCGAATCGTTCAGCCGCTTGCGTATTCATCAGAATCGCAGCCAACGGCTGTGCCAATTCGTGAGCCAGGGAGGCTGCCATGTGCC
Organism: uncultured Acidobacteriaceae bacterium; assembly: GCA_963725995.1. Taxonomy (GTDB): domain Bacteria; phylum Acidobacteriota; class Terriglobia; order Terriglobales; family Acidobacteriaceae; genus JANXZS01. The sequence goes on along the minus strand of CAVSAX010000020.1, from coordinate 159,263 downwards.
CCATGGAAGCAACGCGGTTCATATGTGCGATTTCGTCCAGGGCGCGGCTGCGCTCGAGTTCGGTCTTCTTCCGCTCGGTTACGTCCAGGTGGCTGATGACAGCTCCGCCCTGTGGCCGGTTCAGGCGATCCACGGTCATGCGGAACCACTTGTACTCTTCCGGCGTGGGGCACGGATACTCAAGCTCAAAGAGCTCCAGGGCGCCATTCAGCACCGACGAAATGCCGTCAAATGCTCGCCCTGCCTCGCGATCATCGAGGCTTGCTTTACGGCAGACCTCCAGATAATTCACGCCTATCCCAATCTGGCCTTCCACGTAGGACCCGTTATCCGCGCCGAAACTATTCCACTTCCGATTCACTTCAATAATGACTCCGTCGCGATCAACCACGGCGACACTGCTGCGAATCGAAGCCAGGATCGAACCCATCAGGAGTTCGCTCTCCTGCAATCCCTTTTCCGCGCGACTCCGAGCTAACGCTGATCCCAATAGATCGGCCACTGTACGCAGTCTGTAGACAATCTCTCTCGGCCAGTTCATCTCCTTTTCAACGCTGGCGATTGAGAGCGCTCCCACCACCGTGTTCTTTTCCCGCAACGGGATCGCAAGGAAAGACCTCACTCCCTCATTACGAAACGCTTCCGCATCTTCCATCAAAGCCATCTCCGCGAGGTTGGAAAAATACACGTCCCTTCCGCCCATTAAACACAAAATCGTGTGGCGAAATCCCGCGGCAAATTCGACTGACAGAACTCCCGTTCCCGCGTCTGGCCAGACTAGAGATCTCATGAAGACGCCGGGCGTGTCGCTATACACCCACACGCTGGCCCGGTCCGCTCCAAAGAAGTCCTTCACCTGTTGCAGGCATATCAGAATTGCCTTCTCTTGGTCGGTGCCGCTCAGGCTCGCAAACGACGCAGCTACATGCGCTAACAGGGTCTCGAACCGCAATCGCTCTCCCAGTTCCACCTGAGCTAATTGCCTCCCCCTCCGCTCGTACAGAAGGACGCCGATAAGGAGCGACTGAAAAAGGATTGCTCCGGCTACAAGAAGTACCCCGTAGCGATGTTCTTGCCAGAGAGTTGCCGGACGATTGTCAATTGTCACTGCGGCTGGCACACGGGCGAGCGGCACATTCCATCGCTTCAATTCCCGCCAATCGAGTCGCGTTTGATAGGAGTGAGTGACGGTGGGAGCAGCATCTGGAAGCGTCGTACCGTTCAGGATTGAAGCACCAAGATCCGCCACTTCCCTCCCCAGAATCTCGTAATCAACAAGGCTTCCGCCCAAGCCTCCCGCTCGATAGCCCAGTATGTCCGAATGGATCAGAGGGACATTCGCCGAGTGGGCGATAAGTCCGCGAAAGCCGTTTGGTCCCTGGCTTACGGGATGTCCCGCCACATCCGCAAAAATCGAGCCAAGCATCAGAACAGTGTCTGGCGGAAGCTTGGCTGCAAGGGAGAGTTGCTGCTCAAAAGTGTGGTCGCTGAGATCAATGAAGTCGATCGCCGGGCTCTGCTGTCGCACGATCTGCCCCAGCCGCTCGGTTAGCATGCGATCATAGCTGGACGCGCCCGAGCTGAGAGCGATGTGTCGCGTGGCCGGAAACAGCCTCTTCGCCAACTGGACGTCTCCCTGCCAGTCAAACTCAGCAAAAACTCCAGTTGTACCTGCGAACTGTCTCTCATGCTGGTAAGTCGTGCGATCGATTCCGCTAAAAACCAGGGGAATTCCAGCCCAAAGATTGTCCCGCAATTGGTTCACGAACCTTAGACTGGGAACGCCAACCACCATGATCAAGTCGAAGTGCTTGCCCTCATACTCCTCGCGAAAGCGCTCAAGCTCGAGCCGCTCAAGATCCGGCTTGTCCAGGGCTGTAAGCGAAACCGATTCGACTGTGACCGAGATCCGCTCGCCGGCCAATTGTGCGAAACGCCCCTGAATGCCATCCAGGATCAGTGTGAGCCCGCGCCGACCCGTGTAGGGAGGCATGACTACCAGAACACTTTGGGGAGCCGGGGCTCGCGCCAAGGACTTCTGCGCCGGAGTGGGGCCGACGATCGCAAACAGAATGAGGCAGATAGACGACCAACGGATCCATCGGCTTGCCCTATCCATTGAACTGGCCTCGCGTCAAAAGTCTAACTGCGGTCCCGCATAGGTACAAGGTCCAATTGTGGGACTTCCGGTGCGGAGCTATGTTCAAATCGAATACAAACATGAGGCCAGAACTCCAGGAACAGGGCAACATGGACACGCTTGTGGGCAAGCTACCCGCGAAGATCGGCCTCGTCGATGACGACCGCTCGATTCGTACGGCGGTCGGCAGGTTGCTGCGCTCCCACGGCTTTCTGTGCAAAACATACGAGTCTGCGGATGAAGCGCTTGCCGACCCCGAACTGCGAGAGATGGATTGCTTGGTACTCGACATCCACCTGGAAGGCTCAAGCGGCTTTGAACTTCGCAACCGGCTGCGCGAAATGCGGATCAATATTCCACATATATTCATCACGGCACTCACCGAGCCGGACTCGCGGGAATGGGTACAACAGGTGGAAGGCACCCCTTGCCTGGGAAAACCTTTCGAAGAATGGCAGTTGGTTACACTTCTCCGTGCTCTGCTCGAATCCAAAGCTCCATGAGCTTCAGTGACGCCACCCTCACAATGATTGGGGTACACTTGCCTGTCGAGTTCCGCTCGACGACTGCACGCCATGCCTAACGCTATCGTTCACGTGATCGACGACGATACCCGGTTGCTCAAGGCTCTGTCTCGACTTTTGTCGGCTCATGGATATCGCGTCGCCACGTACTCCTCTGCCAGGGAATTCCTCGACCAGACTCACTCTCCAACTCCAGCCTGCGTGCTTCTCGACTACCAGATGCCGGGGATGAGCGGCGTGGAATTGCAGCAGGTCCTGGCACAAAGAAATCTAAATCTCCCCATTGTCTTCCTTAGCGGACGAGGCGATATCCCGCTGGCGGTGGAGGCATTGAAGCAGGGCGCACTCGACTTCCTGACTAAACCTGTGGAAGAAGACATCTTGATTGGCTCAATCCAATCGGCTTTGATGCGCAGCGGCGAAGAACGCGCGCGCCAGGAAAGGCTCAAGAAGGATCGTGCCGCCTTCGAAAGCCTCTCCCAGAGAGAAAGACAGGTCTGCGTCCAGGTATCAGATGGAAAACTCAACAAACAGATTGCTGGCGACTTTGGCACGACTGAGAAAACCATCAAGGCGCAGCGCGGCCAGGTTATGAGAAAACTCCACGTCGGCTCTGTTGCCGAACTGGTAAAACTCGTCGAGAGGCTGCGCGCGCTCGATCAACTGCCTGAAGTCCGCCCCTTGCACAGCCCGCATGATGGAAACAGCGGGAAAATAGCGTAAAATCGTGACACGGAGAGGTGGCCGAGCGGTTGATGGCATCGGTCTTGAAAACCGACGTACCGAAAGGTATCGCGAGTTCGAATCTCGCCCTCTCCGCCATTTATTTTCTTCGGTTTAGCTTCCTGCTAACTCTGTACCCCCGCCATTCCTGAAATCTAGCGCTCCTTCCTTCCCGTCTACAAAATGCCACGGTATGTGCGCCGCTATGCTGCCCAACCGACTCCGGTAAAATCGAAGTATTGTGAAGATAGGTATTGATTTCGGAACAACCCGCATCGTCGTTGCCGCCTCTGACCGGGGCAACTTTCCATTGTTGAACTTTGAAACCCCCGACGGCCAGGTCCGAGACTGGTTTCCCCCGGTTGTAGCTGTTAAGGGAGACACGCGCCTGTACGGCTGGGAGGCTGTGGCGGTGCAGGACGATCCCGGCTGGACGACCGTTCGCTCCCTCAAGCGCCTGCTGCGCAATGCTGGCCCGCACACCGAACTCCAGGTGGCCGGGCAGTCTCTGTCTCTGCGTCTGCTGCTGGCCGAGATGCTCCTCGCCTTGCGCAAGCAACTGTTGGAAAACTCCAACCTGAACGCCGGCTGCGACGAACGGCTGGAAGCAATGCTGGGTGTGCCCGCCAATGCCAACAGCAATCAGCGCTTTCTCACCGAAGAGGCCGCGCGCTCCGCAGGCTTCGAGGTACTGGGCCTGCTGAACGAACCGTCGGCGGCGGCGATAGAGTTCGCCCATCGCAACAGCGCCGAAAGCAAGCGCCGCGCCAGCAGTGGACTTGTAGTCTATGACTTCGGCGGCGGTACCTTCGACGTCTCACTGGTCGCACTGGGCGATGGCGAACACTCGGTCGAAGCTTCCGACGGAATTCCCAATCTTGGCGGCGACGACTTCGATCAAATCCTCGCCGATCTTGCCTTGGAGTCGGCCGGAATATCAGCTGCCGAACGCGAGGCGTTGACCGCGCACGAGCGCAACCACCTGCTGGAAGAGTGCCGCGAGAAAAAGGAGTCACTCAATCCCAACACGCGCAAAGTTACTGTCGATCTCGAACGAGTGCGTCCAGGATGGCAGGAAATCTCCATCTCTGCGGAAACATACTACGAGCGCTGCCGACCGCTCATCGAATCCACACGTCAGGTTGTCGAGGACTTGCTCGCGAATCATCCCTTTCCTCCCCTCGACACGCTCTATGTCACCGGCGGCGGCTCTGAACTTCCTCCTGTTGCGCGCGTCCTCCGCGAGACCTTCGGCCGCAGGGTCAAGCGTTCTGCCTATATGCGCTCGGCCAGCGCAATTGGTCTGGCCATTCGCGCCGATGCCCGCGCGGAGGGACTGACAGAACAACTCACTCAGAGCTTTGGCCTGTGGCGCGAAGCAGACGGCGGCGGCAATATCGTCTTCGACCCTGTCTTTTCACGAGGAGAGAAGCTGCCCGCCCTAGGCGCCGCTCCTCTGCGTTCCGTGCGCGTCTACAGGCCTGTTCACAACATTGGCCACTTCCGTTACCTGGAGTGCTCGCACCTCAACGCCGATTGTCAGCCCACCGGCGAGATGACTAACTGGGACGAAATTCGCTTCCCATTCGATCCGCAACTGCAAGCTCAGCCCAACCTCGCTGTATGCCCCGTGCACAGCTTCGCTCCTCCGGACGGATTCGTGATCCAGGAAACTTATACCTGTGACTCAAGCGGTGTGTTGCGCGTCACCATCTCCACGCAAGCCACCGGATATGCGCGGGAATATCGCATCGGTCACTGGTCCAGGAATGCGGATTCGGCAGTAGCCAAAGGTCGCACAGCATAACTACCTCGGGAGCGCCTCATCTGTAGCCAGCGCGGCTGGTATCATGTTGCCGCAAACAGAAAGGCATTCCCGATGAATCTGCGTGCGACGCACACCTCGTGCCTGCGATTTCCGGCTTTGATGCTCGCCATCTTCAGCGCTGGCATGGGCACATCCTTCGCCCAGACGCCTTCGCCGGAAACATCGTCACCTTCGCGAGTTGCGCTCGAAGCAGTGACGGGCTCTGAGCCACTGCACGATGGCGTTGCAGTACAAGCAGGCGCGGCGACGATGCGAATCACAGCGCTGCGCGACGACATCCTGCGCGTTCGCATCGCTCCGGATGCCACGCTGCCGGAGGATGCTTCCTGGGCAGTCCTACCCGGCCCGCGCGGCAAATCCGTCGAGGTTAGGGCGACACAGGACGCGTCCTTCGTTGGCTTTCGCACCGCGGCTCTCGATGTTCGCGTCGAGCGCAAACCGCTGCGCCTTGTCGTGCGCGGTCTCGCAGGCAAAATCATCTCCGCCGATGCTATTCGCCGCCCCACCGATTTCGAACTGGGCGGCTTCAGCGTACACAAGACAATGCCGGTTGACGAGCACTACTACGGACTCGGCGACAAGGCTGGAACCTTCGATCGTCGCGAGCAGGCCTACACGCTGTGGAATACCGATATAGGCCCACAGGAGGCCATCGACCCACTCTACAAAAGCATCCCCTTCTTTGTGGCCATCGGCGAGGGCGGCAGTTACGGAGTCTACCTCGACAACACCTGGCGTACCTGGTTCGACTTCGGCAAGCATACAAGGAATGTCTATTCATTTGGAGCGGAAGGCGGGCCACTCGACTACTACATCCTCTATGGACCAACTCCGAAGCAGGTGGTTGAAGGATATGCGTACCTCACCGGCACGCCACCCCTGCCTCCGCTCTGGGTCTTCGGATTTCAACAGTCGCGCTGGAGCTACACACCCGAATCAAAGATCGTGGAAATTGCTAGCCGCCTGCGCGCAGATAAAATCCCTTCCGATGTCCTCTACCTCGACATCGATTATCAAATCAAGAACCGACCCTTCACCGTCGATCCCGAGCGCTTCCCCGGATTTCCGGAACTCGTCGCCAATCTACGCAAGCAGCACTTCCACCTCGTTACCATCACCGACCTCCACATCGCGCATGCTCCAAACCAGGGCTACACGCCCTATGACACTGGCGCGGCAGGCAAGCACTTCGTTCACAATCCCGATGGCAGTGAGTTCGTCGGCGCATGCTGGCCCGGCCCCGCGGTCTATCCGGACTTCACTCGCAAGCAGACCCGCGAATGGTGGGGCAACCTCTACGCGCAATTTGTCAAAGACGGAGTCGCTGGTTTCTGGAACGACATGAATGAGCCGTCCGTCTTCGGTGGACCCGGAAAAACCATGCCACTCGACACCGTCCATCAGATCGACGAACCCGGCTTCGCTTCCCGCGCCGCAACGCATGCTGAGATCCACAATATCGTCGGCCTCGAGAACGCTCGCGCCACCTACGAAGGCCTACTGAAGCTGCGCCCGGACGAGCGTCCATTCGTGCTCACGCGCGCAACCTTTGCCGGTGGCCAACGCTATGGAGCAACTTGGACCGGAGACAACTTTGCCACTTGGAATCATCTGAGACTGGGAACGCAGATGATCCTCAATCTGGGACTGAGCGGCATTTCAGTGGTCGGTGACGACATCGGCGGATTCAATATGTCTCCACCGCCAGATCTACTCACCCGCTGGGTTGAGGTCGGCGCGTTCAATCCGTTCTTCCGCGATCACTCGTCGATGGAAACCCTGCCCCAGGAAGTCTGGGTACATGACCCCGAGCAGGAAGCAATTCGACGCAAGTACATCGAAACCCGTTACCGCTTGCTGCCGTATATCTACACCGTTGCCGAAGAAGCATCGCGCACCGGGCTCCCGATCATGCGCCCCGTCTTCCTCGAATTTCCCGAGGTGCTCTCGCCCAAGGCTCAACAATTTGACGGCATCGATTCAGAATTCCTGCTCGGCTCAAGCCTCCTCGTTGCTCCACCGCCGTTCGCCGAAACCATGGACGACTACGGAGTTTCTTTTCCCGCGGGACAATGGTTCGATTTCTGGACTGGCCATAAAGCGGAACTGCGCGCTGCTACAGCGTCGATCGCGGATGCCGAAAAAACCGGCGCAGCGGAAGGCTCCACCGTGCCCGCTCGCATTCACCCTGTCCTCGACACTCTGCCTGTCTACGTTCGCGCCGGAAGCATCCTGCCCATGCAGCCCCTCGTGCAAAGCACTGATGAGACACCCAACGGGCCGCTCGAACTCCGTGTCTATCCGGGAGCGAACTGCAGCGGCTCACTCTATCTCGACGACGGCCACACCTTCCGCTATCAGCAGGGCGAGTTCCTGCGCCAGACCTTCACCTGCCAAGCCAGCGAAAATTCTTTGCATGTCAGGTTTGCTGCCAGACAGGGAAGCTACGCACCATGGTGGAAGCAGATGGAAGTTGTGATTTACAACTGGCCGTCGTCCAAGGCCGAGGCCAAACTCTCCGGCAGCGCAAACAGACTGAAGACCACCTATGACGCAGCCCACGGTGCTCTCCACGTTTTCGTTCCCGATGCAGCCGCGGAAACTGATCTCAGCGTTGAAGGCTTTCGCGGCGGTGGCGCGCCGAAATAGCCACCGCGGCTAGGAACACCTCTCGCGCTTTTAGCCCCGGCTTAATGCACCGGAGTTGTCAGCGTCGCATAGTTGTTCTCCCATATCAGGTCCTGCATGTTGGACCGGATGTGGCCATCGTTGATCACCTTGCTGCCGGCGGCGGCGTTTACCTTCACTACCAGTTGCACCGTCCACATTCCAAAGTTGTCCAGCCGCGGAAGCGTACAGCTAAGCGTGCCCGTGCTGCCCGCGGCCGGAGCCATGCACGTACCCCCACCTGCGTTGTAGCTCACCAGCGTTGTTCCTGCAGGAAGCGTTTCGTCCAACTTCAAATATGCCGCCCAGTCAGGGCCATTGTTCAGCGTTGTCAGTGTGTACGTCAGCGTGCCGCCATGCGCCGCCGTGCCGGGCGAGGCCTGGATCGTAAGCTGCATATCCGCAGCAATCACAAGTTTCGAAACAAAGCTGACATTGGATCCACGGAAGGTTCGCTCAAATGCGCCGGGAGTAGTGGGAAATCCGCGGAATGTGGTCCCCCCGGAGACATAGGCATTCAGAGCAGAATCAACAGCGATCCCACCGATGTCGAAAATATCGCTAGGTCCCACAGGACCTCCAAGCGCGGTGGAGTAATAGTGAATGCTCTTTCCCAGTTCTCCAGAGGGCACCAATGTTGCGACGAACCCAGCCTCTCCCGCTCCCGGTCCCACAATACTGAGACTCGAACTAAGCGGAAAATCCGCCGACCTGGTAAAACCCGCAAGATAGACGGTCCTGTATCGATCTACCGCAATAGCCTGCACCGCATCAACACTGCTACCGCCGAAGTAGGTTGAGTAGAGCAGCTTTCCGCTCGCACTCAGCTTCGTGACGAAGCCGTCCAGATCCCCGCCGGAAGTCTTCATAAACGCGTTCCAGGTTGTGGGAAGGCTGGCCGCTCCATCGTGCGTGGTTGCTCCCGAGACTGCGCCGCCAACGTAGGCCTCTCCCCCACTATCCAGAGCAATCGCAGTCCCGTAGTCGTTGCCGCCTAGATAGCTTGAATACACCAGGCCACTTCCCGATGGACCGATCTTGCTAACGAATGCGTTCAGCGTGTCGCGGGGATACGGCTGAAATGCATTCACTACGGGAATGACCGTCGTCTGGCCTGTGACGTAGGCATTGCCGCTGGCGTCAACTGCGATGCCGTCGCCGTAGGAGCCGTAGCCGCCGCCTAGCAATGCCGAGTAGACCAACCCAGTTCCGCCAGCATTCAGCTCCGTCACAAATATGCCATGCGTCCTCGTTACCTTGAACGGATTGCCCGTCGTCGGAAAACTGCCGGTCGTATTTCCGGTGACATATGCACGACCCGCTGCGTCCACCGCGATGGCCAGTGCATTGTCGGCAGCACTGCCTCCAAGGTAGGTGGAGTACAGCAGAGCGCCTGTGGGAGATAGCTTCGTTATGAATGCATCGGTCTGACCACCCCCATACGAGGTCTGGTAGGCATTCTTCACCGGAAAGTCTCCGGCATCCGTCCTGCCCGTCAGATACGCCGCACCTTCGTTGTCGATCGCAATCCCTTGCCCCGCGCTATATCCAGTCAACCCAGCGTGCGCCGGTTTGCTGCCGCCAATGTAGGTGGAAAAAATAAGTGCGCTGCCCGTCGCATTCATCTTCGTCACAAATGCCGTCGCAGATGGGCTTGCCTCTGTGTCGATCGCATCTTTAGTGGGGAAATTAGTGCAGCCGGTGAAGCCGCCGACATACGCCTCACCAGCGTTGTCCACCGCGATCCATCCCTTGTTGCCGGCAGGCTGATCGCAGCTCCCCAACAGCGTCGAATACTTCAGCACAGGATCGATAATCAGACTCTCGGTGTGATCGTAGTTGCCAATCTCGAATCGCACTTCGTTTTTGCTCGCCAGTACGTAACGTGCAGCAACTGCCTTACGCCCGCCCGCAATCGTCTGGTATACGGTGGGATTCAGCAACGACACTTCGCCAGCTTCGGTATTTACGCTCAGGTCACCCGATGCCGTCAGACTCACCCTGCCCGCGCCCCCAACCTGCATCGCAATAACATTGGGATCCGCGCCCGGCGTCACCACGAAGTCGTGCTCCAGGCTGCCTTCATTGCCGTAGTACTTCAAATCGATTCCCGGATACACACTGCGATAGCGAACCTCGGCATAAGTCGGCACATTAGTGTGCCACTGCTGTGGATCGTTGCCGATGTAGTAGTTGCTCACCCCCGGCAGTTTCTCTGCTCCGGCAACCTCGGCCTTGCGGTTCGCCCCCACCAACTTCAAGTAGACTGCCGCAGCCGCTATGCTCGCCGCATCCGTCGCTGTCTCGCCGGGCAACGCCGCGTCTCCACGTTTCAATCCTGGCCTGGGTGTAGCCGAACGAAGCGAAATCACCGCCTCGTCGCCCGTAAGGAAGACCCTGTAGCCTTTCCCCTGCGCTGAAAATTTCACGCGCGCATCCGCCTGCCCCACATTGGCCTCAAAGCTGATGGGCAACTTGCCGTATGCACTGCTCACGCCAGCCTTCTGCGCAGTATCGGCTGTTCGAGCTGAAGTCGCACTTCCCCGCGTCTCAAGCAGCAGGCGTGCCGCACCGTCCCGTCCTGCCGACGACGAATGCATAAACGCGGAAACACCGGCACTCCCAAACATCACAGCGATCGCCATCGAAACAGCAATCCAGCTTCTGGAAAGATGAACACGCATGCACAACTCCTCTTGCGCCGATGACGCATTCTCGAAGATGTTTACGTGGCCCTGAACTATTTTCTTTTGGTACGGAAAAGGGGGCAGCCGTACAAGCCGCCCTTGCAGCGGCAAAATCCGCGAATCGATTGCAGTTGATCTTAACCCGGATCAGATCAGCATGGTCAATTCCACTTGCCTCTGACGCGCGCGAGCGCACGAAGAACTCTCACTACGGCGCCGTCACTCGCCGGAAAATTGATCGGTACCGCTAACGTTGTCTTGAACTAAGCAAATCCGGCTTAGCTCACATCTCGCCAGTCCAGCACAACCTTGCCGGAGTTCCCCGAGCGCATTGCCTCAAAGCCCTGCTCAAAGTCGCGATACGAGTAGTGATGCGTAATAACCGGAGAAATATCCAAGCCCGACTCCAGCATTACGCTCATCTTGTACCACGTCTCATACATCTCGCGGCCATAGATGCCGCGAATCGTCAGCTGGTTGAAAATTACCTTGCTCCAGTCGATCGACATCTCCGATGGCGAAGGAATGCCCAGCATTGCTACCTTGGCACCGTGGCTCAGATTGCCCAGCATGTCGCGGAAAGCCAGCGGACTCCCCGACATCTCCAATCCCACATCGAAGCCCTCCTGCATGCCAAGCTTCTTCTGCACCTCGCCGAGAGTCATTTTGCGAGGATCCACCGCCAGCGTCACACCAATCTTTTCTGCAAGCTGTAGCCGGTTCTCGTTCAGGTCCGTAATCACCACGTAACGTGCTCCAGCGTGACGAGCCACCGCCGCTGCCATAATGCCGATGGGCCCTGCACCCGTAATCAGCACGTCCTCCCCCAGCAGCGGGAACGCAAGCGCCGTGTGCACCGCATTCCCGAACGGGTCGAAGATCGCCGCTACTTCCTGGTCAATGCCAGGACCGTGCCGCCAGATGTTCGTCATCGGCAGCGAGATCAACTCAGCAAACGCTCCCGGGCGATTCACGCCTACACCGCGCGTGTGCGCACAAAGATGTCGCCGTCCCGCAAGACAATTCCTGCAGCGGCCGCACACCACGTGCCCTTCCCCGCTCACAATGTCCCCGGGATAAAAGTCGTTTACGTTGGAACCCACCGCGACAATTTCGCCAACAAACTCATGCCCGATTGCCATGGGCACGGGAATCGTCTTCTGCGCCCACTCATCCCACGAATGTATGTGAACATCGGTTCCGCAGATGCCTGTGTAGCGCACGCGAATCAACACATCGTTGATGCCGTAGGCCGGCTCCGCAATATCTTCCAGCCATAGGCCGGGTTCCGCTTTGCTCTTGACTAGCGCCTTCATTGCCCGCTCCCCTGCCGCGCCAGCTCTCGCAGCGTCCGACTAAAAATCTTAACATCGTTGGGGGCGAACCATGGTTGCGGCGAACAACAAGGACTGTGTTCGCCGCTCCACTTCAATTTATTTAATTCTTCGCCAACTCGGCTTCCACCCTCTTTACCACCATCGGATCATCCGGCGTCATCTCAGGTGAGAAACGCGCAACCACATCTCCCGACCGGCTCACCAGGAACTTCTCGAAGTTCCACAGCACTCCCGGCTCAGGATTGGTCGGCAGTCCATAGCCCTGCAACTTCGCACGAAACTCCCCTTCCGCATTCGTCGCGGCCTTCGGTTGCGCGTCGATCAGCGCCTTGTATAGCGGATGAGTGTTCTCCCCCGTCACAGCGATCTTCTCGAACATGGGAAAGTCCACGCCGAAGTTCGAAGTACAGAATGTCTGGATTTCCTCGTTCGTTCCCGGCTCCTGCCCCGCGAAATCATTCGCTGGAAATCCAAGCACCACCAACCCACGCTCGCGATACTGCTTGTAGAGGTTCTCCAGTCCCTCGTACTGCGGCGTCAGCCCGCACTTCGACGCCACGTTTACCACCAGCGCAACCTTGCCCTTGTACTTGCTCAGCGATTCGTCCGTGCCAGCAATGCTGCGCACGGGTATCTCATAGATCGGTGTGCCCATGTAAATCTCCTCTGTAAGATATGAATTTATTTTCTGCAGATGTGCGCCTGACTCGTGCTTGTATCACAACTACAACCAGACTCTGCCTTGTCCCGACATCCCTCAAGACCGCGGATCAGATACCTCCGCCCATGCTCACATAGTCGGCCAGCAGAGACTGTTCCGAGCGGTACTCCTCGCGCTCGCGGTCCTCATTCGAAAGAATCGTCGCAGCATCGTGTTCCGGCGAGACACGCATCAACTGGCCATCCACGCATTCCACGCGGGTCTCCAACTGCTGCACCCTCTCCGCCAGCGCAATCAGCGCGTCCGAGAGCGGATCCTTTACGTCATGCGGATCGGTGATCAGCACCCGCTTGCCTTCGCGATAAATAATGTGAGCCGGCACGCCCACCACGGTGGAGTCGGGCGGCACGTCGCGCAGCACCACCGAGCCCGCACCCACACGCGAATTCTCGCCGATCGTAATGTTCCCCAGGATGTTGGCGTTGTTGCCCACAAAGACGCCGTTGCGCAGCGTAGGATGCCGCTTGCCCTTATCCTTGCCGGTTCCGCCCAACGTCACGCCCTGATACAACGTGATGTCATCGCCCAGGATCGCCGTCTCACCGATCACCACGCCCAGGCCATGATCAATGAATAGGCGGCAGCCAATCTTCGCTCCAGGATGTATCTCGATGCCAGTCAGAAAGCGTGCCACCTGGCTCAACCAGCGCGCCAGCAAACGTAAATTACGCGTCCACAGCCAATGATTGATGCGGTAGAACCACAACGCATGCAGCCCGGGATAGCACAGCAGCACCATCAGCAACGAATTCGCCGCAGGATCGCGCTCGAAGACCGAGCGTATGTCTTCGCGAATGGAATTGCACACTCCCATAATCGTTGTGGCGCCCCTCGTGGCCCGTAAATCAAAACCCTCAATGGGAATTGGCGGGATCGCAACCCCGCCAACCCCTCATCGCGTTAGTTATGCGATCGGAGATACCGGCAGCGCGGCCACTTCCTGCCGCAGCTTCTCAAACATGATCGTCGACAGATAACGCTCGCCAAAGCTCGGGATCACCACCACGATCAGCTTGCCTGCATTTTCCGGTCGGTTCGCTACCTGCAACGCCGCCACCACCGCGGCCCCGGACGAGATGCCAACGAACAGTCCCTCTTCCTTAGGCAGACGCACGGCCATTTCCATGGACTCTTCGTTGCTCACCTGGATAATCTCGTCGATCAGATCCGTCTTCAGAATCGCAGGCACAAATCCCGCGCCGAGACCTTGGATCTTGTGCGGCCCCGGCTTGCCTCCAGAGAGAACGGCGCTATCTTTAGGCTCAACAGCGATGGCCTTGAAGCTGGGTTTTCTAGCCTTGATGTACTCGCTGACGCCAGTGATTGTTCCGCCCGTGCCCACGCCCGAGATCAGGATGTCCACCTGACCGTCAGTATCGTTCCAAATCTCCGGACCCGTCGTGTCGAAGTGGATCTTCGGGTTCGCGGGATTATCAAACTGTCCCAGGATGTAGCCGTTCGGCGTGGCGGCAAGCAACTCGTTCGCCTTGGCAATCGCGCCCTTCATGCCGTTCGGTCCCGGCGTCAGAACGATCTCTGCTCCAAACGCGCGCAGCACCAAACGGCGCTCCTGGCTCATCGTCTCCGGCATTGTCAGGATCAGCCTGTAGCCCTTCACCGCGGCCACAAAGGCGAGCGCAATGCCCGTGTTTCCGCTCGTCGGTTCAATCAACACCGTTTCACCAGGCTTGATCTTGCCGTCACGTTCAGCGGCCGCAATCATCGCCGCCCCAATACGATCCTTCACGCTGTTTACAGGATTCTGACTCTCCAGCTTCGCAACCACCCGCGCCTGCGCGCCCTTTGTCACAGAGTTCAGTTGGACCAGCGGAGTATTGCCGATCAGATCGATAACGCTCGCAGCGATTTTCATGTCTTCTCCAAGAAATAACGAGATGCCGCCCGCAAGGGCGGATTCAAATTGAGTTCACTGTGTGGATACCTGGGAACGTCGGACGAGAGGCGGGTTTAGCTACATCGACGCATAATGGAACTTCAGGGTAAACGCGAATGCACAGGATTGGCAACCCCTGACCTTGAATAAACCCTTTGTCGCCATACTCCTATCGCCAGCCTCCTCGCGCACTTACCGCCCGGATACCCTGGCCGAACACCAATGTTGATGCCGGCAAAACCGATACTCAACAAGATTTCTTTGGAGCCTTATGAGTCTCACCTCCTGGTCCCGCACCACCGCACCCGCCTCTGTCGCCCTGGTGCGCCTGCTTGTCGGCAGCGTCTTCGTCTCTGAGGGAGTTCAAAAATTCATCTTCCCAGCCGCCCTGGGCGCAGCCGCTTCGCCAAAATCGGCATTCCCCACCCTCACCTGCTCGCACCCCTGGTTGCCGCGGTTCCGCTCCTGGTCATAATCTCGGTGGCCATCTGGACCACGAAGGTCCCAATGATGCATCAGGGAATATGGGCCGCAGCACACGAGTCACGTACCGACTGGTCCATGCTCCTCTGCCTCCTTTTCCTGCTGATCGCCGGTGCCGGATACCTATCTGTAGACGGCCACCTGCGCGGCTAAAGGATGAAGTCCGCCACACGTTACCATTCCGTAACTACCGTAACAACAATAATTTAACTCAGTAGGCCATCCATGGCTTCAGACTCCGCATCTCTTCAAAGAGCGGCATTTCTCTTCGTTCTGACGTCGCACGTTGACACTTATGGAACGTATTCGCCCAGCGATTTCTCGTGCCCTTTCGACCCGTTTGCTCGCGATGTTCCTGCTGATACTGCTGGTCGCTGATCCATACCCCAGCCGCGCCTACTCCGTCCTCTCCCATCAGGAGGTCGTTGACCTCGCGTGGAAGGACCACATCACGCCCCTGCTCATGGCCCGCTTCCCTCAGACGACACCCGAGGCCCTTACCGAAGCCCACGCCTACGCGTACGGCGGATGCATCATCCAGGACATCGGCTATTACCCCTTCGGCAGCCACTACTTCTCTGACCTCTTGCACTACGTCCGTACCGGCGACTTCGTCAACAACCTGATCGACGACGCCACCGACGTCAACGAGCTAGCTTTCGCCCTCGGCGCCCTTGCCCACTATTCCGCTGACACCAGCGGGCATCCCGCCGTCAACCACGCAACCGCCGCCGAATATCCCAAGCTGCAGCAGAAATTTGGCGACTCCGTTACCTACGACGAAGATCCGGTGGCGCATCTCCAAACCGAGTTCGGATTCGACGTGGTGGAGGTCGTGCACAATCGCTATGCACCGCAGGACTACCACAACTTCATCGGCTTTCAGGTCTCCACGCAATTACTGGAGCGCGCCTTCCGCGATACCTATGGCTTTGAGGTGAATCAGGTTCTAACCCATGAAGATCTCGCCATCGGAACCTATCGCAAAACCGTCAGTTCTCTTCTGCCGAAGATGACCAACGTAGCCGTCGTAAAATTCGGCAAACAGGTTGAGAAGGACAATCCCGGCTACGACGCCCGCAAGATGCGCTACCGGATCTCAAAATCGGAATTCGAGAAAAACTGGGGCAATACCTACCAGGAGCCAAAAGCGAGTGCACGTATGCTGGCATTTTTCATCGACCTCATGCCCAAGGTAGGCCCCCTCAAGGGACTCAAACTGCGCATGCCCAGCGCCGATTCTCAGCAACTCTTTCTGCACAGCATGAACGACACCGTAGACCACTACAACGCCTACCTGGACCAGCTCCGGCAGCAGCCACGGAGCCATGCTCAGCTTGATCTGCCGGATCGCGATCTCGACACCGGCGTGCTCACTGCTCCGGGAGAGTACAAGCTGGCCGACTATACCTATTCGAAGCTCCTGGCGCAGGTCGTCAAGCATCCTGACACGTCGATCCCGCCCTCCCTGCACGATCGGCTGCTGGCCTTCTACCAGCCCGGCGAGAAAAACTACGTGGCCCAGGATCCCAAGGAGTGGCAACAAACTCAGCAGAATCTCCAACTGCTGCAACACGCCAAGCTGGACCAACTCAAGATCTCCGATCAGTCCACCGCCACGCAAGGGCCCGATCAGCCAATCGCTAAATAGGACAGCCGGCTAGGCTCAGCGACCACGCAAAAGAAAAGCCGGGCAGCGATTGCTCGCCCCCGGCCCGTATGCACATCTGTTTTCCTACGGAGTCGTTGCTGGTGCTGCCGCAGGTGTCGTGGCAGGAGCCGCCTTCTTTTTCGCGTTCTTCTTGCCGGTGAAGCGGTACAGAACACCCACGGAAATAGCGAACTGCTCCTGGAACTGGTTGCCATGATGCGTAAGCATCAGATCCGGGGAAATTCGCAGGGCCCAGTTTGCCGAGCGGTTCAGGTCCAGCGAACCGCCAAAGGCCCCGCCAAACGCCAATCCGTTGCTATAGAAACCCACCTGCGCGGGTGTGACTCCACTCGGCAGATCGGCGTCGTAGATTCCATACGATCCGCCCACCAAGGCGTGAAAGTTCACCGCCGCGTGCTCGTTGTGGATGCTGCGATACTCCGGGCCGCCCAGGAACATGTACTCGCTCACCAGCGGACCTTGCACGCCATACACATTCGGCACCGCGCCGCTCGTCCCGTAGTAGGCGCGCATGTTTCCCGTCAATCCCCAGTGGTTCGCAATGCGGCGTGTGTATTGCATATCCGGGCCGCCCATCGCGTTACCGTGCAGCAGGTCCGGCCCGGCGTTGTAGTGCCGGTAGCCAGCGCCAAAGTAGAACTGGTTTTTGTTGTCGTAGCGAACATTCGCCAGCGTGTCGTTCTGCAGCGATATGGTCGTCGGTGGCAGGCTTGAGGGTGAAGACGACTGCGATTGGGCTCCTGCCCGTGGTTCCTGCCCGTAAATCATGGCTCCCGCACATAAAAGGGCGAGCCCCGTCCTGAGTACAAAATTCAAATTGCGCATCCCTTCTCCCAAAGGAGGTCTACCCTTCAAGATACATGGGTCTGCGCTTCCTGTCAGACTTCTGGCCTCTTGACCCGGCTCCGCAAGCCCTGTCTTCCCCGCTCCGCAACTGGCAGCAGCCCGCCCAAAAGGATACTCTGAAGCCATGGATGGAAAGCAAAAACTCGCGGACGCAGCCTTCGATTCACTGGAAGCGATGATGGTCGCCTACGCCGCTGAAGCCGTAAAAGAGGCCTCCGCACATAACGAAAAGCTGGATTACTCCGAATCCTCCATTGTCGTCGTCGAGCGCTGCCTCGCCCTCATCGCCCCGCAAGGTCAGCCTCCTGAGGACGTCAACTACCTCGCACGCGTATGGGGCGCCTACCTGGGCGAGGTCGTCCGCAAGCACTACGGCGGCCTCTGGGACATGAGCCAATATCCCGGCAGCGCCCTCGCCGTCCCGGCCATCGACGTCCGCGGATCCCACCTCTACCCCACCATGAAAGTTTTCCGCCGTCTCACCATGGGGGAAGCCGAAAATGTTGCCACCTTCTACAAGATGGTCGCCAGTCGTCTTGGCACCCCCACACCGATCCACTGAAGACCCCGCAGCACCTGTACTTGCAGCACGACGCAACCTCACAGCGCCCCGCCACTGCCGCGCATGGCCTCCTTGTGCGACAATATGGAGCGTCGGCTGGAACAACTGAAAATCCATTCCAGCGTTCCACGCGTTCTAAGTTGTAGAAGGAGTTTTTATGGGTGAGTTTCAACCATGGCATCTGCTGGTAGTTCTTGTCGTTGCATTGCTGCTCTTCGGTCCCCGCAAGCTGCCTGAACTGGGCAAAGGCCTGGGCGAAGCGATGCGCGGATTTAAGGACGGCATCAAGGGCACGCCCGATGCGCCCAAGGACACCACTGCCAGCAACACGCCGCCAGCCGACCACAAGTAGGCTCCGGGCTTCTCAGTCCTACAGCGCAATCAAGACGACTGCGCCCAATGCCAGCACCATGCCGAGCGTTTGTGCCCGCGTGGTGCGTTCCTTCAGCAGCCACACCGCCAGCAAAATGGTTCCCGCCGGATACAGCGAGGAGACCACCGCGGCCACGTCCATGCGGCCAGCCCGCGTCGCCAGCGTGTAGAACAGGTTTCCCCCGGTATCCAGCAGGCTCGTCCCCACCACCAGCGCAGCAAACGCGGGGGTCCATAGCGTCGCCTCGTCTGCCCCAGCCTTCGCGCTGCCAGCCTCAGAGCCCCGTCGCCGCGCCAATGCCTGAAATCCCCACACCGAAGCCGCCAGCGTAGTGCTGCCGATCCGGCAGAACGCCAGAGGCCACGCCACTCCGCTCTCCCCTGACATCTTCAACAGCACGAAGTACACGCCGAAGCCGATCCCAGCCAGCGTAGCCAGTCCGAGCCCTCGCGGATGCGTCCCGCCACCCGGCGCCGAAGCAATCAGCCAGATGGCCACCCCAGCTACCAAAAATCCGGCAATCTGCGCGGGTTTCGGCAATCCTTCAGTCAAAAAGGAAACCGCGACCGGAATGGCCGCGGAAAGCAATCCGGCGATTGCCGCCGAAAGTCCCATCTTTCCTAGAGAAAGCGCCTCATAGAAAAGCGCCACAGAGAACCCGGCGATAGCTCCTGCCAGCAAGCCCAGCAGCAGTGAGCGAAGTCCCGGAATAACAGCGTGGCTCAGCATCGCGACAGCGATCAGCGCGGCAAGACTAAGCCCGTGCGCCAGTGTGATCGTCACGTAAGGAGAAGCGCGCCGCGCCGCCAGCCCGCCAGTAAAATCCCCGCCGCCCCACGCCGCAGCCGCCACCAGTCCCAGCGACGTGGAACCCAGTCCAGATCCGCCCGGCATCACTTCTGACGGGCGTCTTCTGCTGAGGGGTAGTACCCCGCTCGGGCAATCACTTCCAGGTTCGGTCGATCCACCATGATGTTGATCTGGCGATACTTGCCGTCGATCACCGGCTGATGGCTCACGTATCCCAGCGTGTACTGCGTGCGCACGGCCTGCGTCAGGTTCGCAATCGAGCGCTCCATCCCGTTCACTGAGCCTTCCGCGTCCAACGAGCCGCCCGTTGCCGCCTGATACTTCACCAGGATGTTGTTCGTCGGTAGTCCCCAGATGTGAATCTTGTCCAGGTACCCAACGCCCCACGTCGCCGAATCGCCCACCAGCGTGCCGTACACGGCAATCTTGTTCGTCAGGAGGTAGCGCACTACTTCTTTATATGAGGCCTTGCTACCCGCCTCTTTACCGTCGCTGATCACGTAGATCACACGGCGGCGCCCTTGCTCCGTCGTCGCAAGAGCCTGCGCGGCCCGCAGAATCGCGTCGTTCAGCGTGTGAACTTCTTTGGGAATCGTCATCACACCGCTGCTGTTGCCCCGCTGCGGATCCAGGTTAGGATCCACCGAGTGCCCATTGATTACCGGTCCCGATGCCAGCGGACCCGAGTTCACCGGAACGCCCATATCCCGCCCCGGCTTCTTCGAGCGCTCAATCGCCATCGCCAGGCGAGGACTCTGCGAAGAAGTAAACTCCGTCGGATTCTCCACACCATTGTTATAGGTAAACAGCGCTACTTCATCCTGCGGCGTCAGCGCTCCCTGGATCTCGCCCAGAGACTCATTCACCTTGCGCATCGTGTCCGTCGTCAGGCTCTGGTCAATCACAAACGCGATCGAAAGCGGAAAAGGATCCACGGTAAACAGCTGCAACCTCTGCCGCTGGTTGTTCTCATAAACCTTGAAATCCCGCCACGTAAGCCCCGGCACCAGGTGACCCTTCGAATCCCGAACCGTGACCGGGACTTCCACAAAATTCACTGGCACCTTGATCACTGTCTGTGGACCCTGCCCCGCTTCCGGCAGAAGATCTGGTGCCTCTTCCTGAGGTTGCTGCTGCGCGCTTGGTGGCGGCGCGGCTTGGTTATCCGGCAAATTTGACCCGGATCCCCCCGTAGCCGACTCCGGCGTCGCTGCCTTGCCCGGTGCAATCTGATGCTTCAGGTCACCCAGCCCGCTCGATGGCCCGCTTGAGGTTCCCGTAGCCTGCGGTGCCGGAGCATCCGGCACATCCTGCTTCTGCTGTAGCGGCTGGCCCGAAATCAGAAACGCCAGCACAACGGACATGAAACCTGCAGTCACCAGAGAACCCCCACAAACCGACAGAAAATGAGATGCCCAACCCGTAGGTGGGAGGGGCACAGCCAACTCTCAGAGTACCAGATTCAGCCTGCCAACCCGCCTTCCTTGCTATGCTGACATTAGCCATGCGCCTGAGTCTAAGAAGAATGCTGCTCCGCCTGATGTGCCTTGTCTTCGTGCTGGCCCCTTTTGCCCTGCACGCGCAGGAAGCGCCCTCGCCCGGTGCTCCCCCCGTCAGCACCGCGCCCGACACCGAAGAGCCCAAAGACGCTCCGATGGAGACGCTGAAGGTCAACGTCAACCTCGTCAGCCTCTACTTCACCGTCCACGACAAGCACAATGGCCTCATCCCCAACCTCACCCGCGACGACTGCAGCGTCTTCGAAGACAAGACCCTGCAAAAGCTAAAGAACTTCGCGACGGAAGCCGATCAGCCGCTCACCCTCGGCATCCTGCTCGACACCAGCGGCAGCCAGCAGAACGTGCTCCCCCTCGAACAGCAAACCGGGGCAGCCTTCCTCGAACGCGTCCTCCGCACCAAGGACGAAGCCTTCCTCATCTCCTTTGACGTGGGCATCGATCTGCTGCAGGACTACACCAGCAATCCCCACCTGCTGGAACGCGCCATGAACAAGGCGCAGATCAATACCGCCGGCGGCAATGGAGCCATGGGCGTTCCCGGCATAGGCCAGGGCCCCATTCCTCAGACCGGAACCCCCAAGGGAACCCTGCTCTACGATGCCGTCTTCGTGGCCGCCAATGACAAGATGCGCCAGGAGACCGGCCGCAAGGCGATGATCCTGCTCACCGACGGCGAAGACCAGGGCAGCACCGAGAAAATCACTACCGCCATCGAGGCCGCACAGAAGGCGAACACCATCGTCTATGTCCTCCTCATCGCCGACCGCGGCTTCTACTTCACCGGCATGATCGGCGGCTACTCCGGCGACCAGGCCATGCGCAAGCTCGCAGAGGAAACCGGGGGACGCGTCATCGATGTAGGTAACAACGGCAAGAAGCTCGAAGCAGCCTTCAAACAGATCGAAGACGAACTCCGCACCCAGTACCTCGCCAACTACACGCCCACCAACCCCAAGCTAGACGGCACCTATCGCAAGATTGAAATCCAGTGCAAAGGCGAAGGCTTGAAAGTCCAGGCCCGCAAAGGCTACTACGCCTTGGCCGAGGGCGACCAGTAAGTTAGATTGAGGTTGGCGATGTTTGAGGAGATCCGCTGATTCGACCTGCACCGGGACGTGCCCGTGCAGCCTCAGAAATCACGCGTTTGCCTCACGCACAGCGGCTACGGGGCTGAGCAGCCCGTCAAATCACGAACAGCCGCAGCATCCACCAGACGAGGAATAGCGCCACTATGGCGCCCACCACGTGGACAATCCATTGACCCGCTGTTTTCGGTCTGCCGAAGTTGAACACGTGGGGATCATAACAGCCAGGAGCACCACTTTGCCGGCGACCCTTTAAGGCTTTCCCTCATGAGGAAAGGGACGCGCTCGCGGATTGCCCATTTCTCTTTCTCCAACAGCAAGCTTCTAAACGCCGCGTCCCGGCAACGTCTCAGGCACCCTTGGGATCCGCATGCGTCGGCGCCAGGAAAAGAGCAGGCTCGAGGATCATCGTTGGTGGCCCAGTGGCGCTTCGCTGCAGCGCTCGACGCAATGACCCCGACTCTCGCGACGAAGGATCAATCGGCACCTCCTTGATCATCTCCGGCGAAATGCGCTCGACCGCCAGAGCTCGATCCACTGAAAACCCGAAGGCACCCTGCGGATTCGAAATGATCAGAACAATCTCCTTCATCGTGTCCATCATCAGCTGCTTCAGTTGCTGAAAGAGCGAAACCATCTCCTGCAATGTGCTCTCCCGCTCGCCATCGATCAATCGCATCGCCTCTGCATCGTCTCCCCTCCTGACCGATGCCTGCGCCGCAGACGCAAGCGCGTGGATCTTTGCATGAGGCGCTTCAAACTTCCGCAAAAGCCCGGCGATCCACGGGGATTGCGGTTTATACGAGCAATACCACTGCCCAAACGCACACTTGGTCGGATCGGTCGCAAGCTTGAACTCAGTCTTTTCCGTAACTGATTTCTCCAGAGCCGTCAGCCAATTTCGATGATCCTCTTCGCGCTGACCCATCAACTTGCAAAAATCCCGCAACTCATCCGGGATCGACTGCCAGCCAAATTGTTTGCGCATGTCGAATACAGGTAATATGCGACCCCTGAGATTGATGACTCCACGATCCTGCGGGCGGCAATTGGGAACAGCGGTTACATCAGGCAACACTACGATCTCACGCACGTCATTCGCGGAAACCGCAAACTGCTGATCGTGAGTTTCGACAATTACCCACATCTGGTCCGAATGATGATCCAATGGGAAGCTCCTGCACACGCCTGTTGGCTTCATCGGCAAAAATTCACAATGCCTGACTCCGTAAGCAGCATTGGGCTAAAAAACTTATGGCTTCCGGCCCACACCCCAACGGAAACTAATCCCCAATCTTGATAGAATCCTCCATTCCGCAGACTGAAACCCCGCGAGGAGGAATAGTGAACACAACCGTGATCCACCAGGTCCTCTCTGAAACACAGGCAGGCAAGCTCAACTTCCCCGAAGTGGTCCGCCGTCTGCTCGAAGTCGGCGTCGAGTCCTACTTCTGCGATCTCGCCAGCGCACAGGAGACCTTCTACATGCGCGGCGGGGAAACTCACCTGGAGAAAATGTTTCTCCCCATCGATCCCATCGCCGAAGACTTCTCAGCCTCCCAACTCATCGCAGCCATCCGCGGCGCCCAGGCAGACACCGTCCGCTATCCAAAATTCGTCCAGCTCTCGGCCGCTGCAGGAGTCATCGCCTACTGGGCCTTCCTTACCGGCCGCAAGGTCATCTACTTCGGCCGCAAAGGCGAAGTGCACATCGAAGAATTCCCCGCAGCAAAACCATAGCCGCCCGCTTGCGGAGCCCACCCTTCCGCTCCCACCCCGCCACACACTACTATGGAGCGATGGCGCTAACCAACGAACGCCGCGACTCTCCCTCGCTCGCCATTCGCGGCCTCCGCAAGGCATTCGACGATGTGGTCGCCGTCAATGGCCTCGACCTTGAAGTCAGGCGCGGGGAGTGCTTCGGCCTTCTCGGTCCCAACGGCGCCGGCAAAACCACCACCATCGAAATCTGCGAAGGCCTCACCACTCCCGATGCAGGCTCAGTGGAACTCCTCGGCTTCAACTGGCAGAACCACGCCGCCGAACTCCGCCAGCGCATCGGCATCCAGTTGCAGGAGACGCAATTCTCCGAGAAGCTCACCGTCGAAGAGACCATCAACATGTTCCGCAGCTTCTTCCGCCGCGGCCTCTCGCTCGAAGACTCCATCGCTGGGGCGCAGCTGGAAGAGAAGCGCCGATCCCGCATAGCCGGCCTCTCCGGCGGACAAAAGCAGCGCCTCGCCATGGCCTGCGCGCTCGTCGGCGATCCCGAACTCCTCTTCCTCGACGAACCCACCACCGGACTCGACCCGCAGGCCCGCCGCAACGTGTGGGATGTCGTCGGCCAGCTTCGCCTCGCCGGCCGAACCATCATCCTGACCACTCACTACATGGAAGAAGCCGAGCGCCTCTGCGAGCGCGTCGCCGTCATGGACAAGGGCCGCATCATCGCCCTCGGCACGCCCAAGGAACTCATCGCCTCCATCGGAGGCGAGCAGATCGTCGAGCTGGCCATCGCGCGGCAGCGCACCATTCGACGTCGCCACGCTCACCAGCATTCCCGGCGTCCACTCCCACTGCATTCATGCCGGATTGCACCAGCTCTCCGTCTCGCAACTGCACACTGTCGTCCCTCTCATCTTCTGCCGCGCTCGCTGCGCAGAACCTCGGCCTCACTGAGTTCCGCACCCACTCCGCCACTCTCGAAGATGTCTTCGTCTCGCTCACGGGGAGGAACCTGCGCGATGAGTAAGCTCAGCGAAAGCTCCCTCTACCAGCTCACCAGCGCCCGCTTCCGACTCTTCTTCCGCGAGCCTGAAGCCGTCTTCTGGATCTTCGTCTTCCCCATCCTGCTCGCCGTCGGCCTCAGCTTCGCCTTCCGCAATCGCCCGCCAGACGTGCTTCAGGTCGGCGCCACCACTGCGCAGCTCACCCAGGCACTCAACGCGCAAAAGGGCCTCACGGCTACCACGCTCGATCCCGTCGCGGGCCGCAGCGCTCTCGTCAAAGGAAGCATCCTGCTGCTCGCCGTCCAGCAACCAGCAGGCGTCACCTTCGAATACGACGACACCAATCCCGACGCGCGCACCGCCAAACTCCTCTCCGACGAAGCCGTCCAGATCGCCGCGGGACAACACCCCACCATCACCACCCAGAGCAACCTCGTCCACGAAACAGGATCGCGCTACATCGACTTCGTCGTGCCCGGCCTGCTCGGCATGAACATCATGAGCTCCGCCATCTGGGGACTCGTCTTCTCCATTGTCGAAGCCCGCCAGAAGAAACTCCTCAAGCGCCTCGTCGCCTCGCCCATGCCGCGCTGGCAATACCTCACGTCCTTCCTGCTCTCGCGACTGCTCCTGCTCGTCATCGAGGTCGGGGTCTTCCTCGGATTTGCGCGCCTGGTCTTCGGCGTTCCCTTCCGTGGATCACTCTGGCAACTCACCTTCATCTGCGTCCTCTCGTCGCTCAGCTTCTCAGCCCTCGGCCTGCTCATCGCGTGCCGCGCAAAAACCATCGAAGCCGGCTCCGGCCTCACCAACCTCATCATGCTGCCTATGTGGATCCTCTCCGGAGTCTTCTTCTCCGCCAGCCGATTCCCCAACGCCATCCAGCCCTTCATCCGTGCACTGCCTCTCACCGCCACCATCGATGCACTCCGCGCGAACATGCTCCAGGGCGCGCCCCTCAACCAGCTCTTCGCCCCAGTAGCCATCCTCACCGCCTGGCTCATCGTCTCCTTCACTGTCGCGCTCAAATTCTTCCGCTGGCGCTAAGTGCTGCCATAAAAACATTTCTGCTGAATCCGCTGTCGTTCCGCTACTGTCCCGGCATACCATAGCCACTACAGCCCCACGCGCGAAGGAGCCTCCGCATGAGCAGCAATCATCCCAAGTCAGACCGCCGAACTTTCCTCAAGTCCACTGGAGCCATCGCCGCTGGTCTGCTCGCATCTCAAACCGTCCCCGCCGCCGAGGCGCAGCCCACCACCGCAGCCGCCCCTACACCTGCGTCGAAGCTTATGCCCACGCGCAACCTCGGCCGCACCGGCCACATGGTCGGCATCTTCTCTCTCGGCGGACAAGGCGCACTCGAGCGCGCCAACAACGAAGCCGTCGCCGTCCCCATCATCGAGCGCGCACTCGACCTCGGCGTCAACTACTGCGACACGTCCTCCATCTATGGAGGCCCTGACCGCTGGAGCGAACAATACTTCGGCAAAGTCCTCAAGACCCGCCGCGCTGAAACCTTCATCGCCACCAAGACCAAGGAGCGCACCCGCGACGCCTCCATGCGCATGATCGAGAAGTCGCTGCAACTCCTCAACACTGATCATGTCGACCTCTGGCAGCTTCATGACATCGGCACACTCGACGACGTCAACCAGTGCTTCGCCAAGGGTGGAGCGATGGAAGCCCTTCTCGAATGCAAGCAGCAGGGCATCGTCAAGTACCTCGGCATCACGGGACATCACCGCCCCGAGTCCCTCATCGAGTGCATCCATCGCTATCAATTCGATACTGTCCTCATGGCTCTCAACGCTGCCGACCCGCACTACCACGCCTTCTCCGACGTGCTACTTCCTCTCGCCGTCGAGAAACAGATGGGCATCATCGGCATGAAGGTTCCCGCGCGCGGGCGCATCCTCACTTCGTGGGAACCGCCATCGCTCGAGAAGCAGCAGCACTCGTGGGAAGGCCAGGCCGTCATCTCCACCAAGCCCGGCACACTCAACATGCGCGAAGCGATGTACTGGACCCTCTCCCAGCCCGTCAGTACAGTCATCATCGGCTGTGACACAGTTAGCCAGTTGGAAGAGAATGTGAACATCGCCCGCGACTTCACGCCGCTCACAAGCAAGCAGCAGGCCGAGCTAACCGCCCGCACCGAACCCATACAGAAGCAGGCCATGTTCTTCAAGAACTTCGACCGCGCCAACGTCTAAATGTGGGAGCAGTAACGATCAACAAGCATTCGCGAACTAGCCAGCGCAGCAAAGATACGGCAGCTATCGTTTGTCTTTGGAAAACGAAATGCCCCTGATGACCACCGCCCTCGCACTCCTTTTGTTCTTTGCCAACGCCGCGAACTCTCTGCAGTCGATGCACCTGCCTGACCAGACACAGCAGGTCGTCCTCGTAGTCACCCCTTCCTGGACGAGCAGTACTGGCACTCTCACCATGTTTCAGAAGTCGCATGGCAAGTGGTCTTCCGTGGGTCCTGAGATTCCCGTAGCGCTGGGACGCAACGGGCTAGCCTGGGGCACCGATTCGCAGCACGACATCAAAGATGGCCCGACTAAAGTAGAAGGAGACGGCAAGGCACCGGCAGGAAGCTTCAAAGTCGGGCCCGCCTTCGGCTACGCTCCACATCCTCCACAAGCGACGAAATTTCCCTACCACCAGGCCACCGCTAGCGACTTCTGGGTAAGCGACTCAAACTCTCCACAATACAATCAGTGGGTCACTCTTCAAGGGGGAGTGGACCCACACACGCGCTGGAAGTCCTTCGAAGACATGAAGCGCCCCGACGATCTCTACTCGCTCGGCATGGTCGTCCAGTACAACACTGACCCCGTGGTGAAGAACGGCGGCAGTGCGATTTTTCTTCACATCTGGAGCGCTCCCGGCTCGCCGACCGCAGGATGCACAGCGATGGCTGAGCAGAATCTCCTCAAACTATTAAAGTGGCTTGATCCGACCAGCAAGCCACTTCTAATACAGCTTCCGGCCAGCGAACTTGAGAAGTTCAAATACGAAGCTCTCAAAGCTTCGCAATAGTCTGCGACAGAAGGAGTCGGCATGTTGCGGTGGCACCGTCGGTTCTCAGAAGCCGAGTCTGCTGGAAAAGTTCGCTCGACTTACCCAGGCAGCCAGCGGCATCAGCCTGATCGTCGGTGTCTGCCTCGGACTCGTTCAAATCTACAATATCGCCGCAAGTCAAAAGGCAGCCGCAGAGAGCCAGAGAGTAGCAGCAAGGTCAGCAAAGCTCGCAGGACTTTCAAACGTCAACAAGATCATCGAAGAGGATCAGGCAATCCAAAAAATCACCCAGGACTTTCTATTCACTCAGGGATACAACAACCAGAAGATCATGGACGTTGTGAAACAGTATGGCTCCGCTCGCGCCGCCTACCGATCAGACGAGTTGGCTGAGATGCGTGCCATCGGTCATCACTACGAGCAACTCGGCGCCCTAGTGAAACTCGACTACATTGATTTCCCACTTGTGTTCGAGATCGTTCCGTTCCCTGACGACTTCTGGGATGCAACCGAAGGCTTTCGAAATGAAGCGAGAACACATTGGGATGAGAACCGCGGGCTCGATGATTTCTGGAATAACTTCGCAACCCTGAAACGCCAATATGAATGCATGCGAAGCTACAGCAAGGCTCATCCCCACACAGTCGCCACCTCTGCAATCTGCCAGGCTGAACCTTGATGCCCTGACGGCGGCCGAGTGGACCAATCACTCAAGCCGCCCTTCAGGCTCGTGCTGCCTTTCTCTATCACTTTGCTGGGACAGTGTGCTTCTGCGGCGTGCCCTTCTTCGCAGCCATCTTTTCCGCGGTCCCAGTATCGAAGCTCACCGATGTTCCCGTAGCGGTGTCGGCTCCCACAAGATACTCCGACGTTCCATAGCGATTGAAGACTATGTCCGCCTTACCGTTCGCCGCCGTTGCTGAAGACGATTGCCCCACAAGCAATACCTGGTGTGAGCCCGAACTATTCTGAACAACGTACACACTTTGGTCTTCCTGCGATTGCCGGATCGAATAGCTTCCGGCAGGCATCTTTGCCCCCCCTGCGTAAAAGCTGGTCGACATGCTGAAGTTCGCCTTGAGACCCATATCCTGCGCAATCACAGGCACTGAAGCCATCAGAATCATCATGCATACCACAAAAGCTACAGCAGTAATCTTCTTCATCGTGTCCTTTCTGTGGATAAGGGGATTTGAAATTGTTTGGCTACTTCCAGTAGCGTGGCGTGCTGACTCACCGGTCCTGCGGCTGGCTGCAGGTCCAGTCTTTCGATCTTCACAGTTACTGATATTCAGCCCGCTCTGCTATTTCGCCGGAACAGTATGCGGTGTAGGAGTGCCCTTCTTCGCGGTCAGCTTCTTCGCAGCGGGCGAAGGAAAATCCACCGAGGTGCCGCTCGAAGTCTCAACGGTCTCGAGATAATCTGTCGTACCATACCGGTTGAATAGAATGTCTGTCTTACCGCTGGACGCTTTCGAAGACTGGCGCCCTTCGAGCAATACCGTGTGCGATCCAGCGGTGTTCTGAAGCGTGTAGGAGTTGGGATCATCCTGCATCTGTCTGATCGTGTAAGTCCCAGCCGGCAACTTTGCGTCACCCGCGTAGAAGCTGGACGACATGGTGAAGGTCACCTTCGCCCACTGCGCCATAGCCGGCATGCAACTCATCAGAGCCATCATGCCAGCCGCAAACATAACTACCGATATCTTCTTCATCGCTGCCTTCCTCTAGAAATTTAGATGTGCACACCCCCACGGATTCCTTTCTCTGGATAGCCCTACTCAACTGCCTTGGCGGTCGCCTTGCTCGCAACCTTGATTCCGGTAGCGGTCTTCTCGCCAGCCTTTTCCGTATACTTCACGCTCACCTTGCTGCCTTCTGCAATACCCTTGCCCGCGTCAACGGTGGCCTTGTCCGTAGCCTTGGCCGTATCCACGCTGCCCACTTTCACGCCCTCGCCTGTATCTTTGGCGCCCTTAACAACCGTGCTGTCCGTCCACTTGATCGTGTGTTCTGTACCATCGGAGGTCTTTACCACCATGGTCTTCGTGCCCTTGTCTATACTCTTCACCGTTCCGCTGATCGCGTGGACTACGTCCTCAGCGCACGCACTCTGAATTCCCATCGTCAGGGCAAAGGCCACTACTGCCGCCAACACCATGCTGTACAACTTCGAATGACGTGACATAGTTCTCCTTTTCTCTTTTCCAAATATGGCCCGAGGCGAAGAAAGCATAATGCTAACCTCGCCTCAGTGTCTACATTGTGTCCACCGTTTCAAATCCCGGTTTTCACGTAGCAAAGGCTCATGAACTGCCAGGCTTTATTCGCCGGCGTGGCTGACGGTCTTTGCATTCTTCATCGCAGTGATAATCTGCTCAAGGTTGTAACTCGATGGATCCTGCATGGGTGGGAATGCCCTGTAGGACTCGAGTTCCTTCAGCCACAGCAATTGCCCGATGGGAGCCATGTTCCAGTCATAGATATAGGCGGTACTTGGCGAACCGATCGAACCACCCATCCCAAGTATGGTCTTCGGGTCGTCAACGGTCGCCTGCTCAAAGGGATCACGCTTGATGTTCTGGATCTGGGTCCAGTGGTAAGTTTCGGCTCCTGTCAGACCGCAGGTTGGACATGCGCCCACCATGGTGTAGTAGAACTTCCAGTTCTTGTAGCGTACAGCGGAAGGCATCGATCCCGTGTAGTAGAAGAAGGTGTCCCGGGCGGACTTAGCCGACGTGCCTTCCAAATACTCGCGCTGGTCTACGCCATCCAGAGTCGTCTTCACGATGCCAGGGTACTTTCCAGCCTCGATCTGCTGTTTGAGTCCGTCACCTTTCGGGCCACCGGCGATATCCACGAAAGTCGGGAGCCAATCCAGGCTGGCGAAGATCTGGTCCTTCACCGTGCCCGGCTTGATGCGCCCCGGCCAACGAACAACAAGCGGGGCGCGCATGCCACCTTCCCATGTCGTCAGCTTTCCGCCATGGAATGGAGTAACGCCGCCGTCTGGAAAAGTGATCGCTTCAGCGCCGTTGTCGGTAGTGAAGACGACGATGGTGTTATCGAGTTGGCCCATGTCCTGCAGCTTCTGTAGCACAACGCCGATGTTGTCATCCATTTGCTTCATGCCCGCTTCATTCAGACCCCAATCTTTTCCGCCCGGCTCGCCGATCATCGCTTCATACTTCGGCGAAAGCACGGTGGTGATGTGCATACGAGCGGGGTTATACCAGACAAAAAACGGCTTGTTGGTTTTCTTCGGATCGTTGCGGTCGAGGTAGTCAACGACCTTCGCAGAGATCTCCTCGTCCACCGTCTTCGAGCGTTCCAGCGTCAGCGGGCCTTGGTCCTGGCAGCTTTGATTCTTCTCCGATCCGTCGGATGATTTACACCAGATGACAGGCCGCGGCGGCATCATGCAAAGTGTCGTTCTGGGATCGACGGCCCCGGCAACCTCCGGCAGACCCTTCACCGGCGAGTTCTTGCACGGCGGAACAACTCCTTGCTCGGTAGGGGTCTTGTTGATGTCGGGGAAACTTACTCCCTGCATTGCATCCAGGTGATAGAGATATCCCCAGAATTCCTGAAAGCCGTGCGCCGTGGGCAATGCTGCGGTGTGGTCACCCAGATGATTCTTTCCGAACTCGCCCGTGTTGTAGCCAAGATCGCGGAGGAAGACCGCCAAGGCAGGCGTTCCGGGCATCAGGTAGCTTGTGCTGCCGGGCAGTTGCGGCATGATCATGCCAGTGCGAAGGGGATGCATGCCGGTGAAGAAAGCATTGCGTCCAGCCGTGCAGCTTTGCTCCGCATAATAGGTCATGAAGATTGCGCCTTCATTTCCAATGCGATCGATGTTGGGCGTTTCGCCTACCATCAGGCCGCGATGATAGATGCTCGGCTGCATCCAGCCAATATCGTCTCCCATAATGAAGAGGATGTTAGGTTTCTGTGTGGTGGCTTGTGCCGTCGCCGGAGTGACCCCACACACAGCAGCAAAGCTGGAAAGAGCAAGCGCCCCCAGCACTACCTTGCGAATACTAAAATCAAATTCCATAGAGTCTCCTTAGGCGTTGAACATCCTTCGAGAGTCGCTTCAAAAGCCCCTCTAGACACAAGGCCTGTCTCTCGAAGAATGCGGGACGTGATTCATCTGGAACCAGACGCCCGGTTGATGTCCTTACAGTCGCTGACTAATGGTCCCAGTACTTTTTTGAAGGCCCAGTGCACAGACAAATTCACAGCTTGGTTGCGGTCCGTTATACGAATCAGGCGATTCTCGGGGCACTCACCATGCGGGCAACAGGAAGTCTCCTGACTAGAGCTGACTTTTCTTTTGGGAAATGTCGCCGTAGCAAAAAGAGCATAATGCTTCCTCGGCTCGATGTCTAGACGACGGCTGGACTCTCAAGTCTCACGCTCAAACCGTCGACACCTTGCAGGCCTACGTGTACCTTGAAAACGTTCTTTCTGAAGCCGGTGCCGTGAGGTTAATTTATGAAGAGAATTTTCGGAGTTCTAAGCTTGCTCTTCGCGCTGATGCCCTCCTGTGGAGCCCAGCTAAGCCAAACCGACTCGCAGACTTTGCAGGCCATACTCGCCGAACTCCGGCAAATGCACTCTGAGTTGCGAACCCAGCAGGCACAAAATCAAGCCATGCAGATTCTTCTCTTTCAAATGCAGACCCAACAATCGCTCATCAACCATGCCACTCAGCGAGTTGAGGATACACGGGCAAAGTTGTCCGAAGTGCAGGAAGCGGAAAGACACGTAACCGCAGAGTCCATCCGGTCTGAGGAACTACTCCGGACATCGACAGATGAATTGGAAAAGAAGACGCTCGCTGCAGAAGTAGAGCGTTCGAAATCAGAACTGGCCAACCTGAAAACAAGCGAGCAGGATCGCTCGGCGACACTACAGCAAGCAGAAGCGGAACTGAAGAAGGCGCAAGACACCTTCGACAACATAGAAGATCAACTCGACCAATTGGTGAAAATCCTGCAAGCTCCCGGACAACAACATCGCTCTAACTAAGGTTCGCCGGGTGCCCTGCCCTACCCTGCCGTTGGGTAGGGCGGGGTCGTGGCCCTCGCTCGAAGCCCATTCTCTACCCGCCTTTGAGAAATGGGTTATCACTACGGGGCACAATCTCGCTAACGTGCAACCCGCTGACCGCTCTTTAGCCGACCGGTCTTTAGCTAACCGCCTCTTAGCTGACCGCTTCTTAGCTAAAAGCTTCTTAGCTATTTCTTAGGCTCCCCGCCCGCTTCGTTCATCTCCTTCAGCTTCTGTTCCAGCAGCATCTTCTCCTGCTCCTTGGTGAACTTCGGGAACAGGAACGCAATCTGCAACCTCACACCCCAAGGCGAACCGCCCGGAGGATGAACAGCATTCCCGTAAAACTGCATCGTCAAATTCACTGGCTGGAATCCCAGCTTCATGATCCTTCCAATACCGCCACCCAGAGGCACCACCCAGCGGTTCGGACTATCCTGCATCCAGTCCGCCGTCATCGTCGGCTGCCACGTAATGTAGTAGCCCTTCTTCAGGTTGTAGTTGATGAAATACTGCAGCAGAAACTGGTTTACATCCGGCCTGCTCCCACTCCCCGCTACGCTCCACACGTTGTTCCCCAGAGCACCCAGGGTCCAGTTCTTCGGCTGCTTCAGAATCACGAAGGTCGGCCCGATGCTCAACTTGCCTTGCCCCAGGATGTCGTTCGTCGCCGTGGGCAACACGAGCGCCGGACCAACGCCCCAGATGAACCTTCCCGGCTTTGAGGGCGAAAAGAAAAACGAGGGATTCATATCCCCCAATCCAAACTCCCCGCCCGTCGTCTGGTTCGTGTAGGGCTGCCACACAATCGGCTGAATCGTGCGAGTAATCAGATTCCAGCTCGGGCTCAGCTTCACCGGGATCACAGGCTGAAGGTTCAGAATGTCCTGCACGCGGTCATACGGCCCGATGCCAAAGTTGTTGTTGTTCTGCACCGGCACGCTGATCAGATTTGCTACCGGATTCTGTGCCGCTTTGCGCAGCGCGTCGCCGTTCTGCTCAGTCGCAGCCGCACCCGATGGGTCCGCCACCTTCTCCTGCGCTCTCGCCCGCTGCGACAACGTCCCCCGCCACGCAGGATGCAAAGATCAAACTCACTGCAATTTTCTTAAACTCCATACTGGCTCCTGAACGTTGTCTTGCCGATTGCTGCGATGAGTATCGCGGGATTTACGAACTTTCCCTGCCACTCGCCTGCACCCAGGGAACCCAAAGGAAGGAAGCATCATTCTAGACCCCGCTCGTCAATGCCGCACACACTCACTCAAGAATCTGGCCTTTTTCTAGCCGGGTTTACCCCTCCAGCCGGCCGTCAAATTGGCTGGTTCTTTGTCGCTATAAGTCGCTCTAGCGTGCCAAAAACGTGCCATTCTGCGACCGAAATCGTGCTCTCAAAAGCGCGTTTTCAACGTCCAACTGCTAGGATAACCACATGCAATTCAATCAACTAAGCCCTTCCAGAGGCCTATAATGGCGCTCGCATGGCGCTAGCTTCTGGCATGTCATTCGGCCCCTACGAGATCATCTCCCCGCTCGGGGTGGGCGGGATGGGCGAAGTGTATCGTGCACGTGATGCAAGACTTAACCGCGAAGTCGCGATCAAGGTGTTGCCCGAATTTCTCTCGACTGACCCGGATCGACTGCGTCGTTTCGAGCAGGAAGCCCGCGCCGCCGCAGCCCTGAATCACCCTAACATCCTTGCTGTCTATCAGATGGGGACCACCGAAGGGGTGCCTTACTTGGTCTCGGAACTGCTAGAAGGCGAAACACTCCGCGAGACCCTCCGCCGCGGCCCTCTACCGTTACGTAAATCGATTAACTATGCTATCCAAATCGCGCACGGACTTGCCGCCGCGCACGAAAAAGGCATCATTCATCGCGATTTGAAGCCGGAAAACCTCTTTATTACGCGCGATGGCCGCGTCAAAATCCTCGACTTTGGCTTGGCAAAAGTAGTTGATTCTAAAGAAGAAGAGCAGGGCCCAGCCCTAACCCTCCCGCTGCGAACCGAGGCTGGCCTTGTGCTGGGAACCATGGGCTACATGTCGCCTGAACAGGTGCGCGAGAAACCTGCCGATTTTCGATCCGATATCTTCGCTTTTGGCGCCATTTTGCACGAAATGCTCACCGGACAGAGGGCTTTTCAGAAGTCCACGACAGCCGACACAATTGGCGCCATTCTGCATCAGGATCCGCCGTCCGTTTCACAGATTTCGCCCAATACGCCCGTGGCCGTTGAGCGCGTCGTTCATCGCTGCCTGGAGAAGAATCCTGAGCAGAGGTTCCAATCGGCCGCGGATCTGGCGTTTGCGCTGGAGGCGTTGTCGGATGCGTCCGGCATATCAAAAATATCGGAATACACACCAGAGACCCGCACTCCTGTCAGCCTGCGACCTGCAACAGCGGGAGTTGTTCTTCTGGCATTGCTCGGCGCCGGCATACTCCTATATTTGTGGACGGGGCCGGCACCCGCACCCACCGTCTCGAATTATGTGCAACTAACGCACGACGGGCAGCAGAAATCCCTGATTGGCACGGATGGCTCAAGGCTTTATGTAGGCCTGGCGAGCTCCGCCGTGCAGGAAGTCGCCGAGTTGTCTACCGCTGGAGGAGAGACGAGAAAGCTCTCGATCATGCCCTCTGCGAACATGCTTCCCTTGAGCTTGTCGCCG
The DNA here is from genome assembly GCA_963725995.1 of uncultured Acidobacteriaceae bacterium. Classification (GTDB taxonomy): domain Bacteria; phylum Acidobacteriota; class Terriglobia; order Terriglobales; family Acidobacteriaceae; genus JANXZS01. The sequence continues at coordinate 123,902 of CAVSAX010000020.1, read as the reverse complement.
GATGGATCGGTGCTTCTGGTGGTGGATGGTCAGGGGGTTCCTGCGAAGGGCCCACTCTGGGGACTGCCCGTGCTGGGCGGGTCGCCGCGTCGTCTGGCTGACACGATTGGCCAAAGCGCTTCGTGGTCACCGGATGGCCAGATGCTGGCATACACCAATGGCGGCGAGCTGTTTGTAGCGCGCGCCGATGGAACAGATTCCCGCAAGCTTCTCTCGATGAAGAAACTTGTTTCCGATCCTGTCTGGTCACCCGATGGCCGCTCCCTGCGATTTGGTTCCTCAGACGATCTGGGCGCGTTGATCGGCCAACACCTCCTTTGGGAGGTGGGCGCGGATGGGAGCAACCTGCATCGGCTGCTGGCTGGATGGCACAACCCCGCGGATGAATGCTGCGGCCGATGGACAGCTGACGGCAAGTTCGTCTTCGAGTCAAATGGCCAGCTCTGGTCCCTTGCGCAAAAGGGCAGGTTCGCAAAGTCCGATCCCAAACCGGTGCTTCTTACTTCCAGCCCGATGTCTCTCTATGCTCCCACCCCGAGCAAGGACGGCAAGAAGTTGTTCCTGGTGGGTCGCACATATCGCGGCGACCTGATGCGATATGACCAGAAGTCAGACCAGTTCTCTCCGTTCCTCGGCGGCATTTCCGCGGAATACATTGGCTTCTCGAAGGACGGCCAGTGGGCTGCCTATACTTCTTATCCCGAGGGTACGATCTGGCGAAGCAAGCTGGATGGAAGCGAACGGTTGCAGCTGACGTATCCGCCGATGAATGGCGTAATGCCGCGCTGGTCTCCTGACGGTAAGAAGATCGTCTTCTTCAAGTTCTCTGAGGGTACGGGCAAGCCCGCAAAGATCTATGAGGTTTCAACTGGCGGGGGAAGTCCGCGGGACTTGATGCCGGGGGATCCGCAGAATCAGCAGGATCCGAACTGGTCTCCAGATGGCAACAAGATCATCTTCGCCGGGGATGCTAATGGAGCCGCGACGTCGGGAGCAACTGCGTCGATTCGCATTCTTGATCTCCCGACTCAGAAGGTTTCCATGCTGCCGGGATCGCAGGGACTCTTCTCGCCGCGATGGTCTTCCGATGGCCGCTACGTTGCCGCGATGACAGGCGACTCAAGCGTCGTCCAGCTGTTCGACTTTCAAACTCAAAAATGGACCGAGGTTGCGAAGGGAAGCTTTGGCTGGCTGAATTGGGCACACGACGGAGGATACCTCTACGTTTTGGATTTCGCCGGCAAAGGAGCTGTACTCAGGGTTCGAATCAGCGATCACAAGATAGAAAGGGTTGCTGACTTGAAGGACTTCGTTCTGACTGGCCGCTACGGTGGTTCCCTGGCTCTGAGCCCCGACGATTCTCCGCTCCTGCTGCAGGATGCCGGAACGCAGGATATCTACTCACTGGATTGGATAGAGCCTTAACGCAGCGAGTTAGCTGGTTAGCAGTCAGCAAGTCAGCGGAAAAACAAACTGCGAAGATCTCGTTTGAAAGGTTAGCGGGTCAGCAAATTCGCGAAAGGCCAAACTGCGACCCGGCCCGTCACGAGTCGGCTGCGGAAAGCGTCAACTCGGGCGTAATCCTGACGCCGGTTGACCTGCTGTAGCATCTTTAAAGAGAGACCGTGACCGCCACCCGTCACAAATCGGCTTCGTTTGAGCGCACGCTGGCAAGCGCGAAGAGCACGATGGTCTTTAGCGAGATCGTTAAGCTCGCCATCGACAGCTTCCGCGCCAGCAAGGTGCGTTTTGCGTTGACTGCGCTGGGCATGGTGATCGGTTCCGCTTCGCTGATCATGGTGGTCACAATTGGGCTGACGGGCAAGCAATATATTCAGAAGCTGATACAGGGTATCGGCACCAACATGGTCGAGCTGGAGTATTCCGGTGGCGGCACGGGAACGGTCAAGGATTTTCGTAGCGACTTTCTGACGCGAGATGACGAGCGCGCCATCACCGAACAGATCCCCGCTGTGGCCACCTCATCGCCCGTACTGGAGATGAGAGACCGAATGGCCTTTGGCGACGGCGTTGTGAAAGACGTGTTGGTGCTAGGTGTTTCGAATCAGTATGAAGTGGTACGCAACCTGGTCGTAGTCACCGGTCGATTCTTCGATGAACTAGACGATCAAACGCACACCAAGGTCGCAGTGGTGACAGAGCCCTTTGCGCGCCAGCGATTTGGAAGTGCGGATGCAGCGATCAACCAGGAGATTCGACTGAGCGGAATTCCCTTCACCGTGATCGGCATTTTCAAAGAGCGGGTGGATACCTTCGGCCAGACTGAGGTGGCAGACCAGACGATCCTGATTCCATACTCGGTCGCGCGCTACTTTACTGGCACGGACAATGTGAAACAGATCTACTTTTCGATTCGCGATCAGAACAGCGTAGAGGACACGGCCAAGCAGATTGTTCGTGTGGTGAAGAGTCGGCACAAACCGAACTCTGTCTATTCCACGACGACACTGACTTCGCTGATTGAAACGGCGGGCAACGTCGCCAATGCGCTGACGGTTGTGCTGCTGCTGGTATCGTCGGTCACACTGGCTGTGGGCGGCGTCGGAATTATGAACATCATGCTCGCCACTGTCCGCTCACGCATTCGCGAAATCGGCATCCGCAAGGCGCTGGGCGCCACGGCGAGAGAGATCAAGCTCCAGTTTCTTGTGGAGGCTGTATTCATCTCGCTGATTGGCGGTGTGATTGGAACGGTAATCGGCCTGGCACTGCCGCTCTCGATTCGATTCTTTACGGATTACCGGATTCCAATATCAGGCTGGTCAGTCGTAATTGCGCTGGTAACGGCGACGGCGGTTGGCGTTATCTTCGGCACATTGCCTGCCACACGCGCGGCTCAGATGGATCCCGTTGAATCTTTGAAGTACGAGTAAGCAGTGGCTCTGCTTACATAACCCAGGCGACTTTTTCCAGCTCGGCCTGCAGGCAATCGTGTCCGCAACGATTCAATTCCATGCGGCTGACGGCGCTGCGCGCTAGTTCAGGGTTGATGCCGTATCCTCGCCCAACGAGAAACAGTGAAATGACTTCGGCTGCCTGCCAGCTGTCGATGCCGGACTGTGTAAGTTCTGTGCGAAGAGTTGAAAGTTCCAACTCGCTAAATTTTTCCACCATGTCTTTACCCTTGGTTTCCGGGCTGTTCCTCATGGCTCTTTCCTCTGGTGCAAACTTGGCTGCAAACTCACTCATATAGGTCTTAGACACAGAAAAGCACGTTTTGTTGCCTGCAACTTTCTGGGCAAACCACAGTAATTATGAGTCGAGCGCGCTCGGATGGCCGTCCAATGGGGCTTGGGTGTTCGGCTGCTTCTTCGAAGACATAGAATGGAAAGGACATGGATGAGAATCGCAAAGGAAACGCTGTTACATTGCGAACATTGCTGCTCGTGCTTTTTGGAGGGATGGCGGTAGCAGCGGGAGTCGCCTACCTGCTGGTTTACCCGTTTTTTCATCGCTAGATAAGGGCTGCAAATTTCGTCAGGCGGGTGGAGCGGAAACGGCGCGCGCCGCGATCATGACCGGAATTCCATCCGAGACCGGGTAGTATCGACCGCACGCGGCACAATGCAGCCAGAGGTGGGCATCGGCGGTGGGGCCGGGCCTGACCGGACCCAGGCAGGATGGACAGGCGAGCAGCGATAGAAGATGCTCGGAGAGCAGCGTCATAGTTCGAGTATAGATTTGAATGCCTCGCGGTGTGCGAACGACTGGGGATCTGCGAAAGGAAATGCAAGACGAATGAGTGACAATCGGATTCTGGATGGAACGGCGATAGCGGCGGCGATCAAGCACGACGTGGCGCAGGAAGTGGCGAAACTGGCAACCGCTGGAATTCGCCCCGGCCTCGCGGCTGTTCTGGTGGGCAATGTGGCGGCGTCGGAGATCTACGTTCGCAGCAAGGTAAAGACGTGCGAGGCGCTGGGGATTGCGAGCGACCTGATCACTCCACCTGACACAGTGACCACGGAAGAGATGCTGGCGCTGGTGGCGCAGTTGAATGCGCGCGACGATATTGATGGCATCCTGCTGCAACTGCCGCTACCGAAGCAAGTGAACGCGAAGGCGCTGCTGGAGGCGGTGTCTCCTGACAAGGATGTGGATGGATTTCATCCGGTAAATGTTGGCCGGCTGCAGACGGGTCAACCCGCGCTGGCGCCTTGCACTCCGTCGGGAGTGATCGAGATGCTGCAGCGAAGCGGCATCGCCATATCCGGCCAGAACGCGGTGGTTATCGGGCGCAGCGACATCGTGGGCAAGCCGATGGCGATCCTGCTGCTGCAGCAGAATGCGACGGTCACAGTTTGCCACAGCAAGACGCGTGACCTGGGCGACTTCACGCGCAAGGCGGACATCCTTGTAGCCGCGATTGGACGCGCGGGTTTCGTTACGCCGGAGATGGTGAAGCCGGGATCGGCGGTCATCGATGTAGGTATGAACCGCATTACGACTCGCGAGGAGTTTGACCGCTACTTCGCGGGAGATGCGCGGCGCGAGAAGACCTTTCTGGAGAAGGGCTCGACACTGATCGGCGACGTGCATCCCAAGGCGTTCGAGATTGCGGGTGCATATACGCCTGTGCCGGGAGGAGTTGGTCCCTTGACCATCGCCATGCTGATGGCAAACACGGTGCGCGCGGCAAAGCTGCGCCGCGGGTTGCAGGTCTGATCACGATGCTGCGCGTGGGATTGACAGGTGGACTGGGCAGCGGCAAGAGCACGGTGGCGAAGATGTTCACCGCGCTGGGCGCGTACCTGATCGAGGCGGATTTAATTGGCCGCGAGCTGATGCAGCCGGGCCAGCAAGTCTACTCAGATATTGTGGAGCAATTTGGCAGCGGCATTCTGCAGCCGGATGGAATGCTTGATCGCCGCAAGCTGTCGTCGATGGCGTTTGACGGCGGAAGGATTGAAGAGCTAAACCGCATCGTTCATCCTGCTGTCATTGCCGTGCAGGAGCGATGGTCACGAGAGCTATTTGCGAAAGATCCCGAGGCCGTGGCGATTGTTGAGTCGGCTCTGATATTTGAAGCTGAGCGCTCGGCTACGGTTCCGGACTGGGCGAAGCGATTCGACCGGCTGATACTGGTGGCTGCGCCGGATGAGGTGAAGATTGCACGGTACGTTCAGCGCATCTCACCAGGACGGTGGGATGAGGTGGCGGCTGCCGATGCGCGGGCACGACTGGCTAAGCAGATTCCTGACAGCGAAAAGATCCCACGCTGCCACTACGTCATCCAAAACACTGGGACTCTTGCGGAGACAGAGGAGCGGGTGCGCGCGATTTACGTGGAGCTTCGCGGCTTGTCTTTGCGTCGTACGGCTGAGGCCTGAAGCCGAACTGCTACTCCCGCTACAATCGATATAGGCGCCCTCACAGGTTAGTGGCGGTGCCGGGGTTAAAGGTACGCTCGATATGACATTTCGCAGAATTATTCTTGTTGCGCTGATCGTGGGTGGATTCTGGTATCTCACCGCCCACACCCGGACCGGAGCTGGCCATCTGCCGGATGGTGGTGGCAATTGGTTGGGGAAAGTGGCCAGTACTCCCGATGTGGCGCTCAACTTGACTGAAGCGCATGCCCAGCCGGCTTACGACGCGGAAGAGCTGAACAACATCGCCATCTACAAGAAGGTGGTGCCGGCCGTGGTCAACATAACTTCGACGGCAATGTCCTATGACTTTTTCTACGGGATGGTTCCGCAGCAAGGTCAGGGTTCGGGATTCATCCTGGACAAGTCCGGACATGTTCTGACTAACTACCACGTGATCCAGGACGCCAGTCGCATCGAAGTGACGCTGAGCGACAAGCACAAGTACAAGGCCCGCGTGGTGGGGGCCGATAAGACTCGCGACCTGGCACTGCTTGAGATCAATGCACCGAATCTTTCGCCGGTCATTCTGGCCGACTCGAAAGATCTTGTCGTGGGTCAAAAGGTCTACGCCATCGGCAATCCTTTCGGGCTGAGTGGAACGATGACGCGTGGAATCATAAGTGCCATCCGGCCGATTGCCAATCCGCAAGGGACGCGCATTGAAGACGCGATCCAGACGGATGCCGCGATCAATCCCGGCAACTCTGGCGGACCATTGCTGAACTCGCGCGGCGAGGTGATTGGCATTAACACGCTGATCGCCAGCAACGGTGCGGATCAAAGCTCGGGCATCGGGTTTGCTATTCCCATCAACTCCGCGAAATCCGTTCTGGCCGATCTCTCGAAGTACGGCCGCGTGCGGAGGCCAACGATGGGCATTGTCTCACTGCCGATTGAGCCCTATCTGGCAAGCCAGATGGGTCTCGCGGCGAACTATGGAGTGCTGATCCAGCGTGTTTTGCCAGGCGGCGCAGCCGAGCATGCCGGGTTGCGCGGAGGCAAACAGCAAGCCTACCTCGGGAATACTCCAATCTACGTGGGTGGAGATTTGATCGTTGCTATCGATGGCGAAGAGGTGACGAGCACGCAGGATGTTGCCGCAATCATGGACCAGCATCATATTGGCGACACCGTCACTCTGACCTACTATCGCGGACGCAGTAAGCTGACGGCTCGCCTTACCCTTGGCGAGTCTGGCGACGCGACAACCTAACGAATCCTAAAACAGCACGCCGCGAATTTCAGAGAGCGAGCGCTTCCGAATGAGCAAATGGACCACCGAGAATATCCCCCGGCAGGACGGCAAGCTTGCCATCCTTACCGGCGCGAACAGTGGGATCGGGTTGCATGCGGCTCGAGAGTTGGCACGCGCCGGCTGCGGCGTAATCCTGGCCTGCCGCAGCCTGGATAAGGCAAACGCAGCGAGGCAGCGCATTGAGCGCGAGACGCCCGGGGCGAAGGCTGAAGTTGCTGTGCTCAACCTGGCGAGCCTGGCATCGGTGCGCTCCTTTGCCGAAGGCTTTCTGGCCAGCGGACGGCGGCTGGATCTGCTGATCAACAACGCCGGAGTCATGGCACTTCCGACGCGGCAATCAACAGCGGATGGCTTCGAGTTGCAATTCGGCACCAATCATCTGGGGCATTTCGCTTTGACGGGGCTGTTGTTGCCCACGCTGCTTGCCGCACCAGCAGCTCGCATCGTCACCGTGAGTTCCATCGCCCACCGTGGAGGCAAGATTCGATTCGACGATCTGGCATGGGAGCGCGGCTACAAGCCGTGGCCCGCGTATCGCATGTCGAAGCTTTCCAACCTGCTCTTCGGCAAGGAACTGGAGCGCAAGCTGGAGCAAGCCAGGCTGACCCCGCAAAGCGTCATCGTTCATCCCGGAGTTGCCAGCACAAGTCTCTTCACCAGCGGACCGGGCACGGGCGCAGGGCCGATGAACGCGATCGTCAACGCATTGACGCCGACGTTTATTCGCTGGCTGGGGCAAACGGATGAACAAGGCGCATTACCGACTCTCTACGGTGCAACTTCGCCGGAGGTGCGAGGTGGCCGCTTCTACGGGCCTGACGGATTCCGTGAGATGAAGGGGTACCCGGTTGAAGTGCAACCGGAAGCGCCCGCTAACGACCCCGCATTGGCGGCGAAGTTGTGGGACGTCTCGGAGCAACTGACTGGTGTGCACTACGACTTCCCGCGGGGTTAGTTCTCGCGGAAGGCTTTACGCCTGGCGAAGAATGTAGTGCCGGCCCCGGATCTCGTATTTGCCTGAGATGACCCGCGCGAGAGCCTCGGTGTAAGCAATGTGCTCCTGTTCAAGGATGCGGGCGGCCAGCGTGTGCCCATCGTCGGTGTCGAAGACCGGCACGGTCTTCTGCAGAATAATCACGCCATGATCGAGATGCTCATCCACAAAGTGAACGGTACAGCCCGAGACTTTGACGCCATATTCGAAGGCCTGCTGCTGTGCGTCCAATCCCGGAAAAGAGGGCAGCAAGGAGGGGTGGATGTTAACGATGCGCTGGGGAAAGGCGTCAATGAAGCCCGGCGATAGCAGGCGCATGTAGCCGGCGAGACATACCAGTTCAACGCGATGCTCGCGAAGCTGGGCGACAATCTCGGCGTCATGCTCGGCCCGCTTACGACCGCGCGCTTCGACGACTACCGCGGGCAATCCACGCTGACGGGCTGCTGCGATTCCGGGGGCGTCGGCGAGATTCGAGACGACGACAGCGATCTCAGCGCCGGGAAGCCTGCCACGTTGAATACTGTCGGCGATGGCGAGGAAGTTCGATCCCCGGCCCGAAAGCAGAATGCCTAGCCGATGCTTGTTCCTTGGTGCTGGTGTCAGAAGCTCAGGCGTAGATGACCTTGCGGTCTCCCTTGACGATGCGGCCGATGACGTAGAACTTCTCTCCGGCGCGGTCGAGATTGCGCCTTCGCGCGCTTGAACTTCTCGGCCGGAATGACTGCGATCAGCCCGATGCCCATGTTGAAGGTGCGCAGCATCTCTTCCGGGCCACGCTGCCGAATTGCTGCAGATGCTCGAAGATGGGCGGCACCGGCCAGAGCCGATTTCCACCTCGGCCGGATCGCCCTTGGGCAGAATGCGGGGCAGGTTCTCCGTGATGCCGCCGCCGGTGATGTGGGCCATGCCGACCGTTAGATCCGCGGCGGTAAGCTTCTGGATCACAGGCAGGTAGCTGCGGTGGATCTTCATCAGCGCCGCGCCGGCCTTGTCCTTGAAGTCGTTCACGTACTGGGTGGGCTTGTAGCCGGCAACCTCGAAGAAGAGCTTGCGGGCCAGCGAATAGCCGTTGGTGTGCAGGCCGGTGGAAGGCAAGCCGATGAGCACATCGCCCGGCTTGATCTTGCGCCGGTAATCAGTTTGTCGCGGTCGACGGCGCCGACGATAAAGCCGGCCAGATCGTACTCGCCGTCGGCGTAGAAGCCGGGCATCTGCGCCGTTTCGCCGCCGATGAGGGCGCAGCCGTTGGCGTGGCAGGCTTCGGCCACGCCGCTGACCACGTTTTCGGCGACTTCGGCGGTCGAGCTGGCCAGTGGCCAGGTAGTCGAGAAAGAAGAGCGGCGTCGCGCCCTGGACGGCGATGTCGTTGACGCAGTGGTTGACCAGGTCGGCGCCCACGGTGTGGTGCATGTCCAGTTCAAACGCCACCTTCAGCTTGGTGCCGACGCCGTCCGCGCTGGAAACCAGGATGGGGTTCTTGCAGCGAACTTGCAGTGTCCAGGCGGAAAAGGCCGCCAAAGCCGCCAATGTCGCCCAGCACCTGCTTGTTGAAGGTCTTTTGCGCTAGATACTTGATGCGCTGCTTGGCGCGGTCGCCGCTGCTGATGTCCACGCCGGCGTCGGCGTAAGTAACCGGCGATTTCGCCTTTTTCGATTTTGAGTCTGGCTGCGATTCTGGCTTCGATTCTGGCAAGGCGTTTCCGTGGAGCAGGGTAGGATGCCGGCCATCAAAATAACCTCGCAAATGGAGTCTCCCGGGGGAGACCGCCGGCGCTGGGATTTGTGGGCCGAAGCGTAAGTTTTTCCGACGCTTCCGCGAGGAGCAGGAGTTCGACGCGGAAGCTTAGCTGGAACGGATGAATCGGTCGCGCTGGGCTGGGCTGGGAAGAGGGCACGCGGGCAGGCGGCCGAAGATGTGATAGCGCACCTTGGCGACGAGATTGTAGCCAAAATCCCGCAGCGGGCGAGGAATGAGTTTGAGGACGGGCGCCAAAATCCCCATGGGCCGCCAGAGAGCGCAATACCTGCAAAACGGCGTCGGAATGCGTGAAAAGGCGTTCTTTTGGCGTCCCAAGGTCAGTAACGAGGCAGATCGTGTTCAATTCAAGCGGGTCCAGGTGATACCGGGAGAGAATATCAACAGAAATGGGATCCTGAAGGGCGCAAAAGCGGAAATAAGCCTCGGTATCGCGCTGCAGGACGAACTGCACGAAGCGGTTGCAAAGCCCGCAAACGCCGTCGTAGAGAATGAGTGAAGCAACGGTAAGTTGAGCATTCGACGAGGACATCTGGAACCTGGTCGCCATTTCGAATCGCGATTGGGCGCATATCATAGTAAATCGAACTTTTTGGGGAACAAATGCGCGGGATACCCGAGCGGTGGGACTACCTGATTGTTACTGCAGCGAATATGGTGCAGGCAGAAGCTTATGAAATGCAGATTGACCTGCGCCGAAGGCTGGGCGAGCTTTCACAGGTTCAAGACATCCTGGTGGTCGCCGATGTCGATGGTCGGCGCATCGGAAGCGGCGGCAGCACGGTGGCGTGTCTTTCCCGCGTCGTTCAGTTGCAACGTGGCTCTGAAAAGCAGGAGAGCGCCGAGGCAATTCTGCGGCGTCTGCGAATTCTCATTCTCCATGCCGGGGGAGACGCGCGCCGATTGCCTGCGTATTCAGCATGCGGCAAAATCTTTGTTCCAATTCCGGGCGAGAACGAGCGCGCACTTGGGTCTACGCAGTTTGACCGCCTGATGGAGGCGCTTCTGGATCTGCCCGCCGCACTGCCCGGCTCAGGCCAGGTGGTGGTTGCCTCCGGCGATGCGCTCTGCGGTTTTGATATCTCGGAGCTGGACCTCACCGCCAGCGGAATAACGGTACTCGGTTCCCACACGAAGCCAGAGGAGGCTGCGCGGCATGGCGTGTTTTGCGCCGCGGCCGACGGCAGCGTACGCATGGTGCTGCAGAAGCCGGACATCTCCTCCCAGGTGGCCGCGGGTGCTGTGGACCGCCGCGGACAGTCGATTCTTGACGTGGGCATCATGAGCTTCGACGCAGCAACCGCGGTGCTACTGCTGCAGACCTTCTGCGAAGGCGCCGATCTGGAGCATCGCGCGGGGAACGAGGAACTGCGACTCGAGCCGTTTGTCCTGGATTCGGGCATAGATCTTTATCGCGAAATCTGCTGCGCCCTCGGCAGCGAAACCACCTTTCCGCAATACCTCGACTCCGTGCGGCAAAGCGGTTGCACTTTAGAAGAGACCCTGCTGGAGGAGTTGTTCACGTCGCTGCGCTCCATTCCTCTTCACCTGGAGATATCGAAGAACTTCAGCTTCCTCCATCTGGGATCGACAAGGCAATTGATTTCAAACGGACTCGCACTCGTCACTGGAGATAAGGGGTATGCCCCGGAATCCACGATCCTATCCATGAACAACGATGTATTCTCGACCGGCGGAATCGAGGGTGCAGAGTCCTGGGTGGAAGGTTTGTCGAATCAGCGCGCCACTTGCCTTGAGCCGCCGCAACGTAGTGGTTGGCGTGGATGTATGCAAGCCCCTCTCGCTGGCTGAGGGTGGCTGCCTTGATGTGATCGAAGGGACCGACAGGCACGGCGCTCATGTGTGGTTTGTTCGCTGCTATGGCGTCGATGACTCCTTCAAGGATCCTCTTAATGATCACGCCACTTATCTTGGCAAGCCGTTAGCAGAGTGGTTGAAAATGGCGGTCGTGGCGCCCTCCGACATATGGAATTCGGCAGACGAGCAGACGCTTTGGAACGCTCGTATTTTCCCTGCGGTGGAGACTGCTGAAGCATTCCACGATTGGCTTTGGATCTTCGACGTCAGCCATGCGACGGCCGCTGACAAGGCGCGATTCGCGATGGCAGATCGCTACAGTGCCGCCGAAATCGCCGTCCTTGCTGATCAGTCGGCATTTCATCTCAGGCGCATGGAGACACGTTCTGCAGAAATTGAACGCTCACTGGAGCGAGCCTTTCAGCACGAGAGCAGATTCAGTGCCCGAGATCTCAGCCTGACGATTAGCCACTCAAATGATCCGTCAAAACTCATAGCCAGGACGCTTACCCTTTTACGGCAATGCGCGCAGTTGAATGACGGCGATTCGCTGGAGAGCCTGGAGTTTCCGCGTGTAGCTCACAGTCTGGGTACAGCTATCGATGAGCTAGCGGGCAGCGAACAGACTACGCTGGCCAGCATTGCGCCTGCACTCAGCGGAAGTCTTCTCCCCGAGTCGTCCGAGTGGCTGAAGAGCATGGGACTTCTGCCCTCTCCCAACAGCGACGCCCGGGAGTGGGGACGAGCGCTACGCGGCCAAGCCTTTCGACGACTGAACGCATCTATCCTCGGCACATCGCATTCCAACTCTGCGCGCCCGCGAAATTCCCTGCGCCCTGACGAAACAATTTGGGGAAGATCTCCGGCCCGCATCGATCTTGGCGGAGGATGGTCTGACACTCCCCCGTACACGCTGGAAAACGGCGGAGATGTGATCAACACTGCCATCAATCTGAATGGGCAACCGCCAATCCATTGCTATTGCCGGCTGCTGCGCGAGCCGGTAATACGCTTGAACTCGATCGATGGTGGACTGCATGTGGAGTTGCGCGAACTGTCGGAGTTGCTTGATTATCGGCGCCCCGGAGATCCTTTCTCGCTCACTAAGGCAGCGCTCGTCATCTCCGGATTTTCTCCGGAGCGCGAGTGCTGGCCGAAAGGCGCGTCTCTGGCCGAGATGCTGCAAAGCTACGGCGGGGGCATCGAGATCACGACGCTCGTGAGCATTCCGCAGGGCAGCGGCCTGGGAACTTCGAGCATCCTTGGCGCAGTCATCCTCGGCGTGATCAGCAGGCTGATTGGAAGCTCGATGGGGCAGCAGGAGCTCTTTCACCAGGTTCTACGACTGGAACAAGCGCTGACCACAGGTGGGGGCTGGCAAGACCAGGTGGGTGGGTGTATCGGCGGCACCAAGATCACGAGTACTCGCCCGGGCATGTTCCCCAACCCAAAATTCCGCTACATACCAAGCGACGTGATTGATCCGAAGATGAATGGGGGTCGAACGCTGCTTTACTACACCGGGCTGACGCGACTGGCGAAGAATCTTCTGGAGGAAATCGTCGGCGGTTATTTGAATCGCGACCATGAAGTAGTGGCCTCTCTGCGCGAGGAGCATCCCGCCGCCCGCGCCGTTGCAGACGCGATGTCGCATAAGAACCTGGAGCAGTTTGGCGCTGCGATCAGCGCCGCATGGGCTCTACAAGTGCGGCTTAGTCAGTCCGTCACCAACAAGGAAATCCAGTCGGTGCTGGATCGCGTGCAGCCCTACGTATACGGCGTGAAAGTAGCGGGAGCGGGTAGTGGTGGATTCATGCTCATTATTGCCAAAACTCCCCATGACGCTGACCGTGTGCGCGATCTTCTGAACCGCGAGCCCCTGAACGATTGCGCGCGGTTCTTCGATTTTGAAGTGAACAATGTCGGGCTGGAAATCTTTAACTGTTAGCGCGCAGGCACGATTCGTAATCCGCCGCAGCGATGAGTCGCGCTATAGAAGATGCAGTCCTAGGCATCCTGCGGAACTGGGCCTGCGAAGAAGTGCAATATTTTGGTGACCAGCTGCTCTCGCGTGAAAGGCTTCTGAATGTAGTCGGCGCTGACGTCTTCCATGTTCAGAGGCATCAGGCGATCGTCTGTGTATCCCGACATGAACAGGACTTTTGTCGACGGATGCATTTTCAAAAACTCCCGCGACAATTCGAAGCCGTTCATGCCCGGCATCACAATATCGGTAAGCAGCAGGTCGGGCACTGCAACGGCCGCGCCCCGACTCAGTACCTCTTGACCATTGGCCGCTGCAATTACGCTAAATCCGGCGCGCTCAAGCACGGCGGTAATCAGAGTACGCAGCGACGGATCATCTTCGACCAGAAGTATGCGCTGCTGCTGAGCACTCACGCTCCGCTGGACCGGAGCATCTTCGACAGGCATAGGCGCGACGATGGCGGGAAGATAGATTTTGAACGTCGTCCCATATCCAACTTCGCTTGAGACAGTGATGAAGCCTCCAGTTTTTTTGACGATGCCGTAGACAGTGGAGAGCCCCAACCCCGTGCCCTGTCCAGCTTCCTTAGTTGTAAAGAACGGTTCGAAGAGCAGCGACAGAGTATTCGAATCCATTCCACTGCCGGAGTCCGAGACCTCAAGAAGTACGTGAAGGCCGGGACGAGCGTCCGAGTGCCGCGTCACAAATGCCTGATCCAGATCCACGCTCAGGGTCCGAATTACCAGCCTGCCCCCATTCGGCATGGCGTCACGAGCGTTCACGGCCAGGTTCATGATGATCTGTCCCATCTGACCGTTGTCAGAATAAATCGCGGGAAGATCAGACTGAAGCATCGTCTCAAGCTCTACATCCTCGCCGATAAGATGCCTGAGAAGTTTGCTCGTATCCGCAACCACTTCGTTGACACGGACCGCACCGAGTGTCGGCATGTGTTTACGACTGAAGGTCAGCAACTGCAAGGTGAGGGATTTGGCGCGGTCGCATGCCTGCTGAATATCGGCGATTCTCCTATGCGACTCGGTGTTTTCGGGGACACTTTCTGAAAGCAGATCGCAACAGGCGATCATGATCGTCAACAGATTATTGAAGTCGTGAGCAACACCGCCGGCAAGCCTGCCGATAGCCTCCATCTTCTGAGCCTGCTGAAACTGGCGTTCCAGTTGTCGCTCGCGAGTTATGTCACGGCCGACCGCCACGAAGTTCAAGGTTCTCCCGTGTGAGTCGCGAAGAGGTGTGACACTCACATCTCCTTCGAATGTTGTGCCATCCTTTCGGTCCAATGCCATGTTTCCTGACCAGCTATTTCCGGCGTTGATCGCCGTCTTTAGGTCGGCCAACATATCGGGGGGAGTCTTGCCCCGTCGGAGCAACTTGTCCATGTGTTTGCCCTGGACTTCTTCAGAAGAGAATCCGGAGACACGCTCAAAAGCCGGATTAGCATAGACGATCCGGCTGTCAGGATCACTGATGATCACGGCTTCCGTGGTCTGTTCGATCGCGCGTGCCAGAACCCGGCGGTGCTGTTCGAGCTTGCGCCTTTCGGTAATGTCGTGGACCACCACCTGTATCGATGAGCCATCCACGTCGAAGAAAGGGGTAGCGGAAATGTCTCCCCAGACGGACGTCCCATCGCAGCAGATCAGACGATATGCCACCATCGGCGCTGCCTTGCCTGTGGACACCATGGTTGCCGTACGTTCTCCGATAAGCTCGTGGTGTTCCGGCGCTATGAAATCGCGCAGGGGCTGGCCGACAATCTCGTCTGCGCTCTTAGCCTTGAACAATCGGACTGCAGCCTGATTGACGAAGCGGAAGCGGCCGTCGCGATGAATCAGAATGGCATCCGGACTTACTTCGACCAGGCTGCGATAGCGCTCCTCGCTCAGACGGAGTTGTTCCTCAACGTTCTTTCTTTCGGTTATGTCAACATGCGAACCAAGCATGCGCACCGGACGACCCTTCTCATCTGCGAGCAGCGACCCCTTGGAAAGAATCCAGCGATAACTGCCGTTCTTGTGGCGCATCCGAAACTCGCTCTCGTAGGTCTTCCACGGCTCTTCGAGACACGCCTTTGCTTCCGCCAGCTTTCTATCAACGTCATCGGGGTGGAGGCTGTTTTTCCAGAACTCCATGCTGTCTGTTACTTCATCGTCAGCGTAGCCAATCTGCCTTTTCCAGATCGGCGAAAAATATACTTCGTTGGTCAGCAGATCCCAGTCCCACATACCAGTATTCGATCGATCTGCCGCCAGGCGCCAGCGCGTTTCTATCTTGCTAAGCGTCTGCTCAGCTTGCTTGTGCGCGGTGACATTCACCGCGATTCCCAGCATTGTGGTTTTTTGCAATGCCTCGTCCCACCGGGGAACGGCGTACATATCCAGGCAGCAGCGAGTGCCCTTCAAGCCTTCGATCTGGAATTCAAGTTTTCCCCGCTCGCCTCGGCATACACGTTCCGTCAGGTCGCGGACTGCATCGCGAAACTCCGGCATCACAAGGGAGAAGACACAGCGACCCAGAATCCCCTCGAGCGTCTCCGCTTCCAACATGCGCAGGCCTGAAGGATTGACGTCGATCAGTGCGCCATCGGAGTCGGTTCGAATCACGAGATTCGGCGTGAGATCAAACATGGCGCGGAGTTGCGACTCGCGCGCAACGAGCGCTCGATTAGCCTCCTCCAACCGAATCACCTTTTCCTCGAGTTGGCGGATAAGATCTTCGTTATATTCGCTCGACATTCCACTTCCTCGAAGGATGGCGCAAGCTATAGACACTCGCGAGTTGTTTAGGGAGAACTCTGCTTCGTTGCGGCCGGCTGCGACCCGCTAGCCGCCACCAGCGGACCAGCGTCTCTTACACACCGAAAGCCCAGATGATTTGTACCTGTGCTGATCTCACCCTTCCCGCGAGTGCCGACTACGTAGCGCGAGCAGTATTGGTCAGTACACAAGAATGAACCGCCGCGATGAACCTTCTTCGGCTGACCGGGTTCGCTGGGATCAAGGGAGTCCTTGGGACCGCGTGGATTGCGGGCCACTCCGCCCGCCGCAACTAGTTGTTGATAGTAGTCGGGACGATACCAGTCGCTGGTCCACTGCCATACGTTTCCAGCCATATCGTAGAGGCCGTATCCATTCGGGGGATATTGCCCGGTCGCAGTGACCCCAACGTGTCCATCCGCTCCAGAGTCCTGTTCGGGAAAGTGGCCCTGGTGCGTATTCGCCATCCACTTGCCGTTGGGGCGAAACTCGTCACCCCAGACGAAGGGCTTACCCGTCAGGCCGCCCCGCGCGGCAAACTCCCACTCGGCCTCGGTGGGAAGTCGCTTCTTCGCCCACTTGGCATACGCCTCTGCATCCGGGTAGGCGATATGCACCACGGGGAAATTTTCCTTTCCCCGCAAATCACTCTTCGGTCCAAGAGGATGCCGCCAGTTGGCCCCCGGTACGTACGCCCACCACTGAAACTGATCGTTCAAAGGAACAGGGTGGTTCGGCGGAGTGAAAACCACGGAGCCAGCCACAAGATTCTCTGGGGGAGCAGTGGGATACTCTTCCTGGGTCGGCTTGCGCTCTGCGACCGTGACGTACCCGGTTGCCTTCACGAACCGCTCAAACTCAGCGTTCGTGACATCCTTCTTGTCCATGAAGAAGGCGTCGACGTAAACGCGATGAACCGGACGGGCATCCGTTGTCGCCTGCATGCCGACATGCCCTCCGCCCGGCTCGTCTGCGGCTCCCATCGAGAACTCACCACCCGGAATGAAAGCCATCCCCGCAGGGACAGCCTTTTCCGGTTTGCCGCGGTTTTCGACCGTCGGTGCGAAGTGTACGCTGCCCGGCTTCATTGCCGGCATCTGCTGCCCTGCCCCATCCCCTGCAAGGACGCGGACCCCATAGTGCCCACCGCCGCCGGAGCACACCGCCAGGCAAACGATCACCCAGCCGGCCGCAACACAGGCGCGTGTCGCAGTCCTTGTACTGTGGGCATTCTTCCGCGTTCTCTTGGTCATAAAAAGATCCATTCTGCCTGTCCGACTGTTGTAAGGCATTCATTGTTACACCTGTGGTTATGTCCTACCTAGTACTTTCATGTCACGAATGGACTCATTCAATTCATTGGAGATAATTTCCTTGGATTCCTTCGCCGCGGCATTGGGGGAGGACCCGTCCTGCAGTCGTCGCGACGCAGCCAACGACGGTTCACCACCTGTTGTCCCAGTCCCGCCGCTGGTCGCACTATACTTGTGCAGATGCCCAGACCCATGTCACTCTCCACCCAGTTGCTGCAGCGTGCCGAGCGTTTTCTGCCCGGCGGCGTCGATTCGCCGGTACGCGCTTTTCGTGCAGTCGGCGGCGCTCCTCCAATCCTGGTGCGAGCCGAAGCGCAGTATCTTTGGGACGCAGATGGAAACCGGTACCTGGATTACTTCGGCTCATGGGGGCCTATGATTCTCGGCCATTCGTTTCCTCCAGTCGTCGCGGCCATTCAGAAGGCGGCGGCGAACGGCGCCAGTTTCGGAGCCTCGACGCCCACCGAAGCCGACCTGGCCGAGCGTATCGTGCGCGCTTGTCCCTCAATCGAAAAGCTGCGGTTTGTCAGTTCCGGTACGGAAGCGACGATGTCGGCGATCCGCGTCTCTCGCGCCTTTACCGGCCGCAAATACATCATCAAGTTCGAAGGCTGCTATCACGGGCACGCGGACGGCCTGCTGGTGAAGGCCGGCTCGGGCGTCGCAACGTTTGGCATTCCCGGCTCGGCTGGAGTACCCGAGGAGATCGCCCAGCTGACGCTGGCTCTGCCGTTCAACAACCTGGCTGCTGTGGAAGAGGCATTCCAAAAGCACCCCGGCCAGATTGCCTGCATTATCGTCGAGCCGATTGTTGGAAACATGGGCTGTGTTCCGCCGGCACCGGGTTATCTCGCTGCTCTGCGGGAGATAACCTCGCGCTCTGGCGCGCTGCTCATCTTTGACGAAGTGATGACTGGCTTTCGCATCGCGTTTGGTGGAGCACAGGCTCTCTATGGCGTCTCGCCAGACATGACCACCTTAGGAAAGATTATTGGCGGCGGATTGCCCTGTGGCGCTTTCGGGGCGCGCACGGAAATCATGAACTTGCTCGCCCCCCTCGGCCCGGTCTACCAAGCGGGCACGCTGAGCGGCAATCCACTGGCGATGGCGGCCGGTATTGCCACGCTCGAATATCTCGAAGAGCATCAAGCGGAGGTTTATCAGCGTCTCGAGACTGCGAGCGCGGTCCTCACCACAGGTGTTGCGGAGGCGGCGCGTAAGGCGGGCATCGGCATGACAACAAATCGAGTAGGCGCCATGTTCACCTGGTTCTTCACCTCGAGGGAAGTCACGGACTATGACTCGGCACTGACTTCAGACACGACACTCTTTGGAAGGTTTCATCGCGCCATGCTTGAAGCAGGCGTTTGGCTGCCTCCGTCGCAGTTCGAAGCTGTTTTTCTGGGGACAGCGCACACTGACGCCGATCTGGACATAACCATCGACGCTGCAAAAAATGCCTTTGCTGGGATCAACGCGTTGAAGGATGCGTAGTCAGATATTCCACGCGTCAGGAGTGACGAAACGAAATCCCGTACCGGCGTAGCTCTCAAGCAACGCCTCACTGGCGGTGACAGTAAAACTGCGATTCTCACCCATACCCGCCTGCCCGCCATCGTGCAGCAGGATGTTGCTTCCCCGGCTATAGCGGCGGTTGGCTACGATCCCTTTTTGTATCCGCTGATTGATCTCCGCCGAATGGGACGCGTCCCAATCATGGCCGCTCACGTTCCACATCACCGGTGTTAAGCCGAGCCTGCGGGCCGCCGCCAGAACATCGGGACGACGCCCACCATGAGGCGGCCGAAAATAACGCACTGGCTGGCCCAAGCTGTCCTCAAGGGCGCGATTGCAAGCTTCCAACTCATAACGCACGCGCTCTGGGGAGCGCAGAACCAGCAGAGGATGCGTCATGGTGTGGTTGCCGACCAGATGCCCAGCGTCGCGAACCGCCCGGGCGATCTGTGGTCGCTGACGAACGAAGCGGCCAATGAAGAAAAATGTCGCGCGGAGATTTTTCTTCGCCAGAACATCGAGCAGCCGATACGTCCAGGGATCGTTTGGACCGTCGTCATAGGTAAGGGCAATCTCAGAAGGGTCGCGTCCAGCGACGATCGTGTGGCCGAATATCTGCGAGGTTGGCCACATGGCTGAGTAGGCATAAGCGCCCGCCGCCAAACCAACCGTGGCTCCCGTAATCGCCATTTCTCGCAGCATCTATCTCATTTTAGAGCATCTTGGAGACTCGCTCTGGCGGCCGCAGCCGGGCAAGAAATGTGGTTGATTTCATTGCCCGCCAACCAGAATGGAATACGCTAGCAGAGCATGGGGTTTTGCTCTGGAGAAGCGGTTGTGCTATCTTCGTCGTTTATTCGCCCAAAGAGACGGCCACCTGGGAGTTGAGGCATAGAAAGCATGGCAAATCTGTTCAGTCCGCCAAGATTCATCGCCGTGGAAGGCCCGATCCGTGTTGGCAAATCGAGCCTTTCCGCGATTCTGTCTGACACGATGCACGCCCGTCGAATTGTGGAACCGGAGCACAATCCCTTCCTCGAAGGCTTTTATGCGGGCGGCAAGAGCAGCGCCTTTGAGACCCAAATGTGGTTCCTGATGGAACGGTACGAGCAAATGCGCCGCGAGAAAGTGCACGGCTTCGAGACGACGGCGGTGGCGGACTACATCTTTGAGAAGGACAAGATCTTTGCCTACATCAACCTGACCGATGAAGAGCTAAACCTTTACAACCGCTACTACAACATGTTCCGCGAGAGCATGCCCACACCGGATCTCGTGATCTATCTTCAGGCGTCGCCTGAGGTCTTGAAGCAGCGCGTGCGGCGCAAGGGCATAACCGGCGAACGGGCCATCAGCGATGACTACCTGGAGCAGGTGGTCGCTGCCTATGAGCACTTCTTTTTTCACTACATGTCCAGCGATCTGCTGGTCATCAACACCTCCGACATCGACTTTGTGAATAACAACGCCGACCTGCAGATGCTGCTCAAGCGGCTGTCTGAACCTATCAAGGGAACACAGTATTTCCTGCCTCTCGGCACCGAGAGACCCCTATAGAGAGGCTGGCGGCCCAGGCCTCTTCTGATCGCGATCGCGACGGCGTATACTCACATTGATTCGGGCAATATCCCCGTTTTAGGGGAACTGCACCTGGAGACAATCGATGAGTGTAACTCATTTCCGTGGAGCGGATCACAACGCTTCCGGCGCGCAGGGATTTCCCGCCAAAGTCACAAGCCAATCACTCAAGGACAAGAAGCTCAACGGCGAGCCCATCTCAGCACTCACCGCCTACGACTATTCGACGGCACGCCTGGTGGATGAAGCCGGCATCGACATGATCCTGGTCGGCGATTCGCTGGCCATGGTTGTGATGGGCTACGACAGCACGCTGCCGGTGACCGTGGACGAAATGCTTCACCACACGCGCGCAGTTCGACGCGCTGTGCGTCGAGCGATGGTCGTGGCCGATATGCCCTACGGGTCCTACCATCTGGACTTGGCGCAGGGTGTCGCGAACGCCGTGCGTTTTGTGAAGGAGGCAGGCGCGGAGGCGGTAAAAGTCGAAGGCGGCGCTAATCGTGTCGAACTCGTCGAACGCTTAACAGATGCGGAGATTCCCGTGGTCGGGCACCTCGGACTCACGCCGCAGTCTGTACATCGCATGGGCGGCTACAAGGTGCAGGGCAAATCCATGACGGCAATTGACCGCCTGCTCAAGGATGCTGTAGCACTGGAGCGTGCCGGTGTCATCGCAATTGTGCTCGAAGGCATTCCGCGAGAAGCAGCTCAGCACATCACTGCGGAACTTTCCGTGCCCACTATCGGGATCGGCGCAGGTCCCGATACCGATGGCCAGATCCTGGTGCTGCACGATCTGGTGAACCTCACTTTCTCCCAGCCGGCAAAGTTCGTGCGGCAATACGCAGACGCTGCGGCGCTTATTTTGAACGCCGTCACGGCCTACCGTCAGGACGTGGAGACGCGCAGCTTCCCAAACGAATCTGAGAGCTATCACCTGACCAAGGAGACGCGCGCTGTGCTGGAAGCATCCACCGTCGCGCGACGCAAGGCATAGGGCCCTGATTCGACGATGCAGATTCTGAACTCAGCAAAAGAAATGCAGGCTCTCTGCCGTAACTTTCGCGAGCAGGGAAAACAGATTGGCCTTGTACCAACAATGGGAGCCTTGCATGCGGGGCATCTCTCGCTGGTGCGGGCAGCCCGCAGCAAGAGCGATGTGGTCGCCGTCTCCATCTTCGTGAATCCCACGCAGTTTGGCCCCAATGAGGATTTTGCCAAATACCCGCGCACATTTGAGCAGGACTGTGCTCAGCTTCAGGAGGAGCATGTTGATGTGGTCTTCGCTCCTCCAGTGGACGAGATGTACACGAATGGCGCGAGCACATTCGTAGTGGTTGAAGGTGTGAGCGAGCGGCTCGATGGTGCATCTCGCCCCGGACACTTTCGCGGCGTGACGACCGTGGTCAACAAGCTGTTCAACATTGCATGTCCGCATCGTGCCTTCTTTGGACAGAAGGATGCGGCGCAGGTAGCGGTACTGCGCAAGATGATCCTCGACCTGAATATGGGCGTGGAACTGGTCGTCTGCCCCATCGTTCGCGAGCAGGATGGACTGGCCCTCAGCTCCCGCAACGTTTATCTGAACGAAGATGAGCGGCGGCAGGCGCTGGTACTGAGCCGCGCGTTGCAGCGTGTTGATGAGCTCGCGACAGCAGGCGAGTTGTCAGCGGCAAAACTGCTGCACGGAGCGAAAATGGTGCTTGCCACGGAGCCAGTGGTACGGCTGGATTATCTTGCCGCCGTCGATCCTGACACGCTTGAGGATGTGGCAGATATTCGCAAGGGCGCATTGGTGGCGATCGCCGCTCATGTCGGCCCAACGCGGCTGATTGATAATTTGCTGATTGGCTCGGAAAAGCATCAGCGCTTCCCTGACACAAACACACTATCCGCCAAATAAAAACGCAATGGTCTCTCCGCGGCTTTGCTGACGCCGATTCTTGGACTGGCGAGGATTTTCCCGATACGATAGCCGTCGTCTTCAATCCGGAGAGGCGATTCAGGGTCGGTGTAGTCGAGGCCGTTGGTATTCTCGCGGGTGATGCCGTAGGACTGGCACAGTCTTCCGGGGCCGGAAGCGATGAGCCTATCTGGGGAGTTTGCCGAGAGGCCACGAAGCTTGCGCATCGCCGCAATGCCGCCCGACTTGCCCTCGTAAGAATCCAGAGGCTCGACTGCACGAAATAGCACTCCACCGCCGGTGCCGTCTATCTCGCAGGAGACGTTCAGGCAGAAGTACATGCCATAGATGAAATAGACATAAGCGAAGCCGGGTGGTCCAAAGAGCACCGCATTGCGCGTAGTTTTTCCGGCGAAGGCGTGTGCAGCGGGATCATCCGCTCCGTGATACGCTTCCGCCTCAACGATGCGGCCCGCGAGCGGGTGGCGTCCGGCGGTGGAGACGAGCACCTTGCCGAGAACCTCCCTCGCTACGCGCTCAGGTGACCCCTCGTAGAAGCTTCGCCGAAGGACGACCCCGTGATGCGCGGGTGAGGTTTCCCGGCCACCCCGCTTCATCTTGCGGAGGCCGTCACTTTGCAGCGGCCTTGTACTCCTTGATCGCGGCAAGCACCTCTTCCGCATGGCCTTCCGGCTTGACCTTGGGGAATATCTTCAAGATCCGCTGGTCCGGGCCAATCAGATAAGTAGTCCGCTCAATGCCCATGACTTTCTTGCCATACATATTCTTTTCCTTCAAAACGCCAAACTGTTTGCAGACTACTTCGTCTACATCAGCAAGGAGTTGATAAGGGAGATCATACTTTTCTTTGAATTTCTTCTGCGCCTTGGGCGTGTCTCGCGAAATGCCCAGCACCACCGCGCCGGCGGCCTGTATCTTCTTGAAGGTGTCGCGAAAACCGCAGGCTTCTATCGTGCAGCCAGGCGTATCGGCCTTAGGATAAAAGAAGAGTACGACAGGCTTTCCCTTGAAGTCCGCAAGATGAACCGTTTGTTCCTGCTCATCCTGCAGAGTGAAATCAACCTTGTCATGAACTTCCATTTCAGCTTTCCTTCCACGTGAGGAGTGATTTTAGCGCATGCCGGGATCCCAAACACTACAGCGCCAACCTGAACCGGATTATTGCACGCTAGCGAAGTTCCGGACTCGGCCGAGTCATCCCATATTCATCCTATCGATGGCGCTGGCGACGCTATGGCTGCTTCCATCTCTGGCTGCGCAGACACATGGAACTACAAAAGCTACTCCGGCAAAACCACATGAGCTGCGAGCGCTCGGCGTGCTGGAATGGACGGGCGAGGAAGGGAAGCCATCCTCAAGCCGCCTGGTACCGATTGCTCTCTACACCGGCGAAACTTATCAGGACGCAAGCCTCTACCTGGCACGCCCTGAGCCACTAGCCGTCCAGCGCGACACCGAATACGAACTACTGCGAGCAGGAATCGCCCGAGGGCGCTTTGACATTTTCAGCGCAGCCAACGTAGAAGGCTCCTGGTTCGGCTACGGCGTGTGGAAGCCGGTCGTCACCATTAAGCCGCCTAAGCTGGCTGTGTCCAAGACGCTGCCCACAGTGGTAAAAGATGCGGACCCCGACCGTCCCCACTTCAGCCACACCGATCCCGCTTCAACAACTCAGCAAGGGAGCACTGCCCCAACCACACAGACAACACCGCCGCCGAAAGACACGCCGCAGTTGTCGACTCGCGCTGGCACGGAAACAAACGTAAGCAGCACCAGTGACGACCCCGAGCGCCCGAAGCTTCGCAAGAGGCAGGCAGCCGACACTGCCGCCCAAACAGCGAACGAATCGCCTGAGGAAGGGCCCGCGGATCCTGATCGTCCTAAGTTGCATCATGGCAAGCCCGAGGGAGTGCAGGACTCGGATAAGCTGACGGGAACGCCGCCAAAGCTCCAGCAGATGGTGGCGCTCTCTACCACTGCGAATGATGAGCCGCATCCTTACACCTACCAGTGGGCCAGTCCGGACGACGAGACAAAGATGCAGGCTGCTCTGGAAAAAATTGCGCGGGAGGCCGCTGCCGCCCAACACGCACCCTTTATCATCGGCGCACCGGTCCCCAAGACGACCCACACAACCGCCAAGGCGACAAAGGCTCCGGTCAAAGGGGCGTTGACGGTCGATGACTTTCGGACTTATGAGTTGTCGTACAACGGAGGCGCCACGATGGTCTTCTCCTGCCGGACGCAGAATGAGTCAGGCCCGGAGAAGTTCGTCACCATCATCGCGCAACCCGACTTCTACGGCGCACCGAAAGTGTTGCTGAAGCAGGTGACCGACGCCGGGCACCTGGACATAACTCCGCGTATGAAGCTGATTGATGCTGCGGATACAAATGGTGATCATCGCGCCGAATTAGTCTTCGAGCTTCACGGAAATGGAGAGCGGCGATTCGCAATCTACAATCTGGCCACGGGCCGTGCGGAGCAGGTCTTTCTGACGAGCGCCATTCCATAGCGAACTAAAAGGTGGGAAGCTGACTTGCGTCCCAACCGCCGCCAATCGCGCGGACAAGCCGAACACTGGCTACAAATTGCCGGGTGCTGATGTCCGCGGCGGAACGCTGGTTGTTTAGCTGCGCAGTCTGCGCGGTTAACACCTCCAGGTATCCGGTCACGCCGCCCTTGTAGCGATTGGTGGCGATACTCAAAGAGTGCTCAGCGTATGCAACGGCACTATTTTCACTGCGCGACTCTTCGTTGAGTATGCGCACAGCAGAGAGGCTGTCTTCCACTTCCTGGAAAGAAGTCAACACGCTCTGACGATAATCGGTGGCCGTCGCCTCGTACAGATCGCGTGACTGCTGCGTTACTGCTTTGCGGCGTCCTGCGTCAAACAGCAGCTGGGTTGCAGAACCGCCGAGAGACCAAAGCGCGGCTGGCCCTTGAATGAGGGTAGTGATCTGTGCCGATTCAAATCCACCTCCACCAAAGAGCGTGACGCTGGGATAGTACGCAGAGATAGCAACGCCTATTTGCGCGTTCGCCGCCTGCACGCGCCGCTCGGCGGAGGCGATATCCGGCCGGCGCTCAAGGAGCTGCGACGGAAGACCCGGCGGGACCACTGGAAGCGCAAGGTCCAGAGGGGCCGCCTCCAGCTTGAACGACGAGGCCGGCACGCCTATCAATGTTGCGATCGCATGCTCAAATTGCGCGCGTGCCACGCCGACGTCAATTGCTTCTGACCGCGTGCTTTGCAACTGGGTCTGCGCAAGAGCTACGTCTCCAGCGGATGCGACACCACCCTCAAAGCGACGCTGCGTCAGTTCCAGTGAGCGCTGGTAGTCCTCCACCGTCGAGTCAAGCAACTGCTGCTGCCGGTCAAGACCTCGCATCAGGAAATAGTCCAGCGCGAGTTCCGACTGCAAACTCAGTTGTGCATTCGCGAGATCTGCTGCGCTCGCTTGCGCATTGGACTTCGCTGCTTCGACGCTCCGCCGCACGCGACCCCAAAGATCGGGTTCCCACGTCGCCTGGCCCAGCAGCGAAAAGTCGTTGTACCGTGTCGCAGATCCAGAGGAATAGAGCGCCTTGTTTTGCGACTGGCCTATCCGGGACGCGCCCGCCCCCGCACCGAACGTGGGAAAAGCATCCGCGCGCACAATGCGAATCTGCTCTCGCGCCGCTGCATATCGCTGCGCGGAAGCCACCAGGCTTTGGTTCGAAGTAGCGACCTTCTCTTCCAGCGCGTTCAGCTTCGGATCGCCGTAGATTTCCCACCACTTGCCACGATGGAGAGCATCTTGTGGCTGCGCCTCGGTCCACGTGCCGCCGGAAAGATTCGGCGGCGGCACCTGCTCCTGGAACGCCGGAGGGGCAGGTGCCGCTGGTCGCTGATAGTTCGGCCCAACAGTGCATCCCGCGAGCAAGCAGAGTGCGAGCGAACCGAGGGAAATGAAAAGCTTCATTTCTGCTGCTCCGCGACGTTGACCAGTTCCCCTTCGATAATCGAATCGGGGGGATCCGAGATCACACGCGAGTTGCCGTCCAGGCCGTCCGTAATTTGAACGAACCTGCCATCGTCCTCTCCCACAATGATCTTCACGAGGCGCACCTTGTTATCCGCGCCAACTGTGGCAACCTGCTGCCCCTCTGAACGAAAGATAATCGCCGAGCCCGGGATCATGAACGCTGGACCCTCCGGCTTCACTTTGATGTGCACCTGGGCGTAAGAGCCTGGAATCAGTTCGCCCTTGCGGTTGTCCACGTTGAACTCAACCAGCAACGTGCGTGACGAAGGATTGATTGCATTTGCCGTGCGCACCAGTCGCGTTGGAAACTTGCGCCCCGGATATTCGGCGAGAATCAGATCCGCAGTTAGTCCAGGCTTCATGCCCAGCGAATAAACCTGCGGCACATTTACATAAACGCGGAGCGTCTGGATAGCCGCAAGGTGAAACAGTTCTTTGGCAGCGCCGGAGTCGATCAGTTGACCGACATCCACGTTACGGGCGGTGATCACGCCATCGAACGGCGCGTAGACCTGCTCGAAGGACTTCAACTCCTTCAGCCTTTGAACGTTGGCCTCGGCCGAAACTACCGCAGCACTGGTCGCGCTTGCCAGGCTGGTAAAGTTGTCCGTCTCCTGCTTGGACACCGAATCCGACTTCAACAAATCCTGGTAGCGTGTTGCATTCTGCTGCGCCACGTGGGCGTTTGCCTGGGCAGTTGCCAATTCTCCCTGCGCCTGCCCGAGTTGCTGATCCACTTCAGGAGCACTAATCGAAGCTAGAAGCTGGCCCTTCTTCACATGAGCGCCAATGTCGAAATACCACTTCTGAAGATACCCATTCGTACGCGCATAGATCGGAGCATCTGTATATGCACTTAGGCTCGCGGGCAAGAGCACTTCCGACTGTGGTTGGCCAATCGTCGGCTTGATGACCCGAACCGTTGGGACTGCGAGAACATTCGTCTGCTCTTTGAGGTCGGTTCTGGCACGCACACGAGGCAGGATGCCGCCAATCGCAGCAACCACTGCGACACACAGAAGGATCGCCACAATCCATAGCGCAGTTCGCGGCGAAAGCTTCTGCCTGGCCTTCGGTAGTTGTCCGTAATTCTCTTGCTGATCCATCTCTTATCCTTAATCGGAAGCAACTGCGTGGTCCGCTTCGTGGTTGACTGCGAGGCGATGATGCCTGCGCTCCAGTGCACCGTGGACAGCACTGAAGAACGTTGGAACGAATAGCAAGGTCGCGGCAGTTGCGAAGATCAATCCGCCAATCACTGCGCGGCCCAGCGGCGCGTTCTGCTCGCCACCGTCCCCCAGGCCCAGCGCCATCGGCACCATGCCGATGATCATCGCCAGCGCCGTCATGATCACAGGACGAAAGCGCGTCGAGCCAGCGGTCAGCGCCGCACGCTTCGCATCGCCCACCATCACTTCCAACTGGTCCCGCGCAAAGCTCACCACCAGAATCGAGTTGGCAGTGGCGACGCCCATACACATGATGGCGCCTGTTAGAGCGGGAACGCTGAGTCGCGTGTGCGTCAGGAACAGGATCCACACAATGCCCGCCAGCGCTGCCGGAAGGCCCATGATAATGATTAACGGATCAAGCCAGGATTGAAAATTGACGACGATCAGCAGGTACACAAGCAGAATTGAGAAAGCCAGGCCAGCGACAAGCCCCGTGTAAGCTGTATGCATTGTCTCGACTTGCCCGCGCACAATAATCTGCGAGCCGGTGGGAAGCTCCTTGCGATGCGCGTCGATGATCTTCTCGATCTCGCGGTCCACACTGCCCAGATCGTTGTTCACCACGTTTGCGAAGATATCGATCACCGGCTGGACGTTGTAATGGCTCACTGTCGCAAGCTCAGAGCCGCGAGTGATGGTCGCCAGGTTTCCAAGGATCTGCAACGGAACTCCACCCATCGCAGGCACTCCTCCATCGGAGGATGGAGCCTGTGCGCTCGCGGATCCACCACTGCGCGTGATGGGAATGTTTCTCAAATCCTGAAGCGTATCCAGCTTGTACTGCGGCGTCTGGACGGCGACGTTGTAGCTCACCCCATTCTGCGGATTGAGCCAGTAGGAGGGCGCCGTCTGAAAGCTTCCGCTCAACGCCACAAGCATATTTCCTGCCACGTCGCGCTGTACCAGTCCGATATCCTGCGCCTTGGTGCGATCAACATCAACAAAAAGGCTCGGGCTGTTGAAAGGCTGCTGAATACGAATATCAGCGGCGCCCGGAACAAACTTAACATCGTTCATCAACTTCTCGGCAAACGCGCGATTCCCATTCAGGTTCGGTCCCACAATCTGAATGTCGATGGGTGAAGACAATCCGAAATTGAGGATCTGCGTCACGATGTCCACCGGCAACGTGTAGAACGACACGCCGGGGAATTCGTGAGCAAGCTTTCCGCGCAAATTCTGAACATACTCATCCGTGGGACGGTGCTTCTCCGCAAGCGACACAAGAATGTCCGCATCCGACGAGCCGACCGGTGCAGAGTTGCTGTACGAGAGATTCAATCCGCTGTTTGGAATGCCGATATTGTCGATGATGTTGGTCAGTTCAGCCGCCGGAATCTCTCTGCGGATCAGCGTATCTACGCGATCACAAAGACTGGCCGTCTCTTCAATGCGCATGCCGGTCCGCGCCCGTAAATGCAGCTTGAATTGTCCGCTATCCACCGATGGGAAGAAGTCTCTTCCGAGCCAGCCCGATAGCGCCACGATCGAACCAACGCTAAACAGCGCGAAAAATAAGATGAAGGAGGCAGGATGTTCAACGCATAGCTCCAGCACGCGGGAATAGCCGCTCCGAATTCGCTCGAATACCCTCTCAAAGCCAAGTTGAAAGCGCGTCCACGGATTCCTGCTTTGCTGTTTGCGCGCCTCGTCGTCCTCGTCGTGCTCCTTCAGCAAGTACAACGCCATCGAGGGCACCAGCGTCCGCGAAAGCAGATACGAAGCAAGCATCGCAAATACGACTGCTTCAGCCAGCGGCACAAATAGATATCGCGCCACGCCGCCCAGGAAGAACATGGGAACGAAGACGATGCAAATCGCAATCGTGGATACGAAAGCCGGAATCGCGATCTCTGCGGAGCCTTCGATGATGGCCTGCTCCAGTACCTTGCCCTCTTCGAGCTTGCGATTGATGTTTTCGATTGCGACCGTAGCATCATCCACCAGGATGCCCACAGCCAGTGCCAGACCTCCAAGCGTCATGATGTTGATGGTCTCGCCCAGAGCGCTCAGCACGATGATCGAGCTCAAAATTGAAAGCGGTATCGATACAGCAATGATGATTGTGCTGCGCCAGCTACCCAGGAACAGCAGGATCATCAGGCCTGTCAGACACGCCGCAGTGATCCCCTCGCGAACCACTCCGCTGATCGCCGAGCGCACAAAGAGCGACTGGTCAGATAGTAGTCCGATCTTGAGTTGCGGAGTCAGTTGCGTCTTGATCTGCGGCAACCTGCTGCGAATGCCGGCGATAATGTCCAGTGTCGAGGCGTTCCCTGTCTTCTGAACAGTCATCAGCGACGCGCGCTGTCCGTTCACGCGCACGATGTTGGTCTGCGGGGGCGAGCCGTCCCGAACATGCGCCACGTCGCGAATGAAGATCACTGAGCCGTCGATACTGCGAATGGGCAGATTGTTAAGGGCCTCAACCGTCGTCGGACTGCTATTTGTCTCGACGGCATACTCCAGTCCGCTGATCTTCACCGTCCCCGCCGGCAAAATCACGTTCTGCGCTGAGATGGCGTTCACCACATCTGAAGGCGACAGACCCTTGGCCTGCAACGCCTTGAGATCGATATCTACCTGGACCTGTCGCGTCCTGCCGCCGTAGGGCAGCGGTATAGAGGCCCCTTGCACGGTCGCGAGTTGAGTGCGGATGAAGTTGAGTCCAATATCGTTGAGTTGCTGCTCCGTCAGTCCCTCGCCGGAAAGGGCAAGCTGCAGAATCGGCACGCTGGAAGCACTATAGGTAATAACCAGCGGAGGAGTAGTGCCCGGCGGAAGCTGCCGCAGCTGCGTCTGCGAGATGGCCGTTATTTGCGAGACCGCGTTGGCAACCTGCACGCTCGGCTGGAAGTACACCTTGATAATCGCCACACCAGACAGCGTCTGCGATTCAATGTGCTCAATATCATTCACGGTCGTCGTCATTGCCCGCTCGCTCGGCGTCACAATGCGATTCGCAAGCTCCTGAGCCGACAATCCCGAATACTGCCAGATCACCGTCACCACAGGAATATTAATGTCGGGGAAGATATCGGTCGGCGTCCGCATGATCGCCACTGGTCCGAGGATCAGCAGCAACAGAGCAAAGACAGCGAAGGTGTATGGGCGCCTCAGCGCGAGGCGAACAATCCACATGTCAGACCTATTCTCTCATCGAGAAGATTTGTTGAATTGCATTCGCAGCACGGCGCGTGGCGATCCGCAGCGTTGCCGTTCAGAGGTTTAGCCGGCTAACGCTTCAGCGCATGTCGGCAATCCCACTGAGGAACTCTTTCATTTTAGACGCTGCACGGGTGAATGAGGACGCAAAGCTTTGCCTCTTCCAGAACTACGCTAGTAATTCAACCGCTTGAAGACGCTTTCAGGCAAACAACGCACGATGAACATGATCACCGCCCAGAAGCGCGGCACGTAGGCAACGTCCTTGCGCTTCACAATCGCGCGGAGTATGTCTCGAGCGGCACGCTGCGGAGAAACAAACAACAAGTTGGGCTCAATCCCCGCCGTCATGGGAGTATCCACCCAGCCCGGTTTGATGGTCAGCACATTTACGCCGCTGCGATCAATGCGGTTGCGCACCCCGGCCAGCAGAGTGTTCAACCCGGCCTTGCTGGCGCCGTATATGTAGTTACTCCGGCGGCCACGATCGCCCGCTACCGACGACAGAACAGCGAGTGTTCCCCGCCCGTTCGCCTCGAAATAGTTCGCCAGCCACGTGATCAGCGAGGCGGCCGACAAGAGATTCGTCTCAAGCACGGCAGCCGCAGCCGGAAAGCTTGACTCAGTCTCCGCCTGGTCCCCGAGAATCCCGTGCGCAAGAAATGCCAGATCGATAACGCCGAGCGTATTTACTGCATCCGCCAGCAGTGCGGGATGGCTCGCAGTATCGTTCAAATCCAGCACTCGGCTCTCAACCGAAGCCGTTCCCCGTGTCCTCAGGTCCATTTCAACCGCCCGCAGTTTCTCAGGATCGCGAGCCACCAGGAAGAGACTTGCGCCGCGAGCAATCAGCAAACGTGCAAACGCAATCGCTATACCAGACGTCGCGCCTAGTATCAGTACATGAGAGAGCATCGGGGATTCCGTCCGGTTCTCAGACACGTTCCGACACCCTCTCCCACAGGCTGGAACTAAACCCGGGATCAACAAACGCCGCGAACTGCTGCCACTGGGGATAAAAGCCCTGGAATTGCAGCGCCGTCATTCGCGCATCTTTCGCCGGGTATAGCCGACCGCCGTGTTCTGCCGTTATTCGCGCCAACCTGTCCATCATGTCGAATGTGTCGTCGCCATGAATTGGGAAATCGAGAGCGAGACTGATTCCCGGCATTGGAAATGACAAGATCCCGGGCGACACAAATTCGCCAAAGACCTTGAGCACTGCCAGAAAGGAAGACAAGCCTGCCGTGGAAACTGCTTTCATCAATTGCAACAGGGCAAGAGGGTCCGCTGTCAGGGGCAAAACACATTGGAACTGCACCATACCGCGCTTACCGTAGAGGCGATTCCAATGCAGGATTCGGTCCAACGGGAAGAAGAATGAATCGTAGTTCACCAGATGCGCGTTTGGCCTCTTGCCGAGCATGCGGTAGTAGAGGCTGTTGAAGATGCCGACACTCAGTCGATTCAGCGTAAGACTTGGAAAGTCAAAGGGAATATTCAGCGAGCCGTGCCGGGCTGGTTGAAGCAAGGCCGGCTGATCAGAGTGATCGGCTAACAGAAAGATGCCGCGTGCGAAATTGCGCCCCGTGGCGGTGGAGTCCATCCACCCCACCGAGTATTCAGCGGCATCGTGAGCGGCGGACAACGCCAAAAACTCGTCGAAGCCATGGAAGCGAACTGCCTGACTGCGCACCATCGGAGAAACTATCCTGCGCAATTGGATCTCGGCTGACACAATCAGCCCGGTCAGCCCCATTCCACCAACCGTAGCGTGAAACCACTCTACGTTCTCCAAAGGCGAGCAGATAAACCGGGAACCGTCAGTACGAGCCAGTTCAATGCTCCGCACATAGCGCCCAAATGTCCCCGCAACATGGTGGTTTTTGCCATGCACATCGTTCGCAATACAACCGCCCAACGTAACGTAGCGCGTGCCCGGAACCACCGGCAAAAACCAGCCTCGGGGCACACATAGCTCGAGGATCTCGCCCAGTGTTACCCCCGCCTCGCATCGCAGGATACCGGTCTCCTGGTCGAGGCTCTGAAACCGGTCAAGCCCGCGCGTTTTCAGCAGGGTGCCGTTCGCCAGCAGGCAAACATCCCCATAGCTGCGCCCCATGCCGACTGGAAGCATCTTCGTCGAGACCAAATTCGCGGATTCGCCATCCACCAGCGATGCGTCAACCGGGGCGCGCCGCAGTGGAAAATCCGACGACCAGTACAGTCGTTCGATCCTGGCGGGCAGCGATGGGTAGCGTCCCCATGCCTCGAATTTTGGCCGGTTGCTCTTGAGTACCATCGAATAAGCCTGTCCTGCGGCTGCGTGGGACTGCATATTACAGAGCGAGAAGCGCGACGATGAGGACTGCGATGCCAATGAGTATACTCATGCGGTCCGTAACGGCGAAGACGACCGGATCTTCATCCATTTCGCCGCGAGAAGCCAGCAGCCAGACACGGTTCAACCACAACAGCATCAGCGGAACAATCAGCCACATCCAGCCCGGATGCCGATAGAGAACAGTGACGTCGCGACCAGCAATGTAGATCGAAAACACGACCACGGCGGAATACGCGCTCGCCGTCCCAAAGCTGCGAAGCTGATCCACGTCAGCCAGCAGGTAGCCTCGCCCATTCGCCGGCGCTGCTCCTCGCGCCCGCAGGTTCTGCAATTCGCTGTAACGCTTCACCATGGCCAGGCTTAGAAACAAGAAAACTGACAGCCCCGCCAGCCAGTGCGAAATGGGCGTCTCCGTCGCGGCAGCCCCGGCCACCATGCGCAGCGTATATAAGCCGGAAAGCACGAAAACATCCACCAGCGCGATGCGCTTCAAGGCCAACGAGTACGCATTCGTGACCAGCAGGTAGAAAAGAATCCAGCCGGTGAATTGCCGGGGCAGTTGCGTCAATCCGGCGAAAGCCAAAAGCAGGAATGCAGCCGCCGCCGCGATTCCCGAAGGCACTGACAGGTCCCCGGCTGCGAAGGGGCGAAACCGCTTCTTGGTATGAGCGCGATCAGCTTCCAAATCTAACAAATCATTGACGATATACGTGGCGGAGGCGCAGAAACTGAAGCAGAAAAACGCCATTATTGCGCTCAAAACGTCGCTCAAGTGGAGGTTGTGGGCCAGTAAGAGCGGCAAAAATACGAGAGTATTCTTGGCCCATTGGTGCAGCCTGGCCGCGCGGATGATGGATTTCCAGCCCGGCGTTCGATCCTCGAAGTGTTTGGAAATAAATATCTTACGCGAACGCAATCCGAGTTTCAGCTGCCAGTCCGGGTTCGCTACCATGCCTTCGCCGGCGCAATCGAGCAGGGGAATGTCGGGCGACGCGTTGCCGATGTAGTCGAAACCACCCGCGCCAAAGCGGCCTGTAAGCATTTCCAGCTTTGCCAGCCCAATTAGGTTGGTTGTCCCGTCGCTTGCCAGAACCCCGGCAAAAAGCCCGAGATGGTCGCTAACCCGTTCAGCAATCGAGTGATCTGCACCGGTGGCGAGATAAATCTCTCGCCCACAGCTGCTTTCAGTCTTTAGGAATTCGAGAAGTGGCCGATTGTAGGGCAGCCGTTTGACGTCCAGCGTCACTTTGGAGGTTACATAATCTTTGAATTGTGCTTTGCCCTGAATAACATAGACTGGGAGCTTCCACAGCAACTTCGGCTTTTTTCGTGCCAAAACCAGCAAGGAATCCCAGAGAGTGTCCGATTTGACCAGGGTCCCATCAAGATCTACGCAGAGGGGCCGGGGCATGGCGATCGCCACCCCACCTTCGTCTAGCCTTTCCGGCACTAACAACACTTCGTTCTCGATCGAACCTGGCCCCGCAAATGTCTTGATAGGTACTTCCGAGTATAAATGGACGTCGATCTGCTTCCCGCTGAAGATCGGCTCACTGCCGCTCCCCTCCACGCTGGGAAACGCGACGCCCAAATTAGATCGGTCCCGCTGTTTACATCTGTGTTCGCCGCATCTTAACCTCAAAGAGGTTGCATCTTAGCTCGAACCCCCAGGGCGGAGTTGGCCCGGTTGCGGAATCCATCCTCTCTCCGGCTCAACGGGAAACTTTCTCCTGTCTGATCCGTCCTTCAAGTAGCGGCCCCGCAAACGGCTTATTTTTCATTCGAACCACCAGGAAAGATCAGATTGGACCCTATGCCCTCTGCACCCACAACATCAGAGAACAGGCTGCGCGAAAGCGGAAGCCCCTCGTTTTCCCCCAGCGTTCCTCCTCCTCAGAAAAGAAACATGCTCGTGCGCTACATCGTGCTGGTGCTCGTCCTGCTGGCAGTCGGATTCGCAATTTGGCGTATCCGCACTGGGCGCCAGCTGGCGGCTGCAGACGCGGCCCAGAAGCAGGCCCAGATGATCAGCCGGCCGACGCCTGTGCAGATAACGGCCGTTCAGCAACGAACCATGCCGATCTTCCTCTCAGCGCTCGGCAACGTTACGCCGTACAACACCGTCACGCTCAAGGCCCGCGTCTCCGGCGAGCTGACCCAGATCAACTTCACCGAAGGCCAGAATGTTCGCCAGGGCGAGACACTCATGGTTATCGATCCGCGCCCCTATCAGGCTGCGCTCGACCAGGCACGCGGCCAGCTTGTTCACGATCAGGCACTTCTCAAGAACGCCACTGCTGAATTTGCACGCTACCAGGCGCTCTTCAAAGCAGGCGTCGTCTCAAAAGAATCGCTGGACTCGCAGGAATCAACCTTTGGCCAGTACCAAGGCGCTATCAAGTCCGATGAAGCTGCGATTGAAACTGCCGACCTGAACGTCAAATACTGCACGATCACCTCGCCCATCAACGGCCAGATCGGCCTTCGCCTGGTCGATCGGGGAAACCTGATCGCAGCCAACACCACCAACCTCGTGGTCATCAACCAGCTTCAACCCATCGCGGTTTACTTCACTCTTCCTGAAGATCAGCTGCCCCAAGTCTTCAAGAAGCTCGCCGCCTCTCAGCGACTTGCAGTGGAAGCCTTCGACCGATCGGACACGCAGCTGCTGGCCACGGGTTACCTGCTGACCACCGATAATCAGATCGATCCGACAACCGGCACTGGCAAGTTGAAGGCAGTCTTCGAAAACGAAAGCAAGGTTCTGTTCCCGAATCAGTTCGTCAACATCCACCTGATTATCGAGCAGAGGCCCAACGCCATCGTCATCCCCGCCGTCGCGTTGCAGCACGGTACGAAGGGTGATTTTGTCTGGCTCCTCAAGGACGACAAGACCGTCGCGATGCAGCCGGTTCAGACGCTGCTGACCGAGGGTTCCAGAACAATTCTTCAGAACGGTGTAAGCGCGGGCCAGATGGTGGTCGTAGACGGCGCCGATCGTCTTCGCCCGGGAAGCAAGGTCGATGCGAGACAGGCTCGGCCGGAATCCGCTGCGGCAACCGCGAGCGCGACATCGTACGCAACCACACCTCCGCCCGACGCTACGCTGCGCTCGAACAAACAGCCCGTCAAGCGGACACACCAGGGGACCGGACAGCAGTGAATCCTTCAAGGCCATTCATCCTCAGGCCGGTTGCCACTTCACTGACGATGGCGGCGATCCTGCTTGCGGGCTTCGTCGCGTATCGGATGCTTCCTGTCTCGGCGCTGCCGGAAGTCGACTACCCAATCATTCAGGTGGTCACCTTCTACCCGGGCGCCGGCCCGGTAGTCATGGCGTCTTCCGTGACGGCCCCGCTGGAACGTCAGTTTGGGCAGATGCCCGGTCTTAAGCAGATGACCTCCACCAGTTCCGGCGGCGGCTCCGTCATCACGCTTGAGTTCAACCTCGACGAAAATATCGATGTAGCCGAGCAGGAAGTGCAGGCGGGCATCAATGCCGCGACAAACTTCCTGCCCACCGATCTCCCCAATCCTCCTGTCTATAGCAAGGTCAATCCGGCTGACTCGCCGATCATGACTCTCGCACTGACATCGGACACGATGCCTCTGCAGCAAATCGAGGACGTGGCCGACACCAACCTGGCGCAAAAGATCTCGCAGGTCACCGGCGTGGGGCTCGTCTCGATTGCCGGAGGCCAGAAGCCCGCTGTCCGCATTCAGGCGAATCCCGCGCAGCTTTCCTCATACGGACTCAGCCTTGAAGATCTTCGCACCTCGCTTGCAGCCAGCAACGTCGATCAGGCCAAGGGCAACCTGAACGGGACGCGCCAGGCCTATACCATCGGCGCTAACGATCAACTGCTGAGCAGCGGCGACTACAAACCCGTGATCATCGCCTATCGCAACGGCGCACCGGTTCGCATGTCCGACGTCGCCAACGTGGTGGATGGCGCGGAAAACACCACGCAGGCCGCATGGATGAACGAGTCGCCCGCGGTCATCGTCAACATCCAGCGACAGCCCGGCGCCAACATCATCGGCGTAGTTGACCGCATTGAGAAGTTGCTGCCGCAACTGAAGGCCAGCCTGCCCGCTTCCATTAAAGTCACGGTGCTGACGGATCGCACCGTCACCATTCGCGCATCCGTAAAAGACGTTCAGTTCACCTTGCTGCTGACGATCGCGCTCGTCGTGATGGTCATCTTCCTCTTCCTGCGTAACCTGGCGGCGACCGTCATTCCAAGCGTCGCCGTGCCGTTGTCGCTGGTGGGAACCTTCGGCGTGATGTATCTGCTGGGCTACAGCCTGAACAACCTGACGCTGATGGCCCTGACAATCTCCACCGGCTTCGTCGTCGACGACGCCATCGTGATGATTGAAAATATTTCGCGCTACATCGAGGAAGGCGAGTCGCCTCTCGAAGCCGCGTTAAAGGGCTCGGAGCAAATCGGCTTCACCATCGTGTCGCTGACCGTCTCCCTGATCGCCGTGCTCATTCCGCTGCTCTTCATGGGCGACGTAGTCGGCCGCCTCTTTCGCGAATTCGCTATTACGCTCGCCGTCACCATCCTGGTATCCGCGATTGTCTCGCTAACGCTTACACCGATGATGTGCGCCAAGATCCTGCGCCACAAGCCCGCAGAAAAACAGAGCGCCTTCTACCGCTACTCAGAAGGCTTCTTCAATTACGTCATCGACAAGTACGCGGCTACGCTGCAGTTCGTCCTGCGCCACCAGTTCGTCACGCTCCTCATCACCATCAGCACGCTGGTGCTCACGCTGGTCCTCTACATCGTTGTGCCGAAGGGCTTCTTTCCGGTGCAGGATACGGGCGTGATTCTCGGCATCTCCGAGGCGCCGCAGACCGTCTCCTTCCCCAGCATGGCCGCGCGTCAACGCCGCCTTGCGGAAGTGATCCTCAAGGACCCGGACGTGGAAAGTCTCTCCTCCTTCATCGGAGTGGACGGCACGAACACTACGCTCAACAGCGGCAGAATTCAGATCAACCTTAAGCCGCATGACGAACGCAAGAGCAATGCCACCGATGTGATCCGCAGACTGCAGCCGAAGCTCGCCACTGTAGAAGGCATCACTCTCTACATGCAGCCTATGCAGGATCTCACCGTTGAGGACCGAGTTAGCCGCACGCAATATCAGTACTCGCTCGAAGATCCCAACAGCTCAGTGTTGATGGACTTCACGCCAAAGCTGGTGAACGAGCTAAGCAAACAGCCGGAATTGCGCGACGTTGCCAGCGACTTGCAGGATCAGGGTCTCGAAGCCAATCTCGTCATCGACCGCGATACTGCATCGCGTCTCGGCATCTCGGTGCAAGCCATCGATAACACGCTCTACGATGCCTTCGGCCAGCGCCAGATTTCCACCATGTTTACGCAGCTCAATCAGTACCACGTGGTGCTTGAGGTACAACAGGGCTTCCAGGATCACCCCGACGACCTCAGCAAAATCTACGTGAAGTCGGCAACTGGCGAACAAGTTCCGCTCAGTGCGTTCACCCACTTCGAGCCTAAGAGCGCTTCGCTGGCGATCAATCACCAGGGCCAGTTCCCGGCCGTCACCATCTCCTTCAACCTCGCTCCGAACGCCTCTCTGGGCGACGCGGTGAAAGCAATCCAGGGAGTTGAGCAGAAGATCGGCATGCCCGACAGCATCAACGCCAGCTTCCAGGGTACCGCGCAGGCATTCCAGTCCTCGCTTACGAATGAGCCTCTGCTAATACTTGCCGCGTTGATTACCGTCTACATCGTGCTGGGCGTTTTGTATGAGAGCTATATTCATCCCATTACCATCATCTCCACTCTGCCTTCTGCCGGCGTGGGGGCGCTGCTTGCGCTCATCATCTTCCGCACTGACTTCAGCGTCATTGCGCTGATCGGAATCATCCTGCTGATCGGTATTGTGAAGAAGAACGCCATCATGATGATCGACTTCGCGCTTGAGGCCGAGCGCAAGGATGGCAAGTCCCCTGACGAAGCTATCTTTCAGGCCTGCCTGCTGCGCTTCCGCCCGATCATGATGACGACGATGGCTGCGTTGCTAGGCGGACTGCCGCTGGCCCTCGGCACCGGCGTGGGCTCTGAATTGCGCCGACCGCTCGGCATCACGATTGTTGGCGGCCTGGTCGTCTCACAATTGCTCACGCTCTACACCACTCCCGTCGTGTACCTCTACTTCAGCCGCCTGGCAGAGCGCCTGTCACGCAAGACGCCTCGCAGGGTTTACGAGCAACCCGCGGTCTCGGCGGATTAGGGCGACTATGCATCTATCCGCTCCATTCATTCGCCGGCCGGTTGCAACTTCGCTGTTGAGCCTCGCGCTACTTCTCGCGGGCTCGGTTGCCTATAACCTGTTGCCTGTCGCTTCCCTGCCCGACGTGGACTTCCCAACCATCGGTGTGGGTGCGGGCTTGCCAGGTGCCAGCCCTGAAACGATGGCGTCTTCAGTGGCTACCCCGCTCGAAAGGCAGTTTGGGCGCATTGCCGGCGTGACGCAGATGACCTCGTCGAGTTCGCTCGGCGGCAGCTCCGTTACTTTGCAATTCGATCTGAATCGCAACATCGATGCAGCAGCGCGGGACGTGCAGGCATCGATCAATGCGGCGCGCGGCCAGCTCCCTGCCAACCTGCCTTCCAATCCGACTTACCGCAAGGTGAACCCCGCCGACGCCCCGATCATGATTCTCACCATGACGTCGGACATCCTGCCGAAGTCGAAGCTCTATGATCTCGCTGATTCGATCCTGGCACAGAAGATCAGCCAGATCGAGGGCATCGGCCAGGTCTTCGTCGGTGGAAGCTCCAGTCCTGCTGTGCGCGCAGAGCTGAATCCCATGCAACTGAGCGCTTATGGCATCGGACTCGAGGAGGTTCGCACCGCGCTTAGTTCGGTCAACTTCGATTCGCCCAAGGGTTCTTTCAATAGCCAGCAGAGACGTTGGAGCGTCACCAACAACGATCAGCTTTTTGAAGCGAAGAACTATGCTCCACTGATCGTCGCGTATCGCAATGGCGCGCCCGTCCGGCTGCAGGACCTGGGCCAGGTAGTCGATGGCGTTGCCGACGAACACACTGCCGGGCTGGCCAACGGCAAGCCTGCAATTCTCATCGTTATCTTCAAGTCGCCCGGCGCGAATGTCATCGATGCGGTTGATCGCGTCACTACTGAGCTGCCTCGCCTGCGCGCCGCCATTCCGCCCACCATCGATCTGAGGGTTGCGATGGATCGCACTCTCACGATTCGAGCTTCCGTGCGAGACGTCGAGCGGACGCTGCTCATCGCCGTCGCCCTGGTTGTGATGGTCGTCTTCCTCTTCCTGCGAAATGTTTGGGCAACTATCATCCCCAGCGTCGCAGTGCCGCTCTCGCTCGTCGGCACCTTCGGAGTGATGTACCTGCTCGGCTACACGCTGGACAACCTCTCGCTGATGGCCCTCACCATCTCCACCGGCTTCGTGGTGGATGATGCGATCGTCGTGATCGAAAACATCACTCGCTACCTTGAAATGGGAATGTCGCCATTCGACGCGGCTATGCGGGGCTCAAAGGAGATTGGGTTCACGGTGCTCTCGATGAGCACATCGCTGGTCGCGGTATTCATTCCCATCCTGCTGATGGGCGGCATCGTCGGCCGCCTCTTCCGCGAGTTCGCCGTTACGCTTTCCGTCGCCATCGCCATCTCGCTCTTCGTGTCGCTCACCACCACACCGATGATGTGCGCAAAATTCCTCAAGCCGCACAATGCTGAGAAGCACGGCCTCTTCCACAGGGTCGGGGAGCGCGTATTGAACTGGCTGGTCGGAGAGTACGACCACGCGCTGCGTTGGGTGATCCGCTTCAAGCTGCCCGTCCTGCTGATCTGGATCGTGACGTTCGTCTTCAACATCTACCTCTACACCATCGTGCCCAAGGGCTTCTTTCCGCAGCAGGACACGGGGCGCATGGGAGGTTCCACCCGCGCGGCGCAGGACATCTCCTTCGATTCGATGAGAATCAAGCAGCAGCAGCTCGCTGAGATTGTGCAGAAGGATCCCGCGATAGACACGGTCGTCGCCTTCGCGGGCGGCAGCGGCGGCGGCGCCACCACCAACACGGGACGCATGTTCGTCAGCCTCAAGCCCCTCAGTGAGCGCAAGGTCAGCTCCGACGAAGTCATCAATCGTCTCCGCCGACCGCTCTCGGCAGTCTCTGGCGCAGCCCTTTTCCTGCAATCCGCACAGGATATCTCCGTTGGCGGCCGCTTCAGCGATGCGCAATATCAGTACACGCTCTCGTCAGAAAATCTCACTGAGCTGAACACCTGGGCGCCGCGCCTGATGGCCAAGATGCGCACCCTTCCCGAACTGCGCGATGTTTCGAGCGATCAGCAAGATCAAGGTCTGCAGGCTTCGCTCGTCATCGATCGCGATACCGCGTCCCGTCTCGGCATCACTCCGCAGATGATCGACAACACGCTCTACGACGCATTCGGACAGCGCCAGGTCTCCACCATGTACACGCCGCTGAACCAGTATCACGTGGTGATGGAAGTTGCTCCGCAGTTCCAGCTTGACCCTGACGCGATCAAGAGCATCTACGTTCAATCCACCACTGGTTCGCTTGTCCCTCTCAGCGCGATTACCCACTTCGAGCGCAGCCGTACCTCGCTCGCAGTCAATCACCAAGGACAATTCCCGGCCGTCACTCTCACCTTCAATCTCGCGCCCGATGTCGCCCTGGGACAGGCAGTCATCGCGCTCCAGACGGCTGCGCAGGACATCGGCATGCCGAGCACGATACACGGCAGCTTCCAGGGAACCGCTCAGGCCTTCCAGTCTTCACTCGCAAATGAGAAGTGGCTCATCCTCGCCGCACTCACCGCGGTGTATATCGTGCTGGGCATTCTCTACGAAAGCTTTATCCATCCCATCACGATCATCTCCACTCTGCCTTCGGCTGGTGTAGGCGCGATCCTCGCACTGCTCATCACGCACACGGAGCTGAGCGTCATTGCGCTCGTAGGCATCATCCTGCTCATTGGAATTGTGAAGAAGAACGCCATCATGATGATTGACTTTGCCCTGGCGGCAGAGCGCCTTGAAGGCAAGCCGCCTGAAGCTGCCATCTATCAGGCATGCCTGCTGCGCTTCCGCCCCATCATGATGACCACGATGGCTGCGCTGCTCGGTGGACTTCCCCTTGCTCTCGGCCATGGCACCGGTTCGGAGCTGCGTCGCCCTCTCGGCATCACCATTGTCGGCGGACTTGTTGTCTCGCAGATGCTAACGCTCTTCACTACGCCAGTCATCTACTTGTACTTTGACAAGCTGCAAACCTGGCTGCGACGCCTGCGCGGCCGAGAGACGACGCTGGTAGCTTCGCCCGGAACTGGCGACTGAATTTTCTATCGGATTCAGCACAAAGAAAATGGGGAGAGCTGATCATGCTCTCCCCATTCGCACATCAATGCTTTGCGTCTTACTTCGCCATCACGGGTTCCAGGGCTGCGACTTCTGAAACCACTATCTTCCCGGGATAATACGCATCGCGGATATATTGCACCAGCATGCGATTCGTGTTGAAGAACGATCCGTTCAGCGCAATCGAACTGCGCATCACCTTCTGCCACTCCAACGGTTGCGAGTAGTAGAGCGGTAGAATTTCTTCTTCGAGCTTGCCGTAGAGAGAGTCGCTCTCTTCCTTCTCGGT
This sequence comes from uncultured Acidobacteriaceae bacterium, assembly GCA_963725995.1. Lineage (GTDB taxonomy): Bacteria > Acidobacteriota > Terriglobia > Terriglobales > Acidobacteriaceae > JANXZS01. The sequence goes on along the minus strand of CAVSAX010000020.1, from coordinate 81,110 downwards.
ATTAAAGTCTTCAATCGCCCATCCGGTAAAGCCTTCGATGCATCCCTCAATCCACCAGCCATCCAGAATGCTCAGGCTGGGAACGCCGTTCATGGCCGCCTTCATTCCGCTGGTACCGGAGGCCTCATAGGGGCGTTGCGGATTGTTCAGCCACAGATCGACACCGGCCGTCATCTGCGCACCCAACTCCCACGCGTAGTTCTCAAGGTACACAATGCGCAGATACTCCGAGTTCACGCCGGCAGCCATCTCAAAAATGTGGCGGATGATTGCCTTGCCCGGATCGTCGTGGGGATGCGCCTTGCCGCTATACACGATTTGCAGTCCGCCGAACTTCTTAGCGATCTCCTTCAGTCGCGCCGGATCATAAAACAGCAGGTCGGCACGCTTGTAGGTTGCCGCACGCCGCGCAAAACCAATGGTGAAGATATTCCGATCAAATCGCTGGCCGTTGCGGGCGGCGATCGTCTCCAGCAAAACCTGCTTGCCCTCAGCATGCGCCGAGGCAATCTCTACTTCGGGAATGTCGATTGCGTTCCGCAGAAAAAGATTGTCTGTGCGCCAGCGCGGAATCGCACGATCAAACAGCGATCGCATTGCAGGAGCCGTCCAGGTAATTGCGTGCACGCCATTGGTGATCGAATCGATAGTGTAATCAGGGAACATCTGGCGGGAGACTTTGCCGTGCCGCATCGCAACGCCATTTACGAATCGCGCAAAGCGCAGGGCAATGTAGGTCACGTTCAACAAGCCATCGTGGTAACAGCCCAGGCGCTCCAGCACGTTGGCCTTTTCCGCGCCCAGGATGCGCATCGCTTGCTCTTTCGAGAAGCGATCATGTCCCGCAGGCACGGGGGTATGCGTCGTAAACACGCAAAGCCGGCGAACCGCCTCAACATCCTGTTCAGTCGCCTCGGAGAGCGGCCTGCCGTCCAGTTGCCTCTCCAGCAATGGCAGGGTCAGCAGCGCAGCGTGCCCCTCGTTCATGTGGTACACATCCGGCGCAATCTCGAGCGCCTTCACGATCCTTGCGCCAGCGATACCGAGGATGGTCTCCTGCGCCAGGCGGTAGTCATTGTCGCCGCCATATAGATGGTCGGTCAGAGCGCGATCGCGCGGATCATTCTGCGGCACATCCGTATCAAGGAAGTAGATCGGAACAACGTGACCGCTCACGCCTTCCAGGTCGTAGCGCCAGACGCGCACCACAACCGGTCTGCCCTCGATGTTCACAGTCACCCGCGGACTTTCCAGCGTCAAAACATCTTCCGGCATCCACGGCTGATTCTCTTCAGTCTGTACTCCATCGGCGCTCAGATGCTGCTGAAAATACCCCTTGCGATGAATCAGGGTTACGGCGATCAGGGACAAGCCGAGATCTGCAGCGGAACGAAGGGTGTCACCTGCAAGCACGCCCAGACCGCCACTGTACGTGGGCATGCTGGGTGAAACTGCAATTTCCATTGAAAAATACGCTACGACGCTATCGACTTTCGACATAGACAGGTGGGTAGTCCCCGGTTTGAATTGAAGCGCATGTCGCTCCCTGTACTCGTGCTGGCACGCCTTAACAGGTCATTTTCACGCACGGATTCTCCCCGCGCCTGACCCTGGATTCAACCCCAAGTTCTCCATATCCAGGGCGCATTTACAATTCCCTACCCCGGCTTGCCAGCGCGACTAAGGAGTATGAACAGACAGGAACATTCTACCAAGGCGGGGGGTATATGGCGTTAAAAGCGTATGCCACTTCAGAGGCACCTCTGCGCTCCACAGACGCGTTTGACTGGGTGAACACTTTGCCCGGGCTTTTGTTGCGCTACGCAGTTGATACGGGCCCTGCCGCAGCCGAGGCGTGGCAAAGATAGACATCAGCTGTGATGCCGGATTCCTTCAGATACGCTGCCTTCAGGCTGGCAGCGAAAGCCGCTGCATGATCGTTCTCCACCAGGTTCACTGTACAGCCGCCAAAACCGCCGCCCGTAAGCCGCGCGCCAATCAGGCCCGGCAGCGTGTTGGCCAGTTCCACCATCAGATCAGCCTCTTTGCAACTACCCTCAAAATCATCGCGATAGCTGGCGTGTGCTTCTGCCATCAATCGGCCGAGTTCCTTCATGTCGCCGCGGGCCAGCGCGTCTGCAGCCGCCACGGTGCGATTGTTTTCTGTCACCACGTGTCGGCAGCGCTTTAATACGTTGGGGTTCATCTCGTGTCCCCACTTCTCGAGGTCCTCCACAGTGGCATCGCGTAGAACGCGAATCTCGGGGCGATGTTTGCGCAGAATGGTGACACCTTCCTCCACTTCGGCGCGGCGCGTGTTGTACTCGCCTCCGGCATGGGAATGCTTCACCATTGTGTTCGAGATAACGATGCTGACGTCAGGAGGAATCGGCGCAAGGCGGAAGCTTAGATCCCTGCAATCCAGCAGCAGCGCGTGATCTTCAGCGCCGCAACAGGAGATGAACTGATCCATGATGCCGCATTGTGTGCCCACATATTCGTTCTCTGCCCTCTGGCAAAGCCGGGCAACTTCTTGCGGCGCAAACTTGCGCGCACTGAGACTCGCGACCGCGAGAAAAACCGCCACTTCCACTGAGGCCGATGAACTCAGTCCGGCGCCAAGGGGAACATCCCCGGCAAATGTGAGGCTGAAGGCGACGGGCTCTACTCCCACGCTCTTCAACACCGACACCACACTCATTGGGTAATCGCTCCAATGATGCGTGCCTTTTGCAGGCAGCTTTGCCAGATCAAACGAGACCTCATCAGCAAAGTGCAGCGAATGAATGACGATGCGTCCGTCAGTGCGAGGGCTGATCGCGGCAACAGTATTGAAGTCGATTGCCGCAGGCATCACAAATCCTTCTGCGTAATCCGTGTGTTCACCAATAATGTTGACGCGGCCGGGAGCAGAAAACAGAACCGGCTCTACCTGAAAATGTTGCACATGAGAATTACGAACTTCGTTGGGATTCTGCATGGTCGTTGGCTCCAATATCTTTCCCACTCAAAATATTCATCACTCAGTGCGCTTGGTCCTGATGGTTGACCCACTTATGGGGCCTCTCCACTCGAATGCTTCTGCTTTACAAATACCTTTGTGATCTTCTGCGTATAGAACTAGAACCCATCCAGCGGCCGGCAATCGTTGCGAACAATTCAACTGGGAGATGTTGTCGAATAACCCTTAATCCGATTTCTCGGCAGCCTGGTCGAGCTTTTGGCAAATCGTCTCGATCCATTCAAGGTGCTCCGGCTTCATCAGTACCGAGCGCAAACAGGTCACCATGGCGTCGTTCTCTGCATCCAGATCAGGCCAGGTCCCCTTGGGGAAGAAGGTCGCCGGCACCTTGACCAATGCCAGATGCAGATCCAGCTGAGCAGCCTGATGGAAGACGGCTTGAGCCTTCCTGCCAGACTCCTCATATGCAACCGCTTTCAGCGTCCATACTACAATATCCAATTCCGGACGAAATGGGGGGACAAACCTGCGATCCTGGGCAATAAATTCGTGCAAACGCGCTGCGGCGGTTCGGGATTGGGACAATCCAGCCGCAAAATCGCCTCCGGGGACCAGGGGGAGGAGTTGTTGAGTGGTCCATAGGGCTACTGCTGAGGCTCCGGCGCGAGAGCACTCCAGGCTGATTTCGCCCAGATGGAGATCCTCTGAAGTGAAGTAAGTATATGGAGAATCGTGCTTATAGAAGCGGCCGACGGCGGGATCGCGGAAGAGAATGCAACCGCAACCATAGGGCTGCAGGCCGTGTTTGTGGGGGTCTACAACGATCGAATCGGCGTTGCTGATGGCCTCAAATGCACGGCGGGCGGGCGGATCTAAATCCTCTAGAATGAGGCGGAAATAGCCGCCGTAGGCGGCATCGACGTGGATACGGAATCCGTATTTATCTTTGAGTTCAAGGATTTGGTCCAGTGGATCGACGGAACCGCAGCCAGTAGTTCCCAGCGTGACGACGACGGTGCCTACATCTCCTTTTTTTAGTTCGGTTTCCAGGGCATCCATATCCATGCGGCCGTGGTTGCCAGAGGCTACTTTCGCGAAGTCCAGTTTGAGCACATTGCTGATGCGGGAGTGGGTGTAGTGGGCTTGTTCCGAGGCCAGAATTCGTTTGTTTGGAGCGAGTTGGCCGGCTATCCAGAGGGCTTCGAGATTGGCAAAAGTGCCGCCGCTGGTGAGGTGGCCTAAATGGGTTTGCCAGCCGAACATTTTTGCGATTTCGCGGACGGCTTCGATCTCCATTTGAGATGAGGCACGGCCTCCGTCAAGCGCATGGTTATTGGGGTTTAGCCACATTGCCATGGAATATGCGGCTTGGGCTACGGGGTGGGGGGGCTTGAGCATCTGGCCGGCGTAGAGGGGGTGGAAGTAGGGGAAATTGTCGGCCATGCGGGTGGCGGCGGCGTTGAGGACGGCGGCCATTTTGCCAATGGAATCAGGTGTTTGCGGGGGGAGCGGGGGAAGGTTGGCGAAGTCTCCCTGGAGGCGCGCTAGAGCCTTGGCGAGGAGGTCAGAACTGGCTTCAGAATGCATATCTGGAAGGATAAATCACTCGATTTTGAGGTGGTTTTTGAGCGTTTTTTCGACACGCTAAGTGCCACTTACAGCGACTTTGTGAAAATAATGTCTTTCGACGTCGGATATTCCCACTTAAGAATATCGTTGTAACAATTAATTAACCGGGAGCATCGGAGGGAGTCATCTTCGGGGGTGCTTGAGGGGCTGGGTGTGAAAATAAATGTCCTTAAGTTGGCGCAGTTTGGGTCACAGGATTGCGCTGCAAGTCCAGTGATGTCAGTCACAGACAGGAATATGTGGGATGAGATTTGTGTCGAAATAATGCTAAACTACCCTCGCGTTTGCAAGAACCGGCAAGAGCAGTTCTCGCACCTGCAAGTATCTGCCAGCTGAGGATCCGATTCGACCGGGCGCAATTCACTATCAGGAATGCACCAATGGAACAGGGTACAGTGAAGTGGTTTAACGACGCAAAGGGCTATGGTTTTATCTCCCGACAAAATGGCGAAGATGTTTTCGTCCACTATTCGGCCATCAACTCGAACGGTTTTAAGAGCTTGCAAGAGGGGCAGGCGGTGCAGTTCACCGTTGTGAAGGGGCCGAAGGGCTGGCAGGCAGCCGACGTTCAGCCGCTGTAGTTTTCGCCGCGACTATATAGATAGCAAAGAGCAGTGAGCGCGGATGCTCCGCCTTGCCGCCTGTGATTTCGCCTGCCGGGCCACCGGTGAGCCTGTGGTGAAGTGCGTGGTCATGTTCGTGCGATTGAGGGCGGAAAAAACCTTATTTCACGTTTTTGATGAGGACGACATCACTCACATCTTTGCCACGGGAGATGACGAGGCGATTGTCGGGGGAGACGTCAAAGTGGAAGATCGTGTCGGACTCAAAATCTGTGAGTTTTCTCGGGGCCTTACCATCCAGTGGCATCGCCCAGATGTTGTCGACACCATTTTCATCGTGTCGTAAACAAAGGATCGATTTGCCATCGGGAGCCCAAGCAGTCCAATTGACTTCACCGTTAGGAAATGGCATCTTCTGTTTCCTGGCGTCTCCGCCCGCAGAGGCATGATCATTGCCCAGTCATACGGATTCTTGTCATCAATTAACCAAAACAGCACATCTTTACCGCTCGGCGAAATCATTGGAAAACCCGAATTCGAATTGGCGTTCGGACCGAATTCGTACAGAATGTCAGACTGTCCCGTTTCCAGGGATTTTCGAGCGAGAGAGCAACGTACCTGACCGCAATGGATGAACACGAGTATGGAACCGTCCGCTGTGCAAGTTGGCTCCGAGTCGTCTGGGCCGTCTGTAAGTGCGCTCATCACCCCTGTCGCGATGTCAGTCCTTGCAATGTGAGACTTCCGCTTAGGATCATTCGCCCAGTACGCAACCTTTCCGGGGCCGCATCTCGTCATTTCACTGTCACGATTGATGTTTGAAAAGGATCGGAGCTTCGTGGGTTGACTTCCATCCGTCTCGTGCAGCATTACGTCTAAAAAGTTGCTGGTCACGATCCGGGCATCTACCCAGACCACACCGGCAGCTCCTTCACCTTTTATCGAGGGTATGGGATGCGGTTGTCCGGGATGATCAACGACCCAAAGTGTCGCGTCCGAAGTTATTGTACTGGCGATCATATCGCCCGTCGCGGTCGCAGACAGGTTCCCCATTGAATAGGATGTAAAGCTGGCAGTAAGTGGCCTGTGTGCTCCGGAGTTCGCGTCGAAGGCCCAAATCTGCATAATCGAACTTCCAGAGACAACGGCTGGGGCAAAGATGGTCGCGCCATCAGGGGCCCAAGCGGGCTTACCAACTTCTCCCCACCCGGTGACACTTAGGTTCCGTACCGAGCCGGACGGTAGTTCTACGCTCACCAGCCCCAGACCTTCGTTCTCGCCAACCGCGGCTGCAGCCATCCTCTCCGTGAAAGGCGACCATTCAATCGAAACGAAGGGTCGTCCAAGCGGACGCCTCGCAAGGATGCGACGGTTGGAGCCATCGGGATCGACGGCGACGATGAGGGATTCACTTTGCGTATAGGTGACGTACGCAACCTGCTTCCCGTCCGGGGATACGGTTACGCTGTACCCACTGGCATCTGTTGCCAGTAGTGGGGCTGGCCCTCCGAGTGTAGCTATGCGATAAAGGCCAAGTCTTTCGTCCTCGTCTTCGCGACGAAGTTGACGCAGGAAATAGATGAAATTGCCGTCGGGGGAGAAGTGGAGGGCTCGAATCTGCAGGGGCGAGCCTGGGAACAGTTGCACATCGCGTTCCGTGGCAACCTGCAACAGCCGTAGTTCATCCTTGCCGTGGTCCCTGTTCACGTAGCCAACATAGCGGCCGTCGGGAGTTATAGCAGCGGCTCTTGCTCTGCCGCTTCCTGTTAGTACCTTCACTTCCAGGGCAGGGGAACCCGCTCCTGTTTCCTTTGCGAGCGAATTCCGGCGCACATACCAGCCGATAGAGAGTGCTGCGATTACGAGGAGCGCAGCCCCCGCCCACAGCCAACGCCGCCGTTTGCCCTTCTCAACTGCAACGGCTGGAGCGCTTCCAGATTCGGACAAGGCCTCCAGCGCAAATGCCAGATCTGACGCAGACTGAAATCTCTGCTCGGGATTCTTCTCCAGGCAGCGGTGCACCACGCGTTGCAGTCCCGGAGGAGTGCTCTGAACAACCTGCGAAATCCCCGGCGGCTCGTCATTCAGAATCGCGGTCATTGTCTCTGCCGACGTTGACCTGTGGAATGCCCGATTGCCGGTGAGCATCTCGTACAGGATCGCTCCGAAGGCGAAGATATCGGCGTGATGGTCTACTGTCTTGCCTCGCACCTGTTCGGGAGACATGTAGCCTACCGTTCCCATCACGACGCCGGGCTCGGTTCCCTCGGATATGGTTGGCGCGACGCCGTCCGAGTCCGGTTGGCGCTGGGTAAGCTTTGCCAGACCAAAGTCGAGACTCTTGACGCGACCGTCTTTGGTTACGAAGAGGTTCTCTGGCTTCAGGTCACGATGGACGATGCCTTTCTCGTGCGCCGCCGCCAGACCGTGCGCGATTTGAACGCCGTATTCGATTGCTTTGCGAACTGGAATCGGGCTGTGCGACAGCACCTGCCGCAGGGTATCGCCCTGCAGTAATTCAGAGACAAGGTAGGGCGCGCCTTCATAGCTGCCGAAGTGGTAGACAGCGAGAATGTTTGGATGGTTCAGCGCCGCTGCCGCTTGCGCTTCCTGCTCAAAGCGCCGCAGCCGGTCAGAATCCTGCGACACGAAGGCTGGCAGGACTTGATTGCCACCTCGCGCTTGAGGACCGGATCGCGGGCGCGATAGACCTCGCCCATCCCGCCGGAACCTAACGGGCCGAGGATTTCATAACCATCCAATCGTGTGCCCGGGGTCAACCGCATAGGTGCTCGCGATTATACCCCGCCTATCAAGCGGCAAAATAGTGCCTCGAAGAAGTAGTCCGGAATGTTCGGCGCGGAGGTTCAAGGCGACTTGCCTTTAGTAATCTGCGTCGCTAGCCCGCATCTCAAAGGCGAGATACGGGGCACCCGGCCGCCGGCGATTCGCCTGCCGGGTCACCGTTGCGCCTGTGGTGAAGTGTGCGTTTGCGTTCGTGCGAGCACAAGCACAAGATCTAAACCCAGCGGCGAGTTCTGAGCGAGCTAGTCCTTCGCGCGGGCAACTGCGTCGGCAATCGCCGGAAGCTGCTTGCGCTCTTCTGCTGTTAGCTGCTCCGGTGCGAGGTTGAAGGTTAGCTTGTCGATCGTTCCGGTGAACTTGAACGGAACATCGTAGCGATACTTCAACAACGAGAGGCCGGTGCGTGTGTCCTGGCCGACGTCGAAGGACTCGTCCTCGGGGAAGGTGATGGGGGTGGTGTGGTCCATGGAATTTCTGGCCACTTCCTTACCGTCCACCGAGAGGACGCCCGTGCCTCCCTTGCCGAGGCCGGGAGCATCCGATTTGAAATCGAAGACGACGGTGTGTTTGCCCTCGGCTAAGGCCGGCCCTTCCCAAGTGGTCCGCTTGAGGTCGAGCAGATTGTAGAGGAAGACGACCCTTCCTCTGCCGGGATGAACGAGGCTGGTTGCGGAGACCACCGCCACGGCGAGCAAGCCGAAGATCGCTACGGCATGGCCGAAGTGCATTTTCACGCTTGACCATTTTCTATATTGGCCCAGCCAGATGAGAAGCAGCCCGAAGATGAAGACTGCGAGGCCAATCCTTCTAAAGAATCGCTCGTTAGACCACCAATTGAAACTGGGACTGAGGAAGAGGCCGTAGCCGCCGAAGCGTCCTCCGTCGGTGACAATCATTCCCTCGGCGCCACCGGAGGGAATGTCGACCTCGGCGGTGATGGAGTACGACTTGTTCAGAATGCTTGGGGCTCCACTGTTGGGCACGCCGGTGAGCACTCCCGAGTATGTGAAGATTTTCCGGCCACCGGTGAGATTTGGCTTCGGCGCGTCCCACCGAGTGAGCGATGTGTTGTCTAGCGGCAGCACGTCGTTTTTCTTTGCCTCGGCGTAGAAGACGTCCTGCATCTGCTCCAGCTTGTCTGGCATTTGGACGGCCAGATCGTTGGACTCGGTGGGGTCATCGGCAACGTTGTAGAGTTCCCACTTATATCCGGTGAGAACGTCTGGCGGCGCGGCGGTGCTCAGTTCCCAAGGGGTTGTTGCCGGGGTGGTGGCCGCGACCCAACCGTCGTTATAGATGGCGCGATTGCCGAGCATCTCGAAGTATTGCGTGGTGCGGTGCGACGGGGCAATGGCGTTCGCCTTGTCCCATGTGTATGCCATGCTCACGCCATCCATGGGCCGCTGCTTGATGCCGTTGATTTCTTCCGGCGCTGGAATGCCCGTCGCTTCAAGGATCGTGGGCACGATGTCAATGAGGTGGTGAAATTGGCGACGAATGCCTCCCACATCGTTGATGTGGCCGGGCCACGACATCGCCACGCCCTGAGCTGTACCGCCGTAGTGCGAGGCCACTTGCTTGGTCCATTTGAACGGCGTATCCATTGCCCAGGACCAACCGGCTGCAAAGTGCGGGAAGGTCTTGTCAGATCCCCAGAACGGATACCAGAGCAACTGATCTTTGACCGGCACGGCGACGCCATTGAAAGTAGTGAACTCGTTGGGCGTGCCGTTGAGCATGCCTTCGGGGCTCGAGCCATTATCGCCGCTGATGTAAATGATCAACGTGTTGTCGAGTTGCCCCATGTCCTCGACTGCCTGGATGACCCGCCCGATCTCGTGATCGGTGTATGCGAGGTAGGCGCCGTAGACGTCGGCCTGCTTGATGAACAGCTTCTTCTCGTCGAGGCTGAGGGAATCCCACGGTGGCAGTTCTTTCGGCCATTCGGTGAGCTTGGCGTTTGCGGGCATGATGCCTAGCCGCTTCTGATTGGCGAAGATGGTCTCGCGGAGTTTATTCCAGCCGCCGTCGAAGAGGTGCATGTCGCTTATCTGCTTGATCCACTCCGGCGTCGGATGATGCGGCGAGTGCGTGCCACCAGGCACGTAATAAACAAGGAAGGGCTTGTCTGGCGCGATCTCCTTGAGCTGCTTCATGTACTGGATGGCCTCGTCCGCCATAGCGGTGGTCAGGTTCCAGCCGGGGTGGCCCTCATAAGGATAGATTGCTGTCGTATTACGCGTGAGGGCAGGCTGCCATTGGCTGGTATCGCCGCCGACGAAGCCATAGAAGTATTCGAAGCCCATGCCGTTCGGCCATTGATCGAAGGGACCGGCCGCGGTCGCCTGGTAGAAAGGAGTGTTGTGATCCCTGCCGAACCATGAGGTCGCGTAGCCACTGCCCTTCAGGATTTCGCCGATGGTGCCGTTCTCTTTCCTGATGACTGAGTTGTAGCCGGGGAATCCTGTTGCGATTTCGCCTACCACGCCAAAGCCGGCCACATGATGATTACGCCCGGTGATGAGGGCGGCGCGCGAGGGCGAGCATAGTGAGGTTGAGTGGAAATTTGTGTAACGCAAGCCGGCCTTGGCGATGCGATCCATTGCGGGTGTGGGAACGACGCCGCCAAATGTGCCCGGCGCGCCGAAGCCGACGTCGTCCGTCATGATGAGCAGAACGTTGGGTGCGCCCTTGGGCGGTACTATGCGGGGAGCCCACCACGCTTTCGACTCCGATGCCTTTTCCTTAATCACGCCGCCGAAGGCTGGATCGGGCGACGGAAGCTGCTTGCCGCTGATGGTGGTGGTAGCGCTGGGGGAGCCGGCTTCGCCTGTTGTCTGCTGGGCATGAGCCGAGAACGTAGTCGTCAAGAAAAGGTACCGGTGACGACGGAACATAGTCCCGAGATCGAGGACATAACAGTCTTTTCGTTCTTCGACATGTTGCCTCCCGAGCCCACGGCGCAATGCGTTCTTTCCGAATTGCCCAGCATGCGGGGGTTTCTTGATCACTGCGCGCAAGTCGACTCAGCGTACAGATCCATTGCTGGATAAGTGTTTCAGCGGTGATAGGAAACCGAGACGGATTTGGACTGGATCAGTTATTGTCGAGGGTGAATGGTGATGTCACGATCCGCCAAAACACGACACAAGGTGCCGCACTCGTTTGTGCTGGAGGCGCTTGCGCCGTTGGAGCCCGAGGTACGGCGGATGTTTTCTGGATTTGCCGTTTACGTGGGTGACCGCCTGGTTTGCATGCTCCGCGATCATGACAAATCTCCGAGAGACAATGGAGTCTGGCTTGTGCTTTCGGAGACTACGAATCCCGCTGATGCAACTTTGCGCGTTGAATTTCCCTCTATCCGTTCTATCGAGCTGCTGGGCGGTAAGATTCGCCATTGGCTTCTGATTCCAAGTGATAGCGCCACGTTTGAGAGCGAGGCGCTGCATGCATGTGATCTTCTGCTGCAACACGATGCTCGTCTCGGTCGAATCCCTGAATCAAGGCGGTAGTGTCTTGCTATGAGGCGACTTTCCGTTAAGTAGTCTGCATCTCTATCCCGCATCTCAAAAGCGAGATACGGGGCACCCGGATTTGGGTTTTGTTTCAGATCTGGAGCACCCGCCTTCGCGCTGGCATAAATGAATTGTAGGTTGGCTTAAGAGTGTGTTCTAATCGCACGCCATGATCATCTGGCGCGGTCGCGGACTCTTTGTGGCCATCCTTGCGTTTGGCTCTCTATTGCCGGCCGATGGGCTAAGCGGGAAGTATTTCCACGACAGGGAATACTATGCAAACCACGGGTGGGTAAAGCTGATCGCTTTCCTGTTAGCAGCAGGGATTGTCTGGGTTCTGGTATCCCGGTTCGAGGACGATACTTATACAGACATACAAGATACCGAGACGAGTAAGTATTCGGCTCAAATACGGGCCGCTGATCTTGTGTGGCTTGGGAGTGCTGTTCTTTTTCTTCTAGGGGCGAGAGGTCTTTGCCAACATTGTGTGACCCCGTTGCGAGCCGAATCGGATAGCGCACATAGCTTCTTCAAATCCCACATCTAATTTTTCCGGGCGGTGAGTTTCGCAGTGAAGCTATACCCCTTGACATTCGACAGGTAGATCAGTGCATTCTCTTGTTGAATGTCGAGGGGAGCAATGCCAACTACTGATCTGCTGCAAGGAACGCTTGATCTACTGATCTTGAGGACACTCGCGCTGGAGTCTATGCACGGCTGGGGTATCGCACAACGAATTCAGCAGGTATCGAAGGATGCGCTTCAGATTGGGCAGGGTTCGCTGTACCCCGCTCTTCACCGGCTGGAGTACAAAGGGTGGATCACAGGCTGAGTGGGGAGCTTCGGAAAACAATCGCAAGGCCAAGTTCTATTCGCTGACGAAGACCGGGCAGAAGCAACTGCAGGCTGAGCTCGAAGACTGGGGCCGTATCTCAACAGCAATCGCCTCTAGTGCTGAAGTAGGAGGACAGATGCTCAAAGAATGGTTGACGCGTCTTCGTTTTTTGATGTCTCCAAAACCCAATCGTGAAATAGACGACGAGGTGCAGTTCCACATCGAACGGCAGACCCAGGAATACATCGCGGACTGGAATGACGCCACAGGAGGCACGCCGAAAAGCGGTCGTAGCGTTCGGGGGAATTGAGAGTGTGCGAGCACAATCCCACGAACAACGTCCGAGCTTCTTCCTCGGAACTCTTCTTCAGGACGTCAGCTATGCCCTCCGGCAGCTCCGAAAGAGCCGCGGCTTCACCGTCACCGCCGTCCTGACCCTCGCCCTCGGCATAGGAGCCAACGCTGCTATCTTCACCCTGGTCAACGCCATCCTGCTCAAAAACCTCCCCGTCGTTGATCCCTCCACCCTCATCCGCATAGGCAACACCACACGAGTGCTGCGTCAACTCCGGAACGGCGGGAGACTCGGGAACGGAGGACGGCGACAGCTACGCCTTATTCGCCACCGACACCTGGCAGCAGCTGCAGAAGAACGCACCAGAGTTTGAAGAATTAGCCGCCATGCAGTCTGGCTTCGGCGACCATCATTGCGCGACGCGACAAAACCCAGGAGGCTGCCCGCTCCGTCACGGGCGAATTCGTCTCCGGCAACTACTTCCGCACCTTCGGCCTTCAGCCGCAGATCGGACGTCTCTTCACCGACGCGGACAACGTTAACGGCGCACCACTCGTCGCCGTCATGAGCTATGACATGTGGCAGAACAACTACGCCGGCGACCCTTCCGTCGTCGGCAGCACATTCTGGATCAACACCAAGGCCGTCACCATCACAGGCATCGCTCCCAAGGGCTTCTACGGCGATCGCCTCTCCAGCACTCCGCCCGACTTTTATCTCCCGATCGAATCCATGCCGGTCTTGACCAACGCTACTTTCGTACACGAGCCCGACATGCGTTGGCTCTACATCATCGGTCGCGTAAAACCCGGCGTCGCCATGGCCCCGCTCCAGGCCAAAATCACCGAACTGGTCCGGCAATCATTCGCAGCCACGACAACCTTCTCAGACGAACAAGGCAAGCGCGCTCTGGCCAAAGCTCACGTAGTCCTGTCGCCCGGCGGCGCCGGCATCCAGGACATGCAGGACAACTACGCCTCCAAACTTAAGCTTCTGATGTGGATCTCCGGCCTCGTACTCCTCATCGCCTGCGCCAACATCGCCAACCTTCTACTCGTCCGCGGAATGAACCGCCGCGCCGAAATGTCCATCCGTACCGCTCTAGGCGCGATGCGAACAAGAATCGTCCGCCAGCTCCTCACCGAAAGTATCGTCCTCTCGATCATCAGCGGCATGGCCGGCCTCATCGTCGCCTACGCCGGCACTCGCATGCTTCTCGCCATGGCCTTCCCCGGCGCGCAGAACGTCCCCATCGACGCCAGCCCCTCCGGAGTGGTGCTCGCCTTTGCCTTCGGAGTCTCGCTCCTCACCGGCATCCTCTTTGGCGTAGCCCCTGCATGGATCACATCCAACGCAAACCCAGCCGACGCCCTCCGCAGCGGAACCCGCACCACCACCTCCGGAGCCTCACTCCTGCAGCGCAGCCTCATCGTGCTGCAGTCGGCTCTCGCCCTGGTGCTGCTGGTCGGAGCAGGCATGTTTATCCAAAGCCTGAATAAGCTCAGGAACATCGATCTCAAGCTCAACTCGACGAACCGGTACATCATCCATTTCAACCCGCAGGCAGCCGGCTACTCCCCCGCCCAGGTTGAAGCCCTCTATCGAACCATCGAAGAACGATTCCACGCCATCCCCGGCGTCCAAAAGGTCGGCATCTCCACCTACACCCCAATGGAGGCCAACAACTGGGGCGATGGCGTCCAGATACAGGGCCAGCCCGACCTCCACGACGGGGCCTCCTGGGTCAGGGGCAACGCCGAATACTTCGACTCCGTAGGCACCCACGTCCTCATGGGACGAGGCTTCACCACCCAGGACACCTCAACCTCTCCAGCCGTCGCCGTCGTCAATCAGTCCTTCGTCAAAAGATTCTTCAAGCCCGGCGAGAACCCGATCGGTCGCCGCTTCGGCTCACCCGGGCCGCAGTCCTCCGGAGACTTTGAGATCGTCGGCGTCGTCGAGGACACCGCCTACAACTCCGCGACCTGGAAGAACCACGCATGTACTTCATCCCCATGACCCGGCGCATACCAGAGTCCATACTCCGGCGCCCAATCGAGCAGGATACCGGCCTCTACGCCGGAGCCATCGTCATCCAGACCGACCGTCCCATGGACAACATGCAATCCCTCGCTCGCCAGACCCTCGCCGCCATCAATCCCAACCTCTCCGTCGTCAAATTCCAGACCTTCGACGAGCAGATCGCCGACCGCTTCACGCAGGACCGCATGATCACCCGCCTCATGACCCTCTTCAGCATCCTGGCCCTGCTGCTCGCCACCCTCGGCCTCTACGGAGTCACCGCCTACACCGTAGCCCGCCGCACCTCCGAGATCGGCATCCGCATGGCCCTCGGCGCAAACCGCAGCTCCGTAGTCGCGCATGATCATGCGCGGAGCCATGCTCCAGACCGCCATCGGCCTCGCCGTCATCGGCATCCCCGTAGCCTGGTTCTGCGTCCGCTACATCCAATCCCAGCTCTACGAGACCAAGGGCATGAACCTCACCGTCCTCGCCATCGCCACCCTCACCCTGACCGCCGCAGCCGCAGCTGCTGGACTCATCCCCGCTCAACGTGCAGCCTCAACCAATCCATCGCAAGCTTTGAGGACCGAATAGCAGTCTTCGCAGAACCGTGATGGTAGAAGTCCTGAACTGTCAGTTGCCGAAGAGTTTTCTTTTCGGTGATTGGGCCGGATCAGGAACGAGAAACGATAGGACCCTATCAGGGCTGCCCTGGCCAAGAAGCGAGGATGTTCGCGAGATTTGTTCGGGGCAGTTTTGATAGGGCCGTTTGAAGGAAGCGGCTGGCGTTTGCGGCGGATGCGGTGAGAGCTATGGGATTTCGATATGTGAGATCTGGCTCTGGAGTGGCATCGCGAGGTTGGAATGTGACAGTCCGGGCCATAGAGCCGTTGCGCAGTGGTGAAACGCTGATTGCAGAGGTGACATCAGTGAGCCTATTTGCAAGTTAGCGAAGCGAAGTGGGCATAGGAGTGGTTTATGTGCGAGAGCACGTGGACGGTTGACGGGGATCAAGGCTGAGTGAGTCATGGGTGAAGATCAGGAACTGTCGAAAACATACCTTGGCTGGTTTTGCGGCATCAGGTCTGAACGGAAGTGAGGCTGCGAGGTTGTCATCCGTTCGATGATGAGCATGGGGCCGGAGCATACGGGGCAGCGCAACTGGTTAGCAGTTGCATCTGGCAGAGCAGCGGATGCGGATACTCCGAGCAGGGAGCGACAGCGTGCAAGAGAAGCAGCGCGATGGCGGTTCGCGAACAGTCCGAAGTGACGGATGCGGACCAACCCTCTTGGAAGTACATGAATGAGGAAGCGGCGAAGGAAGTCCTCTGCGGAAACAGTCATGACCTTCTGCTTGCCACCATGGGCGTAGTCCTTCCAACGGAAGGAGACACGATCATGCTCGAAGCTGACCAGACGATGGTTGGAGATGGCGACGCGGTGTGTGTAGCGAGCGAGATACTGAAGCAAATGTTCCGCACCGCCGAAGGGCGGCTTGGCGTATACGACCCAGTCCTGGCGATAGAGCTGACGCAGGAAGCGACGGAACTGCGCGGTCTCTGCAATCTGAGTGAGCGAGCCGTGGAACTCGAGCTTGTCTTGGTCGAATAACTGCCGCAGTTCAGCGGTGAACTTACCGCGGAAGACTCGACTGAGTACGCGCACCGGCAGGAAGAAACCTGAAGAAGCAGCGATCCAGCGTGAGCCATCGGGTGCAAGTCCGCCAGCCGGAACGATCGAGTGGACGTGCGGATGATGTTCGAGGTTCTGTCCCCAGGTATGGAGTACGCTCAGCAAACCAATGTCGGCTCCGAGATGCTTCGGGTCACGAGCGACCTCAAGTAGCGTAGCAGCACTGGTGCGGAAGAGCAGGTCGTAGAGCAGTCGTTTGTTCTGGAGCATCAATGCGGATAACTCATGCGGCAGAGTGAAGACGATGTGAAAGTAAGGCACAGGCAGCAACTCAGCCGAGCGCGCGGCCAGCCACTTGTTCCGCGCGTTGCTCTGACACTTAGGACAGTGCCGGTTACGACATGAGTTATAAGAGATGGCCTGATGGCCGCAGCGAAGACACTGGTCGCGATGACCACCGAGAGCTGCCGTTCGGCAACGCGCGATCGCATCGAGCACCTTGCGATGCTGATGGGCAAGATGCGAGCCGTGTCGTTCCCAGAAGCTGTTGCCCACGCTGTGGATGATGTCGGCCACCTCAAGGGTGGGCCGGTTCATCGCTGCACGCGTCTCCTCAGTCGTTTTAGCTCGGCGACAGGCACCACCATCTGGAGGGCTTCGAGCGGGCTGGCGACCGCTTGCAGATGGCGTCGCGACAAATGTAGATAGACCGTGGTATCGGCGAGCTTGGCATGTCCGAGAAGAACCTGGATAACACGAAGATCAGCACCGGCCTCCAGCATATGAGTAGCGAAGCTGTGTCGAAGCGTGTGCGGCGAAACCCTCTTCGTAATACCGGCTCGTTGCCTGGCCTCAGATACTGCCTTCCAGACAATCTTCTCCGTGATGGGCACATCCGCACGCCAGTTGTTCGCCATGCCCGGGAACAGAAACGTTCGAGGCTTCATCCAGCGCCAGTACTCTCGCAAGATATCGAGCAGCTTAGGGCTCAGTGGTACATCCCGGTCGCGGCCGCCCTTGCCTTCGAGGACGTGAATCACCATGCGTTCGCTGTCGATATCTGCGACCTTCAGCCGGCATAGTTCTGCACGGCGCAGGCCGGTGGCATACAGCGTCATGACCATAGCGCGATGCATCAGGTTGCTGGTCGCGTCGATGAGCCGAGCTACTTCATCCTGGCTCAGCACCGTGGGTAGACGTTGATTACGCTTCGGAAACGGGATATGGTCGGGCAGGTAGGCTCGCCTGAGCGTCTTGACGTAGAGAAACCGCAAAGCCGCAGCACGTCCCTCGATAGTGCCCGGAGAAAGCTTCCGGTCCCGAAACAGATGGACCTGATACTCACGAATGTGGTCCGGACCTAACTGCTCCGGTGAGCGATGGAAATACTGGGCGAACTCCTCCACGGCGTGGATGTAAGAGCGCACGGTGTTCGGTGAGTAGTTACGACGCTGGAGTTCATCCAGCATCAGCTGACGAAGTTGGGTCACAGGAACCTCCTTGTGACCCACAACTTACACCGCCACCAATGCTAAGGATCATCCACGCGGTAGCGTCCGCCGCGCCAGCGGCTTCGTTCAAACGCGCTCTCGTCACTCTAATAGTGGAGAGTGTCGGTCCGTTCGGGATGATCCTCTTTGCAGTGGAGGACTAGATGGTCAGCGTGAGTTCAGGCTCACACGGGCGGCGTATCCCGCATCTCAAAGGCGAGATACGGGGCACCCAGATTTGTTTTATTTCAGATCTGGGGCACCCGGCTGAATTGATCTTTAGACTTCAGCGATTTCCCTCCCCACTTATTCCATGCGAGTCCCGACGGTCGTGCCGCAGCCGGTCACAATCACGTTTCCGTTGGTGTCAAGAATTTCGAGCGCAACTATATCAGTGAACGTGTTCCCGCCAATTCCGACCTGGATGAGGCGTGTGAGTCTCTGTGTCGATGTCCAGGCTCCGGCGGCGCTAAAGATGAAGGCCTCGGACACTGCGCTGTAGCTGTGGTCGACCGTATGCCGCCAGACACCCAGGCCGGCAGTGTTGAGCGAGGGGGGTTGACCTGCGGTCGTGACGGTTAGCGTGCCTCCCTTGGCGAAGGCAAACCGGGCCGGGAAAGTCCTCAGCACCGCGCCCGTCTGACAGTCCTGGATAGTGAGCTGCGCCCGCCATGTCCCTTCGAGACCGTTACCAGATCCGCCGTCCTCCGCATGAGCCCTGGCTGTGGTTCCGAATCCCAGAACAAGCAGGCCGCCGAGAACCAGGGCTGCTGCCCCACGCGACGCCGCAAAGCGCTTCGATTTTCCTGATGACATAGGGTTTCTCCTTCTTGTTTTGAATAACGCCGCGGTGGTTTCTCGTCCGCCGCAATTATTGAGGGAAGAGTGACGCTTGATTGCGTTTATGACAATGGAGAGCATCTGAAGTTAATCTGGCGCTTTTCTGGATAGGCGGATAACATGATCGCGCGCGGAGGGCATCCACCCTATGTCGCGGCCTGAGTCACGCTCGACCTTTCAATTCGGTGAATTCGAGCTCAATGTTTCGGCATACGAGCTGCGCCGGAGCGGGCAGGCGGTCCACCTTGAGCGCCAACCGATGGACCTGCTCATCCTTTTAGTAGAGAGGCATCGTGAGCTGGTCTGGCGGGCCGACATCGTAAAGCGGTTGTGGGAGCCGGGTGTCTTTGTTGACGTGGAAATGGGGGTCAACACAGCGATCCGTAAGTTGCGGCAAGCTCTGCGGGATTCGAAGGAGTCGCCTTCATTCATTGAAACGATTTCGGGCAAGGGCTACCGTTTCATCGCTCCTGTGACTACTTTCGGTGCAGCAGCCCAGCGTTCGCCCGAATCAGAATCCCGCAAAATGTTAGCCGTTTTGCCCTTTGAAAACTATACGAATGACCCCGACCAGGAATACTTTAGCGATGGACTGACCGAAGAGACGATCAGTCACCTGGGAGGCATGAATCCCGAACGCATGGGCGTGATCGCTCGCACCTCGAGCATGGCGTACAAGCGCACCAGCAAAGGCGTCCGCGAGATTGGGGCCGAACTCGGCGTCGATTACATCCTGGAAAGCAGTGTGCGCCGGGAAGGCGATCAGGTGCGGATCACATCGCAGTTGATCCGAGTCGAAGACCAGACGCACCTCTGGACCTCCAATTACGATCGGGATGTCACCAGCGTGTTTGCGATACAGAGCGAACTGAGTACAGCCATCGCGCGCCATGTTGGGCTGCAACTATTACCTGAACGTCTTAGCGTGCTCGAAGGACGACAAACCACCAACGTCAAAGCCCACGACCTCTATTTGCGTGGCCGCTACTTCTGGAACCAGCTTTCGGGGGTGACGACGAAGAGGGCGATGGAGTACTACGGACGCGCGGTC
Organism: uncultured Acidobacteriaceae bacterium; assembly: GCA_963725995.1. Taxonomy (GTDB): domain Bacteria; phylum Acidobacteriota; class Terriglobia; order Terriglobales; family Acidobacteriaceae; genus JANXZS01. The sequence continues at coordinate 61,468 of CAVSAX010000020.1, read as the reverse complement.
GAACTCGATCCGGAGTACGCCCTTGCATGGTCCGGTATGGCGGATGCTTACGCGGCCAGCCCAGTCAACGCCGACGCGTCCCCGCTCCAGGTTTGGCCACGCGCTAGCGATGCTGTTGCTCATGCCACCGCCTCCGGGCCTGGTTTGCCTGAGGTTCACACTTCGCTGGGGCTACTCAAATTCTGGCTCGACTGGGACTGGGTCGCCTCTGAGGCGGCCTTCTGCAAATCCATCGCGCTCGATCCGAGCTATTCTCTGGCACATCGTTTCCTGGGCATCGTTCTCTCGCACATGGCCCGGCACGAAGAGGCGTCGTTAGCGCTTCGTAAAGCACGCCACCTCGATCCGCTGAACGCAACGAATCATGCACTCTCGGCGCAGGTTGCGTTTGCAGCGCGGAACTATCCCGTTGCTGTCCAGTTCGCGCAGCAGGCAATCACGATCGATCCTGAATTCCATATTGGCTACATTCAACTCGCCCAGGCGTCCGAGCGAATGGGCAACTCAGACCAGGCGCTCTCCGCACTCAACAGTGCGGGGCGCTTCGGCGGAAACAGCAAGGCGATTTCGATTCGCGGCTATATCTGCGCGAAGCTTGGAAAAACAACAGAAGCGCACGAGGTGCTGAAAACACTAGATGCAGTGTCGTGCGAACGATACGTTCCGCCATACGCGACCGCGCTGGTATACCTCGGGCTTGGTCAACATGATTCCGCCATGCAATGGCTGGAGCGAGCCTACGATGCTCACGACGTGCATTTGGTCTTCCCTCCAGTGGATCCGAAATGGGATCCCCTTCGAGCCGATCATCGTTTCGCTAATCTCCTCAGGCGTTGCGGCTTTACCTCCCGCCCCGGTGAGAGAGACTATGCCGGGGCGAATCAGCCTGGTTGATTTCGTATAAGCCGACTTTGCGTTAGGAGTCGGCGTTGATCTCTTTCTCCTACTGAGGTGCTAACTGTGCGACGAACATGTCTGCGGAGCCGTGGCCTGTGAGGGTAGATGGGCCGAAGCGGGCCCACATCTGGAATCCACCTACGACGTAGATGGCGCCTGTCTGGCCGACTGATACTGCGGGAGGCGCTCCTCCGGGAAGCCACAGTGCGGAACTCCCGGCCTTCTGTTCCCACAGGAGAGTGGGACAATGGTATTTCCGTATAAACAAGTTCGCCCTGATCGTCGGGGTTTGACGGGCGATTCCGACGACATACAGGTCGCCCTTGCTGTCGTAGGCGACTCCGTTGGCAGACTCGTCGCCGCCGTGCCCGATCCTATACGCCGTCTCCAGTACGCCGGCGGCAGTGTAGGTAACGATCAACAGGTCCGGATTATAAGGATCAGTTATGAAGGCATCTATCAGGTAGTAGTTCTTTCGGGGTGGTTGCGAGGTCACGGTAGTCATCGCCTCGCCGGATGAGTTGACATTTCCGATATAGCCAACGAGAGAGACTTCGCCGGTGGGACTGACGGCAACGGCGCTGCTGATGGCCTTGTATCCGCCGATGTGGTTGACCCAGAGGGCGTTGCCATTTGCATCGTACTTAGCCAGGAAGGCATCGCAGGGGTAATCGAGATTGCTTTGAGCCGGGCTGAAGCCGGTTACGCTGATGTTCCTCCCGTTAGCACTGGTGAAGGTGGTGACATCTTCAAGCCAGCCGGTAATATACGCATTGCCGTTGACGTCCACCGCGATCCCGCTGGGGGCGGTGTTCGGGGCACCCTGGTTGGTCTGGGCCCATTTGAAGTTTCCGTCCGTGCCGTACTTGGCGACGACCATGTGCCAAGTCCATGGTCCCGAAACCGTGTTCACGATCCCGTTCTCAGACGAGAAGGTCGTATTTTCCTGGCTGAGAGCGGTGATGTAGACGGTGTGGGCGGCAGAGTTCACAGCCACCCCAAATCCGAAGTTATATACGCTCGGATCCGATACTGTTCCGGTTTGTACCCAAGTGAGATTTCCCGCGGAACTATACTTTGCGAGAAAGATAGTGTATCCAGGTCCAGAGACGGTTTTAGTCGCGTTATTGACCGAATTGAATGTTCCGTCGCCTGTGAACCATCCTGTGAGGTAGACATTCCCATCGCTGTCGAGATCGACACCCCACCCCACATCATCGCTGAGGCCGCCGGCGGTGACGATCCACGCGAGAGTCCCGGAAGCTGTGTATTTAGCCAGGAAGATGTCCGAACCACCGCGCGACTTGAGGGTAGTTCCGGAGAACTTTGCGGTTGAACTGAACTGCCCCGTCACGTAGTGGTCATTATTCGGCGCGACCTTGGTGGCGTGTGCGAGGGTGTATCCATCTCCTCCGGCACTGGTAGCCCCCAACCATGCAGGTTGCCACGCCATGGCGAGCGTCGGGCTGAGAAAAGCCAGGAACAATAGCAGGCTCCAGCAGCCGCGTGAAAAAACAGCGCCTGAAGTGCCTGCGCCTGGTGCAAATGTGAAGTGCTTGTGTGTCATTTCGCCTCTCCTGACTCGGTTGGATCGGGCCCGCTCTGCGATGACCCAACAAATTCTGGCCAACACCGTATGCTCATCTGCAGCGGGGAGATGTGATGCGCATCACTTGTCACGCGGAGGCGAAAGCTTGGAACGCGGCGCTGTTACTGAGCGGAGGGAGTTGTATTGAGCTACTCCGTTTGCTAGGTTGTCGTAGATGCCGCCCCCTCTGCCAGAAGAAGTGAGCAGGACGATTGACTCTCTGTACCGGTTGGAATCGGGCCGGGTACTGGCGACGCTTGTGCGCCTGCTGGGAGACCTGGACCTGGCCGAAGAGTCGATGCACGAGGCGTTCGCTGCGGCCCTGGAGTCATGGACGCGGAGTGGCGTTCCGGAGAAGGCGCGCCCGTGGCTTATTTCAACGGCACGCTTCAAAGCTATCGACGCTATGCGCCGACGCGCGCGCTTCGATGGGGTAGAGAGAGATCTTGTTGCTCATATCGAATCGCGCGTCAACGACGCTGTGAGCGGAGGTGAGGAGCTCGATGAAGAAATTGAGGACGATCGCCTCCGTCTGATTTTCACCTGCTGCCATCCCGCTTTGCCTCCGGAAGGACAGGTTGCGCTGACTTTGCGGGAAGTGTGCGGCCTGACGACGGAGGAGATTGCGCGGGGATTTCTGGTTACTCCGGCAACGCTGGCGCAACGCATTGTGCGCGCCAAGACAAAGATTCGAGAGACACCGATTGCATACGAGGTGCCGACGCCGCAGGAGTTGCCGGAGCGGATGGAGGCGGTGCTTCGGGTGATCTATCTCGTATTCAACGAGGGCTATTCGGCTGCGGCGGGAGCGGAGGTAACGCGGGCGGAGCTTACGGGCGAGGCTATTCGCTTGGGCAGGTTGCTGGCGGACCTGCAGCCAGAGCCGGAGGTGATTGGACTGCTTGCATTGATGCTGCTGCAGGAATCGCGTCGCGCCGCGAGAACCTCTCCGACCGGAGAGCTGATTTTGCTGGACAATCAAGACCGCTCGCTGTGGAACCGGGAGCAGATTGCAGAGGGCGTGGCGTTGGTGGAGAGGGCGCTGAAGTCGCGGCGCTTCGGTGCTTATACGCTGCAGGCTGCGATTGCGGCCGTTCATGCCGAGGCGGAATCGCCGGCTGCGACCGACTGGCGGCAGATTGTTGCGATATACGACGGATTGGTACGGATTCAGGCTTCGCCGGTTGTGCATCTAAATCGTGCTGTGGCGATTGCGATGCGGGATGGTCCGGAGGCCGGCCTGGCACAGATCGACGCCGTGCTGGAAGATGGCGAATTGGCGAACTACTACCTGGCGCATTCGGCGCGCGCGGATATGTACCGCAGGCTGGGCAGGACCGCTGAGGCTCGGTCCGCTTATGAGAAGGCTCTGGCGCTGACCCAACAGGACCCGGAGCGGCAATTTCTGCAGGAGCGGATTCGGCAGCTGAAATAAAAATCTGCTTGCCTGTCGATTTTCATTCTGCCCAACGACTATAGGACAAAGAACGATGAGCTTTGGTTCCTGAGTGAAGAGGAAACGAGTCATCGGGAACAAACCACCGAAATCAAGGAGAAAAAGTGATGCCACAGTATTTGGTTGCCAACTACATGCCCGACAACTTCGACCCGTCCAGTGTAACCGAAGCGATGATCGAAGAGATCCACGCGCTGAACCGCGAAATGATTGCTGCGGGCGTGAGGAAGTTCGCGTGCGGTATTTCCGCGCCAGGCAGCGCGAAGACGCTGCGGGCCCAGCCCGACGGCAAGGTGCTCGTCACCGACGGGCCGTACACCGAGACCAAGGAGCACATGGGCGGATTCTGGATATTGGAATGCGCTGATATGGACGAGGCGCTGGTATGGGCGAAGAGAGGTGCGATCGCCTGCGATGTGGTGGGCGAGGTGCGTGAGCTTCTTTTCTTTCCTGCTCCGGAAGAAGGGGCTGACGGAAATAAGTAAGAGCCGAGGCCGTTGCGACTCGGGAAGATTCGACGAAAAGGAGTTGAAGAATGAGGAAGCTCATGGCAACTGCATTTGTTTCGCTCGATGGCGTGATGCAAGGTCCCGGCGGCCCTGAAGAAGATAGAAGCGGTGGATTCGATCTTGGCGGATGGACTACTAACTACCGCACTCACAAGTCCGGGGCTGCGGTGCTGGGGATGGTGGGCACGCTCGACAAGCCATACGATTTGCTGCTGGGCCGCAGAACGTATGACAACTTTGCCGGCTTTCGGCCCAAGGTTCCGGCCGAGAATCCCATTGGGCCTGTGTTCACAAAAGCCAACAAGTATGTGCTGACGAGCGGTTCAGCCAAACTTGAGTGGGCTAACAGCCACAAGCTTCGCAACATTGATGAGTTGAAGAAGGTGAAAGCGGAGGAAGGCTCGGATATTGTCCTGTGGGGAAGCTCGACGCTTTATCCGCAACTGCTTGATGCCGATCTTATTGATCGCCTTGTGTTGATGACGATGCCGATCGTTCTGGGAAAGGGCAAAAGAATCTTCGGCAATGCTGGCCATCCGGTGGCCCTGAAACTGATGAAGTGCGAGTCTACGCCGACGGGGGTCATCATGACGACTTATGAACAAACACCGGCAGGTTAAAAAAGCCTCGGCTGTCGATTTTCGGTGTGCACAACGACTATAGGACGATGCAGCTTGCAAGGCAGTGCTGCTGATTCCCACCTAAAGGAGAAGAGCAATGAAGTATCTATGTTTTGGCTACTACGACAAAGACAAATTCGATGACATGAGTGAGAGCGAGCGAAACGCTATGTTCGACAGGTGCTTTGAATATGACGACCATCTTCGCGCCAGCGGGAACTGGGCTGGCGGTGAAGCGCTCCAGGGGCGGGAGACCGCGTTGACCTTGTCGTGGAAAAACGGCAAGGTGGCGACGACGGACGGTCCTTATGCGGAGACCAAGGAACAGCTTGGCGGTCTTCTCATACTTGAGGCGAGGGACATGAATCATGCGGTACAACTCATGGGCCAGCATCCTGCGCTGACGTATGGCAACACCTTCGAGATTCGGCCAGCGGGGGATATGAGTGAAATCATAAAGGCAAGCGAGCAGCGACGGAAGCAGGTCATAGCACGCTGAAGGCGCTTCCAGTTTGTGAGGGGCGGGATCGACAAAGCGCTGGCACGCGCAAGGAAAAACGCGGCCAGCGCTGCATTAGTTTTCCGCAGAGCGAGTGTCTACTATTGCGATCGGCTACTTGACTCATTGTCGCGATCAGCTTTCCAGCCGGAGGATTGATCGGGTGGACAGCCGTTCATCTAAGGCCGCGCTTTGGTTCCATAGGCGAGGGAAGCATACCAATCTCCCCGGCCTTGAGGCGTGAGATCCATCAGATTCCACACGGATGAGAGCAAGTCGATTCCGCGCTCTTTAATCTCTGGCGCCATTCTGGGGTGCGCGATATAGAAGTGCCGTACTGCGCCTTCGGGATCCCTCGTGAATACTGTGAGGGCGGAATCCTGAGCGCCGTCGCGATCCTCGCTTCCCAGATCGTATTTGAATGTATTTGAACTCGCGCTGAGCAGGCGCAGGTTGGCCCATCCGCGTGCGCGCGCGTGATCGCGTAAGGCCTTGAGATCAGCAGCGGCGACTACCGCGAAATCGATGTTCTGCGCAACGTGAGCCGCAACCCCGTTAATTCCGTCGATCCATATCGTACACATGGGACATGGTTTGCTCTGTTTTTTGCCGTACATCAAGTGATAAATCACGAGGGGACGTCGATCGGCGGTGAAAGCTCGCTCAACTTGACGTTGGCTACGGGCTCGTCGCCCGCGTCGAGATTGGTTGGTCCCTCAGTAAATTCGTAGTCCTCCAGCGCTGCACCCGTGGGCAAGCGGCGACGCATGGCAGCAACTTGTTCTATATGCTTCATCAACTCGATTTCCGCCAGGCGCAACTCCTCACGTTTTGCGAGATAGTCTGCGGGCTCATTTAGAAGGTTCGTCTCCTGGTAGATTCCATGCATAGTTTCATGAACCACACCACACCTCCTGAGCAGGCCGATGGAGATCAGCCTGATTCATTGGATGCGCTCACGGAGCCCTGAAGTTTATTGCTGCCGGGAAATCGGCCTGGTCAGAAATGGGTTGGCATAGGTTAAGGGACGCTATTGAATTGCGCAGCGAGCTTTTTAATTGCTGCGTTTTCGCGGGTAATTTCACCAGCATCTTGACTGTGCAAAGCTGTCTCTGCCGCGATTGCGCGCCCAAGAATTAGCTGATCAATATTGCCAAACGATCCAGGCACGAGGTTTCCTAACCAGCCGACCCAGGCCGGTGTATGCGCGTTGCCGACAATGATGCCGGGGCGAAAGATGGCGAGGCGTGCAAAGCCGATGTTGCGCACGGTGTCTTCCTTCATGCCCATTACTCGCGCATAGCGAATGCGGCTGCGAGCTGAGCTTCCTGCGGCAGAGAGCAGACAAAACTGGGCGATTCCGGCGTCGTGGCAGCCACGCGCAAAGGCACCGACTACGCCGAGTTCAAGTCGTTTCAATTCTTCTTCGCTCCAGCGCGCCGATCCGGAACCGACGCCCACACAGCTGACGGCACTGACGGGACCCTGGCTTAAAACTTCGCGGGCAAGGGCGGCGGTGCGCTCGGCAAAGTTTGCAGCGCCGGTGTCAAGAATGATGTTCCGTACACGCGACCTGGTCGCAATAGGCTTTCGGGTGATCATGACTACTTCGCGGCATTGCGAAGTTGCCAGCAGCTCCGCGACGGCTGCGCCGCCGACTTGTCCGGTACCGCCAAGGATGATTGCTGCGAAACTCTGCTTCACAAATAGGACCTCAGCTAGTTGAAGATGCGACAGATTCGTTCACACCAGCTGAAAGCATACTTGGTCTGGGCCGTGTAGTGGAGGGGCGGAGCGCGATGGAGGTATGATCTTTTTGGAGTTGGGAGGGCGAGATGGTTAAGCATGAGATTTTGCAGGCTGATGGCATCCTGCTGCTTGAGCCAGAGTCGGCACTGGCGGCGGACGACTTCCGCGCGGTGAGTTCCGAAGTGAACGCATATCTTAAGGATCATGCGGACCTGCGTGGTGTTCTGATTCATGCGCGTAGTTTTCCGGGATGGGATAGCGTCGCCGCGTTCCTGGAGCACCTGCGGTTTCTGCGAGAGATACACACCAAGGTGGAGCGTGTGGCACTGGTGACTGATTCTGCCGCGGCAGCGATTGGACCCGCGATCGGAAAACATTTTGTGAAGGCGGAGTTCAGGCACTTTCCGTATGCGGAATATGATGCGGCTTTGCAGTGGCTGAAGACGGCTTAAGTGCGCAGACCGACTAACAATTTTGCGCGGATAGTTTGACAATCCGCAGTATGCGCTGCGGGCCGAGCCTACACCTGGGGCGGAGGCGGCGCTGGTGTCAGGCCGTGGCGGTGCATGATCTCGACCATCTTTGCGCGGTCCGGCGGACCTCCGGCCGCAGCCCTGAGCACCTCCGCTGTTTCGCGGAAATACTGCGGGCCGATTGCGGCTGGTGTAACCGAGCAGAGCACCTTCACATCCGCTGTACCGTTGTTGTCGAAGCGATGAACGGCGCCGCGCGGAATGCAGAGGGCCTGGCCTGGTCCCAGGTCGATGAGCTTGCCATCCACGGTCCACGTCAACACGCCTTCAACGCCGTAGGCCGTTTCTTCGTAGTGGTCGTGGCTGTGCGCCGGCGCCGGGAGGCGCTGTCCGGCGGGGACAACGACCTCGAAGACTGCGACCGTGCCGGAGGAGTTCTCACCGGAGACAAGGAAGTGCACGGCGAGCGATCCTACGCGGATCGTTTCGTCGTCGGGATTGACGCATAGATCGACCGGTTGCAGTGGCATGGGGAAGTCCTCTTCAGATGTCGCATCGATCATAGATCGTTACGCGGGTTGCGATGGAAGCTATTGCGACGGTGGAAGAAGCTTCAGTCCATACCTGGGGCCAGCCGCGAGCGCCCGGCCGATCAACTCGCCGCTGGACGGGGGTGGCGGCGCGGAACGATCCACAGCGGGCTCAAAGACTTCAGCAAAGAAGCCCTCCAGGCCCGCGGGCGCAATGAGGACCAGGGCCTTTGCCGGCCCAGCGCCGGTGTTCTTGAAGGAATGAGCGATACCGCGAGGGAGAAAAGCAACGTCTCCAGCGGATGCAGTGATGGTATCGTCGCCCACCTGAATCGTCAGTGAGCCTTCGAGCAGGCGAAAGGTTTCGTCTTCGCGGGTGTGGATGTGGGGCGGTGTGCCCCCGCCGGGCGCGATATCCAGCTCCGTCATGAAGAAGGCTCCGCCGGTATCCTCGCCGGTGACGAGAAAGGTCATCAGCTCGCCGGGGCCCCAATAGGCTGCACCGGCACCATGGGCAACATATTTCGTCTTGCCTGGCTGGACGGCTGATCCATTCGCGGTGCTGGGAGGCTCGAGGATGTGGGTGGCGGGCTGTGTCATTTTGCTTCTCCTTTTGGTAAACTATGTTTACCGTGAAAGTATGGTAAACATAGTTTACGGAGAGAGTCAATGAATTTGTTGCAGGAAAGTTCAGGGGTCAAACCTAAGGACATGCTGATCGGGGCTCTGCTACGGGTTCCGGCGGAAGCTATTCACCGGCGCATTATCCACGATCTGAACGAGGCGGGTTTTAAGGAGCTGAGCCTGCCGCACATTGCGATCTTCCGATTTCCCGGACCGGATGGGGCGCGTCCCAGCGTTATCGCCGAGCGGGCGGGAATGAGCAAGCAAGCTGTAAACCGCTTGCTCGGAAGTCTCGAAGACCTGGGATACCTTGTGCGGACGGACGCGCCGGATGAGGGCCGTGCGAGGATTGTCCGGTTTACGAAACGCGGACACGCCGCGTGGGCAAAGTGTATGGAGGTGCTGCGCGAGATCGAGCGCGAATGGCGCACCGAGCTTGGCCCCAAGGATTTTACTCGACTCAAGGAGTTGCTTATTCGCGTCTGGCAGAGTCCGCTGGTCGGTTAGCAGGTCTCGCTTTCGGCGAAACAAAACGTGCAGAAGACTTCTTGCGGAACACGATCTGCCGGCATAGACGTGGGTTCGCCTCCGGGAATTTTTATTTCACGCTGTTGTAGTCTTTATCGGTGACGGGCTCCAACCAGATTGTTTTTCCCTTTTGCGTAGGTGTGACCGCAATATAGGCGAAGGTGGTTGCAGGTGATGCGCCGTGCCAATGTTCTAGGCCGGGCGCACATTTAATTACATCTCCCTTGTGAATGATTTGTGCCGGCTTTCCTCTTTCCTGATAGTAGCCAGTGCCTTCGGTGATGAGCAGGACCTGACCACCGGGATGAACATGCCAATCCAGCTTTGCGCCGGCACCATAGGTTGCCATGGCAATGCTGGGATCAGAAGGTGCTGTCGCCTACGTTTAGTTCGCTGAGCCAGATGCTTCCCGTGTGATTTTTAGTGGTGGATAGTTCACCTTTTGGGAAGATTGAATCCGCAAGTTTGTGCGTGGGCGTGGAGGATGAATAGGAGGCTCGCCGCGAAAGCGATGATGCGAATTTTTGTTTTCATGATTGGTCTTCTTCCTTTGTGGTCCGATGCGATAGGTCTTGGCAATTCAATATCACTGAAAACATTTCGGCAAGTTGCGGATTCGGCTAGTTGATTGGCTTGGTTAACATCGTCAGGACTTCACCGGAGATTGCTTGTCTTCCGGAGTCAGGGTGCCGCCTTCGGAAAGCTTCTTCATGTTGCGGAGCATTTTTTCGAAGAGCGCGCGGTAGTTTTCCACCTGCTTCTGCCGTGCAGCATCGTCTGGCAGTGTGGAGCTATCCCATACGAGGGTGTAGTGCAGGGTGGTACGTTGCGATCCCAAGGGACGCGCCTCCAATGTTCCGTGATACATGGGATAGAGGCCAGTAGTGCGCAGAGGCTGGGTCTAGGTATAGCTGTAATGCGTCTGCCCGACGATGACCGAATGGCCGATGGTGCGAACCGCTCCGATCTCGCCTGCCTTGCCGGAAATCAATTCGCAACTCTGAAAGCCCCATTCGCCGATGTCGCAGTATTTGCCGATCCGTGACCACACTTTCTGAGCAGGGGCATCGACGACGATGGACATGGGCAGACTGGCATAGTGCGGATCGGGATTGAGAAACGGCGTGGTGATGGGCGGCCTCAAGGTGCCGGCTGGCTTAGGCGGGAGTTTGCCGCCTTCGGCGAGCAATTTCATATTACTCAGCCAAACGGAGACGCGCGCCTTACGGGCATCCGCATCCCGGGTTCGCGCGACATCGTCAGGGAGCATCGAAACATCGCGCAGCATGGTGTTGGTGAGCCGCGTGGTGTCGGGAGTGAGAGCCTCAGCGGCGAGCGTGCCGTGAGCAAGGTTGTACAGTGTGTCCTTGCGAGGCGCCTGGGCATAGGTGTAGCTGTATTGCGTCTGGCCTACGAGCACCTCATTGACGATTGATCGCACGGAACCAGGGCCGCCGTCGCCCTGTAGGTATTTGCAATCCTCCCACTCAGGTGAATTCATCCACTCAGTGATGTCGCAGAAGCTGCCCACTCTTGCCCAGGCCTTGTCCACCGATGTGTTGACTACGATGGATTCGTTGATGCTTGCGTAATGAGGATTGGGAACCTGCAGTGGAATTTCCGCCGAGCTTTGCTGTGCGTGACTGGCAGCAGCGAAAAGTACGATGACCGCCGCAAGGCTAATGCAGCGTGCTCTCATGGTGCCACCTCTCGAATTTCTTCCGACAGAATATTCCTGATGCTTATGGTTCGAGATTTTCATCGTGGTCCCTTTAGCTGTCGGATCCTTATCTGAATGCGGCTCTCAGAGTCCGGTCATTCTCAACATAGGTTCAGGAAGGCGTGCGCCTTCGAGCTTCAAGCGGGAGGAGGCTTCGTCAATCTCCTTGAGTTCTGCGTTGGTTAGATTAAGGGTCACCGCGCCTAGATTTTCTTCGAGCCGGTGGAGCCTGGTTGTGCCGGGAATGGGAACGATCCAGGGCTTCTGCGCCAAGAGCCAGGCGAGTGCAACCTGTGCAGGCGTGGCAGCCTTGCGCTCGGCGACGCTCTTGATCAGGTCTACCAAAGGCATGTTGGTCTTGCGCGCCTCGGGCGAAAAGCGCGGCACCATGTTGCGAAAGTCGGTGGGATCGAATTTCGTATTCTCGTCGATCTTGCCGGTGAGGAAACCTGCGCCGAGCGGACTGAACGGAACGAAGCCGATGCCGAGTTCTTGCAAGGCGGGCAGGAGTTCGATTTCGGGGTCGCGAAAGAAGAGCGAGTATTCACTCTGCACTGCGGTGACTGGCTGGACAGCGTGTGCGCGGCGAATGGTCTGGACTGCTGCTTCGGACATGCCGAAGTTACGGACCTTGCCCTCGGCGATCAGATCCTCGATCGCGCCAGCTACATCCTCGATGGGCACGGCAGGATCGACGCGGTGCTGATAAAAGAGGTCGATATGATCGGTGCGCAAGCGCTTCAGGCTGGCGTTTGCTACTGCCTTAATATGCTCAGGCCGGCTGTTGGTGCCGCCTGTACGCTTGCCAGTTTCAAGATCGATATCGAAGCCGAACTTTGTGGCAATGGTTATCTTGTCGCGAATGGGCTGGAGCGCTTCGCCTACCAGTTCTTCGTTTGCAAATGGCCCGTAGGCCTCAGCCGTGTCGAAGTGGGTGACGCCGAGGTCGTGTGCGGCTCGAAGCATCTTGATCATTTCGCCCGTGTCGGCAGCGGGGCCGTAGGCCGAGGTCATGCTCATGCATCCGAGACCTAGTGCTGAGACCTCGAAACCACTGTTTCCCAACTCTCTCTTCTTCATCACCTTCTCCTGTTTTCTTCACAAACTCCACGAGCGCTACATTTTGTCGCAGATTCTCTCTCGAGATTTGTGGTTAATTCTTATTGCTACTCATTTTGACCGGCCTAAGCAGATGCGAGAACGTGAGTTGGGCGAGCTTCCACTTGCCGTTTTCCTTGATATAAACCTCGGTCACCATAAAGGGATTGGTGACTTCGTGCTCACCGACTGCTGCCTGCAAATCAAGGTCCTCCAGCAGGATGGCTGTGTTACCAAATATGCGAGCGTCAGCTGCGTAAACTACGGCTTTTTTGTACCAGATGCCGCCGCTCTTAATGGTGGCTAGTTCTTGGGATTTTCCCCAGGTTCCTCCCATGTGAGTGAACATGGCTTTGTCATCAAATAGTGCCTCCAAGGAATCGACCTTCTTATCTGCCATCCAACCCCATTTCATGTTTGAGAGGTTGATGACTTCCTTTTGCTCGGGTGTAGGATTCTCGGCAGTTTTAATCGTTTCCGTTGGTGGCGCTGGCGATTGCTGTGCGTAGGACGATGGCGCAATCAGTATTGATAGAAACAGACCTAAGATTGAGGTTTTCATGGCTCTCCTTCAATATGTGTGGTTGACCCGTGGGGGAACTTGAAATAGCGTGGCTGACCGTTCACGCTACGCCGATACAAGAAGATTCTGCACTCCCTAAGTTAGCTTCACTGCTGCTGGCGCGCCCTGCCAGGCACGACAATGTTTCTGCCGATTGCGACAATTTGCGTTTTGGCGACTTGGCGTGTTTTGCAGATTTTTTGACGTCAATTGCATGGCGTGATGGGGCTGGAGTTCGGTACCTTGGAATAGGAGGACCAATCGATGCTCAAGCACTTTCGAGTTCCGGGACGGCTTGCCCTCAGGCTTGAGGAGCTAGGCGTTTCAATACCAGCAGTACTACGCATGGCGGGTCTTCCTCGCGGTCTTTTCGAGCAGACGCGCGTTCTTGTGACTACGAGCGAGTTGTTTGCGCTGTGGCGTGCCATCGACCAGGTGAGTACTGACCCTTTGATCGGGGTCAAGCTTGGCATCGAAACCAAGACCGAGCGTTTTCATCCGATGGCTATTGCGGCGCTATCCACTGAGAACCTGGTGGCGGCATCGGAACACATGGCTCGATACAAGAAGCTGACCGCGCCGGAAGAGATTCTCGTAGATCTCGATGGAAAAGAGTTTACCGTTGGCTTTCGCTGGCTGCTCGCGGTGGATGCTGAGCCGTGGACTCTGACCGACTATTGCTTCTCGTGGATGCGCTCGCTGGCTCGGCACGGAAGCGGGACTCCGCTGAATCCTCTTAGAGTTGAGTACGTGCAGTCGCGCACGAACATACGCCAGATCGAGCGCAGTCTTGGATGCGAGGTTATCGTTGGTGCGCCGCGCAATGCGATTGTCTTTAGCGCAGCGGACGCAACGCGGCCATTCGTGACGCGCAATGCCGAGTTGCTGGATATGCTGGCACCGCAATTCGAGGAGCAGTTGCGGCAGTATAAGGAAGAAGATGGATTTATAGAGCGGGTGAGGCGGACGATCCAGGACAGGCTTACTGGGCATCGCCCTTCGATGGATGCAGTGTCGAAGGCTCTTCATATGAGCTCGCGCACTTTGCAACGTCGGTTGCAGGACTCTGGTTCAAGCTTCCAACGCAGTCTTGACGAGGCGCGTCACCAGATGGCTCGGTACTACCTGAGCAATTCCGCGTTGGAGTTGAACGAGGCGGCTTATTTGTTGGGATTTGAAGATCCCAACTCTTTCGGGCGGGCTTTTAGAAGCTGGGAAGGTATGCCTCCCAGCGACTGGCGAGAAGCGCATCGACCTACAAAAGTTATGTAAGCCTGCGCGGCTCGCGTTGGAAGGTGATCGCCTGCCGTAAGCGCGAAGTGGCTCGCTATGAGTCTTCGCGTGCAGCGGCTTCCAGGGCGGGCAGATCCATCTTGATCATTCCCATCATGGCTTGCATGGCTTTGGGGTGACTGATCAACTTTCCGATATTGCGTGGCACGACCTGCCAGCATAGGCCGAAGCGGTCGGTGAGCCATCCGCAGGCCATGGGTTTGCCGCCCTCGATCAACTTGTCCCAATAGCGATCGATTTCCTCCTGCGAGTCGCACCGGATGAAGAACGAGAAGGCGGGGTTGAGTTGATACGTGGGGCCGCCGTTGAGAAAGACCATCTCCTGTCCCTCAAGCTCTATGGTGATGGTGGCGATCTTGCCCACGGGCCAAGGGCCAACGCCTTTGGATCGCAGCTCTTCGAGCTTGCGCGCGTGGGGGAAGACGCTGAGATAAAACTCGGCGGCCTCTTCTGCGTTGTCGTTGAACCAGAGGAATGGCGCAAGGTGATTCATGGCAGGGATAGTACCAGAGAGGTGGTCATTTCTGGCAAGCCGACTTTTCGTTACGAGCCCACTTTGGGTCTCCATTGCACGTCGAGGATGGGGAGACCTGCGATGTCTTGCCGGGCGTAGCAGAATCTATCTACATATGTGCCGTTTGGAAGTAAGGTAGCGCCGCGCTCGATACGCTCAAATGTAAAAGCAAGCTTTTCAGCAATGTGTCTGCTTGCTTCGTTTCCACGCGAATGGGTGAAGCCAACACGCTTCATACCGAGAGCTCCAAATGCGTAACGAACCATGGCGTTGATGGTTTCGGTGGCGAACCCTTTACCCTGAGCGCTTGAGCGCACCCAGCATCCGGTGTGGCAGTGCCGGGCCATCCAATCTATCTCGTAGAGGCTGCACCAGATGACCGCTTCTCCGGTTGCCGCTTGCATTCCTAGCAGGTTGAATTCTCGGCGCGAAAGAAATTCCTCATACTGACACTGGCTTCGAATCTCTTGTCGTTCCGGCGTGAAGTCGCGCAGGTCCGTTGCCCACGTCATCCAGAGGCGAAGATCATTCCACGTTTCGGCGACGGCCCTTGCGCTGACGATCCCGTCTCCGGCCTGCTTGGGGCGGATGACGAGCCGTGGCGTCCTGATCGGCATGGGAGCTTCGATGCAGGCTGGGTCCGTCAACTTCATGCTTCATCGTAACTAGTTTTATCTCCAGGATTGTCACGCGATCGTTGAGCGGCGCTGTCAGGGCAAGGAGAGGGATGCCTGGGTTTGGAAGGTGTCGATCGCTTCCCATACGCCGAGGCCGATGCCTTTGGACATCTGTGCGAGTTCGACCATGTTGTGCGCCAGGAAGATGAGGACGGAGCCTTCGACGGGATCGGCCTGCCACCATCCTCCAAAGGCGCCGGGCCAGCTGACCGTTCCCACGTTGCCACGGCGCATGAAATCTGCCTTGTTGGTTTCGAGGACGATGGAGAGGCCGAGGCCGAATCCTCGCCCTACGGCAAACGGTTTCTGGCCGAGCAATACGGAGTTGGCGCGCTGGCTGTCAGTGAGTTGATTGGTCATCATGGCGGCGAGCGTTTCAGGACGCAGTAGCCTGACGCCGTCCACCTGACCGTCGCCGAGGAAGAGGCGGGCAGATTTTGAGTAGTCGTCAACAGTGGACCAAAGGCCCGCGCCGCCGGATTCGTAGGTCATGTCGTCGGGGCGCTCTGTCACAAAGACTCCGGCTTTGCTCAGCGTGTGCGTGTTGGCGGCGGGTTTACTGTCGGGTTCTGTTGGAGCAAGAGCCGATGCCGTTCTGGACTGGAACGAAATAGCGGTAAACACAGCCATTGCGACGGCCGGAATCCGTTCGCCCAAGCGCGATCTGCAGCGATCGTGCAACTCGCTGTCTTTGAAGCAGTCAACTCCATCACGGGTGATTATCGACCGTACCTGGGGAGCATCGTTGCGCCGCACGGCGCCTCGGCCGAAGCGGCAGCGATCGAGGCTGCCTACCGGGTGCTCAAGACCTATTTCCCCGGCAGCGCGGCGACGCTCGATGCCGCTCTGACGAACTCGCTGGCTGCGATACCAGACTGCGATGCCAAGATGAAAGGCATTGCGACTGGCGACGCCGCGGCGGCTGTCATGACCACTCTTCGAGCAAACGACGGCTCATCACCGCCGCAATTCAAGATACCTGGAGCGCCTCTTCCAGGCGAGTATCAGGCCACGCCGAGTTGTCCGATCGTGAACGGAGTCGCAGTGGGAGCTTTCTTTCACTGGCAGAATGTGACGCCGTTCGGCATTCAAAGCGTGAAGGACTTTCTCCTCGGGCCGCCGCCAGAGCTCACGAGCAACGCCTACGCCAAGACCTACAACGAGGTGAAGACGGTGGGAAGCGCCAACAGCACAGAGCGGCCGCAGGATCGGACTGATGTCGTGCTCTTCTACCAGGCGACCTCCCCAACCATGGTCTTGAATGAAGCCGCGAGGCAGGTGGCGCAACAGCAGCAGCGTTCGCTATCAGAGAACGCCCGGGCGCTGGCGCTTATCAACATGGCGATCAATGACAGCATCGTCGCCGCATTCTTCAACAAGTACCATTACAACTTCTGGCGACCTGAAACTGCGATCCGTGCGGGGGATACGGACGGCAACCGAAAGACCGAGGCAGATCCGGGCTTTCTTCCATTCATCCTGACTCCATGCTTTCCGAGTTATCCCTCAAATCACGGCAGCGGGAGCGGCGGGGGAGCCGAGGTGCTGAGACGTCTCTACGGGGAGGCGGGACACTGGATCACGGTGGCAAATCCTGCGGTGCCCAGCGTCGTCCTGCACTACACATCGTTTAAGCAAATCACCGATGACATCTCCGACGCGCGTGTGTATGGCGGGATACATTTCCGAACTGATCAAGAAGCGGGGGCGGACTTGGGCCGGGCGGTGGGCAGAGAAGTGTACAGGAACAACCTGCGTCCTGTGCACGATGATGACTGCAACGATGACTGAAGGATGAGAACCAGACTCGTTCGGTTTTGGTGCGCGAGGAAGTGGTGCGGTCTATTCGCTCGGACAATAGATCGCACACCGCGCTGTTCGGACGTTGATATCCAGTAGGGCGTAGAGGCTAAGGCGCGTACTGCGGGTTCAACTTGAGAGATCGCAGTCGATCAGAATGAACTCCTTCCCAGGGTGGGCAATTAGTTTAGCCTGCCGCGCGTTCTTCAAGCTGATTGGAATGGGCCTGGATGGTATGAATGACGGCGACCATATCCTGCGAACCGTAACCGAGATCAAGGGTCTCCTCATACTGTTTCATGCAGACGCGGATGAGGTCGCATGCCGCGTGGGAATGCTGGGCGGCCTGAGTGATGAGGCGAGTGCTGTTCAGCGCATCGGCGATGGCAGCCTGTGGTGAGTAGTCGCCGGAGATGAGTTTGGCGAGTTTGATGCGTGAGACGCTGCTTGCCATGGGACCCGCGTTCAACACAGCCTCAAGGTGCGAGCGATCGAGCCGGTTGCGATCCGCGAAATGGAGAGCTTCGGTGAGGCCATTCACCATGACGATCATAAAGAGATTCACCGCCAGCTTCATCAGAAGGCCATTGCCTACTGGTCCGCAGAAAATCTGTTGATGACACATCGGGGCAAGCAGGGGGCGAAGGTCCTGCGCCAGGTTTTCATCGCCGGCAAGCATTGCGACCAACTGTCCATTCTCCGCCGGTATGCGCGAGCCTGAGACAGGCGCTTCAAGATAGCGTCCTCCGGCGATCTGGATGTCGGCGGCGAGGGCGCGCGAATCTTCAGGCGCTATGGAACTCATGTTCACGATGGTGCGATCTTTGACCATCGATGCAAAGTTGGATGTTCCACGTTGCAGTATGGCATCGATGGCGGCCTGATCGAAGAGCATCATAATGACGATGCCGGTCCGCTCGAATAGTTCTTCGACGCTCGAGGCGACGGTGGCGCCCATCGCCATGAAGGGATGGCTCTTCTCAATAGAGCGATTCCAGACGGCGAGTGGTGTACCTGCGCGCAATAGATTGGTCGCCATCGGTTGTCCCATGACGCCAAGGCCAACGAAACCAATGTCAGGATTCATACTGTAATCGTATGTTGTTTCGAGCGCAATTTGGTTGCGTATATGCTCACAATTTGCGGCTTGTCCTGAGTAAGCTTTATCTGGTTTCACCAGGATGATAGCCAGTTTGAGCAACGGCCAAGGGAACGCTGTTCTGAGGCTTTTCCAGGAAGTGTCTGACTATCGGGATCACCCTCTCCGGTTCCGAGAACAGCGCGAAGTGGCTTGCAGACGGGATCACGGCGAGTTCGGCGTTGGGAATGAGCTTGAGGGTTTCAACGGCGTGTTCAAGCCGGACAAAGTCGTGGTCTCCGAGCAGAATGAGCATCGGCGCTTTGATTGAAGCCAACTCCTCGTTTGAAAACCCCTCCCACTGAATGTTTCCCACCTTGTCAAAAATTCCTGGCCAGTGGTTTGGATCAGGAGCTACCTTCTTGTGGTTTTCTCTCTGAAATTGGATGCATCTGGAGTCGGCGGCAGGCGGGTGGTCAAACTTCGTGGTCTGAGGGTTTAGCGCGATCTGAGGCGGGCCAAAGGTTGCCGCATAGGTAGCCACGCGACTGACGAACTCAGGATAGCGAACGGCGATCATCGCAGCTGTATTGCCACCGTAGCTTTCGCCAAAGATGTCAGCCTTGGAGATCCCTAGATATTTCAACAAGCCAATTAAGTCTTTGGCGTGTTGCTCGATCGAGAGCGGGCGCTCCAGGATATCGGCCGTGCGCCCATGTCCCTGAAGATCAACCGTAATGACCGTGTGGCATTGAGCCAGCGCGGGATACGATTTCAGGCCAGCATATCCGAAGGCGGGCGGGATGCAGACGAGCGGATCGCCGGTACCCTGAATTTCGTAATACATTTTCAGACCGTTGACAGGTGCGTATCCGCGAGTTTCGGTGGCGGTACCGCTGGAGGAATTCATGGGCTACTTCTCCTTTCGTGAGTGATCTGCAAACTGTGCTGGGAAGATGTCTAGAAAGTGGTTCCAGCCTCTCTCGTGCCCTCTTGCCAACGCATGATCGGGAAGGTCGGAATGCACGAGGGTCATGAGGGTGTGTTTCCCGTGTTGCCTGAAGGTGACAGTTACTGTCGATTCTTCGCCCAGGGTTTTGGGGGATACCCACGTATGCTGGATGCGGACCGGGCGCTCGACCACCGTGAAACGGCCATAATGCGATATCCCCTTGAGTGCCCAGAAGAAGAGGCCGTCGACTTTCGGGTCCAACAAGAACTTCTCGGCAGCATTCCAGGGATTGCCGGGGATCTTCGGATCCAACCATCCATCGAAGACCTCACCAGCGGAGCGGGGATAGTCCGTTCGAGCTTAAATTCGAGGGTCTTCTTCGTCTCCTCCATCACCTTTTCTCCATCTTCTTTTTCTTGTCACGAAAATATTTCTGGAATTGATCGAGCCCATCGCCCCAGAAGCGTTCGTACTCATGCACCCATTGTGCCGCCTCTTGAAGTGGTTCGCCTCGAAAGGAAATAAAGACCTCGCGCCCTTGCTTGTGGCGTTCGATGAGTCCAGCTCTTTCGAGCATCTTGAGGTGCTTGGTGATGGAGTTTAGTGCGGTGTCGTGAGGCTCTGCGACGTCCAGGAAGCGAGCAGGTCCTTTAGCCAGTTGCGCAATAATTGCGCGTCGAGTTGGGTGAGAAATGGCTGTGAGCACGTCGGAGAGTTGGTCCATGCGTCACATTACACCATAGGGTGTAATGTAGCGCAAGAGGTTGAACGGGAAACTTCCCCCCGAGCGTGGGGATTTGAAGGGTTTACCAAGAAGAGGTGACGGCGTATCGGTGGATGCGATACGCCGTCATTGGGGAGCTAGGACTGGATGAAGGCGAGCAGGTCGGCGTTGATGATGTCGCCATGCGTGGTCGGCATGCCGTGGGGCAGGCCGGGGTAGGATTTCAATGTTCCGTGCTTCAAAAGCTTGACTGATCGTGCGCCGGTGGTTGGGAAGGGACAGATCTGGTCGTCCTCGCCGTGCATGACCAGGACCGGAATATCGATTGCTGCGAGGTCGTCGTAGAACTCAGTTTCAGAGAGGACCTTGATGCAGTCATAATGTGCCTTGATGGCACCCATCATTCCTTGTCGCCACCAGTTCTCTCGAATGCCTTCGGAGACGACCGCTCCAGGACGATTGAAGCCGTAAAAGGGGATAGTGATGTCCTTGTAGAACTGTGCGCGATGGTACGCGGTTCCATCGCGAAGGCCGTCGACAACTTCTCTGGGAACGCCGTCGGGATTCTTGTCTGTCTTAATGAACAGCGGTGGAATTGCGCTGATGAGAACTGCTTTCGCGACTCTTCCCTTTCCATGTTTGGCGACGTAACGTGTGACCTCGCCGCCGCCTGTGGAGTGGCCGATGTGGACGGAGTCCTTCAGGTCAAGGGCGGCAACAAGCTCAGCCACGTCAGCGGCATAGGTGTCCATGTCGTGGCCCTTGTCGGTTTGCGTGGAGCGTCCGTGACCGCGGCGATCATGAGCGATCACGCGGTATCCGTGAGCGAGGAAGAACATCATCTGGCCATCCCAGTCATCTGCGGATAGTGGCCAGCCGTGATGAAAAAAGATTGGCCTGCCCGTGCCCCAATCTTTGTAGAAGATCTCGGTGCCGTCCTTAACGGTTATTGTCTTCATCGATCGTCTCCTGTTTTGAGTGCCACGGTGCCCGCCTGGCTTTAGGGGCTCGTTCAACGCGGTGCGGTACACGGCGGTTCCGATAGGTTAAGGGAAAGGGCCGGGTATAGCCAGAGCAACAACCGACAAACATGGCGGCGAGTTTGCGCTTCGACCACTTCCGAGGAGAAGCGGGATCGTCGATCAGGACCGGGCGATTCGCTTCTCGTCATGTATAGGTTATTCGGCGCGGAGGGCTTGCATGGGGTGGATGCGGGAGGCTTTCCATGCCGGAAGGAGGCAGGCTAGGGCGGCGACTGCAAGCAGCGTTGCAGCTACGGCGGCAAAGATCGCGGGGTCGAGGGGGCGAGTCTCATAGAGCAGGGACTGGATGAGGCGTACTGCCGCGGCGCTGACTGCGAGTCCAAGCACGAGGCCGTAGATGGCGGGGCGCAGGCCATCGCTCAGCATAAAGCGCAGGACCTGCGCGCGCTGTGCGCCGAGCGCCATGCGCACGCCGATCTCGCGTGTGCGCTGCATGGTGAGGTAGGAGAGAACTCCGTAGAGCCCGACGGAGGCGAGCACGAGCGAGAGCACTGCGAAGGCGAGCACGAGGCTGGCGCTTAGGCTGGCGTTGCCCAACGAACGCTCGATGATTTGCTCGAGTGTGAGCACATCGGAGACGGGTAGTTCGGGATCGATTTCCGCGATCTGCTTTTGCACGGGAACGGAAAACGCCAATGGATCGGAGGCGGTGCGCACGGCGAGGGTCAAGCCTCGTCCGGTCTCCCCTTCAAGCACGGGGAAGTACATGGTTGCGATGATGGGCTGGCCGACCTGATGAAGAGTGTCGCCGACAACGCCGATGACTTCGTGAGGGGAATCGCCTTTCGCGCCGACGCGGAGATGCTTGCCGAGCGGATCTTCGCCGGGGAAATACTGTTGTGCGAGTTGGTGGCTGATGATGACGGTGGCGGGACGGCCGGCACGGTCGCTGCTGGTAAAGAAGCGTCCGCTGAGCAGGGGTATCTGTAGTGCGCTGAAATATCCGGGGTCAACAGCCCTGAAAAGCGCGTCGGGCAGCGCCGCCCCGGGCGCGGTCGGTGGATGCTCGAGAATCGTGAGAATATCGTCCTCCCCGGTTCCCGCTGCCGGCACGCTCGACGCCAGCGCTGCGGCGCGCACGCCCGGCATGGACCGTATCCGCTCGAGCAGTGCTTCATTGAAGGCGTTTGCCTTTTCAGGGGTGGAGTATTTTTTCTCGGGAAGGCTGTAGCTCATGGTGAGGACCTTGTCGGTGGTGCAGCCGACATCCGTGGTGCGCAGGTGCCAGAAGCTTTTGAGAAGGAGGCCGGCGGCGATGAGTAGGACGACGGTGGTAGCGATCTCGACGGTAAGGAGCGTCTTGCGCAAAGCTGTACGCGATTGACTGGCTGATGCAGTACGCGAGGAGGCCTGCAGTGCGGCGATGGCTCCCTTGCCTGTGGCTGAGATCGCCGGGAGCAGGCCCGCCAGCAGGACCGTGGTGAAGACGAGGACGCAGGCGAAGGTGAGTACCATGGCGTCGGGGTGGCTACTTTGCGCACTGGGGAGATCGCGCCATGTGCTGACGAGCCAACGGGTGGCTGCGAGAGACAAGAGGACTCCGATGACGCCGCCGGTGATGGCGACGAGGAGATTCTCCATGAGCTGCTCGCGGATGAGCGTGCCTCGACGCGCACCGAGGGCGGAGCGAACAGCGATTTCCCGTTGGCGCGCCGCGGATCGGGCGACGGTAAGGTTCGCTACGTTGAGGCACCCGATGAGGAGCATGCATACGACGGTGCAGAGCAGCACGAGCAGGGGCTTCTTCACATTTCGCGAGAGGTCCTGGATGAGAGTGCGTGATGCTACGTCCTCGGCCACTGGCGCATTGAGATTCTGCAAATGCAGACGGTACTGCACCGCACCTACCTGGCCGAGAGCGCTGGCGAGGCTGACGTCTGGCTTGAGGCGGGCCACTACAGAGCTGAAGTGATGGTCGTGATAATCGAGGAGCGCTGGTGGCAATCCCGAGGCATAGGTGACCCAGAGCTGGACCTTGGCATCGGGCCAGGTAAACCACTTGGGCAGCACGCCGATGACGGTGTAGGGCTTTCCGTCGAGATGGATTTGCTTGCCGACGATGGAAGGATCTCCGCCGAATCGCCGCTCGAAGATGCTCCAGGTGAGCATGACTGCGGTTCCGTCGGTGCGATCTTCGCTCTCGGTGAAGGTACGCCCGATAGCGGCATTGACGCCGAGCAGAGGAAAGAGATTCCAGCTACCGCCGCGGGCGTTGACCAGTTCCGGCAATTCGCCGTGTTCGCCGGTCAGGTTGAATTGCCACCAGCGCCATTCGGCCATGTCTTCAAAGCCGTGAGTCTGCGCGCGCCAGTCGCGATAGTCGGCGGGAGCGACAGAGTTGTAGTTGAAACCCTGCGCATTTATGGCGGGGTCGCGGAAATGCTCGTAGATCATTACGAGTCGCGATGGATCGCGGAAGGGCAGCGGCCTGAGTAGCACGGAGCGCACAACGGTGAAGAGCGAGGTAGTGGCGCCGATGCAGAGGGCTATGACTGTGATGGCGATGAGGGAATAGCCGGGCGTACGCAGCAGCGTTCGTGCCGCATAGCGGAGATCGCGGACCAGGGTGTCGAGGTATGGAATTGCGTTCTGGCGCCAGAGGGATTCGCGCACAACTGCGGGGTTGCCGAATTTAATTCTTGCTCTGCGGCGCGCCTCTTGAGGATCCATTCCACGCTCAATGTTCTCCGCAGTTTCCTCCTGCAGGTAGACATTGATTTCCTCTTGCAACTCTGCGTCCACGCGGCGGCGGCGAAAGAATCTGAGCCAGCTCATCACTCGCCTCCGTCTGCCGTAGCTTCTTCGCCCATGACGAGGCCGATTGCGCGAATCATCTGGCGCCAGCGGCTGGTTTCGCGCACGAGTTGCTTTCTGCCCGCGGCGGTGAGGCGATAGAACTTGGCTTTACGATTATTCTCGCTGGCTCCCCAGTAGGAGGAAACCCAGCCGCGGTCTTCGAGGCGGTGCAGGGCGGGATAGAGCGAGCCCTGCTCCACTTCAAGAACATCCTCCGAGGAACGCTCAATCATCTTGGCAACGGTGTGTCCGTGTGCGTCGCCGGTGACGAGGGTACGCAGGATCATCATGTCGAGGGTGCCCTTGAGCATCTCTCCGTCGGGTTGGTTCTTTTTGACCATGTGGCCAGCCTTCCACTCGAACATCTATGGAAGGCCAGCATACACCACTCGAAGTTCTATGGGAAGTTTTTCGGGGAGGCTAATGATTATTCTCTTCCGTTCAGCTTCGTACGGCCGATTTCAACTGCCGCGAGAGATGGGCTTGCGTTTTGGTGTCGAAGGGGGTAGGTTATCTACATCTTTGATGTAGAGGATCTACAGCCTATGGCGGAGAAGAGCGGTTATCAGAATCGGATCGAGTTGTTGCAGGGAACGCTGGACATGCTGATCCTGAAAACGCTTCAGTGGGGCGAACAGCATGGTTATGGAATCAGCCAGGCGATCCGAGCGAATTCCGGCGACGTGTTGCAGGTGGAAACGGGTTCGCTGTATCCGGCGCTGCATAGGCTGGAGCGCCAGAAGTGGGTGAAGGCCGAGTGGAGGAAGAGCGAGAGCAATCAGCGCGCGAAGTATTACAAGATAACGAAGCTGGGCAAGGAGCAGTTGGCGTCGGACTATGAGCGCTGGGGCAAGATGGTGGCGACGATCGAAGGAATCATGACGGCGAAGTGAGGTGGCAGCATGCGACTTTTTCGCATTCTTGCGGCGCAAATCAGATTTGAGCGAAGAACTTGAATGCCATCTGGAAATGGCAATCGCGGACCGAGTGGCGCGCGGACAATCGCCGGCGGATGCGAGGGCGGCGGCAATGCGTGAGCTTGGGAATGTGCCGCTGGTAGCCGATGTAACCCGGGAGCAGTGGGGATGGTTGCGACTGGAAGACTGGTTGGGGGACACGCGTTATGCGCTGCGGCAATTGCGCAAGTCGCCCGGCTTCACTCTCACGGTGGTGATCACACTGGCGCTTGGCATCGGTGCGAACACGGCGATCTTCACGCTGGTGCAGGGTATTTTGCTGCGCACATTGCCGGTTGCCGATCCGTCTGGCCTCTATCGCATCGGGAGCAAGAACCTGTGCTGCTACTACAACGGATTCCAGCAAGACAATGGCGAATTCAATCTCTTCTCATACGATCTCTATCTTCATCTAAAGCGGTCGGCCCCCGAATTTGAGCACCTGGCGGCCGTTGAAGCCGGCGGCAACAGCTTCTCGGTTCGCGTGGGCCATTCGCCGGCAAAGCCGATGCACAGTGAATATGTTTCGGGGAACTACTTTGCGACACTGGGTGTGGGTGCATCCGCAGGTCGTCCGCTGAACGAGAGCGACGACACGCCCGCAGCCGCTCCTGTTGTGGTGATCAGCTATCGCACGTGGCAGACGGAGTTCGCATCGGATCCGAATATGGTGGGCTCCACTATTTATTTGCAGACCCATCCCTTTACGGTGGCTGGGATTGCACCGCCGGGCTTCTTCGGCGACCGCATCATTCCGAACCCGCCTGACTTCTGGATGCCACTGGCGAGCGAGCCGGTGATTGAAGGCGCGAATTCGGGGCTGAAGCAAAGTAACGAAGAGTGGCTCTATCCAATTGGCAGAGTGCGGCCGGGCACCGACATCGGGGCGCTGCAGGTAAAACTATCGGGGATACTGCGGCAATGGCTCTTCACTCAGTCTTCATTCACCGATCACGGTGGAGCAGCTTTGATTCCGCGGCAACATGTGATTCTGGCGCCGGCGAGAGGCGGCATTAAGAGATTGCAACAGCAGCAGGCGGGCAGAGGCTTGCGGTTGC
Organism: uncultured Acidobacteriaceae bacterium; assembly: GCA_963725995.1. Lineage (GTDB taxonomy): Bacteria > Acidobacteriota > Terriglobia > Terriglobales > Acidobacteriaceae > JANXZS01. The sequence goes on along the minus strand of CAVSAX010000020.1, from coordinate 35,724 downwards.
TGATGATTCTGTCGACGGTGGTGCTTTTGATTGCATGCGCAAATATTGCGAACCTGATGCTAGCGCGATACACGGCGCGACGTTCGGATGTTGCCGTGCGCATGGCGCTGGGGGCAGCACGGGGCAGGATCATTCGCCAAGTGCTGACTGAGTGCGTGCTGGTGAGTTTGATTGGAGGAGCAGCGGGATTGGCGGTGGCGTATGCGATGTCGCACGCGATGCTGTTGTTGGCATTTCCTCACGCGAAGAACATGCCCGTCGAGGCGAGTCCATCGTTGTTCGTGCTGGGATTCGCACTTTTTGTGTCGCTTCTCACGGGTGTTGTTTTTGGAGCGGTGCCGGCGTGGTTGTCGTCGCATTCGCAGCCGGCCGATGCATTGCGCGGCATGAACCGAGGCAACGCATCTACCGGAGAGCGCTCGTCGTTGCCGCAGCGGGCGCTGGTGATGATGCAAGTGGCTTTGTCGGTGGTGCTGCTGGTGGGGGCATTTCTGATGACGCGATCGCTGCGCAACCTGGAGCACCAGAACTTCGGCATCGCAACCGCGAACCGATTTGTGCTGGAGATCGATCCCAAAGGGGTGGGATATCCGATCGAGCGGCTACCGGCTCTGTACCGTCAGATCGAAGAACGATTTGGGTCGTTGCCGGGCATGGCGAATGTGAGCATGGTTCGGTATATCCCACTCGGCGGAAACAACTGGGGCGCGCGCATCATTTTGCAAGGCCAAGGTGCGCCCGGTCCGAATGACAAGTCGTATGCAACGTGGGATCGGGCCAGCACTCACTTTCTGGATTCAATTGGGGTGCCAATTGTGCGCGGCCGTAATTTTACAGAGCAGGACACGGCCACCTCGCAGCCCGTCGCGGTCGTGAATCAAGCATTTGTAAAACACTTCTTCCCCAACGAGGATCCGATCGGGAAACATTTCGGCACGGAGTCGCCGCAATATTCCGCTGCATTTGAGATCGTCGGCGTCTTTGCCGATTTCAAGATGACCGAGCCCCGCGAAGAAGTGCAGCCGCTCTTCTTTCGTCCGCTGGCTCAGCAATTTTCTGGATACAAAGAGCCGGATATGGATGCAGGGGAAGAGATCTCGATGTTCATGCCCTTCATCATTCTCGACGTGGCTCAGACGTCTGCGGATGCAGAGGGCATGGCGCGCAAAACGCTTGCGACGATCGATCCGAACCTGACCGTGATTGGCTTCAGAACGTATGACTCCGAAGTTGGCGACAACTTCACACAGGATCGTTTGCTCGCGCGGCTCACCAGCCTGTTTGGAGTGCTTGCGCTGGCACTGGCCTCGGTGGGGCTGTATGGAGTGATGTCCTACTTCGTAGTGCGGCGCTCCGGTGAGATCGGGATTCGCATGGCTCTGGGCGCTGCACGTTCGGGTGTTGTGGCGATGGTGATGCGTGGTGCGCTCTGGCAGATCCTCATCGGCGTCGCGATAGGAATTCCGGCGGCGCTGTTTTGCTCGCGCTTCATGTCCAGTCTTCTTTACGGGGTGGGCGAAGCGGATCCGCTGGCATTCTTTGGCGCGATTCTAGTGCTGACGATATGCGCCACGGTGGCTGGAGTCATCCCAGCACTTCGTGCGGCTTCGATCGACCCGGTGCGGGCGCTGAGGATCGAGTGATTGCGGAGTGTTGCAGATATCGCTGTGGGTTGAGGCGCAGCCAGTTTGGGCTGGCTGCGCGCGAGGTTGAACGTGGGTCGAGCTTGATCAACTTCCCACAGAGATAGAGCGATGAGTTCTCTGTCTAGTTGTTGGCCTGAGCTACGGCTTCGTCGGCTTTCTTTTTATCCTCTGCCGTCATCTGGCTTGGTCCGAGATTGTAAGTCAGCTTGTCGATTGACCCAGTGAAGCGGAAGGGCACGTCGTAGCTAAAGTCGACTGGTGTACGAGTATCGACGCCAACGTCGAAGGTTTCGTCGATGGCCATGAGCAGCGGAATGGTGTGCTCGATGGTCTTGCGATCGGCCTCCTTGCCATCCACTGAGAGGACGCCGGTCCCACCCTTGCCGGGGCCTGGTCCGTCATATTTGAAATCGAAGACGATGGTGTGCTTGCCCGCGCCAAGCGCAGGACCGCGCCAGCGGAAGCGTTCCAGGTCCATGAGGTTGTAGACGAAGATGGGTCTGCTCTTGCCTATTTGTGCGATGCCTGTAACGAGGCCGGCTATCAACCATATCGGAGCAAGGAAGACCAACAAGTAGCCGAGCCACATCATCCAGCCTTTCCGGTGTCTGGCGCGAGCGAGCCAGACGAGGAGCAGTCCCAGAATGAAGAGGGACCACACGATGATTTTGAGCGGCCGGCTTCTAAGAAGCCAATTGTGGCTCTGGCTAAGAAAGAGACCATAGCCACCGAAGCTGCCGCCGAGAGTAGCGATCATACCTTCGGCACCGCCTTCCGGGATGGTGACTTCCGCGGTGATGGTGTAGTCCTTATCGAGAATGCTGGGAGCATTTCCGACGGGGATCCCGGAATTTTCGCCGGTATAGGTGAAGACGGTTTGACCTGCGACAGCGCTGGGCCGCGGAGTAAGCAGGCGCACAAAGCCGGAGTTATCCAATGGAAGAACCTGGTACTTCCCTGCTTCGCTGAGGAAGAGCGCCTGCATTTCTTTCAGCTTGTCAGGCATTGTTGACGCGAGGTCGTTGTTCTCGGAGTAGTCATCGGCGATGTGGTAGAGCTCCCAGTGGTAGTCGCTGAGGGCAGGCATCTTGCCTGTTCCCAGTTCCCACGATGGCGAGGGTGGGGTGGTGGCGGCGACCCAACCGTCGTGATAGATGGCGCGGTTGCCGACCATTTCAAAGTACTGAGTATCGCGTTTGGATGGCGCATTGGCACTTGCCTGATCGAATGTGTAGGCCATGCTGACGCCTTCAATCGGCTTCTGAGGAATGCCGTCGACGGTGTTGGGTGCAGGAATGCCTGCAGCTTCGAGGATGGTGGGAACAATGTCGATGACGTGGTGGAACTGGGTGCGAATTCCGCCCACATCTTTGATATGTCCCGGCCACGAAATGGCGAGACCCTGGCGGGTGCCACCGAAATGCGAGGCCACCTGCTTGGTCCACTTGAAGGGCGTGTCGAATGCCCAGGACCAGGCCACGGACATATGGGGATAGGTTTTGTTGGAACCCCAGTCGTTATAGTGCAGAGCATTCATCGCGAGGACGGGCCTGACGGCGGGCTGGTCGAGGATGCCGTTGTAGGCGGTCATCTGGTTGTAGGTGCCGTAGATGCTGCCTTCAGCGCTGGTGCCGTTGTCGCCATCGATATAAATGATGAGCGTGTTGTCGAGCTTGCCCTGATTCTGAATCTCCTGAATGACGCGGCCAATCTCATAGTCGGTATAGGCGGCGTAAGCGGCAAAGACCTCCGCTTCGCGGGCATACATTTTCTTTTCCACGGCGGAGAGCGAGTCCCACTTAGGCAGCTTGGCTCCAGCGTATTCCGTCTGCCCGTCGGGCCATGGAGTGAGTTGGGTGTTTGCGGGGATAACGCCCAGGCGCTTCTGGTTGGCGAAGATCTGCTCGCGCAACTGCTCCCATCCCATGTCGAACTTGCCCTTGAACTTGTCGATCCATTCCTGCGTGGGCTGGTGAGGCGAATGAGTGCCGCCAGGTGCGTAGTAAACGAAGAAAGGCTTGTCTGGCGCGGCCGCGTTCAAGTCCCTCATGTACTTGATGGCGTTGTCAGCGAGATCGGTGGTGAGGTTATAACCGGGCTTTCCTATCCAGGGAAATACCTGGGTGTGATCCTGGAAGAGATAGGGTTCCCACTGATCGGTTTCGCCACCCATGAACCCGTAGAAATATTGGAAACCCATGCCGGAAGGCCATTGATCGAAGGGTCCAGCGGTGCTGCTGTATTGGAATCCCGGAGTGTTATGGTTTTTGCCGAACCATGAAGTGGCGTATCCGTTTTCTTTCAGGATTTCGCCGATGGTCGCGCTATCCAAACCGATGACGGAATTGTAGCCGGGGTAGCCGGTGGAGAGTTCGCCGATGACGCCGAAGCCGACGGAGTGATGATTGCGGCCAGTGATGAGGGCAGCCCGTGTTGGCGAGCAAAGGGCGGTGGAGTGGAACTGCGTATAGCGCAAACCCGACTGGGCGATGCGATCGAGCGACGGCGTTGGAATGACACCGCCGAAAGTGCTGGGGACGCCATAGCCCTGGTCGTCGGTCATGATGAGGAGGACGTTGGGCGCGCCTTTGGGCGGCACTACGCGGGGAGCCCACCAGGGCGTCGAATCCTTCGCGCTTTCCTTGATGACTCCGCCGAACTTGGGTGGAGGCGCGGGAATCTGTTTGCCATCGATGGTGGTAGTCGCGCTGGGCGACCCCAACGTTCCGGTTACCGTTTGTGCAGCGGCCGATCCCAGCGCCAAAGTGACGGCACCCAGAAATAATGCCGATTCCGCGAACAATGACATTCCTCTTGATTCACATTTCATATGTAGTGCTCCTTGCTCTTACCGATCTTCTGCCGCCCGTGAGGGTGCTACTCAGTGAATGTTCCAAAAACGAATTCAGAGATTATCGGCCCCAGTGTTGCGAATGCAATTGAGAAGAGAGGTTAAGTGATTGGAAATGTTGGTACTGCCGCCCATGGGTGGGCGCGTGGCAAACGTGGTTGAACGAGATCTTACATTGTGGGCTGGGTGGAGCGGAATAATTTTGATGAGGGGCGCACGCGGCAAAGGAAGATTGCCTTATGTCGCGCTTGACAACCCATCACCGTTTGGTTATGGTTTCGGGCATGAAGCCGGCCAACGCCAGTCGCGTGTTCCGTGCCCTTGCCGATCCGACGCGCAGAGCGATCTTCGAAGAGTTGACGCGGCAGGGGGAGCAGACTGTTCACGCATTGACGCGCTACGCGGGAGTAACTCAGCCCGCTGTGTCAAAGCATCTAACGGTGCTGAAGAGGGCGAAGCTGGTGCGGCATCGCCGCGAGGGGCGCGAGACTCACTATCGTGCACAGCCCGACTCTCTGGCGCCGATGGTGGACTGGCTGAATCTGTATGGCGCGTTCTGGAGAGACCGGTTTGATCGTTTAGAAAATCTATTGGAGAGGATGGACCCATGAGCGACACCGCAGAGAGCACCCGTAGTCTTGTGATCGAAAGGGTATTCCAACACCCGCCGGAGAAGCTATGGCGCGCGCTGACCGAGAGCCCGCTGATTGCGCAATGGATGATGAACAACGACTTCGAGCCCGTGGTCGGACGGAAGTTTCAATTCCGGGCCGATCCCATGCCGAACTGGAACGGAATTGTGGACTGCGAGGTGGTGGCCATCGACCCACCGCATAGCCTGGCCTACAACTGGGGTGTTGGGGGAAGCGACTCCGGGCTGCAATGGGTTGTGCTGTGGACGCTGACCCCGGCGGATGGCGGCACGCATGTTCGCATGGAGCAGTCCGGTTTCGGTCCTGATCAGAAGGCAGCGTACCAGGGCGCGAATTACGGATGGCAGAAGTTCTTCGGCGGCCTGGAGCGGGTGGTTGGGGAGATGAACTGAACATGAGAGCGAGAACAATTGTCTATTGGACGATGACAATAATGGTAGCCCTTCTTAATCGGAAGCGGCGGCATCGGGCAGATGGCACAATTCCGGGCGAATCCCCACGGAGTTGTGCCTATCCTTGGCTACCCGATGTATTTCTTTCTCATCCTGGGAGTCTGGAAATTCCTTGGAGCGATTGCGATACTGGTGCCGGGTTTTCCGCGGCTGAAGGAGTGGGCGTATGCGGGGATCTTCTTTGACCTGACCGGCGCGGCGGCATCGCGTGCGTTGTCGGGCGGGTACGGCACGTACGGGTTCCATGTGATCGCTCCGCTGATCATCACTGGTTTCATGGTGCTGTCGTGGGCGCTGCGCCCGGCGAACCGTGTGATCGGCGTGCTGCCTGCTGCTACGAGCGGCGCGCTGGTGTAGGTTGCTGGTTGGGTTTGAGCGCGCACCGGGAGTTGGCGCGCGAAGTGTAGATGAGAGGGGTGCTGGTGTGGAATCTGCTTCTTCATTTATCGACGCGAAGATCAAGGAACTTGGCGACTGGCGCGGGAAGATGCTGGCCAAAGTGCGCAAGCTAATCCACGATGCTGATCCGGAGATCGTGGAGGAGTGGAAGTGGATGGGTACTCCCGTCTTCTCGCACGGCGGCATCGTCTGCACGGGCGAGACTTACAAGAGCGTGGTGAAGCTGACGTTTGCGAAGGGGGCTGCGTTGAAGGACCCTGCGGGTCTATTCAACTCCAGCCTGGACGGAAATGTGAGGCGCGCAATCGACATTCACGAAGGCGAGAAGTTGGATGAGGCGGCGCTTAAGGATCTAATCCGCGCTGCGGTGGCGCTGAATGTTGAGAGTAAGAGCAAGCCGAAGCGAGCGAGCAGCAAGCGGGTGGAGTAGTACTAGCGCTGCTTTTGAGTTTTTATTCGAAGCAGCTCAGGTCGGTGTCGGGGGCGGGATAACCCAGAGTGCGACACATGGCAACGATTTGGCCTTTGTGATGAAACGCGTGGGTTAGGACGTGGTGAAGGACAAAGGCGGGAGTACGGAACGCGATGTAGTCATAGGGGACCAGAAGTTTCGCAATGGCATTGAGTTGCTGATCGGTCAAGCTGGATAGATATGCGTGGGTTTGCCGGCTGACTTCCCGCTGCATGAGTTTCACGTCGGCGACGGCAGGGCACTCCGTGATGGTTTTGTCGATGTATGTGAGCCCTTGGAGCGAGTGGATCCAAAGCCCTTCGCAGTTGAAGATATGAATTGCTTGGTCACGCAGGGTGCGGAAGCCGAAGCCAGGAACTTCCCTCACGTAATCGCCGCCAGGAAGTGTGGTCAGGTGATCGATGACGAGGTCGAGGCAGGCGTGCGTCCAGCCATGGAATTTTCGAATGCCATCGTGCGTGAACATGATTTCTCTCCTTTGCAGTTCATGATAGGGCGAGAAGCTCGAGTGTTGCGGGAAGAATTTTGCGTGGTGCTGGCAATTCTACCGACGGCGATATCGGCCTGATAGAATTTCGCTAACGATGCGCACACTGATTGTTTTTGCTCTGTCTTTGACAGTTCTGCTGCCTGGTTTCAGTCAGACTGCTGTTAGCACGGGAGCGGGCCTCCCGAAGGACCCGCACGAGATTCTTGCGGCTGCCGCGCCTTACTACGACTTCTCGTCGCCGGAATTGAAACCTTGGCATTTGAAGGTTTCCTACCAGTTTTTCGACCAGAAGGGGAAACCAGCAGAACAAGGGACGTGGGAATACTGGTGGGCGTCGCCGAAGGTGAGCCGAAGTAGCTGGACGCGAGCGGGAGTGGAACATACGACATGGTCGACTGCGGATGGAGCCCGGTACAGCGAGGGCTCCGGGGGCCCGCTGCGATATTTCGAGAAAACGATAGAGGAGACCCTGCTATCCCCGTTGCCGTGGAGCGGAGCTCTCGAGGGCGGCAAGTTGAAACTCGATCTGAAGATGATGCCGCCGGACAAACCGGTGGTGGCGTGTGTATTGACGACTCCTCAGCAGCTTGTGGATGGAAAGTTGGAGGTTTCGAATGTTGGCCCGAATCACTACTGTTTCGATCCAGCGGCATTGGTGTTGCGGGAGTCTTACTCCAATCAACTAGCCACACATTACAGCCAGATTGTGAAGGTACAGGGTCGCTACCTGGCGCGACAGGTTTTTGTGACGGTGGACAAGCGGACACTCTTCACGGCATCTGTAGAAACAATCGACGTTCTCAACGCTGCGGACGCAGCACTGACTCCGTCGGCAGATGCGACGCTGGAAAAGCCAGTGCAGAACCCACATGGGGACGGTGAGAGCGGAGTGACGGCGGGCGCACTGATTAGAAAGCAATATCCTGTCTATCCAGCGGCAGCAAAGATGGCGCACGCACAAGGAGTAGTCGTGATTGCGGCGAAGATCGGAACCGATGGGAAGATTCACAGCGTAGAAGTGGTCGCTACTCCATCTCCTCTGCTTACCGAGTCAGCCGTGGAGTGTGTAAAAACGTGGGAGTATAAGCCCTACTTGCTAAACGGAGTGCCGGTTGAAGTGGAAACGCTCGTGAACGTTATGTACATGATGAGCAACTAGGGCAGTTCTTGATGCGCATGAAGGTATTCTTTCACGCTATACCTCCTGCACATGGGAAGGGCCTGGGTTTCACATCATTTGGTTAGTTGCATGGGCGTGACGATTTGCGGAGGCGTGCGCGAACAGACCATGAGACGGTTCCACGCATTGATTTCGGCGATGGCAAAGGAAAGATTCGCAATCTCTTTGATGGAGAACTGATCGCACGCTTGGTCATAGATATGATCTGGGACGTCGCCGCCGACCAGGTGGGTTACGCTTTCGGCCCAGGCCAAAGCTGCCCGCTCCTGCTTGCTGAAGACGGGTGCTTCCCGCCAGGCGACCAACAGGTCCAACTGGTTGTCGCTGATACCGTTCTGGCGGGCGAGAGGCACGTGCATCGCCAGGCAAAAGGCGCATCCATTTATCTGCGACACGCGCACCTTGACCAATTCCAGCAGGCCGAGATCGAGGCCGCTCTTCTGGACATAGCCGTGAACACCCAGCATTGCTTTGTAGCCGGCGGCGGCTACTTCAGTAAAATCGAAACGTTGCTGCATTTTCTTCTCCTCGTTTGAAGCGATACAAATTGGAAAGCATAGAGATCCAGAGCGGAGCTGAGGCGCGTCTCAATGACGCATACTTCGTCTCCTGCTGCTCGATTTACTGGGTGCCTTAGGTACATCCGACCCGTCGCGGCGATTGGACTTGCGGCCATCGAACCACTTTTCTATCTGCACACCAAAGCTACGGGGCGCCTTGGCGGCAACCTGGTTGGCAAGGCTCCCTAGAGTATGATTCGAGAGCTCAACTCGCATGCGATCTTCAGCGGCCAACATGATCGCATGGATTGAGCACACGCCTGATGTGGCCCATGAGGGCGCTCTTGTGCCAAAGACCGCACAACGTTCGCGAATTTCGCGACATTCAAAGAGTGACTTTTGCCCATCGATCGCGACCACGACATCAAGTACGCTGATATCTTTAGCCGGTTTCGCGAGAACGAAGCCGCCGCCTGCTCCTTCGGTGGCTGCCACGAGTCCCGCCCTGGATAGCTTGGTGAAGAGCTTGGCGAGATACTCCGCTGAAACGCCCTGGAGAAGGGCGAGGTCGCGGACATTGGCCTCCACTCTGCCGCCTGCGCGGGGTACCAGGAAAAGGAGGCAGTGCAATGCGTATTCGACACCGGCACTGATGAAGGGCATGTTAACTCCGATAGAGTTAGTCGTAGTTAAAAGCCTATACCGATTTTGCGGGCGTGGCAATCATGGACGCCAATTCTCGGGCGAGCGTATTGGGCGTTGCACATCAACTTGTGCAAGTCGATACAGCCTGTAGCTCACGAAAAACAGCCACACCGTGGCCAGGAGAGCGTTCCCGATAATGGCTGGACTGAGACCGGTCAGCGACGCAAAGCCAAACGCGCCTGTGGCCAAAGCCAACCAGGCCGTTGTCTTATCAAAGACTCCTCTCAGCATGACGACACCTGTCACCAGTATCCCAAACGAGAGGGTCACGATTGCATAGACCACTTCCAGTGGGGAGTTGAGCACGGCGGATCCGTAGTTGGCGGCAGCCAGGTAGCTGGCCCGCTGAAGATCAGAAGTACCCGCGCAGTACTTGCTGTAGAGCACCAAGAGCGATGCGTAGTGCGCCCAGGTGATTGCCAAATCCAAAACGACGAACAGCCCCATGAACGCAGTCGCCAAAATCATCGCGTTTCGGTTGACCTTATTGAGTGCGAGGTAAAGCACCAATGCGAGGGGTATATAGAGAAAGTCCGTAAAGACGGAGAGTGCCAGGATCGCCCACCAAATTGTCGTCTTTCCGGTAAGGTAACTAAACCAAGCCTCGCCACCACTCGGAGGAGCTCCGACGCGGGAATACAGCGCAACGATAATGACATATCCGATACCCAGAACGATTGCTGCAATACTCCCCGTTCGGTACCAATATTTTTGTTCCGGGCTTTCTGCTGTTGCAACTGCCATCTCCTCGATCTTCATTGAAGTTGTCCCTTCGCTTCGCGCGCAGATGCGCGGAAGTTTCGCCAGAAGCGTACCACTTCCGCGTGCTCGGTGAGGCGGTTACGCGGAAGTGGGAGCTAATCGGGATCGGTATCTCGGCGATGTAGACATCGACCAAAGTGTTAGATCGACTTTCTACGGGCAACGAAGAACAAATGCAGATGCATCGCTCTTGAGCATGCGCCAATCGTAAGCACTTCTCCGCGAACTGAGGGCATAGACGCAAAAAAAAGGCCGCCGATTCCCCGGCGGCCTTCATGTTTTCCGAATGTTATTTCATTTTCAGTGTCGAGATGCGCGTACCCCAATTGCCGAGCTGAGCGCGAGTATGGCCGCAGGTGGGGTCAGCGGTCCATTGAGCCAACGTGCAGGTTTGGCCAATGTATTCGCTTGCGATCCAGATGTTATTGCCATCCACCGTCGCTGCGCCATAATCGCCCCAGCGCTGGCGGTCGGAGAATTCCGGATAGCCGGTGAATCCGTCCCATGGGCCCACTCCAGCTGACGCCAGGTGCACATCACCCACCCCTGCAACTGCGTCCACTGACGCGTACGCAGCTGATGGGAAGAAGTCAGGGCCTGTCAGCGTGAATGCCACCGCTCCTCTGCCATCCGGGGTAGCGGCAACCGCCGGATACGTGATGTTGTTGTTTGGCACGCCAATGTAGCCTTGAGTCATGACTTTGGCGCTGTTGGGGTTGATCACGAAGTAGGCAGCCCCCGCAAGAGCATGGATACCGTCGAACGTGATTCCCGTGTCGAGCGCCATCCAGAGTTTGCCGTTCGCGTAGTAAACCTGCTGCGTGCGCGAGTCGTTGCTGTCCAGTTGCTGCGGTTCAGGTTCGCCCAAAGACTGCCCCAAGGGATAATTGCTGCCAACCTTTTGCGTCGACTTCGGTGGTACCGCGTAGCCTTCGGTGGGAATGAGACGGCTGGTCAGAGACAATGCCGGAGATCCACTATCCAGCGAAGACGTGTTTGTGAAGGCCCAAAGGCGTACCTCACTCGAAAATCCGCTGTCCTGGAAAACCGCGTCTGAATTCAACAGGAATTCGGTGCCGCCTGCATCCGTGTCATATTGTGTGGCGGGAGAGGCTGCCGGCCACACCGTAAATCCCGGAAGCCCGTTGACATCGAGATAGTCGGCTGTGTCGAAGAGTAGAGCCGACGTCGCAGTGCCCGAAGCAAGGGCGCGCTTCGACATTGCGTAAATCTGTGAGCCGTAAAATCCACTTCCAAACAAGGCAAACTCATTCGTCGTGATGTAGAAGCCATAGGCGTCCGCCCCGATGTGCGGATAGTCGCCGTAGCAGAAACCTCCCGCGCATCCGTGGTTCGGCGTGCCGTTATTGCCATTGTTGGAAGCGTCAATTTTGTAGATTGTCCAGGCTCCCAGCGGGTTCGACGTGTTGCTGACTGCAAGATCGAGGTGGTTGGTGCCGGAAAGGCTAGACGTGGTTCCGACTCGATCGAGGGTCAGGACAACATGGTAGAACCGAAGGGTCTGAGCGTCGAAATAACACGAAGGGTCGGTAATCTCCGGCCCAAACTGTCCAGCATTCGGCCCTGACCGGGTGATTGCCGGAGCGTAGCCATAAAAGGAGTTGAGATCAACCGCGCCAGTCAATGGATTCCCCGCCGTATCGAATACGCGGAGGACGTCATTCACTGTTTCGAGGACGTAGCCGTTGCCGACGCAGAGTCCCTGGTCTGGCGGCTCGACTGTGAACTGGTTGCCGTTGTTGGCAAAGCGCTGATTGTAAAGATTCAAACCGTCAAAGCTTGCAGTAAGAGTCGGGTTCGACTTGAACTTTGGCCCCCCTGATGCTTTCACCGCAGCACCCGAGTGTTTTGCGATCGTGCGGTTTATTTTGACCGCCCCGGTGGCGTCGTTCCCACTGTCGGCGTCGACGCTGTTCGCAGGATCAAGTTCCGGCCCACTGCCAACCGATGTTCCGGTCTGCGCGTTGCCGATCGAGGTGGTGCCCAATGGCTGAAGTCTTCTGGTCGTTTGTGCTTGTCCTGACATTGCCAGAACAAACATCGCTGTAGTCGTGAGTACCGACACACGGAAGAGCTGTGCTTTCATGTCTGATTCTCCTGACGATTTCTTGAAGTTGATTGTGTAAGCCAAGACTTCTTGTGGAACCGGCTCGCATTGCTCAGCGGTGGTGGCTACGAGGAGGGAGGTGTGAAGAGATCAGCCCGGTTCCAAACAGAACGCGATACGGCGTCCAGAACCGCAATCATTCTCGCGTAAGAGTCCTTCGTCAAGGGAAAAACTTTGCATATATTCGATTGCATCCTTGATGCGGTCGGGACGATCTACGAGTTTTTTGCCGGGAGTGGGGGTGCTTGATCTTTTTGGATGTTTCGGTCAGGCTTAGGCACAACGACTATGGCCGTTCATCCGAGAGACCGCGCACTACTTGACGTTCGTACGCAGGACGCCCCACTGCTGAGGGGAGTACTGCTGCCGGCGCAGAATTTTCTGCACACGGCTGGGCTGGGTGGCGCTGCGCTGATCTCTGCCGCGGTGATTGCGGTGGGCTGGGCGAACTCGCCGCTGCGCGACAGCTACCAGGCGCTGTGGCACGCGCAGATCGGTTTTCATTTCTTCTCGTACCAGTTGTCGGCGGATCTGCGTCACGTTGTGAATGACGTGCTGATGGTCTTCTTCTTTTATGTTGCCGGTCTGGAGATCAAACGGGCGTTTGTGGCGGGGGAGTTGGCAGACCGCAAGAATGCGGTGATGCCGATGCTGGCAGCGTTGGGCGGCATGGTTGTGCCGGCGGCCATCTACGCGCTGGTTAACATGCGGGCGCCGACGATGCAGCATGGCTGGGGCGTACCGATGGCGACGGATATTGCCTTTGCCGTGGGCGTGCTGGCTCTGCTGGGCAACAGGATCAGTACGCAACTAAGGCTGTTTCTGCTGGCATTGGCGATTGTGGATGATATCGGCGCGATCGCTGTAATCGCGATCTTCTATACACCGCACGTGTATTTCTCCGCGATTTTTTTCGCGCTGGTTTTTCTTGGCATCATGGGCGGGTTGTTGAAGATTGGGGTGAAGCGGGGCATTCCATACATACTGCTCTCGATCGCTTTCACGGCTGCGATTGCGGCGTCGGGGATCCATGCAACGATTGCCGGAGTGATTCTCGGTCTGCTGACGCCGCGCGAACCGAGATTCAGCTTCGGCGACTTCGTTGGCTTCCTTAAAAAGAACAAGGCACAGATGGAGCTTTCGCAGGCGAAAGTGAATCCCTATGCCACGGAGATTTTTCTGGCCAAGGCGCAGGAGATTGCATACGGCACGGAGGGTCCGGCGGACAGGCTCGAGCGCAGATTTCATAGCTGGACAAACTTTGTGATTGTGCCGCTGTTTGCGCTGGCCAACGCGGGGGTTGCCTTTGAGACGGGCTTTCTGCGCGCAGCGATGCATAGCACGGCGATGTGGGGTGTGCTGCTGGGACTGGTGCTAGGCAAGCCGCTAGGCATCGTAGTGGCAAGCTGGACCGGGGTGCGATTGAAGATTGCCAACCTGCCCCGCGGATCGAACTGGCGGCAGATAGTGGGATTGGGGCTGGTGGCGGGCATCGGATTTACGATGTCGCTATTCATTGCAGATCTGGCATTCAATGACGAACAGATCATCGACGCGGCGAAGGTGGGCATCTTTCTGGCGTCGATACTGGCGGGCGTGCTGGGGTACTACTTCCTGCGCAACGCGCAAACTACTGCGACGGCGGAGCCTGAGCTGGTTGCTGAGGGTGACTAGATCTACTGCGCGGACTCAAAGACGCGGAAGCGCTCTTCGAGTTCCCACTGCTGGCGGGCTTTCTGACTGGACTGGAGAAATGCGCTGCATGATTTTGCTGGTACGGCCGCAGCCAATGCCTTAGCTGCGCAGGGCACGACTGGGTGGGTGAATCCATCGCCATCCTTCCACAGGCTTTCGCCGGGCAGGAAGCTGTGCTCTATGCTGGCGCGCACCATCTTCTTCAAATCGCGATAGGTCAGCGGATAGGTGAGGGCGGCGCGAACGAACTCGTGCGTGAGGTCGATGCGCGAGACGCCTTCATCGTCGGTGGAGAGGGCGACGGGCACTCCATATTTTAGATAGATGGGCAAAGGGTGTTCGACGCCGCGAATGCCGAGGATGAGGTCGTTGCTGGAAAGGTTGACCTCAACGAGGATGTGCTGGGCGGCCATCTGCTTGAGGAGCTGATAGGGACGGTCCTCATACATGATGTCGACTCCGTGGCCAATGCGCTCGGCGTGGCCTTTTTCGACGGCAGAGCGAATGTGAAAGGTGAGGCCGTCGGGAGTGACGAGGCCCGGGGCCAGCTCGCCGGCGTGCAGGCTGATGTGGACCTTCGGGTAGACGGAGTGGAGGTAATCGAGCATCTGCATCTGCAGGCGGTAATCGCGCATGGAGGTGTAGCCGTCTTCAGGCATGACGAAGTTGATGCCGACGAAGGCGGGGTCGGCTGACGCTACTTCAAAGCCGAGGAGGGTTTGAGCGAAGACCTGCTCGGGCGGGAAGCCGCGAAGGACCTGGTAGATAAGGCGGAGCTCAACTTTGCACGCGGGGGCGGCGTCGGGAGTGCCGCACTTTTCCAGCGCGTTGCGACGATCGAAAGAACGCCGCGCATATTCGCGGGCGAGAGGGATGTCGTCGCGCAGGCCATTGGCGAGAAGTGCTTCGCGAAATTTGGCGAGGTCGGAGTTCCATCCAAGCTGCCGACCGAGGGCTGCGGTGTGCTTGAAGTCGGGTGTCTCCATCAGCTCCATGTATTGCTCGTTCTGGGCGGCGGCGCGGGTGGCTACTTCGTCGAACCATTCGCCAGCGTGGCTGTGAGAGGTGCCCGAGAAGCGAGCGAAGGTGGCAAAGAACTGGTCGTGGCCGGAGAATCGTGCAGATGGGACAAAGCTGCGCATGGAGAAGGAATCGATAAGGGAGTCGTAGAGCGCGCCGCTGGAGGGGATGGTGCTGGCGGCGACGGCCGCATCTCCGCATACAGGCTTAGACGGAAGGCTGTCGGTCATGGCGGTGGGCTTCTGAAAGGAGAGGGAAGCGGTGTTGACGCAGAGTCCATCTTCGCCGGCAGCGCGGATCCATGATTCGGCGTAGACCGCACCGGAGAGATGGTTGTGGAGGTCAGCGCCCTTGGGCATCTGAACGAGGAAGGCGCGCAGGGTGAGAGGGCCGGCGCTGCGGGCAGCCTGGAAAGCGCGTTCAGTTTTGGCTTCAGCGGGTGTGGCGACGGGGGGCGAAGCGGCAAGCGCTGAAGAGCTTAAGAGGATGAGGACGCCGCACGCGGCTAGCGCGCTACGGAGTGGGGCGTTTGTGGCGAGAGGCATGATTCTCATTGGTTTCGAAGCCGCTAACAGTGTAAGGCACGCTGGGTGATGGGCCGTTGGCAGGCACGGGAGGGAAGGGGAGTTTGGCGCGGGGGAGGGCTATTGCTATACTGGTTGAGGTTGTTTGACGAAGCACTGCGGACTGGCCCGGGCGTGCTGCCGGCGCACTTCTCAGGCGGGGGTGGTTCTTCCCGCAAATCAGACATACCCAGCGCTTCCAAGGCGCCCTTGGTGATCCAAGGCCAGATAGCTCAGTGGTAGAGCGCGGCCCTGAAAAGGCCGGCGTCGGCGGTTCGATCCCGTCTCTGGCCACCACTTAGAACCGATAGCTTATAGCGGCTCAGCCTCCCATTGGGAGGCTTTTGTGTGTAGGGGCTAAGTATCGTATTTTCAGCGAGCACGGTCGTTCGCGAAGAGGTTGTCTTTTCCTACGGTTACGCTTCGACCCACTGCACAGTCATCGGGGGCAACTTGTGGTCGGCAGTGATGCTGGCGTGTCCGGCAGCCGGTGAGTAAGTGATCTGGGCCTCCATTGGCGATGAGGACAGGTTCAGGATGAAGAGCATGGACTTCTCACCGTTGCTGCGCAGGGAGGTCCACACATTTGGATTGCTGCAGAGCACTTTCTGCTGTAGCCCCAGTTCGTGCAACAGGCTCTTCACCAGGTATTCGTGCTCGTGCATGGCGTGATACCAGCGGAATCCCAGGAAGATTACCTCGCCGCTACCAGCCGTCTTGAGCCGCCACGCCACAGTCTCGCCGGTGCTCTCATCTTTTCCGATTACCTGTGCTTTTGGCGGTAGTGTTTCCGACGCAAAACTGCCCACATTGCATTCAACATTGACGATGTCGTTGACGGTGATCCTGGGGAAGGCGCTGGAATTGGGGCGCAGCTTTACACCTCCGAGAAAATCGCTGAGCAGAGAGCAGGGTTTGAAATTATCATCGTGAGTAGGAAGCACGGGAAGAATGATTGCCTTCCCTCCATCGCGCAAAAACTCTATGATCCTTTGCTGTTGTGTGGCTGACATGCAAGCAGAGGAAACTATGGCCACTGGCGTTGTTTTGTCATTGCTCCATTCGCTCGTGCGCAGATCGCACAGCACCGGAGAAAGGCTCGCGCAGAAACTGGAGTTCAGCACGCCGCGTTTCGCCAGGTCCCACGCTTCGAAATCGCTCAACAGCAAGTCGCCATGAGTTTTCCAGTAGTGGTCGCCGATGGAGTTATGCAGGTTGACCACGATGCGAAAATCATATTGCCGCTCTGCTTCGCTCAACCAGGAGTGAGCCTGCAAAAAATCTCCCAGTTCCTTCTGCACGTAATACAGAGGGCGCGTCTCACCGGTGGCGCTGATAGCTGCACCATAGTCATAGATATCGGTAGTGGTGCCCGCATGCGGAGGATTTGGACCGCCGGTGAAGATATAAAAATTGGTGCCCTTCATCCCCAGCGCAAAATTCGTCCAGTAGCACGCCTTGGTATCTTCAGGAGTGATTGGCGGCCAATCGGACGCGCTTCCACCGGGCATTTCCATGACGGTGGGCGGAAAGCCCATCAGGCGCAGGCTCTCAAGAGAACAAAAGATGTTCAGCGCGTATTGTGGCGTGGGGTTGTTCTGCGCCCAGCTCTGATCTAGATTGTAGTAGTGATCTGACCCGAGCAGAAAGCCGGGTTCAAGGGCATGCACGACATCCTCGTAAAGCATGTCCATGTCCACGCCGCCTGCATTATGCACCAGCGGAACGTCGATTCCGTGGCTGCGCATCATGGCCGCGACGATCGACGCGTACTCGCCGATGGAGTTTAGGTAGAACTCAAAATAATCCTTTGCACGAAGGATCTCGGGAGGTGTCGCTGTTGAAGAGACAGCGATTGGCCTGACCGCTTCAAAAGACGAGAAGTGCGTCCCGTAAGCTGCGTTCAGCGCGCTGATTTCTGCGTACTTCTTCTGCAGGTATCGAGGATATCTTCCGGCCTTTCTGCCAATCCCCATTGCATCGACGCTGTAGTCGATACTGCCATTCCACAGGTGCACACCCATCATCTCGTTGTCGATCTGGACGAGAGGGATGGGGCCGCCTTTTGACACAGTATGCCGGGCAACGATGGGACAGACCACGTTGAACCAAGCCTCTGTCTTCTGCAGAAAAACCGGATGCAGATACGACATCGAGTCAGCATGAATCGGCTTGTTGTTGATATCGCGCGCCAGAATCTCCGGATACTTTTCAAAGAGCCATGCCGGCAGACCGCCGTATTTTAGCTCCGAGCCTTGATAAGGGCCGGGACGCGCGAGCGCATACAATCCAGCTTGGTGCACGGTCTCCTGAAAGGTCTCAAAGTCAGTCAACCCGTCCGCGCTTCCGAAATTGAACTGCCCTTCCTTCGGCTCGTGCAGCATCCACGGCAGATAAGTTGCGATGCAGTTCCCGCCTGCCTCGCGAAAGAGATCCATCCTTCGGCGCCAGTCTTTCCTGGGAACGCGGAAGTAATGAAACTCGCCGGAATAGAGATAGAAAGGCTGTCCTGCGACTCGATAACAGAGCTTGTCAAAGCTAATGGCGGGCATCGCTTTTCGGGGTTCATTTTCCGTGCTCGCTTGCCAGACTGCCGCTGACAGTGAGCGTGGCCCGAGCGCGGTACAGATGCCGAGCGAAGCCATCAGTTGACTGAACGTTCGCCTATCCATTTTGGGCGGCTCCAACGTGTTTTCACTTTTCATCGATCATCCTTGCTCGACCAGACGTTCGTCTATTGCACTGGCCATACGCCTAGGCAGCGGCATGGAACGCGCGGCGTGGCGACTTTTGCACGACAACGATTGGTCTCTATGGTGAACCGATCATTCTACGACTGGAGAATTGATTGGCGGAAGAAAAGAGCCTGCACGGGAAGGCTTTAGCCGCGCTCTTCTGCCGGCCCGAAGGCCCTTCGACTACACGAGCCACAAACGTGGGCCTGGTCATTTTGCATTGGCTCGATGATTCCGATATGCTGATTGGCCGAAGAGGTTCGAGCGTTCATGCTTAATCGATTTTTTGCAGGGTTTCTGCGTACTTCCGCTCTCGTTATCATGTCGGCTTCCTGTCTGCCCTCGTTCAGCGGCGATTTCAATATGCAAGTTGCGGGGAACGACTACCTGAGCACGCAGGGGTTCGACGTGATGCTTTACGACAACGCGTTCCATCCCGTATTCGTCGACGAGAAGAACACTGCCATGCAGATGATTCTTCATGGCGAGCGTGTCGCGACCAACGGCGATGTACGGCTGATGCCCACGCCGGAGCAGTGGGATCTGGTAGCCACGCTGAAAGGGCGGCACGCTGATAAGGAACAAAACCGCTTGAGCGCCGATCTTTCGTTCGCGAGCTACCAGGTGGACTATCGCCTGGAAGTAGCCGCAGAACCTGGCGGGATACGCGTAAGCGTAAATCTCGACAAGCCGCTGCCGGAGAAGCTGGCCGGGCGCGCCGGATTCAATCTGGAATTCCTGCCATCAATTTACATGGACAAGACCTATGCTGTGGACGACCGCATCTTTGACATTTTTCCTCGCAGCCCGCAGGAGCAGATGCACAAAGTGGCGCTCTCGGCGGACGATCCAAGAAGCTGCCGTACAAGGAGCAATGGGACGACGAGAAGGGCTACACGCAACCGCTCCCCATCGTGAGTGGCAGTGGCATTCGCTTTGCGCCGGAAGACAGGTTGCATTCAATCAGCATCACGTCGGAGACGGCACCGCTCTCGCTTTTTGACGGACGCAATCGCGCGCAGAACGGCTGGATTGTACTGCGCACGCTGATTCCATCAGGCAAGACCGAAGGTGCAATTGTCTGGCACATTCGCCCGAACGTGATTCCCAACTGGACGCGGCCGCCAATGGTTGCGCATAGCCAGGTTGGTTACGGACCCAAGGCTTCCAAGATCGCCATCATCGAACTTGATCCGAAGTTTGACCCGCCGAAGACGGCGAAGGTGATACGACTGGCCGAGGATGGAACATACAAGCAAGTTTTCGACGGACCGATTTCCCAGCCGACTCCATGGTTGCGCTACACCTATGCGAAGTTTGACTTTTCCGCGGTTAAGGATCGGGGCCTATACGCGATCGAATACGCCGGGGCTCGCACCGCCCTGTTTCCCATTGCCGACGATGTATACAGCAAGGCCTGGCAGTCTTCTCTCGATGGATATCTCGCGGTGGAAATGGATCATGTGTCCGTGCGCGAGGGCTATCGCTTGTGGCACGGCGTTTCGCATCTTGACGACGCGCGCCAGGCACCACCAAACACGCGCCATTTCGATGGCGCATGGATGGGAGCAAAGACCGATTCGCCATTCCAGCCCGGCGAGCATATTGCGGGGCTGAAAGTGGGAGGGTGGTATGACGCGGGAGATTACGATATCCGCGCGGAAAGCCAATACGCTGTCATCGAGAATCTTGCGCTCGCGTACCGTGAGTTCGACCTGAAGTGGGATGAGCTTGCAGTGGACGAGGCCGCGCGTACGGTCGAGATGCACAGGCCTGACGGGGTTCCCGATGCGGTTCAGCAAGTGAAACACGGAGTGTTGGGCGTGCTCGCGCAGATTAAGTCCGTCGGGCATCCTTTTGGGGAGATCATGGAGCCAACGCTCCGCGAGTACACTCACCTGGGCGACGGTGCCTCCAAGACCGATGGACGAATCTATGATGCCAAGCTCGGTCTGCATGAGGTGAAGGGCGACTACTCGGGCGCTCCCGATGATCGTTGGGCATTCACTACGAAGGAGGCACGACTGCAATGGGGCGCCGCGTCCGCGCTGGCCGCTGCGTCGGGCGCGCTAAAGGGCTGGGACGACGTGCTGGCCAAGGAATCCCTGGATACCGCCATCAAGCTTTGGCAGGAGGAACTCACCCATCGGACGGTTACGCAGTATCCGGCAGACTGGGGCTTTCCCACGAGTTGGGCGGACGAGGTTGCTCGCAACCAAGAGTGGGAAGCTACGGTGCAGTTGCTGATTGCCACCAACGGCGGAGAGGAATACAGGAAGCACCTGTTTGAGATGTTTCCCACGATGCAAAAGCGCTTCGGAATGAATGGCTGGATGGCCGTTCTCGCGCTGCCCTACATGGGATCGGAATTCAAGCAGCAAGTTGAAGCGGCTGTCCGCACCTACAGAGCTGATCTCGACAAGGAACTGGCTGCAACTCCGTTCGGCGTACCGCCGAGCCTGCACAGTTGGGGCGGTTCAGAAGCGGTGGTTGATTTCGGTGTGCGTATGTATTTTCTGCACAAAGCATTTCCGGAGATCGTTGGCCCTAGTACACGCTGCGGGCCGTCAACTACATTCTCGGCACGCATCCAGTATCGAGCACTTCGTATGTGTCCTCAGTTGGAACCGTCTCAAAGCTGAAGGCTTATGGAAACAACCGTTCAGACAACACGTTTATTCCGGGTGGGGTGATTCCCGGATACATCATTATCAAACCTGATTTTCCTGAGTGCATCGATGACTTCGGCTTCCTCTGGTTCGAAGATGAATATGTTATCGATGTCGCAAGTCGCTGGGTGCTGGCGGCAAACGCTGCGAATGCGCTGATGCAGTAGGAGGGGCACAAAGGCCATATCGGCGTGCTCAGCGCAGTTGAGATGAGTCAGGTACGAATGTCATTGAATCGTCCTTTAAGGGCGCCGTGGTGGCATTTTTCGTTGGCGTCAGGCGACAGATGATCTCTCGCGTGCGTCGAATCTTAGATGTCGAAAGATGCCCCAGCGCTCCCCGTCACCTCTTCTCACGAGCCAACCTGGGCGAGTGAGGCGCACAGTTGTTACCGCGACGTTATTCACGCTCTACAAAAGGCAGATATTCCGTTCGTAGTAGGTGGCGGCTTCGCGTTTCATAGGCACACCGGAATCTGGCGTACGACGAAAGACTTGGACCTGGTGCTGGTGGCCGACGATGTCCCAAGGGCGTTGAATCAACTGCGTCTGGCTGGCTTCGAGACTTATATCGAAGATCCCATATGGCTGGCAAAGGCGAGGCGTGGAGACTATTTTGTCGATCTGATTACGGGCGCAGGAAATGCCACTCTCCCGGTTGAAAATAGCTGGATTGAGAGGTCGGATACGGATGTCGTGCTGGGACTTTCCTGCAAGGTCCTGCGGGCCGAAGAACTAATCGCCTCAAAACTGTTTGTTACGCGGCGGGAGCGCTTCGACGGAGCCGATATCGCTCACTTGATCAGATCGACTGGGCCCAGGCTTGACTGGGATCACCTGCTGAAGTTATCCGAGCCATATTGGGCGATGTTGTATTGGTCGCTGGTCCTTTTTGCGTTTGTCTATCCCATGCGTATCGACCTCGTTCCTGACCATATTTGGGAGCAACTGAATCGACGATTCACCGAGTTTGTTGGAAAGCGCGGAGTGGACGAAGCCTTCCGTGGCTCTCTTGTCGACCCAAGGATGTTTGCGATCGATGTGAACGAATGGGGTGAGCGTGATTTGTACCGTGAATTGTGTGAGGGCTACCCGCACATTCTGAGTGCTGAGGGTACTCCCAGGAGCCAGGAATGAAGCTTGCGGCAGTAGCCGACGTGCATTTTAAAGCGGAAAATTGCGAATCGGACGCACGCCAATTTGCAAAGTTGAATCAACTGGCGGATGCCCTCGTGGTGGCCGGTGATCTCACGAATCACGGGATGCCTGAAGAAATGCGTGGATGTTTGCAAGTTCTGGGAAGAGTGCACGTTCCGATTATCGTGGTGCTTGGCAATCACGACCACGAGAATGGTCACCAAGACGAATTGACGGGTATGCTGCGTCTGGCGGGTATTCAAGTACTGGACGGTCAATGTTTTGAGATTGACGGCGTGGGATTTGCGGGGACCAAGGGATTCTGCGGAGGGTTCGCGCCGCACGAGTTGATGCCCTTTGGAGAACAAGGGATCAAGACGTTTGTAGAAATCGCCGAGCGGGAAGCGATCAAGCTCGACTACGGTCTGGCGCAGTTACGCACAGAAAAGAAGGTCGCAATCACGCATTACTCCCCCATCAAAGAGACTGTTATAGGCGAGCCAGAGCCGATTTTTCCATTTCTTGGGAGTTCACGTCTGGAGAAAGCGCTGGAGCGCCATAGGCCCATGCTGGCGCTTCATGGGCATGCTCACCACGGCAGCTTCTCAGGATATTCGCAGTCGGGTGTCAGGGTCTGCAACGTCGCTCTGCATATCCTGCGCGAGCGCGGAGAAGAAAACCCCTTCACGATATTTACGCTTTGACGCGTGGGCCACGGGAGTCGCACAGGTGGGCAAAAGCTTTGCCAGCCGCCTAGCTGGTCGCGTTTCTCATTTACGACATTCTCTTCGCCCACGGATGTGGGCATCTGAGACAATTGCTGTTCACCTCAATAGAAGTGACCTCGCATGCGATTTTTTCAAGCGACTCGATTCGCGTCAGGTCTGCATGGCTCTGCCAGCAGGAAATTAATCATCGCCAGACGACGCGACGCGATTGCCAGCGTGTGTCTGGGAAAACTCGCTCAGCATCCTGAGCCGTTAAAGTTAAATAGTTGTATCCAGCACGTGTCGGAATATGTTTTTCTTAAGTGCCACTGGAAAGGTTCGTCATGCTCAAGAATAAGTTTGCGATCTTTAGTCTTCTTAGCGCCATAATCTTCGTCTTTTCGGTAAGCGCGTTTGCCCAGGTATTTGTGCCCAGCAAGGACGACGTGCAGCGGGCTGAAACCCTGTTAAAGCAGATGACAGTGGATGAGAAGGTTGGACAGCTGACTCAATCCGCCGGTGTTCAGATTCCAGGCCTGGGATCCGACAAACCTGATGCGATGATTGTCCAGGGGAAGGTTGGCTCCGTACTCTGGCTGATCGACGTGAAAGAGATTAACCGGCTGCAGCACCTGGCAGTCGAGAAATCACGGCTCCATATCCCCATCCTGTTTGGCTTCGACGTGATCCACGGCTACCGTACGGTATTTCCGGTGCCGCTGGCCATGGCGTCTTCCTGGGATCCATCAGTGGAAGAACAGGCGCAGAAATTTGCTGGATCGGATGCGCGGGCAGCGGGCATTCAATGGACCTTCACGCCGATGGTGGATATTGCGCGCGACGCGCGTTGGGGCCGCATCGTAGAAGGCGCCGGAGAGGATCCCTATCTCGGCGCCGCCATGGCGCGTGCACAGGTACTGGGCTTTCAGGGTTCCACGCTGGGTCACGATAGTGTGGTGGCCTGCGTGAAGCACTTTGCCGGTTACGGCGCGGCAGAGGGTGGGCGGGATTACGACTCGTCCTACATTCCTGAAGTTCTGTTTCGCAATGTGTACCTGCCGCCGTTTCACGCTGCGGCGGAGGCCGGCGCCGGCAGCTTTATGAGCGCATACATGGATCTGAACGATGTGCCGGCGAGCGGCAATCGCTGGCTGTTGACGGACGTTCTGCGGAAGGATTGGGGCTTCAAGGGATTTGTTGTCTCCGATGCTTTTGCGGTGGCGAGCCTGCAAACGCATGGATATGCCAGTGACCCCGCAGACGCTGCATACAAGGCGATCAACGCCGGGCTGAACATGGACATGGCCAGCCAGACCTATGCGCAGAATCTGCCGAAGTTGGTTGCCGATGGGAAGGTGAACCAAGCGCAACTCGATGAATTGGTGCTGCCGATCCTGGAGATTAAATATGCGATCGGGCTGTTCGATCAGCCTTATGTTGATGAGGCCAAGGTCGAGGCAACGTTGAATCGTCCCGAGGGGCTGGCGTTGGAACGAAAGATCGGCGCTCGGTCGATGGTGCTGCTGAAGAACGAAAATCACACTCTGCCGCTGGGAAAAAACCTGAAGAAGGTGGCCGTGATTGGACCTCTGGCGGATTCAACCGCCGACATCGAAGGCGGCTGGACGGTGGAAGGCCTGTTTGGTGGTGGGGCGAAAAACCATCCCATCACAGTACTGGCAGGTCTGAAGAGCAGGCTTGGGTCTGGCGTGCAGGTAACGTACGTGCCGGGGCCGACGCCATCGCGTGTGTACCCGTCAATGCTGGATGCGATGACGGGCAAGAAGCCGCAGCCGGCACCGACCGAGAGCGAAATCGCGGAGTGGCTTGCAGAAGACGAAGGCCGCCACGGCCGATGCTGACGTAGTGATCGCGGTGATGGGCGAATCGGCGAACATGAGTTCTGAAGCAGCGTCTCGTGCGAGCCTGGAACTTCCGGGCATTCAGGAGCAGATGCTTGAGTTGGCAGCACAATCGGGCAAGCCGGTAGTGCTGATACTTCAGAATGGCAGACCGCTCGACATTCACTGGGCGGCCGAGCACGTCCCTGCGATTCTTGAGGCGTGGTATCCGGGCACTGAAGGTGGAAACGCAGTTGCCGATGTGGTGTTCGGAGATGTAAATCCCGGGGGCAAGTTGCCGGTGAGTTGGCCGCGCACTTCGGGGCAGGAGCCGCTCTACTATAACCACAACCTGACACACGAGCCAGAAGATCGGCCGACTTTCACCTCGCGGTATTGGGATACTTCGAGCAAGCCGCTGTATCCGTTTGGGTATGGGCTTACGTACACCGCCTTCACGTTTGGCAATCTGCGCCTGAGCAAAACAAGTCTGAAGGCAGGCGAGACGACTGAGGTCCAAGTCGACGTGACCAACACCGGAGCTGTGGCTGGAGATGCGGTTGGCCAGATTTACATCCATCAGCGGTCTGGCTCAGCATCGCGCCCGGTGCGCCAGCTCAAGGGGTTCAAGCGTGTTGCGCTGAAGGCTGGAGAAACACAGACGCTGCATTTTGCGCTTGGGAAAGACGAGCTGAGCTATTGGAGCCCGGAGAGCAAGGCATGGGCGGTTGAGCCAGCTAGCTTTGACGTCTGGGCCGGAGAGGACTCCACCGCAACCCTGCACGCTCAGTTCGACGTGACCAAGTAAGCCCGCTAGATACGCAAGTGAATTCAACGCATAACGAATGAGGAGAAAAGAGTTTTGAAAAAAGTCAATCCACAAAGTATGTTGCGCTACGTCGGCAGGACCCGCAAGATGATGCTTTGCGGTCTTCTCGTTTCACCTCTATTCCTATCGGCGGCCAAGCTTGCCGTGGCTGCGGATGCGCCCGGATTGACTGGGCGGTGGAGCGTGCATAACAAGATAGCCGGCAACGAAAGCGATCAGTTATGCACGTTGACGCAGACCGAAAAGGTTTTGAGCGGCAGTTGCAAGTCTGACCAGAGCACGGTAGAGGTGACGGGGAGCGTCGACGCGAAGAAGCTTACCTGGCAGTACAAGTCCGAGTACAACGGCACTCCGCTAACGCTCATCTACACTGCCACTGTCGATGATCCGGCCAAGATTAGCGGGGCCGTCGAAGTGCAGCCATTTGGCGTTACGGGTGAATTCACGGCTATCCCGGCACCCGCTGAGACGCCTGCTAATCCGGCGAAGTAGCAGCTGGCCAAGCACACCACATACAGCCGGATCGCGGAGATCCGGCTGCCTCTTTAAGTCGAGGCAAGTGAACTGCCACGCCTCTTGTGTCTTGCGCAGCGGCGTTAGCTATGGACCGACTCGGCGCTGAGCTGGTCAATTCGTCGCTCGAGGCACACCTTCACCGAGCAGCATTCCACCTTTGGTAAGCACGTGAAGTATGCGAATAGCGGCCTTGCTTGCGTCTCGATCCAATCCCAGCGTTTGACAAATGTATGGCCTGGCCGCATATTGGATTTACGAGATAATGCATATGTGCATAATTATGCGATCAAGGTAAATCGAATGGATTTTTCAAAGCCTGCAAGCGGCAGTGCACCTCCGGTTGAAGATCCGGCTGCGCTGCAGAAGCTGGCCAACGAGATTCGCTATAGCGCGATGACTATGACGAACCACTCGGGCCTTGGGCACACCGGTGGAGACCTGTCATCTGCCGACATTCTGGCGACGCTCTATCTGGGGGGCATTCTCCGTGTAGAACCGACGAATCCTACCTGGCCACAGCGAGACCGGTTTGTGATGAGCAAGGGCCACTGTTCGGGAGCCTTCTATTCGGCGCTGGCCTTCAGGGGATTTTTTCCGCGCGAGATGCTGTCAACATTCATGGATCCTCTTTCGAAGCTGAATGGCCATCCCGACCGAAACAAACTCCCGGGCGTGGAGGCCAATACGGGGCCGTTGGGGCATGGTCTACCGATCGCGGTGGGCGCTGCTTTGGCAGCGCGAATGCGGGGCGAGAGTTGGAGAGTCTTTGTGCTGACGGGTGACGGCGAACTCCAGGAGGGGTCGAACTGGGAGGCGGCGATGACGGCGCAGCACTATGGGCTCGACAACCTGGTGCTGATCGTAGATCGCAATCGAATTCAGCAGGGAGACTTTACCGAGAATGTCAACCGCATGGACCCGCTAGGAGACAGGTGGGCTGCGTTTGGATTTGCGGTTACGGAGGTTGACGGTCATGACCCTGTGGCTCTGCTGACGCGCTTGTCGCAGGTGCCGATTGAACAGGGCAAGCCGACCTGCATCATCGCCAACACTATCAAGGGCAAGGGAGTATCTTTTGCCGAGAACAAGCCGGCGTGGCACCACGGCGTTCCGACCGAAGAGCAGCTAGCCGCCGCTGCGGGAGAGCTTGGCGTGGAGGTGAAGCGATGAGCTCACCCACTGCTACCCCGTCGTCCGCTACATTGACTGCAAAACTATATGACTGCCGAGACGCCTATTCTCAAGCACTCGAGGCCCTGGCTGACAAAGACGCACGGGTTTGCGCGGTGGTGAGCGACTCGGTCTCGTCCACCAAGCTGAAGAACTTCAGCACGCGGTTCCCGGAGCGCTTTGTGAACGTGGGTATTGCCGAGCAGAACATGGTCGGCGTAGGCGCCGGACTGGCAAACGGTGGAATGATTCCGTACGTCTGCGCCGCCTCATGTTTTTTGACAGCACGCGCGATGGAGCAGGTGAAAGTCGATCTGGGCTATTCAAACCACAACGTGAAGCTCTGCGGAATGTCATCAGGAATGGCGTACGGCGAGCTTGGTCCGACACATCACTCCATTGAGGATCTTGCCTGGACACGCATCATCCCAAACCTCACCGTGATCGTACCCGCCGATCCGCTGGAAACTGCTGCGGTGATGCACTATTCCCATCAGCATGTGGGTCCAATGTTTTTGCGTATCAGCCGCATGCCTGTGCGCGCGGTCCATGCTGAGGGTCATCAGTTCACGCTGGGGAAAGCGCCAGTGCTGCGCGAAGGCAACGACGTGACGCTGATGGCCAATGGAGTAATGGTTTCGCGAGCACTTGACGCGGCCGACTCTCTGGGTGCACTTGGAATACATGCGCGTGTTCTGAATATGAGCAGCATGAAGCCGATGGACGCGGATGCAGTGCTGGACGCTGCGCGCACCACGCGCGGTATTGTCACGGCAGAGGAAGCGTTGGCCGCTGGCGGTCTGGGCGGCGCGGTGGCTGAGCTCTTGGCGGTGAATCATCCGGCGCCGATGCGCATCCTGGGCGTGCCGGGAGTCTTTGCACCTACGGGATCGGCAGAGTTTCTGCTGCAACACTTTGGACTGACTGCGCAGGGAATTCACAATGCGGCACTCGATTTGCTGGGGGAGAAGAGATAGATGCCAGCAGGACTGATCCTGGCTATTGACCAAGGCACGACCAATACCAAGGCTCTGCTTGTCGGCCGGGACGGTACTCCTCTTTTTCGTACCTCCACGTCTCTTCCGCTCATTGTCACGGCGAGTGGCCTTGTAGAACAGGACGCGCTACGGCTTTGGGACTCAGTGAGGCATTCCATTGCCGAGTGCATATCCTATGCAGCTGAGACAGGCGCCATCATTGACGCGATTGCGATATCCAATCAGCGCGAAACTGCGGTCGCATGGAATGCAGAGAGTGGCCTGCCTGTGGGCAACGCGATCAGCTGGCAATGCGGTCGAGCTACAGGGATCTGCACGCGGCTTACGCCGCTTGCTTCCGGGTTCCGCGCGAAGACCGGCCTGCCGCTGGCGCCGCTTGTCTCGGCTGGCAAGTGGGCCTGGCTTTTGGAAAACAACGAAGCGATAAAGACGCTTGCCGGAGAAAACAAATTACGTTTCGGCACAGTCGACGCGTGGTTGATTCATCAGCTCACGAGTGGCGAAGTGCACGCCACGGATTTATCAAACGCATCCCGCACAGGATTGCTGAATCTCCATACGTTGGAATGGGACTCGGATCTGCTGAGGATCTTCGGCATACCTCGAGGAGCTATGCCACGATTGCAGCACTCCTCGAGCCCCTTTGGAATATGCAAGGCGATACCCGGCATGGAAGGCGTTCCTATTCTTGCGGCTATCGGCGACTCGCATGCTGCCATGTTTGGCCACGGATGTTATTCGCCCGGAACCGTGAAGGCCACATACGGAACAGGTTCATCGTTGATGGCGCTAACGTCTGGATTGGCAGCCGACACGCCGACACTGGCAAGGACCATTGCCTGGTCGACTGACACGGGGACACAGTTCGCGCTGGAAGGTAACGTTGCAATGACGGGCTCCGGCGTGCAATGGGTCGGCGAATTTCTAGGACTTAAAGATCCTGCGACTGACGCAGCCGCGCTGGCCGCGAAGGTTGAGGCTGCGGGCGGAGTCTATTTCGTTCCGGCAATGGTGGGATTGGGCGCACCATACTGGGATGCGGATGCGCGGGGCACAATCGCCGGACTCCGCCGATCGCATACCGCGGCACACTTGGCGCGCGCAGCCGTTGATGCAATTGCGTATCAGGTTGCCGATGTGTTCTTTGCCATGCAGGACGCTGCAGGGCTCGCTATTCGTGAACTCCATGCGGATGGAGGCGCCACACGAAACGCGGCGCTGATGCAGTTCCAGGCGGATATTCTAGGACGCGCGTTGCAACGCTCGGCAGATGAAGAACTTTCCGCGCTGGGAGCGGCCTGGCTCGCGGGACTCGCACTCGGGTGGTGGAGCTCGCTGCAAGAGCTTGAGGCTCTACCTCATCCTGCCGATACGTTTGTCCCGGCAATGACGAAGGCAGATCGCGGAAGGCTCTACCGCGGATGGACGACTGCGGTTCGACGTGCGCGTCTTGCTGTGGAGGTTGAGGCATGAGCACGCCGAACGCCGAGATCATTCTCGAGGCGCGAGCGATTACGAAACGGTATCCGGGTACGGTGGCGCTGGATGGCGTGACTTTTCGTGCGCGTAGGAATTGCGTCAACGTACTGATCGGCGAGAATGGCGCGGGAAAGTCCACACTGATGCGCATTCTTGCGGGCGTGGAGACAGCGGACAAGGGAGAGTTGTTGCTTGACGGTATGCCGATTGTCGTCGGATCGCCGCGCGAGGCAGCCCAGCATGGAATCTCGATCGTGCATCAGGAACTCTCTGTAATTCCGAACTTCGATATAAGCGAGAATATTTTTGCGGGGCGGGAGCCGATCAAGGCGAAGGTGCTGCTAGATCGTGAGACGGAAGATGCGCGGTCTGGCTCTGCCCTGCTCCGCCTGCGTAAGCCGATGCCGGTTCGCACGAGAGCAGCACATCTGTCTCTAGGCTGCCGCCAGCTGGTGGAAGTTGCCCGTACGCTCGACCAAGGCGCAAGGGTTCTGATCCTGGATGAGCCGACTTCTGCGCTCTCCACTGCCGAGGCTGACTCTCTGTTCCAGGTAGTAGAGGATCTGAAGCGCTCGGGCGTGACCATCGTCTACATTTCTCATCGCCTGAATGAACTTCTTCACCTAGGCGATCAATTCACGGTATTGCGGTCAGGTCGCGTTGTGGGTGAAGGGCCTCGCGCAGAGGTTTCGAAGCAATGGATCGTGGAGCGCATGTCTGGACGCATCGCAAGCGAAGATGTTGCGCAGCGTCCTTCGCTTGCTGAAAAAGTGGGACTGCTTGAAGTGACGGGGCTTACTCTGCCTGCGTCGGCAGCGGACGAAGCGGCACAAGCACCGCTGCAAGATGTGAGCTTCACGCTGCGGCGAGGCGAGATTCTTGGCGTCTATGGGTTGTTGGGTGCGGGAAGAACGGAGCTGCTGGAATCTCTTGCCGGATCGAGGGATGGGTTTAGCGGCGAAGTGACACTCAACGGCGTCAGGCTGGGCATTCCTGGCGTTGCCAATGCCGTGAAGGCCGGCGTGGCGCTGGTCCCTGAAGATCGCCAGCGCGACGGACTTATTCCTGAAATGTCGATTCGCGAGAATGTGGCCCTCGGGTCCGCGGGAGGCTTGTTTCTTAATCGGAGCCGGGAGATCGCCAGGGTTCGCGAACTGGCTGCTGAACTGAATATTGTGGCAAAGGATCTGCAAGTGCCTGTGACTACGCTCTCTGGGGGCAATCAACAAAAAGTTCTCATCGCGCGCTGTCTGATGCGTTCGCCCGTGTTGCTTTTGCTGGATGAACCAACCCGGGGAGTGGACGTGGGAGCCAAGGCGGAGATTTACTTGATCCTCCGCAGGCTTGCGGCTCAGGGGCTGGGGATTCTGTTCAGTTCATCGGAGATTGAAGAGACGCAGGCGCTTGCAGATCGCGCGCTTGTGCTGTGCCAAGGCCGAATATCAGCGGAATTCTCTCGGAGCGAAATCACCGACGAGGCGCTGTTTGCCGCCGCCAGCCCCGTTGTCAACACGTTGCCGACCTCAGACATAGGAGCTATCCTCGGATGACCTCCTCCGCAACCGTACATCGGCCTCCTGACCGGCTGGGCGCTTCAACGGTGCGCACGCTGCTTTTTCTCCTACGTGCTCGATCAGTCCTGGTTCTTGTTGCGCTACTCGTACTCTTCTCTGCGATGGCGCCGTCGTTTCTTACCGCTAACAACCTGGCCATTCTGACAAAGCATGTGGCTATCTCTGCGATCCTGACCATCGGCATGACCTTCGTTGTTCTGACGGGAGGAATTGATCTTTCAGTGGGCTCGGTCGCAGGGCTCGGGGGAATGGTGATGGGCTACTTGCTGACGCAAGGCATTTCGCTCGGTGGCACAGTCCATTATCCTGCGGTCATTCTTGCGATACTGGTGACGATCGCGGTTTGCCTCACTGTTGGACTATTGAATGGCTGGCTGGTTGCGAAGGCCGGCGTAGCTCCCTTTATCGCAACGCTCGGGACACTCTATATCGCGCGCGGCGCCGCTCTGCTTCTCTCGAACGGGAAAACTTATCCGAACCTCGCGGGCGAAGCGGCGCGATCCAACACTGGCTTTCCATTGTTGGGGCAAAGCCACATTGCAGGTTTGTCGCTCCCGATCTGGATCATGCTTGCGCTTTTTGCCGTTGCGGCGACTGTCGCGACGAAGACTCCGCTGGGTCGCCATATTTATGCCGTTGGCGGCAATGAGCGGGCTGCTCGGTTGGCAGGCATTCGAGTTGCGCGCGTGAAGCTGATCACGTATCTCGTCTCATCGCTGTGTGCCGTGACGGTGGGTCTCGATCATCGCGTCGCAGTTGGAGGCAGCACATCCCGCCACTGGAGAGAGCTTCGAGCTGAATGCGATCGCTGCCGTGGTGCTTGGAGGTACGTCGCTGATGGGCGGACGCGGCTCTGTCACCGGCTCACTGATCGGCGCATTCGTGATCGGCGTGTTATCTGACGGCCTGGTAATGCTCGGCGTCTCAGAGTTCTGGCAGATGGTCATCAAGGGTACGGTTATTGTGCTGGCCGTAGCCGTCGACCAATTGCAATCGCGCCTGCAGGCGAAGTTCCTGCCGTATCTTACGAGCTCAACGATTGATGGAGCCCAGTGATGCGAGCCTCGGTGAGAATCATCGCGGCTGCAGCCGCATGCGTATTTTCTGCGATGACTGCTTGCAATCGCGGTGAGATAGCGAAGCCGCTCATCGTTATCCTGGTGCCGTCGCAGGACAATCCATTCTTCAAATCGGAAGCCGATGCGGCCGCGGCCGCGCGCAGTTTCTCTGGGCTATCGGGTACGAGTGGATGCGCACAACGATGATGCCTATCGCCAGGACAACCTGATCGACGCGGCGATTGCATCGAATGCCAGCGCGCTGATTCTAGACAACGCCGGGGCCGATTCATCCATCGCAGCAATTCGTCGAGCCACTCAGGCTGGCATCCCATGCTTTCTGATCGACCGAGAGATCCAGGCTTCTGGGATCGCGAAGGCGCAGATCATCGCGGACAATGACCAGGGCGCGAGAATTGTTGCAGACGAATTTGTGCACGCGGTAGGGGCGGAGGGTGGCGAGTATGCCGAGCTTCTGGGACGCGAGTCTGACACGAATGCCCAGGTCCGCACCAAGGGATTTCACGCAGAGTTGGTCAAGCATCCGTCGCTGACACTTGTGTCGGCGCAGTCGGCTAATTGGTCGCAATCGGAGGCGTTCGAAAAGACGGAGACAATGTTGCAGGCACATGGTGAGATTCGCGGAATCATTGCCGGCAACGACACCATGGCGCTGGGAGCGTTGGCCGCGGTGAAATCGTCGGGGCTGAGTGGAGTTGTGATCACCGGATTCGATGGTAGCCCCGACGCAATAGCGGCAATCCGCTCCGGCGGTCTGCGAGCAACCACGCTGCAGCCGGCAGTCTTCATTGCGCGGCTTGCGGTGGATGAAGCCAATCAATTTCTTAAAGTCGGGAACTACTGGCAAGCCCGAGCGGCAGGTCATTCCATGTGATCTGGTCACGCCGAGCAACGCTGGCGATTACGGTGAATTTGAAAAGATAAGGTGAACTGACATGGCAATCACTCTTGGTGTGCTGCTCGGCAATCGAGATTTCTTTCCGGATGCGCTTGTCTCTGAAGCGCGGCGCGACCTTGCCAAGCTGCTTCAAGGATCTCTCCGTAGACCCGATCTGGCTGACCGAAGCTGACTCAAAGCTCGGCGCTGTGGAGACGTGGGCGGATGCCGCGAAGTGTGGCGAGCTGTTACGAACCAACCGGCACCGCATTGACGGGATTCTTGTGTGTCTTCCAAATTTTGGCGACGAGAAGGGAGTGGCCGATGCCATTCGCCTCTCGGATTTGAATGTCCCGATTCTTGTGCAGGCTTGCCCGGACGATCTCGATCAGTTTGGACTAAAGCGCCGTCGCGACGCTTTCTGCGGGAAGATTTCGGTCTGCAATAACCTGCGCCAATACGGCTACAAGTTTTCTCTGACGCGGGATCACACAACGGCGATTCTCTCAGACCGGTTCCGCGAAGACCTGGAGAACTTTTTCGCAGTGTGCCGCGTCGTGAAGGGTATGCGACGCGTCCGCATCGGCGCGGTGGGCGCCCGGCCCAATGCGTTCAACACGACGCGATTTAGCGAAAAGCTGCTCGAAGCCTCCGGCATTTCGGTGAACACGATCGATCTCTCCGAGGTGTTTGGCTCCGGCGTCGCTGATTGCGAATGAAGATGCGAGGGTGAAGCAGCGCGTCGAACAGATCCGTGCGTATGCGGAGAGCTCCGCCGCGCCAGTGGACTCGCTAGCGAAGATGGCCAAGTTTGCCATCGTTGTGGACGACTGGATGGAGTCGCTTGGTTTAACCGCGACAGCCGTGCAGTGCTGGAGTTCCATGCAGAAGAACTACGGCGTGAATGTCTGCACGGTGATGAGCATGATGTCGGAGCAGATGCTCCCGTCGGCCTGCGAAGTTGATATCGCAGGGGTGGTAAGCATGTACGCTTTGCAATTAGCGAGCGGAAGACCGAGTGCCCTTGTCGATTGGAACAACAACTACGGCGACGATCCTGACAAGTGCGTCTTCTTCCATTGCGGCAACTGGGCGAAGGATTTTCTTCCCGACATTCGTATTGGCACGGCACCGATCCTTGGCACGATGCTGGGCGAAGAGAATACCGTAGGTGCTCTCGAGGGTCGCACGCCCGCTGGTCCAATGAGCTATGGCCGGGTAAGCACGGACGACGCCGCTGGTAAGATTCGCGTGTACCTGGGCGACGGACAATTTACGAACGATCCGCTCGACACTTTTGGCACACGAGCAGTTGTCCAGGTTCCCCGCTTGCAGGAGCTGATGCAGTACATCTGCCTGAACGGATTCGAGCACCACGCGGCCATGAATGCGAGCCACTGTGCAGCGCCCGCAGCAGAGGCGCTCGGCAAATACCTGGGTTGGGATGTTTACCTGCATAGTCCTGCGACGCGTTAGGCCGCTCGCGGGATCGGAGAGTGCTGTTTATGTCGCGATTGGATGAGATGAGACTGATGGCCAAGGTTGCGCGGATGTACTACGGCCAGGGAATCCGGCAGCAGGAGATTACGAAGCGACTCAATATCCATCAGTCGAAGGTGTCGCGCATACTGAAGCGCGCGAGGGAAGCGAATATCGTACGCATCAGCGTAACGACACCCGCGGGTTTTTTCCCTGAGTTGGAAGATGAGCTCGAGGCTAAGTTTCGGCTCAAGGAAGCAATCGTCGTCGACGCGGACGGCGGGGAGGAGCGTATCGTGCGCGACCTCGGCGGCGCAGCGGCTTTCTATTTGGAGACGACCATCAAGCCAGAGATGGTCATCGGAATCTCTTCCTGGAGCAGATCGCTGTTTGCCATGGTGGAGACGCTTCATCCCAGCGAAGGTGCCAGCGGCGGGCGGGTCGTCCAGATTCTCGGCGGCGTAGGAAACGCGAGCACTCAGTACCAGGCAACACTCCTGGCTCAACGACTAGCGAGCTTGATTGGTGCTTCGCCCGTGCTCCTGCAGGCGCCGGGAGTAGTTGGCTCGGCCGACGCTAAAGCCGTGCTTGCGTCAGATCCGGCGGTGGAGCAAGCAGCAAAGCTCTTCAAGAAAGTCGATCTTAGCCCTTGTCGGGATTGGATCACTTGAGCCGTCAAAGTTTGCTGGCAAGCAGCGGAAACACTTTCTCAATCCAGGAGCGACAGGAGTTGCAGCGGCAAGGCGCCGTCGGCGATATCTGCTTTCAGTTTATAGATAAGGATGGCGTGCCCGTTGACTCGCCGCTAATGCAGCGCGTCATCGGCATCGACCTGGTTACCCTCAGACGCGCGGCACGCGTGGTTGGAATTGCAGGGGGTACTGGAAAGGTCGAGGCTATACTCGCGTCGCTGAGAGGCGAATGGATCAACGTACTGATTACGGATCGTCAGACTGCCGAACGCCTGATTGATCTCGAGAAGGAGCCATCTGGTGTGGCTGCCACCATGGTGAAGACGACGAAGAAGAGAATCACTTCTCCGTTACGTTGAATCGTCGCAGGCATTCTAATGCGGCTTGCTTTGCGTCTCTGCGCTGGGGCTGTGACGCTGTCTGGCAG
>CAVSAX010000019.1:0-24265 GCA_963725995.1 uncultured Acidobacteriaceae bacterium | reverse complement strand
CTTTACGGCGTTCTGCGCCGCCGGTTTCAGACAAATAGCTGGAAGGCCTGGCCAGAGGAATTTGCGCAGAGGCATCCTGATGCGCTGGAAAAACTCCGCTCCGAATCAGCAGACGAAATGGCTCGCATCCGGATCATCCAGTTCGCCTTTGATGAGCAATGGGCGGCCCTGCGCAAGTATTGCGCGGAGCGGGAGATACGCTTCATCGGCGACGTCGCCATCTTTGTGAATTACGACAGCGTAGATGTGTGGACCAACCAGGAGATCTTCGAACTGGACGAAGAGGGATCACCTATTCGCGTCTCCGGTGTGCCTCCAGATTATTTCAGCGCGACCGGTCAGCGCTGGGGCAATCCGCTGTACCGCTGGGATGTCCTGGAAGAGCGCGGTTTCGATTGGTGGATAAGCCGTATTCGCCGGTCAGAGACTCTCTACGACATGATTCGTCTCGACCACTTCAGGGGATTTGAGGCGTATTGGGCCATTCCCGCCGAAGACGACACCGCTGTAAATGGGGAAT
Organism: uncultured Acidobacteriaceae bacterium; assembly: GCA_963725995.1. Lineage (GTDB taxonomy): Bacteria > Acidobacteriota > Terriglobia > Terriglobales > Acidobacteriaceae > JANXZS01. The sequence goes on along the minus strand of CAVSAX010000019.1, from coordinate 23,745 downwards.
GGATCAAGGCTCCGGGGGCCGCGCTCTTTTCGCGCTTGCGGAGGTGCTGGGCAATCTGCCATTCATCGCAGAGGATCTGGGGCTGATTACGCCGGAAGTCGATGAGCTTCGCGAGCAATTCGGCATGCCGGGAATGCGTATTCTGCAATTTGGCTTTGGTGACAAGGGCGCACATAACTATCTGCCGCACAAATATGTGCCGAATACTGTTGCATATACGGGAACGCACGATAACGACACGACGCGCGGATGGTGGGAGAGCGGCGTGGGCGCGAGAGAGAGAGACGCGGTTGACGCGTATTTGAATCCGGGGCCAGAGGGCGTGGTGTGGCCGATGATCCGGGCAGCCTCATCGTCGGTGGCCGATATATGCCTCTTTCCCATGCAGGATGTGCTCAATCTTGGATCGGAAGCGCGGATGAATACTCCGTCAAAGCCCGAGGCAAACTGGTCCTGGCGTTGCCCGGAGGGCGTTTTGACGGCGACGTTGGCGCGGCGCCTGGCGGCGATTGCCGAAGTGACGGATCGCGATCTTTTACCGGTGGAAGAGAAGAAATAAGTTTTGCATTTTTGCTACACGAGGAATTGGTGTCAATTGAACAGGGGCGGGCGCAGGACGCCAAGGGCTTGAAAAGACTGGCTGCAGCGATCCGGAATTGATTGGCGCAGTTATTGGTTGTGGGGGTTGGTACTCTAATAACAGGGCAAGATTTTCGAGAGGCAATGGAGACGCAGGTCGCGCTCCATTGCCTTTTTGGCTTTGCGCATGGCTCTGAGCGATGGCGTATGAACCAAGCGATGGTTCTCATGTTGCGTCCGTATCCAGAGTGAACTGAAACATGCCATGCATGAAATCAGGAACACTACGTCGCTTAGCGCGACACGAGTCGTGAATAGGGGTTTACCCAGTGAGGACAAGGAATGACATTTGTGAACAGACTGCCGAGATTGGTCACGCTGATTGGTTTGAGTATGCTGGTTGCGCTCTTGCCGCATACGATGTGTGCTTTGACGACTTCGACGGTACAGGGAACGGTGTATCGCGCAGACGGCAAGGTTGCCAGCGGAACACTGCTGGTGAGTTGGCCCGCGTTCACGACGAGTGCGAATGAGGCGGTTGCTGCCGGGAATAAGACCGTTCCAATCGGAAGCGATGGTTGGGTGTCATTGGGCCTGGCCCCGAATGCCGGCGCTACGCCTGCGGGCACGTACTACACGGCCGTGTACCACCTGAGCGACGGGTCAACGAGCACTGAATATTGGGTTGTGCCGACGTCGTCAACTGCCAGCCTGGCCTCGGTGCGTGCGCAAGTGATGCCGGCGGCAGTTGCAATGCAAAGCGTGAGCAAGCAGTACGTTGACAGTTCCGTTGCCAATGTCTCTGCGGGGCTGATGCAAGCTACTGGCGGGATTATGAATGGACCTCTCACGTTGAGCGGCGATCCCAGCACGAATCTGCAGGCCGCAACCAAGCACTACGTCGATCAGGCGGCTGCCACAAACGTATCCAAGGCCGGCGATGTGATGACTGGTCAGCTGACTACGCCGATGATCAACGGGAAATCCTTTGCCACCGGCATGACGCTGCAGCAGGCGATTAACGCGGCCGGAACGAGCGGGGCGGTTGAAATTCCGGCGAACTACACGGGCAAAGATATCTTCTCAAATCCACACGGCGTGGCTGTCACCGATCTGCGAGTCGATGTGCCGGTAAACTCGCGCAGCGTCAAGGAGTGGGGTGCGAGGTGCGATGGAACCACCAACGATCATGATGCAATACAGGCGGCGTTTGATGCCGCATATGACTCTTCCAACCCCACTGGAGAACATACAGCGTTTGATATTTCTTTCCCCAACGGAACCTGCTACACGGCTACCCCCATTGATTGGCGCGGCGAGAGTTTTCATGGAACCAGCTACCAGCAATCGAGGATTAAGGGTGCTCCGGGGCAGGATATTTTCGCGACACATGATATCGCGGACGGTACCCCCACACGCAACTGCTGCTTTCAGTCCTCACGGGTCCACGACATTACTGGACTTATCGATAACAGCGTAGACGCAAACATTGCGACTGCAAACTGGGCCGCAAAGAAACGAGGAGCGGGACAGGCTTCAGTCTGGGCAAATACTTTTGCGGGATGGGCAGGGCAGACGGTAAAGGGACCCGTACCTGCTAGTGGAGCAAATTCCACGACGATCCCCTTAACCACCGCCGTGAACCTCACCAACTACCACTCTGGCGTAGCGATGGCTGGATGGGTGAAGAACACCCGGACGGGTGAGTTCATGGAGTATTACGGCATCGCGAACACAGGATGCCCGAACTCTGCTCCGTCGTGCCTGTTAAATGTGGTGCGCGGGGATGGCAGCTACCAGGGTGGTCCTGCCGCGGCTGCGATGAACGACGGCGATACGATTGTTCCGCTGAACATTCTTGACCCGGCGAACACTACCGATTGGATTCCAGCTTTTGCGGTTGGAAATTGTATGTTTGCCGTTCAGCACAGAGATGGAGGAATCGATCCCAACGCTCTAATACTTTCGAAGGTCCAGTTTGACCATATCAAGGTATCTCCAGCGACTCCCAATTCCGGTTCCACTAACAACACCTGTTTCTCGTTCCTGCAAGGGAACCTTTATGCGCTCCATTACGATCACATCATTGGCATTGGAATAGGGTACGGATTTATCTTTGCGCCGTCTTTTTACAACACGGATAATTCTGCTGCATGGACAAATGACGGGGCTAGCTATAGCCATCTTGATATCAATTCCCCCGCCCCTTTTATTGAATGGAACGGGCAGGACGATACGATATCCGACAGCACTTTCTATTCGGGGCAAGACAAAGCCTGGGGATGCCCGATGTGCACTCGCATCCCTTCCATGTCTCGTAGCTTTAGTCTCTACAGCATGCCTATCCATAATGGTACTTACAGCGCAGCACTGAACACCTGGAATGTAACTGGCGTTTACGACGAGCCAAATGCGGGCTATGGTCTTCCTAACTACGGACCATTGGGTGTTTTTGCGGGGACCCAACAGACAATGCTAGGAGGGCAAATTGAAACGAATGCAAGTTATTCCGCTTATCTCGTTGAGGCCAACAACTCCACAATTTCGCTCTTTTCGCAAAATGGGGGCTTATATAACTATGGCTATGCCAACACCTTTGTGAACCCGTACAGTTTGGCAGATTTCGGATTTGGTACGATGTTCAGAGATTCCCGCCCGAAACAATATGGTAAGCGTTCGTACAGCCCTTCGCCATCCAGACCATTTCCGGCCAACATCCTATCTGATGACTTTCTGAAAACCGGGAGCATAAATGGGGACTGGTATCAGTCGTCTCCTGATCTATTACTGCTTCCTGAGGATTTTCAGTCACTAATAGCTAACCAGTCTGCTGGCAACGGGATTGTCAATGATTCGACCGTACCCATTACCGGGCGCTATTTGCAGCTTAATTCCCCCGGCGTGTTTTCAATGGGGACGCGAACCCCCGATGAGGGACAGGATACTTTCGGGCAACGCTGGCCTCGTGGCAAAGGTACGTTTTATCTATTGGCAAAATCAGGAGTGGCCACGACACAGGTATGGCATTTCCAGTGCAACGGGGACTTCGTTACCCCCACTACGGTTAGTCTGACTACGAGTTGGGCGATCTACCCCATTCCATACGATTCTACTGGGTGTAGTACCAGCTCTGGTTTGCACATTTACAGTGACGCCACTACCGCGTCTACCTCTGTACAATTTGCCTTTATCGGGATGGTTCCGCAGACGGATAGCCTCCAGGTAGGTACACTCACCGCCAATAGCCTGACAGCAACAACCTCTAAGGTTACTAACCTGAACTTTACCGAACCAAATTCCGGACTCAGCAATGCAGCGGGACCGCAGAGTCAGTCCGCAGTGTTTGCTGGACCCACTGCTCCATCGTCAACGCCGTATTCTTATTGGCGCATCAACATGCTGACCCCTGGTGGGGTGGCGCTAGCGGAAATTGCCTTTCACTCCACTATCGGAGGGGCAAACATCGCCACGGGCGGAACAGCTACAGCGCTGTCAACATATCCAGGCTACCCGGCGTCAAATATGTTTGACGGCAATCTGACTAGCTTCTGGTCGGCCAATGCTGTCTCTCCGCAGTGGATACAGTATCAACTAACGTCAGCACAGCCAGTGCTCGAGATGGTCCTTACGGCACGCGACTCATATGTAGCCCAGGCGCCAACCACATTCACCATACAGGCCAGTAACGATGGTGTGAACTGGAACCCAATGGGATCTTACTCTGTAACGTGGGGCGGGGGATCGCAGCCTAGCGTAAGCCTTGCACTTGCTGGGCAAGCGAATCCTACTTTCCGTCAACTTGCCATATCAGACTTACCAGCGATTGCGAGCAGCAACCTCAGCGACAGCGCTTCGCTTGCGAAGTTGAGTTCGAGCAACGTATTCACCGCGCAGCAAACGGCGCCGAACTTTATGGGAGTGATTGGGTCGGAGTCGGATATCGCCTTCTCCGCTACGCCGACATTTTCAGCGACGGTGAATCTGAACTACCTGGCGCTGACGGGGAATGTGACTTCGTCGACGCTGGCGGCTGGGAAAAATGGACAGAGCATTAGTTTCGTGCTCTGCCAGGATGCGACGGGCTCGCGTACATTTGCGTGGCCTGCCAATGTACGCGGGGGTATGACGATCGGCAGCACCGCGTCCAAGTGCAGTTCGCAGATGTTCGTATATGCGAACGTTCTATCTAAATGGATCGCTGTGGGCGCGGGGATTACCAACGAGTAGCAGCCAGCGCGGTGGAAGGAAAGATGATCGAGCAATGCCGCGGTTTGGGATACCCCGACTGCGGCAGTGCCTGAGCTTTTAGGGCTAAACAATTTATTGCAATTTTATTCCTGCTTCCATTGCGTATTCCGCATCCGGCAGAGCTTCCGGTACAATCTGATGTGGATGGAGTTGCTTTTCAATCTCGCGTGGCTGGCCGTTGCGCTTGGCCTGGTAGCTGTGTGGTTCGCGGTGTCGCGATCTACGAGACGCGTTACTAATACCGACTGCAAGAAACAGGTAGTAGCCATTGCGGTTTTGATTTTTGTGCTGCTGCCGATCATCTCGCTCACAGATGATGTGCAGGCGCTAACCCGCGATCAGCAGGCGTGGACTACGCCTCCCGAAGTGAAGCGTGCCCTGCAAGCCAGTATTTATTCGCATGGCATGCAGGCTGCACTACAGAATCTTGATCTGTTGTGGATGCACGCGCTCTTGACTAACAGTGTGGTGCGACCTGACGTCGCGCGAGATCGTGCATTTCCCCCAAAATTCCTGAGCCCCCAGCTGGCTTCTACCAAGCCTATCGATAGCCAGCCCCCGCCTCGCTCACTCGCATAGATTTCCTTTCCTGAGATTTGCTGTTCCCCACGCAATATTTCCGATTGCTCGCGCGATCGATGGGATTGGTACATGAAGCGTCATCTCACTCCATTACTTGAGTTTTGTCTGGTTGCGATCTTTTGTCCGCCGATGTTTGCGCAGGCGCCTCCCCGCACTCCGCCGCTTTCTTTGCAGCAGGCCATCGACACGGCGAGGATGAAGAATCCTGCATTGCTCGCTGCGCAGCAGCATGTGTCGGCAACAAGGGCGGGCGAAGTAACCGCGGGGCTGCGGCAGAATCCTACGCTTGCTTTCGCGGGGCAGGACATCACGCTGCCAGCCGATAACCCGGGCAATCCGTATTTCTACACGGCAAATGTTTCCCGCTTGTTCGAGCGGGGTGAAAAGCGTCGCTGGAGACTCGACACTGCACGAGCAACCGCACAGGTAACGGAGAGCCAATACAAGGATCAGGAGCGGCAAGTTCTTCTGAGCGTGAAGACGGCTTTCACGAATATGTTGATGGCCAAGCAGGAGCTAAATCTTTCTGAAGATAATTTGGGAGGCTATCGTCACACCGTGGACCTCAGCCGTGAGCGATTGAAGGCCGGAGACATCAGCGAGACAGACTTTGAGCGCATCGACCTGCAGCTCGCTGCGTTTGAGTCCGATGAAGAAAGTGCCAGCCTGAATTTGCTGCAGGCGAGTGATCAGTTGCAGCTTCTATTGGGTGCAGCTCGGCCGGATGCACACTTCGACATTGCCGGAACGCTGGATCCTCCCGAACTAAACCTCACGATTGATCAGGTCGAGCAACAAGCATTGGAGAGCAGGCCGGACTACAAGGCTGCGCAACAATCGGTCGCGTTGTCGGAGGCTAACGTGCATGTTGCGGAGTCGATGGGGACGACCGATCCGACGATTGCCTCTGAGTATGAGCGGAGCGGCAACGACAATACTTTTGGCGCCAGCGTCAGCATTCCACTGCGCATCTTCGATCGCAACCAGGGTGAGAAGCAACGTGCACGCTACGAAGTGGAGTCCAGTAGGTTTGGCGAAATAGCCGTGCGCAATCAGGTTTGCTCCGATGTGGAACAAGCGTGGGCTTCCTACGAAACTGCAATTGCGCAGGCGCGGCGCTACAACGGCCACTATCTTCAAGAGGCGGGGCATGTACGGGACAACCTTGAATTTAGTTATCGCCATGGAAGTACCACGCTGCTTGATTATCTTCAGGCGCTTCGAGACTACAGACAAACCCATCTGGACGCGCTAAACGCGAACGCACAGGTGTGGCTCAGTATTCACCAACTAAGCTTTGCCGCTGCAACGGAGATTTTGCCATGAGCCGCCTGATGAGAGTTGTTGCGACGTTGTGTGTTTTGCTATCGGGATGTCAGAAGCAAGCGCCGGTTGATCCGGGAGCGGGGAGCGGTGGGTCTGCTGCCATTGAGGTGACGACCGCGAAGATGCAGGACGTTACGGACACGCTTACGATTCCTGCCAGGGTTGCTCCAGATCCGACGCGCGTAGTGCATGTTTTCTCGCAGGTGTCCGGTCGGTTGACTGAACTCAAGGTGAGACCGGGCGAGGAAGTAAGCAAGGGCCAGACCATCGGGTTGATTCAAAGCAGCGATGTATCTCAAGCGCGCTCGGATTACGAGAAGGCAAAGATTGAATCTCTGCGAACTGATCGCCAGCTTGATCGAGGCAAGATCCTGCTTCAACATGAAGTGCTGGCACAGAAGGACTATGACGACTTGCTGGCCGCGTCGCAGGCTGCACATGCGGAGATGGATCGTACTGAACAGCGTATCCACATGTTGGGGTTCTCTGTCGAAGGCGTCTCTGATACGACCGTGCTCAGGGCTCCGATCGCAGGGGCCGTTCTCGATACCGGCAGTGCGAGCGGCGAGATGCAGCGTTCACTGGATAACGCCGTATCCATCGCTACGATTGCGAACCTGGACGAAGTGTGGGTTCTGGGGGATGTTTACGAGCGCGATCTGGGAGTCGTCCGCGCGGGGCGACAGGTGGAGATAACATTCTCAGCCTATCCGGGAGAGACGGTGCATGGCGCGATAAGCAGCATCTCCGACGCAATCGATCCTGTTTCCCTGACGCTTAAGGCACGCGTCGTGCTGAAGAATCCACAGCACAAGTACAAGCCGTTGATGTACGCGACGATCGCAGTAGCGCGTTCGACCGAGCGAGCCTTTGTGCTGCCTGCGAGTTCAGTTATTCACGAGGGGTCGAACAGTTTCGTGTTTGTGCGCAATAGTGCAGGCAAATATGACAAGAGGCAGGTAGTGCTCGGTTCGGCGCAGGGGCTGAATGTCGAAGTGACAGGCGGAATTAAGGACGGCGAGCAGATCGTGACGACCGGAGCCGCGTTATTGCGCGCGCCCGCAGGAGACTGAGATGCCAGCGTTCATCCGAGCACTCCTGCAATATCGCGCTATCATACTTATCCTTTTCCTTGCTGGGCTGGCGGTTGGTGTGTTCGCCTTTCTGCAGTTGGACATCGAGGCATATCCAGATCCTTCTCCTCCGCTGGTGGAGGTGATTACGCAGAACTCGGCGTGGTCAGCCGAAGAGATGGAGCGGCAAGTAACTGTTCCAGTTGAAACAGCGTTGAACGGATCGCCGCACCTTGACCAGGTGCGTTCGATCAGCATCTTTGGATTGAGCGATGTGAAGCTCTACTTCAGCTTCGACAGCGACTACTTCCGCGATAAGCAGGAGGTTCTGAATCGACTGCAAAGTTTGCAGTTGCCGGATAATCTGCAGCCGCAGTTATCGCCATGGTCACCAATCGGCGAAATCTATCGCTACCAGCTTGTCGGGGATGGATACTCGCTGAACGAACTGAAGGCTACGCAGGATTGGCTGGTGCGGCGTGAGTTGAAGCAGGTTCCCGGCATTATCGACATTACGACGTTTGGTGGAACCACGCGGCAGTACCAGGTGGAGACGGATCCGAATAAACTGCAGGCATTCAACGTTACGTTGCCGCAAGTGTTGAGCGCGATCCAGGCTAGCAACGCAAACGCCGGAGGAAACTACCTGGCGCTTGGAGATCAAAACGTGAATGTTCGATCTCTTGGCTTGCTGAAAAATCTGGATGATATTGGGTCGATCGTGGTGGCTGAACGGAGTGGCGCTCCCGTGCTCGTGAGGGATGTGGCGGCTGTGAAGGAGGGCATCCAACCGCGTCTTGGCATGGTGGGTCGTGATAAGCAGCCGGACGTCGTGCTGGGTATCGTGTTGCTGGCCAAGGAAGAGAAATCTCTTCCCGCGTTGGAGGGTCTGAAGAAAAAGATTCATGCGTTGAATCACGGCAGCCTGCTGCCGCCGGGAATGCACATCAGCACTCTTTACGATCGCACCGAGTTGATTGAAACGACTACGCACACTGTGCAGCACGTAATTCTGACCGGGCTTGTGCTGGTGACGCTTGTACTGTTGCTTATGCTGGGCGATCTGAGGATCACTTTCATTGCCGCCGTCACGATACCGTTTGCGGTGCTCTTTGCATTTGCCCTGATGGTGCTGACGGGGCGTTCGGCAAATTTGATTTCGATTGGCGCAATCGATTTTGGAATCCTGGTGGATGCGTCGATTGTGGTGCTGGAGAGTATTTATCGCAAACTCACGCGACGAGTTCTCGGTGAGAATACAACGGATTTGATTGTTGAAGGTGTAGCGGATGCATCCAGGCCCGTGTTGTTTTCCACCTTCATCATTCTTGTAGCCTTCATCCCTTTGTTCACCATGCAGGGAGTGCCGGGGAAGATTTTTGCTCCAATGTCGGTGACGTATGGATTTGCTCTGACTGGCGCTTTGATCTATGCGCTGGTGTTTGCGCCGGTGCTTGGATCATTTGCCGCGCACAAGCAGTACCAGCAGGAGCAGGTGCAGACGCGCCTGAACGGGTTCCTGAGCAAGCACTATGACGCGGGGATTCGAAAGGCGCTCACGCACTCGACCTTTGCATGGACCATTGCCGGCGTGGCTTTGCTTGCGGCTGTCGTTCTGTTCACATTTGTCGGAGGTGAGTTCATGCCGCCGCTGGAAGAGGGGAATCTTTGGATTCGCGCGACGCTGCCACAGGATATCTCGTTCAACGAATCGGCACATATTGCGGATCGGCTGCGCGAGGAAATTGGCAGATCTCCGGAAGTGGTCAAGACTGTTTCGCAAATGGGGCGACCCGATGACGGAACGGACGTCAGCACATTTAACAACATCGAGGTGTCCGTATCGCTGAAGCCGCGAAATCAGTGGAGGTCGGGCCTTACCAAGCAGGCGTTAATCGATGAAATGAGCAAGCGCCTGGCCATGCTTCCCGGTATCGACCTCAATTTCTCGCAGAATATTCAGGACAACGTTGAAGAGGCGATGTCGGGAGTAAAGGGAGAGAACTCGCTCAAGCTGTTCGGTGATGACTTCTATATGCTGACCCGTGTTGCAAATCAAATCGCGGGTGTGATGAATTCCGTGAAGGGGGTTGCCGACGTTGGAGTGTTTCGCGTGGGTGGGCAACCCAGCCTGTTGATCAAGATCGACCGCAGCAAGGCCGCTCGCTACGGCATTATGGCAGGAGACATTAATGCGGCGGTGCAGGCCGCTATCGGCGGCGCTGCGGTTACGCAGATCATCGATGGCGATCGACGGTTCGATCTGACGGTACGCTACCCCGAAAAGGATCGCGCAAATCCGCAGGCAATCCAAAACATACTTCTTCCCACTACCGACAATGGCCGCATTCCGCTTGGCCAAATTGCGGATGTGAGTCTGCAGGATGGCGCCTTCATGATCTACCGTGAGGATGGACGACGGTATATCCCCATCAAGTTCAGCGTTCGCGGCCGCGATCTTTCCACGACGATTCAGGATCTGCAGGGAAAGCTGGCACAAACAGTGAAGTTGCCTGCGGGCTTCAACTACACGTGGGCGGGCGAATTCGATAGTCTGCGGAAGGAACAGAGGCGGCTTGCGTTCATCATTCCTGTGAGCCTCGTGGTTATCCTCATCCTGCTCTACATACAGTTTCATTCGTGGATGGATGCATTCATTGTGTTGGCCACTCTTCCGTTCGGCGCCATTGGCGGAGTGCTGGCTCTTTTTATTACGCGGACTCCCTTCAGCATCTCGGCTGCGGTGGGTTTTACATCATTGACTGGTGTTGCGACTCTTGGCGCGGTTGTGTTTTTGTCAGGCATCCGGCGTGCGCAGCGTGAAGAGGGACCTGAGCGCGGAATCGAGAAGGGGTGCCTGGACGAGATGCGTCCCGTGGTGATGGCTTGCATGGCTGCCGGGTTGGGATTGCTGCCCGCCGCCGTCTCCACGGGAATTGGTGCGCAGGCCCAGCAGCCGCTCGCGCGCGTTGTGGTGGGTGGGATGGTGACGACTGTCTTCGCAATTCTCTTCATCATGCCGTTGCTTGTGCAGCGCTTTACGCCCCGCGAGGCACCGTCTCAGGAGTCAGCGGCAGGTGAATAGGGGCGGTCTGAAGTGGGCTGCGCGCTGTGCACCGATAGGGAAATCATTTCTACACTGACATCGGGCTCCCTTCTCCTTTATGATTGGGCCGACATTGGAGTGCCGGGGGCCTTGCCGAAATGAAGAAGATTTTGGGTTGCATTACAAGAGCGGCGTTGCTGACAGCTGCTTGCTTCTCATCCGTAGATATCGTTTTGGCCGCCACTGCAGGTGGCAAACCGATGCATTTGAAGTGCGACGCAATGGTTGAGCCACTTGGCATCGACAGCAAGGAGCCGCTCTTCTCGTGGCAGTTGCAAGACTCCAGCATCGGTGCGCGCCAGACTTCGTACGAGATCAAAGTCGCGACCAAGCCAGCACTTCTAACTTCCGGTAAGCCCGATGTGTGGGATAGCGGCGTGGTGAAGTCGGAGCGGTCCGTGGGCGTGGCCTATGCAGGCCCGGCACTTGCACCACAACAGCGTTACTACTGGCGCGTTGAGGTGTGGGACAAGGACGGGAAGCCCTATACCGCCAGCGACGTGTCGTGGTGGGAAACGGGGCTGATGGATTCGGCGAACTGGCAAGCCAAGTGGATTGGCTATGAGGAACCAGAGAGCAAGAGCGTGCGCGAGGGCGGCGCGCAGTGGATCACCAACGATGGGGACGATAGCTACAAGGGGAAGGGCAGCAGTCAGCATGACTTCCGCCTTGGCTTCGATCTGTCAGGGCCGGTGAAGCGCGCTGTGCTGTATGCAACCGGCAAGGACACCGTGTCCGCGTGGGTGAACGGAAAGCAAGTCCTGACAAGCCAACCTCTGCCGCCGTGGAAGCAGATGCCCTGGCAGAGCTACGAGGCAAAGGACGTCACATCGCAGATTCACAACGGCGCCAACGTGCTTGCAATTGAGGTGGTTCTCTATGCGGCAAATCCGAGTGGCATGCTTTCTTCCGAGGACAGCCGTACGCCGATGAACGCAACTCTCTACCTGGAAATGGCCGACGGTTCCACCAAGGTGCTGACGAGCGATGAAGGATGGAAGGGTGGTTTGAACGTGCAGGGGAATTGGCAGGATTCCTCATACAACGATTCGGCATGGAAGCACACCGTTCCATATAAGGCGCCGCCTGTTCCGATGCAGTCGACTGACCTGGGCCACCCGTGGACGACCGGACCGGTCAAACTGCTGCGCCGCAGTTTCGAGGTTAACAAGGCGATCTCATCGGCGCGACTGTATGTCACGGCGCTGGGGGCATATCAGTTTCAGATCAACGGGCATCGAGTTGGCGATCAGATTCTTTCTCCGGGATGGATGGACTTTCGCATTCACGTTCCTTACCAGGTGTACGACGTGACGGCCAATTTGAAGGCGGGAAGGAACGTGATGGGCGCATACCTCGCGCCCGGCTGGTATACCACTCCGCTGATGTGGTTCCGGCAGGGATACAACTACGGAGACACTCCGCCCGCGCTGAAAGCGCAGCTTCGCATAGCGCATGCGGATGGCACGGTGGAGTGGATTGCGACGGATGAAACTTGGAAGGCTGACGTTTCGCCCATCCTCAAAGCTGAGATCTACGATGGCGAGACTTTCGATGCGCGCCGGGTCCAGCAGGGCTGGGACACGCAGTCCTTTTCTGATGCGCAGTGGAAGCCTGTCGAGATAGTGAAGCCGCTTGAGCCTGCGATCATCTCGCAGTCGTTTGAGCCGATTCGTATCGAGAGAGAGCTCACTGCTAAACAGATCAGCAGCCCTTCGAGCCTGGCGTGTACATCTATGACTTTGGTCAGAACATGGCGGGTGTTCCGCAAGCTGCGCGTGCAGGGCGCAGCTGGCACGGATGTGCAGCTGCGCTTCGCTGAGGTGCTGAATGCCGACGGCACGATGTATGTCGAAAATCTGCGCACCGCGAAAGCTACGGATCACTTCATTCTGAGCGGCAAGGGTGTTGAGGAATTTCAGCCGGCATTCACCTTTCATGGCTTCCGCTATGTCGAGGTGACGGGGCTCGCCTCGAAGCCTGATCTTGCGACCGTGAAGGCTGAGGTCATCCATACCGATGCGCCGTTCACCGTGAAGTTGAAGACGGGCAGCGCCATGATCGACCAGCTTTGGAGCAACATTCTGTGGGGACAGCGCTCCAACTTCGTCGGCGTGCCCACCGACTGCCCGCAGCGCGACGAGCGGCTGGGCTGGACGGCGGACGCACAGGTCTTCTGGAGAGCCGCTTCCTACAACATGGACCTGACGGAGTTCTCGAAGAAATTTGCCGGCGACCTTCGCGGTACGCAGATGGGCACGACGATGTACGGTATCTTTGCGCCGGGCACTCTGCAGCCGAACCCTGGCTTCGGCGCAGGGTGGAGCGATGCGGGCGTGATCATACCGTGGACGTCGTGGCTGCAGACTGGCGACACGCGCGTGATCGAGCAGAACTGGAGCGCGATGCAGAAGTACCTCGACGCGATCCAGAGCTGCCAACCCGATTGGCTATGGAAGAAGGGTTCGGGCATTCCATTCGGCGACTGGCTCTCTCCCGAAGGCAAGACGCTGCAGCCACTGGTAGCCAGCGCTTACTGGGCTTACGACGTGACGCTGATGCGAGCAGATGGCGCATGCGCTCGGCAAGGCGGACGACGAGAAGAAGTATGCCGAGCTCTTCGGCAAAATCAAGTCGGCGTTTGTCAGAGAATTTGTTCATGCGATGGATTCGTCGCCGGAGCCGACAACAGTCCTTCGCCATTTGGGCAGATCAACAATCCCAACGCGAAGAGCGGCGGCGGCGACACGCAGACAGGCTACGTGCTCGCGCTGAACATGAATCTGGTACCCGATCGAACTGCGCGCTGCGGCCGCGGACAAGCTGGTGGCTAAGATCAAAGGCAACAACTGGCTGCTGGGCACGGGATTTCTTGGAACGCCCTACCTGCTTGCAGTGCTGGTGGATACGGGGCACACCGACGTTGCCTACAAGCTGCTGCTGAATACCGAGTATCCCTCGTGGGGATACCTGATTGGAGCACGGCGCCACAACCATGTGGGAGCGGTGGAACGGCGACCAGATGCGCGGCGATCCGAGCATGAATTCCTATAACCACTACGCCTACGGCGCCGTGGCCGACTGGATCTATCGCTACGCCGCGGGCATCGACACAACTGCTTCCGATGCGGGCTTCCATACCATCTACCTCCATCCCACCTTCGATTCACGGGTGGGCAACGTGGACTTCTCCTATGAGTCGCCTTACGGCGAGATCAAGTCTGCCTGGACGATGAAGGGGGGTGCGACAACGTGGATCGTTACTGTTCCACCAAACACGACCGCCATCATGCCGTTGCCTGCGAGTCGCGTGGACGCCTTCACCCTTGGCGGCAAGAAACTTGCTGCGAGTTCGGGCGTAACGCTCGATCGTGAAGATGCCGGGATGAAGTACTACAAGCTGGCAGCGGGTACGTATGCATTCAAGGTGGCAAACCCGTAGTGCTCGATTGGGCGCAAGGTGAGCTTGCCGAGGGACTGCGCTGCTATCGTGCGGAGGAGTTCTTCGCGGCTCACGAGCATTGGGAGATTGTGTGGCTGAAGCTGGATGAGCCCGAGAAGGCCTTCCTCCAGGGAGTGATCCAGATGGCTGCGGCTTTTCACCATCTCGAGCGCGGGAATCTGGCGGGAGCGCGCTCGCTGCTGGGCAGGGCGTTGCGGAGATTTGAGCCGCATCGAGATCGTTTCGCGGGATTGGAAGTAGCGATGTTGTGCGAGGAGGTTCGTGGGTATCTGGCCGCGCTTGAGACAGCAGATGCGCGACCAGTCTCATTCCCGCAGATACGAGTGCTCGATTGATGGCTCTTCTAATGAGCCCGAGATCTAGAATCCACCCTTCAGCTTCTCCACTCCGGCGCGAGACACCTGCACATCGTCTTCGGATTTCCCCCCGCTGAAGGCCGCCACCAGGTAGCCGGCTTTGCCGCGAACGATGACGCCGCCCTGCCAGCCAAATTCTCCGGTCATTGGCGGGCGCACGTTGCTGCCGCTGTCCTTGAGCGTGTCGGCCATCTCCGATGCCTTGGCATAGGCAATCCCCAGCAGGTTCGAGCCCTTGCTCTGCGCGGTGGGATCATCCCTCATGCGGCCCACCACAGCCATCTTCGAAGTCCATGCCTGGATCTTTTCACCCTGGAAGTAGGCCACCACGGCGACGCCTCCAATATTGAGCTCGGCGGCGCGCTTGCGCATCGCGTCCAGTGCCTCGTCGGCCAGCGCATCAAAACTTTTCGCCGCTGCGGGAGCCATCGCGGCCAGGTCGGACCTGTAGCTCACCGTATCCGCAGTGGGGAAGGTGCCGGGGACCTTCTGGGTGACTTTGCCTGTCGCAGCCCACTCCGTCCCGCGTTGGAAGGTGGTCATGAAGCCCACACAGCTCATCGCCGCTATGTCGTGCCCCATCGTCGTATGAAAGACGCGGCCCTTGCCGTATTTCATCGCTAGCAGCATGGGTTCCTCGTGCCCGGTGCCATGGTTGGCAGGGTCGGAGTGAGCCGTTGCCAGGATCGTCATATTCTCGCCAGGGCCGCGAAGGGTGCCATAGAGTTCGTCGGAGAAGTGCATCCATGCTGGCGGCAATCCTTTCATGACGGGGTGATCGGCGGCACGAATCACCACCTGGAAGGGCCGCCGCTCCCCATGCATTCCGGCATTGCCGGGCGAGGGGTCCGATACCTGCTTGCCATCCTGGTAGTACCACATGGGGCCAGCTTTCTCCGTGCGATTCCGCCATCCGCCTACGCCGATCATCTGGTTGTAGGCCGTCCAGTTCGGAAATGCGTTATCGGCTCCATGCACGACGACGAGGCCTCCGCCATTCTTCACAAATTGCTCGAACTGCGTTTTGAGCTCCGCAGGCCAGTCTGGGGAGTCAAGATTCGAAACGACCACCTGATACTTGCTGAACTCAGGCTTGAAGTTGCTGAAGTCGCCGCCGGATTCCGGGGCCGTCACAACGGTCACCTGGAAGAGACCCGCATCCTCCAGTTCCTTTTTAAGGACGGGCGTGGTTGCCTTCCAGTCGTGATATGTTCCGGCACTTTGCCCGTCGAGGAGCATCACATGAATGGGGCCGGCGGCGGCTGAGTGAGTTGGGGCGAAGACTAGGGGCGCGCACATAAGGGCGGCGCAAACGAATTTCATCATGGAAGTGGGCTCTCCAAATTCAAGCGAGTCGGATGGGGTGGTGGTTGGGACGTCGAACCAGCAACCTGCAACCCTCGACCGCTGAGTCTACACTACGACTGCGCCACTGGGCAGGCGGAGAGATGCTGGTATCCGAAGGAGCGAGTTCCAGAAAGGGCGAGAAGTGGTCAAGCTTGTAGCTCTTCACGGGGACATTACGAAGGTCGCTACGGACTCAATCGTGAACGCGGCGAACCGCTTCCTGATGGGAGGCGGAGGAGTGGACGGGGCGATCCATCGCGCGGCGGGGCCTGATCTCGCCGACGCCTGTCGCCAGCTGAACGGCTGCGAGACCGGAGACGCCAAGGCCACGCCGGGTTTCCGGTTGCCGGCGAAGTGGATCTTCCATGCCGTGGGCCCGGTGTGGTCGGGCGGAGATCACGACGAAGACCGGCTGTTGGCAAGCTGCTACCGCCGCTGCCTGGAACTGGCCACGGCTCTACAAGTGAAGTCCATCGCATTCCCGGCCATCAGCACCGGCATCTATGGTTTTCCCTCCCAGCGGGCCGCGGGGATCGCCGTTGCGACGGCGCGAGAGTACGCGGAAAGCAGCGGCGTTGAGCAAGTGATCTTCGTCTGCTTCGACCAGGGGTCATTGGCTATCTACGAGAGCCTGCTGAGGATACACTGAGTTCGGAGCGGCGTGGGAGCCAGTTGAGGTACTCACGGTGCTGAAAGGACTTGGTATACACTTAGGCCAATTCTGACCCCCCAGAGGACAGCAGCTTGCAATTCCATACCTTCGATGCGACCTATGTGACCAAGCTGCAGGAAGGAGACGCTCGCACGGAAGAACACTTCGTGGCCTACTTCAGTGAGCTGATCAACCTGAAGCTGCGATCTCGTCTCAAGTCGCGTGAAGCTATCGAAGACGTTCGACAGGAGACCTTTGCCCGGGTATTGGCAGCAGTGCGGAGCGAGGGTGGAATTCGCCAGCCGGAGCGGCTGGGAGCTTATGTCAATTCAGTCTGCAACAACGTCCTACTGGAGCATTACCGGTCCGGCGGTCGTAGCGACGCCATGGATGACGAGACGGAAGCCAACGCAACCTCTCCTGATCCAAGCGCTCTTAACCTCTTATTAGCCAAGGATTACCAGCGAATAGTTCATCAAATACTTCAGGAAATGCAGCCACGGGATTTGAAATTGCTGAAAGGCGTGTTGCTGGAAGACAAGAATAAAGAAGAGATCTGCAAGGAATTGGGAGTTGACCGCGAATATTTGCGGGTTCTCATTCACCGCGCCAAGATCTCCTTCCGCAACGTTTATGTGAAAAGGTTTGGGTCAGACCCACCTTTCTAAAATCCACAGAATCTCTTGCAGTTACTGTCACGATTTGCAGAATCTCGCACCATTCTATTGAGGCTCTATAGATATGGACCACCATGACGTTATAAAGGGATCGCTGGTTGAGAAGTATCTGCTTGCAGAACTCTCACCCTCTGAGCAGGAAGACTTCGAGGCGCACTACTTCGATTGCGAGGAGTGTGCACTGGATCTCCGGCTGACCAACGAATTTCTAGAGCAAACTCGGAAGGAATTGAGATCCTTCCCTGATCCCGTTGTGGAGAAGCGTGGGCGCATCCTGCCATTTCTGCTGCGGCCGGCGTGGGTTATCCCCGCTCTAGCTGCGATGCTGCTTTTGCTCGTTTATCAGAATATGGTGGTATACCCGGGGCTGAAGCACGAAGTTGCATCGCTGAGCCAGCCGGAAGTTCTGCCGTCACTGGCGCTGGTAAATGGCAACAGCCGTGGGGAAGATATTCCTTCGTTCACGGTGAGCGGCGCAAAGCCCTTCCTGCTGTCAGTCGATATTCCCAGCGAAGAAGGCTTCTCAAGCTACATATGTACACTGTATTCTCCGTCAGGGTCGCTTCTCTGGCGTGGGGATGTTACGACGCTGCAGGCGCAGGATTCGGTTTCGATCCGCGTTCTGCCGCGGCCGGAGATGAACGGGCTGAATCTGCTGCTGGTGCAAGGCATCTCCGTTTCAGGGCAGCAGAAGACTCCTGTGGATCTTGTTCGATATCGCTTCAAGCTCCAAATTCAGCCTTAGTGCTGCCCGGGTTCCTGGCACAAGAAATAAACGCAGGCTTTAGCAACTAACTATTCAAAAGAGGCGAGATCCAGATGGAAGAGATTAAGCGAGTCCACTACTATCATGCCGACGCCAGCTCGCTCGGTGGAGCGCTCATACATCCAGTTAACAAGATCGTCCCATCGCAGGCTGAAGTGTCTCTGCCCGCTGCGGGCGGCGCCACTTCCGCGCACAGCGGAGCCTTCAACTTTGAAGAGATCGCGTCCTGCGGCGGATCCTTCACGCATGCGTCCGGTGGTGTAAGTCCAAAAAACGGCTCATGGACCACTTTGGTAACTTCCTCTGTCGAGAATTTAAATATTCTTGAAGTGGTGACGGCAGAGCGCGTAGTTGCCCAGATTTCGATCGAGCATCCGCGCGTTGGCCACGATCCTAAAGTGACGTTTGTCGGGTCGCAGTTCATCAACCTTCGCATCGGCGGATTTCCAGTCGAGGCGGTCATCAACCGCGGCCTGTTGACGCCTGAAGAGGGCTATCCGGGATGTCCATGGACTCGCCACGAAGGTTTCCTGAAGAGGGTTCGGGAGCAACATCGGCTTCGCGGCGAAAACGCGAAGGTGCCCAAGTGGGCTGAGGATCGGTATGCTTGGGTGCAGTCTGAAGAGGGTATCCGGGAAAGAGGTCACGTAGTATGTTCCTTGGTCGACAGCATCAAGGGAGATATTCCGGGTCGTACCTTCGGACACGTGGTTGAGATCGAGGAGTTCGGAAAATTCTTTTTCGGCGAAGTGATCGTTCAACACGGTGCATTTCAACTTACGATGATTCGGGCGGAACTGGGCTGCGCAGTGCACGGATCGATCGGAGTCGCCTCCGCTCGTGGGAATGGCAGTACGCAACCATAGTTTTTTGCCTACTTATCTTCTGCTCTGTATGTGGATGCCGTAAGCAGCTCAAGCTCGATCCACAGAATGTCTTCGACGATGCTCAAGCGCACCTCGTGCGCGGAGAACTAT
Source organism: uncultured Acidobacteriaceae bacterium (assembly GCA_963725995.1). Taxonomy (GTDB): domain Bacteria; phylum Acidobacteriota; class Terriglobia; order Terriglobales; family Acidobacteriaceae; genus JANXZS01. The sequence continues at coordinate 4,593 of CAVSAX010000019.1, read as the reverse complement.
CCCAGGCACAACTTGAAGCCTATGAGGCCCGTGAGAAATTCGCGGGCCGGGGCATCGAATGGATCTGGAAGTTCCGCTTGCTCGAAGCCAAAGCCCTGGTACATCAAGGCAGGAGCAAAGACGTTCTAGCCTTGTTGGCAGATCCACTACCGCAGCCCTTATCCCGAGGCGACATGGCGATCCAACGTGACATGTACCTGGCGATGGCCTGGGAACGTCTCGGGCAGGAAGACCTTGCCATCCAGGCGATCGACCAAGCGCAGCGGCTGGTCGATGAAACTCATTCCGGATTGGCGGCCGAGGTGTTGAGCAGCCGCGGTGTTATGGCCGTGGGCCGAGGCGATCTGCAGCTGGCTACTTCGTTGTTCCACCAGGCACTTGCTCTGGCCCAGACTAGAAATGACAGCGCCCTGCAAGCTGCGATCCTGCTGAATATCGGAGTCGTGGGTTTGCGTACAGAGCACTATGACGAGGCACTCTATTGGTCGCGGGCGGCCTCCAGTCTCGCCCGCTCGATCGATGCGCGGATTACGTTGGAGAAGGCGCTTGCGAATGAGGGACGAGCGTATTTTGAGTTGGGAGATTACGAGCGATCCCTGATCGATACCCAGCAGGCTGAGATTCAGGCTGAGAATCTCGGCATTCCCCTGGATCAGGTCATCTGGCTGAATAACGCGGGGCTCGCGATGTACGAGTTGCATGAGTACAAAGGCGCCGAGGCTTACTACAACAGGTCTCTCGCGCTCGCAGAGTCAATTCAGAATCGCGAAAAGATAGCGTATGCCCACCTGGCTCTGGCCTTTCAGCAATTGCAACTGGGACAGGACGATCTGGCGCAGGTACACGCCGATAGAGCACTCGAGGCGGCGCGCGCCACTGGAAACAAGTCTGCTGAACTTGAGCCGCTCTTTCTCGAGGCTCTGTTGGCAGACCGCCGGTCGCGCCCCGCAGATGCCGATCGTTTGCTCAAATTGGTTGACAGCTCTCCTGCTCTGACGCCCTCGCTTCGTTGGCAAGTGGAAGATGCCCTGGCAAATCTGCATGCCAAAGATGCCGCACCCAATGATGCCGAGGATTGGTATCGCAAATCCATCGACACGTTTGAGCTCCAGCGCTCTTCTCTGCACGACGACGAGAGCAAGCTGCCTTTCTTCGGCAATGCCACCCAGATCTACCAGGACTACGTCGATTACCTGGTCGCCCAGCACAGGCCAGACGATGCGCTGCAGGTTCAGGACGCGGGCCGTGCCCGGACGCTTGAGGAAGGATTGGGCCTCCGTCGAGGAGCCGTATCGAACGCTGCCATCTCGGTCTTGAAGACTCAGACGCCCTCTTCGCTCCGTGTCGATCCCAAAGCGGTCGCGCGAAACCTCGGCGGCTCCGTGCTGGAGTACTACCTGGGGGCCCGGCACTCCTATCTTTGGGCGATCACGCCGAGCGAGGTTCGGCTCTTCGAGTTGCCCGCGCGCGAGGAAATCGACCATCGGGTGAGGGAATATCAAAGGGATATTGCCAATTCAAACGACGTCCTCGCCAGGGGAAATGACGCCGGTGAGTGGCTGTACAACATGCTCATCGCGCCGGCTTCATCCATGTTGCCGCCTCACTCCAAGGTCTTTCTGATCCCGGATGGCAGCCTCAACCATGTAAATTTCGAGACCTTCCTGGTCAGCCGGCCCACACCGCATTTCTGGCTGGAAGACATCGTTTTGACAACGGCGGATTCTCTGCGAATGCTGCGAAACTTCCGCCCCAGGATCTATAGGAATTCAACAGCAAAGCTGTTACTCATAGGAGACCCTATCTCCCCGGCGGACGAGTTCGCCGATTTGCCCAATGCCTCTGCGGAGGTGACCAGTGTGGCAAGTCATTTTCCTGCCGGGAACCGGCGGATTTTGACTCGTGCCGAGGCCTCACCCGCCGCCTATTCCGCCAGTCATCCGGACCAATTTGCCTTCATCCACTTTGTGGCGCATGGAGTGGCAAGCCAGGTTAGTCCATTGGATTCCGCCGTGCTGCTATCGCGTACCGCCGATCGCCCCGATCACTTCAAGCTATACGCGAGAGATATCGTACATCTCCCTATAAATACTGAACTTGTTACGGTATCAACTTGCTATGGTTCGGGTACGAAGTCTTATGCTGGAGAAGGGCTGGTAGGGCTATCCTGGGCATTCCTCCGCGCGGGATCGCATAATGTCATCGGCGCGATGTGGGCGGTTAGTGACGCCTCGACGCCACAGCTGATGGACAACCTATATGGTTCGCTCGAAAAGGGGATCGCCCCCGACGTTTCCTTGCATAACGCCAAGCTCACGATGGCTCATTCCCATGGCGTCTATCGCAAACCCCTCTATTGGGGAGCCTTTCAGATTTATTCCGGCGCCTGAAATTCCTCACAAACTGTTGTAACGATTGGCACCTATCGGCCACCACTCTAACAGCGCATGATTCTGTTGGAAATCCAAAGACTGTGCGCTGCCGTAATCAAACTGCAGTTATTTTGCTTTGGTTCCACGGCTGAGCGGGTTGGTCAGATCGGCTAACCCGCTCGACCGAAACCAGTCAATTACGTGTGCAGGAGGCTCTATGGAGTTTCGTTGCTCGAAAAGCTATGCGGACTTACCGGTTGGCAGAAACAACTCCGTCCGCGCACTGGCATTGCCCTTTGGCAGCTACAGGGTCGAAGGCGACTCGGCGCCTACTTTCGTGGAAAAAGTGACCTCTTTCCTTGAGAGATATAAGGTTCCGGCTCGACGAATCCCACGCGCCCGTGCGTGAAGGGACGCCTTCTTCGACATCGTCAGCAGACGTGATCACTGCACTCGCTTTGAGCCTTACTTTACGCTGACGCTTCCCCCAGTTGTACGATCAGCAAATCCCCAACAACCCGCATTGACTCGATCGTCAGTTGCTCCAGGCTGAAGGCGTAGCCCGTGCTCTCGCGCGACTTTGCCAGCAATTCGCGGAGGATCGTGGCCGCATTCACCTTCAGGCTCGATGGAATTTTGTGGCTGAGGAATGGTTTGAGGAGGAAATTCAGCTCGCGAGAATCGCTGATCTGTTCGATGCGTGCGTCCTTGAAACCAATCGTCTCGCCCTCAGCAACAGGAACAAGGGAAACCGAAGCCGGCGGATTGAAGCTCACTCCAACACACGAACCGCCCACCGGGGTGCCAAGCCGGGCATGCGCACGAACCTTGACTACGATGCGATCCTTCACAAAGCTGACGGTTGGATCCTGCGCATACGCATAACATGCCGTATGGGGATTGCCCTGCATATAGTAGCGGCCGTCTGTGGTGAATAGCTGCGTCTTCAGTGTTCGTTCCAACGCCTCGGCAGAAATTTTCAACTCGACAGCATGGCAGGCAGCAGAGGCGCTCAGCAGCAAGCACAGCAACAGTTTCAGTCGCACACGTCCCTTTCGTTCGTTCAAGTGGATTCCTATTTTCTATTGTGGAACACGCTTGCCATAGTAAAAGGCACAATCGGATAAAACGTGGAATTGCATGTTATTGTGCACTACACGGCTGGCAGGGAATCGGCGTGTGAAAGCAGGGCAATGAATACACTGGCTGTTCTCATCGGCGTCTTGTGCGTATTTGCTCTCGCCTATCGTTATTACAGTGCGTTCATCGCAGCCCGTGCGCTGGTGCTCGATGATCGTAGGCCTACGCCCGCGCATACTTTTGCCGATGGTAGTAATTTTGTGGCCTCGCCGCGCTGGGTTCTCTTCGGACACCACTTTGCCGCCATCGCCGGCGCGGGCCCACTCGTCGGTCCCACCTTAGCAGCGCAATTTGGATTTGCGCCGGGGCTGCTCTGGATCGTGATCGGCGCAGTGCTCGCGGGATGCGTCCAGGACTTCACCATCCTCGTGGCCTCAATTCGCCATAATGGCCGTTCGCTGGCCTCGATCGCACGCACAGAGATTGGCCCGTTTGCCGGGATCGTCGCGATGATCGCGGTCCTGTGCATTTGCGTAGTCGCTCTTGCCGGCCTGGGCATCGTCGTCGTGAACGCATTATCCAATAGCCCCTGGGGTGTATTTACGATCGGCATGACCATACCCATCGCTTTCGTAATGGGGTGGTGGATGTTTCGCAGCGCCCCCGGGACGACGCGGGTGGCTGCTCCCAGCGCCTTTGGGGTGATTCTGTTGCTTGCGTCGGTAGTTGGCGGACATTGGTTTGCAGGGTCTTCAGCGGCGCATTTTTTGATGTTTAGCTCCGCTCAAATCACCTGGTTGATGGCTGCTTATGGCTTTTTCGCGTCGGTTCTTCCCGTGTGGCTGCTGCTGACCCCGCGCGACTATCTCTCGACATATGTGAAGCTTGGGACGATCGCGCTGCTCGTCGTAGGCGTGTTTTTCGTGCATCCAAGGCTGCAATTCCCCGCATTTACGGAGTTTGTGCATGGGGGCGGGCCGATTATTCATGGGCGGCTGTTTCCGTTCCTTTTTGTGACGATTGCGTGCGGTGCGATCTCGGGATTTCATGCTTTGGTGTCGTCGGGGACAACTCCTAAGATGTTGAATAAAGAGACAGATGCGCGTTTTATCGGTTACGGCGCGATGCTGGCGGAGTCATT
>CAVSAX010000018.1:0-9804 GCA_963725995.1 uncultured Acidobacteriaceae bacterium | reverse complement strand
GCCGCCAAACGGAACCGCGGGCTTCGCGCGATCCCTGGTCAGCGGGAACAGTCTTTCCCCCGCTCCGCCAGCAAGCAAAACGCCGAGAGTATCTTTCATCATCTAGCTCCTACCCCATCGCGCGCTGCTCCCGGGGCGCGCTGCCCGGCTCTACCTGGGTTTGAAGAGCATCTATTTAAAGAGTGTTCCAGTCAACGAGCGATGCTACCACAGCAGAATCACTCCCGGGCACTGGTGTTTTCTATTCGCCGGCTCCATCCTCAACCGCAATTCGGAGGGAGCGCAGAAAACTGACATCCTGCGCCGAAAATGGCTCGTCCCCTTCCTCGCCGGCTTCGGGCGAGAGATTGGAAGCCTCCAAGTGGCTGATTCTCAACTTCGTTGAGGCCGATGGTTGCCTCCAGCATCAGCAGGACGTCAAATCCATGCTTTCGGATGTCCTGGACTACTGCTGCAATCTGTGGAGACTCCGCGACCGACTCATGGATAGCTTCACCCAGTTGCTGGATCAGACTTTGTAGTTTCTGGTTCAAGGACACCCCCGTTTCGTCATTCGAAGTTTGTGCCGCACCGGTTACGATTTCTCGGATCAAGCTCGGATTCGAAGTTATGTGACGGATCGAGACAGCCTTCGGATTCCATTACCTTACTTCTGATGTTCGAACGGAGCAAACTGAATCCCCGGGCGCTGCTAAACTTTTCATGTGGAACCAAGTTCGTTTGGGAGAAAGCTGGGGATCGGAGTCAGGGTGGCGTCCCGCGTAGTCAAGGAGCGCATGGACGCGCATGCACAGCAGGCGCCAAACCCGGCGACAAATCGTCAGGCTGATCCGCCCGGCAATCGCCCCAGGAACAAACCTCTCGCGTGGAATCTGCATCGCGTCAGGCTGCGGAAAATCTGCGGCAAACCACCGAGAAGGCCGCGCAAACCATGCGCCAGCAGGCTCCGGTAGTCGCCGCCAAGGCACGCGGTGTGGGAGAAGGTACGCGGCGCTTCGGCAAAGCAATGTGGGGTCCCTTCGCGCACGTCTCCAGCGTGCTGTGGTCAGAGGTGACCGGCGCATTTTTTGGCCTGTTCATGTTTTACTTCGCCCTGGGAATCTATCGGTATCATTCCGACTACCGCGCCGGAGTGAATCACCAAAAATTCATCATCCACATTGTGCTGACTCTGATATTTGGATACTTCACGGTCAGCTCCTTCTACATCGCTCGCCGCAAAGAAAAAAAAAGACGGTAATGGCGCTGCTCTCCGGCCGACGGTAAAGGTGAGTCCTATGCACTCTGATCCCCGCAAGCCCGTTTATACGTCGGAGGATCTTGCTGGCTTTGATCCTGCTCGCGAACTAGGCTTTCCCGGCGAATTCCCCTTTACCCGCGGCATCCAGCCCACCATGTACCGGGGACGCCTGTGGACGATGCGCCAGTACGCCGGCATGGGCGACGCGGAGGAGAGCAACGCCCGCTACAAATTTCTTCTGCAAACGGTACTGCCGGGCTCTCCGTCGCCTTCGATCTGCCGACGCAGATCGGCTATGACTCCGACGACCCGATGGCATTAGGCGAAGTAGGCAAGGTTGGCGTCGCCATCGATTCCCTCGAAGACATGGAGCGGCTCTTCGCGGGAATTCCTCTGGACAAGATCTCGACCTCGATGACCATCAATGCCACGGCATCGATCCTGCTGGCGCTGTATGTGTCTGCGGCCCGTCGCTCGGGGGCTGACACCCGCAAGCTCGCCGGTACAGTGCAGAACGACATTCTCAAGGAATACATCGCGCGGGGAACCTATATATATCCCATTCGGGACGGCATGCGGCTGGTGACGGATCTCTTTGCCTGGGCCGCCACCAATGTGCCTGAGTGGAACACGATTTCAATCTCCGGCTACCACATGCGCGAGGCGGGTTCGACCGCCGCCCAGGAAGTCGCATTCACGCTGGCGAATGGCATGACTTAATGTGCAGGCCGCGATTGATGCCGGACTCGCGGTCGATGATTTCGCTCCACGGCTCAGCTTTTTTTTCAACGCGCACAACGACTTCTTTGAGGAAGTCGCAAAGTTTCGCTGCGCCCGCCGTGTATGGGCACACATGATGCGCGATCACTTCGGCGCCATGAATCCGCGATCGTGGATGCTGCGCTTCCACACGCAGACCGCGGGATCCACGCTCACCGCGCAGCAGCCCGAAAACAATATTGTTCGCACTACAATCCAGGCATTAAGCGCCGTACTTGGCGGCACGCAATCGCTGCACACGAATGGCTACGATGAAGCGCTGGCGCTGCCCACAGAGGAAGCAGCAAGGATCGCCCTGCGCACCCAGCAGATTCTCGCGTCTGAATCCGGCGTGGCGCACACCGTCGATCCTTTTGCAGGTTCGTTTTATGTGGAGTCGCTGACGAACTCATTGGAGCAGCAGGTTCGCCTATATCTCGAAAAGATTGACGCGATGGGAGACATGCTGCGTGCCATCGAGCGCGGCTGGGTGCAGCAGGAGATCCAGAACGCCGCCTACCAATACCAGCAAAGCGTGGACAATGGCGAGGCCGTCGTAGTTGGCGTGAATCGCTTCGCCGCCGAGAGTGAGGCAGAGATTCCGACGCAGCGCATCGATCCGGATCTCGAGCGCCGTCAGGTTGAGCGTGTTCACGCATTGCGATTGCGCCGGGACGCGGCGCGCCATGCTGCCGCGCTGGGCCGGGTGGCGGAGTCGGCGCGATCCGGCGAGAACCTGATGCCCGCGATCCTGGAAGCGGTGGAAAGCTACGCCACGGTAGGCGAGGTGGCCACGGCACTACGCGGCGTCTTTGGCGAATACCGCGAATCGGTGGTTGTGTAGAAGAGTTTGCAGCAAGGTGAGGACTGCCAAAACCAGGGCTTCAAGATGTTCATCGCTCTGCAAACGGAAACAGCTCTCCCCGGCACGGCGTCCCGGCTGAAAAAACAAGCTCGAACGCCAGCGGCAAGAGCTGGCTTCGTTCTCAATATCCGATTTCAAGGCAGTAAAACCGCCCGGATACGCTTATTCCTTGTCTTCCAAGTGGGCCTTGATCTTGACTTCCTCAATGAAAGCCTTGAGCACGGTCCGGCGCTTACGGCTGCGCTCTTCAAAATTCTGCTGGAGACGTTCGTGCTCCGGGCCGCCAAAACGCACCTGAACATCTGCGGTGCCAAGCGTGCGCGTTGCCACGAGCTTGTCGTGCTGAGGACTCTCCACTCCAAAGATCTTCGCGACGACTGCTTCCGTCACAAAGGTCCACTCCCGTTCTTTGTCCTGAACTTCGCCGAAAAAGCCTTCGGCAATCTCTTCAAGAGCTACAAGTTGTTTCTTCAGCAAAGCCATTGCTTCTTTGCCGTCCGACGTAGGTTCTGGTGTTTTAACTACCTGTTCTTGACTCATGGGCAACATGCTAGTCCCCGGCATATACGTTGCTCAAGGGCTTTCTCGAAAAAGCAGCGGAAATGGGCCCTAAGAGCTCCAAAAGTGCCGTAAATCACAGCTGTTTTGTCGCAGCAGCGTATCGGCGGTCACTGATAACTGGGGTAAAATCGCTGGCATTGCGGCGGAAACGCCCAAGCAGGTTCCACGGATGCAAGGAAACTCCCCAACTCCGCGGCAGAGCGCATGGATCGTCGTCGCCATGCTGGCGATGGTCGCGATCCCTGCCAGCATTACCCTGCGCACCATTCATGTCGCGGGCACCATCCAGATCCCCAGCACCAATCCCACTCCCTACGGTTACACCTGGAGCCTGCTGCTTTTCATCGTGCCCATCATCGTTATCGCGTGGTGGCTCGTGCCCCAGGAAGCGGTGCGAATTCCCAAGCGTGCGTTCGTGCGAACGCTCGGCATCCTGGTGCCCATCGGCTTCGGATTGGATTTCTTTGCCGCCCATAAATTCTTCATCTTCCCCAACACTGGCGCGACTGTCGGCCTACTCGCTCCAGCGCTCGGTGGAGGCGTGCCCATCGAGGAGTACATCTTTTACTTCACCGGCTTCGTCGCGATCCTCCTCATTTACGTCTGGCTGGACGAGTACTGGCTTGCAGCCTACAACGTGCATTATTACGGCGCGGAATCTCAGCAGATTGATCGCCTGTTGAGGTTTCACCCCGAATCGCTAGTCGCAGGAGTAGTGCTGATCGCGGCTGCAATCCTCTACAAGAAACTGCATTCTCCTTACCCGGATGGCTACCCCGGCTACTTCATCGTGCTTGTCATTGGAGGGCTGGTCCCATCGGCTGGCTTCCTTCCAGCGGCGCGGAAGTTTATCAACTGGCGCGCAATCAGTCTCACAATTTTCGTCATCCTGTTCATCAGCATGTTGTGGGAGGCCACGCTGGCCATTCCTTATGGCTGGTGGGGCTACCAGCCACGACAGATGATGGGCTTGTTCATCGGGGCGTGGGCGGGATTGCCTGTCGAGGCCGTGGTGGTATGGATCGCGGTGACCTATGCGACGACGATCGTCTACGAGATCGTGAAGGTGTGGCAGGCCTCGGGAAAGACCGCTCGACACGCATTTCTCGGCAAGCCTTGAGCCAGAAACTCACCTGCCGCGAGATCTGATCGTCGGTCTCACGCAAGTGAACCGCACCTGAAGGCCGCAGTCGCATTGACCCCTGAAAAATCACGGTGCTACCGTTGAGTAGCAGGGCTTTTCTATGCCCGCCTTGAGGTTTGCCTTGTCTACTCCCGTTGTTCCAGCTCTGCGCAAAACAGCTCTTAACACGGTTCATCGTCAACTTGGCGCCAAGATGGTCGATTTTGGCGGTTGGGATATGCCGGTGGAGTACTCCGGCCTGGTGGCCGAGCACATGGCCGTGCGCACTGCTGTGGGCCTCTTTGATGTCAGCCACATGGGAGACATCCAGTTTCGCGGACCGGGATCGTTGGCCGCCGTTCAACACATCTCTATGAACGACGCTTCGAAGCTGGCCATTGGGCAGGCGCACTATACCGCCATGCTGTATCCCAATGGCACCTTTGTTGACGACATGCTGGTGCACAAGCTCAGCGACAACGACTACCTGCTGGTTATCAACGCCGGAACGCGCGAGAAGGATGTGCAGTGGGTGCGGTCGCAGGTTGGCAGGTTCCCGGGCATCCACATAAGCGATTACAGCGATATGTACACGCAACTCGCAATCCAGGGCCCCCGCGCGGCTGAGACGCTGGCCAAACTGACCCCGGTAGATCTGTCGCCCATCAAGAACTACTGGTTTACCTGGGGAACGGTCTGCGGACTGCACAATACGCTCATCGCGCGGACAGGTTACACGGGCGAGGACGGCTTCGAAATTTACATTCCGTCCGACGAGCCGACCAGCGCCCGCGTGTGGGCCGAGGTGCTGGAGGCGGGCAAGGAATTCGGCATCCTGCCCTGCGGTTTGGGTGCGCGGAATACCCTCCGGCTGGAGTCGGCAATGGCCCTCTACGGGCACGAAATCAGCGACGAAATCAACGTTTTTGAGGCCCATTTGGATCGCTATTGCAAGCTGGAGAAGGGTGAGTTCTGCGGCTCCGAAGCCCTGAACAAGATCAAGGCCGATGGCGGTCCAACGCGGAGATTAGTGGGCCTGGAGATGGTCGAGCGGGGAATCGGGCGCGACGGATACCCGGTCTTCTCGCTGGATGGAAAGCAGATTGGCTCCGTCACCAGCGGCTCGCCAGCGCCCTTCCTGAAGAAAAACATCGCCCTTGCCTATCTGCCCATGGAATTTACCGCGCTCGACACCGAAGTGCTGGTGCAGGTTCGCGCCAATATGGTGAAGGCAAAGGTGATTCCCACACCGTTTTACCGCCGCCCCAAAAAGCAGGGATAAACTGTAAGGGCACCAACAAACGGGTTGCCGGAAGCGTCATTCCCCGGCCTGCTCACGTCCACACCGCAGTGCACACCCTAGAATGTCAGGAGACACGGATTTCATGGCTTATCCCGCGACATACCGCTACACCAAAGAGCATGAGTGGATTGAGGTGGAGGGCAAGACCGGCAGGATCGGGATCACCGACTATGCGCAAGGTTCGCTCGGCGACATCGTATTTGTTGACATGCCCAAGGTTGGCGCCACCGTCACAGCAGGCACCGTATTCGGCAGCGTGGAGTCGGTGAAGGCTGTTTCAGACCTGTATTCGCCCGTCTCCGGCACCGTGACTGCGGTCAACGAGGAACTGACCTCGGCTCCCGAAAAAATCAACACCGATGCGCACGGGTCGTGGATTATCAAGGTGGATCTGTCGAACCCAGCGGATGTCGATGCGCTGCTGGACTCCGCTGCTTACGAGAAGTTCGTGTCGGAAGAGACTGGCCACTAGGAATTTCAGACCTCGCAACGCGTTGATTCTACGGGCCACGCCGGATGGTCCTGGTGTTGACAGCCGTAACGCGCGTCGTTTCACGCTGTATTGAATCTGATTTGGAAGAGGAATCAGCATGCGCTATTTGCCCAAGTCCGCCGCCGAGCGCGAAGAAATGCTTCGCCAGATCGGTGCCTCGACCATCAACGACCTCTTTTCGACGATTCCGGCGGAGTATCGCCTGGAGCGTGATTTGAGCGTACCGCGTCAGATGGCCGAGTCGGAGATCATTGATCATTTCAAGGCCGCTGCGGCAGAGACTGCCAACGGCTACACCAGCTTTCTGGGTGCGGGTGCATACCGCCACTATCGCCCCGTCATCATCGATTCGTTGGTGCAGCGCGGCGAGTTCCTCACTTCGTACACGCCCTACCAGGCGGAGATTACGCAGGGAACGCTGCAGGCCATCTTCGAATTCCAGACGATGATCTCTGAGCTGACCGGCATGGAGATTGCGAACGCGTCCATGTATGACGGCTCCACCGGCGCAGCCGAAGCCGTGATGATGGCGGTTCGCATCACCGGGCGCAGCGGAGTGCTGGCGGCGGCGACATTGCATCCCGAGTACCGCGAAGTGATGCAGACCTACGCGCAGCACCAGGCGATGCCCGCGACCGTGGTCGCGTACGGCGAAGATGGCCGCATCGATATGGCCGATCTTGCGGCGAAGCTTACTGACCAGACGGCATGCGTGATTGTGCAATCGCCTAACTTCTTCGGCATCGTGGAGGACATTCCGGCGATCGCGGAACTGGCGCACAGCAAGGGCGCGCTGCTGATCGTATCCATTGCGGAAGCAGTCTCGCTCGGCATCATGCAGCCTCCAGTTGAGGCTGACATTGTCTCGATGGAGGCGCAGTCGTTCGGCGTCGCACTCAGCTACGGCGGTCCTTACTGCGGCGTCATCGCCAGCAAGGAGAAGTATCTGAGGCAGATGCCCGGTCGGCTCTGCGGCGAGACAAAAGATAGCGAAGGACGCCGCGGTTTCGTGCTCACGCTCTCAACTCGCGAGCAGCACATCCGCCGCGAGAAGGCCACCTCCAACATCTGCACCAACCAGGCGCTGGTCGCGCTGATGGCCACCATTTTTCTGACGGTGTACGGCAAAGAAGGGATTCGCGAACTCGCGCTGCAGAATCTTGCCAAGGCTCACTACGCGGCAGACGCTCTAAGCAACGCTTCCGGCGCCAAGCTGATGTTTGCGGGCTCGCCGCGCTTCCACGAATTTGTGCTGCAGACAGGAGAGTCGGCGGAGGATCTCAACGCGAGGCTGCTGGAGCAGAAGATCATCGGCGGCCTGTCGTTGAAGAAGTGGTATCCCGAGCTGGGCAACGCGACATTGTGGTGTGCTACTGAGCTAACGAAGCGCGAAGACGTTGACAAAGCTGCCGCAGTCGTCGCGGCTCCAGCAACAATTGCCAGCAACGCATAACTAAATCTTCCGCGCGCGCATCAGCGCCGGGCATACGGAACAGGGGCATACGCAATGGCAACGACAGTTCAGGATGCAACGGACAAGAAGTTTGAGGGCACTCGAACCAAGGTCTCTTCCCATCTCAGCCAGAACGAAGCGCTGATATTTGAGAAGTCCTCGCCCGGCAAAAAAGGTTACAAGCTTCCCCCGCTGGATGTGCCGGAGGTGGATGCTGCTGTCGTACTTGGCGGGGCAGTGCGCGCTGACGCTGGCTGCCTACCGGAGCTGAGCGAGATCGAGATTATTCGCCACTTCACACGCCTCTCCACCTGGAACTACGCCATCGACCTAGGCATGTATCCGCTGGGCAGTTGCACCATGAAATACAATCCGCGCGTCAATGAGTTCGTCTCGCGCATCGAGGGCATCGGCGACGCCCACCCCTATCAACCCGAAGCGCTCTCGCAGGGCATCCTGCAAGTGATGAAGCTGCTGCAGGATTGTTTGATGGACATCACCGGCATGGACGCCATCACGTTGCAACCTGCCGCAGGAGCGCATGGTGAGTTCACGGGAATCCTGCTGGTGCGCGCCTATCACGAGTCGAAGGGCAATGCTCGCAGGAAGATCCTGATCCCGGATTCGGCGCACGGCACCAATCCCGCGACCGCTGCGCACTGCGGCTACGAAGTAGTGAATCTGAAGTCGAATGCGCTGGGTGGCATTGACGTTGCTGAGCTGGAGCGCATTGTTGACGAGGATACCGCAGCCCTGATGCTCACGAATCCCAGCACCATCGGGGTCTTTGAAAGCGAAATCCACAAGGTGGCCGACATCCTGCACGCCAAGGGTGCGTTGCTCTACATGGATGGCGCCAACATGAATGCCCTCGTCGGTAAGACGCGCCCTGGAGACTTCGGCGTGGACGTGATGCACCTGAATCTGCACAAGACCTTCTCTACGCCACACGGCGGCGGTGGTCCCGGCTCCGGCCCAGTTGCATGCAAGAAGATCCTCGAGCCCTTTCTACCCACGCCTGTGGTTGAGACTGCGCCCGATGGCACTCTGCACTTCAATTATGACCGGCCGCAAACCGTGGGTCGTGTACGCATGTACTACGGCAACTACGGAATGTTTGTGCGGGCGCTTGCGTACATTCTCGCCAATGGTCCCGATGGCCTGCGACAGACCACCGAAGACGCCGTGTTGAACGCGAACTACATCCGCAAGAATCTCGAGGATACCTACGAACTGCCCTTCAAAACACCGACGCTGCACGAGGTCGTCTTCAGCGATCGTCGGCAGACGGCCAAAGGCATCAAGACGGGCGATATCGCCAAGCGGCTCATCGATTACGGCTTTCATCCCTACACTGTCTCATTTCCGCATATCGTTCCCGGCGCCCTGATGATCGAGCCAACCGAGAGCGAATCGAAAGAAGAACTGGATCTCTTCATCGATGCGATGAAGCAGATCGCTCGTGAGGCCGACGAGAATCCCGAGCTGATTCTGAGCGCGCCGCATGCGACCCGCATCTCGCGGCTGGATGAAACCACTGCGGCGAGAAAACCTGTGTTGCGCTGGAAGCCCAAGTCCTAGTGCGGCACAAGATCGGAGAGCAGCATGTCGGTTTTCGACGAACGGCGCGAAGAACTCGAGAAGCATGAATTCATGATGGGCGCCGCGCGTGGCCGGCTGGCCGTGTCGCTGGATATGCTCACCGATGCGCTCATCTTGGTTGGCCAGCACGGGGTCTACTGCACCTCTGGCCGCAATCCCTCCAAGCCGGCGCTCGATCTCGAGACGGTGCTCAGCGAGATCAAGGGCGCCAAGGAACTCATCCAGTCCGTGATGGAAGAGATCCGCGTAGAGCGCGAAAGTGCCTTTCGTGGGGCAGGCGACTGAATTCGCCTTATCTTCCCCTCCCTGTGGCCGCCACAATCTGCCCAGATTTGCTTCATTCTGACTAATTTGCCTCCCGCATAGTATGATTGTCGGGTTCCCGACAAAGCAGTTTGCTTGACG